>CAVOYX010000005.1:0-50000 GCA_963700795.1 uncultured Alphaproteobacteria bacterium | reverse complement strand
TGAAAGAGCAAGGCTACAATTTTGTTGCTGCAACGTTGCAATATTTCATGGCGCCGAAAGGTCTTCCACCAGCTATTCGCGCAAAACTTATCGATGCGCTGACGAAAGCGACATCGATGCCGTCATACGTCAATCTTGCAAAGAAGAGTACGCTGTACGGACCAAGCAAGGTAACTGGCGCCGAGCTCGACGCACAATTCATGAAAGCTCGCGATGAATATGCGCTGCTCGTCAAGAAGCTTGGTGTTGGTCGAAAGAAGTGAAGACGCGATTCGCCTAACCATTTCAATGCGACTGGGAGGACAATATGATCAGAATGATTTCCTGGAGTGTAGTGGCTACGTCCATTTTATTTGGCACCGCGGCCGCCGAAAAGTTGAAGATTGCAATACCGCAGGCCGGCGTTTGGGAATCGAGTATTACAGTGCTCGGCGAAAAGGCAGGTATTTTCCAGAAAGAAGGGATCGAGCTGGAAATCCTCAATACCCGCGGAGGCTCTGAAACGGTTCAGGCCGTACTTGCTGGCAGCGTCGACATGGCGCATTCAAATGGTATCCTCGGCGCCATTGGCGGATTTGCAAAAGGTGCGCCGCTGCGCATTGTCGGAGCCGCGATGACAGGTGCTCCGGAAGTATTCTGGTACGTGCCTGCCAACAGTCCCATCAAAACCATTGCCGATTTGAACGGCAAGAAGATCGGGTATTCGCGACCAGGTTCTTCAACCCATTTGATGGTGTTGTCGCTTGCGGCGCAATACAAACTGAAATCAACGCTGATAGCATCGGGTGGGCCGTCAGGTTCGTTCACGCAAACGATGTCTGGACAGATAGATGCGGGTTGGTCTTCACCGCCCTACCGTTTGCAGGATCTGGCCGAAGGCAAAATACGTATCATTGCCAGGGGAACGGATATTGCTGAAATCCAGAACCAGACCATCCGCGTCAATATTGCCCGCACCGATATTCTGAAATCCAAGCGTGAAGCGCTGACAAAATATATGCGGGCGTGGGTCAAGTCGCTGGACTATTGTTACACTAGCGATAAGGCAATTGAAGATTATGCGGCCTATGCGAAGATTTCCAGGCAGCAGGCGCTTGATACACGCGACAAGTTTCATCCCAAGAAAGTGCTTCTTCCATTCGCAATAGGTGATCTGGAGCTATCGCTCAAACAGGCACATGAGTACAAGTTTACGAGCAAGCTGTTGAAACCCGATGACGTCAAGGGATTGATCGATCTGCTCGTAACACAATAAGGAGTTTCTGTCATTCTTGCGGGCTTCCGGTCTTTGACCGGAGGCCTTTGCCATCTGGCTGAATCGAGACTGCCTATGCACTATTCAAGAGCCAATCACCGGGGCTTTTTTTGCAAAGCAGCAGATGTTCTCTCTTAATTTAGGAAACGGAACGCTAATCGCGCGCCAGAAATGATGTTCGGCGGCATTCTTTTTTCTATAAACGTTTTCTGTTGCCACACGAACATCTGCAAATCCACAGCGCGTAAGAAACTCAACCATCTCCCGAGGCGTGTACTCTGTCACGTGGCCCATAATGCCCGTGCTTTCGAGATCTTTCCACTGTGCATAGACATCCTGAAATGTACCGCGCATGATCAGGCGAGCCAGCTTCCTGATGCCAATACCGTTGGGGGTGGTGAGATAGAGTAACCCGCCGGGTTTTAGAACGCGCAAGATCTCCCGCATCGTTACAATCGGATTGGCATGCAAATGTTCGAAGACTTCTGTCATGACGATTGCGTCGAATTCATTATCGTCGATGTCAATTTTAGGGCCGTTGGCATCTGCCTTGACAATGGGGAATGATAGGACCGACGCAAAGCTGCATTTTTCAGGATGTATATCGCCCGCAACAACTTTGTAACCAAGACGCGCAAGTGTCTCGCTTACAATGTAAGGATATGCGCCGTAGTCCAGAATTCTGGAACCTGCGGGGATCAGTTTGCACACTTGTGCGATGTCGTAGCGATATCGCGGAACGTGAACATCGCTATAATGAGCTACGCCCTCGGCTGCCGCAAAGTGCGGTTCCATATCGACCAGGACGCGGTCGATGGTGGCGTTGATTTCCGATGGGGTCACGAACGAAGATCTCCAACTTCCCTTTGATACTTACGAATTCCAACTCGAAATGGCAATTCGCGTTACAGTTCCCTGTCATGGAATCTCAGCCTGCCATTCTGTCGTGCTTCTTCCGCATGACCAGTGCAGCGGTGGCCCGGTGTAGTCATGACCAGTCAAACAGCTACGTCGAAAGTTGTGTTGTTACAGTTTCTGCGCAGTTGGAACCGCATGTTAGCCAGGCGGAAACATCAGGAAAAATGCAGCAACGGATATCACCGACAGCAATGTCGTTATCAATATCGCTGATGATGTCCGCAACACATAGACGCCATATGCCTGCGCAAGAACATAGCTACCCGTTCCTGTGGGCAGTGCCGCCATGAGAATTGCGACTTTTGCCCAGAGTGGATTGTTGGGAATCAGCACCAGCACAAACAGGGCGGTCAGGAGCGGATGGATCAGCAATTTGGAGACTGTCATCGCGCCCACTTCTGTGAGGCCTTCGCTCTGCGGTTTTCCGACCATAAACAGGCCAATGGAGAAGAGGGCGCAAGGTCCAGCTGCCGCGCCCAGCAAATTCAGGAATGTTACTGCTGGTGCCGGTAATGGAAGGCTGACGGCTGCGTAGGCGAGGCCCAGAACCGGCGCGCTCAGCATCGGATTTTTCGCCATGCGGATCAAAACGGTGCGCACGAGCGCGAGCAGATTATTGCTACCTTGCCTGTCGGTCTCAATCAGTATGATCGCGAGTCCGACCACAAATGCCGTGTTGATGACGGTTACAATGATGGCAGGCAGGGCGGCGCTGTCGCCGAACGCAGTTATTGCAAGGGGGATGCCGATATAGCCGGTATTGCTATAAACACCGTTCATGCCATGCAGTGCGGCTTGTGCGAGGGTGAGGCGAAAAACAATCCTGGCCAGCATGATAATAGAGAGCCACAAGAGCGCCAAAGCCCCGCCGAAACCTGCAAGAAATGCCGGATTGAAGACCGAGGCGATATCAACGGTGGCCATGGCCTTGAACAGCAAGGCTGGCAACGCAACCCAATAGACGAACATGTTCAGGGCCGTGCTGGCGTCAGCGCCCAGAAGACCGCGCCGCCCGCAAAAATAGCCTGCTGCAATGATACCGAATACCGGCAGAACGACATTGAAAACCGGAAGCAATGGACACCTGAAACTGGTGGCCGCGCGGTGGCAGCCCGATGGAGCGGTTGCCCGGCTGTGTATAAGGCCTTCAGGCATAGCCGTCGAGCTGGGCTTACATGTTGTTGCGTCAAACTTGCTTGGCGGCAATCAGAAAGGCGTTTGGTATCTGGTGTTTCTGGTGTGCAAATGCGTGTTGCGAAACTCCAGCGGCAAACCCTGGTGATTATAGAGCGTGCGCATGATCTGCAGAACTTCGCTATCGGCAGGGATGTCCAGAAAGTCCGCAATGTCTTCAGGCGCCAGGGCCGGATTGGTCTGTTCAACTGCTTTGGCGATGATCTGGCAGTTTTGCAAAAGCAGGTCTGCCGCTCCTCGCAGCGCATACTGAAGATTGGTCGAAGCCGGGAACCGGACAGGTGGAATGAAAATCAAATCATAGGCGCTCGGCCCGTCTTCGACCCAGCGAAGTCTCTTCAGCAAATAGACGGGCGTTCCGCTTGTCAGCTCAAGCCTGTCGAGAATTTCCTTTTCCGGGCGCAAGACAAGGGTGTTGCTGATCGATTTGTAGATCCAGTCCGGGGGATGATCGTTGGCGAGTATGCACCCATCGAGCGTGCCGGCTATGTCGCCGGACCAATAGTTCGTCTCGCACAGATTGCCGTCTTTGTTCCGGGACAAGATGCCCCATTTTTCGAGGGCCTCTCGAGCTTGCAGTGCACTTTCATTTGAGGCGAGAAGCTCGTGATCTGCCGCCAGCGGCTGCGGCAAAACCGGCTTGCGCGTACAGAGATTTTCGACAAACCGGTCGATCATCACCTGGGCCGGTCTGGAGAGGCGGGGCCGGTCCGTGTTCCTCGCTGGGAGCAAACGGCAGGCCGGGTTGTTGAATTGCATCATGGCGGAAGCGTGAATGATTTCAATTTCAGGTTGCAGGATGCCAGTGGCTGGCGAGGTCATGTGCGCCATCGCTGATCACTTTTTTCGACCGGAAGGATGCGGCAGATAGCCAAGGAGCATGGCAATAAGGTATAGTTTTGCCTCCGCTTTAAAGTTTCTTACGGCGTGTTACCGTTTTTTTATGCATTTCGTCACGGATTGGCCCAGTTATGCAGGCTTTAGATCAGGAACCTGACGAAATTCGCCATGCTTTGCAGAACATTTTGCAAAGCAAACGTTTTAAGCGCTCAGGGCGCGCGTCTGAATTATTGAGTTATCTTGTCATTGAAACGCTTGCTGGGCGCACCGAAAACCTGAAGGCATTTGCGATTGCGGTCGATGTGTTCGGCCGTGATGCAAGCGCCAATCCGGAAAGTGAAACGCTCGTCAGAGTTCAGGCAAGCCGGCTGCGAGAGATGCTCGAAGCTTATTACAACTCCGAGGGCTCAACGGAGAAGGTGCGTATTTCACTGCCTCGAGGCGGTTATGTCCCAGAGTTCGAGGCCCCCGAAACGCAGCGGGACGTTGTTGCCGCACACGGACGGCAAAGTTCAAGGAGTGACGCCTGGCGGTTGGCAGCTGGCGGTTTTGCTATCATGAGCGCCATTCTGGCAATCTTGCTGGCGGGCACGATCTGGAAAACGGCGCCTGGAAACACTCCTCCTGCCGAAGACCGGGGAGGACTGGCCGTAATCGGATTTCCGTGGAGTCCTCGTATCGCTGTAATGGCGGTTGCCGGTGGCAATGCGGCAAAGGCAGGCAGTGACAGGTCAAGACAGCTCACATTTCAACTAACGCATTTGCTGGCCCGGTTCCGAGCCATACAAACCATTTCCCTTCATACCGAGCCTGACCTCAATCCAGCACTTGCCGGGCACCGGGCGATGATACGCCAGCTGGGCGTCAATTATATACTGCAGACAAATCTGGCCAGGGAAGGCGAGAACATTCGTGTGCTCGCGCAACTTGTTTCGAGCGAAAATGGCAGATTGATCTGGTCGGAAAATTATTTGGAACGGGCGAGCTCGGAGGAAACCAACGCTCGTATCGAATTGGTTTTTGCAAAAATCGTTGCGACGATAGCGTCGTCCTATGGTGCGGTTGCTGAGGCTGAACTAAATCGCATGCGTTCGGGAAGTGGCGCGCATGTCAAGGCCTACAAATGCCTGCTTGGTTTCTTTGAATATGCAGCAAACAAGTCAGTAACTGCACACGCGCAGCAACGCGATTGTCTTGAAGAAGTGGTAGCCACCGCGCCGGATGTATCGCGAGCCTGGGCGATGCTCTCGTGGATTTATGGCGATGAATCACGTTACGGTTATAATTTGCGGGCCGACAGCGATCCACTGCAGCGCGCCGTTACAGCAGGCACCAAGGCTGTAGCGCTGGCGCCAGATGATGCATTTGCACAATATTATCTCGCCGAAGCTCTGTATGCCAGCCGTCGTGACAAGATCGCAGCTGTCCATTTTGAAAAAGCGCTCAAACTCAATCCCAACGACACCGAGATTCTGGCCAGCGTCGCCTGGAAACGTTCGTTGGAGGGGAAATGGCGGGCGGCTGAAGAGTATTCCCTGCGAGCAATTGCACTCAGCCCAAAACATCCAAACTGGTTCCGTATCGTTCCATACATGGTTTATGCTCGCAAAAAGGAATACCAGAAAGCACTTGAAACGATCGAAACGCGGGTTATAGCAAGCTCGCCGCTTGACTATCTGGGCCGACTGTCTGCCCGTGCCGAACTGGGCCAGATGGCAGAAGCGAAAGCCCTTCTGGAACAAATGGACAAGGCGTTTCCTGGCTATTCCGCAAATGTGAAAGCCGAGTTTGCCAAGCTGCGTTTGCCGGAGGAAATCGCATTGATCATACAGAGCTCTGTGGACAAGGTGCGCGGTGATCGTGCGCAACGTTAGGTCTGCCTGCGAGCGGAGATAAAATCTTGACCGCTGCATCAGTCAGTCTGTCCGGTCTAGCGCTAATTTCGTTTCTGTCCGCAACGATATTGCCAATGTCGTCGGAGGCTGTGCTGGCTGCTCTCGTCCTGGCGAAAAGCGCGCCTACCTGGCTGATCGTGGCAATCGCCGGCACGGCAAATACAGCCGGATCTTGCGTCAACTGGTTGCTGGGTCTTTTTGTCGAGCGCTTCCGTCATCGAAAATGGTTTCCCGCCAGCCCAGCGCAGATGACGCGTGCGCAGGCGTTTTACAACCGTTGGGGCTGGCCATCCCTGTTACTGTCATGGGTTCCGTTGATCGGCGATCCGCTGACATTGGTGGCCGGATTGATGCGTGTTCCGTTCTGGTTGTTTCTGCCGCTAGTTGCCTTCGCAAAATTTGCCCGCTACGGCGCATTGGTATGGATCATCAGCTGATCTGCCGGCCTTTGGCAGAACTTGCCAGCTGCCTTGCGGGCGCCCGTCCCCCGCTTCAGGCGAGGTTGGGTTTGGGCGCCAGCAAACGCGTGCTTCCAAGTGCCAGCCCGACAATGACTATGCCGACACCAACGCTCCACAAGGGTGGCGCCAGCATGAACAAAGCGCCGATGGCCAGTAGAATCCGTTGCCACCACGCGTCGGCCCATTTTTCATAATGTTCTATGGCTGCGGCCAAAAGCACCAGTGCAATGGCTGCTGTCACAAAGGTTATGGCTGTTTTCCAGAGCGGGCCATTCCACAGGAGTTCGGGTCCGAACACGAACACGAAGGGCACCATGAATGCGGCAAGCGCCAGTTTCACGGCCTGTCCGGCGGTGGCCAATGGGTTGTCGCCGGAAATCGAAGATGCTGCATAGGCTGCAACTGCCACGGGCGGTGTCAATGCGGACATGACGGCGAAATACAACAAGAACAAATGTCCGGCCATGGGGCTGATGCCTATCTGCGTCATCACCGGACCCAGCAACACTGCCGCAAGAATGTACGCAGATGGCGTGGGCATACCGAGCCCCAGAACGAGACAAAGGAATGCCCCGACAACCAACGTCAGGAACTGGTCCTTGAAGGTGATTGCATAGATGAGATGGGCGACCTTGAGATCAAGCCCTGTCATTGCGAGGCCGCCAATGACAAGACCCGCAGCGGCGGTTGCACCAGCGACAGCGACCATGCGGTAACTTGTTTCGGCCAAAGCCTGCCAAAGCTTGATCGGGGTGAGCCATGTGTCGCGCCGCCAGAACGAGACGGCGATGACCGCGAGCGATCCGTAGACCGCGACCATTGTTGGAGTATAGCCTGTCAACAGGGCCCAGGTGAGAACGACCAGCGGCACCAGGAACATGCCGCCGTTTTTTAGGACCGGAAGAATTTTGGGAATCTTGTCGGCGTCCAGTCCCACGAGACCGAGGCGCACGGCGCGGAAATGCACTTGCGAATAGACACACAAATAATAGAGCAAGGCTGGCAGCAATGCGGCAACGGCGATGTCCGAATATTCAATTCCGGTATATTCGGCCATCAGAAAGGCTGCTGATCCCAGCACTGGCGGCATGATGCTGCCGCCTGTCGATGCAGCAACTTCGATCGCTCCGGCAACGGTTCCCGGATATCCCAGACGCTTCATCATCGGAATCGTGAGAGAGCCCGTTGTCACGACATCGGACGTCGGGCTACCGGAGATCATGCCATACATGCCGGACGAGATGACCGCCACCTTCGCTGGCCCGCCAATGGTTTTTCCAGTCAGTGCGGAGGCAAAATCGAAAAAGAAGTCCGAGCCTTTTGCCAGATGCAGCAACGTGCCGAACAGGACAAACATGAACGCATAGGTTGCCGCAACCCGCGCCGGCAAACCCATCACCCCTTCGGTTGTGAATATGCTGCGCTCGACAAACCAGTTGAAACTTATGTAGCCGTGCGAAATGACGCCGCCAAGCAAATGACCGAACAGATTGTACAGCATGAAAAGTATGACGACTGTGAGAAGTCCAAGGCCTGTACTTCTGCGCGTGATTTCGAGCGTTAGAAATACAGTGAGCGCGCCGAAAAACATGTCGCCGGCGCCAAGCGGCTCAAGGCCGGTAATGCGGTCGATATATTCGGTTGCATTCCAGGCAAAGTATATGCCCGTCGCAAGAGAGGCCAGTGACAGAATATAATCCAGTATGCTTGGCTGCTCTGGATCAGAATTTGGAGAAGCCCCCACGGCAAGAAACGCAATCACCATCATTCCGCAAAGAAATGTCGATGTCAGCACCCAGGGCGGAATGATGATGTAGGTAGCTGCCAGTATGACATAGACGGCCAAGGCAACAGCCAGTGGTTCCAGCAGCCAGGCCTGCCAACCCTTTGGTTGCCTGCGTACGCCAACAGAGAACCAGAAATTCATCGACCAAATGCTTATTTTAGCCATTACCGCGGACCCTGAATTCCAAGAACGAGTTGGACTGGAAGTTGTATTGAATAACGCGGTGGCATTTCTGCCACCGCGTGCGCCAGTGCGGAAAGTGCCGTTCCGTTATTTGGAAAGACCTTTTTCCTTCATGTACTTCAGTGCACCCGGGTGGTGGGGTACGTTGCCCGCCTCTGCCATGGTTTGCGGAGTGACTACTTTTTTCAGCAGGCGATGGGCGGATTTGAACTCCTCGATTTTTTCGTACATCGCCTTGGTAATGTTGTAGGCAGTTTCATTATCCATGCTTTCGTCGGCATAAGTGCCAAGCCCGATGCATGTTGCCCAGCTGTCGGCCGCAAGGAAACTGTATTCGCTTGCCTTGATCTGGCAGGTCTTGCCATTCCATGCCGCAGACGTTTTCTCTGCAATGTCCTTGCTGATGGGCAGCATGACAATTTCAAGTCCCTTGGCGACTTCGCGAACGCGCGGATGGTTGAACGACATGCCGAAGCTGATCATGTCCACGCGGCGATCCAGGATCAGGGAAGTCATTTCACGTGATGCCGCGCGCACCAGCGTTCCACCCCATTTCTTGAAGTCATCGGGCTTGATGCCTATCAGGTCGAACTGGGTCGCCTGCACATCACCGTCTGCATTGCCGGGACGATTGTAGGCGACGCGTGCCGGTGGTTTCTTTTTGGCGATGTCCTCGAAAACCTTCAGGCCGTACTTTTCAGCAAAATCCTTGCGCACAAGAACATGGCTGATCTGGAAACGGGTTGCGCCCACATAGGGCTTGAACAACAGGCGCAAGGACTTGAGCGGCTTTTTGATTGGCGGCTTGCCTGCCATGATGACCGACATTTCATGATCGCCGATGAAGCCGATCGGCACCTGTTTGGACACAATCTGCACAGCATTGGCGTAGCCGCCGCTGCCGGTCTTGTAGGTCACCGCAGAGCCGGGGAACTGGGTGCTCAACGCCTTGTCCATGCCGATGCCAATTGTCGACACCAGCCCGCCAGGGCTGTATCCAGCTACGGTCAAGTTGTATTTTTGTGCTGCCGCTGGCCCAGCGGCGATCGCAAGACCGGCCGCTGCAAGAAGTAATCTGCGCATGGGACCCCTCCAGTTAGATTCGCGCTTTTGTGTCGCGATCGGGACGTGCCGCGACCGCGCGTTCGCTTGATTGGCCTTGCCGGCTTCCCGGAAGACCTCGGGGAAGGTATCGCGAAACGCCGCCGAATGCAAAAATGCTCGAATAACGAATGTATGGCCTGAAATGGGCTCTCTGCGGAAATGCTCATATACCTAAGTATGATGCCGCCACTTTGTGTGCCGGGCTAAAATATCGTAATACGTATAAAAAATGTGCGAGGCGCCGTCCGGGAAAAGCTTGGACGGTATTTGACGTAACTGACGTATCTGGAGGGAAAAATATGATCAATTTGTTCAAGCGTGGTTTGACTGTATTGGCGATTGCCGGTGTCGGTCTGGTGGCTGGCGGCGTAGCCAATGCAGCAGATTGCCCGAAAGGCGCCAAGGTCCTGAAATTTGCCCATGTGGTTGCGGCAAAGGGAAATCCCAAGGGCGAGGCTGCCCAGGAATTCGCTGACAGGGTCAACAAGGAAATGGCAGGCAAGATCTGCGTTCAGGTCTTCCCGAATTCGACGCTGTATAACGACGACAAGGCGATGGAAGCTCTTGTGCTGGGCGATCTGCAGATGGCCGCACCGTCACTGTCGAAGATGGAAAACTACACGAAGAAATTCCGCCTGTTCGATTTGCCGTTCCTGTTTGACGATCTGGCCGCAGTTGATCGTTTTCAGGGTTCCGCGGAAGGTCAGGCTTTGCTGAAGTCGGTGGAAAAGGCAGGGCTCATCGGCCTGGGATACTGGCACAACGGCATGAAGCAATTGTCGGCAAAAAAGCCGCTGCTCAATCCTGCGGACGCAAAGGGTTTGAAATTCCGCATTCAGACTTCGGATGTGCTGCAAGCACAGTTTGAAGCCCTGGGAGCAAACCCGCAAAAGATGGCTTTTTCGGAAGTCTATGGCGCCTTGCAGACGGGCGTTGTTGATGGACAGGAAAACACCTGGGCCAACATCTACACGAAGAAATTCTACGAAGTGCAGGATGGCATCACCGAATCCAATCACGGTGTCATCGATTACATCGTTGTGGCTTCTGCGGAATTCATGAACAAGCTGCCGAAAGATCAACGCGCGCAGTTGGAAAAGATCATGGCGGAAGTAACCAAGGGCACCAATGATCGTGCTGGCAAGATCGGCGAAGACGCCAAGAAAAAGGTAATTGCTGCCGGCGCAAAGGTACGCCAGCTTACCACGGAACAGCGTGCTGCATGGCAGAAGGCGATGAACCCGGTATGGACCAAGTTCAAGGGCCAGATCGGTCAGGACCTGATCGATGCAGCGCTGAAAGCCAACAAGGCCAGCTGACAATCAGGCCCGGCATGGTTTGTCCTTGCCGGGCCTATAACGACAGACCGTTAGGGGCTGCGCTGCTGGCGCCAGAAAACGGCAAAGCGTTAGACGACAGCAATTGCTGGTGTTCTTCAGCGTTGCATGGGGGGAAAGATGACTTCGTTCGGCAGAATCGTCGACAAGTTCGAAACAACAGTCCTTGCCTCGTTGCTGGCGGCAATGACATTGTTGACCTTTGCGCAGGTTATCGCCCGGTATGTATTCAACTCAGGCTGGGTGGCCGCAGTTGAACTGACGTCGATCCTGTTCGCCTGGCTTGTCCTGTTTGGCGCACCCTATGGCATCAAGGTTGGCGGGCATCTGGCGGTGGACAGCTTCACGCGACTTTTCCCCAACGCGGTGTTTCGCGGATTTTGCGTCTTCGCTGCCATGTGCGGTCTCATCTTTGCAGGAATTTTGTTCTTCGGAGCGTGTGGCAATCCCTTTGAAACTGCCAGCGTCTGCGGAGACGGTTATGTTGGCCGCATGTACAGGATCGGTTTGAAGACGGAAGATCTGCATTGGCCGCGATGGGCGGTTTATTCCATCCTGCCAATCAGCATGGTGCTTTTCGGATATCGTTGTATTGAAGCGGCCTACAATATCGTTGCGGGCAATCGCGAGGCCATTGCAGCCTCTCACGAAGCCGAGGATATGGTGCGCGACAATATCGGCGTCGTGAAATAGCGGGGCCCGATCATGTCAGCACTTTTCCTGTTTGGTCTGGTACTTTTGCTCCTGTTGATTGGCGTTCCGATCGCATTGGGGCTTGGTCTTTCCAGCCTGTTGTTCATCATCTTCTTCTCAAACGACAGCTTGCGTTCCATCGCCGGCAAGTTTTACGAGGCGAATGAGCACTACACGCTTCTGGCTATTCCGTTTTTCATTCTGGCATCGTCTTTCATGTCCACGGGCGGCGTCGCGTCGCGCATTATTCGCTTCGCCATCGCTTCGGTGGGTTCGCTGCGCGGCGGTCTGGCCATGGCCGGCGTGTTTGCCTGCATGTTGTTTGCGGCATTGTCCGGTTCATCACCAGCAACAGTGATTGCAATCGGGACAATCGCCATAACCGGCATGCGTCAGGTCGGTTACTCGAAGGAATTTGCTGCCGGTGTCATCTGTAATGCCGGCACGCTGGGAATCCTGATCCCGCCGTCGATCGTGATGGTTGTTTACGCTGCTGCAACGGATGTGTCTGTGGGCCGCATGTTTCTGGCTGGCGTATTTCCAGGCCTGCTTGCGGGATTGATGCTGATGGCGGGAATTTACGTTGCGGCCCGTTGGCAAAACCTGCCATCCCAACCTTTTGTCGGCTTCAGCGAAGTCTTTCGTTCGGCGGCGGATGCTGCATGGGGTCTGTTTCTCATCGTCATTATCATGGGCGGCATCTGGGGCGGCGTATTCACGCCCACGGAAGCGGCGGCCGTGGCTGCGGTCTATGCTTTCCTCGTGGCCCTGTTTGTCTATCGCGACATGGGCCCGATGAAGGGCATCCGCTGGTTGCAGGACAGTGACCGGGAAAGGGCCCGCAACCTGTTCATGGTGCCCCTGCGAATAGCTGTTTACTGGATTGCGATCGCGATGATTTCAGGATTGCTCGCAAAGGTATTCGGCTGGAACATCCTGACCATCGGGACATATTGGCAGCTCTTGCTGGCAGCCATTCTGGCTGTGGTCAGGGCATTGGCAAAAGACAATCCGGCTGCAGACAGTACCGCGTGGGGCACATCGCTGGGTCATGCCGCCGGAATCTGGGGGCGCAATTTCACGCTGATGGCGAAGAATATTCTGCCCGCCATGTTTGGTGCGGACACGCAAAAAGTATTGGTCGATTCGGCCAAGACCACCATCATGCTCATGTTCATTATCGCCAATGCGTTGCTGTTCGCACATGTGCTGACGAGCGAGCGTATTCCAGATGCCATTACCAACTGGATGATAGGCGTTGGCTTCAACTGGTTCACATTTCTGATTGCGGTAAATGTTCTGCTGTTGCTTGGCGGGCAGTTCATGGAACCATCCGGGTTGCTGCTGATTGTGGCTCCTGTTGTTTTTCCGATTGCGATCAAGCTCGGCATTGATCCGATTCATCTGGGCATCATCATGGTGGTGAACATGGAGATCGGCATGATTACGCCGCCGGTCGGGCTCAACCTGTTCGTAACATCCGGCATAACCGGCATGTCGTTGATTCAGGTTGTACGGGCGGCAGCACCATGGGTGGCGATCCTGTTCGCCTTCCTCATTATTATTACCTATGTGCCGTTCATCTCGACATGGCTTCCGAACACATTGATGGGGCCGGAAACGATCTCGAAGTAACGGCGCGTAATCGCGCGCTTGTTACGGATGCACGTCTTCGGTGAACCAGTCGGTTGGCAGATTGTGACCAAGGCCGCGTTCTATGGCGCGTTTGTAGACAATGCTGCCGGCAGCGGCGAACTGGTATCCCAGACCGAGATTGTTCAGAAAGCAGGTAATCTCGGTATCGGACTGGCGGCCCTGCTTCATGCCTGCAATCAATTGCGGCAATGTGGGCAGGGTTGCGAAGTCGATACCAGCTGCAATCTGCCACCCCTTGTTTTCCTGATTTTCCGGCAATTGCAGGTCTTTGGTCAGGGTGTGAATCGGCTTGCCGTCATGGGTGTGTACAAACACGCGATCGCATTTGAGAATTGCTGATGGTTCCACCTCGGGGCGCTTGATAGAGCTTAGGTGGATGCCCGGACGCAGCCATTGCTCAAAGAAAATCGGATCGACCGTATTGGAAGCGCACATGACGATATCGACATCGCCGATGGCATCTTCGACCTGACCGACGGGGGTTACCGGAATTGCCGAGTGTGTCGCTCATTTCGGCAGCAAATTTTTCGCGGTTTTCCCGGGTCGGGCTGAAACATTTGATCGACTTGATGTCGCGTACGGCGCAGGCAGCCATGAGTTGCGTGGCAGCCTGCCAGCCCGAACCGAGTATGCCGATTGTCGAAGCATTCTTGCGCGCCAGATATTTGATGCCCAGTCCATTTGCAGCGCCAACGCGGATCCGCTGCATGACGCCATCGGGCATGATGGCGAGCGGCTCGCCGGTGTCGGCCGAAAACAGCAGGACCAGACCGGTGTATCGCTTGTTTGGCGCGGCTGGCACCTTCACCCGCCGGACGTTGTTGCCGACTTTCGGCCAGGTGATGATATCCGAATTGATCCGTACTGCGCCGACGCCAAGCTTGGGAATCACCCCGTCCATGGATTTGAGACTGTAGAGCGCGTCTTCGCGAGCACTGGTCGGTGTGATGGAATCCGATCGCGTTCTCGTCACCCCCCGCTCATGGGCCAGTTCTTCATAGGCCTCCTCAAGCACATCGATGCAGTCCTGCATGGTGAGCAATTGTTCGACGTCGGCATTGGAAAGGATAAGCGTCATTGGTTTCCGCCCGGATTAATTGTGTTGCTTCCTGTTTAGGGCAATCGGGCTTTCGCTGAAAGCGGGACGTGCAGGGCAGGCCTTGCCGAAGCGATTGCCCGACATCCTTCACGTTTCTTTACGTTCCGGACATGGGCCGGAAATCCGGGGGCGGAATAGTCTTGGTTTTCGGCTGCCAGCGGGCTGAGTATTGACTTTGAATTGCTGCAGTGCGAAAAAGAATGATCATTCATTTTTTATTGATCCAAATCGCATATTCGTCCGTTAAAGCGCTGTGGAGATCGAATCATGCCCAAATTGAGCGCGGAGCAACAGGAATCCCGAAGTTCCAGGATTCTGGATGCTGCGGAGCTGTGCTTTGCGAAGCAAGGCTTTCATCGCACTAGCATGCAGGACATCTGCCGCCAGGCCGGTGTCAGCGCCGGCGCTCTCTATTTGTATTTTGACTCCAAGGAAGCATTGATCGAGGGGATATCCGCTCGCAATCGCGATGAGGTGCTTCAATCCTTTTCCCACCTGGCCGAGGCGAGTGATTTCCAGTCCGGCTTGGCCATGCTGCTACAGGAATGCATTCTGGACAAGCCGGAGCACAAGTCGCGGCTCTGGCTGGACATCGGGGCGGAAGCGACACGCAATGCCCGAGTGCATGAGACCATCCAGCAATGTGATGCGCTGGTGCTGGATGCTCTGGCGGCAATGCTGGAAAAAGCAAAAGCAAATGGCGTGATCGATCCGGTTTTGCCTTTGGACGAGATCGTCATGGCCATGGCTGCCATGGCCGATGGCCTGTTCTGGCGCAGCGCCGTTATACCCGGCGGCGATACTGCCATGATCGGTCGCACCATGCTGACAATGGTTTCTGCCGTATTGCGTCCGGTTCATGGCGCGACTGCTGCAAAGCAAGACATCAACAAGATTACCCGACAACCGGAGACGGCCGAATGAAACGGTCTGGAATTATCGCCGCCGGGTTGGTTCTGCTCGCTGTAATGGCGGGTGGTGCAGCCTGGTATTTCAACAAGGCCGGTGGAGCAAAGACGGCGGCTGCGCCCGTACAGAAAACCGATGCTGCCAGCATTGCCCAGGCGCCGCGGGTGACTGTTGCAACAGCCAAGCGGCGCGAAGTGGTTGAGACGGTGGTCACGTCCGGCACGCTCGTGCCACGCGAGGAAATACTGGTCGGACCGGAAATCGAAGGTCTGCGTATTCTGGAAATACTTGCCGAGGAAGGCGAGCGCGTTACGCAGGGACAGGTTCTCGTGCGCCTGTCGCGGGAAACGCTCGATGCTCAGGTCGCGCAATCGGATGCAGCGCTGGCACGCGCAGAAGCTGCCATCGCCCAGGCCACAAGCCAGATTTCTGCCGCGCAAGCAAATGCCACGCTGACGGCCGCAGAACTGGGAAGAGCCATAGAACTGAACCGCCGCGGGGTATCAGCGCAGGCGATTGTCGATCAGAAGACCAATGCCGCCAATACCGCTAAAGCGCAATTGCAGGTGACGAAAGATGCCTTGCGCGCTGCGGAAGCGGAGAAGAAAAACCAGCAGGCGCTCAGACGTGAGCTGATGGTGCGCCTGCGCAGAACGGAAATCCGCACGCCTGCAGCAGGCTTGATATCCAAGCGCTCAGCCAAGATCGGCGCTGTCGCTTCTGCAGCTGGCGAGCCGCTGTTTCGTATTATCAGGGATGGCAAGATCGAACTGGATGCGGAAGTGCCGGAGCAAAGTCTGCTCTCTGTCAAACCGGACCAGAGCGCAAAATTGATGCTGGCCAATGAAATGGAGCTGAAAGGCACCGTGCGTCTGGTATCACCGCAGGTCGATCCTGTATCACGATTGGGACATGTGCGTATTGCACTGGAAGACAACAAGATTGCGCGGACGGGTTCATTTGCAAAGGCTGTGATCGAAATCCGGCGCAACCAGGCTGTGACTGTTCCGGCAAGTGCCATTATTTATGAAAACAATGCGGCCCGCGTGCAGATTGTCGAGAATGACATCGTCAAGGCCCGTCCCATCAAGCTGGGTCTTGTATCCGGCGACTTCGCTGAAATTCTCGAAGGCCTGAAAGAAGGCGATAGCATTATTCTGAAAGCCGGGGCGTTCCTGCGCGATGGAGATGCTATCAGACCTGTTCAGGAAGGTTCGGAGAAACGCTAATGGCCATGAACGTTTCCGCATGGGCGATCCGCAAGCCAGTGCCTTCGGTGGTGCTGTTTGTCGTGCTCATGATTCTGGGCTGGTTTTCTTTCACGAAATTGCCCATCACCAAGTTTCCCAACGTGGATATTCCGGTCGTTTCGGTAACCGTGCGGCAGGCCGGCGCGGCGCCGTCGGAACTTGAATCTCAGGTGACGAAAAAGGTCGAGGACGCTGTCTCCAGCGTCAATGGGATCAAGCATATCATTTCGGCAGTTTCCGAAGGCCAGTCCGTCACGACAATTGAATTCCGTATCGAGACGAATACCGACCGGGCACTGAACGACGTGAAGGACGCAATTGCACGCATCCGTTCTGATCTGCCGCGTACCATTGAGGAACCGATTGTATCGCGTCTGGATGTCGTCGGGCTTCCGATCATGACCTATGCCGTTTTCTCACCCAACATGTCGCTGGAGCAATTGTCCTGGCATGTGGATGATGTGATCACTCGCAAGCTTCAAGGATTGAAGGGCATCGGTGCGGTCGAGCGCATCGGCGGCGTGGAAAGGGAAATCCGGGTTGAGCTCAATAACGACCGGTTGCTTGCCCTGGGCATTACGGCCGGTGATATCAGCCGGCAATTACGGCAAGTCAGCTCCGATGTTGCCGGTGGCCGCAGCGACATAGCCGGACGCGAACAATCCATTCGAACATTGGCTGGCGCCCATACGGTGAAGGAATTGGCTGAAACAGCCATAACCCTGCCGGGTGGGCGCAAGGTTCGGTTGCATGAACTCGGCGTTATTCAGGATACTGCTGCCGAGCAACGGCGGTTTGCGCGCTACAATGGCCGGCCGGTGGTCGGGTTTGGCATCAAGCGCGCGACTGGCGAGAGTGAGGCGACCGTCTCTGACAGGGTCAAGGCCGCCGTCGCCCAATTACAGAAAGAACGGCCGGATGTCGCCGTCAACCTGATCGATACGAAGGTCAAATATACCGTCGGTAATTATGAAGCGGCAATGAAGACGCTGATCGAAGGCGCATTATTGTCGATCATTGTCGTGCTGCTGTTCTTGCGCGACTGGCGCGCGACTTTGATCACGTCCTTGGCTTTGCCGTTGTCGATTGTTCCAACGTTCTTCGTCATCTATGCGCTGGGCTTCTCACTCAACCTGGTCAGCCTTCTGGCCATCACACTTGCAACTGGTATTCTCGTTGACGATGCGATCGTGGAAATTGAAAATATTGTCCGCCACATGCGCATGGGTAAAAGTCCTTATCGCGCAGCGATTGAAGCGGCAGACGAAATCGGCCTTGCGGTCATGGCAATCTCGCTGACGATCGTTGCCGTGTTTGCGCCTGTCAGCTTTATGGGCGGCGTTGCCGGCCAATATTTCAAACAGTTTGGTCTGACGGTCGCAATCGCTGTTCTGTTTTCATTGGCGGTCGCGCGGCTTATAACGCCATTGCTGGCGGCTTATTTCATGCGTACTCATCATGACAAGGTGGACAAGGAAGGCTTCATCCTGGGGGCCTATGTTCGCCTGGTTGGCTGGTCGATACGCCACCGGTTCATCACTGTGATACTGGGTCTCGTCATATTCGCTGGCTCCATTCAATCGGCCGGATTGCTGCCGAAAGGGTTTATTCCCAACATCGACGAAGGACGTCTGGAACTGGGCATAGAGCTGCCTCCAGGCACGCGTATTGAAGATACGATAGTGCGGGCGGATTCGGTTGCAGCACGTGTGCAGGCCATGCCGGAAGTTGCAAGCGTCTTTGTTAATGGCGGCAAGATTGGACTAGGTGCTGCGGAGGTTCGGGTTGCCCAGCTGACCGTTGCGCTTGTTCACAAGTCGCAACGCGAGCTGACGCAAAAAAATGTCCAGCAACATATCGGCAAGATGCTCGCTGACTTTCCCGACATGCGTTACTGGTTCATCAATGAAAACGGACAGCGCGCGGTTTCTCTTGGCGTGTCAGGCACGGATGTGAAGGCTGTCGAGAAGATTGGCGCTGAATTGTCCAGCCAGATGAAGCGCGTGCCGCTGATCTCCAACGTCGTTTCGACAGCAGCGCTCGACCGGCCGGAAATCAGGGTTGTGCCGCGTTTCGAACGCGCCGCAGAACTTGGCGTCACGACCGATGCTCTTGCCGATGCAATCCGGGTGGCCACCATCGGCGATATTGACGCCAATCTGGCCAAGTTCAATGCTGGCGACAGGCTTGTGCCAATTCGCGTGCGGTTGAAGGACACAGACCGTCAGGCTTTCGATACGCTCGCAAACCTGCGTGTTGCAACGCGGACCGGTGGGTCGGTACCATTGACGGCTATCGCCGATATCCATTTTGACCAGGGGCCTTCCAGTATTGCGCGCTATGATCGCGTGCGGCGTATCGCAGTCGAGGCCGACCTCACGGGTACGGATGCGCTGGGTGATGCACTGAAGGCAATTTTTGCACTGCCGGCAGCGCAAAACCTTCCACCCGGCGTGACGATCAAGGAATCAGGCGATGCGGAAGTGATGGGCGAGGTTTTCGCCAGCTTTGCGCAGGCCATGGGTGCGGGCATCCTTATGGTGCTGGCTGTGCTCGTGCTGTTGTTTGCCAGTGTCTTGCATCCGATAACGATTTTGTTTTCGTTGCCGCTATCGATCGGCGGCGTGATATTCGCCCTGTACATTACCGACCGCGCGATCTCGATGCCTGTTGTGATCGGTATCCTGATGCTGATGGGTATTGTCACAAAGAACGCAATCATGCTGGTCGATTTTGCAATTGAGCAAATGCACAAGGGCATGAGCCGTTACGAAGCGTTGGTGGATGCAGGACGCAAGCGCGCCCGGCCGATCGTCATGACGACGATTGCAATGGTCGCCGGCATGGTGCCATCCGCGATGGGCTTGGGCGACGGCGGTGAGTTCCGCTCGCCGATGGCCATCGGCGTGATCGGGGGACTGATAGTCTCCACGGTCCTGTCGCTGATCTTTGTTCCGGCATTTTTCACGCTGATGGATGATATTGGCCGATTGCTGGTCTTCCTGCTCGGGCGCTTTGTCGGCCCGACAGACGAGCCCGAGATGATCGAGGAAGGCGCGGCCAAAATGCCGGCGCCTGCTCCGGTTCAGGCCACCCATCCGGCACCGGACAAGCCCGGCAGCAAATTGCGTCCGGACGATCTCGCCGCGGCGGCAGAATAGGCAATCTGGTTGACGCAGGCGGTGGCTAGGATCATCATCGCGCCATGTCCAGCACTCAATCATCGTCGGCTGACGCCGACACAGGGACGCCGGTTGCGGGGCACGCTGCGCGCGCGCCGGGCCCTGCGACGCTTGTCGGCCGCTATGTCCTGCTGGAGCCTCTCGACGAGAGCCATGCTGAAAGCCTTTTTGCTGCGCTCGAAGAAGAAGACCAGAACGCCTTGCAGCGTTTCACGTCAGATCCGGTTTGCAACTCATTGCCAGAACTTGAACATTTGATCGCATCCAAGCGTGCGCTCGAACATGCGCAATATTTTGCATGTATCGATCACATTGCCGGTAATGTCCTGGGCTTTGCAGCGCTCATGCGGGCTGATCGCGATCATCGGGTGGTCGAAATTGGCAACGTGCTTTTCACAGGTGCCTTGCGGCGCAGGCGTGCGGGAACCGAAGTAATTTATCTTCTGTTACGTCATGCCATGGAAGACCTCGGTTATCGTCGCGTCGAGTGGAAATGCAACAGTCTGAATATTCGCTCGCGCAACGCAGCGTTGCGATTTGGTTTTTCCTTCGAAGGTGTTTTCCGTCAGCACATGATCGTCAAAGGTCACAATCGCGACACGGCGTGGTTTTCCATGCTCGATCACGAATGGGCGGCGCGCCGGGAAGCGTTCGAAGCATGGCTTGAGCCTGCCAACTTCGACGCCTTCGGCACGCAATTCACTGCGCTGTCGGAACTCAACGGCGTCGGCGGGTCCTGAGCAACAGGCGTGTCAGTATTTCTTGAGCCCGAGCGGCACCTTCGCGGCCGGATCGCGTTGCCATGATCCGTCGGCCTGGCGCGAGAATGTGATCCTGTGGCCCTTGCGTGCCCGCAATATGATCTTGTTGCCAGAGCCTTGCCATCTGGTCGGGTCGAATACGACAAACCCGTGATCGCTGCAGCCCGGTCCCAATTGCGCCCGGCCACCGTTGCTCAGTGTCAGGAGACAGCCGACATCGCGGTTTTTTTCGCGCAATATGCCGTAGCGTCCCGACAGGCCGGCGCCGCCACCTGAACTCTCGTTTCTTCGCTGGTTGCGGCGCGAACGTCGTTCGTTTTGTGCAAAACGTATTGTCCTGGCCGATTGTGACGCCTTGTACTCTTGCGACAGGGATTGGGCGGGTGCTTGCATGGTTGCTGCTGCCAGAGCAGTCGGCAATGCGGCGACCAGGGCGCCGAAAACAACGGCGGTGATTGCCAGTTTTGCGTCTCTCATTTTTGCAATTCCCTCAACAAACGAATCCAAATTCAATGTGCCCTGCAATTCAGTTCCGGAAAAGGGGCTGGGGCTGATTTATCGCCTATCTGGTCAGCCGACAGGCGTCAGCAGTGGCTTGCCATCCCTCCAGGCACACAAATTATCAACGACAAGCTGGCTCATCGCATCGCGCGTCACGTGGGAGGCAGAGCCGACATGGGGCAACAATACCACATTCTCCATGGCGATCAGTTCAGGTGGAACGCGCGGCTCATCGGCGAAGACATCCAGTCCGGCGGCGTAAATCGTACCATTTTGCAGGGCTTGAACCAGTGCTGGCTCGTCGACAATCGTGCCGCGTGCAATGTTGATCAGAATACCCTCCGGCCCAAGCGCTTCGAGGACTTTGGCATCCACAAGATTGCGCGTATCGGGACCACCGGGGACGACGACCATCAGGATGTCGCAATTGGCCGCCAGCGACACGAGGTCGGGAAAATAGGTGTAGGCCACGTCGGCGACCTTGTTGCGGCTGTAGTAGGCAATCTTCAGGCCGAAAGCTTCGGCACGTCGGGCAATTGCCCTGCCGATACGCCCCAGACCCAAAATACCAAGCGTGCGGCCCTGCAGGGAGGCGGTCAGTCGATAAGGTCTTTCCAGCCATTTGCCTGCGCGCAGATAGCGTTCTGCGGCGGAAAATTCACGGACTGCATTGAGCATCAGGCCGAAGGCGGTGTCGGCGGTTTCTTCGGTCAGAACATCGGGCGTATTGGTAACGGCGATCCCATGGCTTGCGGCCCATTTGGCGTCGATGTTGTCATAGCCGACACCAAGGTTTGCAACGATCTCCAGCCGGGGAAATCCTTGCATGACTTCGGCGGTGATGGGGAATGCATGATCCTGTGCCAATATTGGCACGGCAGTGGCAATGGCGCGAAGGCGGGGAGCCAGGGCCGATATCATTGCTCCGCGATCAGCGGCGAGCCACATCTTGTGAAGTGTAAACTCCCGCTCAAGCGCCTCGATAATCAGAGGCGTGAGCGGGATGGGCATGAGAACGTCTTGCTTTGTCATCGGCCAAGTGTACGCGACCTTGGCAGCTGGCGGCAACCGTATTAGCGCTTGGGGATCCCGGCTTTTTCGATGACAGCGCCCCATTTGGCGATGTCGTCAACGAGCCGCTTTTTGATTTCGGCCGGGGTGGAACTGCGTGCTTCGATACCAAGGTCGAGGAGCCGCTTCTTGGTGTCTTCCATGGCGAGCACTTCGACGAATGCTTTGTTGAGCTTGTCGACGATGGGCTTGGGCGTTCCGGCCTTTACGAAAATCCCGTTCCACGACAACACATCGAAACCGGGAACTGCTGTTGCGGCAACCGGAACGTTTGGTAGTGCTGGCGACGGCGTCGGGCTGGTTACGGCCAGCGCCCGTATCTTGCCGCCGGTCAGATTGCCTTTTACCGGCGCCAGGGCTTCGATCATCAGGTTCACATCGCCGCGTATGGTTGAAATCTGCAGGTCAGGCGTTCCCTTGAATGGCACATGGCGGAAATTGATACCTGCAAGCGACCGGAACAATTCGGACGTCAGGTGCTGGGTCGATCCGGCGAAGACCGTTCCTATCGTCAGGTCGCCCGGCTTTGCCTTGGCGGCTGCAACAACTTCGGCAAGGGATTTGTAGGGCGAATTGGCGCCGGTATAGAAAACGAATTCAAAGAAGCCGATTGCCGAAACCGGTTCGAACTGGGTGATTGGATCAAACGGCAGTTTTTTGAACAACGCCACGGAGATCGACGTCCCATTGGTCACGAGCGCCAGGGTGTGGCCGTCAGCAGGCGCACTCAGCAGGGCGCGGGCCTGTGCGATGCCGCCGGCGCCTGGGATGTTTTCCACAATAACGCGCTGGCCCAATTTCGTTCCAAGCGCTTCAGCGACAATGCGCGATGTCGTGTCACCAACGCCGCCGGCGCCGAATGGAACGAGCCAGCGCATGGGGCTGGACGGAAAGGCCGTTTGGGCGTGCGCGGCTGCTGACATAGCGATTGCTGCAGCGAAGGTTGCGGCAATGACCTTTGCCGCGATTGTTGGACGTTTCATGATGATGCCCTCTGACAAGCGTTGAGGTGCGCTATCAACCATGGCGGCGGGACCCGCGCAACAGGTCTTTATGCTTCGCGCGTACGTGCGCTGTCGTGCCAGCGGCCAAGAAGGAGCCAGGACAAGGCACTGAAAAAAAGGAAAATCGCGATGCCGGCGACAGAAATCAGCACCAAGGCCGCAAACATCCTTGGAATGTTAAGCCTGAAGCCTGCTTCAACGATGCGGAAGGCCAGCCCGGTTCCCTGACCTGCCGAGCCGGCCGCCAGTTCAGCCACGATAGCGCCAATCAGCGCCAGCCCGCCGCCGATGCGAACGCCGCCGAGGAAATAGGGCAGGGCAGCGGGCAAGCGCAGATATAGCAATTGCTGCCAGCGCGAGGCCCGGTAAAGATCGAAGAGTTCTATGAGGTTGTGATCGGCGGAAGCCAGGCCCAGCGCCGTATTCGACAGGATCGGGAAGAAGGCGACGATGAAGGCGCAAACAAGAACGGCAGTGCCGGCTTCTAGATAGACGAGCAGTAGCGGCGCGATAGCGATTATTGGCGTCACCTGCAGGATAACCGCAAATGGAAAAAACGACCGCTCCACCCATTTCCACTGGGCGAACAGGATGGCAAGCCCTGCGCCGCCAACAATAGCCAGGATCAGTGCGGAGAATGTGATCTTGATCGTGATCCAGAGTGATGCCGACAGGATGGTCCAGTCGGCGATCATCGTCTTGCCTATCAGGCTGGGCGCAGGAAGGATGTATGGAGGTATGGACTTTGCCCATACCAGCAATTCCCATGCGCCCAACGCAGCAATGAATATGGCCAGCGGCAGGACGACTTGCAGGAAGCCGTCATTGGGCCGCCTGATTGCCGATTGGCTCTTGCTCATGCGGCCTCCATCGCCATGGCGCGTGCGAGGGCGGATGATGCTACGCGGCAGGATGTTCCATAGGCATCGGAAAGGCGGAAATCTTCATTGCGGCCGCCGGGCGCGTCGATTTCGATTTCTTCGATGACACGGCCGGGCCGCGATGAAATGACTGCGACGCGTGTCGACAGGTAGACGCTCTCGTAGACCGAATGCGTTACGAACACGATTGTGGTTTGTGTTTTCGCCTGCAGGTTCAGCAAATCGTCGTTAAGTTTCAGCCGCGTGATTTCATCAAGTGCAGCAAACGGTTCATCCAGCAACAATATTTGCGGGCGCAACACCAGTGCGCGTGCGAGCGACACGCGCATTTTCATGCCGCCGGACAATTCGCGTGGATAGGCTGAGGAAAATTCGGCAAGACCGACAAGGCGCAACGCCTCGTCGATCGCAGGCGCCGCAGCAGCTTGTGATATGCCGCGAAGCCGCAGGGGCAAGTAAATGTTGTTGTGAACGCTGGCCCAGGGCATCAGGGTCGGTTCCTGAAACACAAAGCCGGTTTCAGGCCGCTGGCCTGAAACCCAGTTTATCGAGCCCGAGGAAGGCTCAAGCAGACCGGCCAGCAGACGCAAGGCTGTGGATTTGCCGCAGCCGGATGGGCCCAGCAGGGAGAGAAACTCCCCCTGTCGCACAGTCAGATCGAGTCTTTCCAACGCCAGCGTGCCGGAAGCAAAACTCTTGCTCACATTCGCCAGTGTAACGAGTGTTGCGCCAGACATGCGCGCGCCCCGTGAGCTATTGTTTTGGCCGCAGATTCAGGCCGACGCCCTTGTTGACGAATTTCAGGGTGTAGGATTTTTTGTAATCGATGCCCGCATTTACGACTTTTGATGTTGTCATCTTGTCGAAGAAGCTTTTCATGCGCGCATCGGTCATGGCGCCGATACCCAGTTTCAGGCTGTCACCTGAATCAACGATGCCATATTCCTTCATTTTCTGAATCGAAAAGGCGATCTGGTCGTCGGTCATTTCCGGGTTCATCTTGCGGATGAGCGCATTGGCGGCCTTGTTGTCGCCGTACATGTAATTGTACCAGCCGATAATAGAGGCATCGACAAAACGTTGCACGAGATCCGGCTTCTTCGCCACGGTGTCGAGACGCGCTTCGATGGTCGTGGAATATGTGTCGAAGCCCTGGTCTGCGGCCAGGAACAGGTTGGGCTTGAACTTGCCGGCGTTTTCTACTGCATAGGGTTCGGCGGTGATATAACCTTGCTGAACGGATTTCTTGTCTGGCAATGAAAGGCGCGGGGTTGAATGAATAGGGTTTGATCTGTTTGTCAGAAAAACCATATTGCAGTTTCATCCACTGATAGGCAGCCGATTGCACTTCCTTGCCGATGATCATGGCATTGGCCTTCGGCAGGTCCGACCATTTGTCCAGACCCTGACCGGGATGGGACATGAAAACCAGCGGGTCTTTCTGGAACATTGCAGCGACCGTCACGAGCGGGATATTCTGTTCCACCGCGGTGAAGAGCCGGGATCATGTTGCCGCTCATGTAGAAGTCGACCTTGCCGGTGACGAGCAGCAGGCGGTTATTGATCTGCGGTCCGCCGGGCCGGATGGTGACATCGAGGCCGTATTTCTTGTAAGTGCCGTCGACGATGGCCTGAAAATGGCCGCCATGTTCGGCTTCGGCCAGCCAATTGGTGGCGAAGGTCACCTTGTCGAGGGCTTGCGCCGATGTGCCGGCGATGAATGCGGCAGCGGCCGCTATAATAATTGCTGTTGGTCTCACGACCGCTCCTTTCAGACCGATGCGGGTCCCCGGTGTTGACATTATGCCCGACTGGGCGGGTCTGTTGTTGCCCTTTGGCCCGATGAGCGCAAGGATAAAAGCGATATGTGCGGGAGGGTGCAATGAACCGTTGGCAATGGAGCGAGGATGTCTGGCAGGATGTGGCGGGCGCTGGCGCAGCGGGCCGGATCGCGGTTCTGCCTGTTGCTGCCATAGAGCAGCACGGTCCACACCTGCCGCTGGGCACTGACGCCATGATCATGGAGGGCTATCTGGCGCGGGTCTTTGAGCGCCTGCCGGACGATATAGATGTGCGTTTTCTGCCAACGCTGGCGATAGGGACGTCAGAACGAGCATGTGGCCTTTCCCGGCACGCTGACGCTGCAGCCCGAAACTCTGCTGCGGGTGCTGGGCGATATCGGCGACAGTGTTGCGCGCGCCGGATGCAGAAAGCTGGTGCTGCTCAATTCCCATGGCGGCAATAGCGCGGTGCATCGATATCGTCTCGCGAGAATTGCGTCTTCGCCACCAGATGCTTTGCGTGCCCGTTTCCTGGCAAAGGTTCGGCTATCCCGACGGATTGTTTTCCGCCAATGAACTGGAGCATGGGATTCATGGGGGTGAGGTGGAAACCTCGCTCATGCTGGCCTTCCGGCCGGATCTCGTTCGTAGCCAGCCAGATCGCCGATTTTCCGCCGGCCAGTGTAGCCATGTCGCAGGAAAACAACTGGCTTAGCGCCGGGCGCCCGGTGGGGTTTGGCTGGCTCGCGCAGGATATTTCGGCGAGCGGTGCAATGGGTGATGCAACCAAGGCGAACGTCGAAAAAGGTGAGGCATGTGCCGATTATGGCGCCACGGCGTTCATCGAGTTGTTGCACGACGTCGAATCATTCGATCTTGCCGAGCTTGGCTCTGGGCCTCTGGGACATCTAACTCCCTGAAAAGTTTGAAAATCCTGATTTGAGCAGAAGTTGTTCATAACAATATTTTCCGTGACATGGCTGATTTTTTGCACAAGTGGGGCCAGAAATTTCTTGATTCCCGAAGAAAAATCCCTATTTTCCCCCTTGCCCAATTTCGCACGTGCCTGTGGTCGCGTGCCGGTGGGGCAGGGATCCGGACAAGAGGCCGGTTAACTGCTCTGAACAAGCCGGCAGCCGGAGGCGAAACCGGCGAACCCCGCCAAACGGGGGACGCGACTTAAAGCAACGACGGACCGGGCTTTTTCGTCTCTGCCAGCTTCCAAAACTGGCTTACCGAAGAGGCTTGTCTCTCATTGCCGGGCGTGCGGTCAGGGAATTCCCCTTTCCAAACGATGGCCACGAAGTCGCAAGGTCGCGCAGCGTCCAGGCGTACCCAGTGTCCGACGGCGTAGCACCTGAGCCGGGGTTCGCGATTGGTATCGCGTATCGCGGCTACGGAAGGCCAGAACGCTTGCGCTGCGGCTCCAAACCGCGGACTGGCGAACGACGTCTTCCACCGATGTGGTTCGTGAAGCGCGGCGAGTGCCGCGCCATTGGAAGGGATGCCGCGATGACTGAACGTATTCAGCAATTCCTTGCGCAACGCCGTGAGGAAGGCCGTGACAACGGTCCGTGCCTTGTTGTCGATCTTGATGTCGTTCGCGACAATTACAATGCCTTTGCCAAGGCATTGCCGGACACGCGCGTCTTCTACGCCGTCAAGGCCAATCCTGAGCCGAAGGTTCTGAAGCTGCTGGCCGATCTCGGCTCGTGCTTCGACACCGCAACGGTGCAGGAAATCCAGATGGCTGCTGGAAGCCGGTGCTTCGCCCGACCGCATCAGCTTTGGCAATACCATCAAGAAGGAACGCGATATCGCGCGCGCCTACGAGCTGGGCATTCGGCTTTATGCGGTCGATTGCGAAGCCGAGGTCGACAAGATCGTCCGCGCTGCTCCAGGTTCGAAGGTGTTCTGCCGTATCCTGTGCGATGGCGAAGGCGCTGAATGGCCGCTGTCGCGCAAGTTCGGTTGCGTGCCGGAGATGGCGCCGAAGGTGCTTGAGCATGCCCACCGTCAGGGCCTGCGTGCCTATGGCATTTCGTTCCATGTCGGATCGCAGCAAAGCAATCCGAAGATGTGGGATGCTGCGTTGAAGCTCGTCTGCCTGGGTGTTCCGTGAGCTTAGCGATCGCGGCATTCATCTGCAGATGGTCAATCTCGGCGGTGGTTTCCCGACGAAATACCTGAAGGATGTGCCGGCGGTGAAAGCCTACGGCCAGGCGATCTTCCGTTCGCTGCGCAAGCACTTCGGTAACCGCATTCCCGAGACGATCATCGAACCGGGACGCGGCATGGTCGGCAATGCAGGTCTGATCGAGGCCGAGGTCATCCTGATCTCGAAGAAGTCGGACAGAGATACCGTGAAGTGGGTCTATCTCGACATCGGCAAGTTCAACGGGCTGGCCGAAACCATGGACGAGATGATCCGTTATCCGATCCGCACGACCTGTCTGACGGCGACGAGACCGAACCGTGCATCATCGCCGGTCCGACCTGCGATTCCGTCGACGTGCTGTACGAGAAGGTGCCGTATCCAGCTGCCGGTAAGTCTGGAGATTGGCGCGAAAGTGCTGATCGAAGGAACGGGCGCCTATACGACGACCTATTCGTCGGTTGCGTTCAACGGCCTGCCGCCGCTGGAAACGCATGTGATCTGACAGCGGTTATCGGTGGCGGACAGAGCCGTTCGCCACCGCGACAAAGCTGCAGACTCCAATTCCATATCCTCCCGAACGGCCGATTGCGTGCGCCCAGGCGTACGCGGTGCGAGGGTCACTGCGCTCCGGAAGGGAGATTCAGATGACTACACTGCATGCTGTCCATAAGGCTTATTGCCACCGGCTGCCGTTGTCGCCCGTTGCATCCGCTTGCGCGAAGCGTCGGGCATTGCGATTATTCGCGAGGAGCGCGCGAGGATATTGCCGCGCGCGAAGCCTTGCTCGACAGTCGCTTGGTCCGGAGCGCTTCGCCAAGTCCAGCGAATTGCTGCGTGCCGGACGGTTTGCCTGCCGACGGTCTTGCGCTGGCTGCCGCTGGTCGATGGCCTGGTCGCGGGCACTGTGCGTCTGTGGCATGTGCGTGCCGGCCAATGCGATGCGCTGCTGCTTGGCCCGCTGGCAGTCGATGACCGGTATCGCGCGTTCGGTATTGGTGGCGCACTGATGCGCGAAGCAATTGTCGCGCGCGCAGTTCAACAGGGCACGCAGCGATCCTGCTGGTCGGCGACGCACAATATTATGCGCGCTTTGGTTTTTCCGCCCAGCCCACCGCAGGGCTCTGACATGCCAGGTCCTGTCGATCGGGCGCGCTTTCTGGCGCTGGAACTGGAGGCTGGCGCACTGTCCACCCAACGGGGGATGGTCATTGGCTGTGGTCGCTTTGCCAAGACGCCAAGCAAAACACATTCTGAGCCAGCATTATTGCGCATTGCTCGATAGCCCTGACCCGCAAGCTTTTCACTTACCGTTCCGCTCGCATTAGTGTTCCGCGCTAGCGTGCGGTAGGCGGAGTGGGCGGCGGCGACGGTGTAGGTGCTGGAACCGGTTGCGGCATCGGGGCAGGCTGCGGCGGCTGGGGAATGGGCGCCGGCGTTGGTTGCGGGATTGGCGAAGGTTCCGGCACCGGATCCTTTGGCGGGATCGGATTCTGTGCCGGTGTGGTACCTTGTGCGGTCACCCGCCAAATCTTGTTTCCTACATCATCTGCCACGAGCAAGGCTCCTTTCTTGTCAATTGCCACGCCGACCGGCCTGCCGCGTGCTTCATCGTCTTTCAAAAAACCAGTGAGAACATCTTTTGGTGGGCCGGATGGTTTGCCATTGGAAAAGGGAACGAAAATTACCTTGTAGCCGCTGCGTGGATTGCGGTTCCAAGAACCGTGCTGTCCAACGAAGGCGCCGTTCGAATAATCTGCCCCAAGCCGTGCGTTGGTTGAAAACGCCAGGCCGAGGGACGCCGTATGCGAGCCAAGTGCGTAGTCAGGAACGATCGCCGTTGCTACCAGTTTAGGCATCTGTGGCGTGACACGAACGTCTATGTGGCTGCCGTACCAACTGTAGGGCCAACCGTAGAAGCCACCGTCTTTGACGGATGTCATGTAATCGGGCACCAGATCGCTGCCGATCTCGTCCCGTTCGTTCACCACCACCCACAATTGTCCGGTGTCCGGGTTCCATGCAGGACCGTTTGGATTGCGCAGACCCGACGCGAACACACGGAAGCTTCTGGCCTCGATATCAACCTCGAGCACTGCAGCTCGGTTCTTCTCCGCGTCCATTCCGTTTTCTGCGGCATTACTGTTGGATCCAACCGTGACGTAAAGCTTCTTGCCGTCCTTGCTGGCGACCAGGTCTTTCGTCCAGTGGTGATTGATCGATCCAGCTGGCAGATCCACGATCTTGACCGGCGCCGCAGTTATTCGCGTTTCCCCTTCCTTGTAGGGGAAAGCCAGGATCGCGTCTGTGTTGGCGACATAGATCATACCGTTCGCTATTGTCATGCCAAACGGAGAATTCAAGCCCGTCAGGAAGTCGAACCGCTTGTCAGCTCTGCCGTCACCCGTCGTATCGCGCAACAGGCTTATGCGATTGGCTGTAGGCGTACCTGCGCCGGCTCGCGCCTTCACCTGCGCCATGGCCCAGCGATAGAAACCGGAATTGTCGTCGGGTTTCGCGGGAGCGTTGGTTTCCGCAACCAGAACGTCGCCATTGGCCAGAACAAGCAGGGTTCTGGGATGCTTCAGGTTACCGGCGAATTCGTTGACGGTTAATCCAGAAGCCGCGTCCGGTTTGACCCCATCGGGCCATTGGGTGCCCTTGGCAATGTTGATCGTAGGGAAGATTTTCGGCGCCGGCTCGGCCAATTGAGGGTTTTGGCCATATTGTCGTTCTATTGGCACTTTCGCCTCAATGGTCTGCAGATAGTACAAATATCCTGCCACGCAAGCGCCTGCGCCCAGGGCTAGTGCAAATGCAGTCGCAACTTTTCCCACTGGATTGGCTCCTCAGTCAGGCATGGTGCGAGCCTCAGAAAAATGGGGCTCGTGACCTTTTGAAAGGAGTAACGCACGAGCCAGTCCGTTGTTCCCGCGTGCAAATGACTTTGGCGTCAGCTGTCATGGACGAAAGTGGTGTTGGACTGTCGTGAACAGGTACGTATAATAAACGACCGCGCGCCCAGATCGATTTTCTGGAAAGATGCTGGAAGAACGCGTTTTGCCAAGGAAGGGATATAACATGAAGAACACTCACCGCGCTCTAGTTGGCGCTGCCTCGCTGGTTTTGTTTGCAACCGGCGCTTCTGCCGTCACCCTAAAGGCTTCGCACCAGTTTCCAGGCGGCAAGGGCGATGTTCGCGACGAAATGGTGCAGATGATTGCGCGGGAAGTGAAAGCTGCCAATGTCGATCTGGAAATTCGCGTTTTTCCCGGTTCAAGCCTTGTCAAGGCACGCGAACAATGGCGCGCCATGTTGAAGGGCCAGATCGACATGACTTCGTTCCCGCTCGATTATGCTTCGGGCTTTCATCCGCAATTTGGCGCGACGTTGATGCCAGGGCTCGTCGGCAATCATGACCGTGCAAAACGTCTGAACAATTCGCCTTTCATGCAAGACATCAAGGCCATCATTGAAAAAGGTGGCGTAAAGGTTCTGGCCGATGCCTGGCTTGCCGGTGCATTTGGCTCGAAAGACAAGTGCATTCTGGAGCCCGATGACGCCAAGGGCCTCAAGGTTCGTTCGGCTGGCGCCACTTTCTCGCGCATGTGGGCAGGCGCCGGGGCTTCCATTCTGTCCATCCCGTCCAACGAAGTTTATAACGCCCTGCAGCAAGGCGTTGCACAAGCCACCGACACGTCGTCGGGAAGCTTCGTGTCGTTCCGGCTCTACGAGCAGGTCAAGTGCCTTACCGCTCCGGGCGAAGAGACGCTCTGGTTCATGTATGAGCCGGTGCTGATTTCCAAGCGCAGCTTCGACAAGCTGAAGCCGGCGCAGCAAAAGGCGCTGATGGATGCTTCCAAGAAGGCGGAAGACTATTTTGCAACCGAATCCAAAAAGCTCGATGACAAGCTTGTTGCTGCCTACAAGAAGGCAGGCGTCAAGGTGGTGACCATGAGCAAGGATCAGGCTGACAAGTGGCGCGCGGTTGCAGCGAAGACTTCCTACAAGACCTTTTCCGAAAAGGTTCCTGGCGGGAAAGAACTTATCGAGAAAGCGCTCGCGGTAAAGTAACCAGACATGCGCACTTTCGTGGCGGCGGTCAGCCGCCTTTCGCAGATCGGCGGGGTCGTTTCGGCCCTGCTGATTCTGCTTTCCATCTTCGTAGTCTGCCATATGGTTTTTGTGCGCGCGGTGCTTGGCGGCTCGTCCATCTGGCAAACAGAGTTCGTTACCTATGCGCTCATTGGCGCGACGTTCATTGGCGCTCCGTACATTCTGATGACACGTGGACATGTGAATGTCGATATCCTGCCATTGATGCTGGGACATCGTGCACGCGTGGTTCTGGCGTTTGTCGCCTCGGCCCTGGGTTTTGCTTTCTGCGCGGTGTTTTTCTACAACTCTATCGATTGGTGGCATGAAGCCTGGTCCAGTAATCTGACAACGCCCTCCATGTGGCGTGCGCGCTTGTGGATACCCTATCTTTCCGTCCCGATCGGCATGGGCCTGATGTGTCTGCAATACATTGCCGACATGTGGGCGCTTGCGATCGGCGAGGCGATGCCCTTCGGGCTGCAACCGGAGGAGCGCCTGTGAGCCCGCTTACGATCGGACTGCTCATTTTCCTGGCGACTGTTGCCGTCCTTGCAACTGGCGTTCCCATTGCGCTTGGCTTGGGCCTGGTAGCGCTTTCCTTCATGCTGATCTTCGATGGCATGAATTCAATCAACTTCGTCGCAGAGACCATTTTTGCGGGGCTGGATGATTTCACGCTGGTATCAATCCCGATGTTCATCATCATGGGGGCGGCCGTCGCGACATCGCGGGCGGGCAGCGATCTTTATGAAGCCTTGTCTCGATGGTTACATCGTGTGCCGGGTTCTCTGGTCATCTCCAACATCGGCGCCTGCGCGCTTTTCGCTGCGCTGACGGGGTCTTCGCCGGCCACGTGTGCGGCCATCGGCAAGATGGGTATTCCGGAAATGCGCCGGCGTGGTTATGACGCCGACCTGGCGACAGGTGCAGTTGCAGCAGGCGGTACGCTCGGGATTCTCATTCCGCCAAGCGTGACGATGATTTTGTACGGTATTGCCTCGGAGACTTCGATCGGGCGGCTGTTTATCGCGGGTATTTTGCCCGGGCTTCTGTTGACCTTTCTGTTCATTGCATGGGCAATTTTCCTGAGCTGGAAGCGCGGAACGGTGCTTGTTGATGCAGACCGCATCTATTCGCTCAAGGAAAAACTGGAGCTTCTGCCGAAGCTTTTGCCATTGCTCGCCGTTATTGTTGGCGTGGTCTATGCGCTTTATGGCGGGATTGCCACGCCGTCGGAAGCTGCGGCCGTTGGCGCATTGCTGACGCTGGTGATGGTTATCATCATCTATCGCATCTGGCGGCCGATGGAATTGTGGGCGATCCTGCGGGATGGAATGCGCGAATCGGGCATGATCCTGCTGATTATCGGCACCTCGATTCTGTTCGGCTACATGATGGCTTCGCTCAATGTGACGCAGTCGATTGCCGAAAGCATCGCAGCTTTGCAAGTCAATCGATGGATCATCATGCTGGCCATCAATGTCCTGTTGCTGGTTGCCGGTTGTTTTCTGCCTCCTGCAGCAATCATCCTGATGACGACACCTATCATCATGCCGATCATCGCCAAGGCCGGATTTGATCCGGTTTGGTTCGGTATCCTGCTAACGATCAACATGGAGCTTGGATTGATCACGCCGCCGGTTGGGCTCAATCTCTTCGTGATCAACGGCATAACGCCTGACGTGCGGTTGCCGACGATCCTCAAGGGTGCCTTGCCCTTCATGTTCTGCATGGTTGTTGCGATGCTGCTGTTGTGCATTTTTCCGCAGATTGCAACATGGTTGCCGGACAAGCTGATGGGCCCCGGATAACAGCTCGTGTGCAAATTATTCCCGGCGGTGTGCGCCGGGAATTCGCCAGTTCATTTCAGAGCTTTTATTTCGTGGCTGCTTCCGCCAGGCCTGTGAGCATTGCTTCTTGCGCCTCGACGATCTTGGCCGGCGGCTTAAGTCCGTGTCTGCCGAACAAGTCGCCAAAAACATAGGCGCCTGAATTGTAGCTGAGAAAGACTTTGCCCTCGGCATTTTGCCAGATCAGCGCTTTCAGCGGGAGATCTATCGCGAGTGTCGGCTTTTTCAGAAAATTCGGGGTTCCGCCTTTTGGGGCGCCAAAGATCACAACCTGGGAAGCCGGCATTGCGAGTCCCGCTTCCTTTGCTGCAGCCTGGTGATCGATGCGGGTAAAAACCTTCATCCCCTTGGCCTTGATCGCGGCTTCGAACTTGTTGACGGTTTCATCGGCCGAATATTTGCTGGCCAGTGTCTTCAGCCCGTGACCGGATTGCGCACTGGCGCATGCCACTGACATGGAAACGGCAAAGGCCGCGATAGCGGCTGATTTCATCACTTGCATGGCGATCTCCCTGTTTTGCTGTGAGAGCCTAGCAGAACCCGAAGCAGGAATGGGTTCAACAGTTCGCGAGGTAATACCAACGCTTGGGTCGCCGGATACGCAATCAGGTCTTGCCAAATCCCGCAATTTTGCTTTCGAGTGGGGAATTGCGCAAAAAATCATGACTTGTGGACGTGTTGCTGAATTAGACGTTGACGATCCCGCGCAGGTTTGGTTTCAAGAGGTTTGATTTTGGGGCTGGCGTGCGCCGCCCCGTCCCCACCCTAGTCCGCTCAATTTCCGGGAGTAGCATAATGGCTGATTGGCCCGTTCACGGCCGCATTGAAGGTGCGATTGTCATGATCGGTTTCGGTTCCATTGGCCGTGGAACGTTGCCGCTTATCGAACGTCATTTCAAATACAATCCCAAGCATTTTGTTGTGATTGATCCTGACGATGCAGACAGAAACCTGCTGGACGAACGCGGTATTCGATTCATTCAGGAAGGCATTACAAAGGAGAACTATCGCGATATTCTCGTTCCACTGCTGAAGGCAGGCAAGGGACAGGGTTTCTGCGTCAATCTCTCCGTCGACACATCTTCGCTCGATATCATGAAGCTGTGCCGTGAAGTTGGTTCGCTCTATATCGACACGGTTGTCGAGCCATGGCTTGGATTTTATTTCGACAATTCACTGGGCGCGGGCGATCGCACGAATTACGCCCTGCGTGAAACGGTGAAGCGCGAGAAGCATGCAAATCCGGGTGGCACGACGGCGGTATCATGTTGTGGTGCAAATCCCGGGAATGGTGTCCTGGTTTGTAAAACGCGCGCTGGTCAACCTTGCTGCGGACCTGGGCGATACCGCGCCCGAACCGCAGACGAAGGATGAGTGGGCGCTGCTTGCGCAGCGTGTTGGTGTCAAGGGAATCCACATTGCCGAGCGCGATACCCAGCGTGCAAAATATCCAAAGAAAATGCGGACATTCGTGAACACCTGGTCTGTCGAAGGTTTCATTTCCGAAGGCTTGCAACCGGCAGAGCTTGGTTGGGGAACGCATGAAAACTGGATGCCCGACAATGCCTTTGGACACGACAAGGGTTGCCAGGCTGCGATCTATCTTTTGCAGCCAGGCGCGGATACGCGCGTGCGTTCCTGGACGCCAACAGCAAAAGCGCAACACGGTTATCTGGTCACCCATAACGAAGCGATTTCGATTGCTGATTACCTGACCGTGCGCGATGGCAGCGGCAAGGCGATATACAGACCTACATGCCATTATGCCTATCATCCGTGTAACGATGCTGTGCTGTCACTGCATGAAATGTTCGGACAATCGGCAGTTACGCAGCCGGATTTTCACATTCTCGACGAAAACGAGATTGCGGACGGCGCTGATGAACTGGGTGTTTTGCTCTATGGGCATGGCAACAATGCCTATTGGTGGGGTTCGCAACTCGACATCGAGGAAACGCGGCGCATCGCTCCCTACCAGAATGCCACGGGCCTGCAGGTAACTTCGGCTGTTTTGGCAGGGATGGTGTGGGCACTGGAGAATCCGACAGCAGGTATCGTCGAGGCTGACGAGATGGACTACCGGCGTTGCCTGGAAATTCAGTCGCCCTACCTCGGGCCGCTGGTCGGCCGCTATACGGACTGGACGCCGCTCAGCAACCGTCCTGGCCTGTTTCCCGAAGACATTGATCCAAACGATCCGTGGCAGTTCCGCAACGTACTCGTGGACTGATTGAATAAGTGGCGCCTACAGCCACCCTTTCCGTTTGAAATAAACAAACGGAAGGATGGCGGAGATGATCATGGCGCACAGGGCAACCGGATATCCGTAGTGCCATTGCAGCTCCGGCATGAACTTGAAGTTCATGCCATACAGGGACGCGATGAGGGTTGGCGGCATCAGGCATACAGCGGCGATGGAAAAAATCTTGATGATCTGGTTCTGTTCCAGATTGATGAGGCCAAGGGTTGCATCGAGCAGGAAAGTCACCTTGCTGGCAAGATAGGCCGAATGTTCGGTCAAGGAGGATGCGTCGCGCTGCAAAGTGCGCAGGCGCTGCCGTGCTTCTTTTGCTGCCTGTTTTCCTTCGTCGGTAACGGCATTGTGGTAGGTCAGGGCGCGCGTGATGCTGACCAGACTTTCCCGGATCATGGATAGCCTGTCGCCTTCTCGCCCGATATCCACGATTGCGCGCTGGTAATCCCGGCTGCGGCCGGCCTGGGTGTTGCCGCCATTCTTGAACACGCTGCGCGAGATTGCGTCTATCTTCGCGCCGACACGTTCCAAAGCATCTGCTATGCGGTCGACGATGGCTTCAAGCAAGCCCATCATGATCTGTTCGCCACTTGCGCAGGGCACGGACCCGGCCCGTTGGGCGCGCGTGATAAACATCGAAAACGGACGCGGTTCTGCGTATCGTACAGTGACGAGAATTGTTCCCTTGAGAACGAATGTGATCGGGGACAGGACCGGTTCTTCTGTATCGATATTGGTGACGATGCTGACCGTCATGTATTCCGCGCCGTTCTCGTTATACAAACGGGAAGATGCTTCAATTTCCTGCATTTCCTCGCGCGTTGGAATAGACACGCCGATAACGCTTTCGGCGAAACGATCTTCGGCAATTGTCGGATTGAGGATGTCTATCCAGGGCGCTGGCGCCGCAGGCATGGCGGGACTTTCGCTGGCGGAAACTGTCAGCTCTTCCGGCACAATGTGATCGTTAACTCGGGTATAAACTTTCAGCATTTGCGCGCCCCGGCCAGTTCCAGCTTTCGATACTACCAATCAAGATCCAAGCAAAGCGTCAGCAAGCAATCATTCCGCGGCAAGATCAACCTGCTTGCCATTGTTCCGCCAGGTTTCCAGCAATGCGGCTTCCTCGATCTTCACATTGGCCACATGGCGTTCCTTGATATATCCATAACCACGGATTTTTTCCGGCAATGAGGCCAGTTGCACTGCTGTAGGGTGATTTGCCTGCGTCAGCTTGCCGGCAATTTCCTCAAGCAGGCTTTCGTAATCCTTCAGGAGTGCGCGTTCCCCGCGCCGTTCTTCACTGTAGCCGAACAGATCGAACATCGTTCCGCGCAACCCTTTCAAACGCGCCAGCAATCTGAATCCGGTCATCATCCATGCGCCATATGATGATTTTTCAGCCAGGCCGCTGTCCTTATTGCGCCGGTTGAAAATGGGTGGAGCAAGATGGAATTCGAGTTTGAAGTCACCAGCAAACGTGTTTGCCAATTGCCGTGCGAACGAGCCATCGGTGTAAAGCCGGGCGACTTCATATTCATCCTTGATCGCCATGAGCTTGAACAGATAGTTGATGACGGCTTCCGTCAGTTTCTGTTCGTTGCCCGGCACGCGGCTTTCAACACCGCGAATGCGAGCAACCGTGTCCGCGTAGCGTTTTGCGTAAGTGGCATTCTGATAGGCTTGTAAAAACCGAACGCGCCGTTCGATTTTTTCGTCCAATGTCTGCGGTGTGGCTGGATTGCTGGCTTTTGGCGCCAAGTCTTCAATGGCGGCGGGATGGACGGCATAATGGCGGCCGAGCATAAAAGCGGTCAGATTCATTTGAACAGCTTCTCCATTCAACTCAATCGCCTGTTCGATGGACGTATGCTCGAGCGGCAAAAATCCTTTCTGCCAGGCAAATCCAAGCATGAACATGTTGGTTGCGATGGAATTTCCAAGCAGTCCGGTCGCAATCCGCGTTGCGTCGATGAATGTCGTTCTTTCGCCGGCATGATCGCTTAGCGCGCGGCGAATGCGCTGCACAGGCAGGGAGTAATCGGCATCGCGCGTGAAGTCACCGGGATAGACCTCGGCCATGTTGACGACGACGCCCGTCTTGTCCTTGCGAATGCCGGCAAGCACCTTGCGGGAACCGGAGACGACAAGGTCGCATCCCAGCACAAGGTCTGCCTGTCCGGCGGCAACGCGTATGGCGTGTATGGTTTCAGGAGAACGGCTGAGTTTCACATGGGAGAAAACAGCGCCGCCCTTCTGCGCAAGTCCTGCCATGTCGATGGCGCCACAGCCTTTGCCTTCAATATGCGCGGCCATGCCGATTATGGCGCCGATCGTGACAACGCCTGTGCCGCCAACGCCGGTTACAAGTATGCCGTAGGGGTCATCACTGAGTACCGGCAATTGCGGTTGTGGCAATGCAGGCAATCTCGCCAGCGCCTCGGGGTGGGCGGCTATGTCAGGCGATTTCAGCGTTCCGCCATGCACCGTTACGAACGATGGACAAAATCCTTTGACGCAGGAGAAGTCCTTGTTGCAGCTGGACTGGTCGATTGTGCGCTTGCGTCCGAATTCGGTATCGAGAGGTTGCACGGAAACACAATTGGATTGTGTTCCACAATCTCCGCATCCCTCACAGACCAGCGTGTTGATCAACACGCGTTTGTCAGGGTTTGGAAATGTTCCACGCTTACGCCGCCGGCGTTTTTCTGCGGCACACGTCTGGTCGAAAATAAGAAGCGATACGCCGGGAACTGTCTGCATCTGCCGCTGTACGGCATCAAGTTCGTCGCGGTGATGTATTGTAGTTCCGGCAGGCCATTGTTCAGCCGGATCATATTTGAAGGGCTCATCGGTCACTACGGCAATGCGCGAGATGCCTTCCGCCGATCCAAGCCGGGCGATCTTGCCGACAGTGAGATTGCCGTCGTTGCGTTGGCCGCCGGTCATGGCGACGGCATCGTTGTACAGGACCTTGTACGTCATGTTCGTGCCGGCAGCGACCGCCCATCGTATTGCCATGATGCCGGAATGATTGAAGGTTCCATCACCAATGTTCTGGAAGATGTGCGGACGGGTTGAGAATGGCGCCTCACCCACCCAGTTGGCGCCTTCGCCGCCCATCTGGGTAAATCCTTCTGTGCCGCGGTCCATCCACTGCACCATGTAATGGCAGCCGATTCCGGCATAGGCCCGTGCGCCATCGGGTATCTTGGTCGATGAATTGTGCGGGCATCCCGAACAGAAATAGGGAATGCGCACGCCTGCGTCAGGGGTGGCCGCGAGACGTTTTTGAAAGGCGCGCAGGTCTTCGACCCGATCAGCCAATTCCTTGTCGCTGTCGTGATAGTGCAGCAGCCTTTCGCCGATCGCTATGGCAACATCATTGGCATCCAGCGCACCCTTTACCGGAAAAAGCCAATTGCCTGCTTCATCCTTCTTGCCGATGCAGGTCGGCTGACTTTCAGTTCCGTAGAGTTCCTCACGTACCTGGACTTCGATCAGCGCCCGCTTTTCTTCCACGCAGATGATGAGATCGAGGCCCTTGGCAAAATCCTTGAGCCCTTCAGGTTCAAGCGGCCACGGGCAGCCGACCTTGAACAGGCGCAAACCAAGATCATTGGCGCGTTTTTCATCGATGCCGATGTCGTCCAGCGCCTGGCGTACATCCAGATAGGGTTTGCCTGTTGTGATCACGCCGATCTTTGGCGCCGGGCCACCGGAATAGATGATCTGGTTCAGCTTGTTGGCGCGCACCCAGGCGACAATTGCATCCCGCTTGTAGTCCTGCAGGCGCGCTTCCTGGGTGAGCACGGGATCGCGCGGCCGGATGTTCAAACCACCTTCCGGCATGACAAAATCAAGCGGCGTGACAGGCTTGATGCGCGCCAGATCAACATCGATGGAAGCGGTCGATTCCACCGTGTCCTTGATCAGCTTGATGCCGACCCAGACGCCTGCATATCGGCTCAGTTCCCAGCCCAGCAAGCCGTAGTCAACGATCTCCTGCACACCGGCCGGGTGCAGCACCGGCATCATGACGTCGACAAAATGAAATTCCGACTGATGGGCGGTGGTGGAGGATTCTGCGGTGTGGTCGTCCCCCATGAGGGCGATCACGCCGCCGTTCCGGGAGGTGCCGGCGAGGTTGGCATGACGGAAGACATCACCTGACCTGTCGACGCCAGGGCCCTTGCCGTACCACAGGGAAAACACACCATCGAAGCGGCCTTCGCCGCGCATTTCAGCCTGTTGCGTACCCCACACGGCGGTTGCGCCCAGATCTTCGTTGAGGGCGGGCACAAAGACCACGTCGCTGGCGCTAAGGCTGCGTGCTGCGGCTTCCAGCTGGAAATCCACCGCACCCAGAGGCGAGCCGCGATAGCCGGTAACGAAACTCGCGGTATTCAGTCCGGCGCGCCGGTCACGCTCCTTTTGCATCAGCAAAAGCCGGACAATGGCCTGGGTGCCGGTAATGAAAATCCGGTTCTTGGTCAGATCGTACTTGTCGTCGAGAGATACGCTATTGCGGCGCGTGGGCGAGCCCGTCGGCTGCGCCCGGACGCTGCCTGCCACGTTTGCAGGTGCCTCGTCGCCTGCCTTGCCCATACCGCGTTTCTCCACCTGGTTGCTGGCTTGTACTATGGCAGTGCGGCCGTCAAAATCAAAGATCGCCTGTATTCGGGATCATGCCAGCCAAGTTCTGCCATAAATAGCGTGCATTCATCCGGGGTCTATGGTGCTGGCGAAATTTGACAATCGTTGTGTTAGAATTTGGCGATTTAATCGATTGCTGGAGGACAAGGTGTCGGGGATTGTCTGGAAAACGGCTTTGGCCGGAGTTTTCGGTGCGATAACCTGTGTTGCGGCTCCGGGCAGCGCGCTGGCGCACCCGCATGTCTGGGTTGAGGTGCGCAGCGAATTCGTGTTCGGCGCGGACGGATCCATCGACGCTGTTCGCCATCACTGGACATTTGACGACATGTATTCATCCTTTGCCATTCAGGGCCTTGGCAAGGACGGTGTTCCAATAGACAAGGCGCTGAAAGCGCTGGCGAAGGTGAATGTCACGCAATTGGCCGAATATGGCTTCTTCACTTCGCTCAAGATTGGCGGCAAGGACGCAAAATTTGCGACCGCCGAAGATGCCAATATCACCATGAACGACAAGAAAATAATCACGCTGCATTTCACGGCGAAACTGGAGAAACCGGTAAAGCCCACTCCGGTTGCGGTGTTGAAAGTGGTCGATCCCACATATTTTGTCGCTTTTGATTTTGCCAAGAAAGACCCTGTCACATTGGCCAGCGCGCCAAAGGGATGCTCGCTCACCGTTGTCAAGCCGAAGCCTTTGACCCTGCAGGACGCGAAGCGTCTGGAAGCAGTCAAGGGAACCAACGATTCGCCAGGAGAGGTTTTCGGCTTCAAACTGGCTACGAGTGCGATTGCTGCATGTCCATGACGGCAATGGGAAAGTCCGCAACATTTGCGCGCCTGTTGCTTGGAGTGGCTACCATCCTGGCATTGTTTGCCATTATAGCGCTGTTACTTCCGCAGGATGCGCACGCACAGGCGCGCAATCCTTTCAACGTCGGCATATCCGAAGGCGGCGGTGTGCCGGGAAGCGGAATTACTCGATGGATATTGTCCAAGCAAATCGAATTCGAGCGCATGTTGTCGGGTGCAGTGCGGGCAATCAAGACAGACGTTTGGGCATTGTGGACGTTGATGGGTATCGCCTTTAGCTATGGCGTGTTTCATGCGGCAGGTCCGGGCCATGGCAAGGCAGTCGTTGCGTCCTACATGCTTGCCAATGAGACGGCGCTGAAGCGCGGTATCATCATTTCATTCATGGCTGCAGTTCTACAGGGTATCGTGGCCATCGCGATTGTGGGCGTACTGGCTGTGGTTCTGAACGCGACGTCTGCACGCATGAAAGAGGCTGCCAATTTCGTCGAGGTCGCGAGTTATGCCGGGGTTGCGCTGTTAGGCGCCTGGCTGGTGTGGCGCAAAGGCCGTGCAGCGTTCGGCTCTGGCAATGGTCACACCCATGCAGAGCACGGGAAAGCTGATCGCGTGCATGTTCATCAGCATACGCACGATCAGTTTGCGCACCATGCCAATCCTGTGCAGCCGGCGCATGGGGAACCCGGCCATGTGCATGATGAGCATTGCGGCCATTTTCATGCGCCAGATCCAAGAACGCTTGGAGACGGGTTCAGTTGGGGGGGCGCAATCGCCACCGTGTTTGCTGCCGGGTCCCGGCCCTGTTCAGGGGCCATACTGGTACTGGTATTCGCGCTGGCGCAGGGCATATTCTTTGCCGGCATTGCTGCAACATTTGCCATGTCGCTGGGGACTGCCCTGACGACCGGGGCGCTGGCTGGCGTTGCCGTTTTGGCAAAGAACCTGGCTTCCCGATATGCGGGTGGTCCTGGTGGTGGGGCCGCGGCAAAATTCCTGCCCATGCTGGAACTGGCCGCTGCGCTGGCCATTCTTGCCTTGGGCACTATGCTGTTTCTGGGCTCGTTCTGGCGATAGGGCATCTTCGGCTTGCCGGAACCCGGGCAATGGTCTAAATCGGGCGCGCTAACAACGGAATGGACCCGTGGCTGAGAAAAAACCGATCAACTGGCAAAATACAATCACCATCGTCAGCCTGGCTATTCTGGTCGGCACGGAGCTGATCGCCATGACCTGGGCAGCCGGTTGGGCGCTTGGTGGCATTTTCGAGCTGCCACCGCTGTTCCGCCGCGCTATTGAATTATTGGGATTTGTGGCCGGTGTTGTCGGCCTGTATTACTTCATGCGTGCTGCAATCAAGGCAGAGCCGTTTCGCGGCTGATCATTTCGCCTGCTCCGGGCATGGCGACAATCTTACAATCTCGGCTTTTTCCGATGCATCGGCGATGGGGCGGCACCTCCCTCCGGCACAAAATGTCCAGCCTTGCGGCACGGCATCTGAACGGCGCAGGGCCAATTCCGGCAATGGCTTGAGCGGCGGTTTCCAGCGCCAGAACTTGCCGTCGAAGCGTGAGCCATCAGGTGGATCCATGCCCGCGCCTGAGCCCTCTACCCGTGCTTCGATAATTTCAAGGCCCGCGGGTGTGACGCGCCAGTCTTCCTCCCAGCGGGTTTTTTCCACCGAATGAGTTCAGGACAGCGTGAAAGCTGTGACCGCGATTTTGGCTATGCCGCTGGCGCTTGCGATGCAGAGCGCGGCCATCAGTTTCTCGTGGCAGCGGCTATTGCGGAACCTGCTGCTTTTCGTGCGCGCCAAATATGCTGCGCGAAAAAGATGACGGACAAGACGAAACCAATCTCATCGGTGAGCGGGAGAGCCAGGATGAGCAATGCTGCGATGGCAGCTGCAAGCAATCTCTCCCAGACAGGCAGTACGGCGCGGAAATAGCCGATGGATGCGATGCCGAACAATCCCATGCCAAGCAGTGCCTTGCCGAAAATATACGCGACAGCCAGTGGGTAGCCGAATTGCTGGCTCAATGGGCCTCCGTCCTGCAACATCAGCGCGGGGGTGTAGATAGCCATGAAGGGCACGATGAAACCGGCAGCTGCAATGCGCATGGCCTGCAAGCCGATTGTCAGGCCCGGTGCCTGGGCGATGGGAGAGGCGGCAAATGCGGCAAGCGCCACTGGCGGGGTAAGATCAGCCATGATGCCGAAATAGAAAACGAACATGTGCGCGACAATTTCCGGCACGCCGAGTTTGACGAGGATCGGCGCGGCCAGTGATGACGTTATGATGTAATTGGGGATCGTCGGTATCCCCATGCCGAGCACCAGGCTGAACAGCATCGTCAACACGAGAGCGAGGAAAAGATTGTCCTTGCCGATACCAATGACTGCATTGCCGATGATGGTCGCGACACCTGTCAGCGTGAGTACGCCGATGATGATGCCCACCAATGCGCAGGCCAGTCCGACGGACAACGCCTGGCGGGCGCCTTCGGCCAGTGAATCCCTGCAAATGAGAAGCGTGTCCCGTCCACCGTGCGAAAACAAATTCACAACGACAAGAACGGCGATGATGGCAGCCAGGGCCACAGCGCCCCACCATTGAAAGCTTGCGCATAAAAGTCCAAGCGCAATCCAGAAGGCTACGCGCAGCCCGAAACCGTTGAGCCCCGCAGCAATTGCGCCACCAAGTATGACAATCGCCGTAAGCGCCAGCCCGACGGAACCGGCAAACAGGGGTGTATAGCCGCCGAACAACAACCAGACGAGTACGCCTAGGGGCAAGAGCAAAAACCATCGCCTGCGCAAGCCGTCCAACACGTCTGGCAGTTCTTCCTTTGGCAGACCAATCAAGCCGCGCCTGCCTGCTTCCAGATGCACAGACCAGAAAGCTGCGCCGAAATAAAGGACCGCAGGCAGCAATGCTGCCTTGACTACCTCGACATAGGCAATGTCGAGCGTTTCAGCCATGATGAAGGCTACAGCACCCATCACCGGCGGCATGATCTGTCCACCCATGGATGCGGTTGCTTCCACGCCGCCGGCAAAACTTGACGCGTAACCGAAGCGTTTCATCAGGGGGATTGTGAATTGTCCGGTGGCAACAACATTGGCAACGCCAGAGCCGGAAATCGTACCCATCAGGGCAGACGAAAATACTGCAACCTTTGCAGGCCCGCCGCGTGCACGGCCAAATAATCCCATGGCGATGTCGGTGAACAGGCCGATCATGCCAGCTTTTTCAAGAAACGCGCCGAACAGGATGAAAAGAAAAATGTACGTCGCAGATACGCCTGTTGGCGTTCCGTAAATTCCTTCAGTGCCGAATGCCAGCTGATCAACAACCTGATCCAGACCGTAACCGCGATGGTTCAGCGGTGCGGGCAGATATTGTCCGAATAATGCATAGGCCAGAAATGAACCGGCGATCAGGGGCAATGCCGGTCCCATCATGCGCCACACCATGATGAATAGCGCAGCAAGTGCGACTATGCCGACGCCGATGTCGGTTGAGCTTGGGTCGCCTGCACGCAACAGCAGTGCATCGTGATTGACCCATTGATAAATTGCCACGCCAGCGCCCGCTATGGCGCCAGCCCAAAGTACGGCCTTCGCCAGAACATTGCGTGTCGTCAGTGTTGCAAACAGGCCGCCTGCGAGCAGCAGCAGGAAACCGACATGCAGGGCGCGAATGACTACAGCAGGAAGTCCGGCGTAGAGCGAGACAGATATCTGAAAAGCGGAAAAAAGCAGCGCCAATCCAAACAGGAATGCGCCTGTAGCACCCACGCCCCACCCGTGTGGCAGGCCATGTTCGGCATCGACCGGAACAGGGTTATCTGCTCCGGTCGCTGGTTGAGCCGTGTCGCTCATGCAGCTTCTTTCCAGGTAAAGGAAGTGGTGTCAGGCAAAGGCTATTTTACCAGACCTTTTTCCTTGTAGTAGCGCTCGGAACCCTTGTGCAGTGGTACAGGCATTCCCTTGAGTGCGTTTTCCAGCTTTACGAGTTTGCCGACCGAATGAGCGGCTGCAAGCTGGCCTACGTTTTCCCACATGGCCTTGGTGAGCTGGTAGACGACTTCGTCGCTGAGCGTTGAACGCGTCACGAGGAAGTTTACGACGGCGGCTGTCGATGCTGCAGTTGTCTGGCCCTTGTAGGTGTTGGCGGGGATGGTGGCCTGAATGAAGGGTGCACCGATCTTGTCCACCAGCGCGCCGGGAACATCGACGACCTGGATTTCAACCGAGTTCGCAAGATCCCGGATCGAGGCAACGCCAAGGCCGGCGGATTGCAGGGTTGCATCGAGCTGACGATTTTTCATCAGTTCAACGGATTCGCCGAACGGCAGATATTCGGCCTTGCCGAGATCCTTGTAGGTCATGCCTGCGGCTGCAAAGATGGCGCGTGCGTTCAATTCGGTTCCCGAGCGCGCTGCGCCTACGGACAGACGCTTGCCCTTCAGATCGGCCAGCGTCTTGATGCCGGAAGATTTCAGCGCGACGATCTGGATGTAGTTCGGATAGAAGGCGGCGATGCCGCGCAGGTTTGTAAGCTTGCTCTTGAATCCGGCCTGCGCATCGCCCGCCCAGGCTGCCTTGAGTGAATCACCCAGCGTCAGGGCCACTTCACCGCGGCCGCGTTGCAACAGATTGAGATTCTCGACCGATGCCTTTGTTGACTGCACGGACGGGCGTACATCCTTGACCTTGTCGGAGTAGATCTTGGAGAGCGCCACGCCCATCGGGTAATAGACGCCGGATGTACCGCCCGTCAGGACATTGATGAATTGTTCTGCCTGCGCTTTTTGCGGCACAGCAGCGATGCCTGCGGCAAGAGCCAGGACGGCTGCGCCGGTAGCAAGGGTTCTTCTGGAAGCCTTTCGAGCAAGATATTTCATCGGTTGCTTTTCCCCTGTGGTGTTTGTTGAATTTACCCCGGGCGGCATTGGTGCCACCGGGGCACGATTATTGGATATTCCCACCTGCGTGCTGCGGAAACAAGTGCATTCCGTCGCGTGTCAGCTTGGCAGATAGAGGGATTGACAGGACGACGTGCCGGTCGCAAGTGCGCAGGGCCTGTCGCACATGCTGCAATGGCGGGCCGGAGAATGTTTTTCATGGCGGATATGCCGGAAAATTTGGATGTGGCCGTGATTGGCGCCGGCGCGGCGGGCATCGCTGCGGCCCGCTCGGTTGTCCAGGCCGGGCTGAACGTGGGACTGCTCGAGGCGCGCCAACGCCCGGGCGGGCGCGCCTATACTCGCGTGCAGGGCGGCATGGCCCTCGACATGGGGTGCGGTTGGCTGCATTCGGCGCAGGTCAATCCGTTCGTGCCTTTGGCGCGCGATTTTGGCTGGTCGCTGGATGAGAGCACGCCACCCTGGCAGCGCGTGCCGGACGAGCGTATTTTTTCGCCCGCCAGGCACGCACAGTTTCGAGTGGCGCAGGCTGCTTTCGAAGAACGCCTGTTTGCCGCAGCGCAGGATGGCCGTGAGTTAGCGGCGTCGGAATTGCTGGAAGCAGATTGCGAATGGAATCCCGTGCTCCACGCCATTTCCACTTACGTCAATGGCGTCGAGCTGGACGGCCTGTCCGTATGCGACTTCGCTGCCTATAGCGACAGCGAGATAAACTTCAGGATTGCCGGCGGCATGGGGGCATTCATAGCGCAGCTGGCGTCTGGCATTCGCATCACGCACGCCTGTCCCGTCACGCGGATCGACCATTCCGGTCGCAGGATCAGGCTCGAAACGGTTCACGGCGATGTTCGGTGCGACAAGGTGATCGTCACCGTGCCAACCAATGTCATTGCAGGCGGAGGATTGCAGTTCTCACCGGCGCTCGACGCGCATTGCGACGCAGCGGCGCATCTGCCGCTGGGCATCGCCAACAAGATTTTTCTGGCCGTGGATGGCGCGGAAGATTTGCCGCAGGGCGCGTTTGCCATTGGCGACCGGAGCAAGGCGGCAACCGGCAGCTATCACATAAGGCCGTTTCACTGGCCGGTTATCGAAGGGTATTTCGGTGGCCGCTTCGCACGTGAACTGGAAATGGCTGGCGAAGACGCTTTTGCGGAACAGGCGATTGCTGAAATCTGCGGCATATTCGGTACAACATGGCGCAGCCGCCTGAGACTCATTGCGGCAAGTGGATGGGTGAATGATCCGTTTTCGCAAGGTTCGTATTCGCATGCGCTGCCGGGACATGCCGGCAAGCGAGCGGTGCTTGCAGCACCTTATGAGGACCGGATTTTTTTCGCCGGCGAGGCGACTTCGCCGCAGCATTTTTCAACAGCGCATGGCGCATGGGAGAGCGGTTTGCGCGCTGCCGGCGAAGTGATCGCAGCCTCGCGTTAAACGATGTTATCCCAGCGGCAGAAGGATTTCTGCCAGCTCCTTCGGCATCTCGATCATGATTTCGTGACCGCAGGCAACGCCATGATAATCCCAATCCCTGGATGCCTTTGCCATGTCGCCGAATGGCGCAAAGACCGGGCCGGGATGACCTTCAGCGCGGATGTAAACCTTGCGCTTAATTTTTTTCCATGCGCCTGACGTGCGTACCGGTTGCATGAAGGTCAGCAGGGGTTGTTTGGTACACTGCTGGTTGATCCAGTCGATGTTGGCTTTTTCCTTCACGCCGAAATATTCAGGCGAGCGCGGCGATACCAGCCATCCATCGCCGTTCTGGATCGCATCCATCACCATGCCCATGCGCGCCTGTTCAACCTGGATGGACAGAAGCGATTGTCCATCTTCGGGGATGAAGGCGTCGAGGTAGACGATGGTCCTTATGCGTGAAGCAATTTTTTCGGCAACGCCGGTAATAACCATGCCGCCATAGGAGTGGCCGAGGAGAACTATGTCGGTCAGTTCGTTCTTTTCTATCAGGCCGATCACATCCTGAATATGGGTTGAGAGTCCCACCGACGGTGTTGCCAGATGGGCGCTTTCGCAAACGCCGGTCAGCGTCGGCGTGAAGACGTCGTGGCCGGCCGCGCGCAGCAAGGGGGCAACGCGCTGCCAGCACCAACCGCCGTGCCAGGCGCCATGAACGAGAACGAATGTTGTCATGATCGTTTCCTAGAGTGTCAGGATGATTTTGCCGATGTGCTGGCTCGTTTCCATGCGCGCATGGGCCTTGTTGGCTTCGCGCAGGGGAAATGTGGAATTGATCACAGGTTTGCACATGCCCTTTGACCAAAGCGGCGCCACGTTTTCGTTGAGGGAATCGGCGATGGCGGTTTTCTCCGCTTCGGTGCGTGGCCGCAGGGCTGAACCTGTCCAGACAATGCGTTTGATCGATATCGGCCGGATATCGAGTTCCATCTTTGATCCCTGCATGACTGCGATCTGTCCGATGCGTGCGTCGCGTGCGCAACATTCGAAATTCTTCTGCACATATGGCCCGGCGACCATGTCCAGAATGACATTGACGCCCTTGCCGTCTGTTGCCTTTTTCACTTCCTCGACAAAATCCTGCGTCTTGTAGTTTACCGCCACATCGGCGCCGAGCTTGCGGCAGAAGTCGCATTTTTCATCGGAGCCGGCAGTGGTTATCACTTTCGCGCCAATTGCCTTGGCCAGCATGATGGCAGTTGTGCCGATGCCGGATGAGCCGCCGTGGATCAGCAGCCATTCGCCTTTCTTCAGCGCGGCGGTCATGAAACCGTTCACCCATACAGTGAAGAATGTTTCAGGAATTCCCGCAGCTTCCACCATGGTGAAGCCCTCTGGAACGGCCAATGCATGACCAGCATTCACCGTGACATATTCGGCATAGCCGCCGCCGTGACACAGGGCGCAGACCTTGTCGCCAATTTTCCATCGCGTGACGCCTTCGCCCAGCGCTGCAATGGTTCCTGCAACTTCAAGGCCGGGAAGATCGGATGCGCCGGGCGGTGGCGGATAGCGGCCAAGACGCTGGGCGACATCGGGCCTGTTGACGCCGGCGGCCTCGACCTTGATGAGGATCTGATCCTTGCCGGGTTTGGGAACAGGCCGCTCTTCTGGTTTCAGTACATCGGGCCCGCCGTGTTCGGATATGGCGATTGCGGTCATCGTGGCAGGAAGTGCTGTCATCGGATTTTCCATTTGTTGGTAGCGCAATGGCGCATGATGATTTTGGGAATGGATGGTGGGCGCGTTACAGCGCAGCGATCTTCGGCATTACCTCTTTGGCGTAAAGTTCCGTGCTCTTTCTGACGAGTTCATCCGGCAAGGTGCCGAACTGGATCATCGGCATCATGATCCTGAATTTGGTTTTGACGTGTACCTCGGCGATCTTCGAGGCAACCGTATCAGGCGAGCCGACAATGCAATTGCCGCGCGCAAACAAATCATCGATGGTAAGTTTGGATGTGCCGATGCCCTTGCGGAATTCCATCATCTTTTGCAACGAGTCGATG
>CAVOYX010000004.1:0-387614 GCA_963700795.1 uncultured Alphaproteobacteria bacterium | reverse complement strand
CCTCGTCCTGAAGCTCCCGCAGGCCTTGGTCCCGGTCCAATTCCAGACGCGCGATCTCTGCACGGTCTCCACCGGTATAACTTTCCACGACTTTGGATGCAGACGTCAGGCGTCCTTTAGCTGCCTCGACTTCGGTTTCCGCCTTCTTCAGAAGCTGGAAGGCCATCACCTGAGCCTCCTTCAGGGCCACGCGAAAGTTTTCGGAATCATTGATAATTTTCGTCTCGCGCTCGATCTGGTCCTTGGTGTCGCCGGTTACGTCGAGGTAGGTCTCCTTGATCTTCCGGAAACGATCGGGAATGTCGCCGCGGGTGATCCTCACCCACAGGTTCTGAAGTTTTTCCATAGTGGAGATTTTCTGTTGAGTTGTTCCACCATCGACTTGGCATCGTCGCGGATGCTGTTGAAGGCGTCGGTGATTTTTTCGTAGCGTTCCCCTACTTTCATCTGAACGGATTCTGCTCCCGCACGACTTCGTTGAACACGGTGGTGTGGCTCAATGTGCGGGCGATGGCCACGGATTTTTCCTCTGTCGAGGTCGTCTGGACTTGCGCGATCAAGACCAAATCGGCAAAAGTTTCTTCCGGGTTTTTCAGGCATCAAGCCCAGGTCGCGCAGGCCGTTGACTGGCCTTGTCCAAGTATTTCAATGGGGTGCTGACTATGCTGGTCGTGCTCATGTTCGCCTCCTTTTATTTGTCGACATTGATTTTCCGACCCGAGAACGCGTCGTTCCCCGCAAGTTCAAGAAAATCGGCGGAATTGCCAAAGATAAATGCCATTTTTGGACGGCCTCTGTACACTGTTTTCGGTACACGGACCGAAGCGGCATATCGCTGCTTCGGCCCGTGCATTACTCAATCCAGCGGGATGCGAATCTTCTGGCCCGGATAGATCAGGTCAGCATTCTTGATGACCTCCCGGTTGGCGTCGAAAATCCGCGGATAGTCACCGGCCTTTCCAGCAATACCAGAACTTAAAAGTCAAGAAATCATAAACATAGCGAAGGAGATGTAGACATAAACAGTTTCAGCTACCTACATACATATATATGCTTTAAAGGTGACCAAAGATGCATCCTGAGGAAGTAACCGTCAATACGAACCTATCGGTTTCGCTTGAGAATTTCTTTAAAGATCATTCATATTCCCAAATTGCAATTCTGGTTGATGAAAATACAAATCAAAATTGCCTGCCCTTAATACAGCCGGCACTGCCTCCATTTCAATGCATTGAGATCCCAAGTGGTGAAAAACACAAAGTATTGGAAACTTGTATTTACATCTGGGATTCGTTGACAAATTGGGATTTTGACCGGCATTCACTGCTCATTAACCTGGGAGGTGGTGTAATAGGTGACATGGGTGGATTTTGTGCCTCAACCTATAAACGGGGAATTGATTTTATACATATCCCAACTACACTGCTGGCCCTGGTAGATGCAAGTGTCGGGGGAAAGTTGGGAATCGATTTTCATGGATACAAAAATCATATTGGTGTTTTAATTAGCCACACCATGTTTTCATCAGCACCGTCTTTCTAAAAACACTTTCTAAACGGGAATTACGGTCCGGTTTTGCTAAGGTGATTAAACATAGCCTGATCGCAGATAAAAAATATTGGAACATAATTCGCTCCAACGACTTATTGAATGAAAATTGGGAAAAATTGTCGCCCACTCAGTCAATATCAAAGGAGCCGTGGTAAATCTGATCCAACAGAAAAGGGAATGCGTAAAATATTAAATTTCGGCCATACGATTGGACATGCCATTGAAACCTATTTTTTAAATTCACAAGTCAAGGGTGACCTGCTTCATGGTGAAGCAGTAGCTGCCGGAATGATCTGTGAAACTTATCTTTCCGAAAAACACACCGGCCTGACAAGTGAAGATGCAAAATCAATTATTAGCTATATAGAAAGAATTTTTGGTAAAATTAAAATAGAGAAAGAGGATATTCCTGAAATCCTAAATTTGATTAAACAGGATAAAAAAAATGAAAGGGAGTTATTAATTTTTCATTACTGAAAGCAATAGGAAATTGTTCCTATAACCTACCGGTTACTGCCGATGATATTGAAGCAGCTTTGAACAGGTATTGCCGGATTTAAATGAAATAGTTTTCAAGTTCCTCCTTATTCGAGGATTTATAATCAGCGTATTCAGTAGACATGTCTAACCCATCATTTGATTTCACCCGGGCAGATCGTATATTTCGTACTTTTTCAGAATGCAGAAATTTCCCTGCCATCGTACCAATGGCCATTCCAGTGCCGACAACTACTAATATTTTAAGAATGTTTTTCATCCACTATCATTTATATTATATTAAACTGAATATATTCAAAAATTGTTTTGGTAGAAATTTAATATTTTTTCTTTGAATAATGAAATTTTTGTAACACTTTATTTTTTCCGTCTGGTTAAAAGACACATGATTTTCAAAATTGGTTTAACTTAACCTGAAAAATTATAAAAAATTGAGTCATACTTCGATCAATATTAAAAAGCTTATACGCGACATCAGGGTGGATATAATTGTTCCGGCATCCAAAGAGTGAAAGCAACCGTGCACTGATCATTGATGCCCTATCCACCGACCAAAGGGTATATAAATAATTTGTCCATTGCAAGTGATACACAAACGTTGAAAAAACTACTTGCCTCCGACAATAAGATATTGGATGTTATTGATGCGGGTACTACCATGCGCTTTTTCCTACTGCCTACCTATCCGTAACCAATCAACACAGAATATTAACGGGAACCCAAAGAATGTGCGAAAGACCCATCGGGATACTTGTAGATGCATTAAGAACCCTGGGGGCATCTATTGAATACATAAAAAGAGGGATTCCCACCCTTGCAGATAAATGGTTTGGATAAGAAGACGTCCTCTTCAATAATAATGAAGGGCAATGTAAGCAGCCAATATATTTCTGCCATGCTGATGATTGCCCCGATATTGAAGCATGGTTTGCGAATTGAACTGGTTGGGAAAATCACAAGTAAACCATATATTGAAATGACACTCGCGATCATGAAGTTTTATGGGGTTGCTTCGCTATGGGAAAAACGTGAATTGAAATATCACATCAGCCTTACCAATCATCCAATTTCTTCGTTGATCCGGATTGGTCAGGAGCCTCCTACTGGTATAGTATCTGCGCACTTGCCCCCAATGCGGAAATTGTCCTTAGGAATTTTAAAATTCCTTCTTTCCAGGGAGACCAGGTCATTGTGGAGATTATGCAACATCTGGTGTAAAATCCGACTTTGTTGGGGAGAATTTAAAACTCACTAAAATCGATCATGAAAAAGAATTTAGGTTTGATTTTTCAGATTGTCCTGACCTGGCACAAACAGTAGCGGTTGTGTGTGCGGCAAAAGGTATACATGCCTATTTTAAAGGATTGGAAAGTCTTCGAATAAAAGAAACGGACAGAATATCAGCCCTTCAAAATGAATTAGCAAAATTTGGCGCCATCCTTATTGAGGTGAATATGCATCATTGGGAATTACATCCTTCAACATCTAATTTTGCAGCTGCAGGATTAGATATAAATACCTATGAGGACCATCGGATGGCAATGGCCTTTGCCCCACTTGCTGTTTTAACGGACCGCGAAATTGAAAATCCGGATGTCGTTCAAAAATCATATCCTACCTTTTGGCAGGATATGAATAAAGCCGGATTTGAAATCTATTAATCTTGATTATTTTAAATAACTGATGTTTTCAGGGGTTATCAAGCAGGCCATGGCAGGTTCCAGGGACGATGATCGGGCAAAGGCGCGTGTTACGCCGGTCTCCGCAGGTGACCGGCAACGCTCTTTGCTGGCGGAATTCGATCCGCCTTTCGAGATTATCCCGCATGATGGCCCGCTTTCCGCGCTGGTCATTTCCTCGCCCCATTCCGGGTCGGTCTATCCGCCAAGTTTCCTGAACAATTCACGCCTTGATCCGCTGACCCTGCGGCGTTCAGAGGACGCATTTGTCGATGAATTGTTCTGCGGCGGGGTTGCTGCCGGAGCGCCGCTGCTGCGGGCGCATTTTCCGCGCGCCTATCTTGACGTGAACCGGGAGCCCTATGAGCTCGATCCGCGCATGTTCGACGGACGTTTGCCCATCCAGGCCAATACACGATCGATTCGTGTTGCCGGCGGCCTGGGAACCATCGCCCGCGTCGTCAGCGAAGCGCAAGAGATCTACAAGGGCCGCCTGCCCATCGATGAGGTGCGGAACCGGATAGAAGGCTTGTATGAGCCCTATCACCAGGCGCTGCGCCGGTTGCTGGAAAATGCCTGGCTGTCGACTGGGCTGGCTGTGCTGCTGGATTGCCATTCCATGCCGTCCCAGCAGACCAGTGCGCTCAGGGCCGGCGAAAGCGTGCGCGCTGACGTCATTCTTGGCGATCGCTACGGCACCAGTTGCGATCCCGGGCTTGTCGCAGTGCTTGAGGGCGCACTCGTACGGCGCGGGTTGGCGGTGGGCCGTAACAAGCCCTACGCCGGTGGCTTCATTACGGAGAATTACGGGTCGCCGGCTCTGGGCACCCATGCCATCCAGATCGAGATCAACCGCGGTCTGTATATGAACGAGGCGACGCTGGAGAAACTTCCCGGTTTCGGGGATCTCGCCAAGCGGTTGAGTTCTGCAGTTTGCGAATTGGCCGAGTATGTGTCGGCTACTTCCGCCACATCGGGTGCTGCAGCCGAATAATATTGTGCATCGCACAATGGTAGATTGTCATCTGAAATTCGAAAACCTGAGTCAGCATTTTGAGCGATCCGTTAGAAGGCAAAAATGGCGATAAATCTGTGCAATCGATTGCATTTAAATTTGCAAACGTTTGCGAGGAGTGAAATCGGATTTTTTGGATGCGGGGGGATGAAAAGAAAGGAGGCCGCAGTGTTGCCACGGCGGCCCCAAGTCTAGGGAGGAAACGCCCAAGGAGGGCTCGGCGATGACAATGTCACCGCACAGACACAATATAGATGTGCACTGCACAAAATGCAAGTAGATATGAACTATTTCTTCCGTATGCGGCGGATTGCCGCATGTCTGTCCAGAAATCACATGAATCAAGGATTTCGGCTGGGATGTGGATCCAGCGTACGGGTGTACAACAGCATCGCAACCGCGATCTCGGCTGCAAGCAGTCCGAAAACCACCCTGTAGGCCTCCGGTGGGTAGACATGTACGCCGTCGACGAATTTCGAGTCGAAGAGACTGATCACTGCGCCGGTCAGAATCTGCTGGAGAAAGACCCCGCCCATGGCTGCGATATTCATGAGCGACAGTCCCCGGCCTGTCAGCTCTGGCGGGAAAAGTGATTTTCCATGCGAGGTGAGCACGGGTGAAAATCCAAACACAAGTCCCATCACGATGAGGTAAGGCAGAAGCCAAGACCGCGGGATCGGAAGGATGGCGCCGGTGGCGAGTACTGCAACGCACAAACCTGCGCCCAGAAGACAAGGAATTTTGTAGGAACCAAAAATGCGATCGACAACGCCCCAGGCGAAGAGAGAGCAAATCTGCGCCAGCGCCATCGCAAACAGGAGATTGCCGCGCGCGGACAGTTCAAGGCCGTAGACCTGCGACAGCCAGGGGCCACTCCACAGACCCGAGAATCGCAGCAAAGGCCGGATAGGTCGCAAGCTGCATGAGGAAAATAGGCCAGAAGGATTTTGTCCGTGCGGCTGCGACGACGCCGGCTGCCAGCGTGGCAATGCTTTCGGCCCTGGTACGCCTGCGCTCTCGGGCAGCCTCGTCGTCGTGCACGAGAAACAAGATCAACACGATCGAGATGGCAACAAGGGCAGCGACCATGAGAAAGCCGCTTCGCCAGCCCAGCCAGCCCGCGACAAAAGCCAGGGGAGCGGTTGCGCCCAGACTGCCGAGATTGCCCGTGCCGACCTGAATGCCAACCATCGTGCCGAACATGCTCGGCGCAAATCGTTCTGCATAGATAGTCAACGGCGCCATGAGAAAACTCGAACAACCCAGTCCTATGATGAGACGGGCCAGGACAAGTTCGTTGAAATTCCGCGCCAGTGCGAACAGCAATGTGCCAGCCAGCAGAAGGGTGGCCGGCACCCAAAGGCAGACCTTTGGACCAAAACGGTCTATCGCCATGCCCAGCGGTATTTGCACCAGGGCAAAGGACAGAAAAAATACCGATGCAAGCAGGCTGAGGTGCGCGGCTTCCAGTTTGAATTCGCGGGACAGATCGGGGCCGATGACGCCGAGCGAATTCCGGAAAAACTGGCTAATGATATAAACAAGGATCAGGACGCCAACGAGTACAAAGGGCATTCCGTTTCTGGCGCTTGCGTTGGCGCTGTCTTGCATGTTCAACCTGTATCGATTGATGCGGGTGGGTAACCGGTCGGGACGCAGTGATGTGCAATAATGACTTGCGGCCAAGGCCGGCATCTGAGTGCGGCCACAGATGGCCACAGAAGAGGAATTTCCGCAAGTTCGGGCTATCCTTCGAGATGCGGTGCGGGACAAGGTTGGCAAGATGCCGGTAAGTCTCTAAGCAACGGCAGCCTTTGCGGTGTCATGCGGTGGTAAACAATGAAGCTGATAGACTTTGCGACGTTCGTCGATTCACTTGCGGGCGCATCCGGGGAGGCAATTTTGCCATTTTTCCGCAGCGCGATTCACGCAGTGGACAAATCATCCGGCGGACTTTTCGACCCGGTGACCGAAGCGGACAGGGCTGCGGAAACCACCATGCGGCGCATGATCAAGCAATCGTTTCCGCAGCACGGGATAGTGGGCGAGGAATTTGGCGCGGAAAACGAAGACGCCGAATTTGTCTGGGTGCTTGACCCGATCGACGGAACGAAAAGTTTTATATCGGGCGTACCTGTCTGGGGAACACTGATCGGTCTCAAACACAATGGTGTGCCGTGTTACGGCATGATGCACCAACCGTTCACACGCGAGAAATTCTACGGCGATGGCGAAGCGGCAACATGGCGTGGGCTTGATTCAAAAGGCCAGACTTCCTCACGCACATTGCGCACACGCGATTGCTCTTCCATTGAGGCGGCGACGTTGATGACAACGCATCCGGGCCTGTTGGTTCCGGGCACGCGCAAACCGTTTCAGAATGTCGAAAAGCGAGTGCGTCTTTCACGCTATGGCTGCGATTGTTATGCCTATTGCATGCTGGCCGCCGGGCACATCGACCTGGTGATAGAAAGTGGTCTGAACGCCTATGACATCGTTGCGCTGATTCCGATCATCGAAGGAGCGGGCGGTGTCGTGACGACTTGGAAAGGCGAACCCGCGACACAGGGCGGCGCCATCTTGGCTGCTGGTAATGCCAGCTTGCATGCGCAGGCAATGGAAATTCTGAATTCCTGAAAATCGCAAGCTCCCAGTGGAGTAATACGAAAAAGTTGTGGCGAAGCACAGGGGGATGCGCTTCGCCACTTACGGATCGCAGTATCCGTCAGAGGACGGTTACTGACGTTCCGATCCTGATGCGGTTGTAGAGGTCGGTAACATCCTGGTTCAGCATCCGGATGCACCCGGAGGAAACAGCTTGTCCGATCGTGTCGGGTTCGCTCGTTCCGTGAATGCGAAACATGCTGTCGCGATTGCCGTTGTAAAGATACATGGCGCGCGCACCGAGCGGGTTGTCGATGCCGCCCTTCATCTGTTTTGGCAAATCCGGACGGCGCTTCAGCATGGCTGGCGGAGGGGTCCAGGCGGGCCATTCGGCCTTGCGGCCAATCCGGACATTTCCGCTCCAGGTAAATCCCGGCCGTCCCACGCCAATCGTGTAACGCATGGCCTTGCCGCCGCCGAGCGAGAGATAAAGATGGCGCGTTTTCGTCACCACGGTTATTGCGCCAGCGGGTTTGCCGGTCGGGTCGTTGACGACAATGCGCGTCGATACCGGGTTGCTGTGCGCCGGGCGCGACAGATCCATCAGGGCTGCACTGCGCACGCGTTTTTCCCTGGCGAAGTAACTGCCCGCATCCTCGGGCCCGTCGTTGGCTGCCGCTGGTGAACAGATCGCGATCGCTGCGGTCAATGCGATTGTGGCGAGCGAGAAAATTCTGGTCTGGTTGAACATCGGCTCTCTCCTGACGTTTGCCCATAAAGCCGGTTTGTCCGGCGTGATGGGAAAGTTATGCAGGCTTGGAGAAACCCGGGATGTGCGAAATGTTCCATGCCGCACGCCAAGCCGGAACAAGGGGCCAATGGAGCACTGGAAAATCAGGCAGGGCTGGAATGTCCGGCTGACGGAACGCTAGCGCAAACAACTTCGCTAAAGCGGCTCTAGGGGCGCGGCCATGAAAAATCGTCGGCACGTCCGCGCTGGACCTCCGGAATTTTACCGGCGCGCATTGCCTGGACCGCTGCCTGCGCGGATTGGCTTGCCGCGGGACGGATGGCCGTGCGGACTGCCAATTCGCCATTGGGGGCAACTGGCAGGGCGGTCAACTCGACCACGGGGCCGACGATCGGCTTTACAGGAATGACAATGCGCGGCGGCTCAGCCGGAGCGGGCAGCGCTGCGCTGATATCAGGTGTTGCCTTGGTTGCCTTGGCGGCTGCACCGGGAACGGCGCTGCCCGGCGTTTGCGGAGCGACGTTAGCGATGGCTGCGCCTGTGGCGGGCGCACGGCGCTTGTCGATGATGCGCTTGATATCGATCTCGGCGAAGTGTGCGAGTTTGCGCGCTCCGGCCTTTGTGAAATGCACACCGTCATTGACCCGCAACTTGACGATTTCACCATTCACGTCCGGGCCATAGAGCGTGAACCTGTTCCTGTCGTCCAGAAAGGGTTCCCATACGTCAATGAAGATGCCGCCATTTTTCTGAACGATATCGCGGTACATCTGGTTGAACGCAACCATGTCGGCGGACAGGCGCTCGATACGCATGACCGGCATGCCGATCCAGAGGAGCGGGATGTTTTTCTGTTTGAACTGGGCAGCGAGCGCTTCGATGCGCGCGGCATAGACTTTTTGCCATTCCGGACTGCGCGCGGCATGGCTTGCGCCCTCAACTTGCATCGCCTGTCTGTCGTTGGAACCGATCATCATGACGGCGACATCGATCTTCTTGTCGCCCGCGAGCAGCTTTTTTGTCTCTTCTAGCCAGTCATAATAATCTTTGCGGACGAGGCCGGAATTGTCCTTTGACAGACGCAGGATTTCGACCTGCGGCGTTTGCTCGTAAGCCTGTTCGAGCCCGCGCGCCAATTGGCTGGCCAGATTGTCGCCGATGACGGCAATGCTCATGACGGGGGCCTGCGCTGCGGGCGGCTGGTCCGCTTTTGGCAGCGCAGGTTTGTTCTGATCGGCTGACGGCGCACCCGCAGTCACAGTTGGCGGGGATCCTGCTGGAGGCGTTGCTGCCGGAGGAACCGCTGCTGGCGGAAACGCTGCATTGGCCGGCGGGGCGCCGGCCTGCTGCGGTACGGAATTGGCAGGCGGCGTGCCGGACGGTATTGCAATTGCGGCGGCTGGCGGTTTCACTGCGGGGACGGCCCGCGTGTAACCGCGGCGCGGCCTTGCCCGGCGGATCAGGCGGGTGGGGCGTTGAATAATCGTCTTGCGTACTTTCTGGCGGCGTAATTGCTGCTGCCGGGCTCGTTCCAGCCGCCAGTACACTCCGGGATTGGCATCTTCGTATTGGGCGATGACCGCAGGTCCACCGGTCAAGAACAGGAACAGGGCGACGAACAGCAGTTTCAGGCTGGACGAGCGCCACAGGCCCCGCCGGACAGGGACGGGAGAAAGCTTAGCCGGATCCTGAACTGGCGCTAGGCTGGGTGCACTGTGCATGTGGGCATTATAGCGCAAAGCCGCACATGCTTGGAGCCTTTTCTGCAGGCCCGGTTCGCCGTGGCCGTTTAGCGTCCCTTGCGCATGGTTTGCAGCAGGCTCTGGGTCGGATAGCCATCGGCCAGCAGGCCCCTGCGTATCTGATAGGCCCGGATGGCGACTGTAACATTCTCGCCGACCATGCCGTCGACCTTGCCGGCATTGTAGCCGTTCTTGTTCAGGTAGCGCTGCATTTCCATGACCTGCCGCGTGGACATTGGCCGCTCCTTACGAGGCCAGGCGCCGCGCAATGGCCCCATGCCGGCGATACGATCACTCAAATGGGCAACCCCGAGGGCATAGGCATTGGAGCGGTTGTATTCCTTGATCACCTTGAAGTTGTTGGTCATGAGGAATGCCGGTCCGTGCCTGCCAGCGGGGAACATAATGGCAGCAGCGCCACCCGACGGCATGGCGCGGCCATCGGCACGGCGCACGCCTACCGAGGACCAATAGCTGAACGGCTTGAAATGGCGCGGGTCGTTGGCGGTGAAGTTGAAGTTCGCCGGCAGGGTTACTTCGTAACCCCAGGTCATCCCGCGTTGCCAGCCGAATTTCGCCAGGTAATTTGCAGTCGAGGCAAGTGCGTCCGGCACATCGCTCCAGATATTCTTGCGGCCATCGCCATTGTGATCGACGGCGTATTTCACAAAACTGCTGGGCATGAACTGGGTTTGCCCCATTGCACCTGCCCACGAGCCTGTCATGGCGCGGCTGGATATATGTCCTTGCTGGATGATCACGAGTGCAGTGAGCAATTCCTTGCGGAAGAAGTCTTCCCGAACGCCGGCGAAGGAAAGAGAGGCCAGTGCTCGAATAACGTTCTGGTTTCCGGTGAAGCCGCCGTAACTTGTTTCCATGCCCCAGATCGCCAGAACCACGTAGCGATCGACGCCATAGCGTGACTTCGATATTGGCCAGGCGTCATTCCCAGCGTCTGGAATGATCGCGTCCCTGGCTGATGCGTTTCGGCGAAACACTGCTGGCCAGATAGGACCATATGGGCTTGACGAATTCGGACTGGGCCCTGGCCGGCCGCAACACCGCGGGGTCGAGCCGCACGCCTGCAAAAGCCTGGTCGAAGACCGTGCGGCTGACGCCGATGGCCCGGGCCTGCGGCCAGAGGTCTGCGATGTATTTGCGAAAGGCGGCATCGGACTTGGATGCAGAGCGTTTCGAGGACCGGGCGCTGCCGCGCTGGTTTTTTTTCCTGGACCGGGCCGCCAACTGGATCTGCTGGGTCTTGGCGGCTTTCGCCAGAGGCCGGCTGCCATTTTCCGCGGCGTTCGCATTGGTGTGCGTTCCCAGCAATACAACCACCAGACAAAGAATAGCCAGAACGACAAGCGTTCTGACAATCTGGCTTCGTTGCAATACCGATGTCGCCAAAAACTGGCCCTCGCGCAAGGGTGGTTCAGGTTCGAAGCGGACGGGTGCGGTAACGCGATCCGAATCGATTGGTATGGCTCATAACGGGCTCGCGCATCCGAATTGTATCCGGATAGGGTGCAATGGGTCTGAATAGCTTCAACCTAGGAGCAAGTCGTTAATAACTTGTTTACCACGATTGCAGGGTCTTGCGCGAGCCATGAAATGCTCTGGCCGGGCCAGTCATCGACGAAGCATTTTCGATGTGCGCTTGCGCACACCGGCAAATCCGATTCCCGTTGCACCCTTTTTCATGCCATCACTGTGGGCAAATCAATTTCGGTTGTCCGCCTGCCTGCCGCCTGACTTCAGCCCGATGCGTGTTGTCTGCCTAGTTGAATCGTCCGTAATATCCGTTTGCAGGGAGATAACTCATGGCAGAATCCTTCGTGGCGGCAGTTGGCGCCTTTCTGTTCTTCGTCATTGTCCTTCTTATTATGGGCGTGCGGCAGGTGCCGCAGGGTTGGGCCTACACGGTCGAACGGTTCGGACACTATCGCAAGACGATGTCCCGGGCCTACGCTCATCGTGCCGGTTATGGACCGCATCGGCCGCAAGATGAACATGATGGAACAGGTGCTCGACGTGCCGACCCAGGAGGTCATCACCAAGGACAACGCGACCGTCTCCGTCGATGGCGTGTGTTCTTCCAGGTGCTGGATGCGGCACGTGCGTCCTATGAAGTGGCTCGGCTTGAAAATAGCGCTGCTGAACCTGACCATGACCAACATCCGTACTGTCATGGGCTCGATGGATCTCGATTCATGCTGTTGTCGCATCGCGATGAAATCAACACGCAGCTGCTTCGCGTGGTCGATCAGGCGGTGCAGCCCTGGGGCATCAAGATGAATCGCATCGAGATCAAGGATATTGTGCCGCCGCGCGATCTGGTCGAAGCGATGGGCCGGCAGATGAAGGCGGAGCGCGAAAAGCGCGCCAACATTCTCGATGCCGAAGGTCACCGGGCCGCAGAAATCCTGCGCGCAGAAGGTCGCAAGCAGGCGCTGATTCTTGATGCGGAAGGCCGCAAGGAATCCGCCTTCCGCGATGCGGAAGCGCGCGAACGTCAGGCAGAAGCGGAAGCTGCAGCAACCAAGATTGTCTCTGAAGCCATTGCCACCGGTGATATTGCCGCGATCAATTATTTTGTTGCGGAAAAATACGTGCGTGCAATCGATTCTCTGGCCAAATCGCCGAACCAGAAAACCTTCATCATGCCCATGGACATGGCAGGTATCGCCGGAACTCTTGGCGGCATCGCCGAAGTTGCACGCGCTGCCCTGGGACAGGATGACGAGCGCGGCGGCAACCGGGGATATGGTTCGCGTTCATCGGTTCCACCGGCAGGACGCGGCAACCAATGATGCCGTCTCGCTTCAGGCCTGCAACGCGCGGGCTGATGAATTTGGAAGTTTGATACCAGGGGGCAGGCATGAGTGTATGGCAATCATTGAGCGGACAGGCGCATTGGGTCTGGATTGCTGTCGGTATTTTTTTATGCGCCAGCGAAATGGTTGTGGCAGGCATATTTCTGCTGTGGTTCGGCATCGCCGCCATAGCAACTGGCCTGTTGCTGGCGGTCGTTCCAATGAGCGGTGCGTGGTCTCTTGTGGTGTTCGTCGTTCTTGCGGTGGGTTCGGTTCTGATCGGCTGGAAGCTGTTCGGCGCACGCGAAGATGCAACCGATCAACCATTCTTGAACCGGCGCGCCGATGCCATGATCGGGCGGAGTTTTATTCTGGCGCATCCCATCAAGGGTGGAGACGGCACGCTGAGCATCAATGATACAAGCTGGCGCGTGCGTGGGCCCGACATGCCGGCAGGTACACGGGTCAAGATTACCGGCGTGCAGGACGCGGTTGTATTACTGGTCGAACAGGATTGAGCATTCAGCCTGAAAAGATCAGGCAACGCCAAGTCGCAACAGGTCGTGCAGGTGTACTATGCCTGCCGGACAGCCGTTATCGTCGACGACGAACAGCGCTGTAATCTTGCGCGTATTGAGCGCGTCGAGCGCCTCAACGGCCAGGGCGTCGCCGGCGATGGTTTTTGGCGAAGCTGTCATGACACTGTCGACGCGTGCAGTCATCAGATCGGGGCGCATGTGGCGGCGCAAATCGCCGTCGGTCACTATTCCGGCCAATTTGCCTTCGCCATCCAAAACGCCGGCGCAGCCAAATCCCTTGGACGAGATTTCGACAATCGCATCTCCCATGACGTCGCTTGAACGCACCAATGGAAGGCTTGTGCCTGAGTGCATGATGTCGCGGACAAAGGTCAGGCTTGCACCCAGTTTGCCGCCGGGATGAAAGTCGCGGAAATTGGCAGCGGTAAAGCCCCGTGCTTCAAGCAGGGCGACAGCCAATGCATCGCCGATCGCAAGCTGCATTGTCGTGGAGGTAGTTGGCGCAAGGCCGTTTGGACAGGCTTCCTCAGCCCTGGGCAATATCAGCGGGATATCGGCTTCTTTCGCAAGCGTTGATGTGTTGCCTGCGGTGATGGCGATGAGCCCGATGTGGTGGCGGCGTGAATAGGTGATGATGTCTGCGAGTTCTTTGGTTTCGCCAGACCATGACAACAGGAGGATGGCATCGCTTGGTTTGATCATTCCCAGATCGCCGTGGCTGGCTTCACCGGGGTGAACGAAATAGGCTGGCGTACCGGTTGAGGCTAGGGTTGCAGCGATCTTGCGGGCGACGTGGCCGGATTTCCCCATACCCGAAACGATGACGCGCCCGGTGCGTCCCAGAATCAGATCGACAGCGGTTGAAAACTGCCGGGCCAGTGCATATTCCCCGTCCCGGGCGGTGGCTCGCAAGGCCGCTTCCATTGCTGCAATTCCTGCCCGCTCCAGCTCAAGCGTACGCAAGGCGGAACGTCTGGCGGCAGCGGCTGGGTCTGCGGAATTCATATGGTCTGTGTCGGTCGGACTACTGGCTGTCATGGGCGCTCAATACCACTGAACCGGGTTGTCTGTCATGGCATGAACGGTCCCAGAGCAATTCGCTGCTTGGATGCCGGTGCGGTAACGTCTCGTTAACCATAGATCATTAACGCTATTTCACGCTTGCCCCGGTGTCTCCGGGATCGTGAGGTGTCGTGTCTGGCGGACGCTCCCTGATATTTTCCGGCCTGCCGCAGTTTGGCAAAACTGCGCCGGGGATTGTGCGCGCCGTTTTTGCCGCCGGATTGTTGCTTGTTTGCGCGCCAATGGCCGTGTTGGCGCAAAATGGTCCGGGCCTGCGGCCCGCTATAGAGCCTGCCCAGCCAGCCAATGAACTGGAGCCTCCGACCGACCCTTATACAGAGATGGAGCCCGCAGCGGTTCCACCCGATCCCAATCGTACAGCCCCGAATTACGCCCGCCGCAGGCCGTTGCCGGACAAGCGCGCGGGCTACAAGGGACGGCGCAAGGATTTGCGTCGCTCGCTCGAGCCGCTGGAACCTTACGCTTCGGCGCCGCGCACAATACGAAACAGACCTGCCGATGCCGGTCCGCCCCCGGTTCAATATGCCGGTCCAAGGCAAATTCCGCGCAAGCAAAAGCCAAAGCTTGAGGACAATCCGTATGCGCCGCTTGGCATCGATATGGGTTCGGTTCGCGTCATGCCTTTTGTCGAATTCGCGGGCGGCTATGACACCAATTCGGCGCTGTCGACGGCAGGCCAACGCGGTTCCTCCGTGATGCGTATCGACGCGGGATTTTCTGCCTTCTCGCTTTGGTCGCGGCACGAATTCCGTGCTGACGTGCGTGGTGGCTGGTTTCAATACTTTGCCGATCCAAATGCCAACCGTCCCGATGGTACGGCACGCTTCACACTGCGGCTTGATGTTTCGCGCGACACGCGCGTTGATCTGGAATTGCGCGGTACACTGACGACGCAACGGCCCGGATCACCTGAACTGAATGCCGCTGTTGTCGGCAGACCTGCTGTAGCAAGTTTCGGCGCCACCGCTGGAGTGACCAGGACCTTCGGACGTTTTGACGCTGGCGCGTCGGTGCTTGTCGACCGTACAAATTTCGAAGACGCCCTTCTGACAAATGGAAACAGCCTGCGTCTGTCGCGGGACAATTACACCGCATACGGATTGCGTGGCCGCGTGGGTTACGAGATTACGCCCGGCATCAAACCGTTTGCGGAAGTTACAGTGGATACACGCAAGCGCGACGAACCGATCGATGCCAATGGTTATGCCCGTAACTCAAACGGTATAGCGGCGAAGTTCGGCAGCACGTTCGAATTCTCGCAGCTGTTGCGTGGCGAATTGTCAGCCGGCTATGCGCAGAGAAAATATCAGGACGCCCGTCTGCCTATACTGGCAGGCGGCACCATAGATGCTTCGCTTGTATGGACTGCAACGCCGCTAACAACGGTGACCTTCCGGGCCCAGACATTGCTGAACGAGACAACTGTCGCCAACGCAGCCGGCGCCATCAGCAGACGTGGTTCGGTTGAGATCAATCACGCGCTAATGCGCAATGTGAATCTGGGTGCTACGGCTGTGTGGCAGAACAACAAGTATCAAGGCATATCGCTCAGTGAAAACATTCTGGAAGGTACGCTGAAAGCGGAATACAGCCTCACGCGTTCGGTTGTGGTGAAGGGTTCTTTCACCCACACGCGATTGAAGTCATCACAGACCGGTGCCGATTATACAGCCAATATCTTCTTGTTGGGATTGCGCTTGCAGCGATAGGCCCAAAGAAAACCCCGCCAGGTGGCGGGGCTGAAATACTTGTGGCAATGGGGAGGCGCGATCAGGCGCCGACGATTTTCTTCAGTTCTACCAGGAAGTCGGGGCGTATATCTTCGCGCGCCATGGCGAAGGCGACATTGGCGGCCAGGAAGCCTACTTTCGATCCGGTGTCGTAGGTCTTGCCATCGAACCGCACGCCGTGAAACCCTTGCGATTTGGCCAGTTCCTTCATGCCGTCCGTCAACTGGAACTCTCCACCTGCACCCTTCTCGATGGATTCCAGTATCGAGAAAATTTCCGGTGTCAGGATGTAGCGGCCGGAAATGATGCTGGTTGAAGGCGCGGTTCCTTTGGCAGGTTTTTCCACCATGCCGGTGATTTCGAACGTGTGGCCGTGATCCTTGCCGATTGCGACGACACCATATTTGTCGGTCTCGCTCATCGGTACATCTTCCACTGCGATGATATTGCCACCATGCTTGTTGAATGCATCAATGCACTGGCTCATGCAGCGGCTCTTCAGAGAGCCTGGCAAGGTAATCATGTCCGGCAGCATGACTGCGAACGGCTCATCGCCTATGATGTCGCGTGCACACCAGATTGCGTGACCCAGGCCAAGTGGTTCCTGCTGGCGTGTGAAACTCGTTGCGCCAGCCTTGGGAAGGTCAGCCATCAGGCCATCCAGTTCCTTGGTCTTGTTGCGGCGCTTGAGCGTGTCTTCCAGCTCGTAAGCCATGTCAAAATGATCTTCGATAACGGCCTTGTTGCGGCCGGTTATGAATACGAAATGTTCGATACCCGCTTCACGGGCTTCCTCTACACAATGTTGCAGCACCGGGCGGTCAACGACGGTCAGCATTTCCTTCGGGACGGATTTGGTGGCCGGAAGCACTCTGGTGCCAAGGCCGGCTACGGGAAACACTGCTTTGCGAATCTTCTGGGACATTCGAATTCCTGCCATTTTCATTGCATATCAGGTGCCATGCCCGGACGTATTAAGTACGGGTTGTGACATGGGTTTGTTACGCCTCATTAGTACAAAAGCGTTAAGATCAGGTTTGAAATGCGCTGGCGCATGCCGCCGGGGTTGTCGGCTGGACGTTGCGGGTATTCGATCATGACTACATTGGTGACAGGCGGGGCGGGTTACATCGGCAGCCATATGGTACTTTCGCTTCTGGATGCCGGCGAGAAGGTGGTGGTTCTCGACAATCTTTCGACCGGTTTCCGCTGGGCCATTCCGGCGGGAGTTGAGCTTGTTGTCGGTGACTTTGGCGACGAAGATCTTGTCACCGAACTGCTTGCCCGCCATGAGATCGACGCCATCATTCACTTCGCTGCGAAAATCGTCGTTCCTGAATCCGTTGTCCAGCCACTCGCTTATTATCTGAACAACACGGCCAAAGCCCGCACGCTGATTGAATGCGCGGTGGATATGGGCGTGAAGAATTTCATTTTTTCCTCCACTGCAGCGGTCTATGGCGAACCGCAACAAAACCCGGTGACGGAAACCGAGACCCTCAAACCGATGAGCCCCTACGGCCGCTCGAAACTCATGGTCGAGTGGATGCTGGAGGATACGGCCAAAGCCCACGGGCTGCGCTATGTCGTTTTGCGCTACTTCAATGTGGCGGGCGCAGATCCACAAGGGCGTACCGGGCAATCCACTCCCGAGGCTACCCATCTGATCAAGGTTGCAGTGCAGACAGCACTGGGACAGAGAAACGGCATGGAGGTTTTCGGTACCGATTATCCCACGCCGGATGGTTCATGCCTGCGCGATTACATCCAGGTCAGCGATCTTGCTCAGGCGCACATGGATGCCCTGAATTATCTGCGTGCGGGAGGCGATAGCCTGACCTGCAATTGCGGTTACCAACGCGGCTATTCGGTGCTGGAAGTCGTGGACGTTGTAAAAAAAGTCGCAGGCGTGGATTTCCAGGTCAAGATTTCAGGCCGTCGTCCCGGTGATCCAGCCGCGATCGTTGCCGCCAATTCCCGCATCAAGTCGACGCTTAACTGGCAGCCCAAACACGATGATCTGGAACAAATTGTACAACAAGCGCTGGATTGGGAGCGCCGTCTGCATAACCGCAAACTCAGTGCGTAGGTAAAATGGTCACGCGACCTGCAAGTCATCCTTGTTGTCGCGTTCGCTCTTTTTTGCTTCCATATATGATACGAAATCGTCGCCTGAAAGCGGCGGGCTAATCAGGTAGCCTTGCAATTCATTGCAACCTTCGCTCTTGAGCGCTTCCATCTGCTCCACAGTCTCGACGCCTTCTGCGGTTATGCGGATTTCCAACTCACGGGCAAGGCCGGTCACCGCGCGCACGATTGCAGCGCAACTCTTGTCTGTCAGCATATCGCGAACGAAACTGGAGTCTATCTTGATCTTGTCGAACGCGATCTGGCGGATATAGGCGAGGGAAGAATAGCCCGTGCCGAAATCGTCAAGGGCGATACGCACGCCAAGCTTCTCCAGCGTATCGATGATGGCAAGCACGCGGTCAATATTCGATAACAGGACAGTTTCGGTAATTTCAATTTCCAGACGGCTGGCATCGATCTCAGCGTCGTCCAGTGCATGCATGATGAGCGGCAGCAGTCCTGGACTCTGGAATTGAACTGCAGACAAATTCACTGCCACCTTTATATTCTCCGGCCAGCGCGCTGCCTGTTGACAGGCTTCCTTGATCAGCCATTCGCCGATGCCAATGATCAGGCCGCTTTCTTCGGCAATAGAAACAAACTGCGAAGGAGGAACGTTGCCGAGACGTGGGTTTTGCCACCGCAACAAGGCTTCACAATTCTCAGTCCGGCCTGTCGAGACATCAAGGATCGGCTGGAAAAACAACTGCATTTCGCCATTGGGTATTGCGTTACGCAATTCTGCCTCGATGATCCGGCGTTGTCGCGCATCCTCATCCATGGCCACTTCATAAAAGCGGCAAACGCCTCTGCCGTCGGACTTGGCTTTGTAGAGCGCAAGATCGCCGTTTACCATCAGCTTTTCGCGCTCTGTTCCATCTTTCGGCGCCAGCGCGATGCCGATGCTTGCGCCTGCCCGCATGGTATTGCCTGCAATGGAAAAGGGTTGGGATATTGCTGCAATCACGTTCTTTGCAAAATCCGATGCTTCAAATTCGGTGTTGACTTCAGTCTGGACAATCGAAAACTCATCTCCGCCCAGACGCGCGACAAAGTCTTTTGCGCCAATACTGTTTTTTATCCGGTGTCCGACTTCCTGCAGAAAAGCATCGCCTATGGCGTGACCGAATGTATCGTTAATTTCCTTGAAGCCATCCAGGTCGATACAGTGAAGTGCAAAATGTTCTCCGCGCCTGCGAAGTGCGTTCAGGCGATGATCGAGGGTGTCACTGAATGAGACACGATTGGGCAGGCCGGTGACAGCATCAAATCGGGCGAGATAGGCGATCTTGGCTTCGTTTGCGCGCTTGTTGGTAATATCGCTGCAAAAGCCGCGAAAGCCTGTGAATTGTCCGCCGGAATTGTAAATTGGTTTCCCGGTCAGATTACACCAGCGCTGCTCTCCATTTGCGATTATCTGAAGTTCTATGCCACGAAAGGGCGTGCGTTGGTGCAGATGTTCGGTGATGCGCCGCCATGCTTCGACGGGTTGTGGCGGTTCGGATTCGTAGCCGCGCGCCATCACACGCAATAAAGATTTTCCATTCAGGTTTTGCAAAGGCAGTCCGGCCAGTCCTGCGAATTTGGCCGAGACATAGGCGATCCTGCCAAGAGAATCGGCTTCCCAAAGCCAGTCATTGGCATTCTCCTCAAACTCGCCGAGCAGGATGCCGATCATGTCGCGCTGCTTTTCCTGCTCATATTCACCGATCACACGTTCAGCGAATAGGCTGGCTTGCGAGAATGCAGCCCGCACGATGACGAAAGTAAAGAGAAACAACAAAACTGAAATAAGTCCGCGATGCGTGATGTCATAAATTTGCAGAGACAGGATTGAGACGACGACCAAGGGCAGTGTGTAGGCAACTGCAGCGCTCGGGACTGTGGCCAATGCGAAGGCGCCGCCGCACAACATGCCGATCGTTATGGCGACCACGACAAGCTGCGACGTGTTGCTCCCGGAATCCAGGAACAGCACTGGCACGGTCGACCACACCAGACCGAGAATAAATGCATTGATGATGACTTTGCGCGGACCACGCACGGATGAATAACTGCGTTTATTTCGTAAACGGGTCACACGCCAGCGCAGATGCGTTACCAAAACAAACAGACCCAGAGCAAGAGCCCACAGAAGAGCCGCATTCTGATTGGGTGTGCCAATGAATGCCGCTGCCAGGACCATCGCGTTGATGACATTGGCGAACAGCATGTAGGGCGTGTAGGTGATAATCGAGCCAATTTGCTCGGCCCTGATCCGGCCTGCCAACGGCTCATCGTTGACCGCAGCACCGAATAGCGACGGGTCGTTGCTCAGAAATCGAGCTATCCAGGACGTTATGGAATTGTAATCCATTCAAACCGCAGCCGAAACAAAATCGCCGGCGCAAATATGCCGACCTTCCGTTCAGCCTCGGTCAATAGTGTTTACATACCGTAACTGTACAGCTGCAAAAACTCAGGCAAACTGGCACGATCATTACCGCACAATGAGGTCTAGCGCGGCAATTCGGTCTTTCCCATCAAGTACTTGTCAACCGAATGAGCGCATTGCCGGCCTTCCCGGATGGCCCAGACCACCAGCGACTGGCCGCGGCGCATGTCGCCACAGGCAAAGACGTTTTCGACAGACTGACTTATAGGCCAAGGTATCGGCCTTGACGTTGCCGCGCGGGTCGAGATCGACCGCCAGGGATTCAATCATGCCCTCATGTACGGGAGCAACGAAACCCATCGCCAGCAGCACCAGGTCTGCCTTGAGATCGAATTCCGAACCCGGTACGGGCTGGAACTTTTCATCCACGCGAACGCATTTCAGGTTGTTTACCTGGCCGCTATCCCCCTGAAATTCAACCGTATTTACGGCAAACTCCCGCTCGGCGCCTTCCTGATGGCTGGAGGATGTGCGCATCTTGAGCGGCCAGTTGGGCCAGGACATCAGCTTGTTTTCTTTTTCTGGCGGCTGCGGCATGATTTCGAGCTGGGTGACCGAAAGTGCGCCCTGACGGATTGAGGTTCCGATGCAGTCGGAGCCGGTGTCGCCACCGCCAATCACCACGACATGCTTGCCTCCGGCCTGGATCGGCTCGTTCGATACCAACAGGCTCGCCTGAGACGCGGCGGTTTTGTTGCGGCAGGAAGTCCATAGCGAAATGGACACCCTGAAGGTTGCGTCCGGGAATGGGCAGATCGCGCGGTTTTTCGGCGCCGCCTGCCAGCACCAGAGCGTCATGCCGGACCGTCAATTCTGCCGTTTCAATATCTACCCCGACATTGACGTTGTAATGGAAGGTCACGCCTTCGGCGGTCATCTGGCCGACGCGGCGGTCGATATAATGTTTTTCCATCTTGAAGTCGGGAATGCCGTAACGCAGCAGACCGCCTGGCTTGGCGTGACGTCTCGTAGACGTGGACGTCGTGACCGGCGCGCGCGAGCTGCTGGGCAGCGGCCATGCCTGCAGGGCCCGAACCAACGACGCCGACGGACTTGCCGGTCTTTTTCAAGGGTGTCTCGGGCTTGATCCAGCCCTCTTTCCAGGCCCGGTCAGCGATGGCGCATTCGATGGTTTTGATCGTGACCGGAATGTCATCGAGATTGAGCGTGCACGAGGCCTCGCAGGGTGCTGGGCAAACCCTGCCGGTAAATTCCGGGAAATTATTTGTCGAATGGAGATTGCGCGCCGCTTCTTCCCAGTCGCCGCGATAGACGAGATCGTTCCAGTCCGGGATCTGGTTGTTCACCGGACAACCGTTATGGCAATAGGGAATGCCGCAATTCATGCATCGCGCCGCCTGGTCCTTCGTCGCTTCCTCGGACAGGGGAATGACGAATTCCTTGTAGTGGCGGATGCGATCGGATGCAGGCGCGTACTTGCGATCCTGACGGTCGATTTCGAGAAAACCTGTTACCTTACCCATCGTTTATTCTCCCGCTGCGGCCATGCCGGTTGCCGCCTCTTCCTGGGCCATCATTTCCTGCAGCGCGCGGCGGTATTCCACCGGCATGACCTTGCGGAACTTGCCCAGGTACTGGTCCCAATGTCGAGAATGTGCTTTGCGCGCGTCGAGCCCGTATAGCGTGCATGGTTGGTAATCAATTGATGCAGACGTTCGGCGTCGAAGCGCGTCATGTCGGCCATAACATCGACACGGCCATGCGAGGGCAGATCGCCCCCGGCGTGATGCAGGCGCTGGTTGAGCATTTCCTCTTCCTCGACCGGTTCCAGATCGACCATCGCCATATTGCACCGGCTGTCGAAATTGCCAGTCCTCGTCGAGAACGTACGCAATGCCGCCGGACATGCCGGCTGCGAAATTGCGTCCGGTATGACCCAGAACAACAACAATACCGCCGGTCATGTATTCGCAGCCGTGATCGCCGGTACCTTCGACAACCGCGATCGCGCCGGAATTGCGAACGGCAAACCGTTCGCCTGCGACGCCGCGGAAATAGCATTCACCGGTGATGGCGCCGTAGAGCACCGTATTGCCGACGATGATCGACTCCTCGGGAACGATCTTGTTCGGCTGTGGATTGCGGATACACAATCACACGTCCACCGGACAGGCCCTTGCCGACATAGTCGTTGCACTCGCCCGACAGTTCCAGTGTCACGCCCCGTGCGAGCCATGCGCCAAAGCTCTGTCCGGCTGTGCCGGTCAGCTTTATGTGGATTGTGTCATCGGGCAAACCTGCGTGGCCGTAGCGCTTTGCGACTTCGCCCGATAGCATTGCACCGGTCGTGCGGTTGACGTTGCGGATGGTGCCTTCAATCTTCACCGGCTTGCCATCTTCCAATGCAGCTTTTGAATCCGCGATCAGCTTGCGATCGAGAATATCGTGAACCTGATGGCTTTGCTTCATCGACTTGAACGTGCCCGTGCCGGCAGGAACCTGCGGCTTTTCGAACAGCTTCGAGAAGTCGAGACCCTTTGCCTTCCAGTGTTCGACAAGTTTGGCCTTGTCGAGCATCTGGGTCTGTCCAACCATTTCGTTGAAGGTGCGATAGCCAAGGCTCGCCATGATTTCGCGAACTTCCTCGGCAACGAAGAAGAAGAAATTGATGACGTGTTCAGGCTGACCGACAAATCGCTTGCGCAATACCGGATCCTGCGTTGCAACTCCAACGGGACAGGTATTCAAATGGCACTTGCGCATCATCACGCAACCAGCGGCAATAAGAGGCGCTGTTGAGAAACCGAATTCGTCGGCCCCGAGCAGGGCTCCGACAACGACATCGCGTCCTGTACGCAAGCCGCCGTCGACCTGGACCGAAATGCGCGAACGCAAGTCATTCAGCGTGAGCGTCTGATGGGTTTCGGCAAGGCCTATTTCCCACGGGCTGCCTGCATGCTTGATCGATGTCAGCGGCGATGCGCCGGTGCCGCCTTCGTAACCGGAAATCGTGACGTGATCGGCGCGGCCCTTGGAAACGCCGGCAGCGACTGTGCCGACGCCGATTTCGGAGACCAGCTTCACGGATACGTCAGCTGCCGGATTGACGTTTTTCAGATCGTAGATCAGCTGGGCCAGATCCTCGATCGAATAGATGTCATGATGGGGCGGCGGTGAAATAAGCCCAACGCCGGGTGTCGAGTGGCGCACCTTGGCGATGACCGCGTCGACCTTGTGGCCGGGCAGCTGGCCGCCTTCACCGGGCTTTGCGCCCTGCGCCATCTTGATCTGCATCATGTCCGAGTTGACTAGATATTCGGTCGTCACGCCAAAACGTCCGGATGCAACCTGCTTGATCGCGGAGCGGCGGGAATCACCATTCGCCATTGGCTTGAAGCGATCGACTTCCTCGCCACCTTCGCCGGTATTGGACTTGCCGCCGATACGGTTCATGGCGATAGCCAGGGTCGTATGCGCCTCGCGCGAGATTGAGCCATAGGACATTGCGCCGGTTGCAAAGCGGCGAACAATATCGACTGCGGGCTCTACCTCTTCGACCGGAACAGGCTTGCGACCATCTTCGGCAGCATCCTTGATGCGGAACAGGCCACGTATCGTCAGATAGCCATCCGATTGTTCGTTCAGCAGTTTTGCATAGGCGCGATATTTGTCCTGTGCGTTGCCGCGCACTGCATGTTGCAGCAGCGCGACCGTATCGGGTGACCAGGAGTGAGCTTCGCCACGCATGCGGAACATATAGTCGCCGCCGACGCCCAGCATGGTGCGGTAAATCGGCGAGTCACCAAATGCATCGGCATGACGCATGAAGGCCTCTTGTGCGATTTCTTCCAGGCCCACGCCGCCAATCCGCGATGCGGTGCCGGTGAAGTATTTGTCGATGAACGTCTGGTTCAGACCGATGGCATCGAAAATCTGCGCACCACAATAGGATTGATAGGTCGAAATCCCCATCTTGGACATGACTTTCAACAAGCCCTTGTTTACGGCCTTGATGAAACGATAGACGACTTCATCCTCGTCCACTTCGGCTGGAAACTCGCCCGCCTGACGCAGGTCTTCCAGTGTTTCGAATGCAAGATAGGGGTTAATTGCTTCAGCGCCATAGCCTGCAAGACAGGCAAAGTGTTGCACTTCACGGGCTTCGCCGGTTTCTACCACAAGACCGACAGAGGTACGCAATCCCTTGCGGATCAGATGATGGTGGACGGCAGCGGTCGCCAGAAGCGCAGGAATCGCAACACGATCAGCGCCAACCAGACGGTCCGAGAGAATGATGATGTTATAGCCGCCCCTGACGGCTTCCTCGGCACGCTCGCACAATCGCCCGACCATGTCGGCCATGGCTTCAACGCCGCGCTCGACCGCGTAGGTAACATCAAGGGTCTTGGTGTCGAAGGAATCCTCGAAGTGGCCGATGCAGCGGATTTTTTCGAGATCTTCATTTGTCAGCACAGGCTGGCGTACTTCCAGACGCTTGCGCTTGGATGTTCCTTCAAGATCGAAAATGTTCGGGCGTGGTCCGATGAACGATACCAGACTCATGACAAGCTGTTCGCGGATGGGATCGATCGGTGGATTGGTCACCTGCGCGAAGTTTTGCTTGAAATAGGTGTAGAGCAGCTTGGACTTGTCCGACATCGCCGAAATGGGCGTATCGGTTCCCATGGAACCAACGCCTTCTTCGCCAGTCAGCGCCATGGGCGACAACAGAATGGCCAGGTCTTCCTGCGTGTACCCGAATGCCTGCTGGCGATCGAGCAGGGCCACGTCGGTACGCGATGCGCGAGCGTCAACGGGCTTGAGATCTTCCAGAACGATCTGCGAGCGATTCAGCCAGTCCTGATAGGGATGCAGGGCTGCAAGTTCGCGCTTCACATCCTCGTCCGAGATGATCTGATGCTTTTCCAGATCCAGCAACAGCATCTTGCCGGGCTGCAGGCGCCATTTGGTGACGATGCGTTCTTCTTCAATCGGCAACACGCCCATTTCCGATGCCATCACGACAAGTCCGTCGTCGGTGACGAGATAGCGCGCCGGACGCAAGCCGTTGCGGTCGAGGGTTGCGCCGATCTGCCGGCCATCGGTAAAAGCCATTGCCGCAGGCCCGTCCCATGGTTCCATGAGTGCCGCGTGGTATTCATAGAATGCGCGCCGGTCTTCGCTCATGAGCGGATTGCCCGACCATGCTTCGGGAATGAGCATCATGGCTGCGTGAGCCAGCGAATAGCCGCCCTGCACGAGAAACTCGAGCGCATTGTCGAAGCATGCGGTGTCCGATTGTCCTTCATAGGAAATTGGCCACAGCTTGTTGAATGTCGGTGCCAAACTTGTCGGAAGCGCAATTTGCCTGGCGAGCGGCCATCCAGTTTACGTTGCCGCGCAGGGTGTTGATTTCGCCGTTATGGGCAACCATGCGGTAAGGATGGGCCAGCGACCACGCCGGGAATGTGTTTGTTGAAAAGCGCTGATGGACCAGCGCCATCGCGGTCTTCAGGGCCGGATTGCGCAAATCCTGAGAAATAGTCACCCAGCTGGGTTGCCAGAAGCATGCCCTTGTAGATGAGCGTGCGCGAAGACAGCGACACCTGATAAAAGCCGATGGTGCGAACGTCGCCCAGAAGCGCGTTCTTGCCGGAAATGGATTTGCGCAGGATATACAGACGGCGCTCGAAATCGTCCTGATCCTTGATCTGCGGATTGCGGCCGATGAACAGCTGCATGTGAACTGGTTCGGTCGGCTTTACCGAATATCCAAGTATGGATGAATCCACCGGCACTTCGCGCCAGCCCAGAAGCGTCTGGCCTTCTTCGGCAATGACCTGGGCGGCAATATCCATGATGATCTTGCGGCCTTCGGCGTCCCGGGGCATGAACATCGCGCCCACACCATATTGACCGGGAGCGGGCAGGGTGAACCCGAGTTTCGTGGCTTCAGCCGCCAGAAATTCATGCGGGATCTGCAGCAGCATGCCGCAACCATCGCCGGCCTTTGGATCGGCGCCCACCGCACCACGATGGTCGAGGTTCAGCAGGATTTCCAAACCCTTTTCGACAATGTCGTGGGTCTTGTCGTTGCTCAGGCGTGCGACGAAGCCGACACCGCAGGCGTCATGCTCGTAGCGCGGATCGTAGAGGCCCTGGGCGGGTGGCATTGCTGGGTCGATATGAGAGTTCATGATGTAATTTCCGGAAATCGGCAAAGGTCAGAGACGGGTGCAGGCGCGAGCAAAGGCGCGCACCGTTTTCGGCGCGTTCTCCCAGGGCGCGCAGCGCCCCGGACCCTTCGCAGTTCAAGCACGTTCCCGCTCAATTCTCGTTCCCTTACCGCTCACTTTTCATTCCCTCGCCGCTTCCTCAAGAAGTCGGTTCAGGCAAATTCATTCTGATTCCAGTGCCGCCGACATGTGAGGCGCGCCAGCCGTCGAACAATGACAGCCCTTCAGACCAGCCGCCACGGTAGCCAATCCAAGCTGTCAGCTCGACCGGCAAATGGTCAGTAACACTGTCCTATTAATGGCGCGCGACCATGCCAGATTTAGCAACGTGGCACAAGCGGGGAAATTGACAGAATTTTCATCCGGAGTGAAGCAGATTGACGGTGTTGCCGGGGCTCTTGCTGGTAGCCGTTTGCCGGGGCCGTGACGCACCGCGTATCGTGCATCCATGTGCAGCGCCGGGAATACGGGGCAAGGGTCTTATTGCAAAGGAATCATCATGTTTTTCGCCAGCGATAATGCCTCCGGCGCATCCCCCAGGGTGCTTGATGCCATTGTGCGCGCAAATACCGGCTTTGCCATGCCCTATAGTGCAGATGATCAGGTCCGGCTGGCCGAGGCGAAAATTTCCGAATTGTTCGAAAAGGAATGCACCGTTTTTCTGGTGCCGACGGGAACTGCGGCCAATGCTCTGGCTTTGGCCAGTCTGTGCCCGCCCTGGGGCGCTGTCTTCTGCCATTCCGACGCCCATGTGATGGACGATGAATGCGGGGCGCCGGAATTCTTTACCCTGGGCGCCAAGCTTGTGGGTGTGAGCGGCCCGCGGGGCAAGATCGACGCCAAGGCGCTGGAACAGGTTCTTGCCGGATATCCGCGCGGCCTGGTCAAGCAGGTCCAGCCGGCTGCGCTGACCCTGTCCCAGGCGAGCGAAAGCGGGACAGTTTATTCCCTGGCTGAAATCGCCCAATTGTCGGCGATCGCTCGGGCAGCCGGCCTGAAAGTTCATATGGATGGCGCGCGCTTTGCCAACGCCTTGCTCAAGGTGAAGGCCAGCCCTGCGCAAATGAGCTGGAAGTCCGGCATCGACGTATTGTCGTTTGGATGCACCAAGAACGGTACGCTGATGTGCGAGGCGGTAATATTTTTCGACAAGACATTGGCGTTGGATTTTGCGTTCCGGCGCAAGCGCAGCGGGCACACGGTTTCAAAAGCCCGTTACATGGGTGCGCAAATGCTCGCTTATCTGGAAGACGGTCACTGGCTTGAGCTTGCCGGTCACGCGAACAAGATGGCGCAGCGTTTGGCCAAGGGCCTGCGCGGCATAGATGGAGTGCGCTTGCCCTGGCCCAGCGACGTCAACGAAGTTTTTGCCGTCCTGCCGTCATCGGTCGACAAAGCGCTGAAAAAGAATGGGGCTGTCTATTATCCATGGTCTGCCGCAGCGCTTGGCGAGGCTGACAGACCGGCGAAGGGCGCGGCATTTGTCCGTCTCGTGACCTCGTTCGCCACCGATCCGGCGGATGTTGATGCATTCGTGGCAGTCGCCAAAAAAGCAGCAGGCTGAATTCCGGTCGTAACCTTGCCGCAATTGCCTTTGATGTTGCGCGCCGGTATGCGGCGAGCACGATCTCGGATTTCGATATGGAGTTCATGCGCCGTTGTGCCATCAACTTGTCTGGTGGAGTGCGGAATGATTGATGTGACTGGCGTGCTGTCAAACAGCGGCAATGCCCCAAGCCTGCAAGGCAGGTTTGCCGGGTTTAATCCAGCCGGGCATGCAAATAAAATTGCACTGCTGGCAGCGTGTGTTCTGCTTGCCGGAACGGCTCTGTCCGCTCCTGCGCAGGCACAGTTCTTTCCTCGCTTTTGGGATGAGCCCGTTTACGTTGAGCGTGGATATCGCGATGTCATGCCACGCGGAGCCGTGCATCAAATGCTGCGCGAGCGCGGGTTTGCATTTCGCGCGCCATTGCGCCGCAATGGGCGGGTCTATGTCGCCGATGTCGTCAATCCGCGCGGCATACGCATGCGCATAATCATCGATAGTTACAACGGACGCATTGTGCAGCGTTTTGTTCAGGGCGGTCCGCCACGACCGCCGCGCGATGTTGGCCGCAGATATTCCAGCCGTGCATTTCCAGATTTGCCGTTTGATGCAGGCCCTGATGCAGAGCCACCGCCGTTTGCGGAGACACCGCCAGTCGTTGCTCCGCCAACTGTTCGCAAGGGAAAAAATGTGCGCAGCAAAAAAGCCCGCCGCAGCAAACCTTCCCGTTCGGGCTCTGCGATCGTGCGGCGTGAACTGCCGCCGGCAAAGGCATCCGCTCCCGATGCTGCCCAGGGCGTGCTGGGTGGCGTGGGTGACTCCGGTAATAGTGTGTCGTCGGCGCCTTCCAAAAAGCCAGCGATTGCAGCACCGCAGCCAGCACGTGTTACGCCACGGGTCGTTTACCCGGGTGCGCCCGTTGTGAAACCTGCCGTCAAACCTGTTGCGGTTCGCAACGAGCCGGCTGCTCCTGCAGCGCCAATTGCCCGTGTTGCGCCAGCCAAGCCTGCGGTAGTCACCATTCCCAAGGTTGCAGCGCCAACCATTGTTCCGCCCGCGCAGGGAAAAAAACCGCTATCAACAGCCGCGCGATCGCAGGATGATCCGGTTGCAAAGCCGAAGCCCAAAGTACGGTTCGTGAAACCCGAAAAACCGGCTGTAAAACCAGCGGAGCAACAGGCACGGCGTTCGATTTTGCCACCGCCGGCTCCACCTGCTGCTGTCAATGTGCCAGTCGAGCAGACGGCCAAGCGCAGCGCGCGGCCGCGCGTGCGGGTTGTGCCTCTGGATAATCCTGGACCGCGCAGGGATGTGCAAAAGCCGGTTGCGACGGCACCGCTGCAATGAACAAGACTTTCCCTATCCGCTAACAAATCAGGCGCTCCGTTGTAGGAGCGCCTTTTTTCATCTCGTTGACCTGAATTGGCGGTTGAGCGATCAGGCCGCAGCCTTCACGTTGGCCTCGACCGCTTTCTGGTTGCCGATCGGGATCTGCCGGGGACGGGCAGCTTCCGGTACTTCGCGTACAAGGTCGACATGGAGCAGACCGTTCTCGAGACCGGCGCCTGTCACTTTCACGTGGTCGGCCAGCTGGAAGCGACGCTCGAAAGTCCGTCCGGCAATGCCTTGATACAGGACTTCACGCTCGTCGCTCTTTTCTCCGGCGGCTTTTGCGCCGCGAATTGTAAGCGCGTTTTCCTTCTGCTCGATGTTCAGGTCGGCTTCGCCAAAACCGGCGACCGCCACCGTGATGCGGTATGCGTTCTCGCCTGTCCGTTCAATATTGTAGGGAGGATAGGCATTGGTGGTTTCCGGCCCGGTCATTTGATCGAGCATGGAAAACATACGGTCGAAACCGACAGTTGAGCGATAGAGCGGGGACAAATCAAAGTGACGCATTTCACATCCTCCTTTGGAAGCGACATGAGGTCAAAAATGGCGCCAGCCCCTTTTGCGTCAGCAGGCGGGCACCGGTTATGCACGTCCTGAAAGGCCCGTGCCTCCCATAGGTGGGTATGGGATTTTGACGATGCAAGGGGTCGGAAAAAGGGGAAAATATACAATTTGAATTAGTTAAATAAATTATCAACCATTTTTTATTTGTATTAAAATGCAAAGTCCGGTAAAGCGGAATTGCGTTCGATATGGCGAACGATTGGGGACGCCATGCCGTGTCCCGAACCCCGGCGGCCCGCATGTCTGATTCTGCGTTGATAGAACATCTGGTTGCGGCATTTGCGACGCGCGATCCAATGGACCGGCTTGGCGTCCTGTCCCAAGCGGTACAGGGACGCATTGTTTTCACCAGCAGTTTCGGCCTCGAGGACCAGGCGATCACCCACTGCATCGCAGCCGTTAATCCGGACATCGAGATCGTCACCCTCGATACCGGCCGCATGTATCCGGAAACCTACACGCTCTGGGCGGAGACCGAGCAGCGTTACGGGCTTCGGGTGGCGCCGTTTTATCCTGATCCGGAGGACCTTGCGGAACTCGTGAAAGCGCAGGGGATCAATGGATTTTACGCTTCGGTAGAGCAGCGTCATGCCTGTTGCCATGTCCGGAAGGTTGTCCCTTTGGCAAAGGCGTTGTCGGGCGCCGCAGTCTGGATCACTGGCCTGCGCGGCGATGCATCGGGCAATCGCACCGGTATGCAGCCGGTTGAATGCGATGCTGCGTGCGGTCTGATCAAATTCAATCCGCTGTTTGACTGGACCCGTGCAGAAGTTGCCGATTTTGCCGCGCGCGAAAACATTCCGACCAATCCCTTGCATGGCAAAGGGTTTGTTTCGATCGGTTGTGCGCCCTGCACGCGCGCGATTGCTGAAGGCGAACCCGAACGCGCCGGCCGCTGGTGGTGGGAACAGGACGATCAAAAGGAATGCGGTCTTCATGTGGACAGCGATGGCCGGCTGGTGCGCGCTGCATCTGCGGGATCGAGCGCGCCTGCAAAGGTACGATGATGAACGGGTTGAGCCATCTTCAAAAACTTGAAGCCGAAAGCATCCATATTTTTCGCGAGGTTGCAGCAACCTGCGAGAAGCCGGTTCTTCTGTATTCCATCGGCAAGGATTTCGGCAGTTCTCCTGCATCTGGCGATGAAGGCGTTTTATCCCGGCAAGCCGCCCTTTCCCTTGCTGCATGTCGATACGACCTGGAAGTTCCGTGAGATGATCGAATTTCGCGATCGCCGCATGAAAGAATTGGGTCTGGATCTTATCGTGCATGTCAATCAGGACGGATTGGCGCGCGGCGTAAACCCGTTCGACTCAGGCTCGCGGCTGCATACCGATGTGATGAAGACGGAAGGGTTGAAACAGGCGCTCAATGCGCATGGTTTCGACGCGGCATTTGGTGGCGCAAGACGCGATGAGGAAAAATCGCGCGCCAAGGAACGGGTCTTTTCCCTTCGCACAGCGCAACATCGCTGGGACCCCAAGACCCAACGGCCGGAACCCTGGAATCTCTACAACACGCGCAAGAGGCCAGGTGAGAGTTTTCGTGTTTTTCCGCTTTCAAATTGGACGGAAGCCGACGTGTGGACCTATATCGAACGCGAAAACATTCCTGTCGTTCCGTTGTATTTTTCCGCACCGCGCCCCGTGATCGAACGCGACGGCATGCTGATCATGCGCGATGACGAACGCATGGCGTTGCGCGAAGGGGAAGTGCTGCAGGAGAAAATGGTGCGATTCCGGACGTTGGGTTGCTACCCGCTAACCGGAGCTGTCGAAAGCAATGCTGCAACCTTGCAGGACATCATTCGCGAAATGAGTCAGTCGCGGGTGTCCGAACGGCAGGGCCGGGCAATCGATCATGACGGCTCTGCGTCCATGGAACAAAAAAAGCAGGAAGGTTATTTCTGATGCTTGCGCGGGCAGAAAATTCTGGCGCACTCGCCGTCGCGCCATCCTCACAATCTCTCTTGCGATTTTTAACCTGCGGATCAGTCGATGATGGAAAGTCGACGCTGATCGGGCGGATGCTTTACGAATGCGGTGCGGTATTCGACGACCAACTGGCTACGCTTGAGAACGATTTAAAAGAAGTACGGCACCGATGGCAGCAATCTCGATTTTGCCCTGCTTGTGGATGGTCTTTCGGCGGAGCGTGAACAGGGCATCACGATCGATGTTGCCTACCGGTATTTCTCAACGCCGAAGCGCTCGTTCATTGTGGCCGATACACCGGGGCACGAACAATATACGCGTAACATGGCGACCGGCGCGTCCACGGCTGATCTGGCTATTCTGCTTGTGGATGCGCGCAAGGGTCTTCTGCCGCAAACAAGACGTCATGCATTCATTGCGTCCATGCTGCGCGTGCCGCATGTCGTGCTTGCCGTCAACAAGATGGATATGGTTGGCCATGATCAGGCGGAGTTTGACAAGATAGTGCAGGAATTTACGAGGGTTTCTGCAGGTTTGGGATTTGCCTCGATCACCGCGATCCCGCTAAGCGCGCGATATGGCGATAACGTTGTTCAGCGTTCGCCGTCAATGCCATGGTATTCGGGTTCCAGCCTGCTGGCTCACCTGGAAACAATTGATCTGTCGGGATCAGACGCGCTGGCGCAGGAATTTGTATTGCCTGTTCAATGGGTCAATCGTCCCGATGCTTCTTTCCGTGGATTTTCAGGGACAATCGCTTCCGGGGTCATTGCGAGTGGAGATCGCATACGCGTGCAGCCGGGGGGCGCCGTCAGCACCGTGCGGCGGATCGTCAGCGCAGACGGCGATCTCGATAGGGCACAGGCAGGACAGGCTGTCACGCTCGAACTGACTGAGGAAATCGACATTTCCCGCGGCAACGCACTGGTTGGCGAACACGCCCAATCCTTGCGGGTTGCTGTGCGTGCAACGGCGCATGTCTTCTGGACTGGTGCAATGCCGGGCAGTGATAACCAGACCTATCTGGTCCAGATTGCAGGGGCGCAGACGCAGGTCCGTCTTGCCCGTATCCATCACGCCGTTGACATGTCTACCTATGCGCCGGTGGCGGCGGAGAAAATCGCCATGAATGGAGTTGCAGCGGTTACGCTGGAATTTGAGCAGGGCCTGCCGCTGGCCGACTATAACACCATTCGTGCGCTGGGCAGTTTCCTGCTTGTCGACCGCTACAGTAACGAAACAGTCGCGATCGGACTTGTCGAACAGGATCTGGAGGCTGACCTGGCCGAACCTGCATTCTCCGCTGGCCGGGGCAATTTGGCAGGAATCGCCCGGCTCAGGTTCGAGAGACTTGCGGGTGTCGGCGGGTCCGCCAAACGCCAGGATTTCCTGCATCGGGCAAGCTGGCGTCTGACAAGTGGTTTTGTTGTTGGAGTGCTGGCCGGGGGTATTTCGGGATCTGTCGGTATCGCCCTATGCGCTGGCGCCGCCGATCTTCTGGTGCGTCCGCTGATGCGGCGCTGGCACCGGGCGATATGGTTGGCCGGGCGCGACGGCGAACCGCTCCATCGCGATGGCGGGGGCATTTGATGCGCGGCGTTTCGCGCTTCCCTAGTTCATGAATTCCGAATATGAATCCTCCCGGAAAGCAGAAAACATCGGGAGCAGAAACATGAGCGATACGCTGACGAAAACCAGTGGCCCCAAGGTTTGGCTGGACATGGATCAGGCGGCGCTCGATGCGGCCTATAACCAGTCTGTCTGGGCGCCCAATTCCGAGGCCGTTCACGCCCGCCGAAAAGTGTTGGCGACCGAATGTTTCGAACGCCGCAAGCCGCAACGGTTTCAATATGGCGAGACCCAGATTGAAGGGTTCGATTTTTACAAGGGCAGCGGTGGTCTGGCTCCCGTTCGCATTTTCATCCATGGCGGTTCGTGGCGCAATGGAACCTCGCGAACGGTGGCCCATCTTGCGGACCCTTTCTGCAGCGTCGGTTCGCATTTCATTTCCATGGATTTTATCCAGATCGACGATGCGGGCGGCAATCTGCTGACCATGGTGCAGCAGGTGCGTTCGGGCATTGCCTGGATCTACAAGAATGCAGAAAAGATGAATATCGATCGCAAGCGGTTTTTCGTTTCCGGTCACTCGTCCGGGGGCCATTTGTGTGGCTGCGTTTCCGTTACCGACTGGGCGGGAGATTTCGGCCTGCCAGCCGATATGCTCACTGGTGCGGCGCTGATGTCCGGCATGTTTGATCTGGCGCCTGTAGCGCTTTCCGCGCGCCGCAAATTTGTAAACTTCACGCCGGAAACTATTGAAAAGGCCAGTTCCATCCGCCATCTCAACCATCTGCACTGCCCGGTATTTGTCGGCTATGGCACCAATGAATCGCCCGAATTCCAGCGCCAATCCCAGGAGATGCACAAGGCTTTGGTTGGCGCAGGCAAGAAGGCCGATCTGATTGTTGTGGAAGGCGCAAATCATTTCGAGATGATGGAGCAGTTCCACAATCCGCACGGGTTGCTGGGACGCGCTGCACTTCGCCAGATGGGGCTTTATCCGGGCTAGCCTGGTTCCGGCACGGGCCTGATTTTCCAAGCCGCGCTTTCCGGGGTATGGAAGGTGGGCTGCGACGTTTCCTGCAGCCCTGGTCTGCTTCAGCGCGCGGTTAGAAATGGATATCGTTACAACGCCAGACAATCCCGCTCCTGCGGGTGCTGTCGTCACCAGCATCAGGGCTGTGGACGGCATGGTTCTGCGCGTCGTGCGCTGGCATCCGCCGGGCCCATCCGCCGGCACTGTTGTGATCTGTCAGGGCCGTGCAGAATTTGTCGAGAAATATTTCGAGACGGCCGGAGAACTTCTGCAACGCAACCTGACCATTGTCGCCTTCGACTGGCGCGGGCAGGGTCAGTCGGGGCGTGAACTGGATAATGCGCGCAAGGGCCATGTGGACGATTTTTCACTCTACGAGCGCGATCTGGATTCCATTCACGAGCAGGTGTTGTTGCCGTTCTGTCCGCAGCCCTGGTTTGCGCTTGGTCATTCCATGGGCGCGGCGGTGCTGCTGCGGCAGGCACGTGCGCAACGCTCGCATTTCGAGCGCCTCGTTCTGATCGCGCCGCTGATTGGTATCTATGGTTTGCGGTTTCCCGGTCTTGCCAGAGCGACCGCCAAACTGCTCGATCTTGCCGGTTTTGGCTCTGCATTCATCCCGGGCGGCGGTGCAACTGCGCTGTTGACCAAGCCCTTCCGCGACAACAAGCTGACGTTCGACCCCGGTCGCTATGCCCGCAACAATGATGTTGTGGCTGCAGCACCATATCTGGCCATTGGCGATCCTACGATTGGCTGGGTGGATGCGGCCTTTGCGCAGATTGATGAGTTCGAAGATCCCGAATATCCGCGCCGCGTGCTGACACCAACACTCGTCTTCGCAGCAGACAATGAACAGGTCGTGGATGGCGGAGCACTGGAGCGATTTTCGACACGCCTGAAAGCCGGACGACTGGTTACGCTGTCACCGGCGCGGCATGAAATCCTGATGGAGCGCGATGCCGTGCGCGAACAGTTCTGGGCGGCGTTCGATGCGTTTATTCCAGGTACACGCGAAGAATTTGATGCTCTCGTGGAGGCGCAAAACAGCATAGACAATGCGCGCGCCATTCGCCGTTGAATGACAGGCTGTATCAGAATATCGCAATTGCCGGTTTCTTGAGCATCAACCAGAAGATCGCCAGAACGGCCGCAAACGCGGGAAAGCCGCAGGCAAACCAGATGCGGAACAATCTGTAATATGTAGACGGCAGGCCTGTATGTGTTCGTGCTGCTTCGAGTGCAAGATTGCGCATGCGTATTTGTATCCAGACCACCGGCAGCCAGAAAACACCGGTAAGCACATAGAGCGCCAGTGACAGGACAATCCATCCTTCGTGCAGTGACCAGCCGGTTTGCAAGGCCAGCCAGATACCAGTAATGGGCTGGGCGGCAACTGCCGTTGCAGTGAAAAGCAGATCGGCGATGACGACGGTACCTGCTGTATGGGCGATGATATGCGGATCGCCGCTGCGATGGGCCATTAGCATGAAGAAAGCAATTCCTGCACCAGTGCCCAGAAGAACGGCTGCGCCGATTACATGCAGCCAGCGCAGAAAATCGACAAGCTCAATCATCGCATGGCCTCACCGGTCGTCTGCAAGCAGATGAGTGGCAAGGGCCAGCATCATAGCAGGAATTGCTTTCAGCAATGGCCCCAGAGGATCCCGCCAGAGGTCCGGCGCGAGCATCGTGCCGCCAATCAGGTATGCAAGTGTCACAGCAATCATGCCTGTCGTCGCGAACCGCAACCATGGCCGCACCAGAATGCACGCGCCAAGCAGAATATCCGCAAACGCACCCGAGACCACTGCCGAGTAGGCCCAGAACGCGGAGACCTGCCGCTCGCGCAAAACCGCTGCGGCCGCATCAATGTCGATCAGTGTAATGACGCCGGTGATGAGCCAGAATGCGGATAAGGTCAGGATGGCCACGGGCTTGAAAAAGTACAAGCGGGCAAACCAGCGTTCCTGAATTGTGGATGGCAGTTTTTCCAGCGTTTGAGTAAACGAGGAGAGCGCGTCTCCCGTTGCTCTCGTCAGCGTTGAAGGATTCCCCGATATGCCGGCGCGCAATTCTTCAATAGCGGTCGATCGCAGGGGTGAGCGCCAGCCGAGCCAGCCCAGGCCGTCCGCGACAAGGCAGGCCGGGCGAACCAGCCACGCGGGTACGTGCAATATGCGCGCAGGCGATAGCCCGAGCCAGTTTCGCATGGCAACGATGATGTCTGCGAGGGAGTGGGTCTTGTCTTCGACCAGATCGTAGATCTGCCGCGAGGCAATGCGCCCGGCAATGACAGCTTCGACTGTGCCTGCCACATCCTCAACGCTGACGGTTTGTATGGTTCCGGTTTCTGAAATGACAGGTTGCATGAATGGCAGCGCCGCGGTCGCCCGCAAAAGCGCGGTTCCGCCATAGGCTTGCGCTGCAATGACAAGGCCTGGGCGCAGTATTGTCCATTCAAGAGCGCTTGCGGCCAAAGCAGCATCGGCCTGCCCCTTCGTGCGCATGAAAAGTGTTGAAGCATTCCCCTGCGCGCGCGTAGCAGAAATCTGGATTAAATGCGTTACGCCAGCTTTCGCTGCTGCTGCATATAGCGCCTGCATGGCATTTGACTGCAGGGCTGCAAGATCATCGCCCAGTCCGTTCTGCAGCGCGCCGGCACTGTTGATGATGACGTCGGGTTTTGTATCTGAGAGTATTTTTGCCCAGTCGTCAGAGGTTTGCAGCCTGGCGATGTCGGCCTTGATCCATGCGAGCGAAGGAAATTGTTTTTGCGCCCGCGTGACATCACGCCCAAGCCCGATGATTGCATGACCGGCTGAGGAAAGTCTGCGAACGATCGCTGAACCGATCAGGCCGTAAGCCCCAAGTACCAGAATTTTCACGATGCGGTTACCTCGCGCATCCAGTCGAGATAGGGCTTGTGCCCCGCTGTAATCGGCAAAGCGATGATTTCAGGTGTCTCATAGGTATGGATTGCGCGAATTGATTTTTCCAGCTCTGAAAACAGCGCAGCGCGCGTCTTGATATGGAGCGTGAATTCATTGTCTGTCTGGATATTACCTTGCCACGTGTAGTGGCTTTCGATCGGGAAAATCTGCACGCAGGCGGCGAGTTTGTCCTGCAACAGTTTTGCTGCGATCGAGTTTGCCTGGTCGCGGCTGCCGGTTGTTGTGATGACAAGGCAAAACTCTGCGTCCATTGAAGTCTTCCTTAAAATGCAAAGGTCCCCTAGAGCCAGCCAGACAATTCGCGCCTCACCACCGTTTCGATCACATGCATGCCATCATCACTATCGTTCAGACACGGCACAAAAGAATAATTCTGACCGCCAGCATTTAGAAAATTGTCCCGGTTTTCAACGCCGATCTCTTCGATGGTTTCCAGGCAGTCCGACGTAAATCCCGGCGTTATGACCACCACATTTTTTTTGCCGGCCGCCGCCAGTTCCTTCAATGCTACATCGGTGTAGGGCTTGATCCATTCCGCCGGGCCGAACCGCGACTGGAATGTCATCTTGAGCTGGTCGCTGCTCATGCCCATCGCTGCGCGCAACAGGCGGGTGGTCTTGGCGCAATGGCAATAATAGGGATCGCCCTTGTCGAAGTAATCCTGCGGGATGCCGTGAAAAGAGGCAAGAACTGCATCGGGCGTGAATGACAATGCGGCCATATGCTGCCGCAAGGAATTTGCCAGCCCATCGATATAGGCTGGTTCGTCATGCCATGGCGGAGCGACGCGCAGGGCAGGCTGCCAGCGCATTTGCTTCAGCGCATCAAACGCCTTGTCGCAGACAGTTGCCGATGTTGCTGCTGCATATTGCGGGTAAAGCGGTACAAGCAGTATCCGGTCGCAACCGCGCGCGAGCAAATCGCCCAGTTTCTCCGCAATGGAAGGTTTGCCGTAACGCATGGCCCAGTCGATATCGAGCGAAGCCGTGCCGCCCATTTTAGCCGCCAGTTTCTCAGCCTGCGCGCGGGTGAATGTTTTCAATGGACCCTCGTCACGTTCCTTGTTCCAGATGGCATCATATTCCTTGCCCTTGCGTCCGGGCCTGAAGGTCAGGATGATGCCGTTGAGGACGGGCCACCAGATCAGCCGGGAGGTTTCGATCACCCGGCGGTCGGACAGGAATTCCTTCAGGTAGCGGCGCATGGACCAATAGTCGGTGGCCTCCGGCGTGCCCAGATTGACCAGCAGGACGCCAATCCGGCCATGGCGGATGTCCGGATGACCATCTGGTTTTGCATGAACTGCTTGCATTTCGGTTTCCGTAAGCTGTTTTGCCTTGCGTGCCAGTTGGCGCGATCACATTGGATCATTTCAGTTTGTTAGCACATTCGGAGGGCCTGTTCCTGTCACATGAACGCAATTTAACTGGCGCACCAACATTGGTGCGGGCTAAATTCGGAATGGGTCAGAGCGAATTCCGGGGCGGGAATGCCAAGTATAGCAGACAGGTTGGGAAACAGGCTTGATCGCGCCGGTGCGGTGAGCCCTGCTGAACGGGCGGCGGTCGTATGGTCGTTCCTGTATTTCTTCTGTCTGCTGGCCAGTTATTTCATTCTGCGACCATTGCGGGACGAAATGGGCGTAGCCGCCGGCCGGGACATTCTGCAGTTTCTGTTTACTGCCACATTTATCGTCATGCTGTTGGCAGCACCTGTTTATGCGGCAATCTGGTCGCGGCTGCCGCGGCGCAGGTTCATCCCGCTTGGTCTATCATTTCTTCGTTTTCAATCTCGCGATCTTCTGGCTGCTGCTGTATCTGGACTTCGAGCGCCAATGGGTCGCGCGCTTTTTTTTCGTCTGGGTCAGCGTCTTCAACCTGTTCGCCGTGTCGGTGTTCTGGTCGTTCATGGCCGATATTTTTCGCACCGATCAGGGCAAGCGCCTGTATGGGTTTATCGCGGCCGGGGGAACGGCAGGCACCTGGCTAGGATCGTCGATCACGGTGGGGCTGACACAGTTTATCGGTGTTCTGAACCTGCTCGTGGTCGCTGCGGTGCTTCTGGAGATTGCAGTTTTTTGCGCTGGCCGGCTGGAGCGAGCCGCTGGCAGCTTCAGGTCAGCACCATCTGACACAGCAGTCTCCAGCCAAGGCCTCCGACGGTGGGGGCATGCTTGCAGGCTTCCGGCTGTTGCTGTCGTCACCCTATCTCCTGGGGCATTGCGGCCTGGGTGGCCTTTCTGTCGCTTGCCGGCACGTTCCTTTATTTCCTGCAGCGCGATGTGGTGGCAGCGGCTTCGCCAGACCCGGCGGTGCGAACGCAGATTTTCGCCGGTATCGATCTGGCAGCCAATGTCCTGACCCTGTTGCTTCAGGTCTTCCTGGCCGGCAAGCTGATGGAGCGGTTTGGAACGGGTTTGGCCGCTGCCGTGTTGCCATTGGTGTTCCTGGTCGGTTTTGCGGCGCTGGCTGTCTCGCCGGTACTTGCTGTCATTGTCGGATTTCAGGTCCTGCAGCGGACCGCCAATTTCGGTCTGTCCAACCCGGCGCGGGAAATTTTCTTCACAGCGGTAGACCGGGAAGAGAAATACAAGGCCAAGAACGTGATCGATACGGCGGTATTTCGCGGCGGTGATGTGCTTTTTGCCTGGTTGTTCACCGGGTTGCGCGGTGCGGGGATGACAATTACCGGGATCGCCCTACTTACCGTTCCGGTGGCGCTGGTCTGGGCCGGAATATCATTCTGGCTGGGGCGTGAGCAGGAACGGCGCGCATTGCAGAATTCGTCACAAATGGTCGGCAATTCAGATGGAGGCAGGCATGGATAATTTCGGACGCAAGCTTACGCGGCGGCACACGCTGGCATTGGGCGGTGGTGCGGCAGTAGCGACGCTGGCCTTTGACTGGAGCGCCTTCGCACAATTGGCAAGCTCGGTTGAACGGCGCGTTATCCCGCATTCCGGAGAGATGCTTCCGGTCGTCGGCGTTGGTACAGCGCGTGTATATGATTTCGAACTTCCAGCGATGCCGTAAAGTTGGCCGAACGCGCGCAGGTCCTGAAGCTGCTGGTCGAAGCGGCGCCCGGTGCGATGATCGATACTGCTCCATCCTATGGCGAGGCGGAAACCGTTCTTGGCAAGCTGTTCGAGCTGACCAAACTGCGCGACAAGATTTTCCTGGCGACGAAAGTCACCGTCGACGAACCTGCCGAACAGGTCAAGTCGATGCGCGAATCGCTGAAGCTCATGGGTGTCAAGCAGGTGCAGCTCATGCAGTTGCATAATCCGAAGAACCCGAAACAGGATATCGCGACCTTGCGCGCCTTCCAGAAAGAAGGGCTGTGCAAATACATCGGGATCTCGTCGTCGTTCGACCGCGATTACAAGGCCGTTGAAGACGGTGCTCAGGCGCGAAAAGCCGGATTTCTTCCAGATCGACTATTCGCTGGTGGACCGCAATTCCGAAGAGCGGCTGATACCGGCGGCCAGAGACGTCGGCGCAGCGGTACTGACGAACCTTCCATTTCGGCGCGGAGCCGTCTTCGCCAAGATTGACGGCAAGCCACTGCCCGACTGGGCGCAAAGCGAACTTGGCGTCACCACATGGGCGCAATTCGCGTTGAAATGGCTACTTGGCAATCCGGCCGTGAATGCAGTCATTCCCGGCACCGACAAGCCGCGTTTCATGGTCGACAATCTGAAGGCCGGTCGTGGCGTCATGCCCGATGCGTGCAATGCGCAAGAACATGTCCGATCACTTCGACAGTTTATAAATCGCTGCAACATCGAGAATCATGAACGCCGGACGGGTGATCGTCCGGCGTTTTTTTGGCCTTGCTACTTCATCTTGGATGACGCGATGATGCCGGCCATGACCTCTTCATAAACCTTGCGAACATCGGCTATTTTGTCTTTGGGCGTTGAAGCAGAGGCTTCAGCAACTCTTCTTTGTATTTCCGCGCCGGACAAAGGCTCAAGCGGGATATTTGCCTTCTTGATCTCCGCGAGGAAAACCGGGTCTTTCAGCATATTCTGGAAGCCCGTGCGAAAAGCTTCTACGAATTCTTTCGGTGCTCCCGGCGGAAAAGCAAGTGACCGGCCCAACATGCCTTCTGAAGCAAATAGCCGCATGAAACGCGCCAAACGCTCGTCCGGTTTCATATCCGCAAAGGTTGGCAGATTTTCGTGGCCGGGAATTTTATCGAAGGATGCTGCGAAAACCGGAATGACATCCGTTGGCTCGCCCTTCCTGAACTTCTCCATGAACTCAAGATATTTCGGTGAAACGACGGTTGAACTTATTCCGTCAAGTTCGCCTTTTTCGATGGCGAGGAATATGGGGCCGATGCCGCGATAGCCAGTGATCAGTTTGATCTTCGTTCCGGCAGCCATGTTGACCAGATGCGCGGAGATGGCAAGGCCATTGCGGACGCCGGCACCGCCGAAAACAACCGGCTTGCTCTTCATGTCTTCGAGAGATTTTACGCCGGTGCGCTTTGCGACCACTCCGATGAAATCGGTACTTACAAGACGTCCGACGTATTGAAATTTTGTTGCATCGAATTTGGCCTTATCATTCAGAACGGTTTCCAGAACAGCGGTAGCTGCAACGAATATCATTGCGCTGCCGTCTTTGGGGGCGACGTTGTACACATAGTTCAATGACGCAATCCCGCCTGCGGCCGGCATGCTCTGGACGATGAAGGTGGGTTTGCCGGGAATTTGCCGGCCCAGATGGCGGCCGACCAATTGCGAGTAAAGCCCATAGCTGCCGCCCATGCTGGCGCCAATGACAATGGTAACGGTCTTGCCCTTATAAAACTTCTCTACTTCAGATTGCGCGCTTGCTGAAGCAGGTAACAAGACTAAAGCCGCAATCAAATGTGCGGCACAAACCTTGGCTCTCCACATGGTGTTTTCTCCCGTGGCCGCGGGTGAAGCGTCAGTTCGCGTCTACCGGTCCGGCATGAAGGAGGATATTGCAATGCAAAGAATGTTGGCAATGGAATTTCCGGGCACCTCAGCGGAAGGCGTGGAAATGATGCACTGGTCCGTGACCGGAGCCGACATCCAGTTTGTCCGAATTTTCCAGGGCAGCAGTGAGATAAGCTTTGGCAGCCGCGATTGCGTCACCAAGTTCATGCCCCTTGGCCAGGTTGGCGGCAATGGCGGAGGACAATGTGCAGCCCGTGCCATGGGTGTTTCTTGTTTCTATCCACGGGGCGCTGAAGGTTCGCGCTTGTTCCCCATCGAAAAGCGTATCTGTCGCCTGGGTCGAAACGCCATGCCCGCCCTTCACAAGTACAGCGCGAGCGCCTTTGCCATGCAGTGTGCGTGCAAGGGTTTCGGGATCGGCAGCAGCGTCGCCCAGGGTAACGCTGGCCAGTCTGACGGCTTCGGGAAGATTGGGCGTGATTACTGCCGCCAGTGGAAACAGATGCGAGATCATGGCGTCGACCACATCCGGTGCGCCAAGAGAATCGCCGCTTGTGGCGACGAGTACCGGATCAAGGACAATGTTTTTGGCATTGTGGAAGCGCAGGCGTTCGGCCACAGCGTCAACAACCTCACCGGTCGCCAACATTCCAATCTTGACAGCATGGACCTCGATGTCGGCAAAGATCGCATCAATCTGCTTGGCGATAAAGTCAGCGCCCGGCACATGAACACCGCTCACGCCCTGTGTGTTTTGTGCAGTCAATGCCGTAATGGCGGCCATGCCATAGCATCCCAGAGCAGCAAATGTTTTCAGATCGGCCTGGATTCCCGCACCACCTGAAGGGTCTGAACCCGCGATCGAGAGAACATTTGGGATCATATGCGTTGTCTCCGGTATTGCCGGCGGCGCGTGAAGCGCTGGTGAATTTTTCCAAACGGCCAGCCGACCAATTTCCAGATGCCGAGGCCGGCTAGAAATCCGGTCAGGCCTGCCAACAGGCCTTCGCTGGTCACGGGAACGGCAGGTTCGAATTTAGCATAGGCCCGGCTTGCGATATCGGAATCGAAGCCTTCGGCCATTGTAACAATGCGGGCGACAGGCCCGGAGGCAGCGAGTGCTTCGTTCTGCTGTTTCAGGCGCGCCAGCCTCACTTCGGTTTCACGCATTCTCTTGCCGCGCTGGCTGACGAATGGGTCGAGATTGCCGGCCAGTCTGTCCAGCCCCTGCGCGCGCGTCATCTGACTTGTCCTGGCGTCGCGGTCAAAGTCGTTGACGATCCGCTGCAGCTCGTCGATCGCGCCGCCCAGGCGCTGACGGTACTGCTGCGCAAATTCCGGTAATTGCGACGTCACAATGCCGGCAAGAAGGCCGAAGAGCAGCCCGAGCCAGCGTAACAGGAACATCGCATCCTCCTTAGACTGGCAGGGTCAAAAGACCCGCTTCTCCGTTTTCGGCGCCGAACAAAAGCCGCTTGCCCGTAGCATCCCAGTACAAGGGCTGATATGGCCGGCCGCACGCGACCAGTGCTTTTCATCAGGAACGCGCTGGCGCACCAGCAGTTCCGCGCCATCCTGCGAGCCGGCACATCAAGATCCAGCCGTCGTCATAGCCCAAGGCAATGACATGGGATTTGGGATGAAATGCGACGCGGGTGACTTTGGGTTCGCGAACACCGCATTCGCGCGGCGCCTGGCCCATCGGGCCGTCCTTGGACTGGTACGGCCAGACGACACAGGCATCTGCGCCGGATGTGGCCAGCCATTGCCCGTCGTGCGACCAGGAGAAAGAGCGCGTCTTGGTCGGGTAGCCGGTCATGCGCATGTCCTTCTTGTCGGACACGCGCCAGCCGTGCAGGGAATTTTCCTGCATCGAGGTGACAACAAAATTATTGTCTGGTGAAACCGTAACGTCCAGATGCGAACCGGCCCACTTCAGCGTGTCGGGCGCTCCGGCGATATTGGGAAACCACAGGCTCACGCCATTGTAATGGGACAAGGCCAGGCGATAGCCCTTCTGCATGAAGGCCAGACCACGCACGCTGGTGGGTGCTTCAAAGGTCTTTATGGCTCCCTTTGCTTCGCGCGCGCGCACAGTCTTTCCTGCAGACCAGGCGCAGGCGCCGTCTTCGCGCAAAGCAAGTGCGTCTATCCACTTGCCATTTTCATTGTAGATTTCTTCGCTCTTGCCCTCGGCATTTGTCGAGACAACACGGCCATCATCGCCACCGGTCAACAACCTGTTGCTCTGCGCGACAGCCACGAGAATGGTGGCATCGGCATGGGCCGTAATGCGTTTGCCGCTCTCGCAGAACAGTATTTCGCCTTCTGCCATTGCAACGACCGGCTCGTCATTCAGAAAGGCCGCTGCGATGACGTGATCTCCGGCTTCCAGAGGCGCGACATGCGAGGTCAACGAGGTATCATAATCCAGATCGTTCATTCCAATTCCCATCTACACGACCGGTATGCGTTGTCATCCAGCGCATGGCCAGTTGACCTGTGCGGTCACCTTCATTGTTGCGCGTTTGCCGCGCGATTTCAAAGATCATCCTCACTGCGCGGATCATCGGCTTGCGTGAACGGGTAATGGGTCACGCATAGTTCGGCTTCGGCTGCGCCCAGTACGCCCAGAAAGTCGGCAGGCCAGGACGTTGCAAAACGCTGGTCGGCGGTATCGTACATCAATGCCCACTTCCAGCGTGAAGCGTCGCGCAAACGCGCCATCCTGAAACGGCGATTTCTCCGAGAGCATGATCCTTTCGAGACGGGACGCGATGCGGTTGCCAAGATCGCCCGCGGTCAGGTCGATATCGGAAGGGCAGACATCGTAGTGCAATGTCAGCGTGCCATCAGCGCCGTGTTCGGCCTTTATCGGCGGATTTGGCAGATGCGGCGCGGGCTGGTTCCAGCCGCGCAAATCCACCCTTAACACCGCGCCGATGACTATGGCTTCCGCCATTGCTGCAACAATGGCGCTAGTGCTGCGGTTGATCCACGGCGCAAGCCATGAATCCGTTCCGCAAGGCTTCTTCGTTCAGCTCACGACCGATGAATACGATCTTGGAGCGGCGCTTTTCGTCCGGACGCCATTCGCGCTGCAAATCACCGTCGAGGATCATGTGCACGCCCTGAAACACGAAGCGCTTGGGTTCATCCTTGAAGGCAAGTATGCCCTTGGAACGCAGGATGTTGGGACCGTCGCGCTGGGTGATCAGATTGATCCAGGGCATGAAGCGATGCGGGTCGACATCGCCATCGATTTCAAATGCAACAGACTGCATTTCCTCATCGTGGTAATGCTTGAGGCCCTTGTGCTTGTGCTCGCTGTGCGCATGTTCCTTGTGATCATGGTCCTTGTTCGCATGTTCCTTATGGTCATGGTCCTTGTGATCATGGCCATTATGATCGTGCCCGTGATGGCCGTGATCGTGGCCATGTCCATGGTGATGACCGTGATCGTGGTGGTCATGGTCATGCTCGTCGACTTCGAGAAAGTCCGGTTCAATTTCCAGAATACGGTCGAGATCGAAAGCGTTGCGTCCCAGAACCGTGTCGAGCGAAACTTCACAACGCTGGGTGCGATGCAGTTTGGCGTAGGGGTTGATGGCACGGATGCGGCCTTCCACTTCCTCCAGTTCATCGGCGCTCACAAGATCGGTCTTGTTCAGCAAGATGACATCTGCAAATGCGATCTGGTTCTTTGCCTCGGGAGCGTCCTTCAGACGGGCCGATAACCATTTGGCGTCTGCCACGGTCACCACAGCATCGAGGCGGGCCTGATCCTGGACGTCCTGATCGACGAAGAACGTCTGGGCCACAGGTGCGGGATCCGCCAACCCGGTTGTTTCCACAATAATGGCGTCAAATTTGCCCTTGCGCTTCATCAACCCTTCCATGATGCGGATAAGGTCGCCGCGCACGGTGCAGCAGATGCAGCCGTTGTTCATTTCGAAGACTTCTTCGTCGGCGCCAACGACCAGGTCATTGTCGATGCCGATCTCGCCGAACTCGTTGACGATGACTGCGAACTTGTGGCCGTGGTCCTCGGACAGGATGCGGTTAAGCAGGGTGGTTTTGCCCGCGCCCAGATAGCCGGTGAGGACGGTTACGGGAATCTTGTCGGACATGTCAGGCTCCTGGTGTCTGCGCGCCTGGCAGCGCGGCTTTTCAGCCGGCACAGGTGCAATAATCGCTGGGGCAATAGTTGATTGGCATGTGAGGCCAGCAGGGCCGCAGGTCAAGCCCCCGAAGCCTTGAGAAGGCGTCTTGCGTTTCCGCAGCAAGAAATGTTATGTTATTACATAACTTTTTTTGGGCCTGACGGGCCGGATTTCGGCGATTGGACGTTGCATGAGTGGGCATGAACTGACGAGCTTGATGTTGGCCGGGCTGATTGCGGCGCTGTTGCACGCCAGCCTGCCGACACATTGGCTGCCTTTCGTGGTTGCTGCCCGGGCTCAGGGCTGGTCGATACAGAAGACCCTGGGGGTCAACCTGGCAGCGGGCGGAGGACACGTCGTATTCACCGCATTTCTGGGATTTCTGATTGCCTGGGTCGGCATCAGCCTGCCTGAGGAAATGGAGCACTGGACCGGATGGGTCGGCGGCATGGCGCTTATCAGCCTGGGCGTTTACGCCATCTGGCGGGACCGCCGCGGCAAGGATCCGCATATTCTGGGTCATCACCACGATGCTGCGTGTCACCATCATTTGCCCGGCTTACCGGTAGAAGGTGGTTCACATGCCGGTCACCATCACGGGGCGGCTGCAACGGCGATCAAGCCTGCGCGTACGGAAGCTCTTACCATCGGTGGGCTTTTTGCGCTGGTTTCGCTCTCGCCCTGCGAAGCGTTCCTGCCCATTTACATCGCAGGCGCCGGGCATGGATGGACCGGATTTTTGATCCTCACCGCCGTGCTGACCGTGGGCACGATTGGGGGAATGATGCTGCTGACGTGGCTGACATTTCATTCAGCTGAGCGGATGAAGTTCGGACTGATCGAGCGCCATGAAGGGGCGATTATCGGAGTTGTCCTCATTGGGCTCGGCACCTTTGTCCTGGCTGCCGGGCATTGATCTTCGCAAAATATGCCATTGGTCCAAGCCTGCCCCCAAACCTGCCCCTATGCCAGCCCCTGATGCCTGATTTTCCGTGCAACCTCGCAAGATTAAAGGCAGCGCGCGCATGACCAACGGAAAAAATTCTGCGCGTTTTGAGCAGCAAACGCAGTTTACCGATGGTTGCGGCTTCTGCTGCGTGAAAACGGATTGGCGGGGTAGAAAAACATTGTGCCAGGCGCTAACGTCGCCGCGACATGATTTGGTGATATGGAGTTGATCGAATGAAGACCCGCGCTGCTGTTGCTTTTGCCGCCAAGAAACCGCTTGAAATTTGCGATATCGAGCTGGAGGGGCCGAAGGCTGGCGAAGTGCTTGTGGAAGTCAAGGCGACGGGTATTTGCCACACCGATTACTACACCCTGTCGGGTGCGGATCCGGAGGGTCAGTTTCCGGCCATTCTTGGTCACGAAGGCGCTGGCATTGTCGTCGATATCGGTCCGGGAGTGACAACGCTGAAGAAGGGCGACCATGTCATCCCGCTCTACACACCTGAATGCAGGCAGTGCAAAAGCTGCCTCTCCCGCAAGACCAATCTGTGCACGGCGATCCGCTCGACACAAGGGCAGGGCGTGATGCCAGATGGCACCAGCCGTTTCAAGTGCGACGGCAAACCGGTCCTGCATTACATGGGTACCTCGACTTTTGCGAACCACATCGTTGTGCCGGAAATCGCGCTCGCAAAAATTCGTGAAGACGCGCCTTTCGACAAGGTTTGTTACATTGGCTGTGGCGTGACGACCGGTATTGGAGCGGTTATCTGGACGGCGAAGGCGGAAGCAGGTTGCCGGGCCGTGGTGTTCGGCCTGGGCGGCATCGGATTGAACGTTATTCAGGGATTGCGGATGATAGGCGCCGAACAGATTGTCGGCGTCGACATCAACAATTCCAAGAAGGCTATGGCCGAAAAATTCGGCATGACCGATTTTGTCAATCCGAAGGAAGTTGGCGGCGATCTCGTGCCATATCTTGTTGACCTTACGAAGGGCGGCGCGGATTATTCCTTCGATGCGACCGGCAACGTCAATGTGATGCGTCAGGCGCTTGAATGCTGCCATCGCGGCTGGGGTGAATCGATCATCATCGGTGTTGCGCCATCGGGTGCTGAAATTTCAACGCGTCCTTTCCAGCTCGTAACAGGGCGCGTGTGGAAGGGAACCGCCTTTGGCGGCGCGCGCGGGCGCACTGACGTGCCGCGTATCGTCGACTGGTACATGGACGGGCGTATCAACATCGACGACCTGATAACCCACAAGCTGCCGCTGGAACGCATTAACGAAGGCTTTGACCTTATGCACGAGGGCAAGTCTATCCGCAGCGTGGTTGAATTCTGAAATAGCGCTTTACGTCTGATCCCCTGCGTGATGAACTAGCTGCTACCGTGCGGTTCATGGGAACCCGTGCCGACCGGGCGGGAGCGCGAAATGCCGCCCCGGCAGCTCAGGGAGGCGCACGTGCGGGCAGCGTTGCATCAGCCACCGATCCGGGCCGAGCACATTGGCTCGCTCGTACGCCCGCCGGAATTACTTGCCGCGCGACGAGATCATCTGGCAGGCATAATCGACGCGCGCGCATTGCGCGCAGCCGAGGATGCGGCAATACGGGATGCCGTGAAACTGCAGGAGGATCTTGGCTACCGTGCCGTGACTGACGGCGAATTTCGTCGCGCAAGCTATTCGGATTCGTTTACGACTTCCGGCATTCGCGGCATCCGCATGGAGATGACCGAGGATGAGGGATGGCGCGCATCTTCCGCCCACGGGCACCGCATGGCCCGACGCATTCCCAAGGTTGTCGGAAAAATTGAATGGGCCGGGCCGCAAAATCGCGAGGACTATGCTTTTTTGCATGGCCAGACCAATGCAATCGGCAAGATTACTTTGCCCGGGCCGGCTTATGTCCACTATCGCGCCGGCCGCGCCAATATCAGCAAGGAAATTTATCCCGATCTGGATGCCTATTGGGATGATGTCGTCGCGGCATACCAGCTGGAACTGCGCTCGCTTGCTGAAGCGGGCTGCACTTACGTGCAGCTCGATGAGACGTCACTGGTAAAACTGGGTGATGATCGCGTCCGGGTTTTGCTGCAGGAAAGAGGTGATCATTGGGAGACTTTGCTCCACCTCTATATTGATGTGCTGAACCGGGTTATCGCGGGCGCGCCTGAGGGCATGACAATTGGTGTTCATGTTTGCCGCAGCCAGGACCCAAGCTGGCAAGCCAATGTTGGTTACGGTCCGATTGCCGAGGCGATGTTCAACGGCATCGATACGCCGATATTCTTTCTCGAATACGATAACGCACGCGCCGGCGGTTTCGAGCCCCTGAGCGCCGTTCCGAACGGCAAGCTAATTGTCCTGGGACTGGTGGCAACGAAAGTCGATGAAGTGGAGCCTGTAACTGACCTGAAGCGGCGGATAGAGGAGGCGGCCAGGTTTGTTTCCCTGGAGCAATTGGCGCTTTCTCCGCAATGCGGCTTTGCAACGGGTGTCAACATGAGTGATGCATCGAAATTGCAGGTGCAGCGTCTCAAGCTGACGCGCATTGCAGAAGTTGCCAAAAGTATATGGGGCACGATGTAGCATGTGAATTAAACAAAATAGCGGGAGGATAATATGCGAAAACTTTCTCTTTCCCTGATTGCAATGGTTGCTGCAACCGCAAGCGCGCCGGTACAGGCGCAATCGGTTGCAGATTTTTACAAAAGCAAACCCTTGTCGGTGATTGTTGGATCAAGCCCGAGTGGCGGATACGATACATACGCGCGAATTCTGGCGCAGTTCATGAAGAAACACATACCAGGAAATCCGACCACTATCGTGCGCAACATGCCTGGTGCGGGTTCGAAGCGATCCTTGAATTATCTTTACAACATTTCGCCGCGGGACGGCAGCGAGATTGGAGCCTTCTTTTCACAGGCTGCGATGGAACCTATTCTCCTAGGAAATGCTGCCACCGGCGCAAAGTTTGATCCGCTGAAATTTTCCTGGATCGGCAGCATCGATCAATTCACGCCAATCGGCATTGCCTGGCACACGGCGGGTGTAAAGACGATAGAGGACATCAAGTCCAAGCCGTTGATCATCGGCACGTCCGGCGGCGGGCTAACCGATTCAATCTATTCCCGTTTGCTCAACGGTATGATCGGAACGAAATTCGTGCAGATCTCGGGCTACAAGGGATCCACGGAAACAGCCATGGCGATGGAAAGGGGCGAGGTTCCCGGCTACGTTGGCTGGTATTGGGCTGGCATGAAACGCACCAAGCCACACTGGATTGAAAAGAAGCTGGTAACCGTATTCATGCAGTTCGGTATCGACAAGAATCCTGAAATTCCCGACGTGCCATGGATATTCGATGCCCTCAAGAATCCCGATGACAAGCAGATATTCCGTCTCATCCTGTCCAATCTTGCCCTGGCCCGGCCCTATGCAGGGCCTCCGGGCATCCCAGCAGACCGATTGGCGGCTTTGCGAACTGCATTTGATGCGACAATGAAAGACAGGGAATTCATCGCCGCAATCGCTAAATCGGGCAACAATGTCAAACCGTATTCAGGTCAGCAGATCGATGTGCTTCTTGCGGAAGTGTCGAAAACTCCGCCGGAACTCATCAAGCGCGTGCAGCAAGCAGTGAAGGAATAAATATTTGTCGCAGGTGAGCACCTGAAAAAAACGCCGCCGGTGTGCTCCGGCGGCGTTCTGGCATTTTCAGTTTGATCTTTGGTCTCAGGCGTGCGGCTTGAAGACGTAGCCCTTGCCGTCCTTTGTCAGCGTGCCGGCACCGGGCATGCCCCAGTGGTATCCGGTAACAATCAGCTTGTCGGCAACGACACGATCGAAAGTCTTTCTCCGTGTTGCCTCCGCCATCTGCGCGTTCATGTCGAACATGACGTGCCAGCCGGGATTTGCGACGAAGAGCTGGCGCACGTTTGTAACGTCACCCAGCACCATCATTTGACCGCCGCCCGATGACAGGTGGAAGCTGGTGTGACCGGGCGTATGGCCGTTGGTGGAAACGGCGCGTATGCCAGGTGCAACTTCCTTCTCGCCATCGAACTGCGTCACATTCTTCCACTTGCCGAGCGTTGCAGAAATACGCTTGGCCAGACCCTGGAGCCGTTCGGGCAGCTTCGATGTCCTGGTGGTATCCATCCAGAATTTCAGCTCCGCACTTGGCAGGATGATCTGGGCATTGGGATAGATCAGCGAATTGTCCTTGTTGTAAAGGCCAAAGATATGATCGGGATGGAAGTGGGTAAGCACGATCTGCGAGACATCCTTGGTCTCGATGCCGGCAGCTTTCATGTTGGCGAAATGCCGGCCGGTTGCGGGACCAGATTCTGCGCCATTGCCTGCATCGAACATGGTGATCTTGCCGCCTGCCTTTACGAAGGTCATCGTATAGGGGACCGGAATATCGTTTCCGCTGAGGCCGCCAGCCTGCAGTGCCTTCTTGATATCTTCGACGCTTGCATTCTTCACGAAGCCGGGGGCGAGCGGACGGGGTGTTTCGCCATCGAAAACCTGCGTGATTTCCATATCGCCGACCTTGAAGCGATAGAATGGTTTGCCGGATGGATTCTGCTGGTCTTTGCCAGCCTGTGCGAGTGCAGATGGCAGGAATTCAACGGGCCCGTTCAGTCCCAGAACAGCTGCAGCGGTAGCCGATCCGACCACGAACCTGCGTCGCGAAATATCATACATGGTTACATCCTCCAGAGGTGCACAGGCGTTTGACGTAATATTATGCGCAACCGGGCAATTCTGCCCGATGCGGACGAAAATTAGCATGCCGGGAATTTCCGGTCACGGTGAATTTGAACAGACCGGTTTGCGCGGATGCAAATACGCGGCAGTCGTGCCGGTCCCGTCAAAAAATCAAGCAAGCCCGCGCTTCTTCATCAGCGCGTCGGGGCTTGGCAATTGTCCGCGAAAGGCGATGTAGGCTGCGTCCGGCTCCTGGCGTCCGCCTGCCGAATAAATGTGCTGTTTCAGCCTGTCCGCGAGAGACGGGTCGAAGATATCTCCGGCTTCCTCAAACGCACTGAACGCATCTGCGTCGAGGACTTCCGACCACAGATACGAATAATATCCGGCTGCATATCCGTCTCCGGAAAAGATATGTGAAAAATGCGGCGTGCGATGGCGCATGGCGATTTCGTCCAGCATGCCGATCTCTGCAAGGCTGCTGCGCTCGAAGGCGCGCGTATCGAAGGCTTTTGCATCGCCAATGACGTCACGGGTCATCTGGTGCATGTCCATGTCGACGATTGCAGATGCGCAATACTCGACAGTGGCGAAACCCTGATTGAATGTACGCATTTCCAAACGCGTCCGATCAGTTCATCCGGGATGATTTCCCCGGTCCTCACGTGACGGGCAAACTTGCGAAGGACTTCGGGCGTCAGCAACCAGTGTTCATAGAGTTGCGATGGAAGCTCAACAAAGTCCGACGACACGCTTGTGCCGGAAATACGCGGATATGTGACATCCGACAGCATTCCATGCAGCGCGTGACCAAATTCGTGGAACAATGTGCGGGCTTCATCCAGAGACAGAAGTGCGGGCTGCCCGTTGCCCGGTTTGCCGATGTTCAGCGTGTTGACGATGATGGGCCGGATGTCGCCATCGAGTTTCTGCTGGCTGCGGAAGGCGCTCATCCAGGCGCCGGAATGCTTTGAGGTGCGGGCAAAGTCGTCGCTTACGAAAAGGGCGACATGTTTCCCGGACGCATCGCGGACTTCAAAGGCGCGGGCATCGGGATGCTGCAGGGCAAGGCCTTTGACCTCCTGAAAGGTCAGGCCGAACAGTCTTTCGGCGACGTAAAAGGCTGCTGAGCGAATTCGTTCCAGCTCGAAATAGGGTTTCAATTCGCTTTCGTCGAGATCGAAGCGGCTTTTGCGCAGTTTTTCGGTGTAATATCGCCAGTCGTGTTTGGCGATGGTGAAGTTTGCGCCGTCTGCATTGGCGATGTCCTGCAGATCGGCTCGCTCTTCGGACGCGCGCTTGCGTCCGGCCTGCCAGACCTGATCCAGCAAACCGCGCACGTTGGCGACGGTTTTGGCCATTGTGTTGTCGAGTTTGTAATCGGCATAGGTTTGGTAACCCAGGAGACTGGCGCGTTCGGCACGCAATACCAATATTTCGGCAATAATGGCATTATTGTCCGTTGCGCCCCCATTGTCGCCACGCATGGTCCAACCCTGGAACATGGTCTCGCGCAAGTCGCGCCGCGCCGAAGACTGCAAAAACGGATCTGCATGGGTGCGCGAAACGCTCAATACATATTTGCCATCCATGCCCCGCTCGGCAGCTGTTTCCTTCGCGCTGTCGATCAAGGCTTGCGGCAGGCCGGCAAGGTCGTCTTCGTTTTCCAGAATGAGCGTGAAGTCACTTTCGTCTTTCAGGACATTCTGGCTGAAGGACGTTGTCAGGCTGGCCTGGCGCGCCATGATATCGGCAAGGCGCTTGCGCCCTGTCTTCGTCAAGCTGGGCGCCGGAGCGGATGAAGTCCTTGCGGATAAGTTCGGCAACTCGCGTCTGTTCCGCGGTCAGGCCCTTGTCTGCATTCTGCCAGACAGCGTCGACACGTGCGAACAGGACCGGGTCCATGTAGATGGCCGAACGATGCTTGCGCGAACCTTGGAGCCAGATCTCGTTCGATGGCTTGCAAGGCGTCGCTCGTGTTGGCGCTGGTGAGGTTCCAGAATACGTGTGACGTGCGGCGCAAGAGCCGGCCGGATCGCTCGAGCGCGGCTATCGTATTGTCGAAATCCGGTTCCGCCGGGTTGCCGGCAATGACCGCGACTTCCTGCCGGTGGCGAGAAAAAGCTTCTTCAAAGGCCGGGGCAAAATGTTCCGTCCTGATTTCGGCAAACGGGGGCAGGCCGAAAGGGGTGCTCCAGTCTTTTGCAAGTAACGGGTTGAGGTCGGACATTCTGTTTGGCCTGTCTGGTCTGGGGCAATTTGCGCCCGGTCTATCACAATTTGGCGCTTTGCGGCTCGGCAGCCGATAGTTCGATTGCCTTTTACGCCATTCGAAACTATATAGCGTCATCCCCATCACGGATGCGAATTTGAGGCTTTGCCTCAGCTGGACGGGAGTCCAGCGGGCCCAAAGGCATGTCCGCAGCGGGGCGATTTTCGGGCAAACGGCTGTGGCCGGGTTGTCAAACCGGGCCTGGCTTGGGCCGCGACAGGAGTGATGAAGATGACCGCAGCACCGCTGATGCCGAAGGCAACCGCCGTCTGGCTGGTAGACAACACGTCTCTGAGTTTTGACCAGATTGCCGAATTCTGCAAACTGCACCCGCTGGAAGTCAAAGGCATTGCCGACGGAGAAGTGGCTGCTGGTATCCGCGGACATGATCCGATCACCTCCGGCCAATTGACCCGCGACGAGATCGAGAAGGCCGAGCGCGATTCCGAGCACCGGCTGGAACTGGCCAAGACCAGGGTGCGGGTTCCCGAAATCAAGAAGGCTCGCGGTCCGCGGTATACGCCGTTGTCGCGCCGTCAGGACCGGCCGAACGCCATCTTGTGGCTGGTGCGCAACCATCCCGAGTTGAAGGACGCACAGATCATGCGCCTTGTCGGCACGACCAAGACCACCCTGCAGGCCGTGCGAGAACGGACGCATTGGAATTCATCGAACTTGCAGCCGCTGGATCCGGTGACACTGGGCCTGTGCTCGCAGCTCGATCTGGACTTCGAGGTCGGCCGCGCCAACAAGAACCGGCCACAGCCAGTCGATGAAGGGGCCACGCTCGTGTCCGCCGAAATTACAACCGGTCCCGATTATTCGGCTCCGGAAACGCCTGGCGCTGCCCCGCGCCATGAAGACGTGTTCCGGAAATCGGAAGCCACAGAAGCACCCAAAGAAGATGATGCCGAGGATGACGTCAATCTGGATTCGGTGTTTGCCAAGCTCAAGGGTCTCAAACAACAGGACGATTGATCGAAAGCTGCGGTTGACCGGGCGGTGACGCCCGGTCCCGACGTTATCTTTGATAGGACGGCAGGCGCAGGGCATTGACGCAATTGCGTTTGAACGGGACCAGTGCCATGTTTTTGTCCGGCAAGCTTCAGGATAGAAGCGCCGTAACTGTATTGGAGGGAGGCAAAGATGGGTGCCGCGGAGATTCAAAGGCCTTGGCTGGAGCATTATCCACCCGGGGTTGCCCTGGAAATTGATCCTGCTCCCTACGGTTCGATCGTCGAGGTTTTCGAAAAGGCGGCTAATGCTTCGGCCGCGAATCCGGCGCTGGAAAGTTTCGGCGTGCAGATGAACTACACCAAGTTCCTTGAAATTGCGCAAATTGCTGCATCCGCCTTGCGGAAGATGGGCCTCAAGCAGGGTGATCGGGCAGCCATCATGCTGCCCAATGTCATGGCCTATCCACCGCTCATCTTCGGCATTTTGATGGCCGGTGGTGTGGTGGTGAATGTTAATCCTCTCTACACCGCGCGTGAACTGACACATCAGCTCAACGATTCAGGTGCGCGGATCATATTCGTGCTCGAGAACTTTGCGCATACCGTCACAGAGGCGCTGCCCGAACTCCAGACCCTGGAATCAGCGGTTGTCGTATCTCCGGGCGATCTGCTCGGCTTCAAAGGTATGATCGTCAACTTCGTGTCGCGGCATATCAAGAGGTCGGTAAAGGCTTATTCGCTGCCACATTCCATGCGTTTTGACGGATTTCTGGCGATAGGACGCACGATTGCCTATAAGCCGCTCGAAATAAAACAGGAAGATATTGCATTTCTGCAATACACAGGTGGCACAACCGGAGTTTCCAAGGGAGCGACACTGACCCATCGCAACCTTGTTTCAAACCTGTTGCAGGCAGAGGGATGGCTTGTTCCATTTTTCGGGGCTCGTACCGATCATGTGATGCTTACGGCGCTTCCGCTGTACCATGTTCTGGCACTCACAGGCTGTTGTCTGTTCACGATGAAGCTTGGAGGCTGTCAGATTCTCGTGGCAAATCCGCGCGACATTCCCGGACTGGTGAAAGTCTTCCGCGATCGCAAGCCAACCATGATCGTGCTGGTAAATACCTTGTTCAATGCCCTGGCAGAAGCACCTGGCATGAAGGATGTGGATTTTTCGAAGCTGAATATTTCCATTTCCGGCGGCATGGCGACCCAGGCGGCGGTTGCTCAACGTTGGAAGGATTTGACCGGAAAGCCGATCGTGGAAGGTTACGGTCTTTCCGAGACGTCGCCGATTGCCTGTGCGAACCGGGTCGACATCGAAGAGTTCACAGGCACCGTTGGGTTTCCATTGCCCTCGACCGATGTAACGATCCGTTCTCCTGAAGGGGAAATCCTGCCGATTGGCGAATCCGGGGAAATTTGTATCCGCGGCCCGCAGGTCATGCTTGGTTATTGGCAAAGGCCGGACGAAACCGCGAAGGTCATGACGGACGACGGATTCTTCCGCAGCGGCGACGTCGGTATCATGCAGCCTAACGGCGAGGTCAAGATTGTCGATCGCATCAAGGACATGATCTCGGTCTCCGGACTGAAGGTTTTTCCCAACGAAGTGGAAGATGTGCTGGCGGCTCATCCTGATATTCTCGAAGCGGCAGTTATCGGCCTGCCGGACGATCACTCTAGGGAAGCAGTGGCGGCCTATGTTGTTTTGCGACCGGATGCACACCCGAGCGCTGAAGACATTCGTGCTTACGCGCGCGAGAAGCTGACGTCCTACAAGGTGCCGAAGACTGTCGAGTTTCGTGACAATCTGCCGAAGACCAATGTTGGAAAGATCTTGCGGCGCGCCTTGCGCGACGAGGTTGTCGGCGGAGCTCGACCAGGCTTCAGACCTCTTCCACCGCATCGACCTTGCTGGTGTAGAAGGCCAGGCGTTCGCGGATTTCGCCCACAGCGGCATAGGGCGCTTCGTAGCTCCACACCGCGTTTTCTTCGCGGCGTCCGTCCGCGCTCAGAGAGAAATAACTCGCCTCGCCCTTGTAGGGACAATAGGTGTGATGATCGGTTGCCTGCAACAGGTCCATCTTCACGTCCTTCGCGGAAAATAGGCAACAACGGGATAGGTCGTTTCCTGCATCAGCAAGCACATCGTCGCTCTGAGCAATCGACTGCAGCCGTTGAAAACCGCGCGCCAGGTGCTTGCGGCCTTTCTCATCTGAGATCGGATGGTCGGGTCCGGGAATTTTTACGGTCGGCTCGCTCATGATCGGCTCCCGCTTCGACGCGGACAAGGTTCGCCTATCGCAAGTCTGAACGCCTTGTCGTCCGCGTAGTCGATTCCCCGCCGAACCGCAATTCCGACGCGGGGAAAAATACCGGTCCTGCGTGATGCGGCAATGGCGTCAGAGAAGTCCGTGACCTTTCAATGCTGCAGTTATTTCATCGAGAATCTTTGGATCATCGATGGTCGCCGGCATGGACCATTCTTCCTTGTCGGCGATCTTCTTCATGGTGCCGCGCAGAATCTTGCCCGAGCGTGTCTTTGGCAATCGATCGATTGTGACCGCATTGCGAAACGAAGCCACAGGCCCGATCTTTTCGCGGACCAGGCCGACAGCCTCTTTCTCGATCTCCGCATGCGGCCGGTTCACACCTGCCTTGAGTACGAGGAAACCGACCGGCACCTCGCCCTTCAGTTGATCTGCCATGCCGATCACCGCGCATTCGGCGACATCCTGATGGCTGGCAAGAACTTCTTCCATGCCCGCCCGTGGACAGGCGATGGCCGGCGACGTTGATGATGTCGTCGGTGCGACCCATGATGTAGAGATAACCGTCCTTGTCGCGAAAGCCGGCATCGGCGGTTTTGTAGTAACCGGGAAATTCGCGAGATAGCTCTCGTGCATACGTTCGTCATTCTGCCAGAGTGTTGGCAGACATGATGGCGGCAAGGGCAGCTTTACAACGATGGAACCCATCTGTCCGTCGGGGACGGGCTTCGCAGGCTTCGTCAACAATGCGGACGTCGTAACCTGGCATCGGAACGGTGGGTGAACCATGCTTGACCGGCAACATGCCCAGACCGACCGGATTGCCGACAATGCACCAGCCGGTTTCGGTCTGCCACCAATGGTCGATGACCGGCACGCCGAGTTTTTCGCTCCGCCCATTTCACCGTATCGGGATCGGCACGTTCGCCAGCCAGGAACAACGTGCGGAAATTTTTCAACTTGTATTTGGTCAGATGCTTGGCGTCCGGATCTTCTTTCTTGATCGCGCGAAACGCTGTTGGCGCAGTAAACAAGGCCGCAACATTGTGCTCTTCGATGATGCGCCAGAAGACACCGGCATCGGGCGTGCCGACAGGCTTGCCTTCAAAGCAGATGGTGGCAGAACCATGCAGCAACGGTGCATAGACGATGTAGGAATGACCGACGACCCAGCCAACATCGGACGCGGCCCAGAAGGTCTCACCCGGCTCGATGCCATAGAGATTTTTCATCGTCCAGTTCAGTGCGACCATGTGGCCACCATTGTCGCGCACGACGCCCTTGGGAATGCCGGTCGTGCCGGATGTGTAGAGAATGTACAGTGGATCGGTGCGCTGCAACTTCCACGCAATCGGCCTGTCTTGCCGGCGGCCTTCGCGGCCGACACGGCTTCGGCCCAATCGTGGTCGCGCGCCGGTCCTGCATGTCGGCCCTGCGCCTGCTCGCGCTGCAAGAGCAAAACAGCTGCGGTTTTGTCACTCGACAGCGATATCGCCTGGTCGAGCAGCGGTTTGTACTGCGACGATGCGGCCCGGTTCGATGCCGCATGAAGCTGCCATCACGAGTTTGGGTTTGGCATCGTCGATTCGCGTTGCCAGTTCCTTGGCGGCAAAACCGCCAAACACGACGGAATGGATCGCGCCTATGCGTGCGCAGGCCAGCATGGCCATGACCGCTTCGGCGATCATCGGCATATAGACAATGACGCGATCGCCCTTTTCGACACCCAGGTCCTGCAAGACAGCCGCAAGCGTCGCGACTTCATCGCGCAGTTGCGGAAAGGTGTATGTTGCCTTCGCCCCGGTGATCGGGCTGTCGTAGATCAGCGCGGTCTGGTCGCCGCGGCCGCCATCGGCATGGCGGTCGAGCGCGTTGATGCAGGTGTTGCAGGTTGCGTCCGGGAAACCAGTGGCCATAGACGCCGGCATTGGCATCGAAGATCTTCTGCGGCGGCTTGATCCAGTCGATCGCCCTGGCTGCCTCCGCCCAGAACGCCTGCGGCGACGTTTCCATCTGCCATATATTTCGTGATAGCGGCTCGACATTCGTTCCTCCATTGGCATGTCCGGAGAGCAGCCTTCCTAGCTGACGGCTGGCGGTTTTTCTGTTTTTTAGCGCAGAGGTGGAAATTTCCCCATAGGTCTTTTGGATAGGCTGCTTGCGCGGGCTGATTTGGCTGCGTCAGCCGTGTTGTTGCGGCTCGCGATCATCGTCACATTGCCTGGAGTGTGGCGGGTCAAACGGATACCGCCCCACTTGGTTTGCAGAATTATGCCGGTGCTGACGGTGGTGGCGGATGTCATGCCGGTCTGGCACGGCGCAGGAGTGCCGGGCTGGACATGATCGATATTGCCGCGGGCAGGTCATCAATTGCGTGCGCTGGACACAGTTTTGTCAGGCGAACCGGCATTGGCTTTCACAGGCGGAACGTATGTTTGCAAGGTGCTGATCAAACCCGTGGCTTTCAGATCTGTCAGGAGTTTCGAGCGCAAGGGTTCGGCCATGTGATAGCGATCAAGCATTGCCGGAACGTTTTCGAATACGGCGGGAAATGTTTTTTGCAGCCGTTCGGCATACTGCCTTGCCTCTTCCAGCCGGCCTTGTTGATGATTGACCAGAATGCGCGCAAAAAGTCCAAGTGGCCGGATCGAAGCGCCTCGCGACATTGCCCATCTTGAGGCTTCCTGCGCATCGCCTTCGGCATAAGCAAGCAAGAACAAGTACACACCATAGGCCGTAGTGAAGTTTGTCATTGAATTGCGGACGGAGGCGAAAAGCGGTTTGGCTTTGCCGGCATGGCCTTGCACGGCATATGCGGACGCTATGGTAATTTTCGCCAACGGTGAGTTTGGGTTGTTTTCAATCAGGCTGTCGCCGATCTGGAAGGCGCTTGCATAATTTTTCCGGTAAAATTCAGATTGGAATACCGCCAGATTTGAGCGGATGCTGGCTGGATTCAGCAATTGAGCGCGGTGGGCGAGCTGGTTCGATTCCTCAAGCAAATTCTGCGCAGGGCGTTGGTCGAAACCATGTTTCCAGCCCTCGGTATAGAGCAGGGACAATGTGGCAAGGCCCGCGCCGAATTGCGGAAATTCCTTTATCGCATTCTCGACACATGTTTTTGCACTCTCGTAAGCGCTTTGTGTCGGCCGCGCGAAAAACAGATAGCTTTCGATGATGCAGCCATAACGCGAAGCGCTCTGGTTGCGAAGCCTGCGTCTTTGATCCGAGAAGATCACTCCGAAGGGCCGGGCAATTGCTTCAGCTATCTGCTGCGTGGCCTCAAGTGTGGCGGTGTTGGTGTCGCCTGCCAACGCCTGGCCTAAAGGCTGACTCCAGATTATTTCTCCGCTGCGGTTATGCACCATGCGCACGACATAAGACGTGCCGGATTTGCCGGACCCGGCAGGGATCACGCGCAATCGATAATCCGGTGGCCGGCTGTTGGGAGCGCCGCTTTCGACCACCATTACGTCTTCAAAGCGGTCAAGGGCATGTTCCATGGCCAGACGGTTTTGAATGTCGTGCATGGAGGGTGCTCCACTGCCAAACGACGTCATTTCAACCTGAATGGTCGGTTGATGGGATGTTGGACCGGTTAATGCTTGCTGCGTTTGCTCGTTGGCGCCGTTTCCGGCCGAATACCTTGCGATCAGGAATCCGCCGCCGGCCAAAGCTGCGGCCAGGACAATGCCGGCTGCAATCTTTGCAAAACCGCCAGATTCTTTCACGACCGGTTCCGCAGTGTCCCCAGCCGGACTGACGGGCGAATTCTCCAGACCGGACGGATTTTGGTCACGAAAGGCGAATTCAGGTGCGTAGCCGCCGCGCGGGATCGAAATGATTACCGGATCTTCCGCCCCGTCCCCCGAATAATACCGGTCCAGTAGCCTGCGCAGTCGTGTCGCTTCAACCCTGACTATGGAATTGGATTGGGCATCGAAGGTTTCATCGCGGCCATAAACTGCCACGGCTATGCTGAAGGCTTTCAGATCACCGGAGCGTCCGGAAAGGGCTTCATTGACTATGAAGCGGAGAAATTCGCACAACCGCGTCGAAGACTGAAAGTCCGGTTGGTTGACGATACGCGTGAGCGCAGCTTGAATATCTGCGTGGCCGGGCTGGCCAGAATTGGCTTCACTGAGCACGACCGGCGCTCTCCGTATCATGTAACAGACGGTCAACGTCCAAAATGTGTGTTACATGATATTTGTGAAAATTAATAGCTCTACAAGTAACATATTTAAACCATTGAATCAGAAAAGAAAATGTATTTCAGCTTTGCCCGGCTCTACCGGAATGCGAACAGGCAGCAAATTTTCCCGCTGCGGAAGTCGATCGTTTATTACCCGGCCCAGTAATGGTTCTGAAGGACGGTTCGCGGCAGATAACATGCCCGCCGCGAAATTTATGTGCAATTGCGCTGTTAGCTGGAGCCTTCAAGCAGGCCCGGAGCGATGTAAATGCAGCGCTAGTGTCTCGTGCTGACCGCGGCTTCCTTTTGCAGCCGTTTCATTTCATCTCTTAGCTTGAGCTTGCGCCGCTTCAACGCTGCAATCTTGAGGGGATCTTCGGCTGGATGGACCTTGCAGCTCTCAAGTTCCTTCTCCAGCAATTGGTGACGACGCTCCAGTTCGGCGAGATGACTTTCGACGGACATATCATAACCTCTCGATGACAGTTGCATGACCAGTGTGCCACCGATTTGGTTTCAGACAAGGGGAAAAGCTCTTCAATTTTTCGGTAAATTGAACGTGAAATGATTGCGTTCACTCAAATTGCCGGAAAATCCGGCCATCGCCGCCCGGAACGGGAATTTGCCGGCGTGCTTGCGCTGAAATCTGGAAGCGGGTACTGCCGAACAGCCGTAGACGGCGCTCAACCACTTTCGCAAATTTGAATAACCATGCTCAATCCCCTGACAGACGAACAGCGCGCGGCCATCGAAAAAGAAATAGACGTTCTGCGCCAGGAACATCGCGATCTGGATGTGGCTATTGCAGCCTTGCAGTCCGTGGGCGCGCCAGATCAGCTCCAGTTGCAGCGCTTGAAAAAGCGCAAGCTCGTGCTCCGGGATCGTGTCTCGTTTCTGGACGACCAGCTCACGCCAGATATCATAGCCTGACAAAGGGTGTCTCTGGCGGCCTGCAGACTGGCAAATTGCCCATAATCCCGGCAGCCACCTTGCACCTTGCAAATCGATGGTCTATCCCGGCGAGCTTCCGCGGGCGATGCCAGTTCGATGCCAGTCAATGAGCGGAAACGGGAGGCCTGTTTGGCAAAAAGCTCCAAACCTGTCGCGATCATCATGGGCAGCCAGTCCGATTGGGAAACCATGCGCCATGCATCGGATACCCTGCATGCGCTCGGCATCGGGTTCGATGCGCGCATCGTCTCTGCCCACCGCACGCCCGAACGGCTCTATGCCTTCGCCAAAGGTGCACGCGAGGCCGGTTTCAAGGTTGTGATTGCCGGTGCCGGAGGCGCAGCGCATCTTCCGGGAATGACCGCATCCCTGACGCCATTGCCGGTTTTTGGGGTACCGGTGGAATCGAAGGCTCTGTCCGGACAGGACTCGCTGTTGTCCATCGTGCAGATGCCTGCCGGCATTCCAGTTGGTACACTGGCGATCGGCAGGGCGGGCGCCGTGAATGCGGCACTTCTGGCTGCCGCTGTTCTTGCGCTGGAAGACACGGCACTTGCCGAACGCCTGGACGTCTGGCGTGCACAACAATCGGCGTCGGTTGCCGAACATCCTTCCGACAGCAAGCCGGCATAGGCGGGACGCATGGCAGAAGCTGTAGCTCCCGGTAGCACAATCGGCGTCCTGGGGTCCGGTCAACTTGGCCGGATGATTGCAATGGCTGCTGCGCGGCTTGGAATCAGGGTTCACGTGTATGCGCCCGAAGAAGGTCCGGCGGTTGACGTTGCAGCGCATTTTACACTTGCCGATTATGACGATGCGGAAGCGCTTGGTGCGTTCGCCGCGCGCGTTGGCCTGGTGACGTATGAATTTGAAAATGTTCCAGCACAGACCGCGCAGGTCATTGCTGAACATTGCCCGGTTCTGCCCGGTCCGCTTGCGTTGGCGACTTCGCAGGATCGTCTGGTCGAAAAAGATTTCATCAATTCACTGGGCATCGGCACAGCGCCGTATCATGCGGTGAACGATGCGGGCGGGCTGGCTCGTGCTGTGGCGCAGCTCGGGCGGCCATCAATCCTGAAGACGCGGCGCATGGGGTATGACGGCAAGGGCCAGACTACGGTTCGTGAAGGCGCAGATCTTGCTGTTCTGTTTCGCAGCCTTGGCGGAGTTCCTGCAATTCTTGAGGGTCTGGTGCCATTTGCCCGTGAAGTGTCGGTTGTTGCTGCGCGCTCGGCCGACGGCAGTTTCGCGGCCTGGGATGTCTGTGAAAACGAACACGCCAATCATGTTCTCTCGCTTACGCGTGTTCCGGCGAGAATCGACGGCAAGACCGCGCAGTCAGCCATCGATATCGTCCACAAGATTGTCGACGGGCTGCAATACATAGGCGTGATTACAGTCGAGATGTTTGTGGTTGAGAATGCCAATGGCACCCAGACTTTGCTCGTCAACGAGATTGCGCCGCGCGTGCATAATTCCGGTCACTGGACGATAGACGGATCGGTGACTTCACAGTTCGAACAGCATGTGCGGGCCATCTGCGGCTGGCCGCTTGGATCAACTCGCCGGCATGGGCGGATTGAAATGTCCAACTTGTTGGGCGACGACATTCACCGTTGGCGCGACCTGCTCGGCCAGGACGGGGCTTGTGTCCATATCTATGGCAAGCACGAGGCCAGACCCGGTCGCAAGATGGGGCATGTGACACGCGTCTTTCCCGAATAGGGCAAACCATGCTGGCAACATCCAATGGTACGCAAATCCACTACACGATAGACGGCGCTGAGGGGGCGCCATGGCTGACGTTTGTCACAGGCATAGCCAATGACCTGACCATGTGGGACGGACAGATCGAGCCGCTGGCCGGTGACTTTCGAATTCTTCGTTATGACTTTCGCGGTCATGGCGGGTCGCCGGCAACAGACGGTGTTTGCTCGCTCGACGTGCTGATTGACGATCTGACGGGACTTCTGGGATGCGCTGGGCATTACGCGCTCCCATGTCGCCGGACTTGGTCTGGGAGGGGCAATGTTGCACGGCCTGGCCCTGCGCCATCCCGAAAGGGTCCTTTCTGCCGCTGCATGTTGCTGCCGGGCCAGTATGGAGCCCGATTTTGCCGCCATGTGGCCGAAATTCGTGGAAATCGTGAAGGCCCATGGTTCACTGGAGCCAATGGTTGAGCCAACGGTGGAGCGGTGGTTCACGCTGGAATTCAAGGAGGCCAACCCGAAGATCATCGAAGCCGTTCGCGCCATGATCGCCAACACCACGCCCCAGGGTTATTATGGCGCCATAGCCGCCTTTCTGGGGCTCGACTACGAGCCGTACCTGCCTGATATCCGGGTTCCATGGGTCTATATTGGCGGGGCGCAGGATCACATCGGCGGTCCGCCCGAAATCATGCGAAGGATGGCAGACAAGGTGCCGGGGGCGGATTATATTGCGGTGGCCGATGCCGCTCATATTGCCAATCTGCAAAATCCTGCGGGTTTCAACGCGGCGCTGGTCTCATTTCTCCACAGCCAAAAGGCTTGATTTCTCGAGCCATCCGGCTGGACAAGGGGGTCTTATTCTGTTAATCCGCCGCCAGTTCGCGTGCCGTGGTGCGCGAAAATGCATTCTCATTTTATCGTCACGCCGCAAGGCGCGAACAAGCCAAACAGGATGACTGCGTGCAAGTTCTCGTTCGGGACAACAATGTTGATCAGGCGCTCAAGGCCCTGAAGAAAAAGATGCAGCGGGAAGGTATTTTCCGCGAAATGAAGCTGCGTGGCCATTATGAAAAGCCGTCCGAGCGCCGTGCGCGCGAAAAGGCCGAGGCCGTACGCCGCGCCCGCAAGCTGGCTCGCAAGAAAATGCAGCGGGAAGGCCTGTTGCCCATGAAGCCTCGTCCTACTACTCGCTAGGATTGCCTGACCGGTGATTTTCATACCGCGCCGGCGTTTGGGCCTGGCGCGGTATTTTTGTGTGACTATTTGGTAACCATCCGCGGATAATGTGCCCATCTGATCCCTGCGGCATGGAATTCGTTGACTTTGTCTCATTTCGGCCCTGAATTGTGGCCAGAGACCGCGGTTGGCACGCTGTGGTAAGAATGTGTTTGAGCGCTATCGGTGGCCGGGCCGCCGGTTAGCCGGTTTTTCGCCAACTTGCCCCGGAACCTCCAAGTCGGTTCCATGCGGGATTTGGCCAGCGTTTATGGCAGGCGTAGGACAATGATAGACAAAAAATACTTTTCCATTCTGGCAGGTCTTGCGCTGTCCGTTTCGTTGGCAGGCTGTCTCAGCACCGACCTGGTCGAGGGTGGTCAGCGGTCCCGCATTGTGGAAGTTGAGACCGCAGGGCGAAGCGCAGCAGGTCAATATTCAGTCCCTGACCGATTATGTGCGGCGCAATCCTTCCGATCCGCAGGGCTACAATACGCGTGGAGCTGCATATGCTCGCATTGGCCGCTATCAGGAAGCGATCACGGATTTCACCCAGACGATCCGGCTGGATCAGAGTCATGCTTCGGCGATGACAAATCGCGGTCTTGCCTATCGCCAATTGCGCCGCGATCCCGAGGCGCTGAACGATTTTACCCGCGCCATCCAGGCCAATCCACGTCATACGTCGGCCTATATAGCCCGCGCAAACCTGTTGCGGTCGCAGGGCAATCTTCCCGGTGCGATGAATGATCTGACGGAAGCTATCCGCCTGACACCGGAAAGTGCGCAGGCATTTCACGCACGCGGTCTGATATTCCAGCGTCAGGGCGATCACAACCGCGCCATCAAGGATTTTGATAACGCTATCGATCGTGACCCGTTTGTTGCTGCTCCCTATGAAGCCCGTGGCCAGAGCTTCACTCTGGTTGGCAAATACGACGCAGCCATCGAAGACTTCAACGCCGCTCTCAACGTGAATAATCGCAATTCGAACGCATGGGCCGGGCTCGGCCTGGCCTACGAGCGCAAGGGCAACCGGCAGAAGGCGATGGAAAGTTACAATCGCGCAATCATTGTGGATGCCAACAACAGTCTGGCAAACGATGGCTTGCGGCGCGTCGGCCGGGTTTGATCGCGAACCTTTGATCTGACCGCTGAGACAGTGGTCTGAATTTCCTGCAACAGCGAGCGGGTTGATGCGCCGTCCGATATGGATTGCAGTTTTTGTGGCTATCAGCCTTGTCTGGTTCGGGGCTGTGATCGGACATTCCTTTATTGCAACGCCTGCGAAGTTTGCGGCGACGAGCCTGACGCGACCGGTAGCTTTCGACGTCGGCCGCGCAACCTTTGCGGTCTTCTCCATAGTCGAATGGGTTCTGTGCGCTTTGCTGGTCATTGCAGCGGCGGTCGCCGGCTTGAAACATTGGCGCAGCATTGCCTTGGCAAGTATCGTGGCCATCGTTGCCATCGTGGCGCTGCAGGGATTCTGGCTTTTGCCAGGACTTAATGCCCGCGCTGCAGCGGTCATTGCCGGTTCGCCGCTTCCGCCAAGCATGCATCACGCAGCCTATGCAACACTGGAACTGTCAAAGATGGCTTTGCTGGCTCTGGTTGCCGGTACTGGATTCAGGCACCTTATCCAGACGCGTGATTAACCAGCCGCCGCAAAGTGTGTTTGACGGCAATCATATTTGGGTGTATGCAGCCGTTGCTGCGATGCAGCATCGGAGTTTCGGCCGCGTAAGCCACACTGTCCGCTACGGACAAGACGTTGGCCCTGCTGGAAGCATCCGCCCCCTATCATGCGACATGTCCGAGGTACGCGCGGCGGTCATTGTGCTGGCGATGCCAGCGTGAACCGGCCGTATCCGCCCGCACTCATGCGGGCGGCCACTGTCCATATTTGAAAGTACAAAAGTGACTCAATTCAAAGATCTCGGCCTTGCCGGGACAATCCTTCGTGCCGTTGAAGCCGAAGGCTATTCTACCCCAACTCCTATTCAGGCCCAGGCCATCCCTCATCTTCTGAAAGGCCGCGATCTTCTCGGCATTGCTCAGACCGGAACCGGCAAGACTGCGGCTTTCGCATTGCCGATTCTCGAGCGGCTGACTGCCGATCGCAAGCGTCCTGTGTCGCGCCGTGTACGGGCGCTGGTACTTGCACCAACACGCGAACTTGCCGCGCAGATTGCCGAGAGCTTTCGTGTTTATGGCCGCAATGCGCAAATGCAGATTGCAGTAATTTTCGGTGGCGTCAGCTATGGCCCTCAGGTCAAGGCGCTCAATCGCGGGCTCGACATTCTGGTGGCTACGCCAGGCCGTCTGATCGATCATCTGGAACAGGGCACAGTCAAACTCGACGAGACCGAGATTGTCGTGCTCGACGAAGCCGATCACATGCTGGACCTTGGTTTCATCGTCCCCATTCGCGATATCCTGTCGCGCCTGCCGGCACGCCGCCAGACCCTGTTGTTTTCCGCAACCATGCCGCGGGAGATCGCAAGTCTTGCCGCAGACATGTTGAAAGAGCCCGTGGAAGTGACGGTCAAACCGGTTGGCACTACAGCCGAACGTGTTGACCAAAGCGTGTTCATGGTGTCCAGCGGCGACAAGAATGCATTGCTGTTGCACCTCATGCAGCAAGAGCAATTTCAGCGCACACTGATCTTCACGCGCACGAAGCGTGGCGCGGATCGTGTTACAACGCTGTTGAGCAAGAGCGGTATCGATACGCAGGCCATTCACGGCAACAAGAGCCAGGCACAGCGTGAGAAGGCCTTGGCCTCGTTCAAGCGCGGTTCGACGAAAGTGCTTGTTGCAACCGATATCGCAGCGCGCGGCATCGACGTGGATAATGTCACTCATGTGGTGAATTACGAATTGCCCGACGTGCCCGAGGCCTATGTGCATCGCATTGGCCGTACGGCACGTGCTGGCGCCGACGGCAAGGCGGTAGCATTTTGTGCGCCGGACGAGCGGGCGAATTTGCGCGGCATCCAGAAACTGACGCGACAGGATATTCCCGCTTTCATCTGGAGCGCAGACAAGGGTGTGACGGCCATCGAAGGACTGTCCGCGCTTGCCGGTGCAGGAGAAGGGCCTTCCGGGCGCTCAGGCTCGGGCCGCAAACCCGGCCGCACGCGTCCTGGCCGCAACGAACGTCAGCGCAATGCCGCAGAGCGGGCAGCCCGCACGGAGCGTGGTCGCGGCGAAGGCCGGCCCTCCCATCAAGACCGTGACCAGCAACAGGAACGCGCAGCGCGTCCCCCGCGGGATGCTGCACCCTGGCAGGGCGAAAGACCGCAGCGGGAAGAGCGTCCGTTCCGGGATGGTCCGCGCAAGGATGCTGGTGAACATGCCGGCCGCCCGCATGCACACAAGTCAGCCGGCAAGAGGCCGGGAGCCAAAGGTCCGAACCGTGGTCCAGGCCGTGCGCGTGACGGCGAACGTTCATTCAGCAAGCCGCACGGGCCAACGGAAGCGCCGGCGCGGCACAGCCCGCACCGTGGTGCAGCAAACGCCTCCGCCAACAATGGCGACAAGGGCCGTTTCAAAAATCGCGCGGGTCAACGCCGCCGCAAGCGTGAATTGGCCGAGCGCGAAGGCGCTGCCGCCGTTTAGACCTGTTGGTGTTTGACCAAACTGGAAAGGCCCGTGCTTGCACGGGCCTTTTTTCTGATCGTTTTGGCGTATGCGCTCAGCGTGCGCCGGGCTTGAAGCCGGACGCTTTGACAGCCGGACGCCAGCGCTCGAACGAATCCTTGTGAATGCGCGCCATTTCCGCAGGAGTGGTGCCGTAAGCCTTCAGCCCCATGTTCGCGATTTTTTTGCTGACTTCACGCTTGGCAAGGATAGTGATGATGGCCTTGCTGATGGTGTCAGCTGTTGCATCGGACATTTTTGCCGGCGCGAACATCGCATACCAGCCCTCACCCTGAATCTTGTATCCAGCTTCGGCAAAGGTCGGCACATCGGGCAGGTCGACTGAACGGCTGGCGCCGGACCGTGCGAGAATGCGCAATTTGCCGCCCAGGTGCTGCGCCTGGGCTTCCGATGTCGGTAGCATGGCGAAGGGCAGGTGGCCCGCCACTATGTCGGTAATTGCCGGTCCGGAGCCGCGATAAACGACCGGTTTGAAATCCACCTTCGCTGCAGCGCCCAGCATGAAGGTGAAAAAATGCGGCAAGCCGCCAGCGCCGGGCACACCCGATGACGCCTTGTCCGGATTGGCCTTGATGAACTGGACGGCCTCGGCAAGGGTTTTCAATCTGGTTGCCGTTCCGGTGGAAAGCGCCAGATCGAAACTGGCAACCATGGAGACCGCCCGGAAATCCTTGAACGGATCGAAACCCATGTTCGGATGAAAACTAGGCTGGATAGCCATTGGTCCCATTGGTGCGAATACGAGTTCGGACCCATCCGGATCGGCCCCAACCATCGCCTTCAGACCAATGCGTCCGCCGGCACCGCCGCGATTTTCGAATACCGGCTTCATTTTGAAATGGCGTGCCAGTTCCTCGGTCAGCAGGCGGCCTGCGCCATCGCCGGATCCGCCGGCAGCAAAAGGATAGACCACGTGTAATTTGTCGCCTGCTTTCTGGGCCGCTGCAGGTCCGGAAATTGCCGTTAGCACAAGAGCAGCCATGGCGGCTGCTACGTATGCAATTTTGAATTGAGCTTGTTCGTGCATTACCGCCTCCCCGATACGATCTCTACTGGCGCAGAAGACACTAAATCTGGACCATTTGATACGGCAGTCAAATTGGAGTTGTTTCTACGAGCCGCCAGGTCGCAGGATGGTTCATTGCTTTGCCTCTGGTGCGATCACGAATTCGGAACCATTGAACAGACGCTTTTCGGTGCAAAGCCCTCCAGGCCTTTCGGCACATTTGGGGCCGCCGATGTTCAGGACAATCACGGACTTGTCGCCGACCTTGTCGAACGAGAAAGACTTGACCTTGAACATCCCGTATTTGCCAAACTTCGAGCTGACGTAAATACTGATCGAGCATCCCTCGGCTGCGCAATACAGATCTGTATTGGCCTTGCAGCCTTTCGCGCTGTCGAGGACATAATCCGGCTGCCCATCGCCATCGAGATCGTGCCGGGTCAGATAGTGGTTCATGTCCGGTGCGGTCTGCCCTTCCTGCTGGCACTCGTAGACGAAACCGGACAGTGGTCCTTTTACATATTGCGGAATGGCTTCTTCGGTTTTGCATCCAGATAGCGTCGCAGCGGCCAGCGTGAAGGCGAGTGCCGAAGCCAGTTTGCGATAGGTGATCCTGCATATTCTACTGATCATGGGTAGCTGCTGCTCCGGTATATTCACCAGACCGTTCCGGCAACTCAATGTCCTATTTCTTGTGGTTTTGGTCGAGGAGGAATTGTTTGGTGAAGAGCGGCGGTGCAAATAAATTTGCGCAAAAATGCATCAAGCCCTGACGAATTTGCCCAATATATAAATTGCCGCCTGAGATGGGTTTTTTAAATAAATACAATGACTTATTATTTATGCTTGCTAGTCTCTTGGTGTTGATTTGGGAGGAACATTTCAAGCTCCCGTTCAATGTGATGATGCAATTGTTGTCTGGAGATCAAGTATGAAACGTCTGGTCCTGTTTTCGGTTTTGTTTGCTTCAATCATGGGTGCGCTTGCTACTTTGGCGCCGGCATCTGCGGATGCGCACAAGGATCGTTTTCGCCGCGATTGCGCCACTGGCGCGCGCAAGTGCTAGGCTGGATCAAAGCCGGTATTTAATACGAGACTTAAAATGCAAAAGCCCCGGCAAGCCGGGGCTTTTTTTGTTACGCTTTGTTTACGTCAGTGCTGGAGCGCCTTGACGATCTGCTCGACCATTTTCTTGGCATCGGCAAAGAGCATCAGCGTATTGTCGCGGAAGAAGAGTTCGTTCTCAACGCCGGCATAACCTGAACCCATGCCGCGTTTGATGAACAAAACAGTCTTGGCCTTTTCAACATCAAGAATAGGCATGCCGAAGATCGGTGATTTCGGATCTGTTTTTGCAGAAGGGTTTGTCACGTCGTTGGCGCCAATGACAAATGCGACATCGGTCTGTGCAAATTCGGTGTTGATGTCTTCCAGTTCGAACACTTCATCGTAAGGCACATTGGCCTCGGCGAGCAGCACGTTCATGTGGCCCGGCATGCGGCCGGCAACAGGATGGATCGCGTAGGAGACTTCAACGCCTGCTTTCTTCAGCAGGTCGGCCATTTCGCGCAGCACGTGCTGGGCTTGGGCCACAGCCATGCCGTAACCGGGCACGATGATGACTTTCTGCGAGTTCTGCATGATGAAGGCAGCGTCTTCGGCAGAGCCGCGCTTGACTTGCCGCGTCTCGACTTCGCCCGAACCCATGTCGGTTTCGCCGCCGAAGCCGCCGAGAATCACCGAGAAGAACGAACGATTCATGCCCTTGCACATGATGTAGGAGAGGATGGCGCCGGACGAGCCAACCAATGCGCCGGTGATGATCAGCGCCAGATTGCCGAGTGTGAAACCGATGCCTGCCGCGGCCCATCCGGAATAGGAGTTGAGCATCGACACGACGACCGGCATGTCAGCGCCGCCAATCGGTATGATGAGCAGGATGCCCAATGCCAGCGATATTGCGATGATAAGCCAGAAGACGAAATGGCTCTCGTTATAGGCGAAGGCAATGATCATCAAAGCCAGCCAGAACTCCAAGGCCAATGTTGATGATATGTCGTTGCGGCAACATGATTGGCTTGCCGGACATGCGTCCGTCGAGCTTGGCGAAGGCAATGATCGAGCCGGTAAAGGTGACTGCACCAATAGCTGCGCCCAATGACATTTCTATCAGGCTGGCTGCATGGATGTCGCCAGGACTGCCAATGCCGAACGCCTGCGGCGCATAAAGGGCGCCAGCCGCAACCAGAACCGCAGCAAGACCCACTAGAGCGTGGAAAAAGGCCACGAGCTGGGGCATGTCGGTCATGGCCACCGTGCGGGCGCGCCATGCGCCGATTGACCCGCCAATACCTATGCCGAGAATGATCAGCACCCAGCTCATGAAGCCGGACGGCGCGGCATAGAGCAGCGTCGTGATGATGGCGATTGCCATGCCGATCATGCCAAACAGGTTACCCTGCCGCGAAGTTGCTGGAGACGAAAGTCCACGCAGGGACCAAATGAACAGGACACCTGCTACAAGATAAAGGACGGCGGCGAGATTGGCGTTCATGTCACGTCATCCCTTCTTCTTGTACATGGCCAGCATGCGCTCTGTAACGAGGAAGCCACCGAATATGTTGACGCAGGCAAGCACCAGCGCGATGAACCCGAAGATGCGGGCGTAAATCGTTCCGTCATCGCCTGGCGTCGAGGCATCGACACCGACCGAAAGCAATGCACCGACGACGATAACCGAGGAGATGGCATTGGTGACCGACATCAGCGGGGTGTGCAGTGCCGGCGTCACGGACCAGACCACGTAATAGCCGACGAAAATCGCCAGAACGAACAGCGACAAGCGAAAGACGAAAGGATCTATTGCTCCGCCCGATGCGGCATGGGCTGCGCCCCCTGCGGCAGTTGCTATCTGGTCGGCGTAGCTCTGCGCTGCCGAAGTGATGGCCTCTATAAATTGTTTGGTTGCTGCTTCGTTAGCCATTGAAACGTCCTCTTCCTCCCGCGCGGCGCGTCAAGCGCAAGAATTGTCTATGGCGTAGATCATCAGTTCGCCTTGAAATTGGGATGCACGACCGCGCCATCTTTTGTCAGCAGGGTCGCGGTTACCAATTCGTCATCCCATTTTACGGCCAGCGATTTTTTCTCGCTGTCGATCATGGTTTCAAGAAACGAGAACAGATTTTTTGCATACAGGCTGGATGCCGTTGCAGCCAGCCGCCCGGGCACGTTCAGGTGTCCGACGATTTTCACGCCGTTATCCGTAATGATTGTTTCGCCGGGCTTGGCCAGTTCACAATTGCCGCCGCGTTCAACCGCCAGATCGACGATGACAGAGCCGGCGCGCATGGATTTCACCATGTCGGCAGAAATCAGTTTGGGTGCGGGCCGTCCGGGGATCAATGCGGTTGTGATCACAATGTCCTGTTTGGCGATATGGGCTGCAGTAAGTTCGGCCTGCTTGGCCTGATATTCCTTCGACATCTCTTTTGCATAGCCGCCGGCAGTTTGCGCCTGCTTGAATTCCTCGTCTTCGACAGCGAGAAATTTTGCGCCCAGTGATTCCACTTGTTCCTTTGTGGCAGGGCGCACGTCCGTGGCTGTTACCACGGCACCCATGCGGCGGGCTGTTGCAATGGCCTGCAGGCCCGCAACGCCGACGCCCATGATGAATATGCGTGCTGCAGGCACAGTGCCGGCAGCAGTCATCATCATTGGCAGGGCGCGGCCATATTCGCCGGCGCCATCGACGACAGAGCGATAACCGGCAAGATTGGCCTGGGAGGACAGAACGTCCATGACCTGCGCGCGGGTGATGCGCGGCATGAATTCCATGGCGAAGGCGCTGACATTGGCTTGCGCCAATTGCCGGATTTCCTCTTCGTGGCCATAAGGGTCCATCATCGCAAGTACGATGGCCCCGGATTTTGCTCCCGACAATGCGGAGGCTATCGGGCGGCGTACCTGCAGGATGACATCTGCATCCTTCACGGTATCGGCAGCGGATGCAGCAATTCTGGCGCCCGCGGTCTCGAATTCCGCGTCGGTAATGCCAGCAGACTTGCCCGCATTCTTCTCGACAACGATTTCGGCGCCCTGCGCGATCAGACGTTTGACCGTCTCGGGCGTCGCGGCGACCCTGGTTTCGTTGTCCCTAGTTTCGGCTGGTACAGCAATACGCATGGACGTCTCCGGCAGGTCAGGGCACGAGTCCGGCAGGCGCGAGCATGTCATAATGCCCGTGCCGTTGGCTCAGCCTCTTGATTATAGGAGGAAATAGGCCATCAAGGCCAAAAGCACGATGGTGCTGATAATTGTCCATTTTGTTAAAAACAGAAACAGCGCGTAAGTGCCTTCGTGTTCGGCATAGTCCATATCGGAATGCCCACCGGCAGGAGCGTGATTGTCAGCCATATTGCCCTCTAGGTCAGTATTGGTTCCCCCTAGCATGTAGCGGAATCAGGCGCGCCGGGCAACGCCGGGCAGAGATTTCTCCCCGGGGCCAAAACGCGCAGGCTTGCTGTCCAGGGGCATTTTCTGGCCCGCTTATGCGAGTCCCGCCATTTCGAGTGCCAAGCGCTGGCGATTGTTCATGGCGGTCAGATCGAATCCGTCGCCGATCACATCATTGAACAGCCGGTAGAAGTTCAGCTGGGCATCCAGATGCAGAAATGCGCCACCAAGGCCAATGGCTGCACGGTCCATGAAAACAAACTCGCGCGGGATTTTTACCGGGCCCTTTTCCTTCAGTTCGCGATGAACCCTGGCGGCCTGTTCGCGGCCATATTGGCCCGGTGACACGCCTTCGGCGATCGCGGCGCACCCGGTCATCGAGCAATGGTCCGTAGATGAAGCGCGCCCAGATATTGAGGACGTCGATCAATTCGCGCTTCAGGTTTTTGAAACCCCAGGTTTCATAGGCGTGGGCGATGCGGTCATTGTCGTTGTCGCGCAGGCCCGAATAAAGATCGATCACGCCTTGGACAAAGCTCGGTGGAAAAATACGGATGCAGCCATAGTCCAGCAGATTGATGCCGGCAGCAGGGGCATCGGGCGCGGAGCCTTCGCGGAACACGGTGTAATTGCCCAGATGCGGGTCGCCATGGATAATGCCAAGGCCGATGAAAGGATGCCACCAGGCACGGAACATGGCTTTGACGATTGCGTTGCGTTCTTCCTGCGTGGCCGACTTGAAACTCAGGATAGGCTCGCCCTCAAGCCAGTCGAGGGTCAGCAATCGGCCGGTGGACAATGCATTCCATACGCCGGGTACGCGCACATTTCCGGGGTCCGGCCCGAGCAGGTCGCTGTATAGAATCTGGCGATAGAGCAGCGTGTGTTTGGCTTCGCGTTCGTAGTCGAGTTCCTCGCGTACCCTGTCGCCGATTTCTTCAACCATTTCGGTCGTGTCAACGGCTCCATCGAGACGCCGCCGCAGTGCAAATATCCATTCGAGCTGTTTCAGGTCTGCTTCGACAACCGATTTCATGTCGGGATATTGCAGCTTGCAGGCGAGCGGCGTGCCATCGAGCGAAGTTGCGCGATGAACCTGACCCAATGAGGCAGCATGGGCCGGGTGCAGTTCGAACGCACCGAAGCGTTCAAGCCAGGCCGGTCCCAGTTCTGCCTGCATGCGACGGCGTACGAAGGCTGCGCCCATTGGCGGGGCATTAGATTGCAGGGTCTGCAATTTCGCTGCGAAATCGGCGGGCAGGGCTTCAGGAATGGTGGCCAGGAACTGGGCCACTTTCATCATCGGCCCTTTGAGCGAGCCAAGCGAACGGGCCAGCGCCTCACCGCTGGCCGAATCAAAGGCATCGCGTCCGGCCAGCCGTGCACCCGCCATGCGGGCCGCCGCTCCGCCGACACTGGCGCCGACCTTTGCATAGCGGGCCGCGCGTGCGGACAGGCGATTTCTTTCGCGATCTTCGTCCAAAACTCATCCCTTAAATTCAGACAATTAGCCGATTTTTAGGTGCTTCGTGCCAAATTGAGGCCAGGCAGACCTGCATATAGGCTGCGAAGCGAATATTTCCAAAGCCGGGGTCGATTTGGCAGGTCACCCGGGAAAGCATGAGATCATGGCGCCAGGCAACCAACGGGACGTCAGCCGTTATTATTCCAACCTGTATTTCTGGACCCAGCTCAATCAGCAATTCCGGGCGTTTTCGGGGATTGGCGCGCATACGATTCATCGTTCGCTGACCGACGCAGAGGGAAAGGATTTCGGTCCAAAGACCATCCATGGCCTTATCGAGGAACAGGTACGGCGGCTTGGGCCGATCGACGCGCTTGATGCAGGAAGTGGCTATGGCGGTACGTGCCTTGATCTCCATCGCCGGCTGGGAGGCCGCTGGCACGGCATCACGATTTCCTCGCGCCAGACCAAAATTGCCCGGCGAAATGCCGCAGCCATGGACGCTTCGCAGGCGGTTACGTTTGAAACAGCGTCGTATGATGATCCCGTTGGCCGTCAGTTCAATATGGTTCTGGGCATAGAGAGCCTGATCCACTCATTCCAAGCATCTGAAACCATTGCTAATTTGGCCTCGCATCTGGTGCCGGGCGGAATCCTTGTCCTGGTCGACGACATGCCTGTCGAGCCGTTTCCCGAGGCGCATTCAGCCCGGTTGGCGGATTTCAAGCGGATGTGGCGGTGCCCGCAGATGCCGTCTGCGCGAATTTGGTCGGATTATCTTAACCGGGCCGGGTGCATTATCGAAACCGTACAGGATCTGACCAGCCGGATGCGTCCGCGCGGTCAGGTCGATCTGGACCTGGCGTTGCAAGACATCAGGCGGAAAAGCTGGTGGCGGCCCTTTGCCGGACTGGGTTCGGTGACCGATGCGGAAATCGGCGGGCTGATCCTGGAGCAGCTCGGCCGTCTGGGTGTCGTGCGGTACCAGATGATAGTGGCGCGCAAGGTCCAGCCCGGATGACGACAGAACCAGGCCAGGGAACAGGCTGACAGGATTTTACCCATGAGCATTGCCGAACACGCGGGACGAATTTCGGACAGACAGAGCGACGCAAGCAAAGCTTACGTGCTGGGGCCAGTCCTCGATTTCCTGATGCTGGGCGGTGGCTCGGTCATTGTCATGGCTAGCCTTTGGCTGTTCCTGCCGGTGAGTGGTTCCGCCGTGCTTGCCAGCGCGATGTTGTGGCTGGCCAATGTCATCAATCACCCGCACTTCGGTCATTCCTACCAGATTTTCTATCGCGACTTCCGGGCCAAGGCTTTCGGGAGCACTTATTCGCAAGGCTTACGCACGCGATACGTCATTGCAGGCATTATCGTGCCTGCTGTTCTTGGCCCTCTTCTGGTCGGCAGCGTATTGCTGGACATGCCGCAGATCCTGAAGTTCGCTATCAACGCGATGGTGTTCCTGACCGGCTGGCACTACGTCAAGCAAGGCTACGGAATTTTCATGCTGGAATCGGCGATCAAGCGGCGATTCCTGAATGCGCAGGAAAAGAAAATCCTGCTGATCAACGCCTATGGCGTGTGGGCGCTCGCATGGGTTCTGCTCAATCGCGATGTCGTCGAGCGCGACGTTTTCGGCATTAAAGCCTATGCGATACCGATGCCCGATGCAGTGATGTATGCGGTGGTAGCGATTGCCGGCATCACTTCACTGTTGTGCATACTGGCGCTCGGACGCAGAATATTGCGCGGCCATGCCATCGCCTGGAACGGTGTCGTTGCCTATGTTGTATCCGTCTACGTCTGGCTGTTGATACCGCGCCTGTCGCCATTGTTGATTTTCATTATTCCGACGATGCATTCGTTGCAATATCTGGTGGTCGTATGGCGATATCAACTGAACCGGGAACGCGCGGAAGAAGCCTTGCATGACCCGGACAGCCGTATATTCGGAATGAAGACCGGCATGCGCCCCATGCATGCGCGGTTCGTGTCTTTCCTTGCGATAGGCGCGATCCTTGGTTTCCTTGGATTCTGGGGCGTGCCATTCCTTCTGGATATTCTGCAACCCTACGATTCATCGCAGTTTGGCAGCTTTGCCTTCATGGCCGTGTTCTGGCTGTTCATCAATGTGCATCACTATTTTCTCGACAATGTGATGTGGCGCCGGGAAAATACGGATATGAAAAAATATCTTTTCGGTTAGCTGTACAAAGGACAGCCGGCAATCGGCTGGCGCAGTGCGTGGCGTTCTGACGCCGAGTACTTTATTTGCAGTTTCGATTCTGGATCTGTCTCCCCTAGCTGACGGTTTGTAATTGTGATCAGCCGCCGCACATTCCTGCGTTGGACGCTTGCCATGCTGGCGAGCGGCGTTGTCACGTCTGCCTATGGAGTCATAATCGAGCCGTTCTTTCGCTTGCGCGTAAAGCACTATTCCTTGACTCCGCCGCGCTGGCCAAAGGGCATGAAATTGCGGCTTGCGCTGGTGGCCGATGTCCATGCCTGCCTCCCCTGGATGAGTGCGGAACGCGTCAAGCGGATCGTCGAGACCACGAACGGGCTTGGTGCGGATGCAACCTTGTTGTTGGGCGATTATGTTGCCTCGCATCGCTTTCAGTCGCCGGAAGATCCAAAGGCCTGGGCCACGGCGCTGGCTGGCTTGAAAGCTCCACTCGGCGTGCATGCGATTTTGGGCAATCACGACTGGTGGGACGATGATGAGGCCATGGCGCGTCAGGCCGGGCCGACATACATTCATCGTGAACTGCTTGCAGCGGGAATCCGGATTTACGAGAACGACGCGGTCCGGCTGGAAAAAGACGGCAGGCCGTTCTGGCTGGCCGGGCTGGGTGACCAGATTGCATTTGTTCCGGTTCGGGGCTGGCGCGATCCGCGTGGACGGGGCGTCGATGATCTTCCAGGAACAATGGCGAAAATTACCGACGATGCGCCGGTCATTCTCATGGCGCATGAACCTGATATTTTTCCGCGCGTGCCAGAGCGCGTGTCCTTGACGTTGTCGGGACATACGCACGGCGGGCAGATTTCCCTGTTCGGATGGACGCCGGTTGTGCCATCGCGCTACGGTGCGCGTTATGCCTACGGGCACAAGGTGGAAGAAAATCGTCACCTTATCGTCTCGGGCGGTCTTGGGTGTTCGATCGTGCCGGTGCGCATCGGCAGCCCGCCGGAGATTGTAGTCGTGGATCTGGGTGGATGACGAAAACAGACGATAGCATGGATGTGCGCGTTTATTACGAGGACACGGATTTTTCCGGCGTCGTCTATCACGCTTCCTATCTGCGGTTTCTGGAGCGCGGGCGGACCGAATATCTGCGCGCGCGCGGTATTCATCAACAATCGATCATCGATGGCGGGAATGGAACGCCGTTCGCATTTGCAGTGCGTCGCATGAATATCGAGTTCGTGAAAGCCGCGCGCATGGACGACATGCTGCGTGTCGAGACGCGGGCGGGCGATATGGGCGGTGCTTCGCTGACAATCGACCAGCGCATTTTGCGCGGCCAAGAGGTTCTGCTCACGGCACATGTGGTGGTTGCCTGCGTAGCGGGCGGGCGCGCAGTACGCATTCCGCATTGGGTCAGGGACATGCTCGCGGGTTAAATCCTGTCAGCGATGCAGCATATAGGCTGCGCCCACGCCTGCCAGTGCGCCGAACAGATGCGCCTCCCAACTCACCCGTCCGGCACGCGGCAACATGCCGAAAACCAGCGTCCAGTACGATCCGGCAACGGCGATGGCAATGGCAAAAGACTGGAAGTCTTGTTGCACCCAGGCCCGTGCCAGCAAATAGCCAAACCATCCGAAGACAAGCCCGCTTGCGCCGACATGCAAAGCCTTGCGCGCCAGCAGCCATACGCCCATGCCACCGGCAAGAATGATGAGCCCGCTGGCCTGTGCGAGATTGTTCTGGTCGCTCAAGCCCATCAATGCGCCAAGTGCAACGAGCGGATAGGAATTGGCGCTGGCGTGCGACAGGCTGCCATGCAGCAACGGCATGAACGGGATGCCTATCAGTCCGCGCAGCGATCGCGGTTGCAGGCCCAGCAATCCATTGAGCTTGTAGCCGGTCGCCATGTTGACGATTTGCAGGCCCCAGATGAAGACGAGCAGGGCAATGACAAATTCCAGCCGCCCGAAATGCTGCAACATGGTCAGGTCCAGAAATCGGGAACAATCTCGCGCAGGCGTCCGCCGATCTGGACCGGCGACACATGCTCGGCCAGGCCCTTGGCGTTGATGTCGACAGCAATGCCGCACAAGGTTGCAGGGCCTTCGGCAGGCTCGAAACGTCCGGTAGGAATCTTGCGCGTGAAGCGGTGCAACGGTTCTGCCTTGTCCATGCCGATGACAGAATCGTAATCGCCGGTCATGCCTGCATCGGATTGATAGGCTGTGCCACCCGGCAGGATTTGCGTATCGCTTGTCGGGCACATGTGTATGTGTGCCGACAACCAGCGAGGCCCTGCCGTCTGCAAAATGACCCATGGCGTATTTCTCGCTGGTGGTTTCAGCGTGCATGTCGATCACGGCTGCATCGCATCCCATGCCCAAAGGGCAGGCTTCCAGTTCGCGATCGGCTGCGGCAAACGGATCGTCCATCGCGTCCATGAATATCCGGCCCATCAGGTTCATCACCAGGACGCGCGCGCCGTTCCTGCTTTCAAACAGATTGGCGCCGCGTCCGGGTGTGCCATGGGGATAATTTGCGGGCCGGATCAGGCGTGGCTGGCGCTCAATGAAGACGAGTGCTTCCTTCTGGTCCCAGGCATGATTGCCCAGGGTCACGCAATCTGCGCCGGCCTCGAGGAATTCGTCGCAGATCTTTTCGGTAATGCCGAAACCGCCGGCTGCGTTCTCGCCGTTGACGATCGACGAAATCGAGCTGCCAGCGCTGGCGCAGGCCGGGCAGGAGTTCGAGCGAGTTTGTCGCGGCCGGTGCGGCCGACGATATCGCCGATGAAAAGGAGGCGCAGAGACATCGGGTGCTGATTACGCTTTCCCGCGCAGTCGACACAAGAATCATGCTTGCCCGGTCTGCCGCCACGCCAGCGAGCAGTCGATCAGTTCGTCCTCGGTGAGGATCAAATCGAGCGGCTGGTCGTGCGGCTTCTTCCGGTACTCGCTTCGATTTCCTGGCACGAAAAGGCAATGCCGATGGCCGGTCCGGGGTTGATCAGGCGCAGCCTGCGCCAGCGTGGCGTCGTAATAGCCGCCGCCGTAGCCGATGCGGTAGCCGCGGCGGTCGAAGGCGGCCAGCGGCACGAAAGTCAGATCGGGCGAAACGCTCGGGTGCGCTGGCGACCGGCTCGAATGTTCCCATCGGGCCCTGCTGCATACGGTTCGCCATAGATGTAGCGGCGGAATGTCGAGGGGATGTGCCGCGCGGCCCGGCGTGGCCGGCAGGCAGAGCGTGCAATTCGTGATAGCCGAGCGCCCGCATGAGGAGCTTGGTGTCCGGCTCCGTTCCGATCGGCCAGAACAGATGCCGACTTTCTGGACGAATGCGCGGCGGCACAGTTCGACACCCTGCAATTGCCAGATGCTCTGCAAAGGCCTGCTGCGGCTGGCGTCATGGCACGTGCGGCGCGGCGCGTTTCGAATGCCGGTTTGCGTCAGGCCGCGGATTTGGGGCATCCGGGACATGGCTCGTGCGGCAAGGCGCCCGTTTCGACGGACCGATGCGCCAGAGGTGCGGAGCCACATAGGCCGTGGGATCATCGATCCCGGGAAACCTACAACGTAGGTGGGCGCCGTGTGCCCAAGTCCACGGACAAGGGCAGGGACAGCTCCCGTTAGGATCGATAAGGCCCCGGGAATACTAATCCGCACGTACCCCGCAGCACCGCCCTTCCTATGTAAGGCGTTGGCGGGTCAGCGCCAGTGGGGCTGCTTTGCCATTTGCACAGTTCTTCAAGCTGGAACCGCGGGCCGTCGGCGAACCTGCGGCGCAGCATCAGGAAGACCGACAATGGCGACATTGAACAAGTTCCACAGCAGGCCATTGAGGAAAGCCAGACTGTATGAGCCGGTCACGTCGAAAATGTATCCGGACATCCAGCCACCCAGCGCCATGCCGAAGAGGGTGGCCATGATGACGATGCCGAGGGTGCCGCCGGCTTTTGCCGAGGGGAAATACTCGCGCACGATTACCGCATACATCGGCACGAGTCCGCCCTGAAACAGGCCGAACAGGCCGGAGATGATGTAGAGGGAGACCAGTCCGTCGAAGAAAAGGTACAGAAACAGCGCAACGCCCTGCAGGGTCGAACCGATCAGCAGGGTGCGCCAGGCCGCCAATCCGGTCGGCGATCATGCCCGGACAGAACGCGGCTGACGACGCCAAGGCCCAGCATCAGCGACAGCATTTCCGCGCCGCGCGCCGCGCCATATCCAAGGTCGGCGCAATAGGCGACGAGTGAACCTGCGGCATCGCCATGGCGACGCAGCAGGCGACGCCTGCGAGGGCCAGGAGGATCAGCAACGTGCGCTGCGGCAATTCGATTGCGCCGAAACGCGATAGCCGGCGACGCCGTGGGCGTTCGCCTCCTCCGGCGGGCGCTGGCGCAACAGGAAGGCGGCGGCAACGAGAAATCCGACGCATACAAGGCCGATAACGAGATGCACCGGCCGCCAGCCCTGGCGTGGCGATGAAATAGGTGAGAATCGGCGGCCAGATCATGCCGGCCAGATAATTGCCGGAACCGGCGACGGCGACGGCGATGCCGCGGCGCTCTGACGAACCAGCGCGAAATATCGACCATCAGCGGAGCAAAACTCGCCGATGTGCCGAGGCCGACGATCAACTGGGCCATTGCAAACGTGGTCAGGTTGGGCGCCATTGCCAGCTGCGATATAACCGCAGTCCAAGCAACAGTCCGCCGCATAGCAAGCGGCGCGACAATGCCATAGCGGTCGGACATGCTTGCCCATCAGAACGCCGCCGAATGCAAAGCCAAGCATGGTCATCGTATAGGGCAGGGAGGCCTCGCCGCGGCTGACGCCAAAGCCTGCCTGCACCGCCGGCAGGGAAACGACAAAGGACCACATGCCGATGGAGCCGACGGTTCCGATGGCAATGCAAATCGCAAGCCGGCGCCAGGCGGGGGCGGCGTCGATAATCGCAGGAGCGCTCGTGTGCTTGGCTGTCATGGGTGCGAGCATAGTGATTTGGCGCGCGCTTGGCGAGAACGATCCTGCTTGGTGCCGGAAAATCGCCTGCGCCAGCATGCCCGTTTCTGGAGCGTCCTACACTGGCTGCCTTTGGCGGCGAAGGGGTGGCCTCGCCGGAGGGGTGGACCTTGGAGATGCAGCGGCTAGGCTCGCTGCAAGATGCAAAGTCTGGCAGGGTATTCTGCCACAAAATCATGAGGGGAGACTCGACATGAAGCGCACATCCATTGCTGCAATTTCACTTGCCGCTGCACTTGCCACTGCGCTGCCTGGCGCCGGCCGCAGCATCATCGGAAGAAGTCACGCTGCGCCTGTCCTACTTCGGTGGCGCCGAAGGGATTCGACCTGGGCCGAGGTGATGAAGCCCTGGTACGAAGCACATCAACAAGGAAGGCAAGGGCATCCTCAAGATTGAGCCTTATCCGGGCGGCGCACTGGTGCCCAATCCGGCGCGCGCAGGTCAAGGCGCTGACGGATGGCGTGACCGATATCGCATTCGTGGTGTTTTCCTACACGCCGGGACGTTTTCCCGACAACGACGTGCTGGAATTGCCGACGCTTTATGAAGAACGTGAAGGAATCGAGCCATATCATTCGTACGCTCTACGAAAAGGGCATGCTGCGCGGTTACGACAAGTTCTACGTGCCGTTCCTGGTCACGACCTATCCGTATAATTTCCACACTGCAAAGCCGGTCAAGACAGCTCGCCGATCTCAAGGGCATGAAGCTGCGCGCCGGCGGCCCGGTGGCCGGCGCGGCGCTGCGCGCGCTTGGCGTTGCGCCGGTCGGCCAGCCGATCACCGGTCGTTGCGGAAAACATTTCCAAGGGCGTGCTCGACGGCACGGCGACGGACTGGAACGTGATGTTCTCGTTCCGCATCAACGATGTGGCCAAGAACCACTACATGCAGCTGTTCAGCACCGTGCCGATCGGCATGATGATGACCAAGGAAAAGTTCAACAGCCTGCCGAAGAATGTTCAGGCGCTGATCAAGAAATATTCCGGCAAGTGGATCGACGATCTGTTCGTCAAGACGACGACCGCCCAGCAGGACAAGCTGATGGACGATCATCAAGGCCGACAAGAGCCACACGCATTGTCGTCCCCGACAAGGCCGACAAGGCAGCCTACAACAAGATCATGGAAAAGGTCGTCGACAAATGGGCCGGGCAGCAACAAGAAGCGGCAGGACATTCTGGCAGTCGTGAAGGATGAGCTGAAGAAACTCCGGGCCGGCAAATAGAAGTCGCAGCGATGCATGATCCGCCAAACTCGGACGATTTGTCCCGCGCAGTTTCGAAATGGCTGGCGCTGGTGGGCCTTATTGGTCTGGTGGTGCTGGCCATGCTCACGATCGCCGATGTCATGATGCGGTGGCTGTTTTCCGATCCCATTGACGGGATATCCGATCTCTACCGCCTGCTTGTGGCGCTCGTCGTGGCGTCGTTCTTTCCCTCGGCCTTCGCCGAGCGCGGACATATCTCCATTAATTTTCTGAGCGCGATTCTGTCGCGCAGCGGGCGCAAGTGCGTCGCGGTTTTCGCTTCGTTCGTCACGCTGGCGTTCACCTGCGTGCATCGGCTGGCAGTTCATCCTCTACTGCATGGAAGTGTACGAAGCCGGCGAAACAACATGGCTGCTGGGCCTCAATGTCACACCCTGGTGGATGGGCGTTACGGCATTGCTGCTGTTCTGCATTCCGGTCCAGCTCATCGTCCTTTTCTGATCGACCTGGCAAGTCCGACGATGCGGTGTCCACGGGCCATGGCGCGGAAATGTCTGCTGTTGAAGGCGATGGCAATTCCGGCGGCGGCGAATCGGCTGATGCAAAAAACACTGCTGCAAAAAGCGGTTCGGGGGCGAGCAGCTGATGGATCCGATTGTCGTTGCTCTACTGGGCATGCTCTTCATGTTCGTGCTGATCGGGTTGCAGATCCCGATCGGCATTTCGATGGCGATCGCCGGCATCGTCGGCTTCGGCATACTGTCGGGCTGGAAGGCGGCTTTTTCGCTGGTCGCTGCAAAAGGCGTTGCGACGCTTGCGAGCGAGGAACTGGCGGTCATTCCGTTGTTTCTGGTGATGGGCAGTTTCGCCAACGTGAGCGGGCTGGCGGCCGATCTCTACCGGCTGGCCTATGCCTTTATCGGCCATCGGCCCGGCGGACTGGCGCTGGCGACCATCGGCGGATGCGCCGGCTTCGGCGCCATTTGCGGATCGTCTATCGCGACCGCGGCGACAATGGGCCGGGTCGCACTGCCGGAAATGCTCAAACGCAATTACGAGCCATCGCTGGCCTCCGGTTCGATCGCCGCGGGCGGTACGCTCGGCATGCTGATCCCGCCTTCCGTCATCATGGTGATCTACGCCTTCCTGACGGAACAATTCGTCATCTCGATGTTCATCGCAGCGATCGTTCCCGGCATTCTTGGCGGTGCTCTTCCACATGGTCGCGATCACTATTGTGGTTCGCCGCAATCCCAACGCAGGCCCCGCTGGCGACAGGACCGACTGGGCAGGCCGCATTGCGGGCCATCCGCGACAGCACCGGCGTCCTCGTCATGATGCTGATCGTCATCGGCGGCATCTATGGCGGCGTTTTCACGGTCAACGAAGCGGCGGCGCTTGGCGCTGCGGTGGCCTTCGGCTTTGCGGTCTGGCGGCGCAAGACTCAACATGGAAACCGCTGTTGATGGTCATGCGCGAGACTGCAGGCAATACGGCGATGATCTATCTGATCATCATCGGCGCAGGCATATTCGCGAGCTTCATGTCCATCACCAAAATGCCGGCGGAAGTGGTCGAAATGATCGGCCAGACACGGTTTGCCGCCGGTCGTAATCATCTTTGCCCTGTTCGGTCTGTTTCTGATTCTCGGCAGCATTTTCGACACGATAGCGGCGATGGTGATCACCCTGCCGTTCATCTATCCGCTGGTGATCGACCTGGGCTACAACCCGATCTGGTGGGGCATCATTCTGGTAATGGCCATCGAGGTGGGCATGATAACGCCGCCAATCGGCATGAACGTATTCGTCCTGCACGGCGTTGCGCGTGATATTCCGCTCAAGACGATCTTCAAGGGCATATTCCCGTTCTTCTATGCCGACGTCATCCGCATCTCGCTGATCATCATCTTTCCCGTCGCTTGCACTGTGGCTGCCGCGCCTTCTCGGTTACAAAGTTTAGCAGCCTGTCCCAGATCAATTCTCACGCATGAGCACCTCATTGCGGTTGCGTGGGCTTTGTCGTCATTGCTATCAATGGGGCGAGATATTTCAGATTGCATCCGGGGACGTTGCCATGCCCGTCAAGCCGCTCGAGTCCGACGCAATTATATCGCCATTGCGATCCGGAGGCGCTGGGGTTTCGCACGACTTCCGAACTTGAGCCCGTCGACGGTCTGATCGGTCAGGGCAGGGCAATCGAAGCGCTGGAATTCGGCACGGGCCTTCAGGCGCACGGTTACAATATCTTCATTCTGGGTATTCCCGGCTCCGGCCGGCACAACGCGGTGATGGAATTTCTGCGCAGGAAGGCGTCTGGCCGGAACGCCGCCGCAGGATTGGGTCTATGTCAATAATTTCGCCGAAGAGCACAGGCCGATAGCGATCAGCCTGCCATCGGGGCGTGGGCCGGAACTGGCGCGCAAGCTCGACAGCGCTGATCGATCCGCATTGAAGACGGCCATGCCCGCCGTGTTCGAAGGGCGAAGACTACCAGGATCGCCGCGGCGCGATTGAAGACGAATTCAAGAATGCGCAGGAAATGGCCCTCAAGTCGCTGGCGGAAAAAGCCGAAGCCGATGCCCTGGGCCTTGCGCGCACGCCGCAGGGATTTGCCGTCTTCCCGGTCGAGAAAGGCGAGCCTGTAAAGCCGGAAGATTTCCAGCAATGGCCGAAGGAACAGCGCGACGCCGCGCAGGAAAAAATCAGGGCCATCCAATCCGAATTGCAGGACATCATGCAATCCATCCCGCGGCTCGACAAGGATCGGCGTGAGAAAGTCCATGCGCTGAACCGGCAACTGGCGGCAGTGGCCGTCGACCGCGCGATGGAAGACCTGTTTCAATCATTCAATTCAGTTCGCGCGGTACGCGACCATTTGAGCACCATTCGTGAAGAGCTTGCGGACAATGCGGCGTTATTTGTTCAGGCAGCACAACAGAGCGAGGAAATGCGCAGTGGCGAAGCGCCAGGTCCGGTTGGCCCACTCGATGCCATGTTCAACAAGTTTCGCGCCAATGTCATTGTTTCCAATTCTGCAGCCGGCGCGCCGGTGGAATATCTCGATTATCCCGCGCTGGGTCATCTGCTCGGGCGGATAGAATATCTTCCGCACATGGGCGCCATGCTGACGGATTTTACACTCATCAAGCCCGGTGCATTACACAAGGCCAATGGCGGCTATATCGTTATCGATGCGGAACGGTTGCTGCAGATGCCCGGATCGTGGGAAGCGCTCAAGCGTTGCTTGCGCTCGCAGTCCATCGCCATTGAAATGCCGACGACCGGCATGACAACTGCAACGACCGTGACACTGGAACCAGAACCCATTCCGGTTCGACGTCAAGGTTGTCCTGATCGGGCAACGTCAGACTTTTTATCTCTTACAGCAGCTTGATCTCGATTTCACGGAATTGTTCAAGGTCGCGGCAGACTTTGATGAAGTCATCGACTGGTCGCCGGAAACGGCAGTGCAATTTTGCCGTTTGCTGGGATCAATTGCCAAGAAGGCTGCCGATTGTGCTTTGACGGCTGCTGCCTGTGCTGCGGTCATCGAGCGTGCTGCCCGGCTGAGCGATGATCGCGAACGTCTGACGTTGCGTGTGGCTGTGCTTGCCGACATCATTCGCGAAGCTTCCTATTGGGCGCAAAAGGACGAGACGGTTCCGATCGAGCGCAAGCATATCGAGAAAGCGATCACTGAACAGATTCGCAGGTTGGATCGTATTCGCGAACGCATGCACGAGCAGATCATTCGCGAGAATATCCTGATTGATACAAAAGGCGCCGTTGTCGGCCAGATCAATGGCCTTTCGGTCATGCAGATTGGCGCGTTTGCATTCGGCAAGCCAACACGCATCACTGCACGCACGCGCGTGGGGTCCGGTGAGGTGGCCGACATTGAGCGGGAAGTCGATCTTGGCGGTTCACTGCACACCAAAGGCGTGCTCATCCTTTCGGGATATGTGTCGTCACGCTATGCCCGCAACGCTCCCATATCGCTTTCGGCGAGCCTTGTCTTCGAGCAGTCTTATGGTGGTGTCGATGGCGATTCCGCCTCCTCCACCGAATTGTATGCTCTCTTGTCGTCCCTTGCTGAGGCGCCAATTCGTCAGGGGCTGGCTGTCACCGGGTCTGTGAACCAGAACGGCCAGGTGCAGGCAATCGGCGGCGTCAATGAAAAGATCGAAGGCTTTTTTGATATCTGTGTTGCGCGCGGTTTGACGGGCGAACAGGGCGTCCTCATTCCGCAGGCAAATGTGAAAAACCTGATGCTGCGCGAGGATGTCCGCAACGCCTGTGAAGCAGGACGTGTTCGCCGTTTATCCCATCGCTCATGTTGACGAGGGTATTGAAATACTGACGGGCGTTGCGGCGGGGTCACGCGATGCCGGCGGAGCATTTCCGGATGGCAGTATCAACCGGCTCGTGGAAGACAAACTCATAGCGTTTGCAGAAATGCGGCGGCATTTTATTGCCGGTACAAGGCCTGCTGTTTAACGACCGGCTCAATGCAACCGGTATTCATGATCGACCAGTGCAAGTTCTGCTGGCTTGATAAGTTTTCGATGGGCGACCGTCACCGAATGCAGCGGTCCTTCGAGCTTCTCCACCCAGAAATCCAGAAATTTCCGAAGTTCCGGAAAATGCGGATGGAGATCGAATTGCTGCCAGACAAAGGTCTGCAAAATCACCGGGTGATCTGGCATGCGATACAGGATATTGGCTGTCGTCAGCCCATAGCCGGCGAGTTGCTTGCGGAACGAATCTGAAACCATCAAACCCCTCCTGTGCGAATCGGGAGAAATTAAACGGCGCGCCAGAGATGATCGCAACACACAGTCGGTAAAATTTTCGTAAACCGGTTGGCAGCCTCCGGTCCGAGTGCTGCCAGGAATGACAGATACTTGTCAGACCGGAATCACAAGCAACGTATCGATGCGCCGCGAATTCAAGCACGATTGTGCGGCGCCTGAACTTGAGACCGTCTTGCGTTTCTGCAATGGTGTCCAGATATTTGCCGCACAAGAAGATCGACAATGCGCCTTCCGCCATGGTGCGGAGAATCGTGAAATTTGCGCGGGTTTCATATTCGCCATTGTGCGCGCGCAACAATTCGAGTGCGCCGATCATGTGGCAATATGTATGCGGCTCAAAGATATTTGCTGTGCGCAGTGCGGAAACGCGATCGTCAAGCATGCCTGTGCCAGTGCAATAGACAAGGCTGACAGGCAGGTTGCGATCAAAGTTTTCACGGCTTGTGATCTTGTACACGCAATCGGCGGTGAAAAACGAAGACCATTCTTCGAGCCGGTCGTCGTCTATGGCATGGGCGTATTGCGCCAGAAGATTTTGCAGGCGCGCACGCAGATTTGCATCGGCATCGTGATCGAGAACGGATGTCATCTGATTAATACCCCATGCAATCGCGCCAGCCCTTCCAGAAACCGCGCACACCGGCTTCCGTGATACGCGAACCCTGGCTTGGTTCGATGCCGTAGCCGCCCATGGGCATGACGGTCTGGGCATGCGGATCGGCTTTTGCATTGCGCTGGACCCAGCCGCCGACGCAACCGTCTTCCATGGAAATGAGTCCGGCCGGTCCCACGAGATTGTTCACCTTGAGGCGCAGTTCGGCCATGGCTTCATCATCGTCGTCAAAACCCAGAATCGTCCATATCAATTCGCTTTCATTGGGTCCGCGCGGAATCAGCTGACGCACGGCCAGCGCGTTCAGAATCTGCTGCACCACCAGCGTGGGAAAAATTGTTTGAATGGCATTGGTGATATTGTCGCCGAGTTCCAGCCGATGCTCCATCATGGAGGAATCCTTCAGGCTGTACTGGTCTTTCAGCGAACGTACCTTTTCCTTTGCGATGTGATCGTCTTTCAGATCTTCCCTTTGCGTATAGCTGAGATGATGCCATCCGCTTTGCGACAGCTTGATCCCGCCGCCCATGGTTGGGCGCACAACGCCGAACGTGTTGTGAAACACGTGCAGCAGACTGGCATGATAGGCATCCTTGTTGTTTTCCGCATAAAGCTTCCAGTTGTTGGGCAAAATCTGGCTGTGATAGCCGAGCACCCTGAGCGGTTTGATAAAGACCCTGTCAATATTGTCTGTCAGTTCCTTGCCGATATATGCAGGGAAAGCGGGGGTCTTTTCGCTGAACGTGCCGAAGATCATTCCGCCGTAAGTTTCCACGCGCAAGCGCTGCAGTCCATGTTTCGAAGTATCGAAATCTTCAGCCACGCCGCCCTTGCCTCCTACGCCGCGTTTGAAGGCGATGCCGGTCAGTTTGCCGTCGAGGTCATAAACCCAGTTGTGATAGACGCAGGTGAATTCCCTGATATTGCCATGCGGCTTGTAGCAGACGAGCGATCCCTTGTGAGCGCAGCGGTTCACAACCGCGTTGAATGTGCCGTCCTGCTTGCGGACCACGACAACGGGGGTGTCACCCACCCAGGTATTCTTGTAGTCACCGGCGTTGAGCAGTTCGGCTTCAAGGCACAGAAAATTCCACACGGGGCCGCGGAAAATCCGCTGCTGCTCCTGCGCATACAGCGTTTCGTCCGAGTAAACCTGATAGGGCACACGGGAAACGCCATCGTCCGGCCACTTGAAGTGAGCGCCGCCTGCGTTGCGTTGATCGTCCATGGATGTCTCCCGGCAGAAGCTGGTTTAACGCCCAATCTAGCGAAGTATGCCGGGCATGTGAACGGGGCTTGCCCGGCCGATGGACATTCCGGAGCGATGATCTGCGTGGTGGCGTCCTGATCCACGAATTCGGTCTATCTGCAGCGGTGTTCCGTTCAGTTCCTCAGGCGATGCCGATCTTTCGAATTCCGCGATGCTGTGCGTGGCAGATGGCTATGGCGAGGGCATCGGCAGCATCGGCGCTGGTCGCATCGGCTTTGGGCAGTAGCACGCGGATCATCATCGCCACTTGCTGCTTCTGGGCGTGGCCGGCGCCGACGACAGTCTTCTTGACGGTGTTGGCTGCATATTCGGCAACAGGCAGGCCCGCGAGAGCAGGCACGGCCAGCGCGATCCCCCGGGCCTGGCCCAGTTTCAGCGCCGATTGCGGGTCGCGATTGACAAAGGTCTCCTCGACAGCGGCCTCAGCGGGCATGTGCTCGTGGATGACAGCCGCCAGGCCTTCATGCAATTGACGCAGCCGTGAGGCCAGGTCCAGTTTGGCATTGGAATGAATCGTGCCACAGGCTACGAAGGCAAGGTGCGAGCCGTCAGCTTCGACAATGCCCCAGCCGCAATTGCGGAGGCCGGGGTCGATGCCGAGAATGCGAATCGGTGGTGCGCGCATGAGCAAGGCTTACAGGCGCGTGCCGGACAAGGCTAGCCGGGGCCTTACAAGGGGGAGCGCAGGGGCGCATGCTGGCCACTATCGGAACAACGCTGAATGCCTTTGCGCATGATGCCTGGGCGCTGCTGATGCTGCCGTCCACCTGGTTCGTTGCCGGGGTCGTGCTCGTCGGTGGCGTGGTGCGCGGCTTTTCGGGATTCGGCGGCGCACTGATCTTCATTCCGCTGACGGCTTCGATCATCGGGCCGAAAAAAGCAGTTGCGGTGTTCTACCTGTTCGATCTGCTGAGCGCGACGCCCTATGGCTATGCCTATCTGCCCAAATGCAACAAGAAAGAAATTGCGCCGCTGATTATTGCAGCCTGGTGCATGCTTCCGGTCGGCGCTTGGGTGCTGGCCAATACTGACCCGATGCTGCTGCGCTGGATCATTTCGGTGCTGGTTGTGCTCATGCTGGGCTTGCTGATTTCCGGCTGGCGCTACAAGGGTCAGCCGACAGCGCCCGTGTCGGCGCTGGTGGGCGCCTTTGCAGGATTGTCCGGCGGGGCGACAGGGCTGACCGGACCGGTCGTCATCGCCTATTTTCTGTCGAGCCTTTCGGCTGCTGCGGTGATACGCGCCAATATCATGGTTTTCTATTCGCTCGTTTCGACCATGTCGGACGTGATCTTTTTCTTCAAAGGGTTTTTCACCTTCGACGTGGTTGTCTACGCGCTCATTGCCTGGCCGCTCTATTCGGCGGGCCTTGCGATCGGCGCGAGGTTTTTCAAGGGTTCGACCGAGGGCAGTTATAGAGCGGTGGCATATGTGTTGATCGCCGCCACAGCGCTCCTTGCCATGCCGCTGTTTGACAAGGTCGTGGGACGCTAGGCTGCCCGGCCGAGGGGGATTGCGCCCCCTGGCAGAAGGTTTGATCTGCCGTTCAACCCTTCAGCTTGTGTATGTTCAGCAAGCGCATCGCTGCCCTTTCGAAGAACGGTTCGCTGGTGCCGCGCCGGACCTTGAAGAGGAAGTATTTCTCAAAGGCAATCTTGGCCAGATGCACCCATTTGCCTTCGCTCGCCCAGTTGACATTGCGCGGCGGGTTCTGCGGCTGGGCGAGGAAGGCCACGCCACGGTCGCCGAAGTCCGCCAGGCAGAATGCGTTCCACGTCGGCTCGTGCGTTGGCTGTTTTCCGGCCAGCAATTCGCACGATGTTTTCGCGTGCCGCCGTCACCATGCTTTCGATCATGTAACCGGTCTTTGGCACACCTGTTGGCACGGGTGTTGGTTCTGCCGGTGCAATGGCGATTGCGACGCCGACGGCGAAAATGTTCTGATATTTCGCGTTGCGCTGATGCTTGTCGACCAGAACAAAGCCGCGCGGATTGACAAGTCCGTCGATGCCGCGGATCGCCGGGATGCCGCGAAATGCCGGTAGCATCATCGAATACCGGAAGGGCAGTTCGTGCGCCTTTTTTTCACTTCCGTCATCATTGATTTCGAGGACATGCATCATGCCGTCCTTTACTTCGCTGACCTTTGCGTTGGTAATCCAGCGAATGCTGCGTTGACGCATTTCGTGTTCAAGCATTCCCTTGGTATCGCCAACCCCACCCAGTCCGAGATGACCGATATAGGGTTCGGCAGTCACGAAGGTCATCGGCACCCTGTCGCGGATTTTCCTGTTGCGCAGCTCCCTGTCCATGATCATGGCGTATTCATAAGCAGGTCCATAACAGGACGCGCCCTGCACCGCGCCAACGACAATCGGGCCGGGATCGTTGCAAAACGTCTCCCAGGCTTCATGCGCTTTTGTAGCATGATCGACCGTACAGACCGATTGGGTATGTCCCTGCGGACCCAGACCGAGCGATCTCGTCGAAAGCCAGTTCCGGGTCCGGTCGCTATGACAAGATAGTCATAGGTGAGGACGCGGCCCTGCGACACGCGCAATGTGTTGGTATCCGGCTCCAGTTTTTCTGCTGAAGCCTGGAGGAAATCCACGCCGTGCTTTTTCATCAGCGGTGCAAGTTCCACGGTGATGTTCGCCTTTTCGCGCCAGCCCACGCCAACCCACGGATTGGATGGCGTGAACTGAAAATACGGATTGTCATTGACCAGCGTTATCTTGTGCTGTTTGCCGAGTGCTTCGCGCAACTCGAATGTCATCGAAACGCCGCCAATACCCGCGCCGAGTACAACAATATGAGACATGTCTGGCTCCATCGCCCATGGCTGAAATTGCCGTGATGCAAAGCCGTTTCTGTTCCGCAACGGGCGCACCATATTCGATCGCAGAATTCGGCTTGCTACGTTTGCGGCACCTGGAACGCTCCGGGTGGCAAATTCATTTCGCGCACAAACTAGCAAACGCAAGGAATATCGCGTTGATCCATCGCAACGTGTCAGTTCCTGCCCGGGCACAGCGTTCAATCACGCCTGCCCACGCCCGGTTATGGCGCAGTGGCAATTACATTCAGGGGAGGAAGGCGAAGTGGTTCAGAGTTTTGAAAGAAATGAGGCCGTTTCGGCACGTGATTTCAAAATGATTTTCCTGCTTGAGAACGTCTCGAATATTGCAGAATGACCGTTAAACGACGTGGATGTTTGACGGTTGGGATAATCTTTTGCCCACTGCAGGAGCGCTCGGAAGTTTTCCGGTGAACCGTTTCCAGCCCCGCGCGCTTCAAGATTTGCAATGCACTCGGCAACGGAAATATTCAAAAATACAAGCGTCGTCGCTCTGGCCGTTGCAAGGTTTGCAAGCCAGCCGTAAACGCCTTCCATGATCCATGTATCTTGCTGCGCTGCCTGTGTCGTGAGGGCGATTGCTTCGCCGGTACCGCGCGCTGTGCTGTAACTGCTGTCCAGCCAGTGATACCGGTCGAGATCATGGACAGGAATATTCAAGCGGGCAGACAGGTTTTGTGCCAGCCAGCTTTTTCCAGATCCGCAATTTCCTATAATCAACGTGCGTGAAAAGCTCATGTGATCGTCAATGGGCAGACGGTAATTGATCAGTGTGCGCGTAAAAAAGCCCGGCATTGCTGCCGGGCTTTTGAATTTTATTCCCCGGGTTGGGGGGCCATGCCGCCGGTATCCGGTTCCGGCGGCTTGCGCGGTGGCTTGCCGACGCGTCGGCACGGAGATGAGCGCGGCGCTGGCGGCTCGTCTGTCGGTTCGCGCGAGGGGCGCTTGCCGTTGAGCAGATCCTTGATCTCGTCGCCGGTCAGCGTTTCGTATTCGAGCAGCGCTTCGGCGAGCGTGATGAACTCGTCGTGCTTGTCGGTGAGGATCTGGCGCGCCGCGCCGTAGCCTTCGTGCGACGAGGCGTTTGACTTCCCCGTCGATCTTCTGCGCTGTCTCTTCGGACACGTTCTGCTGCTTGCCCATGGACATGCCCAGGAAGACTTCCTCCTGGTTGTCGCCATAGGCAACCAGTCCCAGTTCGTCCGAATAGCCAAGCTGCGTCACCATGGTGCGCGCCATCTTGGTGGCCTGCTGGATGTCGCCGGATGCGCCGGAGGTGATGTTCTCCTTGCCGAAAGTCAGTTCTTCGGCCACGCGTCCGCCCATGGCGACCGCAAGCTGCGAGGTGAACTCCTTGTACTTCATCGAGTAGCGGTCGCCTTCTGGCAGGAATTTCACCATGCCGAGCGCCCGTCCGCGCGGGATGATCGTTGCCTTGTGCACCGGAATGCCGGCGGGCACGAACAGGCCGACGATGGCGTGGCCTGCCTCGTGATAGGCGGTGAGTTTCTTCTCTTCCTCGGACATGGCCATGGATTTGCGCTCGGCGCCCATCATGACCTTGTCCTTCGCGTCCTCGAATTCCTGATGGGTGACGACGCGCTTGTTGCGGCGCGCCGCGAGCAGTGCGGCCTCGTTGACGAGGTTCGCGAGGTCGGCGCCGGAGAAGCCGGGCGTGCCGCGAGCAATGACCTTCAGGTCCACATCCGGGGCCAGCGGCACCTTGCGCACATGGACTTTCAGGATCTTCTCGCGACCGGACAGATCCGGATTGGGAACGACGATCTGGCGGTCGAAGCGGCCGGGGCGCAGCAGCGCCGGATCGAGCACGTCCGGGCGGTTGGTTGCGGCGATGATGATGATGCCTTCGTTGGCTTCAAAGCCGTCCATCTCGACCAGCAGCTGGTTCAGCGTCTGCTCGCGTTCGTCGTTGCCGCCGCCAAGGCCAGCGCCGCGATGGCGGCCGACCGCGTCGATTTCGTCGATGAAGATGATGCAGGGCGCGTTCTTCTTGGCCTGTTCGAACATGTCGCGCACGCGGCTGGCGCCGACGCCGACAAACATTTCGACAAAGTCCGAACCGGATATGGTGAAGAACGGCACGTTGGCTTCGCCGGCGACAGCGCGCGCGGTCAGCGTCTTGCCGGTGCCCGGCGGGCCGACCAGCAGCACGCCGCGCGGTATTCGCCCGCCCAGCCTCTGGAACTTCTGCGGGTCGCGCAGGAATTCGACAATTTCCGACAAGATCGTCCTTTGCCTCGTCGATACCGGCGACATCGTCGAACGTGACGCGGCCATGCGCCTCGGTCAGCAGTTTGGCCTTCGACTTGCCAAATCCCATGGCTTTCCCGCCGGCCCCCTGCATCTGCCGCGACAGGAAAATCCAGACCGCGATAAAGGCGATCAGCGGCAGGCCGTTGACCAGAAGTGTCACCAGCCAGCTGTTGCCGCGTCTCGCGGCGGCTTGGCGGTGATAGACACCTTCTTGTTGTAGCAGGCGATCAACCAGCGTCGGGTCGTTGGGCGCATAGGTGCGGAACGAACGGTTGTCGGTGTATCTGCCGGTGATGTCGCGACCGGCAATCGACGACTTCGCGAACCTGGCCCTGATCGACGTCGTTCAGGAGCTGGCTGAAAGTGATCTGCTTGTGCCTGCTGGCGCTGGTTCGGACCCTGGAACAGCATGACCAGGGCGACAACCAGCATGAAAATAATCACCCAGAGGGCGAGATTCCGGACATTCGGATTCATCATCTAACCTTGCTGACGGCTTTTGGGGGCGGTCTTCGGGCGTTGCCTGCCGCCGGGCAATCGCCAATCTTCTCGCGAGTCAATCTATGCCTCGCATATACACTTGCCAAGGGAAGGCTAAAAATATGGTTCCCTCAAGGTCGAAATCGCGACGTTTTTTCCAGCGAAATCACGCTTTGGGAGAGATTGGCCTGCCTTTGGAAGAGGATTTGAGCCCCCTTGTTCGCTCACCTTCGCGTTGCAGCGTCAATTTGCCCTCGCTTGAAAGCCTCACGCAGACCCCCCCCAGGGTTGCTGTCAGTCGCTTTTTTGCTTTTTGCGCGACAAGCAGGCGCTCGAGAAGATTTTCTGCCCGGTCCAGCCGCAGGGGCTTGTGCGGGCTGAAGCGGGCTATCGCCGCGCCAAGCACGCGCAGGGCGATTTCTTCGGGTTCCTGCGCCAGTGCGGAGAAATCGATTTCATGAATATCCGGGTCATCTGCGATCCGCACGCGCGCATGGGCAGCGACTGCCGCGCCGGCAAGGGCGGCTTCGGCACGCGCTGCGCGTCGGCCAAGCCGTGACCAGACATTTGCGCCCAGCCCCTCTTTTTCCAGTTCCGGCAGCAGGGTCCGGAGGCGTGCTCTTGCGTAGCGGCTGTCGGAATTGCCGGGATCCTCGGCGAAGGCGAGCCCGTGCAGACGGCACCATTCGACCAGATCGGATTTGCGCAGGTCCAGCAATGGCCGGGCCAGCGCGATTTTGCCTAACGGCCGTTCTACTGCCATGCCGGACAGACCCTCGATGCCGCTGCCGCGCAGGAGGCGAAAAAGAATGGTTTCTGCCTGATCGCCGGAATGATGGGCGGTCATGAGCACATCTGCACCGATCCGGCGGGCGTGCGCGTGCAGCAGCTCGTATCGGGCGTCTCTGGCGCGTTCCTGGATCGCGGTTGCCGTGGCGCCGTCGTGTTTCCAGCGCAGGGTCTTGTGCGCAATGCCCAGCGAATTTGCCAATGCGCCGGCTAGTTTTGCTTCCTGTGCAGATGCTGCGCGCAAGCGGTGATCGACTGTCGCGGCCTGAATGTCTGTTGCGGGATGGTGATGTTTCCATTGGGCCAGCATGTGCAAAAGGGCCATGGAATCGGGACCGCCGGATACGGCAACAAGAATGCGCCTGTTGCCTGACCATCGCGAGAAAACAGTCTCAAGCGATTGCGCCTCACTCGTGCGGCTGTCCGCCTTGTTCTTGCGCTTTCCCTTCGAACCGGCGTGCAGTTTTGCTTTCAGGGCCGATCCCTCAGCATTTTGCGCGGGTCATTTGCCGCTCGACACGTGTGCGCAAATTTCCTGGCGCCAAAGGATAGCGCCGCTCCACTTCCGCATAACTGGCGCAAGCCTGTTCGCGTGCGCCAAGTCGCTCGAGCGAAAGACCCAGACGATACAGGCTTTCGGGCGCGCGCTTGGATTTCTTGTAATCGGTCGACACTTTCAGAAATTGTTCTGCAGCCTCGCGGTGGCGCCCGGCGCTGGAATAGGTGATCCCGAGATTATACGTTGCATCGTCGGTCAGGGTGCTGTCCGGAAAGCGTTTGATGAAGGTCTTGAAGCCTTCCTCGGCCTCGCCGTAGCGACGGCCGCGAAGCGCAGCTACTGCTACATTATAGGTCTCGCGCGGGCTGGCATTTGCGCCAGGAAGCGCCGGTCTTGCTGCAGGCGCATCCGGCAGGGCCGCCTGCCTGTTGAGGTTCACAGGTGCATCCGGGTCTGGAATCCGGTCGCCGCCATCGGGATTGATAGGCATGTCCCGGGTCAGGGGACCACCAGGCAGGGGCGGTGTGGGGACATTCCCCGGCGAACCCAGCTGACGCGGCGCACCGGGGGCATTGGGTTGGGCGGAGGGGTCGAAGACATCGCCGCGCCGGGCTGCGCGGGCCGGCGGCTCCGATGGTGCCGATGGCTCAGCGGGTGCCGCCGGCGCCACGGGCTCTCTCACGTCGCCACGGCGCTGGGGGCGGCTTGCGCCGCCCGAGTCCTTGAAGCGGAAATCGACATCTTTCTGAAAGGCCTCCAGTTGCTGTTGCATTTTGCGCATCTGGAATTGCAGCTGTTCGATCTGGCCGGTCAGGTCGCGGACGCGGTTTTCCAGCCTGTCGATCCGCACCATCTGGCCGGCTGAATCGCCGACCGAACTGCCGACTGCGCCTGGTATCTGACCGGGCGGGAAGCCATCGCGCTGGGCCTGGGCCATTGTTGGCAATGCCAGGGCAATCATAAAGCCGGCGCTGGCAGCAAGTCTTCTTATCGTCGTACGGACCATGTGTGCGTTACTCCACATGTGGATTGCATCCACCATGTTGTGCGGTGGCCATACCATAGGTTCTGCGATGGCTAAAGTTTGACGGTGAGGCCACAAACAGCAAAAAGCCGGCGATCAGGCGACCGCCGGCTTTCGTTTGGGTGAAGTCAGTGGTTTGGCCGACCTAGCTCCCGGTGTTGTTTCCGCCCGGAATGGTGACGGCGCGGCGGTTCTGCGACCAGCAGGAAATGTCGTTACACACGGCCACCGGGCGTTCCTTGCCGTAGCTGATCGTGCGAATGCGGGAAGCTGAAACGCCGCGGGCGGTCAGGTAATTTTTCGTAACCGAAGAGCGGCGGGCGCTGAGCGCGAAGTTGTATTCACGAGTGCCGCGCTCGTCGGCATGGCCTTCCAGGGTGATGCGGTAGTGGCCGTACTGGTTCAGCCACTGGGCCTGCTTGTCCAGAGTTGCCTGGGCGGTTGGGGTCAGTTCCGAGGAATCGGTCTCGAAGAAGACACGATCGCCGACGTTGACGGAAAAATCCTGTGGCGAACCTGGAACCGCGCTTCCTGCGCCCGGTGCAAGGCCTGCACCCGAGTTGCCGTCAGCGCCCGGCTTTTTCGAACAGGCAGATATGGCAAGGGCGGCAACCAGAGCGGCGGCAATCCGGACCATGCGCAAATTGGCGATTTCAAACATATTGATAGTCTCCTAGAAGGCTCTCTAGTCCCGAGCCAGCAAATTCCGTACGACGATGAATGCTTCATCAACCTTAGTGAAAGCTTTCCGAGGAGTGTTGCATTCGAGCAAATTCCAGCCCGTGGTTAATGGGATGTTAATGGCGGTAATGGGGCAAAGCCTGAATTTTAAAGGGGAAAGCTGGGAAGGGCCGGGACTGGACTGGGCCATGTGCGCTGGTCATAGTCAGCAGCAAGGGGAGATTTGCCAGAGTGACGCTGAAGATTGCTTTTTTTAATCCCAATGGTGATGCGCAGGAATTTCACGATGCGTTGCGCCCGTATCCGGATATCGATCTGGCGGTTGCACCCGATATGGCTGCTCTGCCGGTTGCGCTAGAGGGAGCGCAGGTTCTTATTATCACCAACAGGGTCTACACGCCCGAGCCAGCCAAACTTGTTCGCGACCATGGCAGCGACTTGCGCTGGATTGCCTTTACCACTTCGGGAATAGACAAGGCTGTCGCCAGCGGACTGCCAAAAGGCGTGACGGTCACGAACATGTCGGGACTGAAAGCCTGGCAGGTAGCCGAACATGCGCTCTATCTCATGCTGGGTCTTGTTCGAAAAATGCGCGTTGCAGATGCAAGGCAGCGCAATGGCGACTGGGCGCGCAATCCGCTTTCCCCGCTCATGGACAATATTTCCCACAAACATCTAGTGATTGTAGGCACAGGCGCGATCGGTCAGGATATTGCACGCAAGGCAAAAGCCTTTGACATGCGCGTCACCGGCATCAGCCGCTCCAGCAAACCACCGCCTTTTTTCGATGCCATGCGGCCGCGCAGCGAACTTGTTGCAGCCGCCGCTGAAGCCGACGTGCTGATGGTTGCTGCCTTGGCGGAAGCGGACACGTTCGGACTGATATCGCGCGACGTGATCGCGGCGATGCATTCGGGCTCTTACATTGTGAACATCGCGCGCGGTTCTCTGATTGATGAAACGGCGCTTGTCGAAGCACTGCAGTCAGGCGCGATTGCCGGTGCCGGACTTGACGTGCAGGCCATGGAGCCGACGCCACCGGAAAGTCCGCTGTGGAATCTGGAGAATGTGATCTTAACTCCGCATCTGGCGGGTTCCGGATCAGCCGGTGATGGGGCGACCCATTCCAGCCTGTTTGTTGAAAACCTGCTGCGTTGGCGGGCCAATCAATCACTGGAGAAAATTGTCGCGCAAACCTAGCGGCGAAGCACAACACGGCAGGTGTGAGGGCGGGGCGTGATGGAAAAGGGCTACGATTATATTGTTGTCGGCGGTGGATCTGCCGGATGCGTATTGGCAAACCGGTTGTCGGCCGATCCAGCCGTGCAGGTGTTGCTGGTGGAAGCAGGTGCGCGCGACTGGAACCCGCTCATTCGCGTGCCTTTGCTGGCGACATTCTGGCTACGCAAAAAATATCATAACTGGGGCTACCGGACAGAGCCCGAACCAGGATTGAACAATCGGCAGATCGACTGGCCTCGCGGCAAAGTGTTGGGTGGATCGTCTGCCATCAACGGCATGGTTTATACGCGCGGCAATCGGGGCGACTACGATCATTGGGCGCAATTGGGATTGCGGGAATGGTCGTATGACAAGGTGCTGCCATTCTTTCGCAAGTCGGAAAATTTCGAAGATGGCGCAGATGTCTATCACGGTGCAGGCGGCGAGTTGCCGGTTACGCGCACGCCGACCAAAGACGCCAGATACGATGCGTTTATCGAAGCAGGGCAGCAGGCCGGCTTTCCCAAGAACATGGATTTCAATGGAGAAAACCAGGAAGGGTTTGGCCGCTTTCACTTTACAATCAAGAATGGTGAACGCTGGTCCACGGCGCGCAGTTTCATGACGCCAATTATGGATCGCAAGAACCTGACGTTGCTGACAGGCGCTCATTTGCTGCGTGTCGTCATTGAAAAAGGCCGCGCGACAGGAATTGAAATCAGGATCGGGGGCCAGGCAAAGGTGATTGCCTGTGACGGGGAAGTTATCTTGTCATGTGGCGCGATTACTTCGCCAACGGCGCTGATGCATTCGGGCATAGGGCCGGCAGACGCATTGCGTGCCCACGGCATTGCCGTGCATGCGGATCGCAAACAGGTCGGGCGCAATCTGCAGGATCATTTGACGGTGCGTTGCGTTCACGCATCCGAAGAGCCAGACCGGCTGTATGGTCTGCGCCGCATGGATCGTTCGGCGCTCGCCGTGCTCAAGGCTGTATTGTTCAAGACAGGCGAGGCTACAGCGTTTCCGCTGGAAGGCGGAGCGTTTCTTAAATCACGCCCCGATGTGGAATTTCCCGATCTCCAGATCCATTTCTATCCCGGTGTTCCGGCGACCACAGGTATGCGGCTTCCCTTCTCCAGCCCGCCGCCGGGAACTTATGATGGCTATGGTTATGGCGGGACGATATGTCAGTTGCGTCCGGAAAGCCGTGGCGAGATCGAATTGCGCAATGCCGACCCGTTTGCAGCTCCTGTTATCCGCGCCAATTATCTGACCGCAGAAACCGACAGGCTGACCATGCGCTCTGGTTTCAGGATCATGCGAGAGATTTTGCAGCAAAAGGCTTTCGAAAAATTTCGCGGACATGAATACATGCCTGGCCCGCACATAAAAGATGACGCCGATATCGATGCTTACATCGCCAATAATGCCAATACGGTTTATCATCCGGTTGGCACCTGCCGCATGGGTGTCGATCCGGAATCGGTAGTAGACGAAGAATTGCGTGTGCGCGGCGTTGATGGATTGCGGGTATCGGATGCCTCGGTCATGCCGACACTTGTTTCAGCCAATACCAATGCGCCGACCATCATGATTGCGGAGATGACGGCGCACATGATTCAGCGCGCGGCTGCCTGAGGAGGAGGTTGGGAATGCCATTGCCCGTAAATTTTGAACACGTGTGCGATGTTCGCGTACACGTTGCCGCGCCATTGGAGCTGGGAAATACCGGCCTTGGCGAACGGCGCATCATCGACATCACAGGCGGTACGATCTCAGGTCCCAAATTCAACGGCAAGGTGCGGCCGGGCGGTGCTGATTTTCAGATTATACGTGCCAATGGTCTTACCGAGCTGCATGCGCGCTACACGATCGAGGACAATAATGGAAAAATAATCTATGTCGTCAATGACGGCATTCGCTTCGGCCCAAGGGACGCGCTCGACAAGATCAAGCGCGGCGAACCTGTCGATCCGGCACTCATCTATTTCCGGTCCTTTCCGAAATTCGAAACTTCGGCGCCGGAATACGAGTGGATGATGCAATCCTTGTTCGTTGCCCCCGGCGTGCGCAGGCCCGATGCAGTGGAACTGTCCATATACCGTTTTGCCTGACTTCAGGCAGCTGCAGTATTGTCCGAGACCAGGCGCAAGCCGGTTGCTCCTGCAGGACCTGCGGGAGACTTCACAAGGATTGCCAGACGTTCCTGACGTGCGGCATCGGTCTCCGAATTGACAATCACTCCATCGCTGATCGGCAAAGAGCGTTCGATACGATAATTGCGATTGAATGGCGGAAACTGCGGAAACATGCCGGAGCCCTGCGATACACGCACATCGCCACCGGTTGCCTTGTCCACATTGGCCAGCCTCAGGTTTTGCGGCGCAGGGTGATGTTCGCTCACAATAGCGTGCGGGAAGAAATCGATCTTGGCCAACACTTTGCCGGCGGCGTCATTGGACAAATGCTGCAACACCTGGCGGATAAGGCATAATTCTGCAGTGGGCAGTGGATCGGAAATGGCATCAAGGCACAGGAAGGTGACATCCGTACGGGTATTTTCCAACCGGTGCCTGTCGACGAGCGGCTTGACCACATCGCAACCTGTGTAGGATCCCTTCCAGCCAAGTGTCGCAAGTTTCTGAAGCAGTGCACGGCCGACATGGAAATCGCCAACACCAATATCGAGAATGCTTTGGATGCGATGACGAATAATATAGTCGGCAACGAAGCTGACATAGTCTTCGGCTAGGGCACCGCGTGAACCGGGGCCTGAAAAAGCCTGGTCGAGGTCGTCGCCCCAAAGGTTCTTCTGATAAATCTCGCCGAAAATATCGGCAGGATCGCGCCGCTGGTTGCGCGCTGAACGTAGCCGGTTGCGGATTGCGCGCAGAAATTCGTATGCCGGTTTCGGCAACGTGGACATGGCAATCGATTTAAGCAATGCACCGGTTCCTTGTCGAAACGTCAACGCGCAATTGCGTTGGATAGATCAACGTGGAACCGATAAAGGCATACTCGCAGAAAATCAGATATAGCGAATGCCTGATCGCATGTACTAAATGCACGTTTAACCTTAATGCGAAAACGCTATTTTGGGTACGCGCACGCGAAACGGTCAAATATCCGCTTGAGAATTAGCGTAGCAACGGGCTCCACGACGGATCGGATGCGTAGCTGGGTGTAGGTACGCGAAATTCGCCGCGGCCTGATATGTTCGCCATCTGGATGCGCGGGCCGCCGGCTCCACCGGAGTCACGGAAGAACATCAGGTACAGGCCATTGGGCGCCCAGGTCGGTCCCTCGTTGTGGAAGCCTTCGGAAATAATACGTTCGCCCGAGCCATCCGGCTTCATCACGCCAATGGCAAAGGAGCCACCGCGCTGGCGCGTGAATGCGATATAATCACCCTTGGGCGACCAGACGGGCGTCGAATAGCGAGCGCCGGAGCCGAAGGATATGCGTCGTGCGCCGCCACCGTTGGCGCCCATGATATAGAGCTGCTGCGAACCGCCGCGATCGCTTTCAAAAGCAATCTGTCCACCATCGGGTGAATAGGATGGCGATGTGTCGATGCCCTGGGTGTCTGTCAGGCGCGTGGTCGCACGCGAGCGCAGGTCCATGGCGAACAGGTTTGTGATCGAACCGGTGGCAAGCGACATGATAATGCGCTGGCCATCGGGCGAAAAGCGCGGACTGAATGTCATGCCGGGGAAATTGCCGACCACTTCCCTTTGTCCACTTTCCAGATTGAGCAGATAGACTTTCGGGTCGCCGCGTCCAAAGGACATGTAGGTCACGTCCTGGGAATTGGGTGAAAAGCGCGGCGTGACAACCAGTTCGTTTGCGCTCGTGAGAAAACGCATGTTTGCGCCGTCCTGGTCCATGATCGCCAGGCGCTTCTGCCGCTTTGTTTTCGGGCCGCGTTCATCGACGAACACCACGCGGGTGTCGAAAAAGCCTTTTTCACTGGTTATGCGGGTAAAGATTGCATCGGAAATGATATGGGCCACGCGCCGCGAATTGTGCGAATCCGTGACGTATTGCTGGCCGGCAATCTGTTGACCGCGCGTTACATCCCACAGGCGGAATTCGCTGCGCAGTCTGCCGTCACCGGTACGGCTGCTGCGGCCGGTCACCAGATATTGTGCGTTGATGGCGCGCCAGGAATCGAAATTCGGCGGCGCATCCGGATTGCTGATCTGTTCGGGAAAAGTCTTGGAATCAAGTGGCGTCAGATAGACCGAACGGCCGAAATTGTTTGTGATGACATTGGTCAGCAAGCCGCCGAGACCGGGGTCGCCGACAAGTTGTGTGATGGCGATAGGGACTGGCCGGAACGAGCCGCCGCGAATGTCGAGGGAGCGCCCCTGCGCCTGCGCCTGTCCGGTCAGGCCGGGCAGCAATGCGGTTCCACCCAGCAGCATCATGGCATGGCGGCGCGTCATTGTGTCGTTCATGTCCAGTACGTCCTATATTTCCAGCGAGGCTTTCGGGTCTAGTTTGCAGGTCTAGTTTGCAGGTCTTGTATGTCATTGACGGGCATAAACGCGTTCAGCCCATCATTTCTTCGGGATCGAAACGCAACACGCGGGATTTCCATTGGTCATGGAAGGGTGCGAATTGTGCGGGAATGCGCAGCGGGTCGCATTTGCGTACCGCGCGTACCGCGCTTTCCGCGAGTGACCGCAAGGCAGGATCGGCAGGCGGATTCAATAGGACAGGTGCAGACGTCAATTGGCCGGATGCGGCATAGGAAACCCGCACCTGCGGAATATACCTCTTGCCGGAAGCAAGGCCGAGATAACTCCAGCAGCGCTTGTATTGCTCCTGCATCAGGCCATCAAGCTGTCCCCACATGGAGGGAGACATCTTTGCAGCGCTGGCCGTGGGCGAACCCAGCCGCGACTGGCGTTGTACCTGCCGCCCGGTCGAGGCGCGCCGCTGGGCATCTTCCTTGGACTGAAGAAGGTTTGAGATAGCGTTCCTGTCGAACTTGCGCTGAGGTTCGTTGCTGTCGTCGCCGGACTTCGGTCGTGCGCGCGCGCTGTCATCGCGCTTGCGCTGCTCGATCAGTTTGGCGATGCGGTCCGGCTGCGGCTTGGTCTTCACGACTTTCGGCAGGTCACGCGGGCGCTGCGGCGGCAGGGGCACCGGCGGTTCGGTCTTTTCCGGCGGTTCAGTCACCGGCTTTTCCGGCGGCTTTGCCGCGACTTTCTTCACCTCGGGCTTTGGCTCCGGCTGTGGCTCGATTTTCGGCCGTATGGGAGGCATGGGCACAAGGGCTTCCTTTTCCACCGGCTTGGGCGGTTCGGCAGCTGTTGGTTTGGCAGGCTCGGGCGGGCGCACGGGAGGAGCGGGGGCGGGCGGTGGTTCCGGCTCGCTCTCGCGCTCGGGCCTTGGCGGCGGCAGGGCTGCCACCTTGGGTGCAGGCTCTGCCGGCTTGGGCGTGTCGTCCTCACCGGGGTCGGGCAGGCGCTTGAGCGGCGGAGGCGGCGTGGGAATATTCTTCTGCGCTTCGGCAATCGGAGGCTCCGGGTTGCTTTCCGGCTTCTCCGCAACCTTGTCGGCGCGCTCGTTGGGGTTTTGCTTCTGGGCCTGCTTGTCGCCCTTGACGATCTGGTTGACCTGCTCTTCGGTCAGGATTTCGACAGGCACGGTTTCCTGCGCATCGGTGAATTTGCGGGCATCGGGCAAGGCAATGACCAGCCCCACCAGCAGCGCACCATGCGCTGCAGCGGAAACGATCCAGCCAGGACTCCGGCGCCAATCCAACCTACACCCTCCAGAATTTGCACATCACCTTGCGCGAATATCCGGATGCGGTATCCAGCGCTCCGGTTCCGGCGCTCGCTATTTCTTTTCCTGCTCTGTCACCAGCGCGACTTTCTTGAAGCCGGCCGATGTTATCAGGGACATGACTTCAGCTACGCGGCCATAGTTCACGGTCTTGGCGCCACGCAGATAAATCCGTTCGTCGAAGCCGTCCTTGGACGCGGTTTTGATCTTTTCGACGAGTTCTTCGACCTTGATCGCCTGATCCATGAAATAGATCTGGCCCTTCTCGTCGATTGCAACCGAGATCGGCTTCTTTTCAATATTGAGCGCCGCTGCCTTTGTTTCGGGCAGATCAATCGGAACGCCGGTGGCGAGCAGGGGCGCGGCCACCATGAAGATGATCAACAGCACCAGCATGACGTCGATGAAAGGCGTCATGTTGATTTCGGCCATGGCGCCATAACGGGGCACGCCGCGCTTGCGACGGCCACCCTTGCGTCCCGGTGCTCCTATGGAAGCGCCCATTTCAAATGCCTTCGCTCATCAGGCAACCCGCTCGCGCTCGGTTGCGACGTGGTTGTCGATCTGCCGTGACAGGATGGAGGAAAACTCATCGGCAAAGCTTTCCAGCCGCGCCTGCGAGCGCGCAACCCTGCCTTGCAGGATATTGTAGAAAATAAGCGCCGGTATGGCGGCAAAAAGGCCAATTGCCGTGGCAAACAGCGCTTCGGCAATTCCAGGCGCGACCACGGCGAGTGATGTATTCTTGGACGCGGCAATGGAGCGGAAGGCTGTCATGATGCCCCAGACCGTTCCGAACAGGCCGACAAACGGCGCGGCGGAGGCCACGGAGGCCAGAACAATGAGCTGGCCCTCAAGGCGCTCGACTTCCCGGGCGATCGACACATCGAGCACTTTTTCGATACGCGCCTGCAGGCCCATGAAGGAGCCGGACGATGTGAACGAGCGCTTCCACTCGCGCATGGCTGAAACGAAAAGCGAGCCCATGCCGTTGGTCGGACGCTCGGAGAGGGTCTGATACAGATCCTCCAGGGAATTGCCGGACCAGAAATTCTCCTCGAACCGGTCCATGCCACGTTCGATTTTCCCGAAGGTCATGAACTTGTTGATGATGATGGCCCAGGACCAGAGTGAGGAGAGCAACAGGCCGACCATCACCAGTTTCACGACGAAATGGGCGCCCAAAAACATGCCCAAAATCGTGACCTCGACCGGCGCGGCGGCCGCTCCCGAGGCAATTTCAGCTGGATTCATGGAAACTGGTCCTTTGATCGGCGCGATTGCGCCCGCTTCTTGCTGTCAAATCGGTCGAAACTTGGGCTTGCATGAGTCGCAAGCCTGATTTTCCTACCAAATAAGCAGTTAAGAAACGATTAGGGTTTATCAAACCTTACCGCCGCAGGGGCCCCTGGACCCCGGTTGCGGGTATCGGCCCGCTTCGGGCTTCAAAATCGTGAAATACCGGCGTATATAGCCGCCACCTTCACCACATTCCGCCAAGCGGCAACCGGGGACGACCATGGCAGGCCATAGCCAGTTCAAGAACATCATGCACAAGAAGGGCAAGCAGGATAAAATCCGTGCCAAGCTCTTTTCCAAGCTCGGACGAGAAATAACCGTTGCTGCGAAAATGGGCATGCCAGACCCCGCGTTCAATCCGCGGCTGCGTCTGGCGGTTATTGCTGCGCGGGCCGAGAACATGCCCAAGGACAACATCGAGCGCGCGATCAACAAGGCTGCTGGCAGCGATACCGAAAACTATGACGAGATCCGCTACGAGGGCTATGCGCCCGGAGGCGTGGCCGTCATCGTCGAGGCGCTGACCGACAACCGCAACCGCACGGCTTCGGAAGTGCGCAGCTATTTCACCAAGTCCGGCGGTGCCTTGGGCGAAACCGGCTCGGTTGCCTTCATGTTCGATCACGTCGGTGAAATTGTTTTCGATGCCAAGGTAGGCAGCGAAGACGCCATGATGGAAGCTGCCATCGAGGCGGGCGCCGACGATGCAGCCAGCGACGGCGAGAGCCACGTCATAACCACGGCGATGGATGATCTGGCCGAAGTGACCAAGGCGCTGGAAACAAAATTCGGCGAACCGCAAATCATCCAAACTTGTCTGGCGGCCGCAGAACAACATCTCTGTCGACGACGAGACCGGCGAGAAAATCCTCAAGCTGATCGGCAATCTGGAAGACAACGACGACGTGCAGAACGTCTACGCCAATTTCGAGATGTCGGAATCGCTCATGGAGAAGATGGGGTAGGGGCGTCTGCTCCTAAGCGCCTTCCACATACCTGGTAAAGCTGTCCAGAATTGCCTGCCAACCCTGTCGCTGTTGCTCGATGGAGTTTTGCGCCTCGGCATCGAATGTGGAGCGAACCCGTGTGCCTTCCGGGAGTTGCAGGAATTCGACACGACCGGAGCGGTCGCCGAATGAATATTCGATCAATTCATGCTGCTCGATGCGCGTGTAGGTTCCGGCAAAGTCAAATCCGAAACTGCCATCCTTGGCTTCCATTCGCGAGGAAAATGCGCCGCCGGTGCGCAGATCCACGGATGCACTGGTTGTGTGCCAATCGTCTGATGCAGCATTCCACTGTTTGATTGCGTCCGGTGATGTATAGGCGCTCCACACCTTTGCGACGGGGGCGTGGACGAGCGTTTCTACTGTTATTTTCATGGTTTATCTCCTTGCTGCGGCTAGCCCGCAATATCTGGTTCGACAAGATTTTTCAGATTGTCTAGCGACTGCTGCCAGCCAAGATAACAGGCCTCCAGAGGAATGGCGGCCGGTATACCTTCCTGCACGATGCTCATGTCCGTGCCGACAGAAACAGCTCGCAGATTGACCGTGACTGTCATCATGCCTGGCAATCCAGGATTATCGAAGACAGTGGTGTAAGACACATATTCGTCCGGTCTCAAATCGAGGTAATTGCCGCCAAATGAATGACTGTCGCGCGTCGTAAAATTTGTGAAAGACATTTTGAATGTCCCGCCCGGCTTGGCATTCATGTGATGCATCTTGCCCGTGAAGCCATTGGGCGGAAGCCAGCGCGTGAACGCATCTGCATCTGTAAATGCACGAAATATTTTTTCCGGCTTTGCGGCAATGACGCGATGCAGGCGAACAGTGCTAGTTGTACCCGGCATGTGGCGGCTCCTTTTGATTCATGGGCATCGGCGGTTTGTTCCTGATCCTGCGCGTATGAAATGACTAGTGTCGTGGTTGAACGGGCAAGCCGAAGAGAAGTCTCACGTAACTGATAAGGTGATTGACGCTGTCGATTGCGATTTCCGGCCCGCCCCTGGCTTTTGCGAGAACGAATGCGCCTTGCAGGACTGATTGCGTGTGGAGAGCGAGCGATTGTGCGGTGCAATCGAAGTCAATGCCGCGTTCCTGCGTCGCTCTTTCCATGGCCTCTTCGATGTCGTGTTCCAGACTTGCAGCGTGATCGCTGATGCTTGCATCGCAAGCCTGCCTGATGGCCGGGTAGGATGCATATGTCTCCTGCACCATTGTGCCGACAAGACAGGTGAACTCGGGAACGCTGCCACGCATGATCTCTTTGCGGAATTTGATATAGCCAAACACCCGTTCCAAAGGGTCGAATGCAGCGTGATAGGGAGCATCGGCAAAAAATGCCGAAGTGATCTTCGACCAATGGCCGGCCGCAGCGACCGCCAGCTCGTCCTTGCTTTTGAAATGGTGAAAGAAGGCGCCCTTGGTCACGCCGGCAGCACTGCACAAATCGTCGACCGAGGTTGCGCAATAACCTTTCTGGCGAATCAGGTTTAGCGCCGAGTCCAGCAGCTTTGTCCGGGCATTCTGTTTGGTCGCAGTTTCGGTCATACGTATCCTCAATTCAGCAATAACATACCAACTGGTTGGTATGTTGTCAAGCGGCTGACGCTCTGCGCAGTGCAATCTTCGTACTGCAACGCTTGATGCACCTGGGCAATGCTGGTTTGGAACGAATTCTGACGATTACCGGAACGATCTTCTCGTGATTTTTGAGGCGTTGCCACTTTTAGTGATGATTGGCTTGCACGTCGTACCGCATGCGGAGGATTTCGGCGTCGATCAGATTGCGTGCCGCAAGTGGTGAGTGAAGCGCGGCATGGGAGGCAATATGGGCAGCGCATGCTCTCTCCACACCGTCCGCGACAAGCGAAAAATCGAAACGGCCGAGTTCGGCATATATGCCAAGCGCCGCGGCCCTTACGCATTCGGGTAAAGTAAAGCTCGCGCGGCTTGGTGGGGCTGCGACTGCCGCGGCCGATCCGCAGAGGATCAGTCCCGCAGAGACCAGTACAGCTTTGACAGGTGCTGACATTTTGTCCTCCGGCAATGGTGTTTGCAGCTAACGCTACACCTGCAGAACGCGGGAGCGGCGTTTCCGATCCAACCAGGCCATCAAGAGCCAAGTGTTGGTTAACCGGGCGTTACTGCTGTTGCGTCGGAAACTCACAACACGCAGTCCTGCTCAATAATCTGCATACGATATTTATGCATTGCCAATCGATCTGCAGCGGTTACGCTGAGCAGCGCGTTTTTCCGTTCCGCCGAAGTCTGGAGAGCGTTTTTATGCGACCAACCAAAATCGCCATCGTGCTGTTTTTCTCTGCCTGGTCCGTCCCGGCATTTTCTGACGATTGCCGCGACCGCTTCAATGCACACATGACTGCACGAATTGAAAATCCGAGGCAGGGCGTATCGCGCATCATCAGCGAATCCAAGGGCGGCAAACCGACTGAGGGCCGGTTTACCTGGCTGGCGCGCGATCATTACATGTCGCAGCCCCTGAAGCCTGAAAAAGGCATGTGGGCCCTGCGCTGGAAAAATACTCGTTACATGTCCTACGACGGAAAGACCTGGAAGCGCGCCGGGGCGGTTGACGATGCTGCAGAAAGGCGGGAAGCCGTGCGCGTACTGACCGCACAGAGAGATACCGCTACCAACCTTGTTTGCGGCGAAGATACGATCGATGGGGTCAAGCATGTCACTTTTGAATTCGACTATGCCTCGCCTCCGCCTTCACAAATCCGAACTCATGAAAAGGACTGGATCAATCCCAAGACAGACATCACGACAAAGTCCATCATGACCATGAAGGGTGCGGGCTTTGAAATGACATCTACCCAATACTGGAAACCGCTGAATGGAGAGACGTTGCCAAAGCCGGAATGAAATTCCTGACTGGTCCGCGAAGCTTATTTTTCCGCGGACCTTCAGAGATGTTGCGTAGTTGGCTGGATCCCAGCGCTATTTCTTTTCCTTTTTTTCACGTGGCCGGACCTTCAAATCCGGTTTAAGTGAACCTGCAGCCTGCAATTTGGCGACCAGCGGCTTGGGCGTTTCATACGCCTCTTTCAGGAGCGCGGTCATTTCCTCGCCGGTCATCGGATTGATTTCCTGCTTCTGCTTTTCGGCATCTGCCAGCAGTTCCTTGTCCTTCATTGTTGCGTTGAAGGCATCACGCAGCGCTTTTACGCGTGCAGCCGGCACTTCGGGTGCGACGAATAGCGGCCGGCCAAGTTCAAAGGCCGTGAATTGCAGGCGCAGCACGCGCTTGACGTCAGCATCTTCCGCAGCATCGGTGATCAATGGTACATTGGGTATTTCCGGATGCTTGCGCAATCCCTGCTGGTAAAGGATGACAACCTTGCCACTCTTGATCCACTCATCGTAATGCGGCTTGAGGCTGGTCCAGGAATAGGTCGCACGCCCATCCACTTCGCCGCGCATCATTGCAAGATTCATTTCGCTGCCGCCTGGATAGCCCGCAATGACCTTGAATTTGAGGCCAAGCAGGTTGCGCAGAATATACGGGACGACAACACTCTCGGTGCCAACGCCGGTGCCGGCAACGATGACTTCCGTGTTGCGCAGATCCTGCCAGGTCTTGATGCCGGTCTTGGCATTCACGACGGCGACCGACGTATCGGAATTGGTCGAGCCTATCCAGTTCAGTTTCAGCGGATCGAATTTGGCATGGCTCTTGGCGGTGAACAAAGGCTCGAAAGGTACGCCACGTTGCGGTGCGCCGATGTGGGTGCCGTCCTTTGCTGCAACTCCCGACACGAAGTTCGTCATTACAATGCCGCCGCCGCCAGGCATGTTCCGCACAAGCACGGTTGGATTACCGGGAATATGCTTGGCAATGTGGCGGGCAACAAGGCGGGCGTTGGTGTCATAGCCGCCACCAGCCGAGAGGCCGACGTAAAAGGTGACCTGTTTGCCCTTGTAGAAATCAGAAATGGGATCGGCGCCGGCTGGCGCGGCAACCAGGGCAAGCATTGTGGCTGAAGCTGTAAAAAGAATTCGGGTTTGCATGTCGCCTCCGGTAAAATCTTATTGGCTTTGTCTGTCGGCAGCCTAGCGGCAGGCAGCTTAAGCGGCAAGCTGGTATGCTGCTCCAGATTGTGCGATGGCTCGGCGATGGCCGATTCACCCAAGTCCATGCTGATCTATGTCGATGCCGACGCCTGTCCAGTGAAGGACGAAATCTATAAAGTCGCCGGGCGGCACGGGTTGCGCGTCATAATCGTGGCCAATGCCTTCATCAATGTACCGCGTGACCCGCTGATCGAGCGCATTCTTGTCGACGACAAGCCAGATGCAGCCGACGACTGGATAGCCGAGCGCGTGGCTCCCGGATCCATTGTCGTGACAGCGGACGTGCCGCTGGCAGCGCGGGCGGTCAAGGCCGGTGCGGATGTGCTGGCGCCCAATGGCAAGCCATTCTCGGAGAGTTCGATTGGCATGACGCTGGCGACCCGGAACCTCATGCAGGATCTACGTGAGCAGGGTTCTGTCACTGGAGGTCCCAGACCGTTTTCGGCACGTGACCGCTCAGCTTTCCTGCAAGCGCTGGATCTGGCGATTGTCCGGCTGAAACGAAAGGGATTTAGCGCGGAGTAAATTTAACGGGTGAAAAATTCCCCTGCCTCAATTTCTGCGGCATAATGCGCAGGCCCGTTACGGATGGACAAAAAAATGCAATCACTTACCAGCACTGCCGAAAAAATCGCCGAACTGCTCATCGCCAGAAAAGAAACAATAGCGATTGCGGAATCTTCCGCCGGCGGGTTGATTTCAGCTGCTCTTTTGTCGGTCCCCGGCGCCTCGGCCTATTACCTCGGCGGTGCTGTTGTTTACACAATGAATGCGCGCCAGGGACTGATGGGCATTACACCTGCCGATATGGAAGGCATGAGAGCCTCGACAGAAGATTATGCAATTCTTCTGGCGGAGGAGACGCTCGACAGGTTGGGATCGACCTGGGTAATTGCCGAGAGCGGCGCTACAGGCCCCAAGGGCAACCGCTACGGCGATGCGGCAGGGCATGCGTGTATAGCAGTGTGTGGCCCATATAATATCGTGCTGACCATCGAAACCGGCAGCGATGACAGGCAAGCCAACATGCGCGCCTTTGCGGCAAAGGCGCTGGAAACAATGCTGGAAGCGCTGCAAACGATGGGCCGCAAATAGATTTTTAGCCTGTTCGCCAGCTTCCATGTTTGAGCCAGTGCTCCATCATCCAGATGTGGTCGTTGCCGAAGAAACCTTCGCCATCTGCGATGAAGTACGGAACGCCGAAGACGCCGTTGGCGATTGCTTCATCCACCTCACGGATCAGTGCCTGTTTGATTTCGTCGCTGGCGATGGCTGCAAGCATGGCATCGGCATCCAGTCCCAGGTCGCGAGCTTCTTCGGCGCAGGCTTCCGCCGGTGTTATGTCCTTACCCTCGATCCAGAGCCGCGCATACATTGCCTTGGCAAAATCAATCGCCATTCGCGGTTCCTGCTGTTTCAACCAGACGAATGCGCGCATGGCATTTAGCGAATTATGCCCGCTCAGCCCGTGGCGATTGAATGGGACATCGTAGAGTTGGGCGTAACGATCCATGTCGTGCTGGAGATACGGGCCTTTCAGTGGATAGGAAATCAGGGGTTTCATCCCCATCACTTTAAGAACCGTGATGCCGACAAGTACGGGACGCCAGTCAACGGTACGGCCGTGCCGGGCAGCAATTTTCTCGATTTGCGTCGAGGCGAGATAGCCGAACGGCGAAAAGATGTCGAAATAGAATGCGATTGGGGATTTGTCGCTTTTGGGCATGGCCGGTTCCAATGTTTAGCAATGTAACGCGTTATCATTCCCGGTGATTGTTCCGGCGACAGGTTTTACGATCCGGCACGCGATGTATTTGGCGATCGTGTCATTCATTCTGCGGTGGGATGCGTTTCATCTTCGAGGCGTGAGCGCCCGGTTCAAGACTTGCCGGACGCTTCTTCGGATTCTTGCGCCAGCGCTTCGGCCATTTCGCGAATCTTCACCTTGGCAAGCTTGCCGAAGCCTACACGCGGCAATTCGTCCAGAATGATAATTTCCCTGGGTTGTTTGAACTTTGCCAGTGTCTTCTGGCAATGGGCCAATATGGTCGCCTTTACTGCTTCGCGATCAGCGCTTGCATCCACAAGTTCCACGAAAGCGATCGGGACCTCGCCCCAGGTCTTGTCGTTGCGACCGACAACGGCCGCGTCCCTGACACCGCCAGCTGCCCTGACCGCGGCTTCAACTTCCGAGCCTGATACGCCTTCGCCACCGACCTTCATTACATCTTTTGTTCTGTCGCCAAATTCGATCCAGCCATTTTCCCGCAGGATGACGCGATCGCCCGGGTCGAAAAAACCACGTTCGTCGAACGAGTTGCTCGTGGCTTTCTCGTTGCCGTAATATTCGCGGAAGATTGAAAGGCCTCTGCGTCCCAGGATTTTCAGATGCCCCGTCTCCCCGGGCTGTACGGGCTTGCGGTTATCGTCTTCGACAATCACGCCATATCCGGGAGCCGGACGTCCGATGGATTTGTCGACTTGCGCCGCCCAGGGATCACCGGTGATGGGCTGCGATACCATTTCAGTCATGCCCCAGCCGCTGACTTCACGAACGCCGAATATTTTGGCGAGCGAGGGCATGAAGATCCCTGTCTCGAACTGGCGGAAATGATGTTTGGGAATTTCCTGCTGCGCCAGAACGCCTGCGGTAAAGTGTACCTGGGCGCTGAGTGTGCATTTATGCTGCAATGCTACCGGCCAGAAACGGCTACCGGAAAATCTCGGTTGCAACACGACGCTTGCGCCCGCCCACAGGGCAGACAGAAAAGCCCAGGAAAATCCAACCACGTGATAGACGGGCAGGAACACCTGATACACATCTTCGGCGCGAACTGCCTGATGCATGGCGCTCATCTGGCCGCCCCAAAGTACGTTGCCATGGGTCCACAGAACTGCTTTTGGCCGCGACGTGGTGCCCGTGGTGAACAGGATCAGGGCGGGGGTATTGGGATCGGCGGCGCGCGGCGCGGCGGGTTCGCTGGCGTAGAGCGCGTTGAAACTTTCCGATGGTGAAGGAGCGGTGCCTGGTTGCGGCGTATCACCTGCGTCGGTCTGGGTGATGGCGATCCATTCCAGTGACGGACAATGTTCTCGCAGGCGGGCAGCAAGTTTTGGCTGGGTTATGGCTGCGCGAGCGCCTGTGATCTCGACGGTGTGAGCAACTTCCGGCCCGGTCAATACGGAATTGGGCAAAACGGCTACCGCGCCGATCCAGGCAAGTGCAAAGCGGGCGAGAAAAGTCTCGGGGCAATTGTCGAACAGCACCAGCACGCGGTCTCCCTCGCGTACCCCGCGTGCTTTCAGACCGCCGGCGAGCCGGGCGATATCATGCTCAAATCGTGCCCAGCTCCAAATGTCGGCATTCTGGTCTTCGAAGGGAGCCCAGATCAGGAATGGCTTGTCGCCCCATACGCTCGCCCGATCCCGAAGGAGCGTGCCAATATCCATCTGTGCATAGGGATGGATGAATTGCTCGTGCAAATGTGCTGCTGGCATTCGTATGGCTCCCGGGCCTCCCGTGTAATCGACCGACCCTAGCCGGGCAGCAGGTCCTTTACCAGATCGGCCGGACGGCAAACCCTTGTGCCTTTGGGTGAGACGACAACCGGCCTTTCCATCAGAATGGGATGTTCGCCGAGGGCGTCAAGCAACGCATCGTCGCTCAACTGTTCATTGTCGAGGCCAAGTTCATCAAACAAAGTGCCCTTGCGGCGCAGGATCTGCCGCGGCGTCATCTCCATGTCCTTCAGCAGCTTGACCATATCCTGCCGGCTGGGTGGTGTCTTGAGATATTCGATCACTTCGGGTTCGATTTCGGCATCGCGAATCATCCCCATGACCGTACGCGAAGTGCCGCAGTTAGGGTTGTGGTAAATCGTTATTTTCATTGCTTTAATTGCCCCTTCTGACGAATCAGTCTAGACAGCTTGTTCGTGACCGTAATCGGAATGGCGTTAAGATCATTTATGATTTTTGAGAGCCATCGACCGTGTTTGAGAGTATAAGTTTCACGTCAGGCTATCGCAGTGCAGCGGAGCGATTTAAGAGGTAACTTCTTGTTTTCGACGGTTCTGAGTTAGCGGCCCGGACCGGGTGGGCCGGTTTGCAGGACGTATTCTTGCTGGGAACGGGTTGCTTCGCTGGTCGGTATCGCACAGCAGGATTTGGGAAAAAATTCATGTCGCGCAAATATTTCGGGACTGATGGTGTTCGGGGTCGAGCCAATGTTTCAATCACGCCGGACCTTGCCATGCGACTGGGACAAGCTGCCGGACTGATGTTTACCCGTGGTGAGCACCGGCACCGGGTCGTGATTGGAAAAGACACGCGCCTGTCCGGTTACATGATTGAAAACGCCCTGGTGGCCGGTTTCACGTCCGTTGGCATGGACGTATTGCTCCTGGGGCCAGTGCCGACCCCTGCAGTTGCCATGCTCACCCGTTCGATGCGTTGCGACATTGGTGTGATGATTTCTGCCTCTCATAATTCATTCGAGGACAACGGTATCAAATTATTCGCGCCGGACGGCTTCAAGCTGTCCGATGACATTGAGCGCGAAATAGAAATCCTTATGGATTCGAACCTGGTGCCGAAGCTGGCCAAGTCGCGCGATCTCGGCCGCGCCAAGCGTATTGATGACGTGCGCGCAAGATATGTCGAATTCGCCAAGCGGACGTTGCCACGCAGCATGTCTCTGGATGGTCTGCGCATCGTGATCGATTGTGCAAATGGCGCAGCCTATCGTGTTGCGCCGGAAGCGCTTTGGGAGCTTGGTGCAGAAGTATTCTCCATCGGGGTCGACCCGGATGGCATGAATATAAACAAGGATGTTGGATCGACGGCGCCCGACGCGTTGGTGCGCAAGGTTCGCGAAGTGCGCGCCGATATTGGCATTGCGCTGGATGGTGACGCAGACCGTCTCTTGATGGTCGACGAAAACGGACAGAAAATCGATGGCGATCAGCTGATGGCTGTGATCGCACAGGATTGGCACGAGACTGGCCAGCTTTCTCGCCCCGGCGTGGTTGCTACCATCATGTCCAACCTGGGTCTGGAACGCTATCTCGAATCTTTGGGCCTTTCGCTCGTTCGCACCGCTGTAGGTGATCGCTATGTGCTGGAGCACATGCGCGAGCACGGTTATAATGTCGGCGGCGAACAATCCGGCCATATGATCTTGTCGGATTTCTCCACAACTGGAGACGGACTTGTTGCAGCCCTTCAGGTGCTGGCTGTGGTACGCAAGCTGGACCGCCCGGTCAGTGAAATCTGTCAGCGGTTTACCCCCTTGCCCCAGGTTTTGAAGAATGTTCGCATCGCGGGCGGCGATCCACTGGGTCAGGATATCGTTGCACGTGCTATTGCCGAGGGCGAAAAGCGCCTTGGTAAAGGTGGCCGGCTGGTTATTCGTCCCTCCGGTACCGAGCCTGTCATTCGGGTGATGGGCGAAGGCGATGATCTGCATCAGGTCGAGTCAGTCGTCGACATGATATGCGATGCGATCAATGGCCGTGTGCAAGCCATAGCTGCAGAATAATTTTCCAGGTATTGCATCATGGGGCCGCTCTTTACGTGCGGCCCTTCGTGTTGAATTTCAATTGGTTTAAGCTCCGATAACCTTAAATCTTAGGGTTAAATCGTTATTAATGGTTTTGCGGCAAGGTCCCTTCGTAGGCATTCGCGTGGGCAGGTTGATGCCCGTCATAACGAAGGGAATTTATCATGGGCAGATTTAAGGCCCTCTTGTTGGCCAGCGCAGTGGCATTTGGCGCAACAGGCGTTTCAAATGCAGCTGACCTGCTTCCACCAGCCCCGCCAGTCGAAGGTCCGGCACCGGTTGTCGAAGGCGATTTTTCGGGTTGGTACATCCGTGGCGATGTTGGCATCGGCATTGATCGCAGCGTCAAGCTTCGCAATGTGCCCGATCCGATGACCCAGGGTGCAGTCGGTTTTGTTCCGACAGATTATCAGATTTTGCCTGCCATGGTCAGTGGCGCGCCTTTCGTCGGGTTTGGCTGGGGTTACAAATTCAACAACTGGTTCCGTGCCGATGTGACAGGTGAGTATCGCACCTCGACGTTCTCGTCGCAGGACCAGCTCACATGGAACGACGGCGTTGCAGCGCCCAACACAGCCAATTATGTGTTGCGCAATTTCTATCGCGGCAATCTCTCCACGATGGTGCTGCTTGCCAATGGTTATTTTGATCTTGGCACATGGCATGGTTTCACGCCTTTCGTAGGCGCTGGCGTCGGTGTTGCGCGCTCTCGCATTTCCGGCCTGACCGACAACGGTTACCAGAACCTCTATGCCGGTCCTGGATCTCCTGCTTCATCGGTGACAAGCGGCAATTATCGCGTGTCCAACACGACCAGCCTTGCCTGGGCGCTGATGGCCGGTTTCTCGTATGACGTGAATGCCCGCCTGAAGCTGGAACTGGGATATCGCTATCTTAATGTTGGCAAGGTTCGTTCTGCAGTTCCTGACTGTAACGCCTTCGGTCCTGGTCTGCAGGCCTGCACGAACCGGCTTGAAATGGCCCGTTCCGGCTCGCATGATCTGCGTGTTGGCCTGCGCTGGATGCTCTCGGATTCTGGACCGGCATATGCGCCTGTACCCGCACCGATCGTTCGCAAGTACTGATCAGTTAGCTTGATAATGTTGAAAGCGCGGCTCTCGGGCCGCGCTTTTTTCATGTTGCCTGATGCAAAAAAATCCTTGTCAATTTTTAATTCAAGTCATGGTTAAGCGCACATTAATCAATCGATGGCAGATTGATTCCAGAGTCAATTTCGTCTGCGTGTCAGATGGCTGTCGGGGAATCAAAGATGTCGAGAATGGCGCGAATTAAAGTGGCTGTCGCAAGTGCAATGCTTGCATGCACGGTATCAGGCGCAATTGCTGCAGATCTCTTCGGTTCTGATGCTCCACCGGTTGTTTATGGTGAAAAGCGTCAGGAGTTCGGAACGGGATGGTATCTGCGCGGCGATGTCAGCTGGACGCGTGACAAGGCGCCTTCGCTGTTTGCCGACGCAACATTCGGGAATATCAGCACGAAAAATATACTCGGCGCGACTGTCGGTTTTGGCTACAAACTCAATAGCTGGTTTCGCACCGACATGACACTTGATTGGCGCGCGACCGAGAAAACAACACGCGTATCTCCGGAGTTTGCCTGTCCGATAGAAATTCGCGGGCTCAATGCAATTCCGAGCGGCACACCGGTTGGTATCTACGCGGTCAACAATCAGTGCCGTTCCGTTGAGCAATCGAAACTGCAACGGGGTGCTTTGCTGGCCAACGGTTATCTGGACCTGGGAAGCTGGTCCGGCGTGACGCCCTATGTTGGCGCGGGTATTGGCGTTGCTTATGGCCGGATTAACGGCAACTCAGATTGGCGCGATATGTCCAACGGCACGCCGTATCGGCCGACACTTGCTCTTCCGACTGGCTATCCGATCATCTGGTTGGATCAGTTCGGTAATCCGGTTGCCGATCCCGGGATCAATTTTGGTGCACAGGATCCATCGCGCCGCATCAGCCAGACAAAATTCAATTTCGCCTTTGCGCTCATGGCTGGCTTTGCGGTCGATATCAGTCCCAATGCCAAACTCGACTTTGGTTACCGCTATTTGAACATGGGCAAATGGGGTAATGCGTCAGCCGCCAATTCGTCACACGACTTCCGCATGGGCTTCCGCTACGCAATCGACTAGACACACGTTTCATCCTCAGGACAGCAAACGGCGGGCCTCGGCTCGCCGTTTGTATTTTTTGGGTCAGTGCTGCTTACGAGGTAAATCCAGGAGCGCGTGCTAATGCCGCAGCCGCCAGATGCGGCTTGACGTGAGGCGGCAAAACCCATATCTGCGGCGGCGGGACACCTCTCCCCAACGAGAGGCTGCCATCTGAAAGGATGGAATATGATGACCGCAGTTGCTATGCCCGGCTCGAAGCCGGCAAATCCTAACTTCTCTTCCGGGCCTTGCGCCAAGCGCCCCGGCTGGTCCCTTCAAAATCTGAGCGATGCGCCACTGGGCCGTTCGCACCGTGCCAAGGCTGGCAAGGTGAAACTGCAGCGTGCAATCGACATGACGCGCGAAGTGCTGCAGGTGCCCGCCGATTACCGCATCGGCATCGTTCCGGCATCAGATACCGGCGCAGTCGAAATGGCGCTCTGGTCTTTGCTCGGGCCGCGCGGCGTGGACATGCTTTCCTGGGAGAGCTTTGGCCAGGGATGGGTCACAGATATTGCAAAACAGCTGAAGCTGGAAAATGCGCGCTCACTGAAGGCCGAGTATGGCGATTTGCCGGATCTTGCGAGCGTAAATTTCGACAACGATGTCGTCTTTACCTGGAATGGCACGACGTCTGGCGTGCGCGTACCCAATGCAGACTGGATCCCCGCAAACCGGGGCGGCCTGACGATTTGCGACGCGACGTCTGCCTGTTTTGCGCAACAGCTGGATTTTTCCAAACTCGATGTGGTCACCTTCTCCTGGCAGAAGGTGCTTGGAGGCGAGGCAGCTCACGGCATGCTGATCCTCAGCCCGCGTGCTGTGGAGCGGCTCACAAGTTATACGCCGCCTTGGCCAATGCCGAAGATCTTCCGGCTCACGAACAATGGCAAACTGATTGAAGGCATATTTGTCGGCGATACGATCAACACGCCGTCCATGCTCTGTGTCGAAGACTATATCGATGCGCTGGAGTGGGCCAAGTCGATTGGCGGACTGGGCGCATTGATCGGCCGTGCAGATACAAATCTTGCCACGATTGCCAATTGGGTGCGGCGCACGGACTGGGTTGATTTTCTGGCCTCGTCGCCGAGCATCCGTTCAAACACCAGTGTGTGTTTGAAAATCGTGGATCCCGCGATCGCGGCACTGGATGAAAAAGCGCAAGCCGCTTTCGTAAAGGGTCTTGTGGCAGCGATAGAAGCTCAAGGTGCCGGCTATGACATCGATGGTTACCGTGATGCGCCTCCGGGTTTGCGCATCTGGTGCGGGGCCACAGTGGAAGCCGCAGATGTCAGCGCATTGACGGAATGGCTCGACTGGGCCTTCGCCAACGCAAAGGCTGCCCTGGCAAAATCTGCGTGAGTCTTCGACCGATTGAAGGCGGTGCGCTGGAGCGCGCCGCCACATCCAACATTTCCGAAACTTCAGCCTGACTTATCTGCAAAGGACATGCATCATGGCTCCTCGCGTACTCATATCTGACGCACTTTCCGAAGCTGCAGTTCAAATTTTCCGTGATCGCGGACTGGACGTCGACTTTCAGCCAAATCTTGGCAAAGACAAGGAAAAGCTCGCCGAAATCATCGGCAATTATGACGGTCTGGCCATTCGCTCCGCCACAAAAGTCACTGCGAAGCTGCTGGAATCGGCAAGCAATCTCAAAGTGATCGGACGTGCGGGTATTGGTGTCGATAACGTCGATATTCCTGCTGCTACCGGCCGCGGCATTATCGTCATGAACACGCCTTTCGGCAATTCCATCACAACCGCGGAACACGCGATTGCCATGATGTTCGCGATAGCGCGTGAAATACCCCAGGCCGATGCTTCCACACAGGCCGGCAAATGGGAAAAGAACCGCTTCATGGGCGTCGAAATTACCGGCAAGACGCTCGGCATCATCGGTTGCGGAAATATTGGTTCCATCGTTGCTGACCGCGCCGTTGGGTTGCGGATGCGCGTCATTGCATTCGATCCATTCCTGAGCCCTGAGCGCGCGATAGACCTTGGCGTTGAAAAGGTGGAACTCGACCAGCTTTTGGCGCGTGCGGATTTCATTACGCTGCATACGCCATTGACGCCGCAGACCAAGGGCATCATGTCGGTGCAGAATTTGGCCAAAACCAAAAAAGGCGTGCGCATTATCAATTGTGCCCGCGGTGAGTTGGTGGACGAGGCCGCCATGCGTGCAGCTATTGAATCCGGACAGGTTGCAGGCGGCGCATTTGACGTGTTCTCCGAAGAGCCGGCTGTCAATAATCCGCTGTTCGGTCATCCCAATGTCGTTTGCACGCCTCATCTGGGTGCGTCCACCTCTGAAGCTCAAGAGAATGTCGCGCTGCAGGTTGCCGAACAGATGTCGGATTACCTGGTGCGTGGAGCGATCTCGAATGCGATCAACTTTCCCTCGATCACTGCGGAAGAAGCGCCGCGCCTCAAGCCGTTTATCGCCCTTGCCGAAAAGCTCGGCTCCTTTGCAGGGCAGCTCACGGAAACAGGCGTCAAGAAAGTAACGATTGCCTACGAAGGACAAGTTGCCGACCTGAAAGTAAAGGCGCTCACGGCTGCTGCCATTGCAGGTTTTCTGCGACCGATGCTGGCGGATGTGAATGTTGTGTCCGCACCGATCGTTGCCAAGGAACGGGGCATTGTTATCGACGAAATCACCCGGGCAGCGGAGAGCGATTATGAATCGCTTATCACCATTACCGTGGAAACGGAGCGTCAGGTTCGTTCGGTTGCCGGCACTGTGTTCCATGACGGCAAGCCGCGCATTGTCGCCATCAAGGGAATCAAGGTCGACGCTGAATTCGCGCCATCGATGATTTACGTCACCAATGCTGACAAGCCTGGCTTCATCGGCAAGTTTGCCGGAGCGCTTGGCAATAGCGGCACCAACATCGCCACATTTGCGCTCGGGCGCGATGCACCTGGAGGTTCGGCAATTGCCCTTGTGGCTGTAGACGAAGGCGTGCCGGAGAAAGTCCTGGCAGCTATCGGTCAGATAGACGGTGTCCAGCAGGTCAAGTCGCTGCAATTCTGAGCGCGGGTTCTAGTACCAGCACAACACTTCAATGCCGCTGCCGCCGTCACAGGCGGCAGTTGCTTTTCCAGCCTTCAGATTAATCCTGGTGAGCAATCCGCTATCGTGGCTGGAGACGACAAGGGTGTCCCCGTCCGGCGAAAAGGCCATGCCCTGTGGACCCTTGGCGACATTGATTGCAGTTTGTTTGCGCAGGTCTGTCGCATCCAGCAGCCAGGCAAGACCTGCCGCATAAGCTGTCACTGCAATGGTTTTTGCATCAGGTGAAAACAGGACTTTCGCCAGACGCGAGCGCTTTGGATTTGAAAAAATATTTCCCTCGAGCGTGATGCGGTCCAGCAGCTCATGGGTCTGTGCAGCAAAGACCATCAGGTCGTTGCGGGTATTGTCGACCAGCAAGACATGCTTGCCATCGGGTGAAGGCATGATGCCTTCACTGCCGCTGCCATTGCCGCTTCCGCGCGCCGCATCAGATACTTTCAGTTCTCCGCTAAATTTGCGGGCTGTCACATCGAAGATGCCGACGGGGCCTTCTTTGTGGGACACATAGATGGTGCTCCAATCTGGCGAGAACGCCATCTGGTGCGCGCCTTTGCCGGGGCATTGGTAGCGGCCGGCGATTTGTCCGGTCGAAATGTCGATGCCCACCAGCAGGTCTGGAATGTCGCAAACCACCCAGAGCATATTGTCTGGCGCGGCCGCCATGCCGTGTGGCGCAAGGATGTCGCCAAGATCCATGACCTGCGAAATGCTTCGCGCATTCAGGTCGATTGCAAGGATCTTGTTATTGGGGTTCTTGTTGGCGCCGTAAATCCCATCGCCATAGAGCGGCACAAAGGCGCTTTTGCGGTCATGGCTTATGGCCAGCTCATGGACGCATTTTTCGGGCCCCGGAAAGCTCGATGTTTCGCGCAATGTGAGGGGATCGAGAAAGCGGATGGCGTTGCCGACCTTGTCGACGGCAATCACGCCGCTGGAGCCGGTGATGTTGTTTCCTGCATAAGCGTTCTGCATGTCGTTCTCCCTCCATGCAGATTAATGCGTGTCAGTGACGCTGCCTAGCCTTTGGGAGCAAAACGTTCAGCCAGCCAGATACCCCCGATAACGAAGGCCAGCGCCACGCCGTGATAGGACGCAAAATATTCGCCCAGGAAAATTACCGAAAGGATTGAGCCAATGATAGGCGCCAGATTCTGGAATTGTGCAGCACGTCCGGGTCCGACCAGTTCCACTGCGCGCATGAACATGATGTGGCCGAGCATGCTTGTAAAAAAAGCTACATAGAGCAGGGCGATAAAGCCCTTCCATGTTGGCCAGATCATCTGGCCAATGGAATACTCCCATGCAAACATCGGCAAGGATACGAAGAAAGCCCCGATGGCGATCATGCAAAATAGGGAGTAATTTGAGATATCTGGCTTGAAACGGAGCAGCAGTACATAGGCGCCATAGAGCGAGACAGAGGCGAGCATCATCAGGTCGCCAGCGTTGAACCGCAAGCTGCGGATCGTCGTGAGGTCGCCGCGCGTTGCAAGATAGAGAATACCGACGATTGAGAGCATGGCTCCCAGCCCACGAACAATTCCGATTCTGGCGCCGAATGCGAGGCGGGCGCCAACAAGCACGATCACGGGCGTCGCGCCCGGCATGATCGACAGGTTGATCGCAGTTGTGAACTTTGCAGCCGAAAAAACCATGACGTTGGATGCGGTCATCAGACAGATCATCACGATCAGAAGAAACGGTTTGCGGCGCATTTTCTGCCAGTCCTGGGCAAAACCGCGAGGCAGGAATGTCAGAATGACGAACCCAACCAGCAACCAGCGCAGTGTGACAATCACCATCGGCGATATTTCGCCCACTGCTGCACGGATAACCGGGCCGTTGGCGCCCCACATCAGCATGGTCAGCACCAGCAAAATCCATGGATTTGTGCTGATGCGTGCAATCGACCGCGCTGGAAAGGACTGGCTTTTAATCACTGGCGGGCCCGCCAATATTCCGCAAGGGCGATGCCGCAGAGAACGAGTGCAAAGGCGGCTGCATGAAAAGTGGCGAATGTTTCACCCAGAAACAGAACCGACATGGCCGCGCCGAGTATGGGAACCGTGTTGTAAAAGACAGCTGTTCTGTGGGGGCCGATCAATTCAATGGAACGCATGTAGAAGGATTGGGAAATAATCGTCGGGAAGGTGCCGACATACATCAGTATCAGGACGCCTTTCCATGAAGGCCAGAAAAATTTTCCCAAAGCCATTTCCGCAAAAAGTGGCGGCAGGGAAATCACAAGTGCGATCATTGCAAGAATTGTGAAAAAGACCATGGGCGGAAACGGCGGGCGCTTGCGTAGTCCCACAGTGAAAGATGCATGCAACACCGAAGCGCAAATCATCATGATATCGCCGATGTTGAAATCGAAATTGCGCAACACTGCAAAATCGCCGCGCGTTGCCACAGTTATAGCGCCCAGTACGGTCAGGATCACCCCCGCGATGACCAGGGGTCCGACAGGGATGCGCAGGAAGATCCAGGCGATCACGATGGTAAATACGGGGACGGTTGCAACCAGTGTGGAGATATTGACTCCGCTGGTAAAATTTCCTGCGGCATAGAACAGGCAGCTGTAGAATGCAAAACCAGAGCAGGAAATGAAAAGCAGATATGCCCAGTGCTTGCCGATCATCGCGCTGTGGCTGGCCACGCTCCGCCAGACGAAGGGCAACATGATCGCGCTGGCAACGAACCAGCGCATGCAGCCTAACAGCATGGGAGAGGCTTCGCCAACGGCCAGTCGCGCAGCCACGACATTGCTGGCCCAGAAGGTGAGACACAGGAACAGCAGCAGCCAAGGGTTATTCCAGAGCGAAGCGAACAATCGGTTGAACATCAAGAGGGATTCCGGTTCGCAGCTTCTGTCACGGGGCACGCGAAGCTGTATCTGATTTTATACGCAGACGCATCCTGCTCATGACGCCCGGCGCGGGCAAATTACCAGAAATTACCCGATTGCGCCGTCCAACGGCCACGCTGTGACCGCAATTGACCGGCGCTATGGCGCGAGCACATCATCCGTTATGTTGCCTTGTTCAGAAAAAGGAGGACCTATGCCTGCCATATCCACTTCCCCATCTGCGATTTCCATATTTTGCAGGCATTCGTTCGGACGACGCGCTGCCTTGATCGCCGGTAGTCTTTCGCTAGCGACATTGGCAACCAACTGGCCGGCATTGGCCGCAGAGATCCAGGCAGCTTCGCGCATAGCGGAAGTGACCGTATTCCCGGACGCTGCCCAGGTCAGCCGTGTTGCCGCTGTCGATCTTCCAGCGGGTTCAACGTCCGTAATTTTCAAGGGCCTTCCTGTTCAACTTGATCCCAATTCCCTGCGCATTCAGGCCGGCGCCGATAGCGAAGTCGCCATCGGGTCTGTCGTGAGCAGCATCGTACCGGCTGAAGCACCGGCAGTTCCTTCTTCCCTCGCTGACAAACTGCGTACGCTCGTCAACGAGCGCAATTTGTTGCGAGAGAACATGCGTGGGCTGCAGGCGAAAAAGCAGATGATCGAACGTTATTCCCAGGCAAGCCCCGAGAAACTGGGAGACAAGACTGCCCCGCTGAATGTGGGCGACTGGAGCAAGGCTTGGAATGCTGTGGGCGAGGGGCTGGCGAAGGTAGCCGAGGAAATACAGGCAGTGCAGATCCGTCTCCGCAATGTCCAGCAGGAGATACAGACGCTGCAAGCCTCAAACCGCGGCAATGTGAGCGGATCGCAGCCTTCGCGTATGGTCCGGGTCGATGTGGATGCTCGCGGTGCGGGCAAGTTGCAAATGACATTGACTTACCGGGTTTCCGGCGCGCGCTGGCAGCCGGTTTATGATGCCCGTCTGGAAAGCAGCGGAAAAAATGGGACGCCATCGCTCGAATTGATCCGGCGCGCATCGATTACCCAGCGTACCGGCGAGGATTGGTCCGACGTCATTTTGAATGTATCGACAGTTCGCTCCCAGCGCGGCACGCAGGCGCCGGATTTGCTGGCGCAAGTTCTTGATTTTTATTCGCCACCGCCCCCGGTTGCTCCGGCGCCGGCAACATCGAATCTGCGTGGCGAAATGATGCAGCGCTCACGGGATAAAGCTGATGCCGGGATTGCCCTTGGCAGGAACTACATGGCGCGAAAAACCTTGGCAAAACCAGCGGCTGAGCCGGAAGCAATCATCGATGCAGGTCCTTATGAAGCTAGGTTCCGCGTTGCCGGAGCGGTGGAATTGAAGGCAGATGGGTCGGCGCGTGTATTCCTTCTGGCGACCAGCAAGATTGTACCGGAGATTTTGGTGAGAGCAGCACCGGCGCTTGATACAACAGCCTATCTCGAAGCGGTCTTCGTCAACAAGGATGAGGCGCCACTCTTGCCAGGGCAGGTCAATCTTCATCGCGATGGTGTTTACGCAGGCCGCGGCAATTTTGGACTTGTGGCTCCCGGCGACAAGGTGACGCTCGGGTTCGGCGCCGACGACCGGATCAAGATCAAGCGCGTCCCGGTTGCCAAATCGCAGAAAGGTCCGGGCTGGATCGGAAACAACAGGACAGAGGTGAGCGATTTCACCACCAGTGTGACAAACCTGCATGGCTTCCCGGTGAACGTGCGCATTCTCGATCGCATGCCGGTGTCGGAGAATGCGGAGATTGTTGTCAGTGCCCTGCAGAGCAATACAAAAGCCCAGGAAGACAAGGTAGATGGCAAGCGTGGTGTAATAGCCTGGGCATTTAGTCTTAAGCCGCAGCAGTCAATGGATATTCGTTTCGGCTGGCAGGTGCAGTGGCCCAACACAAAGCAGATAGTGCCGCGCACTGTACCCAATTGAAAGACATCGGTGTTTGGTAACTCTCGAAGCCGGGTTAGCTGCCTATCGCAGCCAGGCCCGGTTTTGGTTTGACGATTGTCCTGTTAGTCTGTCTTGGCGCGGCGCCTTGCCGTTAGCAACAGATGAGGTGAAACACCAAAGGGAAACGCTGATGAATGCATTTGATTTCGATGCCGCAGCTTTCGAACTCGCCGGCGGCGCGAACGTGAAATTCACCGCCGGTCAGCAAATATTTGGCGAAGGTGATCCCGGCAAGGTCATGTATCTTGTCAGTGCTGGCGAGGTTGAAATATCGGCGCAAGGCGCATCGCTTGCCAGGCTTTGGCCGGGTGATGTTTTCGGCGAGATGTCGATGATCGACGGGTCAGCGCGAAGCGCGACCGCTGTTGCAAAAAGCGATACCCAGACAATCGCGATGGATCAGCGACAATTTCTGGCGCTGATCCGCGAGCAGCCGGACTTCGCACTTTATTTGTTGAAGGTCCTGTCTGTGCGTGTCCGGGAGCTTAATTCGCTCATCTAACATTCTAAGTCAGGGAATGAGCAACATCGAACCGGTCGCAAGTCCTGCTTCCACGTCCTTGTGCGCTTGGGCGGCATCACGCAGTGGATAGGTCTTGCTGATTTCTATCTTGATAATGCCATCCTCGATAAGCTTGAAGAAATTTGCACAATTGCGGCGCAGGTCTTCAGTCTTGCTGATCTGGAAGGAAACGGCTGGGCGGCAGACGCTAAGCGAGCCCTTGGCGGCGCACCATAGAAGATCAATTGGCGGCACATGTCCGGAGGCATTGCCGTAATTGACCAGTGTGCCAAATGGTTTCACACAATCCATCGATTTGACAAATGTGTCCTTGCCAACGCCATCATAGACTGCGCTGACGCCATTCCCGGTCAGGCGTTTGACTTCCTCTACGAAATCAACATCGCGATACAGGATAACTTCGTCACAGCCGTGCGCTTTGGCAATGGCGGCTTTTTCTCTGGAACCAGCGGTACCTATGACCTTGGCGCCCAGATGTTTCACCCATTGCACAAGCAGCAACGAAACACCGGCGGCCGCAGCATGAATGAGAATCGTGTCACCGGGCTTGGGTGGGTACATGTGTTCGACGATGCTTGCTGCTGTCATGCCCTTTAGCATGCTGGCTGCCGCTTGCTGGTCCGTGATGCCATCGGGCAATTTCACCAGGCGATCTGCGGGAACCACGCGCTGTTCGGCGTAAGCGCCTGTGTGATGATAGAATGGGCCGTGCATGCCCACATAGCCGGCGCGGTCTCCGGGTTTGAAAATCGTAACGTCCGGTCCAACCGCATCGACGACGCCGGCTGCTTCATTGCCAGGCGTGAGCGGCATGGTCATCGGTTCGGGATAGTAAAAGCCGCCGCGGCGGACATTGATGTCGGAAAAATTGATCCCGATGGCCGTGTGGCGCAAGCGTACTTCGCCCGGTCCCGGCTTTGGAAGGTCGATGTCGACCCATTCCAGCACTTCTGGGCCTCCATGGGTCCGGATACGAATTGCTTTCACGGCGTTCTCCCGTTTTAACCTGGCCGATCACAAGGGGATATCACGCAGCCCGGCAGGTGCACAATGGCGCCGGAATTCATACCGAATATGAAGTAAAATATTGAATTCATTGAAAAATAATTCCTATCGAGCGCCCTCTTTAAGCCATGGTCGTGCATACATATATAGTTGCCAGCGGTTGGCGTCTTGCGGCCGCAGATGGCTGCCCAAAAGGGGGCCAGAGGAGGATAAATGTCTGTAGCGCTTCCAGTGCTCGCATCTGACAGCGGGCTCAATCGTTATCTGGCTGAAATCCGCCGGTTTCCGATGTTGAAGCCGGAAGAGGAATTCACGCTGGCCAAGCGCTGGCGCGAACAGGATGATCGCGAAGCAGCCCACCGGCTCGTTACATCGCATCTGCGGCTAGTAGCCAAAATTGCCATGGGCTATCGCGGTTACGGTTTGCCGATCGGCGAAGTCATTTCTGAAGGTAATGTAGGCCTGATGCAGGCCGTAAAGCGGTTCGAGCCGGAAAAAGGCTTCCGGCTGGCGACCTATGCCATGTGGTGGATCCGCGCATCGATCCAGGAATACATCCTGCGCTCGTGGTCGCTGGTGAAAATGGGCACCACGGCCAACCAGAAGAAGTTGTTCTTCAACCTGCGCAAGGCCAAAAGCCATATCTCGGCTCTGGAAGAGGGCGATCTGCGTCCCGATCAGGTCGAGATCATCGCCAAGCGTCTTGGTGTCAACAAGCAGGAAGTCATTGAGATGAATCGCCGTCTTGGTGGCGATGCTTCACTCAACGCCACGGTTCGCGGTGATGGCGAAGGTACAAGCGAATGGCAGGACTGGCTTGTGGACGATAGTGCAAGTCAGGAGAATATCCTCGCCGAACAGGAGGAGGCCGACAACCGGCACGTGGCTCTCAAACAAGCGCTGACTGTTCTCAATCCGCGCGAGCGGCGCATCTTCGAGGCACGTCGTCTTGCCGATGATCCGATCACGCTGGAAGAGCTGTCGAGCGAATTCGACATTTCCCGCGAACGGGTACGGCAGATAGAGGTCCGCGCTTTTGAAAAGGTTCAGGAAGCGGTGAGAGCTTCGGTTGCTTCGATCGAAACAGCGCGTCCGCATGCGGCCCTGACGGCAGCAGGGGCCTGACATCAGGCCGGTGTTGCGGGTTAAAATCGGTGACGGGTTAAATCATTGAGGGCGTGACGGAATTTCTGTCACGCCTTTTTTATCTATGCGCCTAGGGGGCTTTCTGGTCCCATTTCTCGAGCGCTTCTGCAAGGAGGCGTTGACCTGGATTGCCTTTTTCAAGCGTCAATTTTGCCTGCAGGTCGCCGGTCATCTTCATGGGCAAATCGTACCAGCCACGCCTGGTCAAAGCACCGAGATTGGCCTTCAGTAATGCCTCCGGAGCAGCCAGAGCCATCAAATAATCATTTGGTGTGATTTTCGCCGGCACACCTGCGAGAGGGTCGCCCTCTGCTGCACCTTCGTCGCGCATGAGCACCATTCCCACTTCGGAAATGACCGGAAAGGTTGAGCCTTCATCACGTTCGAAGCGCCAGGTAAAAGTATGCGAGGCAGGCAGGGTGGCCACGGTGTTTTTTTCGATTGTCATGGTCACGCGCATTTTGGCTTCAGGTAGTGTGACCTGTGCGCTTATCCGAAAGGCTGGTGGCTGGTTTGGACCACTGCTCGTGTTGTCAGCACTCCAGACAACTGTGCCCGTATAGGTCTTCACGGCATTGCGATTGTCAGGCGTAGGGGCCTGAATCAAGAGCGCCGCACGTTGCGCAATTGGAATGGATTGCGCGCCGGAAGCTGGCGCAGCAGGAGCCGGTGCCGCCGCCTGTTGCGGAGGGGCAGCTTGCGGTGCAGGGTCCGGAGCCGGGGTTGGTTCGGCTCGCTCAGGTGCAGCAGGCGCTGCCGGTTCAGCTGGCGCTGCCTGGCCTTCCGGTCCCGGCGACGGCGTTGCCGGTTCTGCGGGCGGCGTGTCTCCGCCAGCACGCCCGGCGATCTTGTTTTCGTTGTCGGGCGTGTCAGGCGCCTCTGCGCGTTCAATCGCTTTTCCCGAATTTGAAGGTTTGATCGCTGTCGTGCTGCTGAACTGGGCGGGCAGAAGCCGCCACTTCCATGAGACATAACCCAGTCCAGCTGCAGCTATTACGAAAAGTCCCAGAAAGCTTGCAATTGCGAGGCCGCGGCCACGGCTTTTCTGTCTCGGTCCGGCTGCGCCGGGAGCCACTGGACGGTTGCCGGGGCTGGGCATTTCGCGAGTAGCCAAAAGCGCCTGCGGAGGCGTTTCCACCGAGGTGGGACGTTGTGCTGATGGCGCGCGAGCCACAGGTGGCAATGGCGGCACCGGTGGTACAGGGGGCGTTACCGGAACGCCGATTTCTGGAACTGCTGGACGATGATGTTCGGCGTTAGCATTCCCGGCGGGAGGGGCGCTCTCACCTGACCCAATTGTTTGAGAGGGTTCAAGCTGTGCCGGCGCGGAATTATCGGGTTTAGCCGGATTTGCCACGACCCGTTCGTCCTGAGTCCTGGCAGCAGGCGAGGGGATTACGGGAGCTTGCGGCGGGAGTGGTGATGGCGCGGGCGGAGCTGCCTGCGGCGCGATGGGTGCTGGCGGTGGTGGTGTAATGCGTGGCGGCGGTGGTTTGATGATGGGAATTTCAGGCCGCATTGTTGCCGGCGGTGGCGGTGGCGCGGGAGTGGCGACGGGTTCCGCTGCAGCCGGAACGCTCTCAGTGCCGGATGGAGGGGCAGCAGCATATTCCAGCTCAAGACGCGCGGTGGCCTGATTTAGCGATTCCAGTTCGGCGTTGATCGTCTCTTCAGCCAGAGGCGGGTCCGCGCGCTGCAATTGTCCAAGCAAGGCGGCCTTGGCACGGTCATATACAGCCTTGCGGGTCTCGGGCGTTGCGCTTGAGACGTTCGCCAATGCACGGGCCAGGAGTGGATAATAATCTGCCATGTGATGTTTTGACCATTCCAGGACGAAAAGTCCGATTACTTCAAAATATTGTCAAGCCGCTGCTTGATTGCAATTCTTCTGCTTGGGTGAAAGCATCGCAACCGGCACGGGAATTTGGCGGATACAGGAAGCCTTTGCTGTTTTTGTGGCGGCCTGGCAATTTCTACAAGACTTTGCTTAGTCCTGATATGGATTATGAACGAGAATTGTATCCGCGCGTTCCGGGCTGGTCGACAGGAGTGCAACCGGCGCTTCAATTAATTCTTCGATCCGGCGGACGTATTTTATGGCCGCGGCTGGTAGATCTGCCCAGGATCGCGCGCCTTGCGTTGTACCGGACCATCCTTCGATTGTTTCGTATATGGGTTCCACCTTGGCCTGTGCTGCCTGGCTTGCGGGGAGGTAGTCGAGGACTTCTCCGTCGAGCCGGTAGCCGGTGCAAACTTTCAGCGTTTGGAAACCGTCGAGAACGTCCAGTTTTGTCAGCGCAATTCCGTCAATCCCGGATGTTTTGACTGTCTGGCGCACCAGCACTGCATCGAACCAGCCGCAACGGCGGGCGCGGCCGGTGACAGTGCCAAATTCATGGCCCTTTTCGCCGATCAGCTTGCCGGTCGCGTCAAACAATTCGCTTGGGAAAGGACCTTCGCCCACGCGGGTTGTGTAGGCCTTGGCTATGCCCAGAACGTATTGGGCAGCCTTGGGGCCCAAACCGGAACCTGTTGCAGCATTGGCGGCAACGGTATTGGACGAAGTCACGAATGGATACGTGCCATGATCGATGTCCAGCAGAGCCCCTTGTGCGCCTTCAAACAGGATGCGCTTGCCGGCGCGCCGCAAATCTTCCAGCAGCGCCCAGGTGCGGTCCATATAGGTCAGAACTTCCTCTGCAACAGCGCTCAATTCGTCGCGAATTGCCTGCGGCTTGACTTCGTCGACACCCAGGCCCCTGCGCAAAGCGTTATGATGGGTGAGCAGGCGATCGATCTTGGCGTCGAGGGTTGCCATGTCGGCCAGATCCATGACGCGAATGGCGCGCCGTCCCACCTTGTCTTCATAGGCGGGGCCAATGCCGCGCCGCGTGGTGCCGATTTTTGTGCCGGAATTCGAAGCTGCGTCCTCGCGTATCCCGTCCAGCTCGCGATGAAGCGACAGGATCAAGGGGGCGTTTTCGGCAATGCGAAGGTTTTCACGGCTGACTTGAACGCCCTGGCTGCGCAGACCGGCGATTTCTTTCACAAGGTGATGCGGATCCACGACAACACCGTTGCCGATAACCGACAATTTGCCCGGTCGCACAATGCCGGAGGGCAGCAGGGACAGCTTGTAGACCTTGCCATCAATGACGAGGGTGTGACCTGCATTGTGGCCTCCCTGAAAGCGGGCAACGACATCGGCTTCCAGCGAAAGCCAGTCTACGATCTTGCCCTTACCTTCGTCGCCCCATTGGGCGCCGACAACGACAACATTGGCCATTATTTTATCCGCCAGTGAAAACATGATCCTGGCAACAAAAACCCGGCGGCAACCGCAATGGTTGCGCCGGGCATCATTGCGGGTGTGAATTAGACGATTGTGACATGGGAGTAAAGGGAAGCGGGCTTTCGCGGGGCCGGAACCGGGGGAAAAGGGGGACTTTGCCTAAAAATTCTCCACCCAGGGGCGAATTTCGATCTCCCAGCTCCAGGATGAGCGTGGCTGTTCAATCAGGTGCAGGTAGCTTTGCGCAATCGCGTCCGGATCCAGCATTTTGTCTGCGCCAGGCTCGTCGGGGCGGCGCTCGGAGCGAATACCGCCATCAATAATCACATGGCCGATGTGGATATTTTGCGGATGCAGTTCGCGTGCCATGGATTGGGCAAGCCCCCGTAACGCAAACTTCGCCATCGCGAATGGCGCCGACTTTGGATAGCCCTTCACGCCCGCCGAAGCGCCGGTGAAAATGATCGTGCCAGAGCCACGCTGCAACATGCCGATGGCAGCCTGCTGGCCAACAAGAAATGCGCCAAAGGCAGTTATCTGCAGGGTTTTTTGTACTTCATCGGGGTCGAGCTCCGTCAGGGCACCGCGCACGCGATAGGACGGGTTGTAAATCACAACGTCTGGCGTAGCAGGCAGCGCCTTGAAGACATTTTCGACAGACGTGCGATTGGAGGCATCGCAGGGATAGGCTTGCGCATGGGTGGCCTCGGCCAGCGACATCAACTTGTCGGTGTTGCGGGCGGCAAGCGCGACATCATAGCCATTCTTGTGCAGCAGGCGCGCGATGGATGCAGACACACCTGCACCTGCGCCCACGATCAGTGCCAATTTACTTTGCGCCATGCTGTGCTCCGCCACGATATATTCGAGAACTTTCCATCCTGCATCCGTGCGCCTGTGCACGCAAGCACGGCGCAGGCTTGGCCGATCATTGTGCCGGATTCTCTTGTGTTTCCAGCCATTGCAACGCGCCGCGTGCCGCTGCAAGTCCGGTTGAGAAACATGCCTGCAACAGATAGCCGCCGGTTGGTGCTTCCCAGTCGAGCATTTCACCTGCAGCAAATACGCCGGGCATTTTCTTCACCATCATGTTCGGGTCGAGTTCGTCAAAACTCAATCCTCCAGCGGTCGAGATGGCTCGCGCGATTGGTTGCGCGCCTACGAGGCGAACGGGATAGTTCTTGATGAGAGATGCCAGTTCGTCAGCGCTGGTGACCTGTTTTTCCGCTCGCAATAGCGCAACTGTAACTGGAGGCAGGCGCGCGGCCTTGCGCAGCCTGTTTGCCAATGACTGCTTGCGCGGCGTAGCTTCTATCCGAGCAGCCAATGTGTTTTCGCTCAATCCGGGTTTGAAATCGATGGAGATGTTCGCTTCGCCGTTGGCCTCGATTGCATCGCGCAATTGCGCTGATATCGTATAGATTACACCGCCTTCCAGGCCGGTTTGCGTGACTATGCATTCGCCGTGAAATTTTTGCTCTGCCACTGTGATTGCGATGGACTTGAGCGGCGTTCCAGCAAACCGTTCGCCAAATCCGGGCGGCCACACAGCAACAAAGCCGCTGTTTGACGGGCGAAGCGGTGTTACTGCGATGTTGCGCTGCTTCAGTGTTTGCGTCCATGTACCGTCCGAGCCAAGCCGTGGCCACGAAGCGCCACCCAGAGCCAGGATTGTTGCATCTGCCTGTACACTGAGCCTCTCACCGCTACCAGTTGAGAAAACCGCAGTGTTTGCGTCGTCCCAACCTGTGAACGCGTGGCGCAACCTGACCTCGACACCCTGTTGGGCCAGTCTGCGCAACCACGCGCGCAACAGGGGCGACGTCTTGAAACTGGCTGGAAAAACACGCCCGCTGGATCCGGTGAAGGTATTCTGACCGAGCGCCGCGCAAAAGGCGCGCATGTCTTCAGGTGAAAATTGTTGCAGGCCCGGTGCAAGCATTGCCTGTGCCTTGCCGTAACGTGAGATGAACGCGTCAAAGGGTTCGGAATGGGTGATGTTAAGACCACCGCGGCCGGCCAGGAGAAACTTCCGGCCAAGCGACGGCATGCGATCATAAATGGTCACTTCATGGCCCGCGGCCGAAAGAACATCGGCGGCCATGAGGCCGGCGGGCCCTCCACCGATGATCGTCACCTTCGCCCTGCGGCCGCTTTTCACGATTGTCTGCTCCTCAAAATAGCATGTGGTATCGCTTATACGCTTTGTGGTTTCCGGCATACCCCGTGTTCGTGCTATGGACGGGCATGAATCAACATGCCAAGCGCCGCGCTCAGGCCGCGCGTAGATACGAAGAAGGTCCGCAACAGGCAGAGCCTGCCCGCAGGCCAACGCAACAACTTGTCCAGCCTGTGGCAGGTCCCCGCGCTCTTGCGGTGCCTGAGGAATCCTCGGGCGAGCGGTTGGACAAGTTTCTGGCCGCGCAATCGATTGCCGGCAGCGAGGCTCTTTCGCGCTCGCGCATTCAAGCACTGATTGGTGCGGGAGAAGTGCGCGTCGATGGCGTGGTAATCAACGATGCAAAGACGAAAATACGCGCCGGACAATTGATCGAACTCATCGTGCCCGAGCCGGTCGATACGGTTCCAGCTGGCGAGGTGATTGCGCTCGATGTCGTCTATGAGGATGATCATCTCATTGTCATCGACAAACCGGCAGGTCTTGTGGTGCATCCGGCTGCAGGACATGAAACCGGCACACTGGTCAATGCATTGATAGCCCATTGCGGAGCAAGTCTTTCCGGCATTGGCGGCGTCCGGCGTCCCGGCATCGTGCATCGGCTCGACAAGGACACATCAGGCTTGCTGGTTGTCGCCAAAAGTGATGCAGCGCATCAGGGACTGTCTGAGCTTTTCGCCGATCACGGCCGCACGTTGCATCTGATCCGGGAATATCGCGCAGTGGTCTGGGGCAAGCCCATGCGCTTGCGGGGCACGGTCGATGCGCCCGTCGGCCGGCATTCACGCAACAGGGAACGGCAGGCGATTGTGCGCGGGGCCAACGGCCGCGAAGCAATAACCCATTGGGAAGTGCTGGAAGAATTTGGCGGCATGGAAGGGCTTGTCGTTGCGAGTCTATTGTCATGCGTGCTGGAAACCGGCAGGACGCATCAGATACGCCTGCATATGGAGCATCTCGGGCATCCCGTGCTGGGCGACAAGACCTATGGAACTGGCTTCAAAACCAAAGCAAAACTGCTGACAGAGGAATCTCGCGCGGCATTGGAGTGTCTCGGCCGGCAGGCGCTGCATGCGGCGCGACTTGGTTTCGAACACCCGGTGACAGGCGAGGAACTTGCTTTTGAAAGTCCACTGCCAGCCGACATGCAATTCCTGGTGATCGCGCTGCGCAACGCAAAAGCGTGATAGCGATTTGCAATAAGGATTGTGCTTCGCGTCCGCTGCGCTAAAATTGCCCGGCAAGATAACATTCCTGCAGGGAGGTACAAATGTCCGGACTGACTGGCAAGGCTGTTGTTTGCGGTACTTTGTTGATGCTGGCCGGCGCCACTTCATGCCTGGCACAGAAATCACGCGATACCTTGCGCACGACAATGAATGATCCCATCCAGGGCATAAGCTATTATCTCGATCCAAAGACTGAGACAATTTTCACAAGCGAGATGGTCTATGACTGTCTCCTTGCCTATGACGAGGACAAGGGTGAATTCAAGCCATTGCTGGCAAAGTCATGGAAGCGTATCGGCGACACAGTCTTGGAATTCGATTTGCGCGATGATGTAAAATGGCATGATGGCAAACCATTCAGTGCAGATGATGTTGTGTACACAATTGGTTGGCTGACCGATCCCAAGACACCATTGCGATTTAAGAGCTACTGGAGCTGGATCGACAAGGCTGAGAAACTGGGTCCGTACAAGGTTCGCATCACTGCCAAGAGCCCTACGCCCTACGATCTGGCGCGGCTTGCCTATTTGACCGTGATATTGCCGAAACATGCGCATGGCGCGGCCGCAGACAAGATGGCTTTCTCGCGCAAGCCCATCGGTACGGGCATGTACCGGGCGCTCCAGGTTGATTCATCGCGCGGCATAATTCTCGTTCGCAACACAGACTACCGGCATGGCGGAGATACAAAGCCACCCAGCAATATTGGCAGGGTCGAATTGCGGCAAATTCCCGAGGCGGGCACACGCGTGGCCGAGTTCCTGGCCGGTCAGATTGACCTGCTGCCTCGTGACATCCCTCTTGATCAGGTTGAAGCGCTCGACAATATGCCTGGCGTGGTCGTAACTGCCGGGCAGGCACAATATTACAAGTATGTTGCAATCAATGCCACTGGCCGGTCTGGCCTGAAGCCATTGAGCGACGTGCGGGTGCGTAAGGCAATTTTCATGTCGATCAATCGCGATGCATTGGCGCATATTGCAATTGGCAAATTGAAAAACATTGCGCGGCCAGAGTCCATGTGTTGGCGCAATCAGGCCGGTTGCGATTATACTATTCCTTTACCGGCTTATGATCCGCAGGGCGCGAAGAAGCTTTTATCTGATGCTGGTTATCCCAATGGTTTTGATTTGACCGTGACGACGTTCGCCAACGAAGGCATTCGCAGTGTTGCCGAAGCCGTTGCCGGCCAGTTGCGCAAGGTTGGTATTCGCGCCTCTGTGGAGCCGATGACGCTGGGCGCCTATCGAAAAAAGCAGGCAGCTGGAAAACTGCAGATTTTCGCCGGCGGTTGGCCAGGCGGCGGCATGCCGGATGTTACAGGCACGCTGCGCTTCATCTACAATGTGCGTCCGCAAACCGATTATCATGGCGATAAGGAATTGAACAAGTTGGCAGCGTCTGTCGATACCATGATGGATCCGATCAAGCGCAAGGCGCTCGGCCGGCAGGTTTTCGACATGGCGTTGGAGCGTGGATATTTCATGCCGACCGCTCCCGGACCGGCAGTGATTGTTCACCGTGACGATGTAACGGTAAAGGCGGGTACAATGCGCGGGTTGAATATTGATATGTCCAACATAAACTGGAAATAATTTTCAGTGGCATGTAATCCCGCGTGTTCCAGGGAGCAAGCGGGATTACGAAGCGATCAGAGGCCGGCGAGCTTTGGCATGACCTCAGTGCGGAAAAGCGCCAGCGAACGCAGTGCTTGCGGCAAGGTCATCTGGCCGAAGAACATGTACAGGCAAAGATAATTTACGCCGAGGAATTCGGCCTGCCGCTTCAGCTCTTTTGTCACTGTTTCGGGATTTCCCGCTATTACCATGCCCTGTTTGGCCCAGCCTTCGTAACTGGTGTCGCGATGCACGTTGAGACGGGCGGTGAAGGCGTCCGAATTGTTGCGCTCGCGTATCCAGTTCAGCGAAGCTGCATGATGTTCCAGACTTGGCTTCGCGATTGCCACAGCCTCTTCGTCGGTATCGGCCAAAACAATATGCCGCAACTGACCGACGACACCGCCACCGGAAAATTCCGCTTTTGCCTTTTCGACACTGCCGCGTTTTGCGAGCGCGGCGCGGTAGGCATCGATATTTGGCTTTGCATGTTCGATGCTGCCGTTGGCGACAAAATGCATCCCATGTTCGCCTGCCCAGGTTGCACCGGTCGTGTTCGATGAGCCGTACCAGAATGCAGGTGTTGGCTGTTGCAATGGGACGAAGGGAAGAGGCACATTATGGTATTCGTAGTGCGGGCCCTTGTAGCTGAACTCTTCCTGGCCCAGACCGGCTCGGATGCAGGCATAGGCGTCGGCAAAGATTTCCCGCGACTGGTCATGCTCGACATTGTGATATTTCATTTCGAATGGCGACACGCCGCGTCCGATGCCAATCTCCAACCGGCCTTTCGACAGGTGATCGAGCATGCAGAGTTCCTCAATCAGCCGCAGTGGTGAATATAGCGGCAGAAGATAGCAGAGAGGGCCAATCCGCATGCGCCTGGTTGCGCGGGCGACGGCAGACAGCCACAAGCCGGGAACCGGCACCATGTTGAGCGGCGAGGAGTGATGTTCGGCAACGTGCAGGCAATAGAAACCGGCCTCGTCGGCAGCGCCGGCGAATTCGATCCGCTCATCATATTGGGTTGCCAGTGAGCGATCGTCGGAGCGCTCCAGATGGTCGAAAAGTCCGAACTTCATGGTTTCCTCGAATTGTATTGTTTTGCTTCTTCTCTCTGATAATCCATAGCGGCTATTTTCGCCAACTGCTACAGCGGCGCCGGAACAGAATGTGAATTGGCCTGGCGGCCTTCCGTCGCGGGTCCAGTACGGTTAGGCTGGTCGAAAGGTCAGCATTTGCGAACAGACTTTCGGGAGAAGACCACCATGGGCGTTGCCTATTCCGATCAGGTGCAGCCGGAGAGCGAGCGCTCACCCGAAACGCGCACGCGTACGGTGCGGCGCGACGGCGGCAGCTCGCAAAGAATTAGCTGCGATATTTGTGTCGTGGGGTCGGGCGCCGCAGGCATTTCGGCCGCCGTGGAAGCTGCCAGGCTGGGTCGCCGGGTCGTACTCGTGGAAAGTTTTCCGGTCCTCGGTGGTCAGGCGGTCAATTCGATCGTGGGTACTTTTTGCGGGCTGTATTCGAACGGCACGCATGGTTTTCAGTTCACGCATGGAATAGCCGACGAGATTCTCGACGGGCTTGGCAAGCAGGACAAGGCATTGTTCTACCGGCATGGGCCGATCACCACGGTTGTTTACTACGATGAGATTGCCCTGAGCCGCTGGGTCGAGAAGGCCGTTGAGCAAGCGGGTATTATCCCGCTTCTGGGCGCAACCATGCATCGTGTGGAGCGCGACGGACGTCGCATCAGATCGCTTGAAGTTGTCACACGCTATGGCAATGTCATTGTCGAGGCGACCGGGTTTGTGGATGCATCCGGCGATGCGGCGCTGGCCTGGCTTGCCGGCTTGCCATGCCGGGAAAGCGAGAATACGCCGGTTTACGGAACGCAGATGATTGTCGTCGAGGGGGTTGACGAAGCCAAACATCCCGGACGTCCCGAAATGGCAGCGCGGATGAAGGCCCTCGGCGACCAGTATGGACTGGTGCGCAAGGAAGCGATTTCCTTCATCATTCCCGGTCGCGGGATAGCGGCCTTGAACATGACCCACACGGAAACACCCCTTGAGCCCCTCGCCATGTCGCAAAGCACACTCAAGGGGCGCGACCAGGCAGACCGGGCATTCCGGTTTCTCAAGGAACAGTTTCCCGAATGCTTTGGCAGGGCGAGCGTGCGCGCCTATGGCATGCCGGGCATTCGCCAGACCCGATGGATCAAGGGCCGTTCGCAATTGACGCTGGACGAAGTGCGCAAGGGTCACCGCCATGCGGACGCCATCGGCCGCACGGCATGGCCAGTCGAATTGCATGACAAGTCTGATGGGCATTTGTGGCAGAGTTTCCCGCCGGGCCATGCCCATTACATTCCCTTTAGCGCACTGACGCCGGAAGAATGCGACAATCTGGTTGCTGCGGGGCGTTGCATGGATGCAGACCTTGCAGCCCTATCAAGCGTCCGGGTTATGGGTCCGTGCATGGCGATGGGCGCAGCAGCGGCTCATGCTCTGGATATTGCCGGATCGGGTAGCGTGCACCAGATTGATATTACAGCCTTGCAAAAACGGGTTGCCGACAACATCGACCGCACGGATGCACCTTGGGAAGTTCGCGATGAATCTCAGTGATCACGAAAAGCAGATGCGCGATGGCGTTCATGGCGCGGCCAAAGCCAGGGCGATGGATCTGCTGATCCGCTATGGCGAAGCGCTGGGCGCCGAGCGTCTTGTGGAGACAGGCAATGTTGCCGGCACCTGGGCTGTCGCCAATCCCGTCTTGAAGGATTTTGCTGCGCGCAGCATGGATGCGGTTTTCTCCGAATTCAATCTTGACAGCGATGAGGTTGTGGAGACACCACGTACCGAAGCTTTCTCATGCCAGCTCATTGTTGGCATTGATCCGGCCTCGCCGGAAATGCGCGAAGCGACTGGCGATGCAGCAGACATGCAGAAGGCGGGGGAGGAATATTTCGGGCGCCGTGGTGTGGCCATGACAACCACCTGCACGCCCTACCAGGTGGGTAATGTTCCCGTGATGGGTGAGCATTGCGCCTGGATGGAATCCTCAGCGGTCGTTTATTGCAACGGTGTGCTAGGCGCGCGCACCAATACGGAAGGGCGCGAAAGCACTGGAGCTGCCAGCATTACGCGGCGTATCCCGTATTGGGGATATCATCTGGCGGAAAACCGTTTAGGCACCCACATGGTGGATGTCGAATGCGTCGTCGAAGACATGATGGACTGGGGGATGCTGGGGTATTGGCTTGGCGGGGAGGTAGGCGAAGATATTCCGGTCATCGCGGGCAATCTGCGCAACCCCAGCATGATCAAGCTCAAACATTTCGGTGCGGCGGGCGCCTCGTCGGGCGGGATCGAAATGTTTCATGTGCCAGGCACGACGCCGGAAGCGCGGACCGTTGAGGAGGCTTTCGGCTCGCGAAAGAAATTTGCGGACTTGCACTATGGTGCAAAGGAACGGCGCGCCACCTACGAGCTCTTGAATTCCAATGCGCAGGACAGCAAGCTTGATTTTGTCATGCTCGGATGTCCGCATAATTCCCTGGAACAAATGGACCGGATTGCACGCGCGCTGGAGGGCAGAAAGGTTTCTGCCAATAGCGCGCTCTGGGTGTTCACGCCACGAGCTCTGAAACTTGTATCCGATGCCAATGGCTATACCGATATTATCGAGAGGGCAGGTGGCCGCGTTTATGTCGATACTTGCCCGGCCATTTCCCGGCAGATGCCGAAGGGTACAAAAGTGGTGGCGACGGATTCTGCCAAACAAGCGCATTATCTGCCTGCCATAACCGGTGCGCAGTGCTGGTTCGGCTCGGTAGAGGAATGCGTTGACGGCGCCGTGCGCGGGACCTGGAAAGGCGGACTTGCATGAGCGATGACGCATCCAATTCCAGGATTGTCCTCAAGGGGCGCAAAGTCGTCGGCGGCATCAGCGAAGGCGAGGCCCTGGTCACGCGCGACACGATTTCGGGCTGGGGCGGTATCAACCCGCGCGATGGTTCGGTGATCGAAACCCGCCACGAATTGCGTGGACAGAGTTTTGCGGGAAAAATTCTGGTCTTTCCCGGAGCAAAGGGATCGTCGGGCTGGTCGCATTACTTTCATCTGGCGCGGCTTTCAGGTGCTGCGCCAAAGGCCATGATTTTCACCAAGATGAATACGAAGATCGCGCTGGGCGCGGTTGTAACACGGGCACCGGCCGTGACCGATCTCGACCGCGATCCGTTCGACGTCATCGAAACCGGCGACTGGGTGCGGGTTGATGGCGATAATGGAATTGTGGAAGTAACGAAAGAAGAATGCTCGCTAGGGAAGATTTGCACATGTCGCAGCAGGCGTTGGAAGACATCAAGAAAATAGTCTGGTCCGCGTGGGTGGCTCGAAGGGGAAGACATAGAACCTATGTGACCGATATTCGCGGCGCCTATCGCGGTGAAGCGATGATGGTTGTTCGTCCGGCCAGCACGGAAGAAGTTTCCGAAGTCGTGAAGATTTGCCGCAAGCACGCGGTTGTGATCGTACCTCAAAGCGGCAATACAGGTCTTGTGGGCGGTGGCATACCCAAGGGCAATCGCCCTTGTATCGTCTTGTCGCTTGCACGCATGAACAAGCTTATTTCGGTCGATCCCCTGCGTTACAGCGTAACGGCAGAGGCTGGTTGTATTGTGCAGACGATTCATGACGCTGCGGCCGAGGTCGATCGTTCATTTTCCCTCGATTGGGGTGCGCGTGGTTCGGCGATGATCGGTGGTGCGATTTCGACGAATGCCGGCGGCATGAATGTATTGCGGTTCGGCAATACGCGCGATCAGGTGCTTGGACTTGAAGTCGTCCTGCCGGATGGACGCATCTGGAACGGCATGCGAGCGTTGCGCAAGGATTCCTCCGGCTACGACATGAAACATCTGTTCATTGGAGCAGAGGGTACGCTTGGTATCGTCACGAAGGCGATCATGCGATTGCATCCGCGCCCACAACGCGACCAGACGATGTTTGCTTCGGTCGGCGATTCGGACCGCTTGATGGAATTGTTCGCCCTTGCGCGTGCGGTGGCTTCCGATGGCCTGACCGCGTTCGAACTCGTTCCGGGCCATATGGTGGACAAGGCGCTCGCCAAATATGACAAGTTGCAGCGTCCGCTTGAAACGCGGGCAGAATGGTACGTCATGGTGCGCTTCTCCGGACGCGATGAAATCGATCAGAAGTTCGAAACATTTTTTGAAGAGGCCCTGGAGAAGGGTCTAATCACCGATGCGTCTCTTGCCCAGAACATGGCGCAGGAACAAAATCTCTGGGACCTGCGAGACGAAATTCCGCCGCTGAAACTCATGCAGGGCAAGATGTTGAAGTGGGATGCGTCTGTTCCCATAGACAGGATCATTCCCTTCTTGAAAGAAGCAGAAGAAAAATCAAAAGCGATTGAACCGAACTCCAAACTGATTGCCTTTGGCCATGTAGGCGACGGCAATCTGCACATGAGTGTGTGGCCGGAAGGAAAGCCGGGAGATCCCGTGTTCGACGCGTTGTGCAAAAAAATTGTTGGCACCATAGACGAATTGATTTTTTCCTATGGCGGATCGATCTGTGCCGAACATGGCGTGGGTGTGGAAAATTTCGATCGTGTCACGGCTCAGAAAAGTAAACTTGAGTTCGAGATGATGGCGAATATCAAAACACTCTTCGACCCGGACAATCTCGATGAATCCCGGCAAGATGTTCGATCCGGCTTCGTATCCACCGGACGCAGGGCCGGAGACGGATTTGCTGCCTGGCGGTGGCTGGGCGAGCTGAACGCCGCTGGTTGCTTACTTCTTGACATCCTTGCGCTTGATCGCATCCTTGACCTTGTCGATCAACGCGTCTGGCATTGCATTGATTTCTGCAACTATTTTCTGCACCTCTTCTCCCGCAAGCGGCGCGACAGAGAATTGAAGCTTGTCGGCCTCCTTGCGCAGGACCTTGTCGTTCCACGCTTCCATAAAGCCCTTGCGCAAGGCGCTTATGCGCTCTGCGGGGACAGCGTCCGAGACAAAATAGGGTCGTGCAAAGCGGGCCTGGGAGTAGATCACACTCATGATCTTCTTTTGATCTTCGGTCTTTGCAAAGTCGATGGTACGGGGCACGCCCTGCTTGGTTAATTCCGGCATGCCGATGTCACTGTCTTGCACGAATATCTTGACCAGGCCTTGTTTGATCAGATGCATGTAACGGGAGTTGATGGTGGACCAGTTCAATCCGCACATGCCCTGAATTTCGTTTTTCTCGACGGCAGCCATAATCTGCTGGCTTCCCGGATAGCCGAAGACAACGCGAAACTTCACGCCGAGCACATTGGCAAGCATGATCGGCAGGTAGCCGGTTGATCCGGTTTCCGCCGTTCCACCAAAAACGATCTCGTGTTCGAACGCGTCCTTGAAAGTCTTGGCCTTGGCATCGGTTCGCACGGCGCAAAGATAGGTGTCGTCCGTTGCCGTGCCGAGATAGGCAAGTTTTGCCGGATCATAACCGATCTTGGCTTTGTCCAGCAGAACGCGCGCCAATGGTTGTGTTGCAAACGGAGCGGCGATGATGGTGCCATCTTTTGGCGCGACATTTGCTACATATCCGGCCATGCGGTTGGAGCCGGCGCCGGGCATGTTCTGCACGATGATGCGGGGATTGCCGGGAATATATTTCCCATAGTGACGCGACAGCAGGCGGGCATAGGTGTCGTAGCCGCCTCCTGCGGAAGTGCCCACGACAATCGTGAGGGTTTTGCCCTTGTAGAAATCCGCTACCCTATCCTGGCTGCTGGCAGGCTGGGAGACCATAAGGCTTGCGAAAACCAGAAGCGGGGTGCATGCCCGGAAGGACGTGGATTTGCCAATTCGTGCCAAAGTACCTCTGGTCATGTTGCCTCCACGCCGGCGGTTGGTCCCCGGCAATTATGTGACGAACGAGTTGCTCATAGCTTAGACGCGATGGCAGCCGGGTCAATAGTTTGGGTCTCGATGGTCCGATCGGGCCCTGTGCGCTTGACACAGGGGGGCTGTTTTCCGCAAGTGTCGGCGGGAAAGCGCCAGCGGGCGCATAGCAATCTGGAGGAAACACATGGCTGACCTGAACGCTCTGAGGCAGGAGCTGGTAACCGCAAACCGGATACTGGCGAAAGAAAATGTTCTCGATTCCTTCGGGCATATTTCCGTTCGTCATCCTGACAATCCGAACCATTTCTTCATGTCGCGGGCGCGTGCACCCGAAGTGCTGACAGAAGAAGACATCATGGAATTCACTTTGACCGGTGAGGTTGTCGGCCCGACGCCAGCGCCTGGCAAGCCTTACTCGGAACGATTTATTCATGGCGCTGTACTGGAAGCGCGCCCGGATGTGGTTTCTGTCATTCACAACCATTCGCCGAGCGTCATTCCGTTTACCGTTACAGGCAAGAAGATGCGACCGATCATGCACATGTGCGCGCCGATCGGGAACGATATTCCCGACCTGGGATATCCGCACGAAGTTCGGCGACGCGACCAACCTTCTTGTGACCAACATGGATATGGCGCGCGATCTTGCCAAGACGCTTGGCGGCCGCCGGGTTTCGCTAATGCGTGGCCATGGTTCGATCATTGTGGGCAAGTCGATCCGCGAAGTCGTGTTCAATGCCAATTATATGGAGAAGAACGCAGACATGCTGATCAAGGCGCTTGGCATGGGCGAGGTGGAATATCTTTCTGATGGGGAGGTTGCGACGGCTGACAAGGGTCGCGCCGGATTTACACTGGAGCGTGGCTGGGAAAACTGGTGCAGCAAGGTGAACCGGCCATACATTTCGCAGGAATGGGAAATGGGTCCAGGTTTTTCCAAGACCGATCAATGATTATCGGGGCGGCTTGCGGGCCGCCCTTTGTTTTTCAGGAGGAACTGATGGCTGAACAATCAGGCGGGCACGATTTGACCGCGCATATGTATGGCAAAAAGCTTTGGGTTTGCTTGAGCAAGGCTGTCAAGCCGCGCGATGAAGTGATGAAACACCTGCCCGAACATCTGAAGCACCAGATCAATCTGGAAAAGACAGGTGTGATGTTCGCTGCCGGCCCTATGGACCCCAAGGGCGATAACGAGCATCCACGCCTCGGTCTCATCATCATTCGCGCAGAGGACGAAGCCGCTGCCCGAAAGATTTTCGATGCTGACCCGATGCATGCTTCAGGCGCGCGCACCTACAGCCTGTTCGAATGGACAGCGAACGAAGGGCGTATCGGGATCACCGTCGACCTGAGCGACAAGAGCTATAAGCTGGTGTGACCTTGCAGGCGCTGAAGCGTCTCGCGCAGACTTGCGTGGTAAGCGATCCGCGACAGGAAAGCAGTCAGTTCCGATTGACTGCGCACGCCGGTTTTCGCGAAGATCGCCTTGAGGTGGGTCCGGGCCGTTTCGTATGCGATGTTGTGCGTTTTTGCTGCATCAGGCAGTTTTTTGCACAATAATGTTTTGGCGAGGTCTGCTTCCGATTGCGTCAGGCTGAACGTATTGCGCAGGGCTGCACAAAAGCGATTGTGAGCCATGGCGGCGGGCGCTGCGTTGATCGCCGCGTCGTTGCGAATGTCAAAAGCAACGAGAATATCTTGGAAATGGGAAAATGGTTGATCGTCTTTCTGATTACCGGTCACAACATAGGTGAGCAAGCGGTGATGTTCCGGTGTTTCGATTAAGCATTCGGTAAAGCCGCTGTATTCACACCCACCTTCAGTCGTGTCGCAGTCAGGCAATAAACCAGCAGATTGCAAGGTCTGGCGTCCGGCCAAGGGTTCAAAGTGCAGCAGTGCGGAAAGTATGTTGTCGGCGCTCCCGTTTCTGGCGGTGACCCAACCATCCTGATCGAGCAGGAGGCCGGCAGTACCACCGGAATCAAGTATGGCAAGGATGGTTTGCGCGCGTGCATTGTTGGCTGCGACAATTGCAGTTGCCGTATTTTCGAGTTCCCGCACGCATTGTCGTACGTTGGCAAGCCCTTCATTTGTCATGGCTGATTTGCCGGGAAATTGCAGCAACAAGCACCAGAACATTTCACACGCATGGAAGCCAATCGCGAGCCCGCCATTGGTGATCGTGTGATCGCCTATTTCGTCGAAATCGGCGAAGCCGGAAATATCGGCCGTTATTTCCAGTTTGGTGGGAACCGGCAAATTACCGTCAGGATATTGCATTCTCCAATGTGTCAGAAAATGCGATTTTACGAATAGCGGGATTGTTGTTCCACTGCTCGGGTGAGACAAGCAGGCTTTCAGCGGAACGATAGTTGCGCTATGCGCACCCGCGGCTTCAGCAATCGCTGACAATATCGCGGGCCATATATCTTCCTGGGATGACGCCTGTTTGATCAACTGGGTGATCGGGCATTGAACTGAAAAACCGCTCGGGAGCAGCTTGGTATTTGATTCCTGAAGGTATTGTTGCATCCAGCCGCTCGAATTTTCCGATACTGAATTTTAGCAACTTCCGGCAGATCGACACTGCGCCAGATCAAGGGCGCCAGTGTGGTTCTCATGGCTCACAAAGGTGAGACAGGATTGCCACAGATCAAATTTTTTGAATTCAATTCAGTTGTTTAACCCGATCGGGTGATTGGAAAAGTATTCCAACGCGCATTCAAAAGAGGATGTTCAACACTCGGATTGGAGAGAGGAAAAGATGAAAAAGACAATTGCTGCCGTTACGATGATCGCAGCCTTCGCCAGCGTACCGGCGTTGGCGGCCGACATTCCAGAGCGTGTCGCAGCCCCGGCACCTGCACCTATTGTGTCGGCCATGCCGCTTTGGACCGGGTTTTATGTCGGCGGGCATCTTGGTTGGGTGTCGCACAATGGCAACATGACTGCATTTACTCCCTGGAATGGCTTTGCCGGATTTCCCGTCGGCGGATTGAAGAAGTCAGGTTTGCTCGGCGGCATGCAGGCCGGCTACAATTATCAGATGGGCGCGTTCGTGCTTGGTCTGGAAGGTGACTTCTCCGTCGTCAACGCTGGTGGATGGTCGGCCATCAATCCGCCGGGTACCTGGTTTGCTAGCCGTGCCAATTGGGCTGCAACGCTCGCACCGCGCGCTGGTGTTGCGTTTGGCAACGCTCTCTTTTTCGTGAAGGGCGGCCTTGCAATAGCCGATTTCGATTACCGCCATAATCAGGGTGGCAATACCATCAGTGGAGGCGGCACCAAGTCAGGATGGGTGCTCGGCGCGGGCCTCGAATATGCGGTCATCGGCAACCTGTCCGTGAAAGCCGAATACAACTACATGGATTTTGGCAAGGGTCGGACAACGATCGCCGGCGCACCGACGATCTGGGTGGTGCCCAGCCGCAAGATCCAGGCCGTCAAGTTCGGTATCAACTACCGCTTCGGCGGTCCCGCCTCTTCGGTCATGGCACGTTACTGATTTTCAATATAACCAATTGGAAAACCCGGCCCTTGTGGCCGGGTTTTTTACTGGAGCAAACGAAACTGTTTTGCTCAGTTCACTTTGAATCCTGCGGCTTTGACAATTTTTTCCCAGCGTAGAGATCCGGTGGCAATTTCCTTTGCAAACGCTTCGGTTTCAAGCCCGGACGGTTCCAGTCCTTGCACTTTAAGTGCTGCCTGAACTTTTGGGTCAGCGTGGGCAACGCGCGCTGCAGCCAGATAGGCATCGACAACGGGCCTGGGTGTTTCCTTGCGCACCAGCAGCCCAAACCAGACGGACGCGTTGAATTCGGGATGCCCGAGTTCTGCAAACGTTGGCGTGTCCGGCAACAGGAAAGAGCGTTTCTCCCCTGTGCAGGCGATTGCCCGCAACTTGCCGGATTCGATCTGCGGTTTGGCGTTTGGGATTTGGTTGAAGCCAAATAGTGCATGTCCTGCAATCAGATCATTCGTCAAAGGACCGGAGCCGCGATAGGGTACATGTTGCATGTCGAGCCCGAATTTCTGATTCATCACGACGCCAAGAAAATGCGACGGGGTACCTGCGCTGTAGGATGCAAAGGATAATTTGCCGGGATTCTTTTTAACCCAGGCAATAAATTCTTCGAAGGTCTTGGCCGGAACGCTCGGATGCGTGACAAACACGAGCGGAGCATCGATGCCCTTCAGTATGGGCGTAAAGTCACTAACCTTCCATTTGATTTTCGAAAATACATGCGGGTTTATTTCTGTCATCGACATCGTGCCTATCCAGACCGTGGCGCCGTCAGCAGGCTGATCCTTCACCCATTGCGTGGCAATGGTTCCACCCGCCCCTGGCCGGGCCTCGATGATGATCGATTTTCCGAGTGTGCGGCTCATGTGCTCGCCGATGATGCGCGCATAAACTTCGATCGCGCCGCCGGCGGCCGCTCCGACAATGAAACGGATGGTGTTGCTTTGCCCAAGGACAGGGGTTGAAAACTGCTGGGCAGCGACGATTGCGCCCGCGCTTGCGAGCACGCTTCTGCGTGTAATCTGTTTCATTGAATTTGCCTCCAGCACCGCTCCGGCGCCAAGGTAATTCTGCATGGAAAATAAATGCCTGCAAGCTGTCGTCAGTCAGGCTGGGTCCAAATAGAACAACAATTCGCGTGCTATATTATCGTGGTACGAAATCAATTTTCGAGATAGCGATGAAGGTTCTTGGGAGAGGTTGAAACAGGCGCAGAAGTTCGCCCCGAATTATGCGATCAGGCAATAAAAAGCCCGGCGCAAAGGCCGGGCTTTAAATGTTTTGTCTGGATGGATCGGTTTACTTGATACCCAGCAGCTTCTGGGAATTCTTATAGCAGATCTTTTCCATGTCTTCCTTGGAGTAATCCAGCTTTTCCATGATCGCGATCGTTTCGCGAATGTAACCGGGACCCTTTTCCGGATCGAACGGACAGTCGGAAGCAAACAGCGCCTTGTCAGCACCGTAGAACGCCAGACCACAATCGGTAGCGGCTTTTGAACCAAACACGGCTGTGTCGGCATAAAAGTCCTTGAAGTATTGCAGCGGGCTTTTCTTCATGTTGGCGCGCAGGGTCTTGTAATCTTCGTCGGTGGTGCGGTTGCCGAGCTGATCCCAGCCAGGGCCGACGCGGCCTTCGAAATAGGGAACCATCGCGCCCAGATGGTGAGCGAGCACTTTCAGGTTCGGGAATTCGTCGAGTACGCCACCGAACACCAGGCGCGCCATGGCGACGGATGTTTCATAGGGCCAGCCGAAGGTCCACCAGATTTCATACAGCGACTTCTTCTCGCTCTTGTAGTCGGGCAGGTCGTGGGCGCCGCGCGAAGGATGCAGGAAGACCATCTTGTCGTGGGCAGCAGCAACCTCGAAGACCGGGCGGAATTCTTCCGCGTCCAGCGGTTTGCCGTTGATGTTGGTGTGAATCTGCACGCCGCAGGCGCCGTTCTTCAGGGCGCGTTCCAGTTCCTTGGCTGCGTTCGGGGAATTCATTGGCAGTGAAGCCAGCCAGCCGCAGAAATAATCTGATTCCTTGGCGCAGAGTTCGGCCATGCCATCATTGCCGAGCTTGGCGAATTCTTCCACCTGGGCCGGTTCGCCCAAAGCTTCCAATGGCGGCATACCCAGGGAGATGACCTGGGTGTAATCGTATTTCGCGCGGAAAATGTCGCAGACTTCCTTGCGGCGGTTGAGGTCGTATATGGCCGGTACGCCGCGCATGCGTGCGCCAATGTCGGCGGCAGCGCCTGGCGTGGCCATCATCTTGTCCCAGAGGGCTTGCGGGAAAAAGTGGTTGAAACAGTCGATATAACGCATGGGCGAACCATCCTCCGTTGCGGCCTTTTTACGGGACCGTTGAACTTTCGGGCGGACACATAGCGGGCTTTTGCCGCCGGAGCAATTTTTTGTGGCGGGTTGCGTTCCGGGCGGGAAAAGGGCTGGCGCGCGGGTGGAGGGCCGGCGATCGTGGGCCGGAAGGCCCATTCGGACCGCCATTCGAGGCTGTTTGTGGGATATGCTTGCGAGCGCGGGACTTGGGGGGTAAGGAGTGGATCGACGCATAGGGCCCGCGAGGGGCCAAAATATGGAGGTTTCCCATGGATGACGACGCAAGGGTCGGCAAGGCCGGGTCTGCAGTGACCGAGATTGGCCACAATTCGGCGATGCTCGATGACAAGCGCGAGACGATGTACCACAACAAAAGAGACCGTGTGTTCGTGCGCGGCATCCAGGGCCATTATAACGTCAAGCAAGAGCTTGAGCGGCTTGCGCGCCGTTCCGCGTGTACGCAAGGCCAAGGGCAATTCACTTCATCGACGGGCCACAGTGCTTCTCACGCCATTACATCGAGCCCAAGGACGGCATCACGCAGACCTTCCACATGCATCTGGAAGAATATGCGCCCGGCGCTTCGTCGCAGAAGCACGGCCATGTGAACGAGGCAGCTTTCTACATTCTCGACGGCGAAGGCTACGAAATTCACGACGGCATTCGCTATGACTGGAAGGCGGGCGACATCGCCATCGTGCACAATAATTGCGTGCACCAGCATTTCAACGCGTCCAAGGACAAGCCGGCGCGCGCGCTCGTCATCAAGACCAAGCCCATGTATCTGTTCCTTAACATGCTCTTCCAGAAGACGGTGAAGGAACGCCCCGTCGATGTGACGCCGGAATGCGAAGGCTTTGTTGCGCGCGAGGATGAAGAAGACTCTCAATCATCCCAAGGGAGGCTATTGATATGGCATGGGGTGAAGCAACCGCCTGGCTCGAAGGCAAGGAAAACGAGCGTAACTATCAGCGCCTTCTGGACGAGGCGCGCGATGCGCCGACGCGCAATGCACGCCGCAAGAAGATCGTCGCGTCCGAGTGAAATGCCGTGGGAAATGTCGCGTCAGGGGCTGCTGAAGCACCTGATGAACGAGACGATGAACACGCGCGTCGAGACAATGGATGCCTACATGCAGATCATTCCGCCGGGCTCGCGTTCGGGCAAGCACCGGCATCTGGCCGAGGAATGCGTCTATGTGATCGAGGGCAAGGGCTACGACATCCACCAGGATTGCGACGTCGAGATCAACGACGTGTTCGAGTGGAATCCGCAGGCACGAAACCAAAAAGCTGGAATGGGAAGCGGGCGATTACATCTACGTCCCGCCGATGACGATCCATCAGCATTTCAATGCCGATCCGTCCAAGCCGTGCCGGCTGATTTCATGCACGGCGCGCATCTTCCGCCAGATGGGTCTCAATACACTCGATCAGCTTGAAGACGCGCCGGAATACGACCCGTATGTCGTGCTGAACGACCAGATCGTGCGCGAATATCTGCGCGGTGAGCGGAAGGCGAAAGCTTAAAACCTTCGGTTTCGCCTTGGCATTTGCTCGACACGATCTGTTTCGCAGACATAATCGCTGTGAAGTGGGCTGTAGATCAGGAGAGTAACGGCATGGCGGAAACTAAAAGCAGTATGCCGGTGGCAGAAATTGCCGCCGGCAAGTTGCAGGGCGAGCAGCGCGCTGGAGTGATAGCCTTTCATGGCGTTCCTTATGCGGCTGCGCCCGTTGGCACCCTGCGTTTCGCAGCGCCGCAGCCGGTGCCGGCCATGGTCCGGCATTCGCGATGCATCGCAGCGTGCGGCAAGCCCGCCGCAAGGACCGTCGCGTCTTGATGCGGTGATGGGCAAATCCGATTTTGCGCAGGACGAGGATTGCCTAACCGTCTCGGTCTGGACTCCTGCAGCAGATAGCAAGCGCCGTCCAGTGTTTGTGTGGCTGCACGGCGGCGCCTATCAGAGCGGCGGTGGCAATCAGGTCTTCTACGATGGCGGCAATCTGGCTGCTGCCGGCGACATGGTCGTCGTCGGTGTCAATTACCGGCTCGGTGCGCTTGGTTATCTTTATCTGCCCGGTGCGGAGGCGCATGGAGCTGCACCGGCCAATCGCGGCCTGCTCGACCAGATGGCAGCCCTTGAATGGGTACAACAGAATATCGAAGCCTTTGGCGGCGATCCCGGCAAATGTAACATTGGCCGGGCAATCGGCCGGGGGCGGTTCGGCGTTCGCGCTGCTTTCCGTGCGCACGATCGCGCAAGCTGTTTCACGGGCGATCCTGCAAAGCGCGCCTTCGGTGATGCTCGATTCGGCGCAGGCCGCGGCCTATTCGGCCAGATATCATGAACTGGCTGGTGTCGCAGCTGGCGACCTCGACGGTCTTCGCGCCCTGCCTGTTGCAGACGATTGTTGCCACGCAACGCAAGCTCCAGATGGAGATTGCGACCAAGGGACGCGCGCAGCATTGCCTTTCAGATGGTGCGCGGTGTCTGCCGCCGTTTGAAACGCCAGCAGGCAAGGTTCTGGAGACCGGCGAAGCGCGAGACATTCCGCTGTTGATTGGCTCTACCCTCGACGAAGGCCATGCCTGGATGGCGCAGGATGAAGTCATGCGAGCCGAAACGGATTTCAGCCCTGTTCTGGAAATCGCGCGCAAGGCCTTTCGTGAGGATGGGTCCGGTCTGCCTGCCGGCCGCCGCGAAGCTGCCAGCAAGCCGTGGGAGCTTCTGTCCGCGATTTTGACCTGGACGGTCTTTGAGAAGACGGTGCTGAACTACGCCCAGGCGCACATGAAGAGTGGCGGTCAGGTGTGGACCTATCGGTTTGACTGGCGTCCGACTGCCGATGCGCGCTATGGCGCCTGCCATTGCATCGAAATTCCGTTTGTTTTCGATAACCTTGCATTCTGGCCGGAGGCTGCGATGGTGGCTGGCCGTGACGCGCAATCGTTTCAGACGCTTGTCACGGGCTGTGCAGGACTGCGTGGATCGCCTTTGCGCGCAACGGGATCGCCGCAGACGCCGGCGTATGCCGGCAATGGCCGCGATGGAGCGCACACGCAGCGCAGGTGATGGTGCTGGACGACAGGCTGTCGTCTGGAAACCGCGCCGTCTTCGGTATGATCGGTTGAACATCCCGTGGCTTGTCCGATGCTACGAGCGCAGAGTGTCCTGCGGGACTTCCCCGATGTGACCGGCAGGTATAAATCGCAGCATGTCTGGCAAAAGCGACAAGAAAGCAGGGATCAGGCCACACGGTCGAAGATCACATGTTTGGCCAGATGTCCGGCCATGTGCATGCGCCGTGGGAAGAGGCCGACCACGATCATGACAGCGACTTCGAATTGCTGGAGGCTGAATTCGAAAGAGCTGGAACATGTGCCGCTTACGTCTATCGGTATCGATATAGGTTCCTCTGGCACGCAGATCGTCTTTTCGAAACTACTGATGCGCGGACCGGGTGAACCCGTGGCCATGCGGCGGCGGGCGAAATCGCGCGAGACACTTGTATATGTCGCCGGTAGTTGCTCACTCCGTTCGACGCGACAACAAGATCGATGTGGACCGCTTGCGTGGTTCGCTTGCGCGGGCTCATGAAGCGGCAGGCGTGACTCCCGACGATATCGAGACGGGCGTCGTTATCATGACGGGCGCTGCCGCGCGGCGAGAGAATGCGGCGCGATCGTCGAAGCACTGTCGAATGAAGCCGGCGACATCGTAGCGGCTGCTGCGGGCGATCACATGGAAGCGATGCTGGCCGCCTATGGTTCGGGCGCTGTCGAGCGTTCCAGCGAGTGAACTTGACCCGCATTCTCAATGTCGACATAGGCGGGGCAACCACCAAGCTCGCGCTGATCGACTGCGGCCGCGTCCTGGCCACTGCGGCGATGCATGGCGGTGGACGTCAAATTGTGCTTGATGCCAGGGACCGTATCGTCCGTATTGAACCTGAGTTACAGTCTTTCGCGCGTAGTGCGGGCATTGTTTGGGATCGCGGTGACACAATTGCGCGAAAAGACATGCGCGCGCGTAGCAGACCTGACTGGCCGAGCGCATTCTCGCGGTCTTACGCGGAGAGAAAACTGACAGCAAATGATGATGGTCAATTCATAACATCGCCGCTCGCCCCTTCGGGGAAGCTCGATGGCGTGCAGTTTTCCGGCGGCGTGGCCGAATATGTCTACGGACAAGAAACGCGCGACTTCGGTGACCTGGGTCGCGCGCTGGGCGTGGCGCTCGCTGTCCATATCGCCAATGGCGGCGTTGCCGTGCGCCCTTGCTGGCGGCAGGAGAGTGCATCCGGGCCACAGCACTTGGCGCATCGCAATATTCGGTGCAGATGAGCGGGGCCACGTCCTGCATCACGGCCCCGGCAAAATTATTGCCACGCAAAAATCTTCAGGTGTTGCAGCCCGCGTATGATTTTTCAGGTGAGATCGATTCCCGCGCGATTGCTGCCGCGATTGCCGCTCATCGTCAAAATTTCGACGATCATGACGCCGAGCGGGAGATGGCGCTGGCCTTTCGTTGGCGCGGGTCGCCCGCCCATGAACGGGTGCTGGCATTTGCAAACGGGATCGCGGCAGGTCTTGCGGACCGCATCCGGCGCAGGAACGAATATCTATATTCTGATTGAAGGCGATGCTGCCCTGACGCTTGGCGGTATCCTGCGTCAGGAGCTTGGTGTTGCATCGGAGCTTTTGATCATCGACGGGATCGTATTGCGGGACTTCGATTATGTCGACATAGGGCGCATTCGACTCCCGTCCGGCATGGTTCCGGTGACAGTCAAAAGTTTGCTGTTTGGCGCAAGCGGCTAGTTGCGCGGCTGCGCCGAGAAATATTTCAGATAAAGGCTGCGGTATTCGCCACTTTCTTTCAACTGCAGAAGTGCGGAATTGACCGGCTTGCGAAGGTCGCTGCCTGTGGGAAACAGCATGCCATAGGCTTCCGGACGGAATACTGCGCCGGCCGTTTCGACTTTGCCCTTGCCATCATGAGACGCGTAATACAGCAGGATAGGTGCGTCATAGACAAGTGCTTCTGTCTCGCCTTTTTGCAAGGCATCGATGGCCTGGTCGACATTGTCAAATTCCGTTGCCAGGAGATTTCTGCCTTTCAGGAAGTTTGCTGCCGTGCTGCCCCGGATACTGGCAACTTTCTTGCCAGCCAGATCGTCAGGGCCCTTGATGCTTTGTTCGAGTTTGTTGACTGTCAAGGCAGATGTCACGGTGGCCGTAAAATAGGACACGAACAGGACACCTACGAACATCCAAAGGACCGCTACCACCCGGCCAATGGGATGGCGAGGCATGTCGGTAGCCTGTCCGGCCAGCGTCGATGAAGACCACCAGAGCGAATTAAAAAATTCGCCGTGCTTCTTGTCCGACTTGAACAGATTTTGCTGATGTCTGCGCTCGATCCACCAGATCAGCGGCGCTGGTATCATCATCAGGATCAGCATCACGCCAAGCAAGTGAAAGAGGCCGCTGTCCCTGTATATGCGAAAAATCTGGCCAATCCCGCCGCCGCGGGATTTGTCGGACGAGACCAGGATCTGCAGGCCAGCATCGAACATGGGCTGGGAAAAGTCATAAGTTTTTTCGCGGTCCGCCGTGATGGAGATTGCGGAAATAGCCAGGTCGACCTTTTTGTCTTTCACCGAAGCCAGTAATTCCGGCAGCGTTTTCACTTCCGCGAAATCTGTTTTCCGGTCGAGTTCGCGGGCGATAGCGCGCCAGAGTTCAATGCTGAAGCCTGTGAGGACCTTGTCTTCATAGAATACGAAAGGCTTCAGCACGCGCGTTGCCACTTTAAGAGGGGCTTGCGTCCCTGATGTGCCGGGAGATGGGCTGGCCGGGCTTTGTGCCTGTGAAGGCGCGAGTGAAAAAAACATGGCAATAATGCAAAAAAAAGCGAAACGCAGACCAATAGCCTTCATATACCTGCTCCCGATTCTTTCGATCAATGGACAACTAGCATTGCTGTTTTGTGTATCGTTTATGAGCTGCTGCCCACCAGCAATAGGTTACATCCCAATATGCAGGTTGGAGCTTTATCCCTGTTTGCGAAGATAGCCGGAAATAGGCCTCGATTGAGAGGAATTGTACGCAAATTCTGTACTATTGACCTTATATCCACTAAAATCAGTAATGTTAGCTTTTTTCTGCTAGCGAACATCATGGCAGCGATCAAGCGCTGTCCGGCTAACGTCGGCATGCGATGGGTTGATGACAAGCGGTACTGAGAGGAAGAACGCAGTGCAAGAAGAGGCGTTGGCGTCGCAAATTATCGGGCGCGAGATCGAGGCGGCGCGAGCGTTCCTGGGTGAGGAAAGTGCGAACGGGTCAGCACTCTTGCCGATCCTGCATGCCTTGCAAGAAGAGTTCGGATTTGTCAGCCCGGATTTGACGGCCCAGATTGCCGAAGCGCTCAATATCTCCCGTGCGGAGGTGCGCGGGGTCATCAGTTTTTATCATGACTTTCGCAGCGCACCTGCCGGACGGAAGATTGTGCGCCTGTGCAGGGCCGAAGCGTGTCAGGCGATGGGCAGCGAGCGCCTGGCCAGACATTTCGAAAAGACGCATGGCTTGCGGCCGGGTGAGACAACGCCAGATGGCGCCCTGACGCTCGAGAGTGTCTATTGCCTTGGCAATTGTGCGCTCGGGCCAGCTGCGCTGGTTGGCGAGGAACTTGCCGGACGCATGAATGAGGCGCGCATTGATGCGATCATGCGCGGAGGCAAATCATGAGCGTGCGTGTTTATGTGCCGGGTGACGCAGCCGCCCTTTCGGTTGGCGCGGAAGCTGTTGCGCAAGCGATCATCGCTCATGCAGCAAAGCGTGGCGAAGAGGTCGTGCTTGTTCGAAACGGTTCGCGCGGCATGTTCTGGCTTGAGCCGATGGTTGAAGTTGAAACCGTGCAAGGGCGTGCCGCTTATGGCCCTGTCACGACCGGCGATGTGGCAGGATTGTTTGATGCGGGCTTTTTACAAGGCAATCAACATGCCCTGCATCTGGGTCTGACAGACGAGATAACCTTTCTCAAAAGTCAGCAGCGGCTGACTTTCGCGCGCATCGGGGTTACCGACCCGTTGTCGCTCGACGACTATCGGGCACATGGTGGACTTGCCGGATTTGAAAAAGTGCGCGCCATGGCGCCAGATGCCATCATCGAGGAAGTGGTTGCATCGGGGTTGCGCGGACGCGGCGGAGCGGGCTTTCCTGCCGGTATCAAATGGCGGACGGTCGCAGAAACTGCCGCCACGCAAAAATACATCGTCTGCAATGCCGATGAAGGCGACAGCGGAACCTATGCCGACCGCATGGTGATGGAAGGCGATCCTTTCATGTTGATCGAAGGCATGGCCATTGCCGGGCTCGCTGTGGGTGCAACGAAGGGCTTGATCTATATTCGTTCCGAATACCCCCATGCCATCGCTGTGATGAACAAGGCCATTGCGTCTGCCCGCACGGCAGGATTGCTGGGCGAGACCTTCGACATGCAGGTTCGGGTCGGAGCGGGCGCCTATATTTGCGGCGAGGAGACCTCGCTTCTTGAAAGTCTGGAAGGCAAGCGCGGCGAGGTTCGGGCCAAGCCGCCATTGCCCGCCCATCAGGGCCTTTTCGGCAGGCCGACCGTCATCAACAACGTGCTGACGCTGGCGGCAATTCCATGGATCATGGCCCATGGCGGAAAGGCCTATGCTGCCTATGGTACCGGACGTTCGCTCGGCACAATGCCGCTGCAATTGGCAGGCAATATCAAACGAGGCGGGCTCTTCGAGACAGCCTTTGGCATGACACTGCGCGAGATCGTATTCGACATTGGTGGCGGTACCGCATCCGGCAGGCCAGTGCGTGCCGTGCAGGTCGGGGGTCCATTGGGGGCCTATTTCCCCGAACATCTGCTCGATACGCCGCTCGATTATGAATTGATGGCCAAAGCAGGTGGTATGCTGGGTCATGGCGGAATTGTTGTATTTGACGACAGTGTCGATATGGCCGCGCAGGCGCGCTTTGCCTTTGAATTTTGCGCCATCGAAAGTTGCGGCAAGTGTACTCCCTGCCGGATCGGGTCAACGCGCGGCATGGAAACGATTGACAAGATTGTTGCTGGACGAGAACCGGGGAAACACAAGACCCTGGTAGAAGATTTGTGCACTGTAATGACAGATGGATCGTTGTGTGCGCTCGGCGGCTTGACCGCTTTGCCGGTGCGCAGTGCATTGAACCATTTCCCGGAAGATTTTAGCGCTGGCGCGAAACGCGCTGCAGCGGAATAGGAGTCAGGCCTGTGACTTTGCATCGCGAAGCTGACAGTGGCACACCGATCCGGCAGAGCCACGAGACCGTGACGCTGACTATAGACGGGCAGCAAGTATCCGTGCCCAAGGGTACATCGGTCATGGCTGCGGCTTCGACGCTGGGCAACCAGATACCCAAATTATGCGCAACCGACATGCTTGAAGCATTTGGCTCTTGCCGGTTGTGTCTGGTCGAGATTGAAGGGCGGCGTGGCACGCCTGCTTCATGCACAACTCCGGCCGAAACCGGCATGATCGTCCACACGCAATCGCAACGCGTGCGTGATCTTCGCAAGGGTGTGATGGAACTTTATATTTCCGATCATCCGCTGGATTGCCTCACGTGTTCGGCCAATGGCGATTGCGAATTGCAGGATATGGCGGGTGCGGTTGGTTTGCGCGACGTCCGGTATGGTTACGATGGTGCAAAACATCGCACTGAAGCGGTTGATGCCAGCAACCCTTATTTCTCATTCGATTCATCAAAATGCATCGTATGTTCGCGTTGCGTGCGCGCATGTGAAGAAGTGCAGGGCACTTTCGCATTGACGATCGACAATCGTGGATTGTTGTCAAAAGTTGCGACGGGAACAGAGGAATTTCTCACGTCCGAATGCGTCTCTTGCGGTGCATGTGTGCAAGCCTGTCCGACAGCAACACTGAATGAAAAGACAGTGATCGAACTGGGAACGCCCACCAAATCCACCGTGACCACATGTGCTTATTGCGGTGTTGGATGTTCGTTCCGTGCCGAGACGCAAGGCGACAAGGTCGTGCGCATGGTTCCTTACAAGAACGGCAAGGCCAATGAAGGTCATTCCTGCGTCAAGGGACGTTTTGCCTGGGGCTATACAAACCATCAGGATCGCATCACCAGCCCGATGATCCGCAAGTCCATTGACGAGCCTTGGCGGAAAGTAGGTTGGGACGAAGCATTTGCCTATGCCGCCGGTGAGTTTAAACGTATCCAGGCGCAATATGGGCGCGATTCAGTTGGCGGAATAACCTCATCTCGTTGCACCAATGAAGAAACCTTTCTGGTGCAGAAGCTCATTCGCGCTGGATTTGGCAACAACAATGTCGATACCTGTGCGCGCGTATGCCATTCGCCCACAGGCTATGGCCTGAAGACGACTTTCGGAACTTCTGCCGGCACGCAGGACTTCAAATCTGTTGCGCAATCCGATGTCGTCATGGTGATTGGAGCCAATCCGACTGATGGGCACCCGGTTTTCGCATCGCGCCTCAAACGGCGATTACGGCAGGGTGCAAAGCTTATCGTGGTCGATCCTCGCCGCATCGATTTGGTCAGGACGCCACATGTGCAGGCGACCCATCATCTCCCGCTGTTGCCGGGAACCAATGTGGCAATGATCAATGCGCTGGCTCATGTCATTGTGACAGAAGGCCTGGTGGATGAGGCCTTTGTTCGGGAGCGTTGCGATCTGCAGGATTTCGAGATCTGGGCGCGATTTGTGGCCCAGGAGATCAATTCCCCGGAAACGATGGAAAAGCATACGGGCGTTGCTGCTGCCGATGTACGCGCGGCAGCCCGGCTTTTTGCAACCGGTGGCAATGGAGCCATCTACTACGGGCTGGGAGTGACCGAACACAGCCAGGGGTCGACGATGGTTATGGGCATGGCGAACCTCGCCATGGCCACCGGTAATCTTGGTCGTGATGGCGTTGGCATCAATCCCCTGCGCGGACAGAACAATGTTCAGGGCGCTTGCGACATGGGTTCTTTCCCGCATGAATTTTCCGGCTACCGGCATGTGTCCGATGATGCGACCAGGCAGATATTTGAAAGCCTTTGGGGCGTGACACTGCAACAGGAACCAGGGCTGCGCATTCCTAACATGCTTGATGAAGCCGTGAACGGAAGCTTCAAGGGACTTTATGTGCAGGGCGAGGACATCGCCCAGTCCGATCCTGACACGACGCATGTGGTCGCGGGTCTGCGTGCAATGGAATGCGTTATCGTGCAGGATTTGTTCCTCAACGAAACGGCGAAATACGCGCATGTATTTTTTCCCGGATCTTCATTCCTGGAAAAGGATGGAACATTCACCAACGCGGAACGGCGCATCAATCTGGTGCGAAAAGTGTTGGAGCCGGCTGCAGGGCTTGCGGATTGGGAAATCACGATCCACTTTGCAAAGGCGCTTGGCTATGACATGGGCTATGCGCATCCCTCGCAAATCATGGACGAAATCGCACGCCTCACGCCGACTTTCCATGGCGTGAGCTATGCAAAGATCGACGCAGATGGTTCCGTGCAATGGCCCTGCAACGAAGGCTGCGCCCAACGGAACGCCGATCATGCACGTGGATCGATTTGTGCGTGGCAAGGGCAAATTCATGGTGACCGAATACATCCCGACAGATGAGCGAACGGGGCCGCGGTTCCCGCTGCTACTGACCACGGGGCGTATTCTGTCGCAATATAATGTTGGCGCACAGACAGCGCGGACATTGAATAATGTCTGGCACAATGAGGATGTGCTTGAAGTGCATCCGTTTGATGCGGAAAGCCGCGGCATTCGCGAGGGTGATCTCGTGGCGCTGACAAGCCGCTCGGGTGAAATCTCGCTGCGTGCAACGATAACTGACCGGGTGCAGCCCGGTGTTGTTTATACAACGTTCCATCACGCCAAGACCGGAGCGAATGTTATTACGACGGATTATTCAGACTGGGCGACAAATTGCCCCGAGTACAAGGTAACTGCAGTGCAGGTGCAGCGTACCAACAGATTGTCGGATTGGCAGCAACAGGATCTGGATAACGCCGACCGGTTGCGGCGGATTGAAGGCGGCGCGGTCAATGCCGCCGAATAAAACCGGCACCCGGCCGGCTTTCGCCATAGTGACCGGAAAAGACATTTCGTTTGGCGGTGGTTCTGCCGATGAGAGATCGCATGACATCGCGACCGAAGTGCCTGTGAATGTCATTTATGGTTCGGTGCCCTTTGCAGTGATGATGACGACACCGATTGATCTGGAAGATTTTGCCTACGGTTTCAGTTTTACCGAAGGCATAGTCGACAAGGCAGATGACATTCGCGATGTGTCAATCGAAGAAACACAAAAGGGAATCAAGCTTTCGATCACCCTGCGGGCAGAAAACATGCAGCGGCATCTTGGCCGGGCGCGTAATCTGGCCGGGCGTACGGGTTGCGGGGTGTGCGGGATAACAGATCTGTCCGAGATGCCGTCAATGGCGACAAAATATGCAAAGCATGTCGAGTTTGCACCCACATCCATTTCGAAGGCATTGGGGCAGATGGACGAGTTGCAGACGTTGAACAAGCGTACACATGCTGTGCACGCGGCAGCTTATTGCGATACGGCCGGCACAATTATCGCGCTGCGGGAAGATGTCGGCCGCCACAACGCATTGGATAAATTGGCAGGTAGCATTTTGCGCGACGGCATCGAGGCGCGTGACGGCTTTTTGCTGATCACCAGCAGGGCTTCCTACGAAATGGTAGAAAAGGCCGCCCGGCTGGGTGTCTCGTTGCTGGTTGCAATTTCCGCACCGACATCCCTGGCAATTGAACGGGCCAATGCATTCGGAATGACGCTTGTCGGGATCGCGCGGGCTGACGGTGCAGTGGCCTTCAGTGGCCCGGCTAGCCTTCTGAAGGGGGATTTAGGATGACGGCAGATAAAAATGTGCGCATGGCCAATCAGATTGCGGACTTTTTTCGCAGCCAGCCCGAGGCAGAAGCCATTGCAGGTATTGCAGATCATATTCGAAGCTATTGGAACCCCGTGATGCGCAAACAGATTTTCGTGCATCTGGAGGCTGGCGGGGAGGGGTTGAGTGACCTGGCGCGCAAGGCACTGCACCAATTACAAAAGAAGGATCATATTGTATAAGTCAAGATCAAGTTTGATGGTTTTGCAAACGATGGTTCCCGGCAATTTTGTCTGTAAAGCGTCGAATTGACGCCTTTGAACAGGGTTCCCCCGGTAGGCTTAGGCGTTGCGAGGTGGTAGATTAACCCCCGGTAAATACCGAGTTCCGGTACTACGGAGGGAAATGACATATGAAAAGATCCGCCTTGATGGTCGGCGCATTCGGCCTTGCAGTCTCGCTTTCTGCAACCGCATCAGCCCAATCTCCCATTGTCCTGAAATTGCATCACCAGCTGGGCCCGAAGTCGCCCGCTCAGACCCGTATGCTCGAGCCATGGGCAAAGAAGGTGCAAGAGCTTTCCAAGGGCAAGGTGAAGATCGATATTTATCCGTCGATGTCGCTCGGCGGCAGCCCGCTGCAGGTTTTCCGTCAGATCCGTGACGGTGTCGTCGATATTGGCTGGACGCCGAACGGCTATACGCCCGGCCTGTTCCCGCGCTCGGAAGTTTTTGAACTGCCTTTCGTTCAGGTCAATGATGCTGCCGCCGCAAGCCGCGCTGCCTATGATCTCTTCGACAAGTATTTCAAGCAGGAATACAAGGGCGTGAAGGTTCTGTTCATGCATACGCATGCTGGCCACGCGATCCAGATGGTTGAAACGCCTGTGCGCTCGCCGGCTGATCTCATGGGCAAGAAAATCCGTACGCCAAGCCGCACCGGCGCCTGGATCATCGAGGCTCTGAAGGCCTCCCCGGTTTCCATGCCCGTTCCCGATCTGCCGCAGGCTTTCTCCAAGAAGGTCATCGATGGCGCGCTGATCCCGTGGGAAATCATTGTTCCTTTCAAACTGCAGACTTTTGCCCGTGTGCAGGTTGAAGGTGAGAACAACACGCGCTTTGGTTCGATCATCTTTCAGGTGTCAATGAACCAGGCCAAGTGGAACAGTCTTCCTGCCGACGTCCAGAAGGCATTTAACGACGCTTCCGGCGCTGATTGGTGGGAAGAAGCCGGCCGCATCTGGATGGGCAGCGACCAGATTGGCCTGAAGCTCGTCAAGGAAAACAAGAATAACTACATTGTCCTGAATAAGGGTGAAGTAGATGCCTTCCGCACGGCGCTGGAACCGGTTGCCCAGCGCTGGGTGAAGGAAGTGTCGGCCAAGGGCATTCCTGGCCAGCAAATTCTTGATGAGGCCCGCGCTACCGTTCAGAAGTACTCGAAGAAGTAATTCTGAAACTCAGTCTGATACGGGCCGGCTTCTGGGCCGGCCCGTTTATTATTTGGGGGAGCTAAATGTCGCAATCTGAGTTGGTCGTGCCACAGCCTTTCATGGCTATGCGCCGAATAATCGAATACTGGGCTTTGCTTGGTGGCGCCCTGCTGATCGGTGTCGTGCTTGTGACAGCCTGGAGCCTCCTCACAGATATTCTCTGGAGCAAGCCGGTATCCGGAGAGAACGAGATTGTGCAAGTCGGCATCGCTGTGGCGGTGTTTGCATTTCTACCCTATTGCCAGTTGACGGGCGCGAACATCTCGGCCGACATCTTTACATCGCGTCTTGGCGCGCGCGCGATCGCCATTCTCACCTTGATCGGCGCTTTGACGGCGTTGTCATTCAGCGTTTTGCTGGTGTGGCGCACTTGGGATGGTTTGCTTGATTATCGCGAGTTGCTCGAAACAACGCCGATCATGCAATTCCCGATCTGGGTAGCGTTTGTTCCAATCCTGATTTCGATTGTCTTGCTGACGATTGCAGCAGCGATTTCGGTGTATGAATCATTTGATGATTTTCGCGCCGGCCGCATTCGCCCATCGGTCATGCATTAACCGCACATCATCCTCTACTTTCGCTAACCCTGGTCATCTTCATGGACAACAGTCTTCTCATTGGCGTTTACGGCTTGATCATGCTGATCGCCTTGATCGCTATCCGCATGCCCATCGGCTATGCGATGATCCTCGTCGGTGGCATTGGCGCGTCGATCATGTCAGGCCCGAATGTCATTCTGGCGCAGCTGAAATCGCTGCCCTATGGACAGTTTTCAAATTACGATCTGTCGGTCGTGCCGATGTTCATCCTGATGGGCAATGTTGCATCGCGGGCTGGTTTGAGCCGGGATCTTTTCCGGGCCGCCAATGCCTGGCTCGGCTGGATGCGCGGCGGTGTAGCTGTATCGGCCATTGCTGCCTGTGCGGGTTTCGGCGCTGTCTGCGGTTCCTCGCTGGCTACCGCCTCCACCATGGGGCAGGTCGCGCTGCCAGAGTTGCGGCGCTACAATTACTCGCCATCATTAGCCACGGGTACGTTGGCTGCCGGTGGCGTGCTGGGCATTCTCATTCCGCCTTCGGTCGTGCTGGTCGTTTACGCGATCATCGTCGAGGCTAATATCGTGACGATGTTTGTCGCGGCATTCGTTCCCGGCATCATAGCGGTGTTCTTCTTTATATTTGCGATTTTCGTTTATGTGACGATCTGGCCTGAAGCAGGCCCAAAGGGCGAGCGCGTCAAACGATCGGAATTCATTGCAGCCACTATCGGCGTAATTCCTGTGGCTGCGATCTTCGGACTGGTGATTGGCGGCATCTATCTCGGGTTCTTCAATCCGACACCCGCCGCGGCCATCGGTGTGTTCCTCGTGCTTGCCTATGGTGTCGGACGCAGGCTGGTGGGTTTCAGCGATCTGCGCCAGGCACTGCTTGGCACTGTGCAGACAACAGGCATGATTTATCTCATCCTGATCGGCGCCGAACTGCTCAAGATTTTCATGTCTCGAGGCGGCGTTCCGCAGGCAGCTGCACAATGGGTATTGTCCAGCGGACTGAGCCCCATGATGGTGATGGTCATCCTGATTTTCGCGCTCATCATTCTGGGTTGCCTCATGGATTCCCTATCCATGGTCCTGCTGGTCATTCCGTTCTTCTGGCCGGTTGTATCGGCGCTCGACTACGGTATGAGCCAGGATGACTTGAAGGTATGGTTCGGCATTATTGCCCTGATCGTCGTGGAGCTGGGGCTGATAACGCCACCGGTGGGGATGAACGTGTTCGTCATCAATTCAATGGCGCCCGATGTTCCCATGTCGGAAACCTTCAAGGGGACAATCCCGTTTTTCCTGGTGGAAATTGTGCGCGTCACTTTGATCGTGGCTTTCCCCGCAATCACGCTCTTTCTGCCGAAACTTCTGGGAAGTTGAGCCGAAGGCAATGTAACGCTTGAGATTTTCGTTTCGTCAGCGTATCTTTCTATCGGAATACGATAAAAAAGATACGGGAGGGAACGATGCTAGTTTCGAAAACGGCTACGGCTATTGGCGCAGTGTTGCTCGGTGCAGGGATCCTTATGGGTCCCGCGCAGGCGCAAACGGTCACGCTTAAATTGCAGACCTTCATTCCGCCGATTTCGAATCCGCCAAAGACGTTCCTGATTCCCTGGGCGAAAAAAATCGAGGCTGCATCCAAAGGCAGGCTCAAAATTCAGGGTTATTGGTCGATGCAATTGGGCGGCAAGGCGCCGCAATTGCTGGATCAAGTCAAGGATGGCGTGATTGATTTGGCCTGGACGCTGCCAGGATTTACCCCGGGGCGGATGCCGCGTACCGAGCCATTCGAGCTGCCGTTTGTTCACAAGGATGCACTGTCCACGACACTTGCGCTGCAGGACTATCAGGAAAAGTGGCTCAAGGAAGACCTGAAGGACTATCATCCGATCCTCGTGCATGCGCATGACGGCTTCCTGTTCATGACGAAAAAGCCGATTCACAAACTTGAAGATCTGAAAGGCATGAAGATCAGGGCCGCCTCGCGCGGTGGAGTTCTGGCTGTTGAATGCACTTGGCGCAACGGGTGTTGGTTTGCCACTGCCGCAAATTCCACCGGCCCTTTCCAAGGGCGTTATCGATGGTGTGACTGTCACGTACGAAATCGTTCCGGCGATCAAGGTGCCGGAACTTGTCAGCAATTACACAACATTATCCGGCGACCAGCCTCGTCTGGGTACCAATATTTTTGTTTTTCTGATGAACAAGAACAGCTATGCCAAGCTGCCTGCCGATCTGAAGAAGGTCATTGATGATCACTCTGGACGGAATATTGCAAAGTGGGCTGGGCAGAACTGGATCGATATTGAGAAGCCCGGTATCGCTGCAGTTAAAAAGCACAAGAAGAACAAGTTCGTGACTTTGTCTCCTGCTGAATTGGACAAGATAAAAAAGGCGGCAGAACCTGTCATTGCCCAGTGGCTGGCCGAAATGAAAAAGATCGGAGCAGATGGGCCGGCTATGCTCGCAGATGCACGCGCATTGATCGCAAAGTATTCGAAGAAGTGATGTGCCGGGCGGTTGCCCGTCCTCACAATTGCCTTGCAAGCGAGCGTCAAGAGCATGGAAGAATCAGGAACCAATATTGTACGGCCCGCCGATCCGGCGGGCCGTATGCTATTTATCGCATCGCGCTATCTGGCAATTGCTGCAGGAGTTCTGCTGAGTTGTGTTGCGGGTTTGGTAACAGCCAGTATCATCGGACGTTCAACATTCAACGCTCCCGTTCCCGGCGACTTTGAACTTGTAGCCATAGGTACGGGCATTTGCGTCTTTGCGATGTTGCCCTATTGCCAAATCACGCGCGGCAATGTGCTGGTCGATTTTTTCATGGTCAAAGCCCCTGTGCGGTTCAAAGCCCTTTGCGACCTCGCGGGTAATATCATTTTCTTGTTGATATCGAGCCTGCTGACCTGGCGTATGGTTCTTGGTGGCATCGATATGTACGCGAATAACGAGCGGTCGATGACGATCAATTTTCCGCGCTGGACGACGTTTCCGGTTTCAATCTTGTTGATGGGATTTTTGACTATTGTTATCGCCTATACGGTCTGGCGCTCCTTTAGGGAATTTCGCCTGGGCCGATATCTCGATCCGCAATAGACTGAAGGCTGGAGGAAATAGCGATGGAATCGCTGCATGTCGGCCTTCTTGGATTTGTCATTCTGTTGGTGTTGCTTGCCTTTCGAATCCCGATTGGTGTGTCCATGCTTGCTGTGGGTCTGGCGGGATATTATTCCATTGCCGGACATGTTGCCCTGTTGAGCTTTCTCAAGACCCAAACCTACTGGGTCTTTACCAGCGACAGTCTATCGGTTGTTCCGCTCTTCATTCTCATGGGGCAGTTTGCATCCAAAGCTGGTCTGAGCCAGGCCTTGTTCAGAGCGGCGAATGTCTGGCTCGGACATCATCGTGGCGGTATCGCCATGGCTGCGGTAGGAGGTTGCGCAGGATTTGGTGCGATAACCGGTTCGTCGCTTGCGACGGCGGCGACCATGGGCCAGGTCGCGCTTCCTGAATTGCGGCGCTACAAATATTCAGGCGGGTTGGCAACAGCGGCTTTGGCAGCGGGCGGCACGCTTGGAATCCTGATCCCGCCATCAATCGTGCTTATCATCTTTGCCGTGATGGTAGAGGCCAATGTTGCGACGCTTTTTCAGGCGGCCTTTATTCCAGGAATTCTGGCAGCCTTAGGATACATCATCGCGATTTCGGTGGTAGTGCGCATCAATCCGGAAGCGGGTCCTGCTGGCGAACGGCAATCATATTCCGTGCGTTTTCGCGCGTTGATCGACATCTGGCCTGTGCTGCTGATCTTCCTGCTCGTGATGGGCGGAATTTATGCCGGATTTTTTACTCCAACTGAAGGTGCAGGTGTTGGGGCAATCGGCACTTTCATCATTGCCGTTGTCAATGGCGGTATGCGCTTGAACGGATTTGTCGAAGCAATTCTGGAGACCGGGCAAACCACCGCAATGATATTTCTCATTCTGTTGGGAGCGACCATCTTCAATGCATTTCTTGGTTTTTCGCAATTGCCAATTTATGCCGCCGACTTTTTCCAGAATTCCAAATTGTCGCCCATGGCCGTTTTGTTTGGAATGATTATCCTCTACATTCTTCTGGGAATGGTGATGGATTCACTTTCGATGATCCTGCTGACCATTCCGATTTTCTGGCCAATCATTGCAGGCTTGGAATCGGGATTTGCCGTGCAGGGTGAAGATCTGAAAGTGTGGTTTGGTATTATTACGTTGATCGTGGTCGAGATGGGCCTCATCACGCCGCCTGTTGGTCTGAATGTTTTTGTTATCAATTCCATGGCCAAGGATGTTCCAATGATCGAGACGTTCAAAGGGGTCATCCCGTTTCTCATTTCTGATTTTGCGCGGGTTGGTCTCTTGATTGCATTTCCTTCTATCGTCCTGTTACTTCCTCATCTTGTCGCGGGCTGAGCTTTACGTCTTCCGCGCGTTGGCGCTCCTCGCCAAGCCACATTGCTGATGGATGAACTGGCCAAAACGTCTTGCTTCAGCCAGTTTCGTCCACCAAGACGAAGCACCAACTGCCTGCTTGCGAATTGTAACCTGTCATCCAATTCCTGGTTTACGGATTTGCCCTTGACGCGGATACCAGTTTCAGGCGACAAAATTCTTAGATGCCGAAGTAAAGGCCGGGCCATCGAATGTCCGGCATCCAGAGCATCAAAAGATGGAGGTCGTCTTGGAGCGCAGCACCGTTACAATCGCGGGATGCGAGATAGAACTTCATATGCAGGGCGCTGGCGCGCCACTCCTGTTTTTACATCCAGGCGGGGGCTTCAAACCGGACGATGCCTATTTGAAGCTGATCGGGCAGGGGCGGCGCCTCATCTGTCCGTCGCATCCTGGCTTTGGTAAATCTGCACTGCCGGATTGGATGGATAGCGTCGATGACATCGCCCATATCTATCTCGAACTGATGGACAGGCTACGCGTGGCGAAAGCCGATCTCATGGGTTGTTCGATCGGTGGCTGGATCAGTGCAGAGTTGTTGACCAAGGCGCCTGAGCGTTTCGGCAAAGTAATTCTGGTCGCACCCGTTGGCGTGAAGACCGGGCCTGCAGACAGGCTGGATATCCCCGATATTTTTGTCATGCCGCCTGCGGATGTTCCCAAACTCATGTTTCACGATCCTGCGAAATTTACGCCTGATCCTTCCAAGATGTCGGATGAAGCGCTCTCAATCATGGTGCGAAATCGTGAGTCGCTGGCGCTGTTTGTCTGGGAACCCTACATGCACAATCCCAAGCTTCTGCACCGGCTGCATCGGGTTGCCGGACCGACGTTGTTTCTGCGTGGGGCAAGCGACGGGTTGGTGAGCGAGGCTTATATGAACGCTTATGCCAAGCTCGTGCCGGGTTCGACAACGGCCACCATCGCCGAAGCCGGTCACGCACCGCAGCTCGAACAGCCAGAAGCTTTCGCCAAAATCGTCAATGCTTTTCTGGCCGCCTGATCAGTACGCATCGTTTCCGGGAGTTTAGCCCATGCAAGCCTGGCATTTCAGCGAAACAGCCTATCCCTATCTGCCGCCTCAAGATTCCTACCCTTCCATTCGCGTCAGCCTTCCCAACCAGAATTACGATCCGCAAAAGGGTGCGGACCTTTGGGATCGCTATTTGAAGGAATGGCAGATAGCCGAGGAAGAAGGCCTCGACATCATGCTCAACGAGCATCACCAGACTGCGACCTGCGTCGATCCTGCCGCGCCGCTGGTTCTGGCCGCGCTCGCACGTCTGACGACAAAGGCGCGATTGTTGATCCTCGGAAATCCAATCGCCAATCGCAGGCAGCCGGTACGCGTGGCCGAAGAGATGGCGATGATCGACGTGCTTTCACGTGGACGCGTGGAGGCGGGATTTGTGCGCGGTGTGCCGTATGAAATTTCACCAGCCAACAGCAATCCCGTGCGCATGAACGAGCGGTTCTGGGAAGCGCTGGAGCTGATCGTCAAGGCGTGGACCAGTCACGACGGGCCGGTCAGTCACGAAGGACGGTTTTTTCATCATCGCAATATCAACATCTGGCCACGGCAGTTCCAGAATCCGCATCCACCCGTTTGGGTTTCGACCACCAGCAGTGGTGGTGCGAAACAGGTCGGCGAACATGGTTTCATCCAGGCAACCTTCCTCACGGGTTATCAGGCGACAAAGCGCATATACGAGGCTTACCGCGCAGGCTGGCGTGCAGCGGGCCTCGGCAACGATGTGCCCAATCACCGGCTGGCCTATGCGGCGCTGGTGTATGTCGGCGAGACAGAGGCGGAGGCCCATGCGGGTGCTGAAAAACTGTTGTGGTACGTGACGGCAAACAAGGTTGCGCCGCAATATGCAAATCCTCCCGGATATGTGCCCGTGGATGCAGTCGTGCAGATGATGCGCGGGGCTGAACATCCGCTGAGCGCTTTTGCGAAGGGGGCCAGTGTCGAGACGGCCATTCGTTCAGGTTTCATGTTTGCGGGAACGCCCGATCAGGTCTTCAACCAGATCAAGCGGCATTATGAATATGTCGGCGGATACGGACACATTCTCAACATGGGTCAGGCCGGTTTCCTCGAACACGAAGAAACCGTCAAAGGTATTCGCATGTTTGCGCGTGAAGTTTATCCGCGTCTCAAGGCTGAACTTCCGAAAACCAACATGTCCGGACAATTTGGCGATGTTCCACCAGAGCCGCCGGAGGAGTGGGTTTTGAAGTCAGAAGTAAAAACAGAAATCAAGGGGCCGTTGATGAGCGCTTTGGGAGCCGGTCGCTAGGCGCACTACTGGTAAACGCTGGAATCGGACGAAGCTGCTGCACCTGGCCTGGCTCCGGTGCGCTTCGGGCGATACGTGCGCATTGGTATCGCGATCAGTGGGATAACGTCACCAAATATCCGGATTGGCGTTCCAGGCATCATCACTTGATGAATGTCGTGCGCAAAGGTGACCTATTTGTCAGGTGATGTATAAAGGGCTGAAAGATTTTGCTGGCAGCGGTTACATCTGCGAACGGTTTGCCGGACAGAGCAGGATGGAGACGATGAAGACAAGAGTTCTTGGCAAAACGAAATCCTTGAGCGTGCCAGCAATCGGCCTGGGATGCATGAGCATGACGCCAATCTATGGGACACCTGATCCGGCATCTGCGATTGCTACCATTCATCGCGCAATGGAGCTTGGGGCCTGTTTTCTGGATTCTTCGGATGCTTATGCAGGCGGCAAGAATGAAGAATTGGTCGGTGAAGCCATCAGGGGCAAACGCGACAAGGTCATACTGGCGACCAAGTTCGGAAATCTCGGACCCAAAGGTGCGAATGGCCGGCCTGAATACGTTATTGAGGCCTGCGACAAGAGCCTCAAGCGTTTGGGCGTGGATGTGATCGATCTGTTCTATCAGCACAGGGTCGATCCCAACGTACCGATTGAAGATACGGTCGGTGCGATGTCCAAACTCGTCGAGCAGGGCAAGGTGCGTTATCTCGGCCTGTCTGAAGCTGGTGCAAGCACAATTCGCCGCGCCCATGCGACAGCTCCGATTACGGCATTGCAGACCGAATACTCCCTTTTTACGCGGGTTGTCGAAGACGAAATCCTGCCGACATGCCGGGAGCTTGGTATAGGCTTCGTGGCTTATTCGCCGCTCGGCCGCGGGTTTCTCACGGGCACGATTTCCGGCGCGGACGATCTGGCAGACAACGACCGTCGCAAGGATCATCCGCGCTATCAGGATGGCAATATCGACAATAACGCTGCAATGGTTGCGCCTTTGCGCCAGGCTGCGGCGGAGGCCGGGATCACGCCCGCACAGATGGCCCTGGCCTGGCTGCTTTCCCGGGGCCAGGACATTGTGCCGAATTCCGGGAACGTCGAAACCGCACCGGCTGGAGGAAAATCTGGCTGCAGCCGATGTCTCGGTCGACAAGGCCATTATTGACCGGCTGACAGCGGCTATCGACCCTGGCAGGGTAGCCGGGACCCGTTATCCGGTACCGCAGATGTCCACGATCGGCATTTAAAGGGCTTTTTCGACATTGGCGCATTGGGCGCGTGCTCGTCCTCTGCTAGACATCCAAAACAAGAAATCTGGAAGGAGGACTACGAATGATCCGCAACAAACTTACCGGGCTTACCGGCATGGCCGCCATGACCGCCGCCCTGTTCCTCGTTGGCAGCCCGGCTGCCGTGGCGCAGACCCAAAGCTTGCGCATGCATACCTTTGTCCCGCCGGTTGCGGGTTCGTACAAGAACTTGAACTGGTGGCGCCAGAAGGTTGAAAAAGATTCCAATGGCGCGCTCAAGATCCAGCTTTTTGGCTCGATGCAATTGGGTGGCAAGCCGGCTGATCTTTACAGCCAGACGAAAAATGGCGTCGTTGATATCGGTTGGGTTTTGCCCGGCTATACGGCAGGACTTTTCCCGCGGCTTGAAGTGTTCGAACTGCCGTTCATCGGCGACGACGCTTCCATTGTTTCACCGGCAGTGGACGATTTCGTGCGCAAGTGGGGCAAAGAGGAATGGGGTGACGTTCATGTGATCGTGGCCCATTCTGCCGGCAAATCCGTCATCCACACCAAGGGCAAGGCCATCAAGACGCTGGACGACTTCAAGGGTATGAAAATCCGCACGCCGTCCCGCATTTCGACAGAAGCGCTGAAAGCACTTGGAGCAACTCCGGTTCCGATTCCAGGCTTGAAGATGACAGAAGCCTTCATGCGTAACGTTGTTGATGGAGTGGTCGCGCCATGGTCCATCTCACGCGCAATCCGTGTAATCGACGCGGCGAAATTCCACACTAAATCGCCAATCCATGAGCCGACGCTCATCATGATGATGAACAAGGACAGCTACGCCAAGCTCAATCCGGCGGCGAAAAAAGCGATCGACATGAACTCCGGTGCGGCCATCGCTGCGGCGCTTGGCAAGCGTTGGGAAAAAGACGACGTTCCAGCAATAGGCAAGGCCAAGCAACTCAAGAACACGATTGTGCGCATTCGTGGCGATGAGTTGAAAAAATGGCGCAAGGCCATGCAGCCGGTCTACGATGCTTGGGTAAAAGAAATGACGGACAAGGGTCATCCGGGCAAGGAATTGTTGGCTGATGCAGAAGCCCTGATCGATAAATATCAAAAGCAGGCCAAGAAATAATCCGGAAGACCTGTGAGAGAAGCTTGATGACACATGGTGACCAATTGGCGGGCGGTGCTGCAACGGGCAGTACCGCCCAACTTGATAATGGCGGCGGCCATCACGGCGCAGATGCATTGCCCTTGAACCTTGCGCCGGGCGGGGCGGCAATCGAAGGGCTGACCAAGGCTCTTGCCATGTTCGGCGGACTGCTCCTGCTGTTGGCCGTCGTGCTAACGCTGTTCAGCGTTGCTGGACGTTATATCCTGGGCAGCCCGGTCCCCGGCGACTATGAATTGGTCGAGATAGGCTGCGGCGTTGCAGTCTTTCTGTTCTTTCCATTCACTCATGCGGTGGGAAGCAATATCAGTGCGGAATTCTTCACCTCCGGATTACCTCTGGCTTACCGGCGGTTTCTTGATACGTTGCATGAAGTTATCTTTTTCCTGCTCGGCATATTGCTGACATGGCGCATGTCCCATGCGCTCGAAGAAAAATTCAGCAGCGGTGAAACGTCAATTCTCATTGGCTTGCCATTGTGGATTGCCTATGCGGTCGGGGTGTTTTCCCTGGCTTTGCTAACGCTTGTGTGTTTGCTGCGTATTTTTGCCGGCATCGCGTCCCTGCGCGGACAGAAACAAAAAATCTAACAACAGGTTGCAGACTTCGGGGCGGGACCAGCGGGCATGAGTACATTCTCCATTGGCATTTGGCTGTTTGTTTTGATGATGGTGCTGATCATCATTCGCATGCCTATTGCAATCTCCATGATTTTGACCGGTGGCATCGGTTATTGGATGATTGCGGGCCTCACGCCGCTGCTTGGGATACTCGCCGAACTGCCTTATTCACGAGTTGCCAATCACGAGCTGACAGTCATTCCGCTGTTCGTACTCATGGGGCAGTTCGCAGCCGAAGGCGGCATATCCCAGGCTCTATACCGGGCAGCGCGCGCATGGGTTGGTCATCATCGTGGTGGTATTGCCATGGCAACTATCGGAGGCTGCGCAGCTTTCGGGTCGATTTGTGGATCATCTGTTGCCACTGGCGCCACCATGGCGACCGTCGCATTGCCGGAGATGCGCCGTTATGGCTATTCGGGAGCCTTGTCTACCGGTGTCCTGGCTGCCGGTGGCACCCTTGGCATTCTCATTCCACCTTCGATCATTCTCGTCATTTACGCCATTCTGACAGAGACATCCCTGGCTCATCTATTTCTGGCAGCAATGATCCCAGGCGCGCTGGCGACAATCGGTTACGGTTTGGCGATCTTCCTGTATGTGCGGATTAACCCCAAGGCAGGTCCGCGCGCCGAAAAGTCCGATTGGGTGGAACGTCTTTCCTCGTTGAAAACAGTCTGGCCTGTCGCCACGATATTCCTGGTGGTCATAGGTGGCATTTATCTTGGCGTGTTTACGCCAACAGAAGGTGCAGCAATCGGCGCAGCTTCCACGGGCTTGCTTGCCTGGTTCGTCGGCGGCATGCGTTGGGACGGCGTCAGAAAATCGATTTATGAGACAGCAAAGATCAGTGGCATGATCTTTCTCATTCTGATCGGTGCAGAGCTTTACTCGGCTTTTCTTGCGCTCTCGCAGCTTCCCCAGGCGCTCGCTGAATGGATTGGCACGCTGGGCTGGAAGCCGATGACCATACTTATAGGCATCGTTATCCTGTATCTGTTTCTGGGCTGCGTAATGGATTCACTGGCGATGATCCTGCTGACCGTGCCGGTTTTTCTGCCGATAGTCACAGGCATGGACTTTGGTCTGCCGGAAGACAGCGTGCCGATCTGGTTCGGCATCATTGTCCTCAGCGTCGTCGAGGTCGGTATGATAACACCGCCGATTGGCATCAACGTGTTCGTGATCAATTCGATGGCGAAGGATGTTCCCATGACGGAATCGTTCAAGGGCGTTATGCCCTTCTTCCTGTCAGATCTCGTCCGCATCATTTTGATTGTTACGTTTCCGGTCCTGTCCCTGAAGCTTGCAGGGCTGATGTGACCGGCGATTACACGGGCAACTCTTTTTCGCCTTTGCATTGCCCGGCATTGCCCGCCATACGGGCTTGGTGGTTGGTAGCGGAGGAGGAACTCGAACCCCCGACACGCGGATTATGATTCCGCTGCTCTAACCAGCTGAGCTACTCCGCCGCAGCCCGGGAACGATGCCCGGCGACGGGGCGATATAGGGGGCGGGCGGCGATGGTGTCAAGGCGACGCCGGCGCAATCAGTCGCGGTGCGTTCAGGGTGATCGCTATCGTGTCTTGCAGGCGTGATCAGGTTGAACAGTCCCAGCGGCGGCAAGGTACGGCGCTCTAGCGAGTTCGATCTGCGGATGTGCAGTCGATCCAGTCGGCGAATATCTGCCAGGGAAATTCGGCGTGCCAGCCGAGCCGGGTGGCGAATTTTCCCAGTAACTTCTCCGTCCACGCAACGGGGCCGCTCTCGCGGGAAATATGGTTCACGATAATGATTTCACCGCCGGGCCGAACGACACGCGCCATCTCATCCAGGCAGCGATGGGGGTCGGGCACGGTCGTCACCACGTAGGGCGCCACGGCCAGATCGAAGCTGTTGTCCGGAAAATCGAGATTCAGGGCATCCATGACCACGAGGTCGTCGATGTTGCGCAAGCCCAGCTCTGCGACGCGTTTGCGAGCAATGTCCAGCATGGGCCCGGAGAGGTCGATGCCGGTAATCCTGACTGTCTGGGCAAACATGGGAAGTTCCAGTCCGGTGCCTACTCCGACGTTCAGTGCCTTTCCGCTCAGCCGGTTAACGGCCTCTGCCGCAGCCTCGCGGCCAGCCCGCATGACCCGGGTAAAAACACGATCGTAGACGGGAGCCCAGCGGGCATAGGACGTTTCGACATCGGTGTTGGTGATGACGACGTTATCCGCCGGGCTTCTGCCTGCAGGTTCTTTCATGGGTTACCCCGCGTCTCAATTGGCTGATGTAATGAAGCCGCCACCAAGTACCCGGGCGCGTGGTCCCGAGCCGTCATAAAAGACGCAGGCCTGTCCGGGGGACACGCCGAGTTCACCGACGGCCAGCTCTACGGACAGTTTGCCTTCCCTCGACAGAAGGCGGCCGGGAACGGGAGGGCGCGTCGAGCGTACCCGTGCGGCAATTTCAATTCCTTCCGCAGGTATCGCTTCCAGCCCGCCGTTGCCAATCCAGTTCACTTCCCGCAAGCCGATACTGCGGCGTTCCAGCGCGTCGCGCGGACCGACGATCAATCGGCGTGTATCGGCTTCGATACGGATGACAAACAATGCTTCGCCGCCGGTGATGGCGTGGTCTGTGAGTTCGAGGCCGCGCCGCTGGCCGATCGTGTAGTGGATGATCCCTCGGTGGCGGCCCAGGATACGGCCATCCAGATGGACGATCTCGCCGGGTTCTGCTGCACCTGGGCGCAATTTTTCGATCACCTGGGTGTATTTTCCTGAAGGCACAAAGCAAATGTCCTGGCTGTCTGCCTTGTTTGCCACGCTCAGGCCGAACTCAGCGGCGAGTTCGCGGACCTTGGATTTGGGCAAGTCGCCGAGCGGAAAACGCAGCATGTCGAGCTGTTCGCGGGTCGTCGCGAACAGGAAATAACTCTGGTCCCGATCCGCATCGGCTGCCCTGTATAGAGCCCACCCTCCATCGCTGGTCTCGCGGGAGGCAATGTAATGTCCGGTTGCCAGCACGTCTGCGCCAAGGTCTCGGGCTGTTTCGAACAGGTCGGCAAATTTGATGTGCTGGTTGCAGGCGATGCAGGGCACCGGTGTTTCGCCGCCGATATAGGAATCGGCGAAGCTTTCAATCACCCGGTCCCGGAAGCGCGATTCATAGTCCAGCACGTAGTGGGGGATTCCCGAGCCGGGCCGCCACGTTGCGGGCATCCTGAATGTCCTGTCCTGCGCAGCAGGCCCCTTTGCGGTGCACGGCCTCCCCGTGATCGTACAGCTGCAGGGTGACGCCGATCACGTCATAGCCTTCTTTTGCCAGCATGGCCGCGACGACGGAGGAATCGACCCCGCCCGACATGGCAACCACGACCCTTGTGCTGGACACAGGCTTGGACAGACCCAGGCTATTGATGGCCCTATCGGCACCTGCATCGCCTGCGGGCGAAGTTCTGTCGGGTGTCGACACTGGGTTGTTGGTTACCGGCATGGGTTGTGGCCACGGGCGTTGGTGAGATTGGCTGACGACTGAAAGCTCAGAAAGACCAAACGCTAGCCAATTGCAAGCCTTGATCCAGCCGGACCAGGCCGATCCCGGCAGACACTGGATGAAGCCCTGGACAGCAGCGCTCGCAGTTTATGGTTAATGGAATACTATAAAATGTGCCGAAGAGGCACGGAAAACGACCGTGATGCAAGACTTTGGCAATAAACAGCGGGGTTTAAGGCGAATTTTTGGCAAGCCCGGGAATGCTCTGTTTAGGTGAATCTTAAGTGAGCGGGATTACTTTGAGAGTGTAGGTTATTTTTAGTGCAAGTGAGTGCGTATGATGAGTGAACCCCACCGCCCCAGGGTCAAATATGTTATTGGCCCGGATGGCAGCCCACTGACAATTGCGGATCTTCCGCCCCCCAACACCAAGCGTTGGGTTATTCGCCGTAAGGCCGAAGTGGTTGCCGCAGTGCGGGGTGGCCTTTTGTCCCTCGACGAGGCCTGCAACCGTTACACGCTGACGGTGGACGAATTCCTCAGCTGGCAGCTTTCGATTGATCAGCACGGTCTGGCTGGTTTGCGTACAACACGTTTGCAGCAATATCGCCAATAACATTTTTGCTAGCGTGATCAAGAAGCCGGCGTGTTGCGCCGGCTTTTTCTTGTTCGTCCACGTTACCTTGCAAAAAAGCTTCGCGCCGGGCCATGCTGCCGGGTTCAATTGCCGGACCTAATGGCGAAGTTTAATGGCTTCGGGAGGTTTCAGACCCTTGGTGGCTTGCCCAAGCTGGGAATGTTCGAAAGCCAGGATTACCGGCAGTGACAGTGCCAAAGGTATAAGCAGATAGAACAGTCTCCAAACAAGAAGGGCGGCGAAGACTGAAGTCGACGGCATGCCTGGCATGATGGCCAGAAAAACTGCTTCCATCACACCGACGCCACCGGGAACCTGGGATAGCAATCCAGCGGAAAAGGAAAGAAGGAACGCTCCGAGCACGAGGAGGAACCCAGGGTTACCTTCGGCTGGAAGCGCAAAATAGATAATTCCCGCAGCGCCTGCCAATTCGAGCGGTGCAGCGATATATTGCCTGATCACGATTGGCATGCGTGGATAGACAATCTCGAAATTGCGGAATTTGATTGGCTTCAGATGCAGCCACGCCCCAATTGTATATAGCGCGCAAAGCGCAAGCATGAATATGCCAATGAACTGGGTTACAGTCGGGCCCAATTCGAAAGCTGGTCCCAGTTGGGCAAGCGGGGCCAAAACCTCAGGTTTCAAAATGAAAACGATGCCAGTCAGCAGGATGGTGCCGAACGCGAATGTGAACGAGCAGAGAGCCACGAGCACGGCGACTTCAGCTGCCGACAGGCCCTTGGCGCTATACGCCCTGTAGCGAACAAGGCCTCCTGAAAACACTGACGCCCCGATATTATGACCAAGTGCGTAGGTCACAAACGAACAGATGGCGACATAGAAATAGGATATGCCTTTGTGGCGATTGAGATGGATGAGCGCAATCCGATCATACCAGGCCAAAGCGATATAAGCCAAGATGGTGGAGGCTGCCGCCAGCAGATACGCCTTTGGCGGAATATCGACGAGTTTTTGGCCGATTGCAGCGGCGATTGTCCGCAGATCTTCGAAAAATCCGCCTTCCTCGAGCAGTTTCTTGATGGCAGGGTCGGTAGCGACTTCCGAGCGCAATTTCTTGAATAGCAGCTGGACGGACCAGACCACGGCGATCAGGCCTACCATCGGCCAGAATAGATCACGAAGGCGTTTCATCATCCAACGTTTCAGGGTAGCGGGGGCGGTCCGGTTGCGGAACTTCCCGATTCGTAAACTGGCTCTATGGGAGTCCAATGACACTTTTCGTGCACGAGGCTTGCCGTCAAGGCAAGTCCTTTTCGGTGCCGATGTGAAAGCTTATTTCGGATGTTGATAAATTGGGGGCGCGGCGTTTGCCGCGCCCCTGCTCGTTTTGGGCCGGCCCCATAGGCCAGCGATTGTATCAATACTCGGAAATGTCCGGATGGGTTTCGAAAAACGCCCGTTTGACCCGTTCCATCCGGGTTTGTTCCATCGCCCGATTTACCAGTGTCTGATAATTGCGTTCCCATTGCATGCGCATTTTTGCCTGCAAAGAGAAGCTTTTCATCGCAGCGATATCCGGATCCAGGGTGCGGCTGCGCCTTGAATCCTCGCGCAGATCATCCTTTTTCCAATCGGGCATGCCGATGTCCTTGATGGCATCCCAAAGGCTGCGCATCGGACCGTCGTCGCCGGACGTGGCAATGCCGGTATAGAGCGAGTCGCTGTAGAGGCCGATGCCGCCAGCGTCCATTTGGGCAGCTTGCTCGATGACCTTCTGGGCTGCTTCCTTAGCTGCAAAAGGGGAAGCCACAGCAACCCCGAAAAAGCTCCGCCGATTGAGATTCATCTCCACCTCCAGAAGTTAGTCCAGTGGCGAAATGCCCTGTAACTAATTGAGAAAATGCGCTTTTAGATGCCAAAAGCAGTTCCTTGGAAGAAGCTGCCGGGGCGTTGGATCAAGCGCGCCTGATGGGGAGGTAAGACATGTCCGCTGCTAAATAAAGAGGCTTGAACATCAAGTCAGGAAATTTTAGCCGGGCTCGTGTTGTGGAATTTAGGACAGCAAAAAGCCGGGCAAGCCCTGGGCACCCGGCTCTTCGATTTGTTTCCATTTAATGTCAGATGCGAACAGGATCCAAAGACAGAGCTGTCACTGCGGCGGGCATGCCGCCACTGCGCTCCATACCCTTTTCACGGCCGTCCAGGCTTTCAACCTTCAGTAATTCTGCGCGGGCTTCTTCAAGCTCGGTATTGGCTGCGGCCAGCTGCTCATGCAACTCATTGGCCGAGTTCTGCAGATTGTCGCGCCGCGTTCTGGCGGCTCTGGCATAGGTGGAATAGGCAAAATGCGATGGATCGCTATTGCCCGAGCGTTGTTCCTCGCCGGCAATCTCCCGGTCAAGCTCAGACACCATGCGTCCGAACTCCCCGATCATGGCTTCAATTTGTGCAACCCGACGCCGCTTCTCATCGGATTGAAAACGCTTCAAGCGGATTAGTGTCTCCCGCGATTTCATTACGCAACACTCCAGACGCAGTTTGATCGCCGATCCGGGGATCGGGCCATTAACACATTCCGCGAGACAGATTCACCATCTCAGAAGTAGGTTGCTGCTTCGTTACTGAAACCAGGCAAAAGCGTACCAATCGCCGATTGCGATCATTTTCCTGCAGAAATTATCCGGGATGCTAGACCTGGTAACCAGTCGTTAACTTTTGGAGTTAAGAGTCCGTGAATGCGTCTTTCGAGTTGGGTCTGGATACGCGAATCAGGTGTTTCTGAACAAATCGATCTTTCGTCTGGGACATTTAATCTTTCGCTGACGCAAAGGGTAAATGCGCCAATTCGCAAATAATCCAGTGAATTCAGCGCGTTGATATTTTTATTCGAGGGTCATGCGTTACCGCTTGTCACGGCGAATCATACTTTGTTAACCATTCGCCGTTAACGTTATGAAGCCAGCAGGTGCCGGGACGTTCGGTACATTGGGCAGGTCGCCGTAACGTGACAGCGGGAACCGCAGTCGGCCGGCACGGGGCAAGGTGGGGAATACAAATGCGCGTATTACTGATCGAAGATGACAGCGCGACCGCTCAAAGCATCGAACTGATGCTGAAGTCCGAGAATTTCAACGTCTATACGACCGACCTGGGCGAAGAGGGTGTCGATCTGGGCAAGTTGTATGATTACGACATCATATTGCTTGATCTGAATCTGCCTGACATGTCCGGTTATGAAGTGCTCAGAACCCTGCGTGTTGCGAAAGTTAAGACACCGATTCTGATCCTGTCTGGCCTGGCCGGTATTGAAGACAAGGTCAAAGGTCTTGGTTTCGGCGCAGATGATTACCTCACCAAGCCATTTCACAAGGACGAGCTGGTTGCGCGCATCCATGCAATCGTGCGCAGGTCCAAGGGGCACGCACAATCAGTTATCACGACTGGCGATCTTATCGTTAATCTCGATCAAAAGACGGTTGAGGTCGGCGGCGCACGTGTCCATCTGACCGGCAAGGAATATCAGATGCTCGAGCTGCTGTCGCTGCGCAAGGGCACCACGCTCACCAAGGAAATGTTCCTCAATCACCTTTACGGTGGAATGGATGAGCCCGAACTCAAGATCATCGACGTTTTCATCTGCAAGCTGCGCAAGAAACTGGCAAATGCCAGTCAGGGGCAGAACTACATCGAGACCGTCTGGGGCCGCGGATATGTTCTGCGCGAGCCTTCTGCAGCCGATGAGCGGGTTTCCGCCTGAGCTAAGCTTCCAAACAAAATAAAAAAAAAGCCCTGGAACATCCGGGGCTTTTTTTTATCCAGCTTTATGGTGGACAGCTCAAGCGGCTGCTTCGCCCGCGGACGCCATTTGCCCGGATGAGCCATTGGTCCCGGGACGTTTGAAGACTGACAGAAAGCCGGTGTCTGCTGAAAGAAGGGGGCTGCGAACAATGCTGGCTTCACTTGATCCGAGCACCAGTCTTCCCTGCGGTGCAAGGCATCGTGTCAAGGTGGTTATTGCCCGATCACGTGTTTCGTCGGAAAAATACATCAACATGTTCCGGCAAAGAATCAGATCGAAAGATGCAGTTTTCTGTGATGATGGATTGAGCACGTTGGATTGTTCAAAAGTGATCATCGACTTCAAATGCTCGGCTACCTGCCAACGCTCATTGTTGCGCTGAAAATACCGCAGCAACAAATTGACAGGCAATCCGCGCTGAACTTCAAATTGATTGTATTCCCCGCATATTGCGCGTTCGATAGCGGCCAGCGAGATGTCGCTGGCAATAATCCCGAAGTCCCAACCGCGTAATCTGCTCGCAAACTCATCAAGCATCATGGCGACAGAATACGGCTCCTGACCATTAGAGCAGGCCGCGCACCAGATCCGTAAAGAACGCTTATTCTCGTTCTGTCTGATGATATTTGGCAACAAGTCATTTTTGATGTGATTGAAGAACGAGGTATCGCGAAAGAAAAAAGTCTCGCCGGTCATCATCGCGTCAAGAGTGGCTTGATGAATATCAGGGTATCTGCGACTTTCGACCAGAGCGATCAACTCGTCCAGATTCTCCAATTGCAATCCCTCGACAAGAGAGGCGAGCCGGGATTCAGCCAGATATTGTTTGCTTTCATCGATTGCAACACCAGTGGATCGCTCTACGATTTGCCGCAATTTCAAAAACCAGTTTGAGGTCATGCGACGCTCCGTTCAGCCAGATTGGTGCGACCACGAATATGCATCCCCAAGCGTTCCGGATTTCCGATGACGCAGGCAAGATCCTCACGAGCGACCGCGCCAGGCATTCCCCAAACGACACTACTCTCTCTGTCTTGTGCGATTATCTGTCCGCCATGAGCCACGATATCCCTGCAGCCCTTTAAACCATCTATGCCCATGCCGCTCAACACCACAGCGAGCACACCTGGACCAAAAACCTCTGCTGCTGAGGAAAAAAGTATGTCTGCGGCAGGTTTGCAAAAATTGACCGGATCCACATCCACATGATTCATGTGTGGGGCCTGTCCCAGCGCACTCAATTGCAGGTGTTTTCCACTCGTTGCGATGTAGATATGACCGGGGGACACTTTAGCGCCGTGATGACTCAACAAGGTAGGCGCTCCTGCAATGTTCCCAACGTATTTGGCGATGATCTCGCCGAAACCGTCGGGCATATGCAGAACAATAAATATAGATGTTGCAGAAATATAGTTTCCTATGTTCGACAATACACCGTTCAACGCCTGCAGGCCGCCAGTCGACGCCGCAATAACAACAGCTTTCGGTATTGAGCGAATGGGACTCTCGGAACGCATATAAACTCACCCGGGAAGTGCTGGTACAGCAGATCAAAAACGACGAAATTTGATTAGCACATACCGATCTCTTCGAATTTCGAACGGATGATGTCGCCATCGAACGGCTTCATGATGTATTCATCGGCGCCGGAATGCATGGCGCGTGCAATGTGTGCGATGTCGTTTTCCGTGGTGCAGAATACGACCTTCGGTTTGGTGCCGCCGGGCATCTTGCGCAATTGCTTCAGGAAGTCATATCCGTCCATGACCGGCATGTTCCAATCCAGAAGAATGGCATCCGGCATCAGAAAGGAACAGGCAGACAGAGCCTTCTGTCCGTCTTCGGCCTCGGATGTCTGCAGGTTCAGGTTTTCCAGGATCCTCTTGGCGACCTTTCTGATGACACTTGAATCGTCAACAATAAGCACCTGTTTCATATGATCTACTCCTGTTTTATGCTGCAATTTTCTGAATGGTCGATCCGATAGCTGACAGCATGTTTTGAACGTCGAGGACCGGGATAAGCCGGTCCCCAGCACGATAAGTTACCAGCGAAAGCTGCGTTGCGCGGTGATCTGGCTGCACGGGAACCGTAATACGATCATCGTCATTGACATCGATTATGTCGCCTGCTGCATCGATTATGAGTCCAAAATCTTCTTCTTTGTGGGTAATGCCAACCAGAAGATGACCTTTGCGCGAACCATGTTTCGGTACGGCAAGGAAGGCATGAAGGTCGATTGCGGTAAGCACTTCCCCGCGCACATTGACAAGCCCGGCAATTGCTGGAGGGGCAAGTGGAACGCGCGTGATTGCCGTTGCATTGAAAACCGTACGAACTTTTTCAATGTCAACGCCATACCAGCATGACCCTACGCGAATGGTGAAGATTTGCTTCACGCTGTTCATAGCGTTCGCTGTTCTTGAAACCTGAGCATTTTGAACATCATGTTTCACGCTGCATGCTCCTGTTTCATGCTTGCTTCAATCGCCGAACTGGTAAATGCAGAAGATTCGAGGCATTCTTGCAATCGCTCAATCAGGGATTTTCTGTCGAACTTGCCGACAACGCCTGTCATGCCCGCTGCTTGCGCAGCAGTTTTTACTTCCTGTCCCGCGTATGCGTCGAGTGCGATGATTGGCTTGTCCTTGTACACAGGGATCTCGCGAATCATCGCGGTCAGTTCGTATCCGTTGACGTTTGGCATATCCACATCGGTCAAGATCGCATCAAACTGTCCACCGCGACGGATGAGCGAAATAGCATCTTCTGCGGACGAGGCTGTACTGACTTCATAACCGGATGCCGCGATGATCGGAGCAAGCATGTCCCGGAAGAACGGCTTGTCGTCCACAACCAGGATCCGAAAACGATGCGCATGCCTGCGGGCGAACGCATCAGGCCTTGCGAGCTGCATGAAATAGGACAGATCCAGTATCTCGGTCAGCTCTCCATTGATCGTCGTGGATCCAACGACTGCGGGTGAGTGGCCGGCAATGTCTATTTCAAGCGCGTGTTCTACTGTGTCGATAATTTGGGATACGATCAGTCCCATCGGTTCGCCGCCAACACCTACCACAAGCACAGGCCACCTGGCGCGTTCAGATGAAAATCCGGCCAGATCAAGAACAGGCATGACAAGGCCATTGTGTTTTAGAAACTTTTGACCTTCGCTTTCCGCAATATCCTTCGCGTCAACTTCTTCTATCCTGGACAGAAGTGAAAGCGGCAGTGCTTTTTGGACCGGGCCATTTCCGCGGAACAAAATAAAGTTCGTGGCATCCTTGCGATAGGGATCTGTGGCCCCCGAGGCATTGACTGTATATTGATTGGTCGAATCAAGCCCTATGGCGCTGGCCAGTCCAACAGGATTGACGATCAACACCACCGCACCGTTACCAAGAATTGTGTTGCCCGCAAATATATCAAGGTGCGCAAGTGGTGAGCTCAAAGGCTTGACTACAATTTCCTGTACGTCTGCGAGCGCATCGACCGAGATTGCAAAGCTCATCGCGCCGATGCGGGAAATAATGAATATTTTTTCTGCAGGTAAGGAATCGGTTTCGGGCCGGTCGGGTAAATTGCACAATTGTGCCATGTCGACAACCGGCATGACCTGATCGCGCAAGGTAAACATTTGCCGGCCCTGCACTGCGGTCAGTGCGTTGTTTTCGTCTTCGCGATAGGCTACGGCCTCAAGGACGGCATCTTGCGGTATCGCGAATTCAAATCCATGCACTTTGAAAATTAGTGCCGGGACAATCGCCAGCGTCAGTGGGATTTTGAGTGTGATCGTTGTGCCCTGACCGGGAGTCGTGGAGAGCGATACGGTCCCACCGATAGATTCTACATTTTCCCGAACGACATCCATGCCAACGCCGCGGCCGGAAACGTTTGTTACCGCTTGAGCTGTTGAAAATCCGGGAGCAAAAATGAAGCGGCAAACTTCGTCTTTGCTCATGGCTGCCAATTGCGCGGAATCGGCAAGGCCCAGATCAAGAGCTTTCTGGCGGACGCGCGCAACATCCACGCCCCGGCCATCATCGGAGATCCTTATCGATATGAATCCCGATTCCTGCGCCGCAGTAATCTTGATGGTGCCGGTGGCAGATTTGTTGGCACTCAGCCGTTCGGCTTCGCTTTCCAGACCATGATCAATGCAATTTCGCAAGATATGCATGAGCGGATCGCGAATAAGCTCGATCAATTGGCGGTCCAGTTCAGTGTCTGAACCTTCCAGTATGAGTGTCGTGCGCTTGTTCAAATCATGCGCAAGTTCGCGGGCAATTCTGGGCAGGCTGGAAAACAGGCGATCAATGGGTTGCATGCGCGCCCGCATGATAGAGTCCTGCAAATCACTTGTTATGGCGGACAGTCTTTGCAGTGGGGCGTTTATGGTGGTTTCATAACTGGACCGCGACAGATCCATCAATTGGTTGCGGGTCAGGACAAGTTCGGACACGAGCCGCATGATGCGCTCGATCGTACCCAGCGCGACGCGGATTGATCCAGTTTCACGCACACCGCTGGTTTCAGTTGAGTTTGTTTTTCCATCAGGGCGTGTGACTTGCCGCGACTCGACCAATATGTCCGGCTGCTGCGCTGGGTTCTTTGCTGCCTGCCCGGCGGTTCCGATGGTTTCAATGCAGGGCATCTGGTTTTCAGGAGTATTGGCAGCGACTTTGATTTCGCTTGCCGCTTCGAGAGCGGCGATCAGCTTGTCGTCTGTACCCACCGGTTCGCGACCGTCCGCTGCAAGCGCTGCAAGAATGTCCTGTATAATGTCGACAGTTTGCAACACGAGATCGACTTGCTCAGGCGTGGCTGCGCCATGGTCTCTTGCTTGCCCCAATAAAGTTTCCGCGGCATGGCTGATCCGCTCCAGGCGCGGCAGGTCCAGAAAACCGCTGGTGCCTTTCAACGTATGAAAAAGCCGGAAAATGCTTGCGATAATATCGGCATTGGATGGCTCTTGCTCAAAAAGCACAATCTGGCGTTCGACCTGATTGATCTGGTCGTTGGCCTCAGCCAAAAAATCGTTGAGAATATCTTCCATGCGTGGCCCATTGGCGCAGCGATACAGATCGCGCGCGTTGGCCGAAATTATGAAGCAAACCGGTTAAGGGAGACTTGCGATACGAGCTCAGGCGGCGCTTTGGTCCTGCCCGGGTTCGCATTCTGCGGCGAATGTCGCGACTGAGGCGGGATTGCAGGTTATCGCCACGCCTTCGGACGTTGCTTCAAGAGCAATTTCCATATTGCATGTGCGTGCAACCAGTCCAGTGTAGTAAGCTTGGATGCCATGTGCGTCGACGGTGTCGTTTTCGCTTTCGCCGCCCAACAGACTTTCGACGCCGTGGGCGACACGAACTGTCTTGCCGGTAGCTTCAACCTTCAAGCGGGCTTCGTTTTCGGTACCCTCAATGGTAACGGTCAGTTCTCCACCGCGTGGAATGGCAGCCGCCCCGATGAGGCACATGTTCAGCAATACCTTGACCTTGTTTTTAGGTAACAAAAGTCGGGCTGCATTCCAGGTCAGACGTGTCTTGTTGTCGGCCAGAAGGCTGCGGGCAACCTGCTCGGCATCGCCGGTATCGATGGAGGCGCCGGCAGACCCTGCAGCGCCAAAGGCCAGTCGGCAAAACTGCAGCTTTGCCGAGGCGGTACCCGCGCTGCGCTTGATCAGCCCAATGGCTTCATTGCGCATTTCAGGATCTTTTTCTTCTTCAAGAAGTTCCAGACCGTTAACAATTGCCCCGACCGGGCTGATAACGTCGTGGCATACACGCGAGCAAAGGAGAGCTGCGAGGTCGAGGGAATCGAGTGTTACAGCAGGCATGTGTCTTCCCGTCTGGTTATACTTGGCAGGTGATACTCGGCAGGTGATCCTCGGCACGTGATACTCGGCAGGTATTACTCGGCACGGCAGCGGCAAAATAAGCGGATTTCAACGCAACTTCTCAAGCGACGGCTTGCATGCTCGCTACTGGATTACCGGATCAATCTACATCGCGAATCACGATTTCGCATAGTATTGTATTCAATAAACGCAGACGACCGGCTTGCAAAGCCTTGCTCATTTTCGCAACTATTGGGTCACAGGTCTTAATGGACGGTTACCTCTCGCACTTGCAAACATGCAAATTTGATACGACCTTCTGCTGGAAGGGTATGGCGATTCCCGCCAGCCAGGCCGGGCCTCTGGATTCGATACATGGATAGTCTCCGTAGCGAGGGTCCGATCACGCTTGATGAACTGGAGACAGTTGGCGCAGTTTTTACTGATTTGGCGCTGCGCGCCGGCCAGGTCATTCTTCGCATCTACGGAAATCCGCGGGACGTGCGCAGCAAACCGGACAAGTCGCCGGTAAGCGAGGCGGATTTGCTTGCGGAAGCTGTTATTCTGGAAGGTCTGTCGGCGACCGGTCCTGGGCTCCCGGTCGTTTCGGAGGAAGCGGTAGCTGGCGGTGCCTCGCCACGTGTTGGCGGTGCCTTCATCCTCGTTGATCCGCTGGACGGTACGCGGGAGTTCCTCAAGGAAAATGGCGAATTCACTGTCAATATTGCACTTGTAGCAGGTGGGAATCCCTTGCTCGGTGTTGTCTATGCACCGGTAACCGGCAATTTGTGGCTTGGTGGCACGGCCTCCGATGGATCTTCTTTTGCGATCAAAAGGGTCTACAATCCGCTTGATCTTGAAATACGTGAACAAGAACAAGCCTTGTGCGTGCGCAAGATACAGGCTGCCAAGGCCTGTGCCCTGGCAAGCCGCTCACATCTGGATGAAAAGACAATCGCCTATCTAGCCAAAGTGAATGCGCAATCATGCGAGCGTATTGGCTCGTCGTTGAAGTTTTGTCTTCTGGCAGAAGGTCTGGCGGATGTTTATCCGCGATACGCACCAACCATGGAGTGGGATACTGCGGCCGGTGATGCGGTGTTGCGGGCCGCAGGCGGGATGGTTTTTTCCTTTTCCAGGCAGCCGCTTGTTTATGGCAAGCCCGGGTTTAGAAACGGCCCGTTTCTGGCCTGCGCCAAATCGTCAGGATCTGCCTGGCTGCTCAATGCCTTCGTCTAATATTTCACCATTCGTTAACCATGCTGGGCCAGTGTAGATTTGCCGAGCAGAGTGGCTAATCGAATGTCGATTTGCGCCACGTATCGGACATGTTTGCGTGCACGATGGTGCCAAGGCCGCGATGAGTTCGAACTTCGATTCGAATTTTCATCTGAGCAGCCTTCTCAGCTTCGAAGGAGCAGCGGATGGGTAAGATCTTGTTTGACACGCACACTAATCCTACCAGGCGCAGCGTGGTCACGGGTCTGGCAGCTGGAGTTGCAGGGGCGGGCCTCCCGCTCGCCACAGTCTCGCAGGCGTTGTCGCGAGATCAAAGACCGCAGCGTTTTTCCAGTGACCAATTGGTTGACAGCGGTCACAAATTTTTTGGCACGATCTCGCGCGGGCTTGCCCAGATAGTGGAAGAGGCTTCCCGGCGCTGGGGTCAACCCAACGCCTATGTTCTTGGTCAAGAAGCTTCGGGTGCATTTGTTGCTGGCGCGCGCTATGGCGAGGGCGTCATGTATACCAGGAATGCCGGGGATACGCGCCTTTACTGGCAGGGCCCCTCAATCGGCTTCGATGCTGGCGCCGATGGCGCGCGCACCATGATGCTGGTTTATAACTTGCCGTCGGTGCGGGGAATCTATCGCCGGTTTGGCGGTGTCGATGGTTCTGCTTATTTGATTGGTGGCTTCGGCTTCACCGCGCTGACCGCAGATGATGTCGTGGTCGTTCCCATTCGTTCGGGTGTGGGCGCTCGCCTTGGACTTAACCTTGGGTATTTGAAGTTTACATCGCGTTCCACCTGGAACCCGTTCTAGCTGCAGAGCCTCTGGCGTTTTTTTCACCCATTGACGGTTTCACGACCGGAGGGTCCCGCTGACAGTTTTGTTCGGGTCTGGATAGCGCTTTCCCGTTACCCTTCACAAAGGTTCGGTTGTCGGGATTTTTGCCTAACGCGCTGTGGCGTGGCATTCTAGGGTCTTCTGGTGTTGCGTATTTCAGGATTGGGCCGCCCGCGTGATCGAAACAGCCATGATTTTTACTCTGGGGGCCCTGAGCGCGGGCCTTCTGATGCTGCTATTCCTGCCTGCGTTCTGGCGTCGCGCGATCCGGCTGGCGTCCCGGCGGCTTGAAATGCAGATGCCCCTCTCGATGACCGAGATCGTAGCCGAGCGCGATCAATTGCGTGCCGAATTTGCAGCCGAACGCAGAAAGCAGGAGCAAAAAAGCGAACGCCTGGCAGGGGAACTGGCGCGTGATCGCGCAGAGCTAGGCGTGAGGGCGACAAACCTCGTTTTAGTCCGCGAAGAACTTGCGGCGGCGAGCGCTGAAGGAGTGCGTATTCAGGAAGAGGCTGATCGTCTTGAGCGTCAGCTGAACGAAGTCGTGACGGAACGCGCTGTTGTCGAGAAGGAACACTACGACACATTGGGCATACTCGAGCGGCGTACCAATACCCTCAATCTGTTGAGGACTGAGCATGAGCGGCTCTCCCGAACTTCGGACGAACAGCGCACTACGATTGCTGGCCTGGAGACGAAGATTTCAGGGCTGGAACTTGATCTGGATTCCGAGCGTCAAAGTTCGGAGGCTTTGAGCAAAGCGCTTTCAGAAAAAGTATCGTTATCGGAGTTCCTTGAGCGTGAACGTGATCAATTTCGTTCCGATGCGGCTTCCGCACATACCCGGCGCGAGAAACTGGCGGAAAGCCTTGCAGCCCAGCAACAACGGGTAGAGGAGCTGGAAGCCGACCTTCGAAACCAGCGGCGCGATCGCGCCAAACTTGCCGATGACATCGACCATTTCAAGAATCAGCTTGAAAAGGCTGCAAGCAGCGAAGCAAGCCTGCGGCAAAATGCGCGCGAGCAATCGGAAAAACTCGAATCCATGCGGCTTAGCGTGGCAGATCGGATCGAGGAAGAGCGTTCCTCGCAATCGGTTCTGCAAGGACAGTTGGATACTTCGCGGCGCGAAATTCAGACGTTACGTGGCGAACTGGCAAAGCTGCGCGGTGCCGGAGAAGCTGTTCGCATGGCTGACCTGGCCTCAATCACCCGCAATGGCAGAGACCGGGACGGGAACATGTCCGAGTTGCGTCAGGCAATCGCCGAGCTGGGCAGCGACATCATACGCGTGAGCGAACAGGCGAAATCGACCCAGAACGCCGGGGCGCCCGATACATTGCCGGACACATTCGACCTTTCGAGCAAAATCGATGAAATCCACGAAAAGGTCAAAGCAAGCGCTGGCGCCGAATAGGTGACTGCGGGGTATTTTGCGTGCGGTTTCGGCGAATTTCCGGAATTCAACGTGGTTATGAAATTTAGGACATGACGCAGGGGTGTGCTTTTGCTAGAGCGATGTTGCTTCTGCTCCCTTCGTCTAGCGGTCTAGGACGTCGCCCTCTCACGGCGAAAACAGGGGTTCGAGTCCCCTAGGGAGCGCCAATAAAATCAATCTTCATTGGGCCGATATCTATAGTCGGCTATTTTGAGCTGGGCTTGGTGGGGGAAATGCGCTTTGACCACCGATCTGGTGGAACAAGGCGCCAACGCAATTAACCATGTCCTTAGATACTGGGCCTATCCACTGGTTAAGAACTAATAAAAATACAATAAAATCAAATGCTTGTGTTTTTTGCGTGATCGGCCGCTCGTTGACTCGCCAGAATTTCAAAGTTAAGTTTTCATTAACTTGGGTCAGGGGCAGAAGCTTTGGGCGAAATAAGCCATCGGCGAGATGGTTGGTGTGGCGGTAATTCGGCCACGGGCGTCCGAGTTTCGAATATTCTTGATCCCTGTTGGAATTAGTTTCGCTGGCGAGCCACAGATCGCTGTCGTTTTGCAGAGTAAAATGGGCTGGGAACAGGATGACTGCCAAGTCATGCAATCCAGCCGGGTACGAGAGTATGGGCGATATCGCGTTGGCTGAATCAGAATCCATATCGAATGGTGGCAACGGTATCCCTGGCTCCGATGGGGCCAAGGTGACCTCCATTGAGCAGTCGCGTCCGGGTGTGGCGGTTGAGCAGGGAGTTCTCCCAGGCTGTCTGCTGCTGCCCGTAACTGCGTTCAAGGAAGTCCGGCTGCGCGTGGAACCGGCAGATCAAGCGGTCTGGTGCTGGATGGAGCCCAAGGGGCGCCCCAGCTTTACATTTTCGCTATTGCTCGAACTCAATCAAATGAACGCACGGGTTAAAGAGTTGGCAGCGGGGACCAACGACGCAGAAAACTTTGCACCCAAGTTTTTTGTGGCGACATCTGGGATCCCTGGCGTTTTTAATCTCGGCGGTGACCTGGGGTTTTTCGTAAATCTGATCAAGGAACAGAATCACGAGGCACTGCGTGACTATGCTCATGCTTGCATCCGCTGCATCTACGAGATCGAGACAAGCTTGGGTGGAAACGTCGTAACCATGTGTGTTGTGTCCGGCGATGCGATGGGTGGGGGCTTCGAAGCCGTCCTGTCGTTCAATGTAATCATTGCGGAGCGCGGCGTGCGGATGGGTCTACCGGAAACTGTGTTTGGCTCATTCCCAGGTATGGGAGCCTACAGTTTGCTGTCGCGGCGTATTGGCCATGTAGAAGCACAGCGCATGATCATGAGCGGCAAAATGTATTTGTCCGAAGAGCTGTTTGAGATGGGTATCGTCAACTATCTTGTTGAGCCGGGCCGGGGCATTGAGGCCGCACGGGATTTCATTGCCGAATACAAGAACAGGCACGGACTACTTCTTTCCCTGAACAAGGTACGCCGGCGCGTCAATCCGCTAACCTACGAAGAGCTGGAAGACATTACCGAAATTTGGGTCGATGCCATTTTGAAATTGTCGCCAACGGATATTCGTCGCATGGAAGTGCTGGTGAATGCGCAGGGCAGGCGTATTAAATCGCTTTAGCTAATCGCCGTGGCTTGTTAAACAGCGATATTCTGACGTTACTCAACCGTAAAGCTTTTCCCTGCCAGCTGTTTCTTTGCCGAAAGATCCGTTGTCGATATGGGATTTAAGCAGCTGGCGCGCTTCATCAAGCTGATTGCGCAACTTGAACAAGTGCTCTTCGCCGTTAGTCGACAGTTCCTCAGGGGCTATCTCGCGCCACTTGAGACAGAATTGAAATACATCACGAGCACCAACATTGGCCGCTCCACTTCGCAGCGCGTGCAACTCGTCACGAAATGCGCGGTAATCCTGTGTTTCGACAGCTTTTGCCAGGCCTTCCAGAATACCTACGGCATCATCGGCAAATTGATCGACGACTTCGCGCACAAAGTCTGATCCGCCCAGCTCAGCGAGATCGCTCAGGGCAAGCGTATCAATCGGGCCGGCGGGACTCGCCTCCAGATCCTCTGCGCGGTCAGGTTCGTTTACTGACGCCTGACCAGTGGACACGGCGATTGGTCCGACTGTTTCCAGGACGTGTGCGTCGATGACGCTCAGCAATTGAGCCGGTTCAATGGGCTTGCTCAAAGTACCGATCATACCCGATTCAATACATTTTGCCTGTGTTGCTTCAGTGACATCGGCGGTCAAGGCAAAAACAGGTGTCTGCTTCCTGCCTATGCTGGCGACCCTGTAAAGTTTCATGGCTTCTATGCCGTTGACCACTGGCATGTTGATATCCATGAACGCAATATCGAAATCAATATTCAACAATTGTTCGACGGCAATTTGTCCGTTGTCGGCGAACGTTACTGCATGGCCGGCTCTTTCGAGTATTTTTCCGATAACCTTCTGATTGGTCTTGTTATCGTCGGCGACGAGAATACTTCCTTTTTTCCGGTTCAGGAAGATGTCGTCCGAGCCGATTGTGCTTGCACCTTCAGTCTTGCACAAGGCGATAGTGGTCGCATTTGCGATTGTTTGCGACGAAGCGGATCGTTCAACAAACGATGCAAAATATCTAGCCAAATTTCCGTCGAGTGGTTCGCCAGATTCGTCCAGAATCGCCACCAGATGGGCGGGGGTCCGCTTGTCCTTCTTGCCGGAGATGATATCCGCCATGGCAAGCATGTTACCGGGACATTCCAGATCGACATACAGAATGGGCTTAATTTTTCCCGATGACTGCATGTCATTCAGAAGCGTTTGCGCTTGCACCACGCTGGGCAGCTCTATCAGATTGTCACAAGTCTCACGCAATCTGGCTATAATGTTTGCATCCTGACTGAGAACTGCAATGGTGTTTGTTTCAGCGTTGTCTCTTACAGAATCCTCAAGCATTTCAAAACTCATTCGCACGGTGAAAGTGCTTCCTTTTCCAAGAGTGCTATCGACAGAGATCGTACCGCCACCTTGTTCAACCATTTGTTTGACAATCGCCAGGCCCAGGCCTGTGCCGCCGAAGCGGTTCACAATTGTTTCATCGGCCTGCATAAAGCGTTCGAAGATGTTCGTAAGGGCGCTTTCTGCGAGTCCAATTCCCGTATCGGTAATTTCAAATGCGAGAGACGCATTCGCGCCGTCTATGTTTTCCGCGCGGACGCGCACGAATACATGCCCCCGTTCCGTAAACTTGATAGCATTGCTCATCAGGTTCGTAATGATCTCTTCCAATTGGCGGCTTGACGCAGAAATGAAACGTGGTACGTCCGCCGCAATCTGAAGATCAGTCTGCAGACCTTTGCCTTCAGCCATTACGCGCGTGATGCGGTGAATACGATTGAGCAAGGCAAACAGGTCGACACGTTCCATCGTGAACGGCATTTTACCGACTTCCAGACGCGACAGGTCCAGTACAGAATTGATCAAAGACAGAAGCGTCCTGCCTGCATCGCCGATGGTTTGCGACATGTCGGATTGTTCAGCATTGAGTTTGGTTGACTTCATCAAGTCGCTCAATCCAATGATCGCGTTTAACGGTGTACGAAGCTCATGGCTGACGCTTGCAAGAAACAAACTTTTTGCACGATTGGCTTGCTCTGCAAGCTCTATACTGTCTGAAAGTTTTCGGATGAGAATGGAGACGTATGCTGGCAATGCTATCAAACCAACCAAGCACCCCCAGGACAAGGCCGGATAACGATGCCAAAATGGACTAAAGATCATCAAGAGAGAAAAGCCGACTACTGAAATTGCCGATGCTACAAACAGATACTTGACCCCGAAGCGAAACCCGTTTCCAAATACTATCCACAAAAGAAATGGATAAAGCCAAAGGCACCATACTCCGCCAAAATGAATCGCTGCGGTTGTACTGGTGAGATCGGCGATCATTGCTAGGATGCGTCGTGGAATGCATTCGGCAGGTTTCCAAAGGATATGAGCAAAAATAGCGGCGGCAAGAGTCAGGTGAATAATGCCTACAATCGCGAAGGCGCCGACGATGTCATCTCCGTGATCCCAGTCGAGATACGATATCATTGCGGTGTAAGCGAAGACGAACGAAACTAGAATGATCCGATTAAAGGTCATCTCATGTTCGCTATCCGGCCTGTTTCTCAAACGATTACAGATAGAACTGAACATGAGCGGACAGGGACGTGAATCCTGTTTGCTTTCCACTACTGGCTTGACCCGTTCAGACACCGCTAACCCCACGCAAAGTCATTCCCGCACGCATAACTCCGGGAAGTTTACGAACCTAGGTTAACTGGATTAAGCAAGTCGTTACCTGCAGGCGATAGTCGCCTCTATGGTCATGCTTCTCTAGCGTATAGTTAAAAATGTGTAACGAGTGATGCAACTTACTGGGCCGGCTGACCAGTTCAGTGCGGCAGGCGATTCAATATGGACCGGGCGAATGAATAGGCAGTTGTAAGCGATGTCTTCGGGTTGCCCGGCGCAGTCCTGCCTTCGATCCGGAGCGTAAAATCCGCGCTGCCGGCCCGGACGTCCAGCTCGTGAATATTGCGGCTAACGTTTGGGTCGGCAACAAGTTCGACCTGGGTTGCCTCCAATCCAGCGCCTTTGAGGGCAATTGTGGCTGCGACGTTGGCATTCTGGGGAAACTGGCGTGCTGCATCGCCAGCGTTGCCGCTGAAGAATGTGATCGGCTCACGCACATTCTCGAGATCAATAATTCGTTCCGCCGCTGTGTTGCGCCAGGCGACGGGTGGTTTTCGGGATCGGTAAAGAACTTTTGTGAGGCCAGACAATTTTGCAGCAGCAAGAATATCCAGGCCACCCACAGCACCGGGAATGATTTCGTATTGTGCGTTACCTTGCAACGCGGCGGCATCGAGAAGGTCACGCAATTTCTTTGAAGCGAGCGCGCCAACCGATGCCACGATAATATCGACACCAGCGAGCAATCCGGCAGGGCCGTATTGTTGCAGTGCCGAATGACCAGCAGCTTCAGCAATCAATGTAGGGTTTTGCCCGAGCAGTTGACCGACATCCGAGACAATCCTTACCTTCTTTGCAATTCCAGCTGCAGCAATATTCCGCATTTCCAATGCACGGGGGTCATCGTGTTGCCGTGTGACAAGGATCAAGTTGTCAATCGGCTTTATCGATTCAGCTGCGAGCGTCTCCAGCGCCAGTTTTGCGATTGTGCCGCAGCCAATAATTGCCAAATTCACCTGCAGTCTCTCCGGCGCTTGTGAGAAAGCCGTATGGAGTGGCCCTCTCATTCGAGTTTAGAAAACCGAAAATTTCTTCCCGTACCGAGCGGGCAGTTTGACCTCAAATGTAACGCGAAACACCACCAGATATCTCCAGAGCGGCTCCTGTTGTATATCCCGAGACGGGTGACGACAGAAATGCGATGGCGCGTGCTATTTCTTCCGGTTCACCAAGTCTTCCCCTGGGGATATGTTTGCTTCGCGCAAGTTCTTCAATCCATTGCTTGCGTGTTTGTTCGGGCTTTTCGCGAGCCTGAAATCGCCGTTCCCACTGTCCGGAGTCTATCAAGCCGAGGACAACAGAATTGACGCGGATATCAGGTGCAAATTCGGCTGCAAGGGATTTGATCAGACTCTGCACGCCCGCTCGTGCGGAAGATGTGCAGACCATGTAGGATTCGGGCTGATAGGCAAGCAGGGAATTAACTGCCAGAATCGAAGCGGCGTTGCTTTTATCCAGCAATGATTTGAAAGCCCGGATCGGATAGATCTGGCTGAAATATTTCAATTCCAGTTCGTCACGCCACATATCGTCGGTAGTCGTTTCGAAGGTTGTCATGCGGCCCTGGCCAGCGTTGTTGACGAGTATGTCAACACCACCAGCCCAGGCTTCTGTCTGTCTCGCAAAATCTGCTACCTGATCCTGCTTTGTGACATCACAAGCGACAGCAAGATTCGAGCCTTTGCCAAACTCTTCGTCAAATATCTGTCCGGTACGAGCCAGTTTATCGCGGTCCCGGCCGCAAAAGGCGACTCTTGCCCCCTCAGTCAGGAACAGCCGTGCCGTGGCCAAGCCTATGCCGGATGTTCCCCCGGTGACGACAGCCGTACGGTCGCGCAAGCACAGATCCATGTATGTTCCCAAAGCCCGATGAATTATTGCTGCGTGCCGATTTTAGTGGTTGTGCGCCATTACTTTTTCGGCCGTTTGATTTTTGATAATGGGTGATCAGCCGGATAGGACGGCGTCTCCGGTTTTGTCGAGCCAATGATGACGCACATGAGTGCCTCTTCGCGTCCTTCGTTGACCAGTCCACGATAGACACCAGGGGGCACTGAAATCAGATCGCGATTGCCAAGGATGGTATCATAACGTTCGCCCTGATGTTCAATCATGATGCGAATACGTTCCCCTTTCAGAATGAAAAACACTTCTTCGGCATCCGTGTGCAGATGCAATGGGCCCTCGCATCCAGCGGGAAGAACCATGGTGGAAAACGTAAAGTTCTGCGCTGGCACAGAATTGCCATCGCTCGAAATGCCTGTTCCACCGGTGCCGACGTAACGCATTTGTGCGCGCTTGTATTTCGGATCGAAGTCAGCCTGGAATTTCAGGGCATCCCAATCCAGTGAGCGCGTTTCGAACCTCGCCACCTGGCCTTCAATCCAGTCACCGAGGGTTTGACCCTGAGGAATGACCACGTCACCGGGCTGAATTTCCGGCTTTGTGTGCTGGTTCATGGACGCTCTCCTTTTGGTGCGATCAGTTTTGGAATTCCACTTTTTCATTTTGACAAAGAATACCCTTGGTCGTAATTTGTTGCAAACGTGAAATAACGTTTCGTATATGAAACGCCCATGCCTGGGACCGACGGACATCGATGTATCGATCCGAGGCAAACACAGCGAGGCAGGTCAGTGGCCGAAAACGGCGGAAAAATGCTGATGACGGTTTTCCTTCGGCACGATCAGGCCAACAATCTGGATGCTGTCCAGACGAAACTGAAAGAGTCGGAATGGTGGGAGCGTTTTCCGCCCGAAGGCGTCGAAGTCGTCTCCTGGTATGTTGCAATGGGGTTTGGGCAGATCGTGACACTACGGTTGCCACCGGAAAAAATTCCGATCGTTAACGTGGAACTCGAACGGTCCGCGTGGGGCGTGTTTCGGACTGAATGTTACCCGGCTTATGACTTCGTCCCGGTGCGGGAAACCATCCGTGAACGGGTTCGACAGGGCGGCAAATAACAACATTGGACAGCTACAGGAGCGGACATGCAGTTCCATCCAGAAGGCCAGTACCTAGAGGTACATCAAACCAGGGTTATCGAACCAAGCGAATATGAAAGTCTGCTTGGCGATGCATTGGAGCGCGCTTTTGCTGCCGGCGTAACTGAGATTGAAGGTATCGTGCAGGAGCTGATCAATTATGGCGTGCCGGCACCGGACGGAAAGAGCTGGGATATCGCGTTGCTGCGGGCGGAGCTTAGCCGCCTTGGCGCCTAGGGTGCGTCCACACCACCGGATTTTGACTACATGCGTGAAGTTCTATCGGGCTTGGAGACGACGATGAACCAAAAACAGACTGGCGATACGGATGAATTGCTGCGCAAGGGCGTACGCAACATCTGGTACGGCATATGTCCTTCGACATTCATATCGCAGAAGCCCGTTTCCCTGCAGCGCTGCGGCTACAAGATGGTTCTTTGGCGTGACCGGGACAATGAGCTTCATGCACTCGAGGATCATTGCCCGCATCGTGGAGCGCCATTGTCGATGGGCATCAATATGGGTGACCGTATTGCATGCGGCTACCATGGCGTTCAGGTTGACCGCAATGGCATCGCCGTTTCGGTTCCTGGCAGTCCGGGATGTAAACTGGAAGGCATGAAAGCGACCAAATCATTTCCTGTGGAGGAACATGCGGGGCTTGTGTTTGTCTACGTTGGCGACGACAAGCATCCAGAGCCGCCACCTTTGAAGTTGCCTGAGCAATTGGCGTCTCCGGAGTTCTCGCAATTCCTTTGTTACGCTGAGTGGAAGACAGATTATCGTTACGTCATGGACAACGTTATGGACCCGATGCACGGGTCCTATCTGCACAAGCAATCTCATTCCATGTCTTTCGGTGAATCGACTGCGGACTTTCGCATTCGCGATACCGACACCGGATTCGTCTTTGAAAAGACCGGCCAGCGCGGGATCAATTTCGACTGGACCGAATGGATTGAAAACGGCACGCACTGGATGCGCCTTGAGATACCTTATCCCAGGACAGGAGGCCCCGGAGGCAACTTCCATATTATTGGTACCTACGCACCAATTACGCCGACAATGGCTGCGGTCACCCATTGGCGATGCAGGAAAGTGGAAGGCTGGCAACGTGATGCCTGGCGTTTCCTTTACAAGAACCGGCTGGAAGCGCGCCATTGGCATGTGCTGGAACAGGATCGCGCGATGATGGAAAAATTTGAACTGGACGCCTGGGATCGCGAAATACTCTACCAGCACGATGTGGGGCTGGTACGGCTCCGCCGCCGCATGCGCGCATTGGCGCAGGCGCAGCTGGCCGAAATGTCCCAAGCAAATGCAGCCTGAACTTCAATCAGATACCTCCCTGAATGGGGGAAGGATAACGAATGAGTATCTCTGGCATTGATCGTATTGTTTACGGCGTCGAAAATGTGGAGGGCTGCAAGAAGTTCTTTCTTGATTTTGGCCTGAAACTTGTGCGTGAGAGCGATGGCGTACTCGATTTTGAGACCATGAATGGCTGTGAAATTGCGATTCGTCAGGCTGACGATCCAATTCTTCCGCCACAAAAAATCGAAGCTGGTTCGACGGTTCGTCAGGTCGTCTGGAGTGCGGATACTGAAGAGGACCTTGCTCAATGTAGAACAGTCATGCAAGACGCCCCGGAATTCAGTGACACGGGTGGAATGTTGACTTGCGTAGATCCGACGGGTTTGGCGATTGGCGTGCGAAAAACCCACAAACGCAAGATTGAAATTTCGGGCACACCAGCCAACACCTGGGACAAGCCAGTCCGTATCAATTCACCCAGTCCCACCTACGATCATGCCGATCCCATTGAAGTTGGTCACGTCGTATTTTTTACCGATAAGCTGGATGAGGCGACGGCATTTTACCAAAAGATCGGGTTCAAGCTCTCTGATCGTTATCCCGGTTATGGAAGCTTTCTGCGGACAGCCGATCGCGGTGGTCACCATAATCTTTTTTATCTGCAGCTTCCGAATGGGGCGCGTGGACTAAATCATATCGCCTTCAAGGTTCGCGATATCCACGAAGTTTTCGGCGGAGGCATGCATGTTTCACGCTGTGGGTGGAAAACCCAATTGGGTCCAGGCAAGCATCCGATCTCATCTGCGTTCTTTTGGTATTTCCACAATCCTGCAGGGGGTCTCGTAGAATATTACGCCGACGAGGATATACTTACCGAAGCGTGGGAGCCGCGTGATTTCACCCCGGCGCCAGCAGTTTATGCGGAATGGGCCATCACGGGAGGTATTGATGGAAACACACGGCGTCAGGCGAAGGGTGGCGAAGTCCCCACCGGCGCTTTTGTCAGTGAGCGCAAGTGATGCCAGACATCAGGCTCGAATTCCGCAATGTAATAAAGCGCTTTCCAGCACAGCGGAAAGATGAAGCCCCCATTGTTGCTGTTACGGATCTGTCATTCACAATCGCGGACGGGGAAGTCGTTTCGATTATCGGTCCGTCGGGTTGCGGCAAGAGCACGTTGCTCAACATGGGTTCGGGGCTCGATCCGGCAAGTGAAGGGGAAGTTTTCGTCGATGGCGAGCTCGTATTGAAGCCTAACGAACATGTCGCATTCATGTTGCAAAAGGACTTGTTACTGCCGTGGCGCAGTATTCGACAAAATGTGGAACTGGGCCTCGAAATTCGTGGCGTGCCAGCGATGGAACGCCGGGCCATAGCGGTCGATCTTCTGACCAAGTGCCGTTTACCGCAATTCATCGAGCATTATCCGCATCAATTGTCCGGTGGTATGCGCCAGCGCGCAGCACTTGCGCGGACATTGGCAGTCAATCCGGCGGTGCTACTGCTGGACGAGCCATTTTCGGCACTCGATGCGCAGACCAAGATGGTTCTGCAAGCGGACCTGGCACGAACGCTGGTTGATACCGGAAAGACTGCACTGTTTGTGACGCACGACCTTGTTGAAGCGGTCGCGCTGTCCGACCGTGTGCTCGTGATGAGCCAAAGGCCCGGCACAATCATCGAAGAGTTTTCCGTTGATTTGCCGAACAGACAGTCACCGATGGAGCGCAGGAAAAGCGCGAAAGTCGGACAATATGTAGCGCACCTGATGAACCTGCTTCACATCGAAGACGAAGCGGCGTGATAACCGAAGAAGACGATCCACACAAAATGGAAGGGAATGTGTCATGAAGTTCAATGCAAGAAGCTTGATGCTGTCCGCGGGAAGCGTGATGGTTGCCGCGACGTTGCTTGTGGCTCCGGCAACGCAGGCTCAAACGCTAAAGGAAATTACCTACCTCTTGCCTGCGCCAGGGTTCCTGCCTGCATTTGGCCCCTGGCAGCTCGCCAAGTATCGCGGTTACTACAAGGCCGAAGGACTTGATGTTAAATTTCAGGTTGCTCGCGGTGGCGTCGACGTTGCAAAGCAGGTCGGCGCAGGCAATGCCGTTATTGGTGGAGCCATTGGTGATACACCGATCCTTGTTCGCGCCAACGGCATACCGGTAAAAGCGGTTGCGGTTTTGGGTGGCCGTTCTCTGATGCAGCTCGTCTACAACAAGGACAAGGGCATCAATGGCCTTAAAGACCTCAAAGGCAAAACCATTACCGCGCTCGCCTTTCAGGACACCACCTATTTTGCGCTTTTGGGAATGCTGTCGACTGTTGGGTTGACCAAGAACGATGTCAACGCACAGGCAGCCGGACCCGTCGGCGTATGGAAGCTGTTCCTTGCAGGTCAAGCAGACGCCATGGCCTCGGTGCCGGACTGGACGGCGTTGGTGCTGGCGCAGGGCAAGATGAAAATCGGGATCATCCCATCCGACGACGTCTTTAAGAGCATGGCGCAAGCTATCGTTGCCTCCGACAAGACCATCAAGGAAGATCCCGCACTGATCGGCAAGCTGGTGCGTGCGACGTTGAAGGGCATGAAAGACATCATGACCGATCCGGACGGCGCGGCGGTTGATTACGTAAAGGCTGTGCCGCAACACAAGGGCAAGGAAAAAGCAATGGCTGCTACTTTCAAGCTCTTCAACCAGTACACCTACCCTGGACAGAAAGTGCTGGGTGAAATGGACGAAGCACGCTTGTCCGCCCTGCAGGATTTTTACGTCCAACAGGGAATTATCAAGACCAAAACGCCGGTCAAGGATCTCTATACCAACCAGTTCCTGAAGTAAGTGTGTAATTCAAAATGCGAACATCGCTACCAGGCGGTGTTCGCATCAACAAGGTTCTGGCCGTAAATGTCTTTTCTCGATATCGAGCCCTCAACGCGCCGGATGATGCTTGGCAGCCTTGCGTTATTCGTCGTTTTTCTAGCCGCATGGGAATGGGGTCCGGAAGCGGTAGGTATTCCGCCTTACATCATCCCGCCGGCTTCCAAGGTGTGGGATGAATTCTGGATAATGTTGCGCGAAGATCGCTTGATCTATCATACCCTGGTTACATCATTTCTTGTGATAACAGGATTTGTCCTTGGCATGCTGCTTGGGATGGTTGTCGGCTTTCTGCTTGGCATGTCTCCATCAGCGGAATTTATTCTCTCCCCCTACATTCTGGCGCTGCAGATTGCGCCTAAAGTTGCTTTCGCGCCTCTGTTCGTCATCTGGTTCGGATATACGATTTATCCCAAAATCCTTGTTGCAATCTTGATCGTATTCTTTCCGATCATGGTGAATGTTCTGGGCGCCGTGCGCGCCATTGATCCCGACATCGTACGATTGGCCCGCTCGTTCAACGCCAACAGGTTTCAGGTCTTTCGCAAGATTGAATTTCCTGCATCCCTGCCGCCGCTATTCGCCGGATTACGCATTGCGGCGACGCTGGCAGTTATCGGCGTGGTCGTTGGCGAAATCGTTGGCGGCAATACTGGATTGGGTTATCTCCTGACCCTTGGAGAAGGCCTCGGCAACACAGCCAAAGTGTTTGTTTCGATCATTATGCTTACGGTCGTCGGTATCGTCCTGTACGGAACGATTGTGCTTATTGAGGCGCGGGTTCTGCATTTTCTGCCGGCTCGCGCCCGCAAGGCTGCTTAAGGAAAGCAAGTGTCGCTAGAAGGAAGAACTATCGTGGTAACCGGTGCCGCCCGCGGTCTGGGAGAAGCTTTCGCACGCGCCTGTGCGGCTGACGGGGCAAAATCTGTAATCGTCGCAGATATTCTCGCAGAGCAGGCTGAAGGTGTAGCCAGTGATCTCCGGTCACGCGGTCATGACGCGCGCGCGCGTGATCTGGATATTGGTGATCCATTATCAATCGAAGGCTTTTCCAGGTGGCTGAGTGAATCCTTCGATCAGGTCGACGGGTTGGTGAATAATGCAGCGATCGCAACCGGTATAGGTGGCAAGACATTTGAGGAGATTGACATTGATACGTGGGACAAGGTGATGCGTGTCAATGTACGTGGAACATGGCTGATGATCAAAGAACTTGCTCCCATCCTTCGCAAGTCATCTCTCGGCGGACGTATTGTCAATCTTGCATCCGACACGGCCCTGTGGGGTGCACCGCGATTGTTGCACTATGTCGGGAGCAAGGGGGCAATCATTGCAATGACGCGGTCGCTGGCGCGGGAGTTGGGAAACGACGGCATTTCGGTCAATGCAATTGCGCCAGGTCTGGTTCTGGTGGAAGCCACCGAATACGTGCCGCAGGATCGTCACGACCTTTACGTGAATGGTAGGGCAATGCAGCGCCAGCAACATCCAGACGATGTGACAGGTGTTGTGACGTGGCTTTTGAGCAATTCGGCAGGATTTGTTACAGGGCAGGTGGTGCCGGTCAATGGTGGGTTCGTATTCAATTGAATCAGGGTCGTGTCGAATTGACGGCGGTTCAATCTCCTGGCTGCGCTCGGGCGCTGGACCACCGCTTGTGCTTCTGCACGGGATCGGTTCGAGCGCGCTTTCCTGGCGTGGGCAATTGAATGGTCTTTCAAATCGTTTCGACGTCATCGCCTGGAATGCGCCGGGTTATGGGGGCTCCTCGCATTTGCAGCAGGACGCGCCAAGTGTTGATGATTTTGCCGATGCGCTGTACCGCATGCTGAATGCACTGGAAATTGAACGCTGCCATCTGGTCGGACATTCACTGGGGTCGCTCATTGCAACCAGATTTGCGCTGCGGCACACGGAGAGGCTTTTCTCGTTGACGCTGGCTAGTTGTGCGATTGGCCATGCAGGATACGAGCCAGCATTGCGGGAGCAGCTTTTGAAATCCCGCCTCGACGACGTGGACAGTCTCGGCATTGCGGGTATGGCGACGAAACGTGGTCCGCGGCTTTTGAGCGATGCAGCAAACGAACAGATGCGACGAGTGGTGATCGACAACATGAAGAAGCTTGATCATCGGGGCTATGCACAGGCGGCGCGCATGCTTTCGAAAGGTGACATGCTCTCCGATCTGAGGGTTATGGATCCCTCGTTGTCGGTGCAGATAATCTACGGACTTGATGATGTGATCACGCCGCCGGAGGTGAACGAGAAAGTTGCAGCCATTCATGCACATGCGCGCGTTGTCAGAATTCCCGATGCCGGGCACGCAGTTTATGTCGAACAGGTTGAAGCTTTTAATAAGGCTCTGGCTGACCATGCGGTGATGCATCATGGTTAGGGTTCAGGCGCCCAGTGGCAGATATATCGTTCCGGCGCTGGCGCAGGGCCTTTCAGTATTGTCCTTGTTTTCTCGCGATAAAGTCAGACTCACTGCACCGGAAATCTCTCGCGAACTGTCTTTGCCACGCACGACCGTATTCCGCATCATGCAAACACTTGAGGCGATGGGGTTTATCTGCAAGGAACAGGATGAACGCCATTTTCGTCTGGGCCCGGCCATGCTCGGCCGGGGATTTGCCTATATTGCATCACTGGATTTTGTCGAGGTGGCGCAACCCGTCCTGGCACGCCTGCGGGACCAAACCGGCATGTCCGTTCACATGGCGGTGCGCGATGGTCAGGATATCGTCTATGTTTCCCGCTACGCTGCTCAAACGACGGTTCGATCAAGTGTAACTATCGGTACGCGATTTCCTGCACATGCGACGATCATGGGCCGCATGCTTTTGTCGGATATGGACCTAGCAGAATTAAGATCGCTCTTTCCGCATGAACCCTTACAAAAATACAGTGATCGCACACCCTGCACCGTTGCCGAACTCGCTGACCTGTTATCTGTTGATCGGGAGCGGGGCTATGCTGTGACGCAAAGCTTTTTTGAGCGGGGGGTGGCTTCAGTGGCGGCTCCCGTTCGCGATGCGGGTGGAGACATCGTTGCCGCTATCAACGTCACATCCGTCGACGCTTATGTCGATCCCGCCAATATGGAAGGGCCCGTCAAGGACGCTGTCCTTGCGGCGTCCGGCGAAATTACGCGCTGGATATCCAGTGGCGATGCCATGCGCTCCCGGGTGTCCCGCGCCGGGTAAATCCGAAGAGTAGAAATACTCGTAATTTGACATTATATGCATTGTCTCCAAAATGCGGAACACCAGCGACAGGGCGCTTCCAATTGCGTCAGGTTCAGCCTTGCGGTGTTCGCAATGGCAAAGAAAAAGGGGAGGGACATATGAGAAACAAGTCACATCGTGGGTGCAGTGCCGCCTTTGGACGTAGCGCCTTGTCTGCCATGTTGCTGTTAGGCGGTATGGCAACGCCTGTCCTGGCAGCCGACACAATCAAGTTTCTTTATCCATGGGACAAGACAAACAAGGCCAACTGGGAAGTTGTTCAGGAAATTGGCAAACTGATCAAACAGAAATCCGGTGGCCAATTGGACGTGAAGATTTTCAATCGCACGGTGGTGCCGCCGTTCAAGCAATTGCAGCCCGTCTCCGCCGGGGCGTTTGATCTTCACTATACCAGCACCGCCTACCACGCGGGCGCGACAGCAATTGGCCAGCTCGGTGACACGATCAATCCGTCTGGAGAAAAGAGACGCTCATCCGGCTTGTTTGATCTGGTCGACAAGCACTATCAGAAGACCCAAAACCTGAAGGTGCTCGGATGGGCTGGTAGCCCGGGATATCACATCCTGCTGAAGAATCCTGTGGGTGCTGATGGTGGATTAAAAGGTCTCAAGCTGCGTGGCAATCCTGCCTATGAGCCGATCATCAGTGCGCTTGGCGGAACAACCGTTACACTGCCACCGACGCAGATCTATACATCGCTGCAGAAAAACCTGATCGATGGGACTGCCTGGGTGCAGCACTCGATGGTTGAGCGGAAATTTCACGAAGTTGTAAAATATATGGCCCGGCCGCGATTTGGCGTCAGCACCAATCTGCTGGTGATGAACCTGGCACGCTTCAACAAGCTTGATCCGAAGATGCAGAATGTCATGCTTGAGATCGGCAAGGACTTCGAGCTGATAGCACCAAAATATCCGCGGGAAAATGCCGTGTTCAATGAAGCTGAAATGTTGAAGAAGGGCGTGAAGCTGACGAAGTTTGGCGACCAATATGCGGGCAAGATTAATGCTCTCTACAATGAGGGTGTCTGGAAGCGAATCATCAAGCAGCATGGGGCTGAGGCCGAAGCGATCATCAAGCTCGCCAAGGAAAAAGGCATGGTTCAGAATGAAGAATAGACCCCACTGATTTCTAAACTCGAATTATCAGGACATGCTGCGGTCAGCGGACCCCGCAATGCGGTATCGTTGGCTGCAGCAACTTAGAAAACTGGCTCTCTCTCGGGTGGTGGAATGCGCCTGCTGAACCGTCTCGTCGATACGATTACGGACATTTGCGCCCGGCTTTCAGCCGTAGTGCTGGCGCTTATCGTGGTGTTTTTCTGGGCTGAAGTGGTGACGAGGTATTTTTTCAACGCTCCGTTGAATTTTACGGCATCACTTACGCCTCACATGTTGCTCATCGCCGTCATGTCGATGTTACCTTGGCTTTCCCGGGAAGGGTATCATGTCGCCATGTCTTTCGTTTATGACAAGGCGCCACCGCAATTCGTCAAACCTATCACTATCGCGATTGCTTATATCTCAGCAGGCATATGCGGACTTTCAGCCTGGATGAGCGCGACCGAGGCATGGCGTCAGTATATCAACAATGTCGTTGCAATGGAGCAGATTATCTTTCCGTTGTGGTGGGTGACGGTATTCATGGTCTACGGGTTCGTATTCGCCGCTATTCATTTCTTACGGCAGGCCATTACCGGAAATATTGTTCAGCGTAGCGAGGTATAATCCAGTATGCCCTGGTACGTGACTCTATCAATCGGATTTAGCCTTCTGATCCTGATGACCTTCTCAGGGTTGCCATTGTTTGCCGGGTTTTTGTTGCTGAATGCTGCCGGAGTATTTTTGTTTTTCGGTACATCCGCATTCGGCATGTATGCAAATTCACTTGTTGCGACATTGACCAGTCAGCCGCTGATTGCCGTCCCATTGTTTCTTCTCATGGGCGAATTTCTGTTCCGGTCAAGCGCAATCGACGAATTGTATGCAGCGCTGGATTCCCTGATCGGACAAATACGCATTCGCCTGTATGCAATCGCAGTTGCACTTGCGACCATATTGGGAACGATGTCAGGTTCCGCGATGGCGGATGCGGCAATTTTGGCGCGAACACTGTTTCCGGGAATGGTCGCACGCGGGTACGACCGAAAACTGTCGGCAGGCATCATCATGTCTGGCGCGACATTGGCGCCGATCATTCCTCCAAGTATTCTGGCGATTGTTCTGGCTACGCTTGCGGAGGTCTCAATCGCAGAATTGCTGATTTCGGGAATTCTGCCGGAATCCTGATGGCAGCCTTGCTGATTGGGTACGTCTGGATCCGGGTTGCGCTTGATCCTTCAAAAGCACCCGCATTGGCCGAGGATCGAGTTCCTCCATCATTGGGCCAGCGAGCCCTCGCATTATTGCGGATATTACCGTTCGCCGGTGTCGTGTTCATGGTGATCGGCCTCATCATGCTCGGCATCGCCAGCCCCACGGAGGCCGCAGCATGCGGCGTTGCTGCAACGATCGCTGTATCGATGTATCTGCGAACGTTTTCCCTGCAGATGGTGTGGGATTCGCTGTTTTCTGCCATTCGTACGACAGCGACCATATTCGCCATCCTGATGAGCGCGAATCTGTTTGGTCAGCTTTTGTCTTATACCGGCGCGCCGGAAGGTATGGTTGGGGTCGTCGAGCATCTGCAACTCACGCCAGCCATGATATTTTTTGTGTTGATGTTCATATCTTTCATCGCATGCATGTTTCTCGGGCAGACCGAATACATGCTTATTTCCGTGCCGATTTTCGCGCCAATCATCAAGGCGGCGGGATTTCACGAAATCTGGTTCTGGATGCTCTATTTAATAACAATCACGATTGGCGGCATGACGCCGCCTTTCGGCATGACGATGTTCGTCTTCAAGGCCTCCTCCGACATGACTATGTCAGAGGTATATAATGCGACTTGGCCCTATGTAGCCGTTCTCATGTTCGCAGTTCTCGTCATGTATTTTGTGCCGGCCATCGTGACATTCATGCCCGGCCTTATCCAATATTGAGCGGACTTCAGGCAAGAACGTCTTCCAGAATGGCGACAGCTTTCTTGTGATCGTCAATGATGATCCGGATATAGTCGGATGGCACTTCAACGCCGCTATCGCTAATCAGACGGCCCGGCTTTTCCGGTACACGGCCAAAACCACAGGGCGCGGCAAGAGCAAAGTTGGGTAGATATTTTTTTACCTGCTGCAATTGTGCCTTCATGCCACCGGAACCATGCATGTGATGGATCGCGCCGACGTAAACGCGAGCATTACCAACATCGAGATCCGCCAGCGGAGCAAAGAAATCGTCCGTGTTCACTCCCACCGTTGGGAAATGCAGAAAGTGTACGGGTCGTGAACCTGCAGCGATAAATTCGTTCAGGACGAGAGCAGTACCGGCGAGGCTCGGCGGCTGGCGAGACGGCCAACCATTCAGTGTGCCGAAGCAGGAATGATGGCCCAGCAAAACACCAGCAGGTATAACCTTGCAGATTTCAGCCATCGGTTCTGCCATGCGCCTGGCCATTGCGCGCGCCTCGCGTTCGTTACCCATTGCAAGAAACGGTTCGATGAAACGGTTCTCGATTGCCAGGTCCCACTGGATGGCCAGGTCGTCGGCGGGAATTTGGCGGCACATTTCAGCGATCTCAGCTGAAAAGGCTTCGGTTGCACCTGGGATCACTTTTTCCCAATCGCTTTCGTCAGGGAAAAACCCGACAAAGCCGCTCCATACAGCCGGCAGGCAAACCTGAAAGCGCATGTGTTGCGGGATCACGCCTTCCTTGCGCAGCGTCTTGAAGACGAAATAGGAGTTCACTGCATCGCGCGTGTAACCGAGGCGCCAACCAGGATCGCCAAAGCGCAATTTGGAAATCCCGGGCCGCAACCGAAACTTGAATTCGTCGTGGATGCCTTGGGGACGCCATTCCTCTACGCCGTCCGCACGTGGCGCCGGATGGTGTATTGTTTCGAGTTCACGATGGTTAGCCATGGCGCGATAGGCCAGACCGTCGATCCAGTATCGACGCTCGCCGATTTCGCCATCAGGAATGAAAGGCAAGTGTTCTCCGAGCGCCGGGCCGAAGGCGCGGAAAACTTCCTCCGCAGTGTCCATTGGTATGCTGCCAACGAGTAACAATTTGTCGTGCATTGCCGCGCTCTCCCCATGGCGCGGTTGTTTGAAATCCCGCGCGACCTGTTAGGCAGTATCGAGCAACATCAAAACCGGTCAAGTGACTTTGTAATAGCGGCATTCCATTCTCGACAGCCTGTCGTAATGGCAGCGGTGATAGCGTTGCAGCAAAACTACTTTGCCAATGCTATATGGCAACGGGCGCCTTGCCCGCATGGGCAATGAACGCTACGTCGCGAACACTCAGGAACGATTCCGTTTTCGGCAATACATAGGTTGCCGATCGTACAGCATGACAGGCAGGGTCTATCGCCGGTGGGGCCTCATTCTTGTCGCGAAGGGCCAGCATTGCCTTGCGCAGGCGCGAACGGGCCATGATGATCGCATTGTCTGTTGTGCAAAGATTTTCGCGGCTGCGGTCGACAATGGGGCCCATACTCTCCTGTACTGCAGCATCCTGAATGGCGATGCCATGCACGCCGCTGTAAGTTTGGCCTGATTTCTGGCCAGCACGGTCGATCAGGTAATCGTTGTACTTGTTGGCTTTGGGTCGAAAGGTGCCAGGTACGTAAAGTGTGTGGATTCCGCCGCCCGCTGCCATTACGTCCCGCTCGACTTGCGTGAGCGCACGCGCGGGATGATAGGTGAAAGTCCAGGCGAAACAGTTCTCATCGTCGATTGGCACCCACGCATGGCCATTCAATGCATTGCCGCCGTAGGGCGGTACCATCGTGTAGAACGGCATGATGAACTGCGTGATCCGCCAATAATACATGTCGCGTTCGGCGTTGCGCCGCGCGGCGATGTACAGGCCGCCTTCGGATTCGATGATCTCGAACAGCGGTTTCTGATCCGACTGGTATTGCGCCCTTCTGGTCGATTTGTGCAGCGGGTCTTTGTGCATGTCGGCCGAATGCAACCACGAAACATGGCTTGAATCAATGCCGCCTTCCATTGCCTGCATCCAGTTGCATTCCTGCAGGCGCTTGGAGAAGAAGCGATGTTCTGCTGACAGGTTGGTCCATTCGAAGCCGGGCAGCGGAGGTTGTTCATCCGGCGGCCCCATGTATGTCCACAAGACGCCACCTGCCTCGACGAGCGGATAGGATTTCAGTTTGATTTTTTTTGCAAAGCCGGATGCTTCGGGTTCGGATGGAACCTCCAGGCACTGCCCGTTTACGTTGAATTTCCAGCCATGATAGGGGCAGCGCAAGCCGCATTCTTCGTTTCGTCCGAACCAAAGCGACACGCCGCGATGGGCGCAGAATTCATCGATCAACCCGAGGCGGCCCTCGCTGTCGCGAAAGGCCAGCAGGCGTTCTGACAGCAACTTGACCCGGACCGGCGGGCAATCGTTCTGCGGTAATTCGCTGGCCAGCATGGCTGGCAGCCAATAGCGGCGGAACATGTCCCCCATGGGTGTACCCTCGCCGGTACGGGTCAGTAGTTCGTTGTCTTCCTGTTTCATTGCGGTCTGCCCGTGGCCCCGAGCGGGCCCCTGTCTGTATCAGGGCGGCTCTTCGCCCTCTGGTTCTGGTGTTGCCTCTGGTTTAACAAGCGCTATCCTGCAACACAATTGCCCCAGGGGCCGCAAGACGGGATGGAAACGCATGGCTAGCCAGGTTTTGGCCGCAGGCAACGAAGGTGACGATACATATGATAACGTCCGCTCCCATCTGATTGGCCGAAAATTCTCCGAACAGGGCTTGCCGCGCATCCAATGGTTTGAGGCGCTTGCCACAGCAGGGCTTACGGCGTGCGTGGCTGGCCCGGACGACCGGGCAGGCCTTTTGCGCCTCTTGGGAGCTGCAGAGGTTTTCGGCGGCTACAATCTTCCTTTATCGTTCGCCCCTTTAGCAGCGTCTGCGGCGGCAATGTCTGCATCGGACAATCCGCTGGCAAGCGACCTGTTGTCCAGAATGTTGGCCGGTGGGGCACCTGTGCTGTCTGCGCTGCAGAGCGGGACGAAACGTCAAGCTGACGATGCAGGCTACGGACTGACGGCTCGCCGGGTTGCTGGTGCTGGCTGGAGCGTAACAGGTAAAAGCAACTTTGTGCCTGATGCAGAGCATGCAGGCTACCTGCTCGCGGATGCCGAGGGACCGGACGGTCTTCTTGTGTTCCTGTTCGAGCCAAAAGCCGCCGGTGTAGCTCTATCTTCAAGACCGACGGCAGATGGCGGGATTGCTGGATCATGTTCGTTTGCCGATGCCAGGATTGCCGAGGAGTGCGTTCTGGCGCAGGGCAAGGATGCAGCCGAATTACGTGATCACATGTACCTTGCGGTACAGCTTGGTCTTGGGGCTGAACTCGCCGGGCTAGGCGCGGCATTGACGACGAGGGTGGGAGCGTCACACGTCAGCGAGTCAACGCTTGCCGATACACTTATGGATGTAACGCTTGCACGGGCGATGGTTTTTGGCGCAGCAGAACTTGCCGGATCTGGCAAGCGGCATGTATTGGAGATCGCTTCTGGTGCGCGCGCGATGGCGTCGAATGCAGCTCTGTCCGCAGCGCGTCTGGCGTTGTCCAGCGTGCCACATCGCGACACTATCGAACCGCTTGTCCGGCGTGCGCTGGTTGCCTCGCAAATTTACGGATCGCCGCAGGCGCATATGGCCCGGTTTGTGGAGTGGTGTTGGAGGCGTGCGGCAAGCACCGACAATTTTGTAGCATCCCTCAGCGCAGCGTCCTGCTCTGCCTGTATTTCAGACTTGATAGATGCTTGTGCAAGAGTGAGTTCGTACGCACTCACAAGCGGCATGACGGCTGATCCTGTCTTCCGCAACAGGTTTGGACACGTGCAAGCCGAAATGCTTGCCCTCATTTGTGCTGATGCACAACAGCGGGCGGGCAGCGATATGCCTTCCCGCTTCGTGGACGCTGCTGCAAGGCGTACGCAGGTAAAGCTGGTCAATTGTGCCTTGCATGCTGCAGGTAGTCAGGAAGCATTCGCGGACATTGGAAATGATATAGCTGAATGGTTTGTTGCAGCAAATGCATTGTAATTGACCAATAGCAAGGCTATTTCCGTGCTTCGAATGATACTCGTCACATGCAGACATCGGTAAATTCAGGGGTTTAAGCGTGGTTGAAAAAAGCAAGATTATCGTCGTCGGTGCCGGGCTTGGCGGGTTGGCCGCTGCTGCTTGTCTCATAATGGATGGGCACGACGTGTCCGTTTATGAACAGGCGCCGGAACTTGGTGAAGTTGGTGCGGGTATTCAGATCAGCGCCAATGCCATGCATGTGCTCAACCATATCGGCGTTGGCGAGGGGCTGGCCCGAGAGGCGGTGCGGCCGGAAGCCTATACGTTTTGTATGGGCGACAATGGTGAAATCATTCAATCGTTTGAATTATCAGAGGCCCATGAGCGCGCCCATGGCGCTCCTTACTACCATGTTCATCGCGCTGATATTCACAATGTGCTTGCTGCCAGGGTGGAACAACTCAAGCCAGGCTCCATTCACGTCAATCACCGCTTCACTTCTTATGAGGAAGATGACAGCGGTGTTACTGCGGTTTTTGCGAATGGAGCGCGTGTGCGAGGCGATATGCTGATCGGGGCGGACGGGTTGAAGTCGGCCGTACGAGAGCAAATGCTGGGTGCGCAAAGCCCGGTGTATACTGGCGATGTTGCCTGGCGGGTGGTCGTGCCGACGGAAAAAGTGAAGCATCTCCTGCCGCGCATCGAGCAACGCCTCTGGATGATGCCCGGCGGGCATGCGGTAACATACTTCCTGCGCCGTGGTGAGTTGGTAAATTTCGTTGGTTTGCTCGAGAAAGCCAAACCCGCAGAAGAATCCTGGACCACCAAACATAGCTGGGATGAGTTGAAAGCCGACTTTGTCGGCTGGCATCCGGCGATTCAGGGTATCATTGAAAATGCCGACAAAAATGCCTGTTATCTTTGGGCGCTGCATATTCGTGAGCCCATCGAGGGCTGGAGCACAAAGCGCGTTACACTTATGGGCGATGCAGTGCATCCGACATTGCCATATCTGGCACAGGGTGCGGCTATGGCGTATGAGGACGGTGCTGTTCTTACACGGGCTTTGCGCCAATGCGCCAGCATAGAGGAGGCACTACAGTTGTATCCGCGCAATCGCTACGATCGAACAGCGCGTGTCGTGCGAGAATCCTCGGCCAATGGCAAACTGTTTCATCACCCCTCACGGGAGGCGATGCTTGCTGCATTCAAAAACCGCGACATGGGCAAGGAGCGCTCCATGTGGCTGTTCAATTACAATCCATGGACGGTTGAACTGGTGTGATGATGAATTTTTAAAGCGATATGTTTACTTCACATCCCACCAGCAGAAACCTTGCGCGGTGCCAGTGCCAGCCGCTGATCGATAACAGGGAATGTAATCAACTTCCGTGAATTCGATATCTTCATTCTCGAGATAGCCCATCAAGGATATCCAGCTTTTCAGTTCGGAAGTTCCCGATTGAAGCGTCTTCAGCGGAATGGATGTCAGCCATGCCTTGTCACGATTTTTCAAGGCATGGATAAAAGCGCGGTCGAATTCTTCATCAATGGTGAAATGCGTCATTCCGCCCGAGCCAAAAGCCGCGACCTTCTTGTCGCTCTGCCAGCTATCGACTGCCTTTTTCACGTTTTTGCCAAATTCATACGCCCGTTTGGCTGACGGCTGGTTGGGCGGAAAGAATGTGTTTTGATAGATCGGTACATTGGGAACAACATTGTCGCGCATAACCTGGCGATAGATATGGCCGAAGGCATGACTGGCGCCATTCTTTGCCCCTGCTGGCCAAGACTTCGACGCTGTCACATCAAAGTCTGCTTCAATCAGCGTTCTTATAATGTGCTCGCCGAGATCTGGAACACCATCATATTCGCGATAATCAGGCGAGGCGTGTCCTGCCTCTGCCTCTGCGATACCGGGCGGCATTTTGGCTTTCACGTCTTCGGCTGCCGGAAAGTGCGGAATTTTTTCGCCGTAGAACACCATGAACGGCGGATTGAGATCGTCGCCATAAATCTCATGCTGGTCATTGCCGAATATCACAGCAATATCCGGTTTCACTGCATCCCACTTGTCAGCCATTTGTGTCATGGCTTCTTCACAGCGCGCTCGTGCCTGTTTCATGGCTTCCATCGTGGAGCGCTCTGCAAGATTTTCATTCTTGCGCAACGCAACGAGCTCATCGAAGGAATACACGCCGTCGCGGTATGGATGCTTGTTCTTGTGGTCAGCCGGCAACCGCAATGCCCATTGCTCGGCAGTCGTATGCAATTGCGGGCCGTGTGTTGTCGACATCGCGAGAATGGTCTTGGCCATAGGTCTGTTCCCGTGTCTGGTATGGAACGCACTTTAAGCCAGGATGGCTGGCTTGAAAATGGCGATTTCCGGTTTGGCTCCAATCAGGGCCAGCGCCAGTTTATGATATCGACGGCCCATTGGGGGAGCGCGACCATCGACAGGAACAGGTCGGTCGAAATAGAAAGCAGAAGGGCGCCAAACAGGGACAAACAGGTGGCCAGGATAACGCCTGCCGAGAAAACCTCATGATCGCGGTTTAGCAGCCAGGAGAAGATCAGGCGGAATACCAGATTGACGCGCAGGATCGGTGCTACGACGGCCACTGGCACCAGCGCCAGCGCGACGTAGCGAAAGACCTGTGCAAAGCCGACAAATATCCCGGCAAAGGCGAACCATCCGGCAGCGGTGCGGTCGACACGCATCACCTCGCGGGACCGGCCGGTGACTGCGACGAACGTCAGCAGGACGATCGCAGCGGCGCCATATGAGATTACACCTCCTGCGAGGCTGGCGCCGGGAGTGGCACCCTGTAACCCGGCCCTGACAAGGATGGGACTGATTCCGTAGGCAATGCCGGAAAGGACCGCGCCGAGATAGCCTTTGCCCAGCTGCGGGGTGAATTTGAGCTTTACAGGCCCCTTGCCCCTTGCTGCAGCCATATCACTGCGGAAGGTCAACAAGGGCGAGAAGGTGATCAGCAGGATGCCAACAATGCGTAATGGCGTCAGATATTCGCCGAGCAGCCAGACTGCCAATGACAGTGAAATGACTATATCAAGTTGCTGGATTGGACCGGTCAGGTTGGTGCCCATGTTCTGGACGGCCCAATAGTTGAAATAGCGACCGGCAATGAAGTGATTGATGCCAGCAAGACTTAACCAAATGTATGAAGTCGTCGAGAAATTGAATATTTCGCCGGCATATCCGAACATTAATGCGATCACGAGAAAAAATGGCGCACCAATGGGAACCGTAATGCACAAAGCCTGCAAGACCGATCCGGTTAGCACGCCGCGTCTGGCGAACGCCTGATTCAAAGCGAACGTCAACGCCGACAATAATGCGAAAAATCCACCGAGCACGCATGTCCCCCCAATAGCGTTGCATTTGCGCGCAATGGATGAATTATTGCAAGTGCTTGCCGATAGAATTCAGGCCCGGAGTGCTATTTTCCTGCTTCGGGCAGAAATTCATTGGTGAACAGGTTTGCCGGATTAATCGTGCCGAGCTTCGGGGCGTTCCAGGAACGCGACGCCAGGTTTAGCGCCGCTTTCAGCGTCGCTTCATTTGTTGCGCCGATAACGTCCATGCGGCGAATGATATTCTTGTACATTTGGTCTACAAGCACCGTGTCGGTCAGATGGGCATATTCCTTGAGCATGTCGATCGCCCATTTGGGATTGTCCTGCATGTGTTTCAGGGCTGCGGATCTCGCCGCAAGAAAAGCTTTCAAATCCGAGGATCTCTTTTGCATCATGGCGTTAGACGCAATCAGAGTGCTGACGGTGTACATCTCCTTGCCGAGACTGAGATCGTAGGCAATACGCGCGCGGCCGCCAGATACTTCGCGCAAACCCAGACCCGCCGGACTTATAATCGCATCGATCTTGTTGTCCCGCAGCGCAGGTATCAGAGCCCCTGCGCCAAGCGCCTGGACATTGAACGTGATTTTGGCCCGGTCCTGGGCGAGAGACGCGGCCATTCCTGCCAATGATCTCACGGCGGTTATGCCAACATTCTTGCCATTCAGCTCGCCCACGGATTGCAGGCCGGTTTGCGCGCGGACGACTATCGTCCAGCCGTAGAAACCAGATGCATTCGTCACAATGATTTTTCCGGGCAAGCCTTCATCGGTTGCCAGGGCCGCGGCCGGGCCCGGCGCATCGATTATATCGACCTGACCTGCCGTCAATGCTTCCAGTCCAACGGCAATATCGCGGATGGAGGATTGTTTGACTTCAATACCTGCTTTTTTGAAAAGCCCCAGTTTGTCGGCAGCAAAGATGGGCGCCAGATAGATGTCGTCGGACAGCGTGAGTCCAACCCGGATTTCGGTGGCGGTCGCAGTTTTGGCGAAACACAACAGAAGCAACATCGGAACAGCGCCAACAAGCGCCTTCGCCAATGCAGGATATCGCCGTGTGGTCGCGCGCATTGCGCCTCTCCCGTGCACGATCGGGCCTCTACATGAAATCAGGATGATCCCGGGTAGTTTTTTGCGTTTCTGATCGCGGCAAGTCAATGTGTTCGCGGATAATTGATCGCATCAGCACATGGTTACGGTGCAGCGTGCCGCACAATGGTTAAACCCAGATGGTCAAGATATAGTTTATATTCGGCCGTCATAGGGTTGCTTCGATTTTCTGGCGCAGTGCAGGTGTCACGTCAGGCATCACGCCAAACCAACGGGCAAATGCAGGGCGCGCCTGATGTAGCAACATGCCAAGACCGTCAACTGTTTGATGCCCAAGTTCCGCAGCGCGTTTCAGCAGGGTCGTCTGAAGTGGTACGTAAACGATGTCACAAACAATGGCATTTGCCGGCAGACGTGACAGATCCAGCGTCAGTTCCGGTTGGCCCTGCATGCCCATGCTGGTTGTATTGACGACCATGGCCATCCCCGCGAGGAGTTCGGATCGATGTTCCCAGGGCGCCGTTCGCACGGCATTGCCCATATCCCTGGCGAGAAGGTTGGCGCGTTCCTGCGTTCGGTTGACGACCAGAATGTCCTGCGCACCTTCGGCCAGAAGGCCGGCGATAATGGCGCGTGCAGCGCCGCCGGACCCCAGAATTGCGACCGGGCCGTTGCGCGCCTGCCAGTGCGGATCAGCCTCCCTGACCGAAGCTATGAAGCCGAAGGCGTCGTAATTGTAGCCTTCCAGTTTGCCTTCGGGCGAAACTGCAACGCAATTGACTGCGCCGATGCGAAGAGCCAGTTCATCGACCCTGTCGACAATCTTTAGCGCAGTTTCCTTGTGCGGGATTGTGAGATTGACTCCGCTGAAGCCAAGGGCTGGTAGCGCCCGAAGAGCCTGCGCAAGATTGGTGGGCCGTACGGAGAGGGGCATGTAATGCCCGCTAATGCCGTGTTCGTCCATCCAGTGATTATGGAGCATCGGTGATCGCGAATGCATCACCGGATAGCCCATTACACCGGCCAGTCGGTATACTTGCGGCTGCTCCATGACTCCCGATTACCCTTACGCAAGACGATCTTTCCGGGACTGGCCAAGCCAGCCCGCAAACATGACATTTCCCACGGAATTGTCATCCGCGCAATATTTGCTCGGAATAGGCTTGCACGCGGGTCCACGCGCTGCCGGCACTGAGGGTCTGCCGCCATGAATCGATAATCTTGCCGGCAATAGCGCTTTTCCCGGCCTTCGCGTCGAGAACCTCCTTCGCACTGGCTCTTGCGGCGGCGATAACGTCTGTGGGGAATGCCGTGACCTTCGCGCCTTTCTGGACAAGTTCAATGAGTGCTGCAGCGTTAGAGTGGTCAGCCTCTGCCAGGGCAGCGGAATGTTCGGCCTGGCAGGCAGTTTGGATGACCTGCTGCAAATCATTCGGCAGCTTTTCCAGGGCAGCGATGGAAATCAACGCCTCGCCGGCTCCATTGGGCTTGTTAAAGCCCGGCATGTAATAATGCGGCGCATGGCGGTAAAACCCCAGCGGGAGGTCGTTGACCGGCGCGAGCAGCTCGACGGCGTCGATGGCGCCTTTCTCCAGAGCAGCAAAAATATCTCCTGGGGGGATCGTCTGGGGTGTTGCACCAAGGGCTGCATAGACCTCGCTGCCCATACCTGAAACGCGAATTCGCAGACCCTTGAGATCGCTGACGCCCTGTATTGGTTTGCGGAACCACCCACCCATGGACGGGCCGGTGTTGCCCGCGAGCAGGCCACGCACGCCAAGAGGCTTGTACAATTCGTCCCACAATGCCTGACCGCCGCGATGCTCGATCCAGGTCTGGTGTGCGAGAGGGCCCATGCCGAAGGGGGCCGTGGTGAACAATGCTGCGCCGGCGATTTTGCCGTCCCAGAAAAACGAGGCTGTATGGCCCATTTCGGCGGCGCCCTTGGACACGGCGTCCAAAACGCCAAAGGCTGGCACAATCTGCCCGGCGGCAAAAACATCTACCCGGAGGCGGTTGCCGCTCATGATGTTAATACGCTGCGCAAGCCGCTCTGCGGAAACGCCGGGGCCGGGCAGGTTCTTCTGCCAGGACGTCACCATACGCCAGACGATGGGCGTTTGGGCCCGCGCTAGCATCGGGGCTGTCACTGCACCTGCTGCGCCTGCAGCAATGAAGGTTCTTCGGCTCGTCTTCCGCATTTGCAAACGCCCTTTGCTAGCAACGATCCGGAGGTGTTTGCTGGCGGGGAGACGACGGGCCGGAGTTTCGGTTCCGCCTTCCTTCGCTGGCATGATCCAGATCAGGTAATAAGGGTATGATCTCAGCCGTCAGACATGACGGCACCCCTGGCAATGGTTCAAAAGTACCTGTTTTTACCGATTGCCGCAACCAGATTTGTTTACATCCCTGACATCGCGCGGCATCTTGAGCAGGTTTGAAGTGGTTTATTCATGCAGGTTAAACAGGAATTTTCATGCGTTCAAAATATTGTCTTGCAATGCTTGTTGCGTTCTTTTCATCGAGTGCTGAAGCGCAAAATCGAACATACAATTCGCGTGAAACCCGTACTGCCCAGATCAGCGTTAATTCGCGTCTCGTATTCGGCCCATTCGTTTCCATGAACAATGATTGTTCCGGTTCGCGCACTGCAGCGATCAAAGTCCTGCGCCGTGCGCCCCACGGTGAAATCACTTTGTCCTATGGTAGGGGACGCGCGCAATTCCCGCGTGGAGCGCGATTGGCACGCTGTAACGGACTTCCGGTCAATGGAAGCTTTGTCCTCTACAGGCCCGCGCGAAACTTTCGCGGGACCGACTCATTGCAGGTCCGGCTGATTTTCGAAGATGGCGAGCGACGTATCGTAACGCTGCACATTCGGGTGCGTTAGATTGATGCGAGGATTGGTCAATTGTTGTGGGACAACGCAACAATTGTTTCGGCCGGTTTTCCCAGAAGTTCCGCAAGATGATCAAACCGCGACGTAAACGTGCCGACACCGGCGGTCGCTGAACGCAGTTCGACAATAAAGCCAGACATTTCAGCTTCCGGGATGAGCGCTTGCAGGACATCCCAGCCCGGCCACCCCGGGCGGGAATCAAAGCCAAGAATCTGACCGCGGCGCGAAGACACCATGCCGGTTGCTCGCGCAATTGCATCGGAAGGCACGGCGATGTCGACTGCCAGAATGGGTTCGAGAAGTACGGGGTTTGCCTGGGCCAAACCATCACTCATGGCGATGCGGGCGGCGGTTCGAAATGCCATGTCTGACGAATCCACGCTGTGGTATGACCCGTCTGTCAACGTCGCTGCAACGTCAACGACCGGGAATCCAAGCGGCCCGCGTTCCATTGCATCCTCGCAACCTGCCTCAACCGACGAGAAATATTGCTTCGGCACAGTGCCGCCATGCACTTTCTCGCTAAACTGAAAACCCTGACCACGCTCAAGTGGGCCGATGTCCATGACAACGTCGCCGTATTGGCCGTGGCCACCGGATTGCTTTTTGTGCCGGCCATGGATGCTGACAGAATTGCGTATCGTTTCGCGATAGGCAACCTGGGTTGGCCTTGCAACCACATCTATGCCAAATCTTGCTGCCAGCCTCTCCAATGCAACGCGCAGATGCATTTCACCTTGACCGCTCAACCGTATTTCGCCCGATGTCTGGTCATGTATGCAGCAAAGTGAAGGATCCTCATCGCATAATTTGCCTATTGCCGCAGCGAGCTTCACCTCATCCTTCCGGTCCTTGATGGAAAGCGCAAATGCATGCACGGGTTCTGGGATAACCGATGCTGCCAGTGAATGGATTTGCTTGGCGTTCTTTTCGAAAACCAGAAGGTCTCCAGTCTTTGCGTGATCAAGTCTGCCGAGCGCCGCTGTGTCTCCTTCCACCAGTTCGCTTTGCTTGCTTGCGGTGGCTCCCATCATGCGGGAAATGCCGGCAATACGCCCCTCGGCGTTTCCTGAAAATGCGGTCGAGCCATCGGCAATGTTTCCACGCAATGCGCGTGCGATACTGAGTTTTCCACCATGGGCAGTGTGTATGGTACGCATGACATAAGCGAGTTGCGGGCCGTCATGCGATATGGCGAGCCGGTCGCGAGTGCTGGCAATATTGGGCGTCTCGTGGCGGAGCGCTTTCAGCAGCCGAGTCACGCCGTTACCGCGTTCGGCCGAGCCCATAAGCATGGGCACAACGAGACCCTCACGCAATTCCCGTGCAAGATCGTCGAATATCTTGTCGCGTGGCGGTTCTATGTCTGAAAGCAGTTCTTCCATAAGCTCGTCGTCATAGTCAGCAAGGCGTTCCAGCATCGAAAAGCGCGCTTCCTTTTCACGCGCTACCTCATGGGCAGGCATGTCCATGACCGCAGAGGGGGCATGTTCGCGATAGACGAAAGCACGCTCAAGGGCCAGATCGATAAAGCCGGTTGCAATATTGTCTTCCCAGATCGGGATTTGCCGTAACAGCAATGGAGTTTGCGATGCTGGTTGCAGCATCGCGAGAACATCGCGTACTGGCGTTTGTGATTGATCTATCTTGTTGAGAAACAGAAATCGCGGAACACGCAATTCCTCAAGTTTGTGGAGGATCACCTGCAGAGCCGGGATTTTGCGTGGATCGGGCTCGCAAACCACGACGGCAGCATCGCATACGGGCAGTACGCCGTGCATTTCCGATGAAAATTCAATCGAGCCAGGGCAGTCGACGAATGTGTAACGATCGCCCAGATAATCGGTTGTCGCGAAATTGGCTTCGACGCTCATGGCATGCGCACGGGCTTCAGGCGAACTATCACCGATCGTAGATCCGTCGCGGATATTGCCCTGCCGGGATATGGCTCCGGAGCGGGCAACCGAACTCTCGAGCAAAGTGGTTTTGCCACTTTGAAATGGACCTACAAGAGCAATCAAACGGTGACCGGGAACACGTGTTCCAAAATGTGGAGAATCATCCGCCATCGCGTTTCCTCCTGCACGCAAGATGTATTCAGGGCCGCGCTTGCGCTGGCGTGACCTCACATGGCTCATAGAGCGTTGTCTGCCCTGCAATGCAAACAGGGTTCTGCCTCCGTGACAAGCGAAATCCTTGCCTTTGTTTTTCCGAACGTTGATGTGAGGCCAAAGATTGCTTGTTTGAGTGCAACTGCACAGTTAATCTGAGGCGGTGGATATTGTTCAGGGTTGTCATATCCAGATTAATCGTAACTCCAATCATGCGGGTGCGAAGTGGGCTTATATCTGTCGAAATTACATGAACTTGGTTTGACGCTACCCGCACCTTTGAAATTACCACCGCATGTGAAGCTGCCGTTTCCGTTTGTAAATATCCGCGGTGACCGCGCCATCGTTTCCGGTCACGGACCGCAAGCGAGTGATGGTTCAATTTCCGCACCGTTCGGCAAGGTTGGCAGCGACGTTTCGCTGGATGAAGCCTATGTCCTTGCGCGCCAGACGGGTTTGTCGATCCTGGCAAGTCTCCAGCGCGAGCTTGGCGATCTCGACCGCATCGCGGCCTGGGCGCGTGTCTTCGGAATGGTGAATACCGCGCCGGACTTTGATAAATTTCCTGCAGTCATCAACGGATTCTCAGACTTGATTCTGGATGTGTTTGGGCAGGAAGCCGGCCGCCATGCACGTTCAGCGATAGGCGTCGCGGGATTGCCTTTCGGAATTGCTGTCGAGATCGAGGCGGAAGTCGTGTTGAAGACGTGAGCAAACAGGAGGGGCGCAGTGGCAATCTATTGCACGGCAAAATGCAAATGGTGAATTGAGCGATCGTACACGGAATGAAATTATATTCTGCGAAACGTGAGCGTCGATACGTTGATTTCGAAGAGCGCGGCGTCTTCGAGGCCGGGGTTTGATAGTCCGTGGATCAGAAACTCGTCTACACGCCAAAGACCGGTAAAATTCGGCCTTTTATGACCTCTCCATATGACTTGCGAAGTTGTGTAGTCAGGCTGCTCCATCTTCAATGCTTCGAATTGTGTACCAAAATTTGATACATGAAGACCGTGCCCGCCGACTGCGCACCATCCGGCCTCTATATCCATCAGGGCGCAAGCCGGTTCTCCATCAAGGTCGCCAATGTCGTATGCGGCATCACCTGTGTAAAGATAGGCGCTTTCGAAATGGGATAAGATCCGATATCTGCCTGAGGCAGCGAGGACCTTGCAATCTTTGGGGTCAATGTTCATGGCGCTGCCGGGCTTGTGACGAACTAAGTCAGATTAGAATAAAATCAACAGTCAAAGCAATTTGTTTGCCATTTAAATTGGAAAGCCGTGCCCCGTATTCCAGGGCACGGCTCGTTTTCGCGTGCATCGTGCGCGTTCTTACTTCAAGCTTGCCGTAAACCGCTGGACACGCTTGCAGGCATCGTCAAGCAAAGTTGTCGAAGCGGCGTATGAAACGCGGAAGTTGGGGCCCTTGCCGAAGGCCGAACCATGTACCACGGCTACGCCTTCCTGTTCGAGCAATTCAGTAATGAAGTCCTCGTCCGTCTTGAGCACCTTGCCGCTCTGGGTTGTCTTGCCCATTGCCTCTGAGCAATCGGGATAGACATAGAATGCGCCTTCAGGCATGGGGCATTTGATGTATTTGGCCTGGTTGAGCATCGACACGACCAGGTTGCGCCGGTCTTCGAAAGCCTTGCGGAATTTCGGCAGGTGATCCTGCGGTCCGTTGAGTGCCTCCACCGAAGCCCATTGGGCAATGGTGCATGCGCCGGACGTTTGCTGGCCGTGCAGCAGATCCAGAGCCTTGATCAGTTCGGGTGGAGCGGCAGCATAACCGATGCGCCAGCCTGTCATGGCATAGGATTTCGACATGCCGTTCATCGTCAATGTGCGATCCATCAGGCCGGGTTCTATCTGCACAGGAGTAGTGAATTCGAAATCGCCGTAAACCAGATGCTCGTATATATCGTCGGAGAACACCCATACGTGGTGGTTCTTCGGCTGCATCAGCACATCGGTCAATGCCTTCAATTCCGTACGCGAATATGCCGCGCCCGAAGGATTAGAAGGCGAATTCAGCAGCACCCATTTTGTTTTTGGCGTAATGGCGCGCTGGAGTTCTTCCGGCTGCATCTTGAAACCGTTTTCCAGCGTCGTCGGCACGATAACTGGCGTGCCGCCGGCAATCATTACCATGTCCGGATAGCTCACCCAGTATGGCGCGGGAATGATGACCTCATCGCCCGGATCGCAGGTTGCCAGGAACGTGTTGAACAGGATCTGCTTGCCGCCGGTGCCCACGATGGTCTGGGATGCCTTGTAGTCGATGCCGTTTTCACGCTTGAATTTTTTGGCGATGGCCTCACGCAGCGGCACGATACCCAGAACCGGCGGATATTTGGTCTCGCCGCGCTTGATTGCGTCGATAGCGGCCTGTTTGATGTGATCTGGCGTATCGAAATCGGGCTCGCCGACGGACAGGGAAATGATGTCGCGGCCGGAATTTTTCAGGTCGCGGGCGCGCTGTGTCAGGACCATGGTCGCGGACGGCTTTACGCGTGTAACAGCGCCGGCAAGAAAAGGCATATTCAGCTCCGAAATGTCGGCATGGGGAGGCCCATGCAAGCGGCGCGGACCTTAGTTAGCCAAAGGGGCTCGGGCAACTGGAAAAAGGACGCAGTATGCCCAGTTTTGCATTGTTTTGCTTATGAGGGCGGCAGTGATTGCTTAAGGCTTTGTAAAAGAGCACCGGCGACAATGGTTGCGACTCGCAGGTACTGCCGGATCCGGGACAGACATGACATTTCAGGAGACAGCGCAGAATGGCGCGGGGCCCCACAGGTTGGACCCGGTCGAGGCCTTGCGTGGCAACTGGCTGAACCGCCAAAGGTTGCTATGGTGCCTTTGGGCTAGCCTGGTACTGGTGTTTTTGGCCTGTTTTGGATTGTACCGGGATGCGTCGCCACCCTATGACGGGGCAGGGCGGCTACTCGGGCTGGACTTTTCGGCTCTGTGGGCAGCCGGGGTAGCGGGCCTCAACGGTGATTGGGTCTCCGCCTATCACTTTCCCCGCTTCATGGACTTTATGCGCAATCTGTTCGGCGACAAGGCGGCCGGACTTTTGTGGGCGTATCCGCCGATATTCTATTTCGTCGTCATGCCTCTGGCTCTCTTGCCATATGGGACAGCGCTGGCGGTCTGGTTATCGGTGAGCTTTGCAGCATTTGCCGTTGCAATCCGGGGCATTCTGGCAGTCAAGAAAAGCGATGCATTGCTGGCCGGGTTGGCAATCATTGCCTTTCCCGGTGTCTTCGGAAATGCGATCCATGGGCAGACGGGTTTTCTCACGGCAGCCCTGTTTGGCGGCGCGCTTGTGCTGTTGCCTTCCAGGCCGATGATCGCGGGAATATTGTTCGCATGCCTTATCTACAAGCCGCAATATGGCCTGCTCATCCCATTGGCGTTGATCGCTGGCGGTCATTGGCGTTCGTTCGTGGCTGCTGCATTCGCGGTCATGGTGCTGGTTGCCGCATCCGCGATCATGTTCGGGGTCGACAGCTGGGCGGCCTTCTATGCCGGGCTGCAGGAAATGCGCTCGCAATCGCTTGATCTTGGCCGGAATGGTTTTCACAACATGCAAAGCGCTTATGCTGCTGCAAGGCTACATGGGCTTTCTGCTACAACGGGCTGGATGGCACAGGGGGCTATCGCGCTTACGCTTGGCGCAGGCGTTGCATGGCTATGGCAAAGCAAGGCTCATCAGGATTTGAAGTCTGCCGGCCTTCTGACCGCTGCGCTGGCAGCTACACCTTATTGCCTGGACTATGACCTTGTCGTTCTGGGTCCGGCCATAGCTTTTTTTGTGCGTTTTGGCCTTGAACGCGGCTTCCGGCCTTGGGAACAGACGATCCTGGCTTTTGCATTTATCGTCCCGCCTCTCGCCAGGTATTTTGCATTTTATTTCCACCTTCCGCTAGGAGCGCTGGCGATTTTGATGGTGTTTGGCCTTGTTATCGCCCGAGCGCGATCCGAGAGCCGGCTGACAACGCAAATCGCAGCGTAAACTTCCGCAATTGGCTTTCCCTCCCGATCACGCCGATGTGCCCGCGCGTGTTCCGATGTGTGATGACGCACATCGGAACCGTTACTAATGTTGTCTTGTTGCACTGCTGGAGCGGGCCCACCAAGTGGGTTGAGAAAAAGCTCCAAAAGTTGGGAACCCTATTACGGGAACTTCGTTGGTCTGGGAACGCAGGAACATAGCCATGCAGACACCGACAAAAGATTTTGGAATATGGCGAGGTAACGACAGCGATACCGGTTTTTTTTCCGCTCTTTCCCCTGCCGAGGCCCGCAAGCAGTTTCACGTTTCTCTCGCCGTTGCTGCTGTTATGGCTGCCTCGGCCCTGCTGGTGCTTGCTATCGGCGTCACGCCGCGTGCGCACGCAGGGAAAGAAATTGTGAAGCTTACGATTGAAATGCCGGGTCATGTGACAGTTCACCAGGCAAACGCTGGATCGCGCCGCTTAGGCGGTTGACAGTTTCCTCCAGAAGACCGGTTTCCCCATCCCCCGCCGGTCCTCACACTGACCCTCCGGATCCCCCTCCGGAGGGTTTTTCTTTTTGGCCAAGCGCGTTGCTGCCAACACGTTGTCAGGAGCTGCATCCTAATTGCCAAAGATATCTTTTATCCGGGTCGGACTCGCTCCATATTGGACCGATGCAGCGTTCCCCGAAAAAATCCGCCCGTTCACCGAACTCGAAGGCTTCCAAGCCGGACCTGAAGCCGCTGGACGAACATCTGGCCGGTCTGCTCAGTCCCGGCCTATCCGAAGCTCCGCAAAGTGGGTTCGACTCTGGCGCCGCGGAGATGGATCCGAACCTCGCACGCAAATTAGGCCTGACGGAAATTGCGAGGCCATCCGACCCTGTCCGTCGCGTTCGCACAGCGCGGCCAGACAAGGCGATTACCGGTGCCGGCATAACGAACAATGCGTTGCAGGAACTGCTTGAAAGGGGCGATCCCAACCTGCGCGAAGCCAAGCCGTGGGTGCCGCACCGGCCGGAAAGACCGGAGAAATCCGAAGGCGGCATCCGGTTCAAGATTCAATCCGAATATCGAGCCGAAGGGCGATCAGCCGCTGGCTATCGCGGAGCTGGTTACGGGTATTAATCAGACGAGCGCGACCAGGTATTGCTGGGTGTCACTGGCTCTGGAAAAACGTATACGATGGCGCAGGTCATAGAAAAAACCAATAGACCTGCTCTTATTCTTGCTCCCAACAAGACGCTAGCCGCGCAATTATACGGTGAATTCAAGAGCTTTTTTCCCGATAACGCTGTCGAATACTTCGTCTCCTACTACGATTACTACCAGCCCGAGGCCTATGTCCCCCGGACCGACACCTATATCGAGAAGGAATCCTCCATCAACGAGCAGATCGACCGGATGCGCCATTCGGCCACCCGCTCCCTGCTCGAACGCGACGACGTGATCATCGTCGCCTCCGTCTCCTGCATCTACGGCATCGGCTCGGTGGAAACCTACACGGCGATGACCTTCTCGGTGAAACTGGGCGAGAAAATCGACCAGCGCCAGCTCATCGCCGATCTTGTCGCCCTGCAGTACAAGCGCACCGGCGGCGACTTCTCGCGCGGCACGTTCCGGGTGCGCGGCGACACGCTGGAAGTCTTCCCGGCCCATTACGAGGACCGCGCCTGGCGCATCGGCTTCTTCGGCGACGAGATCGAGACCATCGCCGAGTTCGACCCGCTCACCGGCACGCAAGACGCAGGACCTGGAATTCGTGAAAATTTACGCGAATTCGCACTATGTCACGCCACGTCCCACGCTCATCCAGTCCATCGACGGCATCAAGCGCGAACTCAAGCAGCCGCCTCGACGAACTCTACGCCCAGGGCCGCCTGCTGGAAGCCCAGCGGCTCGAACAGCGCACGATGTTCGACCTGGAAATGCTGGAGACCACCGGCTCGTGCGCCGGCATCGAAAACTACTCGCGCTATCTCACCGGCCGCCGCCCCGGCGAGCCGCCGCCCACCCTGTTCGAATACCTGCCCGACAACGCGCTGGTCTTCACCGACGAGAGCCACGTCACCGTGCCGCAGATCGGCGCCATGTACCGGGGCGACTTCCGCCGCAAGGCGACGCTGGCCGAATACGGCTTCCGCCTGCCGTCCTGCCTCGACAACCGGCCGCTGCGCTTCGAGGAATGGGAGGCCATGCGGCCGCAGACCGTGCATGTCTCGGCCACGCCCGGCAACTGGGAGATGGAGCAGCACCGGCGGCGTCTTCGTCGAACAGGTCATCCGCCCCACCGGCCTCATCGATCCGCCCGTCGAGGTGCGCCCCGCGCGCAGCCAGGTGGACGATCTGCTGGGCGAGGTGCAGGCCATGGCGGCGCAGGGCTATCGCACCCTCGTCACCGTGCTCACCAAGCGCATGGCCGAGGACCTCACCGAATATCTGCACGAGAACGGCGTGCGCGTGCGCTACATGCATTCGGACATCGACACGATCGAGCGCATCGAGATCATCCGCGACCTGCGTCTCGGCGCGTTCGACGTGCTGGTCGGGCATCAACCTGCTGCGCGAGGGTCTCGACATTCCCGAATGCGCGCTGGTCGCCATTCTCGACGCCGACAAGGAAGGTTTCCTGCGCAGCGAAACCTCGCTCATCCAGACCATCGGCCGCGCCGCGCGCAATGTCGACGGCAAGGTCGTGCTCTACGCCGACCACGTCACCGGCTCGATGCAGCGCGCCATGGACGAGACCGAACGCGCCGCCGCGAAAAACAGCTTGCCTATAATGCCGAACACGGCATCACCCCGGCGACGATCAAGCGCGGCATTCAGGACATTCTCGGCTCGGTCTACGAGCAGGACCATGTCACCGTGGACAAGGGCTTTGCCGATGCCGGGCAAGGAACGGGCATTGGCGCAGGCCACAATTTCAAGGCGACCCTGCCGGACCTCGAAGCGCGCATGCGCGATGCCGCCGCCAACCTCGAATTCGAGGAACCGCCGCGCGCCTGCGCGACGAAATCAAGCGCCTGCAGGCAGCCGAACTTGCCATCGCCGACGATCCGCTTGCCCGGCAGGCGGATGTGGAAGATCAGGCCGGCAGTTTCGCGGGCACGCGGAAGTATGGCAGGGCGGGTAATATGCCCGCCGCATCGACCCGAAAGGTAGATGCGCAAAAATCCAGAATCCATAAACCAACAGACGCGGACATGGGCCCGCACAATTTCGGTGGCGGGGAGGCGAGGCCTCTCGCATCAACCCGAAAAGTTGATGCAAAGAAGAGCGCGAAGGCGAGGCCGAGGCGCAAGGGGATGTAGCGAGCCTTCCCCTCCCCCTTGTGGGGAGGGGTCAGGGGTGGGGGCTCTGTATCCCCCCACCGGGCAGACACGCCGTGCCGCTTTCTCTGAATCCTTCCACCCGATCATCATTACTGCTTGCAGGAACAACCCCCACCCCGTCGCACTCCGACGAGTGCGCCGACCCTCCCCACAAGGGGGAGGGTATGAGCCTGTATCAACCCCAGTCGTTGAGCCCTCACCCTGAGGAGCCCCGCGCAGCGGTGCGTCTCGAAGGGCGGGGGCGGGATGGCGTAAAACATCCTTCGAGACAAGCGCTGACGCACTCGTTCCTCTGAATGAGGAATGTGATGTGGTGAAGCGGGACGTTTGCCGTTGCATCTTATCAATACGAACCTCATGCTGAGGAACAGGGCGAAGCCCTGTGTCTCGAAGCATGGGCATCAAGCAGCAATCTATGACCGAAAGGGCCACGATTTATATTCTGCTCTGTTCCGACAAGAGCTACTACACGGGCATTACACGGCGTGAAATTGCTGAACGTGTGGAGGAGCATCAGCGCGGATTGAATCCGCAGTCTTACACATTCAAACGCAGGCCCGTGGAATTGTGCTGGTGCGCGCATTTCGAACGCATCGATGAAGCCATTGCAACCGAGCGCCGCATCAAGGGCTGGACGCGTGCGAAGAAAGAAGCACTTGTCCGAGGCGATTACGACGCGTTGCCGGATTTGGCTTCAAGAAGCCGAAGAAAGAAAGATGCCTTGAAAAAGCTGCCCTCACCCTGAGTAGCGGGCGAAGCCCGCGTATCGAAGGGCGAGGGCGTGCCCTGAACCATCCTTCGAGACACAGGCCTTCGGCCCGTTCCTCAGGATGAGGGGGTCACTTGTGGTAGAGGTCGCACAACGGGAGCGTTGAGCAAACGATAACCTCGCCCTGAGATGCGTGGTGGAAGAGCGTTACGTATCACAATGTTTTCGGGTTTAACTCAGCTTCCAAATCTAAAAGGCGGGCTCGCTCTTTCGCAGCAAATTGGTGCGCCCGGCGTTTCGTTGTGAACGTTCGATTGTTGTAAGCAGGGTGATCGCTTGCAGTCAGTGGTGACACCCTAACGATCCATTTTCCCACTGAGACCTCTTCGGTGATCACGCTTACATCTTCCCAGTCATATGGTTCGATTTCGGCATTACATTTTGGGCAATGATCGTTACAAGCACAGGACCATTCGTCAGTCCAAATCGTTCGGCACTCGGTGTGTCTATAGTATTTAATATACCACGCCATCAGACGCTCCGTTAATCGTTCATTATCGGCCAATTGCGATTCTAATAGAAATTCGATGGATTATGAAGATGAAACTTGGGTTTGAAGATGCTGGACAAGTTGCTTACGATAGCGGCTCTCAATCGGCGAGAGTGATGACCGAAGCTTGGGCGCTGGCGAATGCGTTTTGTCCAAACTGCGGTCGCGCGAAACTCGATAAATTTATCAACAATAAGCCAGTGGCAGATTTTTATTGTTCGGATTGTCTCGAAGAGTTCGAGTTAAAAAGCACGAAAGCAAATTTCGGAAAGAAAATTGTCAACGGCGCTTTTGAAACAATGTGCGATCGGCTCGAATTGGAAAATAATCCGAATTTATTATTGATGAAGTATAGTCTTAGAAAATGCGGGTGTTGAGAGCTTATTTATTATTCCCAAGAAATTTTTCATTTTGGATATAATTGAGAGGCGAAAGCCACTTGCGGAAACGGCGCGTCGCGCAGGTTGGATTGGGTGCAATATTCTCATTGGACAGGTTCCGGATATCGGCAAAATTCATATAGTAAGGAATAGTGCTGTTGTTGACCGGCAAGAAGTCCTCCGGCAATGGCAGCAAACACTGTTTCTCCGAAATACAGAAACTGCATCGCGTGGCTGGCTTCTGAATGTTATTAAATGCGTCGAGGATATCGGAAATGTAGAATTCACGTTAGATGACGTGTATGCATTCGAACCATATTTGAAAAAGATTTATCCCGGCAATAATTACATAAAAGAGAAGATAAGACAGCAACTGCAGGTGTTGAGAGATAAAGGCCTATTGGAATTTTTAGGCCGGGGCCGTTATCGCCGTTTAGTATTATGAATATATTCCTTTACTTCCTCCCGCTGATCTGCTAGAAGTCAAGCATATTGGAGCCATGCGCCGGTGAGATAACTCCCGGTCGCGCTGCACCCAAAATCCCACAAAATCAGGATATTCCCATGCCGTTCCCGAAAATTCCGGGGCTGGCGGTGTTTGGTGTTGGCCGAACACCGCGAGCCGACGACTTCGTTCCAGCGCCCCCATCCTTCGAGACACAGCCTCCGGCTGTTCCTCAGAATGAGGGCGATAATTTTTGCCCATCAACCGGGTCCGAAAAATCTGCAACTTTTCGGTTTGACAGGGGTGGCTGGCGCGGGTTCGACGCGGCGAAGGTCGCCCGGCTGCATGCGATGTATTACGACCCGGCCTTCAGCGTTGCGCAGGTGGCCAGGGAATTCGGCGTTGCCACCTCCACCCTGTTGCGCTGGATTGCGGAGCTGGAATGGCCATCGCGCCGGCAGATGCGCAGGCAATCCATGGCCGTGTTGCGCGAGACGGGCGCGAATTTTTCCGTGCATCGGCCTGATCCCGAAAACGGGTCTGAAAACGCCGCAATTTTTCCGGCCGATGACAAATACCCGCGGGACGACGCGGGCGATCTGCTGCAATCCATCGAGCAGCAGGTGCGGCGGGAAATCGCCCTGATGCAGAGCCGCATGTGCGACACGAGCGTCGGGGCGGGCGAGCGCAATGCGCGCACCCTGGCATCGCTGGTGCGTACCCTGCGGGCGCTGCATGGCCTGCGCGATGGCGAGGCTTCCCGCGCAGCCGATGCCGGCCAGGTTGGCGCGGACGATGCGCCGCCGCGCAGTCTGGAGCAATTGCGCGATGATCTTGCCGCGCGGCTGGCAAAACTGCGGGCCGAAAGCGGGCAGGCTTGAACTTGCGACGCTTTCGCGGCAGGCTGGGCGTAGAGATTATCAGCGCGCAGACTGCGCGCAGTCTGGAGGACGCCATGATCGTCGAACTCGTTACGTTTCCGACCCCCGCAGGCATGTCGCGCGAGGCTGAATATGACGGCGCCGTTCATGCCGCCGGCGAATGGATCAAGAATACGGAACTCGTCGCCAAGCATTTCATGCGCGATGGCGAGGGCCTGAGCGGTGCGGTGTATTTCTGGCCGTCGATCGAAGCGTCCAAACGCGGGCATGATGCCAAATGGCTGGAAGGCTTTCGCAAGCGCAATGGCTGCGATCCGACGATCAGCTATTTCGAGCTGATGGTGACGGCTGACGCCAAGGGCGGCCAGGTGATCGAATACGGCGCGAAGCTGGGCGCGGCAGCGGAATAGCGCGCGTCGATTGCCGGAGCGTCAGGCGTCCGCAACGCCATAGGGCGGGACGGGGATGTTCTTGTGCGCGGCGCGCAGGGCATCCGACCAGCTCTCGCGCAGGTTGGCGAAATAGGCGTCCGTATCGTCGATGCGGTGGTTGATTTCCAGTTTCAGTCCATCGCGGCGCAGCAGGGCAATGTCGATGGGCAGGCCGACGCTGAGATTGGAGCGCATGGTCGAAATCCATCGACACCAGGCCGAGTTTCAGCGCGATCTGCGGATCGGTCTGGAAGGTTACCGCCCGGTCCAGCACCGGCTTGCCGTATTTGTGTTCGCCGATCTGCAGATAGGGTGTGTCTTCGGTCGCCTCGATGAAATTGCCTTCGGTGTAGATCATGAACAGGCGCAGGCGGCGTTCCGCAATCTGTCCGCCGAACAGGAATGTGACCTGAAAGTTCGACTGGTTCATTTCCGGATCGTCGGTGAAGGTGCGTATGACCGTGCGCATGGCGCGGCCGACAAGGCTTGCCGCATCGAGCATGCTGGCGCAATCGAGCAGGCGCTCGGTGGCGCCGGTGCGCGGATTTTCCAGCCCCTCGCGCAGATAACTGACGACCGTCTGCGTCACCGACAGGCTGCCCGCAGAGGCCAGCATCATCACCTTTTCGCCGGGCCTTTCGAACAGGTGCAGCTTGCGAAAGGTGGAGATATTGTCGAGCCCGGCATTGGTGCGGGTATCGGCGATCATTACAAGACCCTCCGCAACCAGAATTCCGCAACAATAGGTCATGCCCCACTCCGCAATTGCCCCCGGTGCGGCGGGCCAGAATCGAAGTGTTTTCCTAACATGCGTCCGGGTGGCGCGCTACCGCTGGCGGCGGCAGCTTTTCGAACTAGCCATTTCGCCGGGAGCTGACTTCCACGGAGACTTCAAGGGCAAGAAAATCCTCCGATCCGCCGGAAAAGGAGCCGGATACGGGCATGGCCTGCTCGGGTTCGCGGGCCACGCACACGGGGATCAGATTTTGGCCGCCATAGCTGCCGTTGGTCGGATCGAATTCCACCCAGCCAGCGCCGGGCAGATAGATCTGCACCCAGGCATGGGTCGCGCCTGCGCCGGTGACCGTCTCTGCGCCGCCGTCGAGCTGCGGATCGTAGAGATAGCCGGACACGAAACGCGCTGCCAGACCAAAGGCGCGGGCGGCCTCCATCATGAGTAATGCAAAATCGCGACATGTTCCCGACTTCTTGCGCAGGGTCTCGGCGGGCGATTGCACACCGGGTTCATAGCGTTCGGAATAGGCCAGCTCGTTGCGAATTCCGAATGTCAGGTTTTCCAGAAATGCTCTGGTGCCGCCACGCGCATCCTTGTTGTCGATCCAGCGTCCCGCCCACTCGGTGAGCATGCGGTTGCGATCTGCGTAATGGGGTTGCACGGTGCGTCCGAGATCAGGCTGTTCGCTGCGGTTGTAGCTGAACGGAAGATTACGGGCATAAGGCTCAACTTCAAACGTGGGCTCTGGCAAAGGATAGCGATCAATCACCAGACTGGAATGTACGGTCAATTCGCTGGCGGGCGTTGCGAAGGTGGCAATGGCGACGGAATTGCCGAACACATCGAAGATATAACGCAGTTCTGCTGCCGGTGTGATCGATAGCGACGCGCTGAGCAGACGCAGGTCATGGCCATCGCGCGGCCGCAACATCAAGCGGTGCGGCCCGAATGTCACGGGTCTGGCATAACGATAGGTTGTTATGTGCTGGACAGTGAGCTGCTGCACGCGATCATCCGCTGTCGGAATTTTTGGAATGGGGCGATATCTTTAGCTCAAAGGGCAGGCGTCGAATAGCACTTTCTCAGTGCCGCAGCCAAATTGCCGATCAGCCCTTGCAATTGATCAAGATATTTGTGCAATCCACGCGGTGTAACGCGTGACCCCGGTCCTGTTTCAAGAGCAAATTCAACCTGACGGCGTGCTTCCTCGACCAGGTGATCGTCCACCTGTTTCGTTCTGGCTTGAAGATTGCGAAGCTGTTGCGTGAAACGTGTCAGGCATAAAGTCACCGCGCGCGGAAATTCTTCATCATAGAGCAGGAAGGTTGCAATCTGCTTGGGATTGATATGGCCGGGATAGCGATTGCGAAAGCCGTGGTATCCCGAAACGGATCGAAGCAACACATGCCATTGTGCCGAGACAATGGCGTTATCATCCTCGAAACTCAAACGCCCATATCCCATATCGAGAATCCGCGTGGTCTGGTCGCCGCGTTCCAGATATTTTCCCATCTGGTAGAAGATGCAGGCTTCACCGCGCAGGAAAGTACCTTCGGTAATTCCCTCGAACGTCTGGCAATCAGTGATGATGTTGGTCAACGTCCGGCCGAGCCGGTCTTCGCGCAAGTCAGATGCAGTCAATGCCTGGACGCGCGCATGGAACATGTTGAGATGTGTCCACATCTCGGTGCTTATGAGATGGCGCAGGGAGCGTGCGGCTTCCCGTGCTGCAGCGATGTTTGACACGAGCGAGGTGAAGTTGCCCTTGTCGAGAATGTAAAATGTAAGAACATCGACAGCTTCGGCGCTGGAATATTTTTTTTCAAACCGTTTGGTGTCGGCGAACAGGTCGACGATGTGTTTCCAGTTCGGGGTGCCTTTGTCATGCCGCGCATAGGTCGTATTGGTCAGCAGAATGCGAGCAAGATTCTCAGCCCGCTCCATGTAGCGGCCGAGCCAGAATGCATTATCAGCAAATCGTGCGACAATATTAGGCAAGAACCCAGGTATCCTTAGAGCCTCCGCCTTGGGAGGAGTTGACAATGAGCGAACCGCGTTTGAGCGCGACGCGCGTGAGACCGCCCGGTAACACCCATGTCGATTTTCCCGTCAAGGCGAACGGGCGCAAATCAACGTGCCTGGGCTGGATCGATCTACCGATCAGGGTCGGACTTACCGACAATTGAATGACGGGCTGGCTGATGAAGTTGGACGGATCTGCAAGCACCTTGTCTCGCAAATCGCGCAATTCCTTTTTGCTCGCACGTGAGCCGATCACAACGCCATAGCCGCCGGATTCGCCTACCGGCTTGGTCACGAGCTTGTCCAGATTGTCGAGTGTTTTGGTCAGCCCGCTTTTTTCCCTGCAGATATTTGTTGGTACATTATCGATGATGGCGTCTTCATCGAGATAATATTTGATGATGCGAGGCATATAGGCATAGACTGCCTTGTCGTCTGCAACACCGGTTCCCACCGCGTTGGCCAGTGTCACGTTCCCCTTGCGATAGGCTTCGAAAAGTCCCGGCACACCGAGCATGCTGTCCTTGCGAAACACTTTGGGATCGAGAAACGCATCATCAATGCGGCGATAAATGACATGGACCTGTTCCAGTCCATTGGTCGTGCGCATGTAGACCTTGTCGTTTTCCACTGTCAGGTCCTGCCCCTCGACCAGCGGAATGCCCATTTCGCGGGCCAAAAACACATGTTCAAAATACGCCGAGTTGAAACAACCCGGTGACAGGAGGGCGACGACGGGATCGGTGACGCCAACAGGCGCGCATTCGGCCAATGTCTTCAGCAGGTGCGGACCATATTCATCGACATCGGCCAGTGAAATCTTGTCGGCCAGATCAGGAAAGGCGCGCATCATCAGGTGGCGATTTTCCAGAACATAGGAAACACCCGATGGCGTGCGCGCATTGTCTTCCAGAACCAGAAACTTGCCGTTTTCGTCACGGATCATGTCCGTTCCGCAAATATGCACATAGGTCTTGTTGGGCAGTGTAATGCCCTGCATTGCGGGCTGGTAGTTCTTGTTTCCAACAACCAGTTCTGCAGGAATAATATTGTCCTTGAGAATTTTCTGATCGTGATAAATATCGTGCAGGAACAGGTTTAACGCAGCAATGCGTTGCTGGATTCCGCGGTTGAGAATGTCCCAGTCTTTTGCTGAAATGACCCTTGGAATCACATCAAACGGCAAAATACGGTCGATCGCCTCATTGTCGGAATAGACCGTAAAAGTGATGCCGAGATTAAACAACTCCTTCGCCGCATCGTCCGATCTTGCAATCAGTTCGCGAATATCCATCGCGTTCAATCGGTGGCGGATTTCAGAAGTATGCGACAGACCGCGTCGCCCGAGCATTTCGCAAAAAAACGGACCAGCATCGTAGCTGTCGAGCAAACCCTTGATTGCTGTCTTATCAGAACCTTTTTTCATGGCGTCACTGATGTAAACATGCAGATCACCATATATGAGCAAATATAATCTGTCCATGGGAGCGGGGCCGCTGCAGTAAGCAACTGTTGCTTAATGTGTAAGCAAACCTGGCAAGTCTAGCCTAATTGGAAGGCGCGTCACTGTTGAGACAAAACGCAATGGTGTGTCGTGCATGATGTTTTGCTGCTAATTGACTACGACAGGCCATGCTTCAATGCAGTCAATGACATGGCACCCCATCATGGGCGAAGGGGTTTGCAGACCACAGGTTGGAACTCAGGACCGCTGATGGACGCTGGCCAACATGGCGACGCGCGGGGCGTCTGACATTTCGTCAGTTTCTTCATTCCAGACAAAACGCGCGCTGCGCAGGTCTTCCGAACTGGGGCCAATGTGAATTCCAAAGTCGCCTGGTTCGAACACGAGTTCGCAATCGCGATTGTAGAATTTCAGATCATTGATCGACAATGAGAACACGACCTCGATTTTTTCGCCGGGTTGCAATGCAATTTTCTGAAAGCCGCGCAAGGCTTTTACTGGCCGGGTAATGCTGGCTACAGGATCGGAAACATAAAGTTGCACGATGTCTTCACCATCGCGCGGGCCGGTATTGGTCACGACGCAGGATGCAATAAGCTGATCGTCGACGCTGGCCAGATTGTCGCGCTCGATCCTGACAGGGCCATAATCGAATTGCGTGTATGTCAATCCATATCCAAATGGATAGAGCGGCGAGTTTGGTACATCGATATAGCAGGATTTGAACTTTTCAAATTCCTTGCCCGGGGATAACGGCCGGCCGGTCGGGCGATGGTTGTAGTAAATCGGAACCTGTCCGACATGCCGGGGGAAAGTCATGGTCAGTTTTCCCGAGGGGCTGGCTGCGCCAAACAGCACGTCTGCAATGCCGTTGCCGGTTTCCGTGCCGCCAAACCATGCATGCAATATGGCGTCCGCATTCGCGTCTTCCCATGGCAGGGTGAGCGGGCGTCCGCTAAAGGTAACAAGCACCAATGGCTTGCCAGTTCGCTTGAGCGCTTTCAGCAAATCCTTCTGGCACTCGGGGATGCCGATATCGGCGCGACTGGCGCATTCGCCGGACATTTCCTGTGCTTCACCGACGACTGCGACAACAACATCCGACAGTTCGGCAGCTTTCACTGCCTCATCGATCATGGCTTGCGCGTCGCGCGGATCGTTGATCACCCGTTCGACCTTGAAATTCGAGCGCTTCACAATGTCCGGATTGTCGGTGATGTTTGCACCGCGTGCGTGGCGAATGGTGAGCGCATCGCCTGCCTGAGCACGCATTCCCTCCAGTACGGAGACTGCGTCTTCCCAGTCGGCTGCGATGCTCCATGTTCCAAGTACGTTGCGCTGGTCGTCGGCCAATGGGCCGACGAGAGCAATGCTTCCGGTTTTTTTCAGCGGCAATGTGTCGTGCGCATTTTTCAGAAGAACGCACGATTGCGGAATGGTGGCGCGGGCAAATGCACGATGTTCATCGCACAGGATGTAGCGCTTGGGGCGCTCCTCATCGATAAACAGGAACGGGTCATCCAGCAGGCCCAGGGATTCCTTGGCTTCCAGAACCCGGCGGCAGGCTTCGTCGATCAGCGTCTCGCTGATCCGACCCTCGCGCAGGGATGCTTCGAGCGTTGTGAGATATCCTTCGCCGACCATGTCCATGTCGATGCCGGCTTTGAGCGCAAGCGCGGAAACGTCCTGCAGGTTGCCCAGCCCATGATCGGTCATTTCATTGATGGCGGTGTAATCGCTGACGGTGAGGCCGTTGAAGCCCCATTGCTTGCGCAGGATTTCGCGAAACATGTGATCGTCTGCGGAAGCCGGCACGCCGTTGATGTCATTGAACGAGGTCATCACCGAGGCGACGCCTGCTTCGACTGCGGCCTTGTATGGCGGCAGGTAATGTTCGTGCATGCGCACGGGGCTCATATCGACGATGTTGTATTCGCGTCCGGCTTCCACCGCGCCATAAAGGCCCAGATGCTTGACGCAGGCCATTACGCGGGTTGTCGGATCGGCCTGTTCATCCTGCAGCGCGAGCACCATGGTGCGGGCAATCCTGGAGCCGAGAAAGGCATCCTCGCCTGCGCCTTCGGCAACGCGGCCCCAGCGCGGATCGCGGCTGATATCCACCATTGGCGAGAAGATCCAGTTGATGCCTTCCGCCGTTGCCTCGATCGCGCCAATGCGGGCGGAGCGGGCGATGAGTTCCATGTTCCAGCTGCAGGCAAGCGCCAGTGGAATGGGGAAGACGGTCTTGTGGCCGTGAATGACATCCAGGCCAAACAATAGCGGAATACCCAGACGCGATTGGCTGACGGCTATTTGCTGGAGCTTGCGCATTTCTGTCAGATCGTAGGTGCCAAAAATGCCGCCGCATTGGCCGGACGCAATCTTGCCTTCCACATCGACGGATTTTTCCGTGCCTGTATCGGTCTTGCCGTAAGACAGGAGATTGAGCTGGCCGATCTTCTCGGCAACGCTCATCTGAAGCATCAAATTATCAATACGCATGAAGCCGTCCGGTCCTGAGCAGAAATGTTACCGGCATCAAGCGCATGGCCGGGAATCAAAACTCCGACCACCATTACGGGCCGTATCCGAGTGTCGAACCGGATGGTTAATCGATAGTTAACCGCTGCGATTCTGACCAGTCAGCCGGAACGCTGGATGTGGATAAATTTCCCGTGGCGCCAGACCTTTGCGCAATTTGCCTGGAATCGAGGCAGCGCAGAGCGGCAAGGGCCGGATGCAACCGGCCTGCTCACAGTGAGAGCCGTCCAGATTTATGCCGCGCCAGAGGCAATAAAAAACGCCGGCGCAAAGGCCGGCGTTTTCCGAAATTCTTTGGAACTGCCTAGTTGCAGACCCGTGTGTTGCGATCACCTACATATTCGCCCCAGTTGTTGTAGACCGGGCGGCGCTCAATCCAGCATTCGCGCGGATAGGCGTTGGCTGCCGCTGCTGCGCCCAGTATGCCAAGGCCCAGACCAAGAGCTGCTGCACCGCCAACACCGATACCACGGCGTCCGCCACGGACAACGCGACCGCCACGAACAGCGCCCCGACGCACGCCAGAACCGCGAGAAAAGGCGCGGCGGCGCTGGACCTGCTGGACCAGATTATTGGCTGCAGCGTCCTGCGTAACCGTTGCGCCGGCGCCGCCCATGGTGAGGGCTGATGCGGCTGGTGCTCCAGCCAGACCGATGGCTGCTGCGAGTGAACTGGCGAGAACCAGTGATTTGATAATATTCATATACGCCTCCATTACATGGTGAGACCAGCACCCTTGGGTAGTCCGACATTAACCCGGCTGCCATTGCTTGGTTCCGGTGTAGGTAAAAATTACCGGTAGCTGCATCGTTGCACGGATCGAGAGCTTTGTCATGGGCCGGGATAAAATATGTCTAACGCCGGGCGGGCCGGTCTTTTTCCCGAACCTCCCATCCCAACCCGGATGCCGTCCCGACTTTTATTAGGCCAGTTGGATTTGCCCGCTGGCAGAGCTCGCAGCGCTACCCTATATTCTGGCTTGCCGGCCCCTGGTGACCGGCCCGGAGGATATGGAGTATGGCAATGAATAGTTCGCGGACGGGAGGCTTCCTGGCCATTTTGGCGCTGATTGCGCTTTTTATTATTCCAACCATGGCTGAGGCCAAACTTGGTCGCGGTGGTGGCTTTGGCAGCCGTGGCTCCAAGACATTTCAGGCGCCGCCCGCCACGCGGACTGCTCCGGGCGCCGCGCAACCAATGCAACGCACCGCTGCGCCACGTAATGCGGCAGCTCGCGCGCCTAATGCGACGCGGCCGGGGATGTTCGGCAGCATGTCGCGCGGCGGCTTCATGGCAGGATTGCTGGGCGCGGGCATGCTTGGCCTGTTGTTCGGCTATGGGCTGTCCGGCGGTCTTGGCGGTCTTGGCGCTATCCTCGGGCTGGTCGCCCAGGTAGCCCTGCTGGGTTTTGCCGCGATGCTGTTGTTCTCGTGGTGGCAGCGGCGCAAGGCGGCCAACATGACACCTGCTTTGGCGCGCGCCAATGATCGTTCGCGGTATGGCGAGCCTGATCCGCGTTCGGACAACCGGTATAACAGCATGGCCGCGGGTGGCGCTGCCGGTGCCGGTGCGAGCGTTGCATCCGGTTCTGCCTATGGAGCGCAAGATGTTCCTACACGGCCTCTCAAGCTGGCTGAGGAAGACTTCAACACTTTCGAGCGTCTGTTGCGCGAAGTGCAGGATGCCTACGCCAAGGAAGATACGGCAGCTCTGCGCCGTCTGGCGACCGACGAGATGTGCGGCTATTTCCAGGAAGACATCGACGAAAACCGCAAGCAGGGACACGAAGTGCGCATTTCCGGCGTCAAGCTTCTTCAGGGCGACCTGGCGGAAGCGTGGAAAGAGCCGGGCGGCGAATATGCAACGGTGGCCATGCGCTTTGAGATCGCCGATGCGATTGTCGAACGGACCTCAGGCAAGGTTGTCGAAGGCTCGTTGACCGAAGCACAGGAGCTGACCGAAATATGGACCTTCGTGCGCCGTTCGTCCGGCGGCCCTAATGACTGGCAGCTGACTGCTGTGCAGCCGGCCGATGATGAAGGCGCGGAGGCCTGAACGGCAAACAGCCGCGCTTATGTGAGCGATGGCGTCCTGAATTAAACAAGGCCCGGCGGGAATGGTGTCATTCCTTCCGGGCCTTTTGTTTGCACAGGGCAAATTGTCGGGTTCACGCCATTTGTGCAGGGCGCTTGGGATTGCTGCGCGCCATATATTCCCTTCCGACCAGAAGCAATACGGCGATCAGTCCCAGCGCGTTGATCATGTAGCCATGCGCCACGGCATGAGGGGGCAGCAGCAATGCCGCGCCGGCAGCGATGATGGCCGCGCGCACTGGCGTGGATATGGGTCGGAAGAGATAGCCGATGAACCCTGCCGATGCGATCCAGACGCCGATGGTTGCCGTGACCAGCGAGACGATAATTTCCCAGGCAGGCCCCTGCATGAGCAGGCTCGGCGACAGTACGAATACAAACGGTATGATGTAGGCGATCCAGCCGATGCGTACGGCGGTAGCGCCTGTCTCCATCGGTTTGGATCCTGCGAGCGAAGCTGCTGCAAATGCTGCAATGGCTACCGGCGGTGTGATCATGGACATCAGGCCGAAGTAGAGAACAAACATGTGCGCGGCGATCGGTTCGACACCAAGTTTGACCAGGGATGGTGCAATCATGGTCGCCAGCAACAGGTAGATTGCCGATGTCGGCATGCCCATGCCAAGCAGGATCGATATGCCCGCAGTAAGAATGAGCAGCAGCCAGAGGTTCTTGTCACCGACGGCAGCGAGAATGAGTGTGAGGCCCTGACCCAGTCCGGTCTTTTCCAGAATGCCGATAATGATGCCGGCCATGGATCCGATGATGATGAGGTCGGCAGAGGATCGGCCGCAAGAGGTCACCGACTCCCACATTTGTGCGAGCGTGATGCGCTTGCCCTTGTAGCCGATTGCAAGACTAACAATCGCGACGGAAAGCGCTGCCCAAAAAGCCGCCTTCTGTGGCGGAAAGTTTGCCCAGAACAAGAGATAGATCAGCACGGCGAAGGGTGTGACGAAGAACCATCCTTCCTTCATCACGCGCGATAGCGGCGGAATCTGATCCGGCTCCAAAGGTGCAATGTTGTTTTTTGCAGCTTCCAGATCGGCCTGAACGAAAACGGCCAGATAATACAGAAATGCCGGAATGAGTGCAGCTACAATAACCTCGGTGTAGGACATCTCCAGAATTTCTGCCATCAGGAACGCAGCTGCTCCCATGATCGGCGGCATGATCTGGCCGCCGGTGGAGGCCACGGCCTCAATGGCGCCAGCGGTTTTTGCATTATATCCGGCCTTGCGCATGAGCGGGATTGTGATGACGCCGGTTGATGCAACATTGGCAACCGCAGAACCGGAAATGGAACCAAACAATCCCGATGCGACGACGGCAATCTTGGCAGAACCGCCGCGCGAACGTCCCATCAGTGCTGCTGCAAGATCGGTGAACCACTCGGATGCACCGGTGAATAACAGAAGTTGTCCCATCCAGATAAACAGCACAACGGTCAGGACAATGATCTTGAGCGGCAAGCCAAGCAAAGCGACTTCGCTGGTGCCGAGAAAGCCGATCAGCTCGACAGGGTTCTGCTTCATGCCCTGCAGAAGTCCCGGCATGAAATGGCCGATAAATGCATAGAAAATGAAGGCGGAAAAAACCAGTGTCAGGCTCCAGCCCGCGGTTCGGCGCAATGCTTCCCAGACCAGAGGTATGACAATGATCCCGACCATGAAGGTGCTGGTCCGCATCGCGAACGGATTGCTGGCTATCTCTTCGTAGATCAGGATGTAGTAGAGCGCTCCACCAAGCCCGGCGAGCCCAAGAAGCGTATCATACCAAGGCAAGGAGAGCCGTTTGGTGCCGCCGCGCAGGGCATAGCGAAAAAATACAATTGCAAGGGCGAGGCCAAGGCAGGCGACCATCGCCTGTTCATCGAACCATTGAAATCCAAGTTCCAGCCAGAAATCGATGGCCCATGTCACTGCGATAAGCGTGATGATGGCGCCCAAGGCTCCTGTCAGTCTGGCGACCAATACAGACTCCTTCCGGTCAACCAGAAATTGCGGCTTTTCTTCACCGTTAGCTGATGCATTGTTGGTCACGTTGTGATTCCCCTGGATAGTCTGCGACTGATTGTTTTGTTCTTGTTGGTCGTTTGCAGACGCAGGGGCGCAATGCCCGGCGTGTGCAAAACCGGTTGTGCATGTTTGTACTGACCGGATTTTTCTTTTGCCTGCGTTCCCCTCCCGGAACGCAGACAAAAGACGCGTGTGTCACTGAAGTTTCAGCGCTTCCAGAGGCCGACTTCCTTGTAATATTTGATCGCGCCCGGATGATAGGGGAAGCCCTGATCCTTGGTCAGCTGCTCATTGGCTGCATAGGAGCGCCACAATGGACCGCCAGCCTTGAGCTGCTTTTCCTGCGTGTGCATGACCTTGGCGACCTTGTAGGCGATTTCATCCGACAGGCCCTTGTGAGTCCACAACAGGTAATCGTAATTCACGAAGTTTGTAGGCTCGACGACCCCGGTCAGACCCTTGCGCGGTTTTACGGTTGCCCAATTGGATTTCGGAAACCACTTGTGCATGGCAGCCAGAGCTTCAGGTGTGTTCGGAAACGGAATATGCCGTATGCCACCGCTGATCTTGGCGTTCATCTGCCGGGCAAATCCGGTGCCTGCTGCGGTGATGGCAGCATCGATCTTGCCTTCCATCATCATGCGCCAATGCTGTACGAGGCCGACTGCGGGCACTTTCTTGACGTCGTCGTATTTCAATCCACCAGCTGCCAATGCGCCAGACGTTACGTAGTGAAACAATGGTGCGGCCTTGAAGCCGAATGCGATGCGTTTGCCCTTGAGGTCGGATACCTTGGTGATGCCGGAAGATTTCGCAACGACAAAGCTGACGGTAAACTGCATCATCGTGGAGACAAGGCGAAGGTTGTCGTATTTCTTGCCTTCCGAAAGACCGGTTCCATTCACCGCCATGGAATATTGCGCGATGTTTGAAATGCCAAAGGCAAGCTCCCCGGCATTAACCGGCGGGATATATTGCTGCGTGCCGCCCATGGTCTGCTTGCGCATTTGAAGACCGCCGTGTTCGGAAACGGCTTTGGAAATGGTCGCGGTGATCTGGGAGGTTGCGCCGGCTGTTGTCGAACCTATGCCAACGACCTGCGCCGACGCGCCAGTGGTGAAAACAGCCGCTGCGGCGGCAATCGGTATAAATCGTAATATCTTCAGCTTGACTTCAAGTTTCATTATTCCCCTCCAATTCGGGTTGAGATCGGGTTTGGCTCCGGTTGGCGCAGCACAGAACATCGGCCTCTTGCGGGCTCTGTTGTTGTTCTGTGAAATTCCCCTTCGATGTGCCCTTTGGCGCCAGTTTTTTGCCGGGACCTGCCGTTCAAAGAACAGGCGGTTGAACTCCCGGGACGAACAGCCATGGCGGCTGTATGCGGGTAACCTAGCCAATATGTCGTAATAAGACAAATATAGGCCCTTTTTCACCTGTTTCGGGCACTCGTACCTGTAATCGAGTTAAAATACGTCGGTGCAGTGGAGTTCTCATGCACGACGTTTATTTGACCCGACAGAGACAGGGCCCGACGGTGAGCAAAAATCATGGACGCTGTTTGCGCGCGCAATTTGCCGAACAAAAGGGCAGGTCCGGCAGGCTGCAGCACAACAAGTGCGCTTGCCTGAGCGCCGGTTGTGAGGCACTCTGGCCATTCCAAATACAAGAAAACGCTATGGGCTTGCGTAACTGTAAAAGGGTTGCGGGGCTCATTCAGGCTGATAGCGGTGCTGCCGGCTATGGCTGACATCAGGTGGAGAAAAACATGAGACGTATGGCATTTTTGGTCGCAGGATCCCTGGCGCTGGCTGGCAATACTGCCGTGGCGCAGACAGTCGGGATCGGAACGACAAAGGATGGAGCAACCAGTCAGGTATCTGCAGGCATCGCAACGGTTGTTTCAAAGCATGCCGGTCTCAACATGCGTACCCAGCCCATGGCGGGTACGCAGCAATATATTCCGGCAGTGAATGCCAACCGGCTTGAATTTGGTGTTGCAAACATCATGCAGACCAAGTGGGCCTGGGAAGGCACTTCTATTTCGAAGGACCGTCCGAACAAGAATTTGCGTATGGTTTCCACGCTGATGAAGTTCCGCGTGGGTCCGCTGGTCGCCGACAAGTCCGACATCAAGACCCTTGCAGACCTGAAGGGCAAAAAGATTCCAAGCCGCTTTTCCGCAGCACCGTTGTTCGGCGAGTTCATGAGCGCTTTTCTGGCCAATGGCGGCGTGAGCGAAAAGGATGTCACCCTCGTCCCGGTCTCTTCCTTGCGGCAACACTGGGATGCGTTGACGGAAGCAAAGCTTGATGTTGTGGTGGGCGCGGTCGGCACCGGCTATCTCAACCTGATGGCAAAGAAGATTGGCGGGGTGCGTTTCGTCAGCATGGATGATTCACCGGCAGGACTTGCCGCCGTGCATAAATATCTTCCTGGCGTCACGATCGAGACGGTTCAGCCGGGACCGAAGCTGACAGGCGTGGCGGCACCCGTGAAGGTCACGCATTTCGACTACATGCTGTTTGCCGGCAAGGATGTCAGCGACGAAATCGTCTACAAGGTAACCAAGGCGATGTATGACAACGAAAAAGACCTTATCGCGGCCAGTCCGTTGTGGCGGTCCTTCAAGCCCGCCAACATGGCGCGCGATCAGGGCATGCCGTTTCATCCCGGCGCGATCAAGCTGTTCAAGGAAAAAGGTCTGATGAAGCCTTGAGCCACACATCGGGACCAGACGTCGCAGCAGGCGCGTCCACTATCGGGCAAAATTCACAATGGAGCAGGGTGCGCAACATCCTGCTCGTTGTCCTTAGCGCCGGCGTTACAATTCTCGGCGTTATCTGGGCCGGAGATTTTTCGCTGGCGCTGGGTCTTGCTCTGTTGCCGGAACAATTGCTGGCGACCGTGCTGGCCCTTGCGCTGGGCGTCATCTACCTGACGTATGACCAGCGCAGCAAACCGCAGGACAATCCGCCCTGGTATGACTGGCTCCTGTCAGCGCTGGGTCTTGGGTTCGGGCTGTATCTGGCGGTGCAGTATCCGGCGCTGTCGCAGGATGCATTCTACCGGCCGATCGAGACAAACATCGTCGGTGGCGTGCTGGTTGTGCTGGTTGCCGAAGGGCTTCGCCGCACATCGGGCATGAGCCTGTTTCTGGTGTTGCTGGGTTTCATTGCCTATGCGCTGTTCGGGCATCTGGTGCCGGGCAAGATGCAGGGCCGCTCACTGCCGCCTGATACGTTCTTCCAGTTTCTTGGTATCGACAATGTGGCGATGCTTGGTCTGCCAATGACCGTCATTACCAGCGTCGTGATCGTCTTCGTCCTGTTCGGTCAGCTGTTGCTGCAGGCAGGAGGCTCGACATTTTTTACCGACATTGCCGCTGCACTGATGGGCCGTTCGCGCGGCGGCTCGGCAAAAATCGCAGTGGTTGCATCCGGCCTGTTCGGTTCGATTTCCGGCAGCGCGGTTTCAAATGTCGTGTCCACGGGCGTGATCACTATTCCGCTGATGAAAAATTCCGGTTACCGGCCAGCGGTTGCCGGCGCGATCGAAGCTGTCGCGTCTACTGGCGGGCAGATCATGCCGCCGATCATGGGAGCGGCTGCTTTCCTAATGGTCGAATTGCTCGGCACATCCTACCAATCCGTCGTTGTTGCAGCCCTGATACCCTCAGGACTTTATTTTCTGTCGGTATTTGTGCAGGCCGATCTGGAAGCGGCCAAGCACGGCATTGCGCCGGTTCCCGAAGACAAGATTCCCGCAGCGCGCAAAGTGATGAAGGAAGGATGGTATTTCACCGTTCCCTTCGCCGTACTGCTGTATGCGCTGTTTGAATGGAACGTACAGCCGGAAAAGGCCGCGCTCTATGGTCTGGCGGCGATCATCGTGCTGGGCCTGATCTTTTCCTATCAGGGGATGCGGCTGACACCGCGGAGCCTGTGGGACAGCCTGATCATAGCCGGACGTTCATCTGTCGATATCGTGGTCATCGGCGCGGCGGCGGGTATCATCCTTGGCATTCTGGATCGCACCGGACTGAGTTTTGGGCTCACGATCATCCTGGTTGAACTGGGCGGCAACAGTCTTATTGCGCTGCTGGCGATGACGGCAGTTGTCGGGATCATTCTCGGCATGGGGATGCCGACAACGGCAATCTACTTCCTGCTGGCCACGCTGGCTGCGCCGCCGATTATCAAGCTCGGCGTCGATCCCATGGCGGCGCATATGTTCGTGCTTTATTTCGGCATGATGTCGATGATTACACCGCCCGTTGCGCTGGCTGCGTTTACCGCCGCCAAACTTGCCGATGCCTCGCCCATGGCGACAGCAGTTGCATCGTGCCGTTTCGGTTTTCCGGCCTTCATCATACCGTTCCTGTTTGTGCTGGCGCCGGTGTTGATCATGAAGGGCTCACCCCTGGCAATCTTCGTGGCTGTGGTGACAGCCATTGCAGGCATCTGGATCACGTCCGGCGGATTGACAGGATATCTTTTCGGGCATTTGGGCATGGCAATGCGATTGGGAATGATCGTGGCCGGCCTCGGACTGCTGTTGCCTTCGCAAACATTTGCGGGCGCCTGGATGTTCGAAGTGGCCGGAGCCATTCTTGCTGCCATACTTCTGGCCATCCAGTACACGCAGGGCAGGCAGGCTGTGCGGCAGGCGGTGGTGTAGCGAACCATTACGGCGAGGGGCGAAAGCCCTTCGCATAATAGGATGACAGATCCGAGCCGAGCCATTCCTTCGGGATGGATTTGTTGCCGCCGGCCTTGAGTACGCGCTCGTGCAGGATGGCGCCGGCTGCTGCAAACTGGATCGCCAGTCCGGAATTGTTCTTGTAGTAAATCACGCCCTTGCCAGCTGCGCCGCGTGGCGGTTGCCTGATGACCTGCTTGCCAGTGAAAACATCGCCCAGTTCATGCACGTTGGCACGGTCGACAAGACCGCTTTCGATGGGATCCAGCAATTCGCTTTGATCGTTGTCGACAACGCTCTCCCAATCGTTGACGATGATCGTGTTCGCACGCTCGAATGTTTTCCCGTCGACTTCCGAGCGCTTGTTGGTCGCGTCGGAATTTGCAATGGAACACACGAACTGGCCATCCTCGAGCCAGGCACCATCGAACACCGGTTCCATCGCATTCGTGGCGCAGCACACGATGTCCATTCCGGTGACGCACGAGCGGGGATGCTCCACGGGCGTCATCGAAACGCCTGCACGCGCCATTTCCTTGCAGAAATCCTCGCGATGTTTGCGATTGGGACTGTAGACGAAAACCTGATCGATCGGGCGCACGGCCAATATGGCTTCCAGCGCGCTGCGCGCCTGCTTGCCGGTGCCGAACAGGCCGAGGCGGCTGGCCTGCGGCCGTGTCATGGATTCAACCGCGGCAGCAGTCGTCGCGCCGACGCGCAAGCCCGATAGCTGGAATTCCTGCATCAATGCCAGAGGCTCGGCGGTTTCGATCGAATAGAGAATGACGATGCCCCAATTGTGGGATGTGGGATTTTCATACGAGCGGCGGGGATTGTCCGGACCTGCGGGACGCAGGATTTGCGAGCCCGCACGCACGCAGGCAACGCCCACGGAAGGAACCGCTCCGACGTGGACATTTGCCATGTAACGCAGGCCGGGGTCCGGATGGCGGGCAAGATAGCGTAACCGGGGACGATTGACGGCATCGCCTGTGGCGAAATCGGAAAATGCAACGCGCATGGCATCGATACAGTCGCGCACGGAAAGATGGGCAGCCACATCTTCGTCGGTAATGATGATCGTCATGTTTGTCCGTCCAGATGTGATGTCGCCGCCTGCGGCACGCGGGCGCGCCGGATGCCTAAGACCGCATATTATTCATTGGCCGCAGGAGCGCACACAACAAAAATCTTTTAATGGCCGCCATTGCACCGGCAGGCTGCAGGGGCTAAAAGGCGCGCGCAGTTTTGGTAACAGGGGGCTGAAAAAGCCATGAGTGAATTCAGAATACTCGCGATTTCAGGTAGCCTTCGCAAGGGATCCTTCAACACAGCCGCATTGCGTGCAGCGCAGGAAGTTGCGCCGCCCGGTGTTTCCATCGAGATCGCCGATATCAGCGATTTTCCGATGTATAATGACGACATTCGGGAAAAGGCCTATCCGGAGTCAGTCCAGCGGTTGCGCAAGCAGATCGCAAAATCTGACGCGGTCATGTTTGCAACACCGGAATATAACTACTCGGTCTCTGCGCCTTTGAAGAATGCGTTCGACTGGGTGTCACGGCCGCCGAACCAGCCGCTGATGAACAAGCCGGTAGCGATTATCAGTGCATCGGGCGGGCCGATCGGTGGAACGCGAGCGCAATATCATTTGCGCCACATGCTCGTGGCAACAAATTCACATCCGCTCAACAACCCGCAGATCATGATCGGTGCAGCGCAGACAAAGTTCGACGAGAACGGCAAGTTCACCGATCAGGTCGGGCGTGAACTGTTGCAGCAGATGATTGAAGCTCTGGTGATCTGGGCCAACAAATTGCGCGGCAAATCCTGATTTATAGGACTTGCCCGAAATTGAACGGGCGCAACGATGCCTCAATTGAAAAGCCCCGCAGCGATGCGGGGCTTTTTGAATTTGATAGTGTTCAATGCCGGTGTCCGGTCTATCGCTTTTGCATCATGCAATAACAACCAGACCAAGCCCAATGAGACAACGCCCAATCAGACAACGCCCATGACGATTGCGCCGATGAGCGTAAATGCAGCAAGAATTGCCAAGAGGTCGAACGTTTGAAATTGAACCATCGGGTCCTCCTATTCGCTCGAAGTCTTCTGCGACAAACGCACGCAAACGCAAATCGATCCGCAGCTCTATTCAAATTTTCAGAAGAAAGTCAAAGTCGGGTCTTGCAGTATCTCCGCAAACGTATTGCTGTCCGCTTTCGCATGAAATAACGACGGTACCGAACTCTTTACAGACGATGATTCTATCCTTGTTTTAGCAATCTGCAACCCGATATTTTTATTTCGCTTTGGGTAGAGTGTGGAAAGCGTGTATTTCGATATATGCAATTGCGCTAATATCGCATCGCAATTTGTTTGCGTTTGCAACTATGCTGCGCTGCTTCCCTCCGGTAAATTGTGCAAATGCGAAATGGAATTGAATGACACGCAGGCCCGGGCATATCACGCGGTTTGACGGGCCCTGGGACAGGGGCGGCGGCGGTGCGCCGCGTCGCGGCTATCACCATGGCAGGCTGAAGGATGCACTCGTGGAAGCTGCACGTTCGCTGATCGAACGTCATGGTCCTCAAGGTTTTACGCTGTCGGAAGCGGCCAAGCTCGTCGGCGTGACGCCGGCCGCGCCTTACCGCCATTTCAGCGACCGAGATGCGCTGATGGGCGAAGTGGCGCTGCGCGGTTTCGAACAGTTTGGTTCAAGACTGGCTGGCGCCTGGGACAATGGTTTGCCGGATCCGGTTGCTGCACTGCAGCGGATGGGCCGGGCCTATCTGGCATTCGCCCATGAAGAGCCGGGATTTTATTTCACCATGTTCGGCCACAGCCAGCGTTTGGGTGAGGCGGGGAATACGGCGGCAGACAAGGCGTTCGATTCGCTTGCCGGAGCTGCGGCTGCCGTGCTGCGGTATCGCAACGTGCGGCCAGACGGCGCTCGTGCGCTCGCCTATCAGATCTGGGCCGCTTCCCATGGCGTGGCCACGCTGGCGCTGGGCCGTTTTCTCGAGGATGGCGGCCAGGAACGCGATCCGGCTGTGGTTCTGGAGACGTCCGTGGCAGCGCTTGTCGAGCGGGCGGTCTGGATGGGCCAGCAGGGCGCCTCAGCGAAATAGGCAGGCGTTGGAACCCGACTTGCCTGATGCATGCGCGATGTCTTGTCCAAGCGAGCTATGTGGCGGGTGATTCACTGGCAGGATTGCCACGGAGACTGTCCTGGGAGACTGCCCCGGGAGCTTGCCCGGAGGCCGTCCCGGGGGCGTTTGCCGTCCATTGCCGCTGCCTTGACCGGCAAAACGAAATTTACAATCGGAGGGCTTGAAAATCCGGCGATGTAAATGTATTTAACATTCACATCGATGATGTGCCGCTGCTTCCAAATATGTGGGAGCGCCGGGCTTTCAGCACAAGGAGGCTGGGATGAGCGCAACTGCCCATTTGGAAAACGAACGTGAACGTGGTCGCGGCCGCCGTTATGGCCGTGCGCGCTGGCGGGCTCTGGAAATTGTCGCCGTCGTGCTTGGTTTCATCATCTGGTGGCCTGTCGGGCTTGCCCTGTTGATGTGGAAATTGTGGCGCGCCCGCCATGGACGCCCCTCCGATCTGGTTGATGCAGCACGCAGTTTTGAGGAGAATGTCATGCATAACTGGCCTGAAAAAGCGCGCCGCTGGGGTTGTGCCAGCAAACGCCGCGCAGAAGATGTGATGCCCGGCGGGTGGGGCTTTACCGCAAATACCAGATCTACCGGCAATGCTGCTTTCGACGAATGGCGCGATGCGGAATTGTCGCGACTGGACGAGGAGCGCCGCAAGCTTGAAGACGCTGCACGCGAATTCTCCGATTACGTGGACAATCTGCGCAAGGCAAAAGACCGCGAGGAATTCGACAGGTTCATGCATCAGCGCAATGACAAGAAACCCGCTGCGGGCACTCCGGGGGCCTGACAGGACCAAACCTCCAGTCGGGAAATTCTGGAATGACCTTCGCGCCATTGCTTGAAGCATCGTTCGCGATACAAATGCACACAGCCGCGGCAATATTTGCCGCGGCTTTTGGTTGTCTGGTCATGATCCTGAAAAAGGGAACAGGACTGCACAGGCGCGTTGGTTATTGTTTTGTAGTCTCGATCATGTTGGCTGCTGCCACTTCGTTCTGGATCAAGGAAATAATCGATAATTCTTTCAGCCCGATTCACATTCTATCGCTTGTCACTCTTGTGTCCGTTCCCTTGGCGATAGTGTACCGGCGCAGGGGAAATATTCGCGGCCATGCGCTGGCGATGATTGGCCCGTTTATTGGTTTGATCATTGCAGGGGCAGCCACGCTCTTGCCGGGCAGGATCATTCACCGGATTTTATTCGGGTGAAAGCGGGCAGGGCACGCTATACTGGCCCTGCATCTGGCGCCTTGAAAAGTGAGTTTTCGTATGGGCTGGTCGATCATCATAGGCCGCATCGCGGGTACGGCAGTCCGCATTCATTTGACGTTTCTTCTATTGCTGATCTGGATCGGCGTATCGGCATATCTGCGCAGCGGGGCGGATGCAGCCTTCGACAATGTGCTGTTCATCGTGTTGTTGTTTGCCTGCGTGCTGATGCATGAATTCGGACACATCTTCATGGCCAGGCATTTCGGCATTCCCACGCCCGATGTCACCCTGCTGCCGATCGGCGGCGTCGCGCAATTGCAGCGTCTGCCGGAAAAGCCGATGGAACAATTGCTTGTGGCTCTGGCCGGGCCCGCCGTGAATGTGGTGATTGCCGCATTTCTGTTTCTGTTCATGGGGGCAACAGCCGATACCAGCGAAATGGCGCAAGGGCTTGCACGGATTGACGATCCGAAAGTGTCCATGGTGGCCAAACTTGCCGCAGCGAACACGTTCCTTGTCCTGTTCAATTTGATACCGGCGTTTCCCATGGATGGCGGCAGGGTGCTCAACGCGCTGCTGGCCATGCGTATCGGCAAACGCCGTGCAATTCATATCTCGGCACGCATTGGCCAGGCGCTGGCGATCCTGTTCGGATTTCTCGGCCTGTTTGGAAATCCCCTGCTGATCTTTATCGGCATTTTCATCTACATTGCAGCGTCGTCGGAAGCGCAAGCCAGCGACGTCGAAGACGTAGCGAGCGATCTGACTGTAGCCGATGCGATGGAGACGCAATTTGCCAGCCTTCGCGCCGACGCAACCCTTGAAGACGCCGTCGAAACGCTGCTGGCAACACCGCAGGTGGAATTCCCGGTTCTCGATGCTGGAGGCCGACCGCTAGGCGTGTTAACCAGGGACGGACTGATTGCGGCCTTGAGCGGACACGCGCGCTCGCAGCCGGTTGTTCAATTCATGCAACCGGTGACGATTTTGCAAATCCACGAGGGGCTCACCAAGGGCCTGGAACAGCTTAATGTTTCAGGCGCTGGTGCTGTCACCATTGTCGACCGGGACGGCCGGGCCAGCGGCTTGCTGACGCGGCAGAACATCGCGGAGATGATGATGATCCGTCAGGTCAAACCGGACTGGAGGTTTCGCCGTGCGTGAGGTGCGTTCGTTTCAGAGCATGAAACCAAGCAGCAATCCCTGAATCAGCAATACGCCGAGCCAATGACCGCCGTCTATCAGCGTCAGCGACAGTTTGGCGCCGCCATAGGCATTGTTGGTGGCCATGGTGGTCATGACGATACCCAGCCAGATCAAAGCGGCATACAACATCCCTGTAACGGCGTTCGCGCCAAGGCGTGACAGCACAATGCCGAGCACAACCGCCATAACCAATTCACTGATGAATGATACGATCATCGGCCCAACGGGCACCTTCGGCTTGCCATCGGGACCAAGCATGTCGGCTTCGGTTTTGCCGGAGGCTGCCATCCAGGGTTTGCTGAGTGCCATGTAATAGGCCGCGCCAAAAGCGAAGGCTGCGATTGCTGCTATAAGAACGGGAATGAAACGGGCCATGGCGATACCTTTTTAAAAATGAACCTGCGCGGGAAAGTCGGCGCATTAGCTAAGGCAGAGGGCACATGTGATGAGCCAGCGGCAGGATATCCAGATATTCATTATTCGTTAACCAGAAAGTTTTAACGGCGCTTAAGAAATTACGCGCATGGCTATGGATGAAGGATTATCCATGGCGCGCAAGCTTGTAACATATGGCGTCCTTGCCGGCTGCCTGATGGCGTTGGCGGGATGCGGCGTGATCGAGCGCCCGCAACGCCCTGCATGGCGCGAGGCGGCGAACCGGGCCTGCGTCAAATCCAAATCCGTGCGCGTGACGCCTTATGTCTCACCCCGGTCGGGAATCGAAGGTCCGGGAATATGCGGCGTCGATCAACCGTTCTACGTGACGGCGCTTGCCAACGGTACGGTATCGGTAAAATCGCGGGCGACGTTGAACTGTCCGATGATTGCGACACTGGAGCGGTGGGTTACTGAAAGCGTCCAGCCTTCCGCGCGCGAACGCTTTGGTGCGCAGGTGACGGAAATTTCCACCATGGGTTCATATGGTTGCCGTCCGCGCAACAACCAGCGTGGCGCCAAGCTTTCAGAACACGCCTTCGCCAATGCGCTTGATATTGGCGCGTTCACCCTGACAGACGGGCGCAAGTTGAAAGTGGTGCAACACTGGCGGCGCGGCGAAGCGCAGGAGCGGGCATTTCTGCGCGACCTGCATGCGGGTGCCTGCAAATATTTCCGCACTGTGCTTGGCCCGGGGGCTGACCGTCATCACGAGAACCATTTTCACGTCGATCTGGCGATGCATGGCAATACATCGCGGGGCTTGCGGCATTATTGCCGGCCTGTGATCAAGGACATCCTGCCGCCATCGCGCAGGGACAATCTGCCTGATCCGCCTTTCATCGAACCCGATCAGGAAATTGCGCGCCGCATGACACCCAATCGTTCCGTTGCCATGTCACGTGGCATGTCACGTGGCATGTCACGGCCGATCGGCAATCTGCCGCAGCAGCGCGTGCAGGGCATACCGTTGCCGCGCGCCGACATTCCGGAAGCTGGCGAACGGTCGATTGACAGACGGACATACGGACGCCTGCAGCCGCTGGAGCCAGGTGCGCCGCTGCTTCTGGAACCTGTATCGCGCAGTACAATCGTGACGCCAGGACGTTTGCGCGCCGATGGCGTGTACGTGCCGCCGGGCATGTAACAAGGCATTATAAAAAGACGCGACATAAAAAGACCCGCATCCAAAGATGCGGGTCCTGAAGTATCGTTGAAGTCATGCCGGTCGATTTCACACAGGCATGATTATTTCAACTTCGCCTGGTTTGTTGTGTGGGCATCCGTCCACAAGCCAACTTCCTTGTAGAATTTCGCTGCACCGGGATGGAACGGCAAAACGACATTGGCGGGGGCCAGTTTGTCCTGCGCCACGTTACGCAATGGCGCGTAATCCTTTTGCAGCTTTTTCCAATTGGCGTGCAGTGTCTTGGCGAGCAGGTAGCCATCCTCGGGCGAGACCTTGCCGGCGATGTTGAGATAGGTGTCGAATGCCGCGATGGTTTTTTCCTTGTCCACCATTGGCATGACCTTCGATGGTTTCACTTTCAAGGTGTAAAGTCCCGGCATCAGTTTACCGAGAAATTCGTCGGTGCCTTTTGGACCGAGTTCAAGCACATACATGCCACCCGGCACCGAGGCATGAGCCTTGCGCATCTGCGGCATGGACACCGCAACGGTTGAAGCGTCGGTGCGCCCTTCTGTGACCATGTTGAGACCTGCGACAACGCCGCCAGCCGTTGTTGACGTTACGTCGGCTTCCGTCAGGTCCGCTGTCGCCAGAATTGCGCGGTCAGCATCGGCCAGCGATACGTTGGTCTTGAACGAGACAACGACGCGCTTGCCTTTCAGGTCGGCGATGGTCTTGAGGCCCGAACCGGCCTTGGCAGTGTAGGCAAACGGAAGGATCCAGATGCGGCCAAGGGTGCGCAGATTGCTCATGCGCTTTGCATATGGCTTCTTGCCGTTGAACGACATTCCACTGTCGAGCGAATTGTTGAGACCCATGGTAATCTCACCGCTATCCATCAACGGGATATAAACGCTCGATCCGGCATGGGGCTGGGCAGTGGCGCGCACTTTCAGGTTTTCCTGAAACATTTTGGCAAGTCCGCCTGCCAGCAGAAAGTAAGTCGAGCCTGCCGGATTGGAGCCGATGGTCACACTGCGCATCGACAGTTTTTGCGCTGTGGCTGGCCCGGTTGCAAATATGGCAGCGGTTAGCAGGGCAGTTGAAGCCAGTAAGCTTCTGGCGAGGAACTGGGTGTTCATATTTCCCTCCGGTCTTGTTGTTCGGCATGTCGTCTGTTTGGACCGATTTAATTCTGAATACGACATTTAAAGCCTAAAGCAGACCTGCCGCGATGACAACCTGCGGTAAAAAAGTTGGCGAAAGAGCCCGATTATTTGGATTTGCGCGGCCTTTGGCCACGTAGGCGGCCCCATCCGCCGCCTGTGGGCGTGGAGATCGTGATCGCGTCGCCGGCCTTCATCAATGTGTGATCCGATGCTGCAAGCTGCTCGCGCCTGCCGTTGATACGGCGCACGCTGTTGTTGCCGGTCTCGCCAGCCTGGCCATCCTGCATGCCGAAAGCTGCAATACGGCGGCGTCCGGAAAGGATTGCCAATTCCATATCCTGCAGAAAGCGGATCGTGCGGCTGGTTCCATCGCCCGCGTTCCAGCGCCCCTTCCCGCCGGATCCGCGGCGGATATGGAAATCCTCCAGCACAACGGGAAAACGCAATTCAAGAATTTCAGGATCGGTAAGACGCGAGTTCGTCATGTGTGTGTGAACGGCTGCTGCGCCGTGAAAGCCTGCGCCCGCGGGCGCTCCCGAGCACAAGGTCTCGTAATATTGATAATGCGCATTGCCGAAGGTGAGATTGTTCATGGTGCCCTGCGCTGATCCCAGCGCATTCAAGGCGGCAAACAGACAATCGGTTACCTGTTGCGATGTTTCCACATTGCCCGCAACAACAGCAGCAGGATATGCAGGCTTCAAGATGGAGCCTTGCGGAATGATGAGGTGCAAGGGACGCATGCACCCTGCGTTCATCGGGATGTCGTGCTCAACCAGCGAGCGGAAGACATAGAGGACGCTGGCGCGGGTGACCGGCTCCGGCGCATTGAAATTGTCGCCCTGCTGAGCGGAGGTTCCTGTGAAGTCGATGACAGCTTCGCGCTTGCGACGGTCGATGCGAATTTGAACTCTGATTTTTGCGCCCTGATCCAGCGTCACCGAGAATTTTCCATTGCGCAATCCGGCAATGACCCGGCGGACATGTTCTTCGGCATTGTCCTGCACGTGCCCCATGTAGGCATGCACCGTGGCATGGGAAAATTCATCGACCATGTCCTGCAACAGGCGCGCGCCCATGATATTGGCGGCAGCCTGCGCTTTCAGGTCGGCAATGTTTTGCGAAGGATTGCGCGCGGGGTAACGGGCCTGTGTCAGCAGGGCGTGGACGCGTTTTTCCTCGAAACGGCCACGGCTGACAATGCGTACATTGTCGATATAGACGCCTTCCTCTTCGATATGCCGGGCGCGCGGCGACATGGAGCCGGGCGCAATGCCGCCGATATCGGCGTGATGGCCACGTGAAGCGACCCAGAAATCAATCGATGCACCGCCTGACTTGAATACGGGCGTGCATATTGTGATGTCGGGCAGATGCGTGCCGCCATTGTAGGGCGCATTGATTGCAAAGACATCGCCACGGCTTATGTTGCCGCGATTTTCGCGGATGATGGTTTCGACAGAACGGTCCATCGAACCCAGATGCACGGGCATGTGCGGCGCATTGGCAACGAGATTGCCGCTCGCGTCGAATATCGCGCAGGAAAAATCCAGACGTTCCTTGATATTTACGGAACTCGCCGTGTTCTGGAGGGTAACGCCCATCTGTTCGGCAATTGACATAAAGCGCTTGTTGAAAACTTCCAGCAGGACCGGATCGGCTTTCGTGCCCGCGGCCCGGCGGCGGGGGAGTTTTTTGGCGCGTGTCAGCACCACGTGATTGCGCGGCGTGATCACAGCCTGCCATCCGGTTTCCACCACGATGGTTTGATGATCTTCAATGATGAGTGCTGGGCCGGCAATTCTTGCGCCAATATGCAAGTCTGCGCGCAGCCACACACCTGCACGATGCCATTTGCCACCGGAGAAAAACCGGGTGCGCCTTGTGGGGGCCGGTGTTGCAGCTGATTTAATGCGGCGTAGCGGTTCGGCAAAGGCAGCGCCGCCACCTATGGCTTCAACACTTACTGCTTCCACGACCAGTTGCCTGGTCTTGTCGAGAAAACCAAACCTCTGCCGGTGCATGGTTTCAAAAGCACGCCGTACTTTCGTCGTGAAATGCTTTTGCTCTGATGCCTTGCCCCCGGACAGGGCGGCGGGGGCCGCAATTTCAAGCGCCGTATCGGTTCCGGCGTAGCGGATGTGCAGGCGAATGACGGTGGTTGCCCTTGAGCGACTAACGCCCTGTGCGATGATCTCCGACAGGGCTTGCCGGGTGAGACTGGCAATTGTCTTTCGCACAGCGGGCAAGATGCTTTGGTGCAAGGTCTGCTCAATCGCCGCATTGCGGACGCTGCGAATGTCGGCCAGGCCCATGCCGAACGCTGACAACAGCGAAGACAGGGGATGAATCAGGACACTGGAAATGCCCAGCGCGTCTGCGACAAGGCATGCGTGCTGGCCGCCTGCGCCGCCAAAGCAATTGAGTGCATAGCGCGAAACATTATAGCCGCGCGATACCGATATTTTCTTGATGGCTTCGGCCATGTTGGCGACGGCAATTTCAATAAAACCATCTGCAACATGGGCAGGGCTTGCAGGCGCATGAGCAGTCTTGCCGATGCGCGCATGCAGTTTTTCAAAAGCGTTGCGAACAGATCTCGGCATCGAGTTTCCGATTACGCTGCGGGCCGAAAATCGCCGGGAAAAACTCCGGCAACAATTTGCCTGTCATGACGTTGGCATCTGTCACCGCGAGCGGCCCGCCATTGCGGTAGGACATGGGGCCAGGGTGGGCGCCTGCCGAATCCGGCCCGACGGAAAAGCGGGAGCCATCGAAATGCAGGATTGAGCCGCCGCCAGCTGCCACCGTATGAATATGCATCATCGGTGTGCGCAGGCGCACGCCCGCGACTTCGGTTTCAAAGGAGCGCTCGAATGTTCCGGCGAAATGAGCAACGTCGGTGGACGTTCCGCCCATGTCGAAGCCGATGACATGGGGAAAGCCTGCGAGTTTGGCCGTATGCGCCATCGCGACGACACCGCCAGCGGGACCGGACAATATAGCATCCTTGCCCTGGAACATGGCCGCTGACGTCAACCCGCCCGAGGACATCATGAACATCACCTTGCCGGCAAAGGCCTTCCGGGCCGATGGTTCATCCCCTGCCAGTTCACCCGCGACACGTTCGACATAGGCGCGCAGGATTGGCGTAAGATAAGCATCGGCAACACAGGTATCGCCACGGCCGACAAATTTTACCAGTGGCGATGCTTCATGGCTGAGCGAGATCTGCGGAAAGCCGATACGCCGCGCGATTGCACCAGCAATGCGTTCATGTTCGGGATTGATCCACGCGTGCATGAAAACAATGGCAACCGCACGTATGCCGCTGCGCCAGGACTTGCGCAAAATGCGTTCGACCTCACGCTCGTCGATAGCTTGTTCGACAGTGCCGTCGGCACGCATCCGCTCGCGCGTTTGCGCGACATCGGCGTAGAGCTGTTCCGGCTTTATGATCCTGCGTGCAAAAATGTCACCGCGCGCCTGATTGCCGATTTCCAGCGCGTCGCGAAAACCGCGCGTGGTCAGCAACAGCAGCCTTTCGCCCTTGCGCTCGAGGAGGGCGTTGGTGGCAATGGTGGTGCCCATCTTGATGGCGCCGACCAGGCCGGGGGGGACCGGCGCGCCGGGACAGAGATTGAGAATCTCCCGAATGCCGGCCACGGCGGCATCACGATAAACGGCCGGATTTTCAGACAGCTTTTTGGCGACATGCAGTTGGCCCACGGGATCGCGGCCGATGATGTCGGTGAAGGTGCCGCCCCGGTCGATCCAGAAGTCCCATTTGCCCAGATTCTCGCCCAGGTTCTTGTCCAGGTTCTTGTCCAGGTTCTTGGCCAGGTTCTTGGCCAGGTTCTTGGCCGGGTCCTTGTCCAAGCTCTTGCCAGATATTTTGGCCGCCCGCTTGCCGGGTGTGTCCGCGCGGGGTGCTCCTGCCTGCCGGGTCATTGACGTGGTGCCCATTCTTCGATTCGCAGTCCAGCCACAATGGCGGTATAGTCAGGGGAAAGCCAGCCGAGCGGCGCGGTTCCGGCCTACATGTCTTTCGCCCATTGCGCGTCACGCGCCAAGGGCCTGTTGTGTTGGAATGCGTAGCATGAGCGAAAAAATCAACGAGCCGGGAAAATCCACGACCGGGCCGGCAGAGCGAATCGCTGATATTCAATCCATTGTTCCCAGCCTGAAAAATGCCATGCGGCGTGCGCGGATAGAAGATGCCGAGCGTTCCGATGTGGTGGCAGAGCTGCGCGGTGCGGAATTGGCCCGCCTTGAAATGCTCGCCGAAGCGCTTGAGCCGGTCTATGCGCAATTGCCCGACGATGTCGATATTTTCGATGCCGGTGTAATGCCGGGCGAACGCCCGCGCCTGTTCATCGACATGATCGGCTTTGTCGAAATGGGCGACGACAAGCGAACCTACCGTTTTGTGCAGGATACGCGCCATGGGCGGATCACGGTCGCTGAAAGCGAAAAGTCCGACAAGATTGTCGATGCCATCACAGACTATATCGCGCGGCGCATGCTTGAGCGTGAACGGGCGCTGGCCTCCGACCGTACCGTGGAAGATGCGGCCAAGGCGCTTCTAGCCCATGGCGGCTATCAGCAACGCGGCGAAGGCGGACGAACGGCCGCGCCCAAAAGGGAGACTGTGCCGGCCACGCAAACTGTAGCGGGTGCTGCGAGTGCAACCCAGCCTGCGAGCGCGCCGCGCAGCCGCATGAGCTGGCTGTGGGATGGCGTTGAATTTGTCGCCCTGTTTATCGGCTTCATCGTGTTGCTGATCGGTCTTGCGGGCGCAGCCTATTTTGCCTGGAGCATGGGCGAAGGATGGTGGATTTCCAAATTTTTCAAGCAGGGGTGAAGCTCAGGCCTGCTTGGTGCGACCGTCACGCAGTGCCGGACCGGATTAGACCGGCGCGAGCTGCAGCAAGTTCAGCAGCGGATTTTCATGAATGCCGCGCCAATGCGCGCAACTCGGCCCGCGCGATTTTCCCCAAACGATTGCGGGGTATCGCGGGCAGTAGATGCACCTTCTGTGGCCGGACGAGACCAAGCGCATCCTGCCATTCCTGTCGCAAGATCTCTGCATCGAGATCATCGCCAGTAACGAAGATATGCACTTCCTCTATCTTGCTTGTATGCGGTGGAATGCTGATGACCGCGGCTTCGCGGATGCCGGGTTGTTTGACAAGAAATTCCTCCAGAAGTTCGGGACGCATTTTTGCGCCGCCGATGTTGATGATGTCGCTGACGCGGCCAGTGACAACCAGATTTCCTTCGTAGTCGAAACGACCGACATCGCCAGGCCGGACCCATACGTCCGCTCCGGCTTCCACAGGTGTGTCCTTGTTCTTGAAGGGCAGGGATGTTGCCGGGCTGCGGATGAGTATCTCGCCAGTATCGCCGGGCGTAACGTCCGTGCCGCTGCTGTCGATGATGCGCACGCTTACGTCTGGGAGGACCTGTCCGGCAAAGCCCGGTTCGCGGCCAGTTACAGGCAAGGGCAATATGGTCACTGCGCCAGCTTCAACGGACGAGTAGCCATAGGAAACGTTCGGCGAGAGACGTTGCGATATGTCCTGCATCAAGCTTTCGCCGATGCCGGAACCAGCCACGCGGATGCCGCGAACGGTATGGGCCGATAGCTGGTGGCGTTTCATCGTCTCGACGAGCGCGTAGAGTATATAGGGCGTCGCCGCTATGAAATCGATCCGATAGAGTTCGATTGCCTTGGCTGCAAGCGCCGTCTTGATGATGAAGACCGTACGTCCGGAAAACAGTGCGGCACAGGCGCAGTTGAGACCGAACGACGACAACATGTCGGGAATGATCAGTATGCGCGACCACGGAACAATGTCCATCTGCTCACGCTGGATCATCACGCGGGTATGATATTGCGTCGCGCTTTTTGCATTGGGTTGCGGTTCACCTGTTGTGCCTGATGTAAAAAACACAACTGCCGGTAAGCCTGGCTTGAACGCGATGGGGAGAGAAAGCTCGCCTGGGTCGCCGGCAGGCATGAACCAGTCGTCGCCGACTGTCAGAATACGTGCGCCGGCCGGCAGATTGAAGTCCGGGGGCAGCCCTTCGGCACCGCACAGAAATACATTCGCTCCCAGGTCTGCCGCCTGCCGGGACACTTCATATCCTGAATTGATGGTGCAGATGCCAGATCGCATGAGCGCGCAGAACAGGAGAATGTGTTGAGCAGGGTCCGCGATTTCCAGACTGACGAGGTCATTGGCGGTAATCTGGTGCCGGGATAGCCGGGCCTGTGCTTCATGGATTCCAGAGCAAAGCTGCCGCCAGTTGATGTGGTGACCCTCGGCAAGAACGATCGCCGCCCGTTCGGGCTGGGTCTTGCCGAAGATCAGGATGTTTTCGATGAAATCCATGAGTTGAGCGTTTCAATTCTTCTTTTGGCTGGAGAGGGGCCCTGATCATATCCTTCTGTTTTTTCAAGATTTAGTCTGATTTAGCCGGCGCTGTTGTGACACTTTGGCCACAAAGCCTTTGAAATTACGTATGTTTTTTCGTTCGTCCCTGAAAAGGAGTTGCATAGTGAGGCTTAGTTTGCTATCATTATTTTGAGCCTCGATGATGTCGGGCAAGGGGCTAGTGTTCGCCCTAGGGCGTGCTGGGTGCAAAGAATATCCCTTTCGGAACTCTATCGCGATCACCGAGGCTGACGACATGAATGCAAAGATCTCTGTAAAGTTCAACAAGATTGCGCTGGGCGCGGTAGCCTCGGTCTTGGCTCCCGGCACCGCAGCATTGGCGCAGGGTGCCCCGCCGATTTTTGTCTGGACCGGCTTTTATACCGGTCTGCATGCTGGCACGGCTTTCAGTAATATTCCAAACCGCCATACCTATTCCGGCTATGGACCCGTTGCCTCCTGGACTACGAACACCAATCTCCAGCAGGCCACGCTTGGCGTGCATTTCGGTTACAAGCGGCAGTTTGGCTCGCTGGTTGCTGGTGTCGAGACTGAGATCAACGTGCGCTTTGGCTCGGCCAATGCTGTGTTTTCATTTGCTGGTGTAGGTAAGGCCAACGGGCTTGCCGCTGCTCCTGGTACCATCACCGCCAGATCGCGCGTGGAAGGCAATCTGCGCGGTGTCTTCGGAGTTCTGGTGAACCCCAGAACCCTGCTTTATGGAACAGCCGGTGTATCCTGGGCAAACTTCAAATTTGGGGGCACGGGAGTTCTTCCCATTTCCGGCGCACCGATTGGGCCTATCCATAATCAGCTTTCGGGCACGCGCTTTGGACCAGTTGTCGGCGCTGGCATCGAGATTGCGCTGAACGAACATTGGCGCGGACGGATCGAAGCTCTGCATGCGATTTACGGCAGCAAGACCGCCAGCTTCGTATTTTCAGGTGGCGAAGAAACCTACAGGGTACGCAACAAGATCACCACGACAACCATACGCTTCGGCATTAGCCGCGCATTTTCAACCGGTGGCGGGCCGGCAATCCTTCCCTGATCCCGCGAACTTAGCGGTCCTGTTTCAAAGGCTCGCTGCGGCGGGCCTTTTTCTTGCAGCGCGTATTGCTAGCGATACGTTTTGATCTGAAACTCCTGTCCAAATCCGGAGACGCATCTGGGATCATGGCAAAAGAGCGCAATCTCATACTCGTGCACCAGCCGCATCGGCAGGACGTGCAGGACTTTTTCGATATCGCCGCGCTGGTGGAAGAGATGGCGCCGGATATCGGCGTCCATGTCGTTTTCAATTCGTCCGGAAATATCATGACACGCAAGAAAGCAGCGAAATTGCCGACGCTGGTGTTCTCTCCGGGCGCCCTTGATGAGTTCAAACCTGAACGGGGCAGGATCTATGCGGGCGGTTATTTGCGCAAAGGCGAGCAGATGAAGCGCTTTGCGCGTGCCGGTATTCCCGTTCCTGAAACGGCTGAAGCCGGAGAAAATATTGTGGCCCGGCAAGACCTGGGCGATGTTGTGATCGTAAAGCCGGAAGGCGAGAATGCATCGCGCGGTTTCGGTCTCCAATTGCGCCGGCGGGCAGCGCTTTCCTCCGATCTGGCAGGCGAGAATAGTGCGGCCAAAGATTTTATCGTTCAGCGCTACATCAATACGGGCCGTTATCCCTGCAATTATCGCGTGCATACATTGTTCGGAGAGCCGCTGCTGGCCTTCAAGAAGATATCGACTGTTCCAGGTCCTGATCCCAACGCGGGAGATATTGCCTTGCAGGAAGCGGTTTTTCAGGCGCGGCGTTCGACCGGGCAGCGCTACGAATTGTGCAAGGAGGACGATGTTCTGGACTTTGCCCGCCGCGCATATGCGGCGCTGCCGGAAGTTCCACTGCATGGTTGCGATATCGTGCGCGAAGAAGAGACGGGAAAACTCTACATGATCGAGGTGAATGCCGGCGGCAATACCTGGGTGTTTTCCAAACTGAACGGGATCGGCCAACGGCGTGACAATCTTTTGCAAGAAGCGCTGGGTGTGAATGATATACGCGAACCTTTCGACGCGTTCCGCACTGCTGCGCGGGTGCTGATCGACAAGACCCGCGCCGAGGCGCAATAAAGATGACCTTTTACGAACAGATATTGTTCTGGGCGAAAGTGCATCCGGGAAAATATGCCGTTCTTTACCAGAATGATGGATTGACGTTCGCCGAGCTGGCCTCTGCGGTTGCTGTTGCGCAACAAAAACTCACCGCTACCGGGATTATCCGTAGCGAAGTTGTAGCCTTGGCATGCGACAATCCCATCTATCGCCTGCCGTTATTGCTGGCTCTCATGGGCTTGGGCGTTACGACGATCAATTGCACGCAGGAAAATGCGCTGACGGCATATGCGCTGGGCGCTGGATGCGTTCTGACGGAAAAAGCGCTGCGCCTGCCCGTGGGCCACCGGCAAATCGTCGTCGACAGACGATGGTTTGTGCAAACAGCAGGTGCTGCCGCGCCTCTCGCGATGAAGCCTGAATTCGGCGAGGGCCAGGCTGCGACGGTCTGGTTCTCTTCCGGCAGTACCGGGCATCCCCGCCCCCTTGCCACCACATGGCAAAATATGGTGCGCCTCGTCGCCAACCGGCAGTGGCCCGTACGCAGTGCTGCATGCGAACGGGCGGCAATCGTTCCCTCGATGGCGGTTTATTTCGGTTGCAGCGAGGCATTGTCCTTCCTGTCTGCCGGCGCAGGCGTTGTTTTCATTCATGATGAGAACGAGATTATCCAGCTTGCTGAATTGCTCGCATTCGATCACCTGGTGATGTCAGCCTTGCAGATGAAGCTGATCGTCGACATGGCAAAGAACAGGCACTACCGGTTTCACAATCTTCGCGGTGCGCATTTCGGCGGTGGGCAGGCATCATCCACGCTGATGGCTGACGCCATTACCTATATCTGCCGGGATACCATGATTTTTTACGGGGCGACAGAAACAGGACCCATTACCGGTATTCATTGTGCAAAAATTCTGGATCGCCCTTTGTGCGTCGGTCATGTTCTGCCGTGGGGGCAGATCAGAATCGCCGATTTCGGAAATGAACGACGTTACGGCCTCCATGGAAGGGGAGATTATCGTCCGGTCGGATGCTTTCAGCCTGCCCTGGCGCGGCAACGATGCAATCTACTCGCAAGCTGGAGAAGTCTGGATACGCCCCGGCGATCGTGGCCATTTGGATGAAGACGGCGCGTTACATGTGTGCGGACGCATGTCCGATGTCATCAATATTGGCGGAGAAAAGATCGCCCCGGAACGGATCGAGGATATCCTGTGCCGGCACGAGAAAATACGGGCGGCGGCGGCTATCGCTCAGATGAGCGAAACAAGCGGTGTTGCAGCGGTTCAGGTCTTTCTCGTCGCAGATGGCGGATTGAGCATTGAAGATATCAATGCCTGGTGGCGGCTGCATGGCATGAGGCTGCCGCTGGCCCGGATCGTGTTCGTTGACGCCTTGCCGACGACAGCAAGTGGCAAAATTGCGCGCAACGAACTTGCGCGGGATGCACGTTCGAGTTGACGTGTGCGAACGTCACACCAGCTCCAGTGTGTCCAGGGTCTCGATAGGCCCGCCCGGCGCGCCGACGCCGCGTATGGTTGCCGAGATATTCCATGCGTTACCGGCGCGGGCAATGTCGTAGAGATTATATTCGGCCAGATGGCGCGCCGATCCGGGAACCGCTGAAGCAGACGCAACACCGACGACGGGCACGGGGCCTGACGGGCCTGCGATGTGTTTGACCATCCGGCGATGGTTGTGGCCATGCAATATCAGCTCCGCGCCATGATCGGCGATCATGTGTTCGAACAGACGCGCATCGCGCAGGCCGCGGCCGGGATTGGTTGCGCCGTGCCACGGCGGATGATGGATCATCACCACGCGGCAAAGGCCGCGGCGGCCTGTTTCGTCCAGCACCTGCGCACAATCGCGCATCTGGTCTTCGCCGATCTTTCCGGACGCCAGAAAAGGCCCGGTCGGTATGGCCGAGGACAGGCCGATCAATGCAACCTCGCCGCGTATGCGCACAAAGGGAAAAACCATACGGTCATCATTGTCGTTCGAGCACCATTGCGCGAAAGTCTCGCCAATGTGCAGGAGTGAGGACCGCACGTAGGCATCGTGATTGCCGGGCACGAATGAAACGTCATGCGGCTCGCCGAGTGTTTCCAGCCAGGTGCGGGCAAAAGGAAATTCGCCGGGCAGGCCAAGATTGAGAATATCCCCGGTCATTGCAACATGGGCGGGCGACTGGGACAGCATGTCGGCAACGGTGCGGGAAAGCATGTCCATGGAGTGGATCTGCGACCGGCGCTTCCAGTTCATGTAGCCGGTGAAGCGCTTGTTCATGATTTCGCGCAGGCGCGGCTTGGGCAGCGGGCCGATGTGTGCGTCGGAAATATGGGCAAGGCGAAAAGTCACGGGCGCATGTGTTCCTGAATGGGCGGTTGATCCTTATACACAATTGCCGCGCGTTTACACGTTCTGTCCACCGCAGGCAAAAAGGCCGGCTGCTGGCAATGCTGGAGCCAAAAACTGTTCCCGTCATTAAAATGTGACACAAATCGCCGATGCCGGTCCCCATGACCGATAGGGGAGATTTGCCAGTGGTTGAAGACCCACATGCACGGCGGGTTCGAACGCTTTTCTTGTCCGACATACACCTGGGCACCCGCGGGTGTCAGGCCAGTCAGCTACTGGATTTTCTGCGCCACCATGATGCCGAAACCATCTATCTGGTTGGCGACATAGTGGATGGCTGGCGTCTACGCCAGGCCTGGTTCTGGCCACAGGCGCACAACGATGTCGTGCAGAAACTGTTGCGCAAAGTCCGCAAGGGGACCCACGTTTTTTATATTCCCGGCAATCACGACGAATGCTTTCGTGACTACGCGGGCTCGAACTTCGGTGGGATCGAAGTGCTGGAGGAAGCGCTGCATACCTGCGCCGATGGCAAGAAGATGCTGCTTCTGCACGGTGACAAGTTCGATACGGTCGTGCGCAATGTGAAGTGGCTCGCGCTACTGGGCGATTGGGCTTACGATACCGCCATCTGGTTGAACGGACACATTGCACGTGTACGCCGCCATCTTGGTCTGCCCTATTGGTCGTTTTCCCAATGGAGCAAGGACAAGGTCAAACGCGCTGTCAATTTCATTTCGGCCTTTGAAGAGGCTGTTGCCAATGAAGCGCGCAAACATAATGTCGATATCGTGGTGTGCGGCCATATCCATAAACCGGTCGTGCGCGATTTCTCCGGCATCACCTATGTCAATACCAGGAGACTGGGTGGAATCCTGTTCTGCTGTACTGGAACATTTCGACGGCAAACTGGAGCTGGTATTCTGGCAAAACGTCAGCGAGACACTGCACCAAAATAGAATCGAAGACGTGCAGGAAAAAGATATGCTGCGGCCCGCTGCATGACCTGTCTGCGCTCAGTGACTGGTACGCATGGCTTGGGAAACAATCGACAGGAAGGCTTCTGCGCTGGTGCGAATTGAGTGAAGCGCACCTGTCTGCCGGCAGATCGCAGGATCGATTGCCAGGGCTGCGATGGCTGCTTCCCGCAGGTCGTTACTGAGCACACCGCAAGCCGTGTCCTTGAAAATCGCTTTTGCGCCGGCGCCGGGATAGGCCGCAACCGGCGTGCCCGCCGCAAGGGCTTCTGCCATTACCAGACCAAATGTATCGGTCAGGCTGGGAAAGACGAAGACGTCTGCTGCGCGGTAAATGGACGCCAGGTCTTGGCCGTACCGCGAACCGAGGAAATGGGCCTGCGGATATCTGCGTTGCAGCATGGCACGGGCAGGGCCATCGCCGACGAGAATCTTTGAACCCGGCAGATCGAGTTTGAGAAATTCCTCAATATTCTTTTCAACAGCCAGGCGCCCGACAAACAGGAACCACGGTTTGGGGAAATCAAATTCTGCCAGCGGACCATGCGCGAACAATTGCGTATCGATCCCACGCAACCAATGGCGCGCATTGCCAAACCCGCGCTGCTGCAATTCTTCGCGCAATTGCGGCGTTGCGACCATGACCGTTGCTGCCGCCTTGTGAAACTGGCGAACGACCGCATAGGACAGCGCCTGCGGTATGGGAATGCGCGCGGCAATATATTCAGGGTAACGTGTGTGGTAGCAGGTCGTAAAAGGCAAGCGATGCTGGAGACAATATCTTCTTGCATGCCATCCCAATGGCCCTTCGGTCGCAATATGGATCATGTCAGCACGGGCTGCTTCCATGATTGCGCCAACGCGTTTGGTTGAAGTCCAGCTCAGGCGGATTTCCGGATAGGTCGGCATTGGAAATGTCCTGAAGGCCTGCGGAGTGAGAAATTCAACTTCCACACCGAGCTGTGGCAGTTCACGTTGCAGCCAGAGGTAGGTTTGGACGACACCGTTGACTTGCGGCCGCCAGGCGTCCGTTACGACAAGCAATCTTTTTAGCTGCGGCGTATCGTGAATCATCTATCTGATCCGTGTGAGCAGATAGGTGGAAGCAGAATTGTGCGTCACGTATGTGACACTACAATTCCCGCTATCATTGAAATGCAAACAGACTGACATGGAGAAGTCATGTGCATTTCCTATGGCGGCAGGAAAGGTTAACGAATCAATCAGAATGTTTCCTGGAGCCGAATTTGACCGACACAACCGCCGACACAACTGCTGATACAACCGCCGACACGCGCCGCAATACGGCAACCCATCTGCGAACTGCAGTTCACAGGAACAAGGTGCTTTCGCGCTCCGGCCTGCTCGAACGTACTTTTACGCTCGCGTTTCGCAATCTTGTCTATCCACAAATATGGGAAGACCCGGTGGTCGACATGGAGGCTCTTGCGATCAAGCCGGGCGATCATGTGGTGGCGATTGCCTCGGGCGGTTGCAATGTCATGAGTTATCTGACAGCCAAGCCGGGGCGGATCACAGCACTCGACCTGAATGGTGCGCATATAGCTCTGAACCATTTGAAAGTCACTGCAGCGCAACGCCTGCCGAGCCATGCAGCTTTCTTCAATATGTTTGGCGACGCCCGATTGAGCAGCAATGTCGCAGCCTATGACAGGTATTTGCGTCCGCACATGGATCCAGTCGCCGGACAGTATTGGGACGGCAGAGGGTGGCTTGGACGCCGCCGGATCGGCATGTTCGCCAAAGGGTTTTATAAGCACGGCCTGCTTGGGCGGTTCATTGGCGCAGCGCATCTGCTGGCAAGGCTCAATGGTTGCAAGCCTGCCGACTTCCTGAATGCGCGCACCCGTGAGGAGCAAAAGAGGTTTTTCGATACGCGGTTTGCGCCGATATTCGAACGCCGCTTCGTGCGCTGGATCGTCAACCAGAAAGCCTCATTGTACGGGCTAGGTATTCCTCCGGCACAATATGACGCGCTTGGTGGCAATTCTCCCGGTGGCATGGCCGATGTCCTGCGCCGCCGGTTGGAGAAGCTGACCTGCGGGTTTGACCTGCGCCATAATTACTTTGCCTGGCAGGCTTTCGGTCGCTCCTATGCAAATGTGCCTTCGGCTCCTGTGCCGCCCTATCTGGAAAAACAGAACTTCGAAAACATTCGCGCCATGGCAAACCGCGTTGATGTCCGGCATGAATCGATGACCGCGTTTTTGCAGAACTGCGCACCCGGCAGTGTTGACTGTGTCGTTCTCCTGGATGCGCAGGACTGGATGAACGACGGGGAACTGACCGAACTCTGGATGGCAATTACGCGGGCAGCACGGCCAGGCGCGAGGGTGATCTTCCGGACAGCGGCTGATGAACGTTTGCTGCCGGGACGTATTCCAGATGCCATTTTTTCCAACTGGTCATACGACGCGCAGCGTTGCCGTGACTGGCATGATCGCGACAGGTCGTCGATCTATGGAATGTTTCATCTCTATGAACTCAAGGGCGCCGGAAATGAGTGAAGCTGCTTTTCACATGGACCGGATGTACCGATGGCAGCGGCACATCTATGACTTTACCCGCAAACCATATCTTCTTGGCCGCGACCGCCTGATTGCATCGCTTGGCGTTCCAGAAAGCGGCAGCGTTCTTGAAATAGGTTGCGGTACGGGACGCAATCTCATCCAGGCCGCGCGCACGTTTCCCAATGCGCGATTTTATGGGTTCGACATTTCCAATGTCATGCTCGACAAGGCCGGGCAATCAATTTCCAGAGCGCAGCTTGCCGACAAGATTACCCTGGTGCGGGCGAATGCTGCTGACTTCGATACGGTCGAAATATTCGGCCGGAAGAGATTCGACCGGGTTTTTGTTTCCTATTCCCTTTCGATGATACCGGAGTGGCGCGCCACGCTCGACCATGCTGTAGATTGCCTGGCGCCCGGCGGTGCATTGTCGATTGCCGATTTCCATGATTGCAGCAATCTTCCTGCGCCGCTGCGGATCATTCTATACAGATGGCTTGGGCTGTTCGGCGTTCAGCCAAGGCTGGAGTTAAAGGCGGTGCTGGATCAATTGTGCGCCAGGCACAATCTGAAGCTGGAATTCGTGCCCTTGCATGCCGGTTATGCGGTCTGGGCCATGTTGCGCCATACGCACAGGTGACGACAGCCTGGCTCAACGGCCAGCGCTGATTTTTTTCTTTGCACCTGGCAGGCCAATTGGCGTCAGGGACAAAGGCTTGCCGGTGGCGACAAAGGCGCGCGCCTGGGACGGCGGAGCAGGTTTTGCCGGAGGCAGGGCTGCAGGTGATTGCACCACCGGTGCTTGTTGTTGCGCAGCAAGTGTTGTGACTTCCGACTTGTTCACATCTTGAGGCTTGTTCCCCGGCTTTGGTTCGGCCGGGCTTGCCGGTGCCGCGGCACTTGCAGGGTTTGCCTGCTGTGCAGCTGCTTGCGGCGCGGCCGCAGCAATCGCTATCTGCGGTGCTGCGGGTTTCGGTGCCGGTTTTGCAGCCGGTGTCACGACGTTCTTGTGCGAGAAGTTCGATGCGACCAGTTTGTGCCAGTCGTGGCGCGAACCGGCGAAAGCATTCTTGTCGACACGGCCGCGAATGCCTGGGACCCGTGAACGGTCGGAGTATTGCCAGAATGCCCATTTGCGTCCCGGATAGATCTCATGTGGCAGGCGGCCTGTGGCGCGGACCCACAGGGGATATTGCGAGAACGAACCGTCCGACAGCACGTCTCGATAGAAACGGATATCGGTGTAAAGAATTGGGCGTTTGCCATACCAGGCTTCGGCAAGGCGGACGAATTCGCGGATTTCAGCTTGCGCCTTGGTGCGCGACACGCGGCGCGGGCAGGTCGGCGAGGTGGTGTTCCACTCCAGATCGAGCACAGGCGGCATTGCGTCGGGGTCGCGCGGCACATGACGGCGGAACCATTCGAACTGCGCGCGCATAGGGCTGCACCAATAGTTGAAATGATAGGCGCCGCGCGGCAGGCCGGCTGCCTTGGCCGCTGCCCAATTCTGCTGGAATTTGTCGTCCAGCCTGTCGGTGCCTTCTGTTGCCTTGATGAAGGCAAAGCCGATGCCGGACGCCTTGACCTGTTGCCAATCGATGTTGCCCTGATATTTGGCGATATCGATTCCATGCACCTCGTGCGAGTTGCGGCCATAGGTCGATTCGCGAACGGGGAAAGGGTGGTTGCCCGTGGGTTCGGCCGGTTCCAGAAAATCATCCGCTCCGCCCGCGCAAGCGGCCAGCATCAGGGCCGCAAAGCCGAGCGCCGTGAAGCGAAATCCAATCCGGTTAAATGACATTTACAAAGCCCAGCCCGCGAAAACGCCGAATGCCAGCCAAGTGTGGCGGGAGCAGGGCCGGATTGCAATCCCGATTTGCGCTTTCCACATCTGGTGTGTGGTTTGCGTGTAGTTCGGCAGGACGCTAACCCGGAGTCTCAATCTTGCAGGTGATGTCGGGCTGGCGATTGATCTTCAGCAATGCACTATCGCCCTTGGTAAAAAGGGAAATCGCGCCGTCGTCATATTTGACTTCATAGCGTGCACCTGACCCCGATGGCTGCAGAATCAGCGTGTGCTTGTTGTCTTTCCATTCCAGAAAGACGGCAGGTTCACCGGTGTTGACGAAGGTTGCGCCAATCAACGCATCAAACGGTTTACAGGCCAGCACCATTGGCCGGGATGCATCGACAGGTAATTGTCCATTCGGTGTTGCGCGGCGAGGAAATGGCAATGGCGACGTGACCATCACAAAGCCGGATGGGCGGAAGCGAATCGTCTTCTTTGCCGCAGGCAAGGCTACGGGCGCCGATGTGAGTCAGGCCGATCCAGGAAAATTCAGCTCAACCAAAGCCGGCGACATGAATATCGTGCTGATTGGAGCCGAGCGCTATGAAATCCCCGACGCGATCGTCATGGGTGGTTGAGGGAAATGGGTGGTTGATGGAAATGGGTGGTTGATGGAAATGGGCGGTTGATGGAAATGGGCAAGTCGTGCGTGCGTGGTTGGCAATGTTACCCCACGCACGCAATTACCGTCGCATGATGCGGCAAAAAATCCAAAGCAGTGCGATGTTGAGCAATGGAGCGGCAGCTGCGAGCCAGGGACGTATGCTGTCTGAAGTCTTTCCCAGCATCATGTTCCACGGCAGGCCAAGCGGCAAAAGGAATATGCCCGACAGAGGGTCTTTCTCATTGCCGAACCAGCCGTAAGTTCCTGTAAGCAATAATAGCAGAGCTGCTGCATAGGCCAGGATCAGCAACCACAATGCAATGGCACAGATGCGCATGGCTTACTCCCATTCGGATCGGCAGTTGCACTGGCAGACGTGCCCCGTCAGGCCCCGCCTATCAACATACCGGCAGCCAGCATGATGACACCTCCCACGGCGATCTGGAAATCGCCTTGCAGAAATGGCGGCGGCCAATAACGGGGCGCGCGTGGAGACGGAGCAAGCCGGTAAGTGCAATCGCTCAAGTTGCTTACAAGCGGTTGCGGCCAAGGACAAAGTTCGAATTCAGACTTTAAAGGTCCAGTCGACCGGGACCTGGCGCAAGATTTTAGAAACAAAAACTGCATGCAGTTCATTCGCGTCGGGCGCGGCACAGGTTCCCGGACTGGTCGCGCACGCGAGCGGCGACGCCTTTCCGGCGCACATTGTCATATCACCCGCATAAGAAATGTGCGCCTGAAGCAACCCTCAGCGTGTGATCACGTTGTATATTGCGACGCAGCCTGCTGCCTATGTCCTTCGGCAATTGGTTGCGGGGCTATTGCAGGTTGCACATCCCTTTTGGACAGAACGTCATGGTCACAAGCAAGAAGAACCTGCGCACAGGCAGTCCGCTATGGCTGGCTGGATCGACAGCCAGATTTCGTTCGCGATCCTTTTCCGGCAGGAAGTCTTTCGACGTCGTGGTGATCGGTGCAGGCGTCAGCGGGTCACTGGTTGCCGATGCGCTGCTCAGGGAAGGGTTTTCCGTTGCAATTCTCGACAGGCGGCCACCAATCCGTGGTTCGACCTGTGCGAGCACCGCGCTGATCCAGTACGAGCTGGATACCCCGCTGTCCCGGCTTGGCAGCCGCATCGGCGCTGAACGTGCCCGGCAAATATGGCAGCGTTCGTTCCTTGCCGTCAGTGCGTTACGCGCGCGGCTGCAGGAAATCGACAGCAACCTGGACATTGTCGAACGCAACTCACTGTATCTGGATGGCGACATTCTCGATGCTGAAGGTCTGCGTGCGGAAGCTGCTGCGCGCAGCAAAGCTGGTTTGGCAACACAATTTCTGGATCCGACCGCAGTGGAAAGCCGGTTTGGCATCAGGGGACGTTCCGGCATTCTAAGCTTTGCCAACCTCGCGGCGGACCCGGTGGAACTGACGGGGGCTGTGCTGCGGGCCTGTGTGCGCGATGGGGCAGGGCTTTACTTTCGGGCCGAAGTCGAAGCAGTCGAGGCGAGCCGGAGTGGCGTGTCGATCCATACCTCGCGCGGGGAATTTACATGCGCTTCGCTGGTCTTTGCCACCGGCTACGAACTGCCCAAAGGTGTGCCGAAAACCGGCCATGAATTGCATTCGACCTGGGCGATTGCGACTGCTCCCCAGCGCAATAACCTTTGGCCCGAAGAAGTGATGATCTGGGAAGCGGCCGATCCATATATCTACCTGCGCACAACGAGCGATGGACGGATTATTTGTGGCGGGGAGGATGAGGATTTTTCTGACGAGGACCATCGAGACAGTCTGCTGCCGGCAAAGACGGATGCAATACGCGAAAAACTGGCGGCCATGTTTCCGCATGTTGACACAAAGCCGGAACATGCCTGGTGCGGCACCTTTGGTGGTTCACGCACTGGTTCGCCAAGTATCGGACGGGTGCCTCGCATGCCAAACTGTCACGCGGTGCTGGGATATGGTGGCAACGGCATTACGTTTTCGATGCTGGCCGGGCAAATTCTCGCCAACGAACTGAGCGGCCGCGGCGATGCTGACAGCGGATTGTTTTCGTTCAACCGGAATTTTTGACGCCGCCTGCCCGGTCAGGCTCCGCCTATCAATATACCCGCAGCCAGCACGATGACCCCTCCCACGACGATCTGGAAAGCGGCCTGCAGGAATGGCGTGTCCATGTATTTGGCCCGCACCCAGGCGATGATCCACAATTCGATGAAGACAACGAATAGCGGCAATGCCGGTGGCGATCCAGAAGGCATTGGCCCAGCTGTCGGGCACCAGATAGGGCAGTGTGTGGCCGATGCCGCCCAGCGTCGTCATGACGCCGCTGGTCATGCCACGCAGCCACGGCGAGCCGCGTCCGGTCAGCGAGCCGTCATCGGACAGGGCCTCGGCAAAGCCCATGGAAATGCCCGCGCCGATCGAGGCGGCCATGCCGACGAGAAAGGTCTGCCAGTTGTTGTGGGTGGCGAAGGCGGCGGCAAACAACGGCGCCAGCGTCGAGACCGAGCCATCCATCAGGCCGGCGAGGCCGGGCTGCACATATTGCAGCACGAACATGCGGTGGCGGGTGGCGTCTTCTTCCTCGCGGGCGTCCTCGGTCAGATGCGCCGCTTCCAGCTTGCCGGCCGTGTGCCGGTGGTCCTTTTCGATCTCAGCCAGGTCGCCCAGCAGCTTGCGGATGTTGACATCGGTCGTGCGCTCGGCGGCCTTCTGGTAGAAGCGGGCTGCCTGGAACTCCATGTTCTCGGCTTCCTTGCGCACCGTTTCCAGCGGCAGGTTCTTCGACAGCCAGACCGGGCGTCGCTTGAGAAAGCCCTTCACGTCCTCGCGGCGGATGGGCGGCAGGTTGGGCCCGAAACGCTCCTCATACATCTGCAGCAGCGCGTGACGGTGCTGCTTTTCCTCTTCCGCCATTTCCACGAAGACCTTGGCCGAGGCCGGATAGCGCTCGGTCAGATCTTCGGCAAAGCTCTGATAGATCCGGCTGTCCTCCTCCTCCGAGGAGATGGCGACGGCCAGAATTTCGCGCTCGGTCAGATCCGAGAAATTCTTCAATGGAAAGCCTCCGAAACGAACCCTTCAGCCCGGGCCTGGCACATGCTTTAGAACTTTTCTAAAGACCTTATACGCATATTGCCAGCCCGGGGTTGCCACCTGCGGCAAAAAGTGGCCGGGTGGCCGCCGATGGCCCTGACTCATCTGACGAGGATATTGCGTTTATGCGACCACCGATGCGCCGAGTAAGCAATGTCCTGATGTATGGGCAGCATTTTCTGGCCCGTTTCATCCGGCCCATGACGCTGGGCGTTCGCGGTCTGGTGATCGATGGCGACAACCGGGCATTGCTGGTGCGTCATTCCTATGTGCCGGGCTGGCACCTGCCGGGCGGGGCTGTGGAGGCGGGCGAGACCATGCGCCAGGCGCTCGTGCGGGAGCTGGCAGAGGAAGGTTGCGTGGAAATTGCCGGTGAACCTGTTCTCCACGCGATCTATCACAACACGCGCTTTTCCCGTCGCGACCACGTCGCCCTATACACGATCCGGAATTTCAAGATCACAGGGGAGCGCAAACCGGATTGGGAAATCGTCGAGACGGGTTTTTTCGATCTGACCGCACTTCCCGAAGGCACTGCGCGCGCGACGCGCGAATGTATTGATGAAGTGCTCACCGGCAAGCCACCACGCGGACTTTGGTAGGCAAGGCTGCCCTGTTTTTAAGCACTACGTGCAAATTGCACTCTTTTCCTTGTCAAAGGAAACAGCAAAGCGGTCAACACACAAGCTGCCGCGCGCGCAAGGCTATGGCGCGTTGGCGAGCAGCTTGCAAATTGCTTCATCTGCCTGTGGCACGATACGCATCACATTGACGTAAAAAAATGCATCCTTCCAATTGGCATGGCGATTGCTCCTGCATTCACCGTCACTCGATGGCGAACAACGAATGCTAACAGGAGTAGCTCATGCCTATGTTCCGCAACCCATTCGATGCGAAGACCGCACTCACCAGCGGGTGTAATTGCGGCCTGCACGCATCGCAGGCAGAACATGACCGCACTTTCAAAGCCGAAGCTGTTGACGCCGTGCCTGCTGGCGACGAAGAGCGATATACGCGCGTTGTCCAATCGGCGCTGATGCGTGCCGTGTTTCCGGACGATTTGCAAAGACGTGCGTTTCTTGGTGCAGTCGGCTGGTCGACAGCAGCCGCAGCCATCTCCAGTTTCTTTCCATTGGCAACCGCAACAGATGTTTTTGCTGCCGGTGGCAAGATCGAAAAGACCAAGTTGAAAGTCGGCTTCATTCCGATCACCTGCGCGACGCCGATCATCATGGCGCAACCGCTGGGTTTTTATAAGAAACATGGTCTGGATGTAGACGTTATCAAAACGGCTGGCTGGGCAGTTGTACGCGACAAGACCCTGAACAAGGAATACGATGCAGCGCATATGCTCTCGCCAATGCCATTGGCGATCACACTCGGCGCGGGATCGAACCCCATTCCCTACACGATGCCGGCGGTGGAAAATATCAATGGCCAGGCGATCACGCTGGCCATGCGGCACAAGGACAAGCGCGATCCCAAATCGTGGAAAGGCTTCAAGTTCGCCGTGCCGTTCGATTATTCCATGCACAATTATCTGCTGCGGTACTATCTGGCAGAACATGGAATCGATCCGGACAAGGATGTGCAAATCCGCTCCGTGCCGCCGCCGGAAATGGTGGCCAATCTGCGCGCCAACAATATTGACGGCTTTCTGGCGCCTGATCCGGTCAACCAGCGTGCAGTGTATGATGGTGTCGGCTTTATCCACATCCTGTCGAAAGATATCTGGGACCGGCATCCTTGTTGCGCATTTGCTGCAAGCCAGGAGTTCGTGACCAAGACCCCCAATACCTATGCAGCATTGCTGAAAGCCATCATCGATGCGACTGCCTATGCAACCAAGCAGGAGAACCGCAAGGAAATTGCAAAAGCCATTGCACCGGCGAATTATCTCAACCAGCCGGTCACTGTGGTGGAACAGGTCCTGACGGGGACATTCGCCGACGGTCTTGGCAAGGTGCAGAAGGTTCCAGATCGCATCGACTTCGACCCTTTCCCGTGGGAATCCTTCGCCGTGTGGATTCTTACCCAGATGAAACGCTGGGGACAGATCAAGGGCGACGTCGATTACAAGAAGGTCGCGCAGCAGGTCTACCTGGCAACGGATACTGCAAAACTGATGAAGGAAGTCGGTCTCACGCCACCCAAGGCAACGACCAAAACGTTCGTCGTCATGGGCAAGACGTTCGATCCGGACAAGCCGGAAGAATACGTCAAGAGCTTTGCCATCAAGCGTTAAGCAAGCGCCCTTTGTCCCGGTGTTGCATGCAATGCCGGGACGCTAACCCGCTGTCATGGCGCGCGAGAGAGACATCATGGTTCTTTCACTGAACATGCGTTCGGCAATCCTGTCGTTGTTTATTTTCCTGATCTTCATCGTGGGCTGGCACCTGGCAGTGCAAGGCTCGGGTCAGGTCGCCGACATGGATCCAGAATATGCGAAGCTCATGGGCAAGACTGCAACGCAGGGCAAGTCGGCCATGCCAGGTCCGCTCGAGGTCGGCGCGAAGCTCTGGTTTCATATCACTCATCCGTTTTACGATAATGGTCCCAATGACAAGGGGATCGGCATCCAGCTTGCCTATTCCATCGGGCGCGTACTTCTGGGATATTTTCTGGCGGTCATCGTCGCCATTCCAATCGGATTTCTCATTGGCATGTCGCCCTTGATGAGCCGTGCACTCGATCCCTTTATCCAGGTGATGAAACCGGTTTCGCCACTGGCCTGGATGCCGCTGGCGCTCTACACGATCAAGGATTCCATGACATCGGCAGTGTTTGTGATTTTCATCTGTTCCTTGTGGCCGATGATGATCAACACGGCATTCGGTGTCGCCAGCGTACGCAAGGAATGGCTGAACGTGGCGCGTACACTGGAAGTGCACCCCATCCGCAAGGCGCTAACGATCATATTGCCGGCGGCTGCGCCGACCATCGTGACCGGTATGCGTATATCGATTGGCATTGCCTGGCTTGTAATCGTTGCAGCGGAGATGCTGGTTGGTGGAACCGGCATTGGTTATTTCGTCTGGAATGAGTGGAACAATCTCTCAATCACCAACGTCATCTCTTCCATTCTTGTCATAGGTCTCATGGGCATGCTGTTCGATCAGTTACTGGCCCGGGCCGGCAAGATGGTCACGTATCCGGAGTAAGTCATGAGCGATCGTTTCATTTCAATCGAAGGGATAGCGCGGCACTATCCCTCGCCCGGTGGCGGGACGACGACCGTGTTTCGCGACCTGTGGTTTTCCATGGCAAAGGGAGAATTCTCTTGCATCATCGGACATTCAGGCTGCGGCAAGACGACTGTTCTCAACATCCTGGCTGGTCTCGAACTGCCCGATGAAGGGGCCGCCATCGTCGACGGCATCGCCATCGAAGGACCCTCGCTCGACCGTGCGGTTATATTCCAGAGCCATGCGTTGTTGCCGTGGCGTACGGTTCTCGGCAATGTTGCCTATGCGGTGTCCTCCCGTTGGCGCAACTGGAGCCGGCATGAGGTTGAGGCGCACGCCAGACAGTTCATCGAACTGGTGGGCCTGAAAGGCAGCGAGCACAAACGGCCGGCAGAGCTGTCCGGCGGCATGAAGCAACGTGTCGGCATTGCGCGTGCGCTGTCGATCCAGCCAAAGATCATGCTGATGGACGAGCCGTTTTCCGCGCTCGATGCGCTCACGCGTGGTTCGCTGCAGGATGAAGTGCGCCGCATCTGTCTTGATACCGGGCAGACGACATTCATGATTACCCATGACGTTGATGAGGCCATCTATCTTGCCGACAAGATCGTGCTGATGACCAATGGTCCAGGCGCCATGGTTGCCGAAGTTGTCGTCAACCCGATGCCACGCGATCGCGATCGCATCAACATGCACAAGCAGCCGGGATATTATGGACTGCGCAATCACCTGATCGACTTTCTGGTCAGCGGCTCGCGCACGTTCAAGGACAACGTGCCGGCCGATTACGATCCGCGCAAACCGCCACTCGTGCGCCCAATGTCTGCGCCGCGTCCTGCCACCAAGGACAGCACGAATGACGATCCATCCCGAAAAGTTGCATGAACAGCCAAAGAGGAAAATACCATGAAGCGTGAAGAACTGACTGAAAAAATTCTCGACATCAAGCGCGACAAGGGCTGGAGCTGGAAGCACATCTGCGATGAAATTGGCGGAATGTCGCCGATACTGGTGACGGGCGCATTGCTCGGGCAGATGAAGCTGGTCAAGCCTCTGGCGGCCAAGGCTGCGGCATTGTTCGGTCTCAACAAGAGCGAAGAAGCCATGCTCAACGAAGTGCCCATGCGCGGTACGCAGATGCCGCCGACCGACCCGTTGATCTACCGCTTCTACGAACTGATCCTTGTCAATGGACCGGCAATCAAGGCGCTGATCGAGGACGAGTTTGGCGATGGCATCATGTCGGCGATTGACTTCGACATGACGATTGATCGCCAGCCTGACGAAAAGGGCGACCGCGTGAAGATCAACATGTCCGGCAAGTTCCTGCCGTACAAATATTACGGCGCCGAGCAGGGCATTCCACTGCTTGGCTACAAGGAAAAATAAACTCCGGACAAGATCGCCCGGCACAATCCGCGCCGGGCGGTGCTATCCTGCAAATGTCCGGATCAACATTCCCGCAATGCCATGGAGTTCTTGGTGGAACCTAAATCCCGGCCGCCTTTTCCGCCGTTCAATGCTCAGTCTGCAGCGCAAAAGGCGCGCATGGCAGAAGATGCGTGGAACAGCCGCGATCCCGTGCGTGTCTCGATGGCCTATTCTGCGGACAGCAAGTGGCGCAATCGTGCCGAATTCTTTCAGGGCAGGGACGCGATCGCCGCATTTCTGGAGCGCAAATGGCAACGCGAACTTGAGTACAGGCTCATCAAGGAGGTCTGGGCCTTCACCGACAATCGCATAGCGGTGCGCTTTGCATATGAATGGCACGATGATAGCGGCCAATGGTATCGTTCGCACGGTAACGAGCAATGGGAATTCGATGACAAGGGGCTGATGGTTCGCCGGGAAGCAAGCATCAACGATGTGCGCATCGATCCGGCTGATCGCAAATTCACCTGGCCTTTGGGACGGCGTCCGGATGATTTTCCGGGATTATCGGCCTGCGGGCTGTAGCTTGCACGTCACATGAGGCCGGCTCAATCGGTCCGTAGCCGCCAACTATTGTGCCGGGGCGCTCTATCCTTTATTGGAGCGGGCGATGAGCGAACCTGTATCTCCCGGCAATAATCCGGATACCAACGTAGAAGCCGCACCGGCCTTGCCGGCGCTTGAACTGCGCCCGCTGAAGGAAGGCGACTGGCCGCAGGTTATCCGTCTGGACGAGAGGGCATTCGGTCCGGGGCGGTTTGCGCGCACAGCCTATCGTTTGCGCGAGGGTGTGGCGGCGGATCATACATTGTCATTTGTCGCCCATGTCGGGACATTTCTGGTTGGCTCCAACATCATCACCCCGATCATGGCTGGAGCGCAGCGGGCTCTGCTGCTGGGGCCGTTGACGGTGGATCCTTCGTTTCGCTCACGCGGCATAGCCGAGGCTCTCATCAAGCGCTCGCTGAGCGCAGCCAAGGCTGCAGGCCACACGCTGGTGTTGCTGGTCGGGGATGCACCATTTTACGCCAAAGTGGGGTTCAAGCCTGCGCCCATGGGCCGTTTCGTAATGCCCGGGCCTGTCGATCCTGCACGGTTGCTGGTGTGTGAATTGACTGAAGGCGCGCTGGATGGCGTCGGCGGCAAGATTTCGCGGGCATGGTGAGTGATGTTTGATCGTAACAAAAATACCCTGTTCGGTTCGCTGTTTGGAACCTTTTTCGGCAATCGTGGTGGTACAAACGGCCTTTTGCAGAAATCGCAGCCGCGCCGGGGATTGTACGAACCTTCCGAAGTGGAAAGTTACGTCCGCGATGCCATAGCGCTGGCCAATGCCCTGTCGAAAGATCATGAAACGCTCATGGATGAGGCGCGTGATCTGGGCTTTACGCATCTGCAAAGTGCAGAGATTGCTGCGGGCGAGACAAGCCACGGATTTCAGAATCGCCTGGAAGATCACCGGTTGATCGTCAATTCGTGCGTCTACAGCGATGCAATCCGGCTGATGGTTCACGTGCACATCCCGGGCAAGATGGCCATTGAGGACATCGGCCGTGTGCGGCGTGAGACAGGGTTTTCGGGAGCCGAAGGTGTCTGGGAAGCCACCGCCTATGCGCACTGGAAAAAGAAGGGCGATGGATCGCCGCAATTCATCGATATCTGGATCGACAATTTTGAAGTCCCGCGCGCGGCGCCGCTCACGCGGCTGATGATCGAGATCGTGCGCCCCAAATAGCCGTTTGGTTCAGGGCTGGCGTTTGTAGGGACCCAGATCCTTCAGCGCAGCGTCAACATATTGCAGATCGACGACATCGCGCACGCGGATATTGGGTGACTTCACCAGCCCGTGTTCCTTGAAGAATTTCAGTTCAAGTTCCATGCCCTTCACATTGACCCGTCCATCGGGATCGACGGAATGGGGAAAGGCGGCGCGGATGCGCTTTTCCGGAATTTTCAAACGCGACGTCAGTACGCCGATCATGTTGCTTGCGTGTTCGGTATGTTTCCAGCGGCCATTCTCTACGGCATCACTGAATGCGCGCAGCGCAAGGATATAGGCTTTCATGAATCGCCGGGCGATATCGGGCTTGTCGCGCGCGAATTTTTCACTGAAGACCATATAGGTGAACTGGCCATCGGGATTAAAATCGTTGGTTGAGGCAAAGCGAACGCCATCGCCATTTGCGGTGATCAACGTCGCGAAAGGTTCGATCATGATAGAGCCATCGACGGCCTTGTTGCGGAAAGCTGCAACCTGTTGTGGCAGGGGAATGAAAACCTTTTCCACATCGGCGTATTTCAGGCCGCCCTTCTTTGCGGCTTCGTTGACGATGGACAGGATGCTTATGCCGGGCGCGGCCACTGCGATCTTCAGGCCCTTCAGGTCGGCGTATGATTTGAAGCGGCCTGACTCCATTATGTCTTTGCGGATCATGAGCGTCTGGTACATGTCGCCCGGCGCGGAGCGGCTGCGATCGGCAACGATGCGATTGTTGATGCCACGCGCCTTGGAATTGTAGATCGCTGCGCTGCCGGGAATGGTGCCTATATCAAGCTCGCCGGTCGCCAGCGCGGGCACCATGCGTGCCCCTGTATCGAAGGTGATCAGCTTTGCCTCGATGTCGACGGCGGCCAGCAGTCCCTTGTCGATTGCGTAGTACAGGGCAACATCGCCGCTGTTGCTGGTGGCCGCAAGATTGACGGTGTCAGCAGCATGGGCTGGCGTCATTGCCAACATGGCAAGCGCGATCGCAGTGGTTTTTGTCTTTGCCGAAACGCGCGAAAAAAATGTCATTGCTGCTTCCTGATTGTGCTGCACGAGTATGGGAGCTGCAGGAACTGACGGCAAGCACGCTTGCAGCGAAAATAAAATCGTAATTCGATATAAACCGAGCGCGATTGATGCGGTTTTTCCTGAAAAGAAAACGGCCGGGCAATAGCCCGGCCGTTTCCAGATTGCAGTTCAGGATCGTCAGACCGAAGGAATGACGCCCTTGAGTGCCGGTATCCATTCGCCGAGCAATGTTTGCGGCCAGGGAATGGTCAGCAGCTGGTCGAATACGAGCCAGATGAAGATCGGCAGGATGATCGCCTGCGGCAGCACCAGCCGCCACGGTTCGTTACCTTCGAGGCGCATGAGCGCGATGACGAAAATCGGAACCGTCGGGATCAGGCCGATCGCCCACATCGAGAACATGAAGGCCAGCAGCCAGCCGAAGAAGCCGGCAGCGCGTGCAATGACGAGGCTTTGCGGCATTTCACTGGTGCCGGAATCGATGTCCATGTGGATTTTCTGCTCGATTTCCTTCTGGGCCGCGGCGGCAAGACCCAGATCGGCTGTCGCCCCGGACTTGCGGAACATGTCGTTGAACAGGCTGATTGCCAGAATAGATAGTCGCGCCGTAACCGACGATGAGCGGGATAATCTTGGCGGCCATGTTCCACTCATGTGCTTCGTACAACATGTAGCCGATGACGGCGAACATGAAGACGTAGAACAATTGCTTCAATGACAGCTTCGGCGTGCTGTTGAAATCGGTGAACATCTTCTTCATGCCGCCATGGATCTTGACGTCCTGCAGGAACGGACGGATCAGACCCAAGAGCCGACATGGCGAACAGGACGACAACGATCGGATGGAACAGCCAGTCGTAGCCGTAGCGCTGGATCGAGATGAACATGTAGCGCTCGATGATGTCGCCGAGCACGAAGCCGAGAATCAACGGCGGCCGCGGCCATTTCAGCTGCTTCATGGTCCAGCCGAGAACGCCGAAGAACAACAGCGTCCACAGATCGCCCCAGTTGCGCGAGCCTTCGAATGCACCGATATAGATGATGCCAAGCACGGACGGCATGATCAGCGTGTAGCGCAAGGTCGCGATTTTCGCGAACTGGCCGCTGAACATGATAACACAGGCCGGCGCCAACGATGTTGGCCAGCGCAATACGACCACACCATCACGTAAGTGACGTTGAGATTCTTGGTCAGCATGTCCGGTCCCGGCACAAGGCCATGGATCATGAATGCGCCAAGCAGGATCGCCATGGAGGCACGAGCCGGGAACGCCGAAGGCAACAGTCGGCACGAGCGCGCCGCCTTCCTTGGCGTTGTTGGAGCTTTCCGCTGCGATAACGCCGCGAACGTCGCCGCGTCCGAAGGTCTGCTGAGCGCCCTTTTCCGTGCGCAGTGCATGGCCATAGGCAACCCAGTCGATGATCGAGCGCGCCGATGCCGGGAACCGCGCCAAGAAAAGCACCGATCCACGAGCAACGGATGATCAGCCACCAATGAATGAAGCAGTCCTTGGCGCCCTGACGCATGCCGGCCCAGGATGTCTGGAGCTGCTTGGCATCAGCGGCGATGGCGGTGCGGGTGATGGCAAGATCGCAAAGTTCAGGAAGCGCGAAGATGCCGAGCACGATCGGGACCAGCGGAGCGCCTTCCCACAGATACAGCGTATCCATGGTCCAGCGCAGGGTGCCGGTCTGCGGATCGGAACCGACCATGGCGATCATGATACCCAGGCAGGCCGCGGCCAGACCGCGCAGCGGGGCGCTGCCGGCAAGAACCGAGACCATGGAGATACCAAAGACCGCAAAGGCCAGTAGTTCGGGCGAGCCTATGTATAACATCATGGGCCGCAGGATCGGGATACACACGGCCATCAGGGCTGCGCCGAACAGGCCGCCAAGAAGCGACGACATGTAGGCAGCTGACAGCGCGCGCGCAGCTTCACCGCGCTTGGCCATTGGCAGACCGTCGAGAACGGTTGCCGCCGAACCCGCGCCGCCGGGAACACCGAACAGAATGGCGGGGATGGGGTCACCCGTTGCGCCAGTTGCACCCAGTCCGAGGAGCAGGGCGAAAGCCGCATAGGGGTCCATGTTGAAGGTGAATGGCAACAGCAGGGCAAGGCCGGCGAGACCGCCAATGCCCGGCAGAATGCCGAGGATAAGACCCATGACACAGCCGCCGAAGAGCAGCATGAGCCGGTATGGGTCCATAAGCGTCACAAAGGCCTGTCCGGCCGCCGCTAGCATATGTACGTCTTCCATCGTGATTTACTTTCTTGATCCCGTGACGGGATGCCTAAAGTTCCACTGTCCGGAACGGAGCGCCCTAGCCGGCATGCCATTCTGGATCGTGTTGCGGGAGCTGCTTCCATCGGGAACAGCTTCACTCGCGAATGAAGGGTTGGAATAATGATAGCTCAGAGCGAGCCGGGCGGGCCCGTTGCCAGATAGGGGCAGATAACGGCGCCCTCCGGGAGCGCCGTGCGAACCTGAGCAAACTTCGTCTTTTCGACGTTATAGTAAAGGCAGGGTTTGTCAGCCTGCGGCAAAGCCGTGCGGTTGTCATCCTGGCGGGCAACATCGCTCGCTACAAAAACCAATTTTGATTGAAGGGCAGGCTCAACACGCAATTCGTCCGATACGCTGATGACCGGGAAGAGCTGCATGAAAAAACATACGAGCGCTGCGAGCCAATAGTTTCTCGCTTGCGCGCGCGCAGCCGCGGCCTTCCTCGGGATTGAACGTACGTCGACCATGTGCGGTCTTGCCGGCCTGTGAAAGTGTAAGGATGATTTCTTGACAGCGCGCGCCGGGCACCCTTCCCACGCTCCTGCCACCAGGTTCCGGAAATGAACGCACCCTCTGCGCGGATCACCCCGGTATTGACGCATCCGGTTTCTCCGGATCCGGTCCAGCTGTTGCAGCGTCCCCGCTTCAGCCAGTTCACATTTTTATTTGTGCTTTTGAAAAAGCTTATTAGCCCCCATTGCGTGCTTCTTTATCATGGCCTCGAGACGGGGCAAAGGCGAATTCTCGCCTCTGGATATGAATCCAGTAACGATATTTCAGGGTAATAACTCGCTTTAAGAAACAATAGCCCGAAACAAATTATTAAGCCCGTTTCTGGCGACCTTCCCAGAGCCATCCGGCGAGTATCGAGCCGAGCAATGCAAGCAAGCCGAGAAAGCCGATTGCCAGTGGTGCAACGCCTATCCCGGTTACCACACTTGCGCCGGTGCGCTTTATGCCGATGTAATCGGAGCCGCCGTATACGGGACTGTTACGCATGGCTGCAAAACGCGGCATGGAAATTTCATCGCCGCTTGCAAGCCCGATACGGCGAACGGTTCCACCGGTTTCCTTTGCCAGTGGCTCCAGTTTTTCCAGCGACGAAACAACTTCCCGATACTCGCGCGGATTTTCCGGCCCGACATTCACGAGCGCGTTGAGTGTTCCATCGCTCAACTTATAAAGCCCGAGTTCGGTGACCTTGATGTTTGCCCGGCTCAAGCCCGGTTCGCCAGCGGTCAACGTCAGTGTCTGTGTCTTGCCCGACGGAGACGTCAGGGTAACCGGAGGAACATCCGGTTTGAGGCTTTGGCGGGTTATTGAAATTTCCGTGCCCCTGGCGGAAGCGCGCAAGGCCTCTTCCTCCAGCTCCGGCTCCTTCATCAGCCAATGGGCGACCCGGCGCGTGAGTTCAAGATGGGGGCCACCTTCGCGGAAAGAGCGGGCCCAGAGCCATATCTGATCGGACAGCAACAGGCCGACGCGGCCCTTGCCCTCCCGCGACAGAACCAGAAGCGGGGAATTGCCTGCACCGGACATGACCGGCACGCCGCGCGATGTGCTGGCGCCCACCAGACGAAACCATTCGCTCCAGTTCGGCGGTGAAACCTCCGCGCCTGGCAACCCGCGCGTGACGGGATGTTTCAGGCCGGTTTCGGTAATGGTTGCGCGGAAAGGGCGTTCGATCAGCTGTCCGGTCGGACGAGCCGGTGCAATCGCGCCCAGCGGCGAATAGAACAGTCCTTCGGTTGTTGCATAGTCGGGTCCAACGGCCATCATCAACGCACCACCATCCTGCACGAAGCGGACAATGTTCTCGAAGTACAACGGCGGCAGGATTGTCTGGTTGGAATAACGATCAAAAATGATCAGATCGAAATCCTTGATCTTGCGCCCAAACAGATCGGCTGTCGGAAAGGCAATCAACGACAGTTCGTTGATGGGAGTTCCGTCGCGCTTTTCCGGCGGGCGCAGGATGGTGAAGTGAATGAGGTTTACGTTGGCGTCGGACTTCAGAAGGTTGCGCCACATGCGTTCGCCTGCATGCGGCTCTCCCGATACCAGCAGCACCTTCAACTTGTCGCGCACACCTTCGATGGTGACGACCGCCTTGTTGTTGAGAGCGGTGAGTTCGTCTTTCAGCGGTTCCACATCCAGTTCGATCACATTGGGGCCGCCGTGTTCCACGCGCACCTGGACGCGGACAAGGGCGCCGGCGCTGGCGCGATGACGTGCAACCTGTGTTCCATCGCGCTTGACGACCAGATCAATAGGTTCTGGCGTCCTGGCGGTATCATGGACGCGCACGGTGATGGTCTGGTCCTTCCCGACCAGACCAAAGCGCGGGGCTTCCACCAGCTCTATGCGGCGGTCGCGCTCGCCTTCGCGTCCGGTAACAAAAGCGTGGAGTGGCGCCTTGAACCCGAGTTGTGCCGCTGCTGCAGGTATATCATGCACAACACCATCGGTGATGAGAATGGCGCCGCCGATCCGATCGGGTGGAACATCGGACAGGGCGCTGGTCAGCGCGTTGAACAGACGCGTACCGTCATTATTGGTGTTGTTTCCGCCAGCGGTAACAAAACGGGTTTCGATATTGCCGAGCGCATTCAGCGAGGCTTCGATCTGCTCGCGGGCCTTTTGCGTCTGCGCAGCGCGTGGGCCTATTTTCTGGCTTTCGCTTTCATCGACAACGACCGCGACCACGTCCTTGAGCGGCGTACGGTCTTCGCGCACGAGCGAAGGGTCGGTCAGGGCGAACAGGATCAGCGCCAGACCCAGCGCACGCAACCATGTTCCGCGGCGAGATGAATAAAGTCCGAGCGCAACAATCGCCACAGCGCCGATAGCCAGTGCGATGAGCAACGGCCATGGCAGGAGCGGTGCGACAGAAATGTTGAACTGTGTCATCGCGTGTCCGGTTCCAAACTATGCAGTGGCAACTGCGGTATTTGCACGCTCCCGCGCGCAATCCTGCCGAACGATCAATGTCCGAGCCGTTCGATAATATCGCGTGCGTGGACCTGATCGGCCTTGTAATTGCCGGTCAGTGTGTACATCACCATGTTGACGCCGCTGCGCAGGGCAAATTCGCGTTCGCGCATTCCGCCCGATTCCATGGGATAGAGCGCGCTTCCGCTTTCGTCATGGGCCCAGGCCGCAGCCAGGTCATTGGACGTGATGATGACGGGAGAGACAGAATCCCCTGCGCGGGCCGGGCGATTGCCCTGATCCTTGTCCGCCGGGGGCAAAGCCTCGATCCATGTCTGGCCAACCGAATGGCGGCCGGTAATCTTGTCGAGCAGATAAAAGGTCTTGGTGATGACGTGGTCGCGCGGCACGGGCTCCAGCTCGGGAACGTCAACGCCCGCCAGTAATTGCCTGAGCCATGCGGTTTCCGCGGTGGGCACGTCCCCGGGACGATTGCGTGGCGCATCGCGGGTGTCGAAGATCACTGTGCCGCCATTTTTCATGAAAGCCTTGAGGCGGGTTACAGCCTCGGCTGGCGGTTGCGGCTTACCCGCAACGATGGGCCAATAGAGCAGCGGATAAAAGGCGAGTTCATCACGCGCCGGGTTCACGCCCATCGGTTCGCCGGCAGTCAGGGCGGTACGTGCGCCCAGAGCCAAAGACACGCGGCGCAAGCCAAGCTGGCTGGCGCGATCCACTTCGCTATCGCCGGTCAGCACATAGGCCAGACGGGTCTGCAGGGTGGACTTGCGTTCCTGATCTGTCAGTTGGCGGTTGTCCGCCTGGCGCGCCGGGGGCGTTTTGGCTGCGGCTGCAGGTGTTTGCTGGGCGCGTGCGTCCGGCATGCCGGCCAGCAGCAGCAATGTGGCAGCGCCAATCACGGCGGCAGCGATTGCGCCGCTTTGTCTTGTCCGGCGCGGCCCACGCCGCAGGCCGCCTGCCAGCCAGATCGAGGCCAGTGCATCAAGCAGGAAGAGAAGCAGGGCAAGCGCGATGATCCAGGGCCTGATATCCACTGGCGCGGATGGTTGCAGCGCTATGGTTTCCATGTTCAGTCCTGACAGATTGACCTTGGCCAGCTTTGCATCGGGCTTCAGCGTGTTGAGCGCGACAAGGGCCTCGGGCGGGCCATAGAAGCCCGGAGGGTGATCGCGGTTCGGTTCGCCCCTATAGTTGACCGGAATCGGCTTGGCTGTCACGGGCGGATTGCCCAGGTCGCCAAATCCATTCAACAGCCGGGTCGGGGACGCGGTTTCGCTTGCAATCGGTTTTTGTCCACCAGCGCTATTGTCTGTTCCACTCGCCTCGCCCTGCGCAGCTTCGCCGGCAAGCGCAACGACACGGCGCAGAATTTCAACATACAGGCCAGACAGCGGAAGGTTGGACCATGTCGTGTCAGCGGTCACATGCACCAGCGCAATCACGCCCTTGCCACGGCGCACAGCCGTAATGAGCGGCGTGCCATCGTCGAGGGTTGCCCAGGTCTTGCCGGGCAGGCCTGTCTCGGGCTCGGCCAGAACCTGACGGAGAACGGTTACTTCCGCCGGCACCGGCAGGCCGTAGAGGGGGGAGCCGCGTTCGAAGGGAGCCAGTTTGCGTGGCTGGTCCCAGGACAGGGCGCCACCCAGTACACGTCCACCCTGGCGCAGGCGCACCGGCACCAGATCGGTTCGCGCCGCAGCCAGCCGTGTGCCTGCAAAGCGCAGCAACACGCCACCATCATCGATGAACTTGCCGAGGGCTTCCTCGGCCTCGCGCGATATCGTGCCGACATCGGCCAGCACGATCACGGACGGCTTGTCTTCCAGTGCAACCAGTACGGCGTCCCGGTTGACCGCGCGTGGTTCGCGCACATCCGCGAAGGGCGCCAGCGCACGCGTCAGGTAATAGGTTGGTGCGAGCAGGGGTTGCGCGGTATCGGCGGTTGCGCCGGACAGAACCGCAATGCGGCGGCGCTTGAAGCGTGCATCCAGCAAAGTCACGGCACCTGCCGTGCGTTCGCCCTCAATCTGTACGCGCGCGATTTCATTGCGCAGTTCAATCGGCAATTCGAATGTTGCCTTGGCTTCGTTTGAAGCGCCAAAAGCAAAAGTGGTTTCGCCGACAGACAAGCCTTTCAGGTCATAGGCTCTCAGCTTGCCTGCAGCGCTTGCATCGGGGCCGGCGCGGCGCAAGGTGACTTCCAGCGATCCCGGTGCATTGTCTGCAGACACAAGCGCGACAGGCGATTGGTCCGCGAGCAGCACGCGAATGGAGCGATCACCGGCGGCGGTGCGCAAACCTTCGGCAAACTTGCGCGTATTGCCGCTTTCGATGCCGCTGGAAATCCATAATATCTGCGCGGTTGGATTGGCGGCGATGAATGTGCGCACGGGGCCCAGCGTATCGAGCTTGTTGGGCGCGTATGGAACCGGTTGCATGGCGCGCAGCCGCTCAACGGTCGCTTGCGGATCGGCGAGTTGAATCTCGCGTCCACCTTCGGACATGGCCAGAAGCGCGCTGGTGCGGCTCTGACGTGCGGCGGCCTGAATGGCCTGCGTTGCAGAGGTCGTGCGGCGGTCCCATTGGGTGGCCGATGGCCAGCCGTCATCAAGCAGCACAAGGAGCGGGCCGCGGCCACCTTCCCCTTGCGGCGGTGGATTCCAGATCGGCCCCGCCATAGCAAGGATGATCAATGCTGCCAGCAGGAGGCGAAGCGCCAGCAACCACCAGGGCGTGCGTGCGGGTGTTTCTTCCTTCGGGCGCAGATCGAGAATGAGCTTCAGCGGCGGAAAGGAAATCTGCCGTGGACGCGGCGGTGTAAGCCGCAACAAGTAAAACAGGACCGGCAGGGCGACGAGGGCGCCCAGAACCAGTGGAGCGCTGAAGGCCAGCGGAAGACCGAGCATCAGGCTGCACTCCCGCTTCCGGAACCCGAAACGCCGCCGTGGCCGGCTTCCAACAGCATGCGAAGATTCAGCAAGGCCTGGGACGCAGGCCGGTCTGTTCTATGGACTGCGAAAGTCCAGCCGCGCGAGCGGCAAATCGACCGTATGGCGTCGCGATGCGCTGCCAGCCGCTGTTCGTATTCGGCGCGAAATGTCTGTGCTTCGCCAACGCGCAATCGCGCCGTCGAATCGACATCGAGAAATTCGGTGTGGCCGGTGAAAGGAAAGGTCTCCTCGACCGGATCGGCGATCATGACAACATGGCCGAGGGCGCCGCGCGATGACATGCCGTGAACGGTCTTTTCGATTTCGGCAGGATCGGAAAGCAGGTCGCCGATGATGATGGCCTGGGTGCGCGGGGCAAGCTCGGTAGCCGGCGGCAATTCTGCGGGCACATGGCCGGGGCGCGAGGCCTCTTCGGTCAGGGCCTGGGCAAGGCGTTCGGTGATGTTGCGCGCTGCAACGGGCCGGGTCAGGCCGGGTATGCCTACGCGCTCGCCGCCACGCACCAGAAGGTCGGCACAGGCCAGAGCCAGGATCAGCGCGCGGTCGAGTTTCGATTGGCTTGCAAGCGAAGACCTGTAGGCCATGGACAGGGAGCGGTCGGGCCAGATCCAGATGGTATGAGCGGCTTCCCACTCGCGTTCGCGTACATAAACCCGGTCATCCCTTGCCGAACGCCGCCAATCGATCCGCTGGGCGGGCTCGCCCATGACGAAGGGCCGGAACTGCCAGAAGGTTTCACCGACGCCTGCGCGCCTGCGCCCATGGACGCCATACATGACGGTGGATGCGACCTCTTTTGCCGCCACCAGCAAGGATGGCAGCCGGCGCGCCAGATCAAGCGCATCGTGCTGATGCACGGCGCCTATCGCTGTGTCGTCACCTTCCAGAAGCCAGGCTTCGGCCATGGTGTCAGCCGATCCGCTCGATCAGGCGGCCAATGACGCCGGAGATGGTCTGGCCTTCGGCGCGGGCGGCGAAGGTCAAGGCCATGCGGTGTTTGAGAACCGGCTCGGCAAGGGCGGACACATCATCCAATGACGGCGACAGGCGGCCACCCACCAATGCGCGTGCGCGGCTTGCCAGCATCAAGGCCTGAGCGGCACGCGGCCCGGGGCCCCAGGCAATGTGTTTCGTGATCGCGGCATCGCCTTCGCCGGGGCGGGCGGCGCGGACAATATCAAGGATCGTCTCGACAATGCGGTCGCCGATCGGCATGCGGCGCACCAGACGCTGGATGCTCGCCAGATCGTCCGCGCTCATGGCGCGGGACGGTTTTGCGTCCTTTTCACCGGTGGTTTCAATGAGGATGCGCTTTTCAGCTTCGCGGCTGGGATAGTTCACGTCGATCTGCATCAGGAAGCGGTCGAGCTGGGCTTCGGGCAGCGGGTAGGTGCCTTCCTGTTCCAGCGGGTTCTGGGTTGCCAGCACATGAAACGGACGCGGAAGGTCGTGGCGTTCGCCTGCAACAGTGACGTGATATTCCTGCATGGACTGCAGCAGTGCGGACTGGGTGCGGGGGCTGGCGCGGTTGATTTCGTCTGCCATGAGGAGCTGGGCAAAAATCGGTCCGCGCACGAAGCGGAATGCCCGCTTGCCGCTGGCGTCCTCTTCCATGATTTCCGACCCCAGAATATCGGCCGGCATCAGGTCGGGCGTAAACTGGACGCGGCTGGTGTCGAGGCCAAGCACGGTGCCCAGGGTCTCCACGAGTTTGGTTTTTGCCAGACCGGGAACGCCGACGAGCAGGCCGTGGCCACCGGCGATCAGGGTTACGAGGGTTTCCTCGACAACCTTCTGCTGGCCGAAAATAACCGTACCGATGCTGGAGCGGGCCGCTGCGACTTTTTCAAGCGCGGCTTCCGCCTGGCGCATGACCGCATCTTCGAGCGATGTTGGTGCAGACGGCGATTGCGGCGCGGTATTATGTCCTGGCGTCGGGCTCATATTTGCTCCTGGGGCAGCATTGGGCAAGTTTTAGCGGCTGCCGCGTGCGATTAGATGATAGGGAGAGTGTAGGGCGGATTCCGGGATTGTCGATTGGCCTGGGTTCACTTTTCCTGGAGACGGGGTGTTATCCTCAACCCTTCGCGCGATATTATGGCGGAATACGGTAGGTGAAAGTGAAATTACGGTAATGTCCGGGATTGGCGACAGCAACAAGGCAGCATCTGGCCTGGAGGGTCTGGCCAGGGCGGCCCGGAAATCAGGTGGCAAGACATTGCCACCGGTGCATTTATGGAATCCGCCCCATTGCGGTGACATCGGCATGCAAATCGCCCGCGACGGAACCTGGTTCTATCAAGGCTCGCCGATTGGCCGTCTGCCGCTGGTCAAGTTGTTTGCTTCAATCCTGCGCAAGGATCGTGACGGACACGTGCTGGTGACGCCGGTCGAAAAAGTTTCGGTTGACGTGGAGGATGCCCCGTTCCTGGCCGTCGAGATGGCGCGCGAAACGCAGGGCCAGGGGCAAATGCTGGCTTTCCGTACGAATGTGGACGATTGGGTGCATGCAGGGCCTGACAATCCCATACGCTTTGAAGCCGGGGCAGCCGGAGGCGTCAAACCCTATATAAGAGTGCGGGCAGACCTGTGGGCGCTTGTCAGCCGGCCGCTGTTCTATGATCTTGTAGAGATCGGCGAGACGCGCGAGGTTGACGGGCAGGAGATGTTCGGCGTCGCTTCGCAGGGGACATTTTTTGCGATGGCGCCTGCCGCCGGTCTTGAAGATTTGCAAAACGGGTTTGGTACGGATTGATGACACAAGACGGGCATGCACCATTTTCACCGGCCGAAGCAGTGCAACGCCTGCGCGGAGCGCTGACGTTCGATCTGCCGGCCGATGTTTTCGATGCACCGATCTGGCCGCCCCAGGGCGATCACGCGCTCAACCCGGACTTGTCGCTTGCGCCTGTGAAAGCAATGCCGGCAGCGGTGCTTTTTCCGCTGGTGGCCCATGACGACGGGGTGCATGTGCTGCTCACGCAGCGAACATCCAAGTTGCGCAATCATGCCGGGCAGGTTGCATTTCCCGGCGGACGCATGGATGTCGAAGACGCAAGCCCGGCGCATACTGCCTTGCGCGAGGCGCATGAGGAAATCGGTCTCGAGCATACCCATGTGGAGACGCTCGGCTATCTCGATCCGTATCAGTCGGGAACCGGATACCGGATCATCCCGGTTGTGGCGATGGTGCGTCCGGGGTTTAGTCTTACGATCAATCCACATGAAGTCGATGAGGCATTTGAAGTGCCGCTGTCGTTTCTGATGAGCGAAGCCAACCAGTTCCGTCACCGTTGGGAACGTGATGGTGTGACGCGGGAAAGCTGGGCGATGACCTATGATGACCGTCTCATCTGGGGCGTCACTGCAGGCATCATCCGGCGCATGTGGGAAAGGCATTATCGCTGATGGCGGAGGCTGGACCGGCGTCACGGATTGTCGACGGCAAATTGCTGGATGCTGTTTTCTTCAACGATAAAAGCCTGCAGCGCGTTCTTGCCTGCCTGAACGGCGAAGGCGAGGAAACACGCATTGCCGGCGGCGCAGTGCGTAATGCCCTGCTTGGTGAAGCTGTGCGCGATGTCGATCTGGCTACAACGGCCTTGCCGGAAACGACAATGGCGCGCGCAAGTGCCGCCGAATCTGCGCGTTGTGCCAACGGGTATCGAGCACGGGACTGTGACGATCATCTGCGAAGGCGCGCCTTACGAAGTCACCACGTTGCGCGAAGATGTGGAAACCGATGGACGGCGCGCCGTCGTACAGTTCGGACGCAGTTTCGAGCACGACGCGCAACGGCGCGATTTCACGATGAACGGACTTTATGTCGATGCGCAGGCCCGCGTGTATGATTACGTTGGCGGGCTTGAAGATTTGAAGTTGCGCAGGGTTCGCTTTATCGGCGATGCGCGTCAACGTATTGCAGAAGATTATCTGCGCATCCTGCGGCTGTTCCGGTTTCATGCAGCCTATGGTGAAGGGCCTGTTGATCGTGAGGGTCTTGCTGCAGCGATTGCTGGCAGGCGGGGTCTGGCGGGACTGTCGCGCGAGCGTGTCGGCGCAGAGCTGATGAAGATGCTGGAGGCACCGCGCGTTTTCGACGCGACGGAAGAAATGGCCGATGCCGGCCTGCTCGGCCCATTGATTGGTGGAGTGCCGCAGGTTTTGCATCTGCGCACGCTTGGGCGGGTGGAAGCTCTGCAAAACCTGCCGCCCGATGCGACGCTGCGGCTGGGCGCGCTGGCGGTGTTGGTGGAAGAAGACGCCGAGCGCCTGCAGGATTTGTTGCGGCTTTCCAACCTGCAGAGGGTGCGCCTCAACCAGGCTGTAAAAGCTGCGCGGGCCTTGCCGCGCGACAATGCCTTGCCCGGCAAGACCGATCTCGTGCGCTTTTTGTTTCTGCATGGCCGGCGTGCGGCAATGGACGGGTTGTTGCTGGCGCAAGCCGGTGATGCCGGTGGCCATGAAGTGACGGACTGGCAATCGGCCCTTGCTTTCCTGCGCGATACGCCCGAGCCGCGCCTGCCGTTCACAGGATCGGACCTGATGCAGCGCGGTGTGCCCAGCGGCCCGGCGCTGGGCGCGATGCTTAAACGCCTGCAAGCACTGTGGATTCGTGCGGGCTTTCCCAAAGACCCGCAGACCCTGGGCAATCTGCTGGACGCCGCCTTGCAGGGCGATCGCGCTAAAAACTCGCCATAGGCCGAGCTTCGCGCTAAATTCTCCCCGTACAGGAGTGGCGTATGGATACGGTCCGCAATTCACCGCGCGATATTGCGCGTGCGCATGCACGCCGCAAGCGGGATTCGCGCACCAACACCATCTCCGACATGTGGAAGCGCCAGACCTATCGCCTGCCGCGGCTGGAAGCACGAGCGATGGCGCGCGAATGGTTCGGCAAATATCCCAAAGCTGCCTACATGACCGAGATCGAGTTCTGGCGGGAGCTTGCCGACGGTGACATCGAATTCACCATTCGCCGCTTGCCCAGTGCCGATTGAACGCGGTCGTTCGGCTTCACGCATGAATTGATCACCATTGCCGGCAACACAGATTGCCACAGGCTTTCACGTGCCGCATGATCGTGCTTGCCTCCGCCCCAACACAAGACGGCTTGCATGTTTTCTGACGCTCATGGATTGCAACTTACCTGTGCCTCACAGGCGGCGGCCAATGCCTATGATCATGTGATTGATGGATATGTTCGCAACCGGAACGATACGTCGCAGCGGTTGAAAGCATTGCTCACCGTGGATGGTGAATGCCCGATGGCCCATATCATGCGCGGTGCCTTCACCATGGGCGCGTTCAATTCGAACAATATGGATTTCATCCGCAAATGTCTGGGCGATGCTAGAAAATATGCCGCCCATGCAAACGAGCGCGAGAAAATGCATCTGGCGGCGCTTGAAGCATGGGTTGCGGGCGATTTCGATTCCACCATGGCAGTTTGGGAAGACATAGGCACACGCTGGCCGCGCGACATTTTTGCCTTCCGCATGCACCATTTTCTCGGCTTCTGGCTTGGCCGCCCCGAAGCCATGCTGTCCCATGCCGAGCGGGTGCTGCCGCACTGGACATTCGATCTGCCCGGTGTTGCAACCGTTCATGCCTGCCGTGCATTCGCGCATGAGGAATGTGGTTCATATGTGATTGCAGAACATGCAGGCCGCACGGCCATCGGCATAGACCCGGGCGATATCTGGGCAACGCATGCCATTGCCCACACTTACGAAATGCAGGGACGGGGCAGGGAAGGTCTGGCCTTGCTGGGCTCGCTGCAACATCTGTGGGATGGTGGCAACAATCTGCTGCATCACCTGTGGTGGCATCAGGCATTGTTCCATTATGACGGCGGCGAATTCGATGCGGTTCTGGATCTTTTCGATCAACGTTTTCGCAAACTCGATTCCGAATTGACGATGCAAATGCCCGATCTCTACATCGATGTGCAGAATGCGGTTTCGATGCTGTACCGGCTGGAGCTGGCCGGTGTTGCTACGGGCGAGCGCTGGTGCGAACTGGCTGACAAGGCAGAAAAGCGCGGCGGTGATTGTTCCAATGCCTTTACCTTGCCGCACTGGATGTTGGCGCTGGTGCGCATGGAAAGGTTTGACGCAGCAAGCAGGCTGATCGAAGAAGCAAAAGCCTTTGCAACATCAGCCCATCCCTCGCAGGCACGCGCGATAAGGCAGGCGGCCATTCCCGTCTGCGAGGCGATCCTGAAGGATGGCCGGGGCGATGCCCGCTCTGCCCTGGATTTGATGCGCCCGGCGCTGGGCACTCTGCATTTGCTCGGCGGATCGCATGCACAGCAGGATTTGCTGGAGCTGGTTTTCGCGGGTTTTGCCGAGCGTGCTGCATCGAGCGCCGATAAGCGCCTGATTCTGGAACGGGTGCGAGCCAAGCGTCCGGCGCCGCCGGAAGTGCGCACGGCGTGGAAAGACTTCAGTCTGCAAGGCTAGTCCTGCGGGCAGGGAGATACTTTGCCTTTTGGATTTTCTGCTTGCCAAAGCCGCTCCGGCATTGGAGCATCGCCGCACGCGCTGCAATCAAAGATCAATGCAACCATCACAGCAAACGGCGCGCGGGGAGGTCATCATGTCTGATGCTACTAACGGGCGGCCAAGACTTCTGTTTCCCGGATTGCGGGGGTTCTACGACAAGGTTGAACCGTTATCCTGGCTTATCATACGGGTTGCCGTTGGCTGGAACCTGCTGATTCACGGTTATCCGAAAATTCTTACGCGTGGGCCAGCTGCCTACGTGAAAGGATTTACGGCGCAAGGTTTCGATCCTGCGATGCCCTGGATATATGCAGCCATAGGCATCGAATTTTTTGGCGGACTTGCACTTATTCTCGGATTGTTCACGAGATTTTTTGCAGCAGCTGCCGCGATTCAGATGTTCATCATCATGTGTCTGTACTGGAATAACGGCTTTGCATGGACAGCGCGCGGATATGAATACGTCCTGATGTGGGGATTGGTCTGTTTCGCCATATCGCTGCGCGGCGGTGGTCCTTATTCGTTGGACAAGGTCATCGGCAAGGAATTGTAAGAGACAGCCGGCACCAACAGAAAGCGGAGCGCACCTTGCCGGAGCGCTCCGTTTTTCTTCGGTTGTGCATGTCCTAGCTGCGCGGCGTCAGTACCGCCCAGCGCATCGCGTTGGGCCGGCCTTCCGAAAAAGCCAACAATCGCTCATGGTCCGGCAAGTCAGCAAGCTCGGGATAGGCGGATGGATCACGCGCACCGTTGCGCAGAAAATCTATCTCGAAAATCGAGCCGGCATCTGCAAGAAACCGTTCCGCACGCAATCTTTGCGCCGCGGTGAATTCATGCAGTTCGACGATGATGGCTGCCTGTCTCAATGCGCCAAGATTGTGTCGTGTCAGTAGATCGTATTCAGCACCTTCAATGTCACACAACACAACCATGTCCGGCATCTGACCGGATGGCAGGGCTTGAATGAAATCATCGCTTGCCGCGCCCAGAATTTGAATCTTGCCGGATACATCGTTCAAACGGGCGTTATCGACAATGGCGTTGCGGCCTTTTTCCGATGCTTCAAAACAAATGCATTTTTCGAACAGGCCCGCCTGCAACACACCTATGGCGTAGTAACCGTCTGCTGCGCCGAGAGCGACGAACAGGTTGCGACCAACGGATATCTCTTTCAGACGCGCCTGGACTTCGGCTTCATAGGTCCCCAGTATCATGGCGGACACATCATAAGTGTTCCACCAGCCATTTGTGTTCAGCGCCATGCCCTTGAAGAGGCCGTATGCCACCTGGTTGCCATGAACGGTCTGCAGCAGGCTTGCAATGCGCATGCGCGCGCGGGTCAGGTCGGACTTGTAGCCTGCAGTTTCCGCTGCACGTCCGGCGAGGGCCCGCAATATCCCCGCTGCCCCGTCTTCTCTCCATCGCTGCGATATTTTTTGCAACAAGCCGGTCATGGCGTGTTTGATCCTGCCTGGCAAAAAAAACCGGCAGACACGCCTGCCGGTTTCTGAGGTATTCGAGATAGAATTCTAGTGCAGCGTTCCACCCAGAAGTTTCGATGAACGCACAAGCACATCCTTGTCCGCGTCGATCATGGATTTGGCAATTGCCGCCGCTTCTTCACCGCTGGAATAGTCGATATCGCGTTTGGACTTGTCGGCATCGGCAAGAAACTCCTTGTCGTGCAGCGTGTCCTTGAAGGCTTTCTTGAGTGCAGCGAGGCGATCAGCAGGCACGGCTGGCGTGGTCACCATCGGGCGCGAAATGCCCATGTCGGACGACAGGAAGGTGAGGAACTTGCGGTCCTTGTCGTTTTTCGCCAGTTCCGACATCAGCGGCACGTCCTTGAGATCCGGCGCGCGCTTGAGTGCAACCTGCACAAGAATGTGAATCTTCTTTTCCTTCAGCCAATGGGGATGGCCGCTTTTCCAGGATGCCCAGCTGTTGGAGCCGCGCCCGCCAACTTCACCCTTCTCCATTGCGATGTTGACGAGATTGCCGCCGCGATAGCCGGTGACGATCTTGAATTTGGTCCCGAGCACTTCGTTCATGACAGCGGGGTAGACGTAGGATGTGGAGGCTGAACCGGGTGCGCCGACGACGAGTTCCTTCTTGAACACGTCCTCGATCTTGGTGATGCCTGTTGCGTGCCAGGAATTGATGACATTCGGGCTGTCGGTTGTATTGCCCAGCCAGCCGAACTCCATGACGTCGAACATTACGCCCTTCTTTTTGATTGCCTGCAGAACCGGCATGTTCTGGAACAGCATGTGCAACACAGTTCCATCGCGAGGCGCTTTTGCGTAGAGCCAGTTTGCCGCCACCACGCCAATGGCGCCGGGCATGTTCTGCACGATGACATTGGGGTTGCCAGGGATGAGGCGTCCGATATGCCGGCCAATGAGACGCGAGCGCAGATCGTAGTCACCACCGGGTGCGGCAGGAACAACGATAGTGATGGTCTTGCCCTTGTAGAATTCCGCAACAGACTGGGCGTGGGCGGTACTGGCCGTTACGGCGATCAGCGCGGCTGCCGCAGTCAGGATTGTCGATTTCATGGGTTTCTCCCTTACTTTTGTGTTTGTCCGGATTAATGTTGAATGAGGTAACCTAGCATTGCGTCGCTGTGTTCTCCAGCGTTTCGGCTTGATGCTGCAATCATTGAATCTTCCCACGCACTTTACGAGGACGTGCCTCCATCGATGACATCGGGTGTCCTCCACGCAAGATGCTGGCCACCATCCACGCAGATCATCTGCCCTGTAACGCTGGTTGCGTTTGCGAGGTAGACAGCGGCGGCGGCGATATCTTCCGGCGATACGGCGCGCGCCAGCGGAATATTATCCACTTCGCGACGGAAACCACTGTCGCCTTCATTCGTATTGGGCAGGACCGGCCCTGGGCCAATGGCATTGACGCGAATGTCGGGAGCAAAGCTCTGGGCGAGAGTTTGCGTGGCTGTCCAGAGCGCAGACTTCGTGAGCGTATAGATAAAATATTGCGGATTTAGCCGCCACACGCGCTGATCGGCGATGTTGATGATCGCGCTTCCGGGCCTGGCGCAGACCTTTGAGAATTCGTGGGCGAGAAAAACCGGCGCACGCAAGTTCACGGCAAATTGCCGATCCCAGTTCTCGGGCGAGATATCGGCCACCTGGCCGGTTTCGAAGATCGAGGCATTATTGACGAGCAAAGTCAGGTTGGAAAAAACGGCAGCTTCCCGGATGATGTGGGCCGGTGCGCCGGGCTCCGTCAGGTCTGCGGTAACGCAGGCAACCTGCAGGCCGGGATGGTTCCGGATCAGTTTTGCGGCCAGCGCCTGCGTCTCGGGCGCGGAGCGGGCGCTCGAATGCAATACAAGATCATGCCCGGCGCCTGCGAGCGCTGCAGCGATTGCTGCGCCGATACGGCGGCTTGCGCCTGTGACGATGGCTGCTCCCGCTGGCTTCATGCTTGACTGCTGTTCCTTCATTCAAGGTGTTAACAGGCGCGTGTGCTTTTCGCCGATCCAAAAACGAGAGCTCCGTCATTTACCTCCCCATTTCTGGCGGTTTTGCAAGTGGGCAGCATGGTCCGACAGTGCAGGCGATGGCCCATTCAGGTTGTTTTTGGCGAGCAGGCAGAAAAAACGAATTATTAACCCAGGAATTCTTGGTGTCTTCAGTAGTATAAATGAGAATTAACTTTTCATTTATCATGATAAACTGAAGTAATAATCTTGTGTACATGAGTATATTGCAATCTATTTCAATCTATATATTGCCATTTTTATTCCACAATTCAATATATCGCAGGAAGATAAAAGTATAAATACTTAATTAACTTCCCGTTTGTAATGAACGAAGCATCAACGCGCCCTGGAGTTGGCGTGTGAGTAGTGGAGTTGAGTGTCATGAAAAAGTTGCTAGTCGCAGGGGCATTTCTGGCCCTGGGTGTTTTGAGTTCCGCAAATGCTGCCGATCTTCCCGGTCGTGGTGAAGCTTTCGCTCCGGCGCCGGCCGCAGTCCCCATGCAGGGCTATAACTGGACCGGTTTTTACGCTGGTCTTAATGCCGGCTACGGCTGGGGTTCGTTCCGCAATGGCGCGGCTCCGCTGCTTGGCAAGCCATCGGGCTTCGTTCTCGGCGGCCAGGTTGGCTACAACTACCAGTTCAACAATTTCGTTGTTGGTGCAGAAGGCGATCTGTACTGGAGCGGCATGAATTCCAAACGTTCGTTTGTAGGCCCGCCGGTTGTTGCAACCAAAGGTAGCGTCGATTGGGCTGGATCGCTGCGCGCCCGCGCCGGTTTTGCCGCTGACCGTGCACTGGTTTACGCGACTGCCGGTTACACATTCGCCCAGTTCAAGGGCAGCGTTGTGGACATCACCACCCCAGCCACGTTCACCGCTTCGGACATCCGTCATGGCTGGACGGCCGGTGCTGGTATTGAATATTCCTTCACCAATCAGGTTTCGGCCAAAGTCGAATATCTCTACTCGCAATATGGATCGAGCACAGTGTTTGGTGCGCCTTTCGTGACAGGTTCAGGCATCACAACTTCGGTGCTGCGCGCTGGCGTGAACTATCACTTCTAGGCGTTGGTTCTTCGAACGATCAAACCCGGCGACAAAATCGCCGGGTTTTTTGTTTTTCTACGTGATTTATACGCAAGTCGGCAGATTTTGCTCTATCGTAGCGGATGGCAAGTTCGTATTCTGCCCTCATGCGGGCCATACAGTGCTTGTAGCGTTCGTCCGTTTTAGCAGAGGAGAGTTTGTCATGGGATTATGGAATTTCGCCAAATCGGTTGGCGCAAAGATTTTCGGCGCCAGCGAAGCCAAGGCTGCACCAGCCGAGGAGTTGATCAAGGAAGCCAGCAAATTCGGTCTGGATACGTCCAAGATCAATGTTGAAGTCAACGGCGACAAGGTCACGGTCTCCGGTTCGGCCATGTCGACAGAAGAAGCGGAAAAGCTGATTCTGGCGATGGGCAATACGGTTGGCGTCTCGCAGGTTGAAAACAACCTGGTTGTCGAGCAGGAAGCACCGGAATTACGCACCTATGAAGTGAAGAAGGGCGACTCCCTGTGGAAGATTGCCGAGCATATGTATGGCAAGGGCAAGGGCGGAAAATATCCGGTGATCTTCGAAGCCAACAAGCCGATGCTGTCCGATCCGGACAAGATTTATCCCGGCCAGTTGCTGCGCATCCCTGCGCTGGATTGATCTGCGCTGCAGACATTTGAGTTTCACGAACTGGAAAAGCCCCGGAGTGATCCGGGGCTTTTTGTTTGCGATGCTTGCGCTGATCATTCGGCAGGCGGCACCTTGTTGGCGGCGGCCTGATCTTCCGGCAGATAGACCTTGCCGCCCAAGTCGATGAACTTTTTCGACATTTCAGCCATGCCGTCGAGAGCAGCTTTCTCGTTGTCCAGCAGTTCCCTTGCTTCCTTGCGCAGGTCCTGCGTGATCTGCATGGAGCAGAATTTCGGTCCGCACATGGAACAGAAATGGGCTGTCTTGTGCGCATCTTTCGGCAGGGTAGCATCGTGGAATTCACGCGCCGTATCGGGATCGAGACCAATGTTGAACTGGTCCTCCCAGCGGAAGGTAAAGCGCGCACGGCTCATGGCGTCGTCGCGCAGTTTCGCCGCCGGATGGCCCTTGGCAAGGTCTGCAGCATGGGCCGCTATGCGATAAGTTATAACGCCGGTTTTTACGTCGTTGCGATCGGGCAGGCCCAGATGTTCTTTCGGCGTCACGTAACAGAGCATGGCGGTGCCGAACCAGCCGATCATCGCCGCGCCTATGCCCGACGTAATGTGATCGTAGCCCGGCGCAATGTCAGTTGTTAAAGGGCCAAGTGTGTAGAACGGCGCCTCGTGGCATTCCTTCAACTGCTTGTCCATGTTGACTTTGACCTTGTGCATCGGCACATGGCCGGGGCCTTCGATCATTACCTGACAGCCCTTGTCCCAGGCGATCTTTGTGAGTTCGCCGAGTGTTTCCAGTTCGCCGAATTGCGCCGCATCATTGGCGTCTGCTCCCGAGCCCGGGCGAAGGCCATCGCCAAGCGAGAACGAGACATCGTATTTGCGCATGATGTCGCAGATTTCGTCAAAGCGTTCGTAAAGGAAACTTTCGCGATGACCTGCCAGGCACCAGCGCGCCATGATCGAGCCGCCGCGCGAGACGATACCCGTGACACGGTTGGCTGTGAGCGGGACGTATTTCAGGCGCACGCCGGCGTGGATGGTGAAATAGTCGACGCCCTGTTCGGCCTGCTCGATGAGCGTGTCCTTGAAGACCTCCCAATCCAGTTTCAAAGGATCGCCACCGACCTTTTCCAGCGCCTGATAGATTGGCACTGTTCCGATTGGCACAGGTGAATTACGCATGATCCAGTCGCGTATGTTGTGAATGTTGCGCCCGGTCGACAGGTCCATCACCGTGTCGGCGCCCCAGCGAATGGACCACACAAGTTTTTCAACTTCTTCGGCAACGGAGGAAGTTACCGCCGAATTGCCGATATTGGCATTGACCTTCACAAGGAAATTGCGGCCGATGATGGTCGGCTCCAGTTCCGGATGATTGATGTTGGCAGGAATTATTGCGCGTCCACGCGCAATTTCACTGCGCACGAATTCCGGAGTTACGAATTCGGGTATTTCGGCGCCCCAGCTATTGCCGTCGGCAATGGTGGCAGCGGCGTCGCGTACCGCGCGTTCGCGGCAGAGATTTTCGCGATGGGCAACGTAGACCATCTCTTCGGTAATGATGCCGGCTCTGGCGAATTCGTATTGTGTGATGAGCTGGCCATCGCGGGCTGCGCGGGGCTCGGTGACGGCGGGACAGCGCGGCACAAGCTTGTCTGCGGCAACATCGCCATTGTCGACGGGCTGCACCTGGCGACCTGAATAATTATCGACGCCTCGACGGGCGATCCAGGGATCGCGAATTCGCGGCAATCCTTTGGACAGATCGACGATGTGATTGTCGTCGGTGTAAGGCCCCGTGGGATCGTAAATGCGAAGCGGCGGTTCGAGTGGATCGGTGAGTGTCAGCTCGCGATAGGGGACATGCACGTCGGCATATTCGCTGGGCGTGAAGTAGATTTTCCTGGACCCCGGCATGGCGCCGGTGGTGACGGTCTCTGGAATGAGTGTGCCGGGTTTGTGCTGATAATTCATCAGATGCCCTCCAATGCGGGGACACGCCCCCGCTGCGTTCGATATCCGGGAGCACTGATGATGGACTTGGATAGAGTCAGTCCGTTGTCGCCGTCCCTACGCCGGTACTGACCGGATCAGGTTCTATGGGTGTGCTCTCAGCCGTGCGTCCGAAGAGGACAAACGGCACCCCTGGCTGGCTCTGATGTTAGTCGGTCTGGAAGCAGGGAGCAAGCGAGGGATGAGCCGGCTTCAACGTTGCAATCCCGTTTTTCGGGTTTCCAATATGATGCTGGTTCAGCCGTAGCTTGCATGGCAGACTACTTTCTATGTGTTGTAATCGAGATGGGTGTCGATTTGCGCAGCGGCCAAACGACTGGAAGGCGTCACCCTGCGACAAACGTGTGCGGGGTTTTGCAAATCACAGGAGTCCAGCATGCAGTACATTGCTTTAATCTATGATCAGGAACGCGGGCCGCCGGACGCACAAATCATGCAGGAATACGGAAAGTTTACGCAGGACATTGTTGCCAAAGGTCAGTTCAAGGCGGGCGATGCGCTGCAACCATCCTCAACAGCGACCTGTGTTTCGGTGCGTAACGGCAAGGTTACGGTCAAGGACGGTCCGTTCTCCGAAACCAAGGAGCAGTTGGGTGGCTATTACCTGCTGGAATGCGCCAATCTTGATGAGGCGCTCGATTGCGCTGCACGCATACCCAGCGCCAAGACAGGTACAATCGAAGTGCGCCCGGTCGTGGTTTTTTCCTGACACGAATGATTGCGACGGCATGACCGGAGCACGGCCTTCATGACGGCAACGCCGGATGACGATCTGACCCTGGCCCGCATCTATCGCGATGATGCGGGCGGGGTACTTGCTGTGCTGATACGCCAGTTTCGCGATTTCGATCTTGCCGAAGATGCCTTGCAGGATGCGCTGGCTGAAGCACTGGTTGCATGGCGGCGAGACGGGCTGCCGCGCAGTACAGCAGGATGGTTGCTGACCGTGGCGCGCCGCCGCGCTATCGATCGCATTCGCCGCGCGTTGACTGTGCGTGACGAGGCAAACCAGCGCGAGTTGTTAGCCAGGATAGAAGACGACGGCGAAGAGGCCGAGGAAATGCAACCGGTTCCAGACGAAAGACTGCGGCTCATTTTCACCTGTTGTCATCCCGCATTGGCTCCAGATGCACAGGTCGCACTGACGCTTCGAACGATTTGCGGCCTGACAACGCAACAGATTGCGCGCGCCTATCTGACGTCGGATGTCACGATGGCGCAGCGGCTTGTTCGCGCCAAGAGCAAGATTAAATTGGCAGCTATCCCCTATGAAGTACCGGGCGCTTTACAATTGAACGAGCGACTGGCTGCCGTCCTTGACGTGATTTACCTTATTTTCAACGAGGGCTTTTCCGCCTCCGATGGTGCAAGTCCGGTGCGTGAAGAATTATGTGCCGAAGCGATCCGCCTGGAAAATATATTGTACAAGTTGATGCCACATCCAGAAGCCGGTGGATTGCTGGCACTCATGTGGCTGCATGATGCGCGCCGCGTTGCACGGGCCAAAGCCGATGGAGTGTATGTTCCGCTGGACCTGCAGGATCGTTCATTGTGGGACCGCGAACAAATTGCCCGCGGCAAACAGGTTTTGTTGCAATGCCTTGCAAGAAACCGGCCCGGGCCGTTCCAGATTCAGGCGGCTATCAGCGCGGTCCATGCGGATGCCGAAACTTTTGCTGAAACGGACTGGACACAGATTGCCGGCCTGTATGGCGCGCTGGAAAAGAAGGAGCCATCTCCTGTTGTCACGCTCAATCGCGCCGTCGCGCTTGCCAACGCAGGCGATGTGGAAGGCGGTCTGGCCCTGTTGGCCGCGATAGCGGCGGCCCTGGAAGATTACCAGCCGCTGCATGCAGCAAGAGCCGATCTGCTTATGCGATGCGGGCGATCGGGCGAAGCAGCATTGGCCTATCGCAAAGCGATCGACCTGTCCCGCAACGAAGCCGAACGGACATTCCTGATGGGCAAGCTGTCGCAATTGAGCAATTGATCCGGCGCATTCAATTTTTTCTTTGCGCACGTCGATCTGCACAATTCCCAAACGACATGACCATGACGGGCGAGAATCGGGAGCTGATGCGTGCCCTGTCAATTCCTGTCGATCCTGAACTGGAGTAGCTGACATGACCGGATTTCTGCCGCAGATTGCTGCCTATTATCCCTCTCTTCTGGCGCTGGAAGTTCTGTGCCTTGCTGTCCTCGCCCAGAGCTTTCTTGCAGGCGCCATCGGACTGGGGAAAGGCAATGAAGTGCCGGGTATGCCGTTGAAGGGTAGCCATGCGGACTTCAGTTTCCGCACTTTGCGGACCTATGGCAATTCTGTTGAAACTTTCGCCGTATTTTTCGCAACCGTTGTACTTGCCATTGTGGTGGGTGCATCAGCGCCGGTGGTCAACTGGCTGACAGGTATTCATGTTGCGCTACGGCTTGTGTACTGGGCCGTCTATTACGGCGGCATCGGAAAAGTCGCGGCCGGGCCCAGAACCATAGTTTATGTGCTCGCCTATCTTGCCAACGCAGCGCTGGCAATTGTCGTGCTGATCGCAATGGTGCGATAAATTTCGCAGCGGCGCCGGCAACTTCGATGAAGCAACCGACGCGGTCGCAATGCAAGTGATTGCGACCGCTGGTACTTGCTTCAAATCATTTTTTCAGGGTGCGTACGGCTTCCTGAATGAAGGACTGGTCGACTATCTTGTTGAGATCGACCTTGCCCTTGATCCAGCCCTGCGCGGTGTAAAAATCGAGATCCTTTTGCAGGCTGGCCTGATTGACCGTGCCGTTACGGTCCACGCCGGACGGTGTGATGGAGCGCAGGATTTTAGCATCCTTCACGCTGGTGTTTTCAATCAGGATCGCGATCACCTCATCGGCATTCTTGCCGGCGAGCTTGCCGTCCTTGAGCGCATCCAGATAAAAATGGATGCCACGCAGGTATGCGCGAAGGAAGCGCACGGCCAGATCGCGATTGCCTGCGAATTTTTCGGAGAACAGGAGACAAGCCAACTGGTGTTCGGGATCGATCTCGTCGTCGCCGCGCACGCGCACCCCGATTTTACTTGCAACCATCGCCGAAGCAAATGGTTCGAGGATGATCGAAAGATCGATGGCATTGTTGCCCATCGCTGCGACCTGTGCGGGGTAGGCCAGGTTGGTAATTGACATGTCGCCGTAATTAAGGCCCGCCGGCTTGATCGCATAAAACAGCGATGCGGTATTGCTGTTGCCCGGCCCGCTCAACGCTACGCGCAAACCTTTCAGGTCCTTCATGTCCTTGAAGCGACCGGAATTCGACCAATTCTTTTCGAACGATGAAGTGCGCGCCAGCATATCCGGGGCTTGAGCGCGTCTTGTCCGCAGTGATCTTCATTCTGACGCCGCGGGCTACGGCATTATACAGGCCCGCCGAGGGCGACCCCGCGCCGACATCGAGTTCGCCCGATCCCAGCGGCAATACCATGTTGGCACCGGAGCGGAATTGCGTCCGCACTACTTCGATCTTTTCTTCGGCGAAATAGCCTTTCTTGATCGCAATGTAGAGTGGAGAATCTGTCAGCGACTTGAGCCAGCCCAGTCTGACCTTGTCCAATTGCTGGGCGTGGGCGGAAGAACCGAGGCAAACGGCGAGGACGAACGCCGAGCGAATGACATGTTTGATCATGATGGTATCTGCATGTTGGGTGTGAAAACGGAATTCAGTGCGACCGAAATTGCGAAGACGTCTGCGGGCCTGCCGGTCCATGCGCGCCTTTTGATTTTATACTCCGGTTATCTGACTTTCCCAGTCTGCGTCCGCATGGGCGTTCTTGCAATAGCTGAAACCTCTGTTCAGGCGTTCAATTTAATCCTTTTATATCGAAAGACGATATAACTGGACGGGTCATTGTTGAATTTGCTTTAGCTACTGGTGAAGTGTTCCTCATTCAACTTTCCGAACGAGCGTAATCCTGTCGATCAACGCGACGCCTATCGCGATCCTGCTATCCCTCTGACCGATGGGCTGACACAGGCGATTGCAGACTTTATCGTGCCTGCCGAAGGCATCGCAGATATGCAGGCGTGAAATCGTGAAACATTATTGGCTGGCCCTGTCGCTTGTAGCTTGTGCAATGAACATTGCGCCGACTGTGCTGCACGCATCAGAGCGCGGCAGCTGGCGACCCATACCCGATGAAGTGTGGCAGGTGATGCAGGGCCGGTCCTGGCGTCCGGGGCTTGGCTGTCCCGGGCGTGACCAGCTTGCGCTGCTGTCCGTTCCGTATCGTGATTTTTCCGGGCGGATGCAAACCGGTCAGCTCGTCGTGGCCCGGCGCGTGGCGGCGTCGGTGCTGGGCGCATTCGCCGCCATCCATCGCAGCGGCTTTCGTATCGCGCGCATGGACCTGGTCGATCGCTACGGTGGAGACGATGCGCGGTCGATGGCGGCGAATAATACGAGTGGATTTCAACTGCCGCACCGTGCCCGGCACGAGGCGACTGTCCGATCACGGGCGCGGGCTGGCCATCGATATCAACCCGGTGCAGAACCCATGGGTGCAGGGCAGTTTCGTCGATCCGCCCGGTGGCCGGCCCTTCGCAGAGCCTGCACGACGGCGCTCGCCGCACGTCGGGATGATCATCCAGGGCGATGCCGTGACGCGCGCATTCGCGCGCATCGGCTGGCGTTGGGGCGGCGTCTGGCGCGTCAGGGACTACCAGCATTTCACTGGCAGGTAGTGGTCCTGCCGCTGTGAAACCTGGCGTTCATGCCGCCGGTTTCAGCTTCAGGAGTTTTTCTGCATTGCCGTGCGCGAATTTTTCGCGGTCGGCCGGCGACAATTCGATCTTGTCGAGGAAGTCGCGCGCCCATGCATGCTGGCTGTAGGGATAGTCGACCGAGAACATCAGCTTGTCGATGCCGAACGTCTGCATCAGCATGTTGAATGTCGGAACGCTGTAGAAGCCAGCGGTTGTGATGTGCAGTTGGTCGTGCATCATCTGCGTGACACTGCGTTGCAGGAACTTTGGCGTCAGGGGGCCGAACTGTTCGTCAAAGCGTGTGAGCGCGGCAGGCAGGCCTTCGCCCTGATGACCAATGACCACTTTCAGTTTCGGATGACGGTCCAGCACGCCGGAAAGCGCAAGCCGCAGAATATGGATCGCAGCTTCCGTGTGCCAGCCATAGCCGGCACGCGACAGAATGGTCGGCATCGGGCCGGGCAAATTGGAATAATAGGCCTCGCGTACTGCTGCAGGCGGAATACCGGGATGGATATAAAGCGGGATGTCGAGCGCTTCGCATTGCGCGAGAATGGGTTCGAATTGCGGATCGTCGAAAAACTTTCCGTCCGTGGTTCCGTTGACCATGGTGGCCTTGAACCCGAGCTTGTTGATGCAGCGATCAAGTTCCTTCGCGGCGGCTTCCGGATCGCTCAGGGGCAAATGCGCAAAGCCCGCATAGCGATCGGGTCGCTTTTTGATTTCATCGGCGAGGATATCGTTGACCTCGCGCGCCCAGGCGACGCCTTCGGCTGGTGCCAGCAGGTCCGAGCCGGGGCCGGAGGTCGACAGCACCTGCATGGTGATGCCGTGCTTGTCCATGTCGGCAATGCGGTTGGGTCCCAGGTCAATGAGATTGGCTTCGATCTGCGGGCGGGCCGATGGCGCATCAGGATGCGGATATCCGCGCTTGACGATGAGATCGGGGTCGATCCGCTTCATCAGGGCTTCGACGGCGTAATGTTCTTCAAGAGCTATGATGCGCATGGTTTCCCCCCGGGACATGTTTGCTTGCGGCAACGCGACCGCAAATTTGATCCCGGGGTTTATAATCGGCGATGCGCTCTTATGCCAGCGGGGCAGAGTATTTCCCGCCTGATATTATTCCGCCGGCTGGGCCGTCGCACCTGCAGGCCCGCGCACACGCCGGCGTTTGCGGAAGAAGGTTCGCCGCGCCCATATCCACAGGCCGGAGCCGAGCAGGGCGATAAAGGCGAACGACAGGATCACGTTCATCACTCCGCCCCAGATGCCGAAGAAATCTCCCTGATGAAAGGCGCGCGGCCAGTTGGTCGGCAACCGAATCAGGCCCTCTTTCGTCGGTTGATACTGGATCTGCTCGCTGCCCGTATTGATCAGCACCATCTGGCGAGGTCCGCGGCGGCGTATGGACACCAGCGTGGATGGATCATGCTGTTTGGCGACCAGGCGAACCACTTCAAGGACAGGCAAAGTGGGTGCGCGTTTGGCAGGCGACAGGAAAGTGATGCCGTAGCTGATGGCAAGGCCGGTCAATGGACTGAGAATGAGCAGCGGCAAGAGCCCCCAGGCAATCCCCTTGTGCCAGCCGGACAGGGTATTTGTCAGCCGTGGCCAGCCCATGAAGATACCGAAGACCATCGACAGGATCATTGCCGCCGTCGACAGGGGAACGAGCCAGTCCAGCTCCCAGACAAAATGTTCGTGCAACGGACGGGCGAAGTTTATCCAGCTGGAAAACCAGTGCCGGCGCGAGACTTTCTCACCCGAGACCATGTCGAGTGTCGTGCGGCCTTCCTCGCCGAGAATGGTGAGCGTCTGGGCCGTGTGGTCCAGCATGATGCCGCGCGCGGCGCCTTGCGGATCATTGCGGGCCAGATGACTTTCAAGCTGGCTGGCGGTCACCGATCCGGGCTTGATCGATGCTGTTTGCACGATTGGATTGAAAGACAGGATCAGGCCTGTGACGATGAGGACTGCCAGAGGTATGGCCAGAATAACGGTTATCCAGCGATGCAATCTCAGCAGCGTCGCCTGCACTTTCGGATTCTTCATGAAAACTGCCTCAAAAAACAGCCGCCCTGACTCGCGGCGAACAATGCCCGGAAATTACGTCCAGCCCATAAGGGCCGCAAATTATTATTTGGTAATGTGGACCTGATCCTGCCTGCTAGCGTTGCGGCGGATCAATCTTGCGGGCATCGGCCGGGGAAATGGCGCGAGCCCCTGCCTTGACGGCCCCGGCGCTCAGGGACACGGCAGACGATGCGCCGGAGACGGCCATTGAACCGGCCGTGGTGGCCACACCCACAGTGGTCGTGGCCACAGCGGCAGTAGTCGACAGAAGGGCGCAGCCGGAGGTTTGCAGGGCGAGCACCAGGATACCGGCGGGGACAAGAAAGCGAATCATGAGGTGATTTTGCCGGAAAAAGGTTACGGGAAGCCTGATCGTTGCCGTTGGACAAAGAACCGCCCGAGTGCCCATCGGGCCGCCGGTTTCCGGTTTGAATTGCATTGGTTGCACCGGACGGGTTAAGCAGCGCGCACGCATTCGCCCTTGCAGGCGCTTTTTCACTCCTCCCGAACCGGCAGTCGATGACCCAGACCGATCCTGTAAGCCGCCGCCGCACTTTTGCGATCATTTCCCATCCTGACGCGGGCAAGACGACCCTGACGGAAAAGCTGCTGCTTTTCGGTGGTGCGATCCAGCTCGCCGGCGAAGTGCGCGCAAAGGCCAATCGCCGCCAGACGCGCTCGGACTGGATGAACATCGAGCGCCAGCGCGGCATTTCCGTCGTCACCTCGGTGATGACGTTCGAATACGGCGACAATGTTTTCAATCTTCTGGATACGCCGGGCCATGAAGACTTTTCGGAAGATACCTACCGCACCCTGACGGCGGTCGATTCCGCAGTCATGGTGATCGACGCTGCAAAGGGTATCGAAGCGCGGACGCGCAAATTGTTCGAAGTCTGCCGGCTGCGCGACATTCCCATCGTGACATTCGTGAACAAGCTTGATCGCGAGACGCGCGAACCTTTCGACCTGCTGGACGAGGTGGAAAAAACGCTGGCGCTGGATGCCTCGCCCATGACATGGCCCATCGGGCGCGGGCGGTCCTTCGCTGGCACCTATGACATGCGCAATTCCACCATTCGTCTGCTCGACAAGGATGTGGAGCCTATCAAGGTCAACGGTCCCGATGATCCGAAGATTGCCGAACTGTTGCCCGAGCACGAGCGTGAAGCATTTCGCGAGGAGCTGGCGCTGGCGGTGGAGGCGTTGAAACCTTTCGACCGGCAGGCCTTTCTCGAAGGACACATGACGCCGGTTTATTGGGGTTCGGCCCTGCGCACATTTGGCGTCAAAGACCTTATTGACGCGTTGGCCGAATTTGCCCCACCGCCGCGCGCGCAGGAAGCAGCAAGCCGTACGGTTGATCCGCGCGAGAACAAGATGACCGGTTTTGTTTTCAAGATTCAGGCGAACATGGATCCGAACCATCGCGATCGTATCGCATTCCTGCGTGTGTGCTCGGGGACGCTGAAGCGCGGCATGAAAGCCAAACTCAGCCGCACCGGCAAGCCGATGGCCCTGAACGCGCCGCAATTCTTTTTTGCGCAGGAGCGCGCCATTGCCGACGAAGCCCATGCGGGCGATGTGGTCGGCATTCCCAATCACGGTACGTTGCGCATTGGTGACACGTTGACGGAAGGCGAAGACATTGTGTTTCGTGGCGTTCCGAGTTTTGCTCCGGAAATCCTGCGTCGCGTGCGCCTGAACGATGCCATGAAAGCAAAGAAGTTGCGCGATGCGCTTACCCAGATGGCGGAAGAGGGGGTAGTGCAGCTTTTCATCCCGGCCGATGGCTCCCCTGCTATCGTCGGCGTGGTCGGTGCGCTGCAGCTCGATGTCCTGAAGGAACGCCTGCAGGTTGAATATTCGCTCCCTGTGGATTTCGAACCCAGCCGTTTCGAGCTGGCTCGATGGATTTCCTCGGAAGACAAGACTGAAGTTGAAAAGTTTCAGCGCCAGTTCCGCTCGGCCATGGCTGAAGATCTGGACGGTGCACCGGTCTTCATGGCTCCGAGCGCCTGGTCCCTCAACCATGACAAGGAACAATGGCCGAAAGTGTCCTTCACTGATGTGAAGGATTATCAGAAGACAGGCTAGTCCCGGCGAATTGCTGACATATCTATGAGAGGCATTGTGTCAGCATGTGTTGACATGTCTTCTCCCGATGCCAGGCGAACGTGCAAAAGATGACGGATATTGCCAAGAGTTCGCCGACCAAGAGTTCGCCGACCAAAAACAAGGCGGTCCTGTTTGTCTTGCTGACCGTTTGCATTGATGCAATGGGCTTTGGCATCATCATACCGGTCATGCCAGACCTCGTGGCCGAGGTCTCCAGCACAGGCTTGTCGCAGGCCGCTGTCTGGGGCGGGTATCTGAGTTTCTCCTACGCCATCATGCAATTTCTGTTCGGGCCAACCGTGGGCAATCTCTCGGACCGTTATGGCAGAAAGCCGGTCCTGCTGGTGTCGCTGTTCGTGCTGGCCATTGATTTTCTTATCATGGCGCTGGCCCAATCGCTGCTGCTGTTGTTTATCGGCCGGCTTGTCGGCGGCATTGCAGCGGCTACCCATTCGACATCGAACGCGTTCATTGCCGACATCAGCGCAAAGGAAGAGCGCGCGCGCAATTTCGGTCTGCTGGGCGCGGCGTTCGGACTGGGCTTCATTCTGGGACCTGTCATTGGCGGCATCGCAGGCGAATATGGCACGCGCGCGCCGTTCTATGCTGCGGCGGTTTTGGCATTCGCCAACTTCTGCTTTGGTGCACTGGTGCTACCGGAAAGTCTTCTGCCCGAAAAACGCCGGGCGTTCGATTGGCGCCGCGCCAATCCTGTTGGCGGTTTCCGGCAAATTGGCAAGGTGCCGATGGTGGCCTGGCTGCTGGCCTGCGTGTTCCTGTTCGAGATCGCCAATTTCGTTTACCCAGCCGTATGGGCCTACTACACCAAGGAAGCGTTCAAATGGACGAGTGCGGAAGTCGGTCTTTCGCTGGCTGCCGTCGGTCTCGGGTTTGTCGTCGTGCAGGGCTGGCTTATTCGCATCATTCTCAAACGCTTCGGCGAAGTGCGCACGGTGCTGGGCGGACTGCTGGTTAGTCTCATCGGCCTGCTCGGCTTTGCCTTCGCGCGTGAAGGCTGGGTGTTCTACGCTTTCCTTCCGGTTATTGCGCTTGGAGGTGTTGCTTCACCTGCCATCGGTGCGCTGATGTCCAACCGGATTCCCGATGATGCGCAAGGCGAGCTGCAGGGCATCCGATCCAGCGTGATGGCTGTGGTCATGATTGTGTCGCCGCTAGTGATGACACAATTGTTCGGATACTTCACCGGCAAAGATGCGCCGGTATATTTTCCCGGAGCGCCATTTCTGGCTGCTGCGGTTTTGATCGGCCTGTCCCTGATACCTTTTGCGATTGGTCTGCGGCAAAGATCCATGTGATTGGATCAATCACGGGCCTGGAAGCAAATACTGCATGGGCGGACCAGCCCAAATGTCCTGCAATTCGACGCTTAACTTCTGTGCCTGTTGGGACTACCTTGCTGTCGGGGCAGGACGAGCGTCCTGAGGTCAGCAAGGAAAGCCAGCAATGAATTTGTTCACTCCTTTGGCGGTAATCGCAGGCAAAGCCCGTATCAAAATCAGCGGATTGAGCGCCTGTGCGCTGGCATTCGTGGCAATGGCTGCAGGACTGGCCGTTGGTTCTGCAAAGGCTGATCCGGTAGCCGATTTCTACAAGGGCAAGCAGGTGCGTGTGGTCATCGGTACACGGCCGGGCGGATCATACGGATTGTACGCCCAGATCACCCAGCGCCATCTCGGCCGTTTCATTCCCGGCAATCCGACCGTGGTCATGGAATCGCGACCGGGTGCGGGCGGGCTGGTGGCGCTGAACTGGTTCAATTCGGTGGCGCCACGCGATGGCACGTTTTTGTTGATTCCGCTGGCTTCCATTGTACAGGAGGCGTTGTTCAACAAACGCGCCAAATATGATCCGGTGCAAATGCGTTTCGTTGGCCGGCTAGGTGTGCTCAAGCAGGTCATGGTTGCGTCGGGCAAGTCCGGTCTTAAAAAAGTTGAAGATGCATCCAAACGCAGCGTCAATGTCGGCGCGGCGGGCACTTACAACATTACTGCGCATTTTCCTGCCATCATGAAAAGGCTGGTCAACGCGCAATTCAAGATCATCACGGGGTATGTGGGAACGGGACAAACTTTTCTTGCGCTGGAGCGCGGCGAAGTGGAAGTGTCTTCCACATCCCTGGACTCGCTCTATGCGCGCTACTGGGACAAGGTGAAGGCTGGCCAGATCGTGCCGCTGGTTGTTTTGTCGGGCAACCGGTTGAAAGAATTTCCCAACACGCCAACAGTGCTCGAGTTCGGCAAGACGCCAGCGGAAAAAGCATTTCTGAATGTTTTTACGAACGCTACGGAAATGGGCCGCTCGCTGGCGCTGCCGCCGGGCGTTCCCGCCGATCGTGTTGCGGCGGTGCGTGCGGCCTATGAAGCCATGTTGAAGGATCCTGCTTTTCAGGCCGATGCGAAAAAGGCCAGTCTTGAAGTCGTGCATGCGAGCGGCGCCGAGCTCGACAAATATATTGCCGAAGCAATGACCATGTCGGCCGATGTCCGCGCGCAGGCCACGCGGTTCTACAATTCCCTGTCCGAAGGCCTCGACACCAAAAAGAAATAGCGGGCGATCAGACTGCGTTCCGGTAGGACTTTGGCGAGAATACCGTCAGGAAAAGTATGCGGATGTCGAACCACATCGACCAGTGATCGATGTAGTAAAGATCATGTTCGACACGGCGAAACATCTTGTCCCTGGTGTCGGTTTCTCCGCGCAAGCCGTTCACCTGCGCCCAGCCGGTAATGCCGGGCCGTACGTTGTGGCGGCGGGCATAATTGGCGATCTGGCGTTCAAACATCTGGTCGTGTGCAAGCGCATGGGGACGCGGTCCTACCAGGGACATGTTTCCACGCAGCACGTTTATGAGCTGTGGAAGTTCGTCGATGTTGGTGCGTCTCAACAGCCGGCCAATGCGCGTCACACGCGTATCGTTTTGCGAAACCTGGGTGACGATGCGGCCATCTTCCAGCGTACTCATGGACCGGAACTTGTAAATCCGGAATGGCTCCTGGTTGAAGCCGTAGCGCCTTTGCAGGAAGAAAACCGGTCCGCGCGAGTCCAGTTTGATCAGCAGGGCTATCAGCGCAAACAAGGGTGACAGCAGGATCAGTGCTATCGAAGACATGACCATATCGAAGACGCGTTTCTGGACGATCTCGATTGGCGACAGCGGGCGGCGCGCGAGCTGAAGGGAGTTGATAGGCCCAAACCGCTCGATCTGCAGATCGGCGAAACGATCGAGAATGCGCTCCGGGCCAAGATAGATCGAAGCGGGCACGCGCAGGAACGCATTGATGCAGGCTTCGACTGTTTCACGGCGTGACCAGGGTACGAGAATGAAGATATCTTCCGGGCGCAGAACACGGGCCGAAGCGGCGGCCAGCACGAGATCATCCTGAAGCGAATCCTCATCGCGCAAGATTGCCGAGGACACGATGTCTATCCCGAGCGTCCATGGCTGGTAGCGTTCGGTGAACAGACGCACGTCATCCTCAAATCCGACCAGAAACACCCGACGGTTCGAAACCTGACCCGTGGCGACCTGGTCCTGTACTATGCGCACCAGGACCAGACGGATCAGGCAGACAAAAGCTGCGCCACCGGCGTAGAACAGGATCGCAGATCCGCGCGAGACGTCGGCGGAGGTCTTGGTCAGAAATGCAAGCGTGAGGGCTGTTACGAAGGCGGTGTTCCAGAGCAGGAATATCTGTTTGATATGACCCCTGTAGCGCAGATAACGGCTGATGGAATATTCCCCGCGAAGGGCGATCGGGGCGATGAAAAGCAGGGCGATGACATAACCCTGCAGCATCAGGGAATCCATCGGCGCGGGCTGGCCATACATCTGGTGGTGATAGATCCAGCCACTGAACACGGCGCTGACCATGATGGCAGCAAAATCGGTGGCGATGGACAAAGATGCAAAAAGGATCCGAACAACGGTCGTGTAGTGCCGGGCGCCGCCCGATATCCAGGATTGCGCCATGGACATGCCGCCGGGCCGCGCTCGCTGGGCAAACGGTCCGGGGGTTCGCCTGTTTCGCCAATCGGTTGTTTTGCGCGTGAACGCCATGTTGTCCCATTCCAATACGCCTCCGCTTCGGTTTGGCACGAGGCCTCCCGGGCGGAAATACACGTGGATGGATGAGCAAGTTGCGTGCCGCGCACGGAAGGGACTGGCGTATACTGGTCAAGACGGGACGCCTGGTCTGGCGCTTGACCGGAGGTCTGGCGCGCCGCATCGTTGCGGTGATTCGGGAGACACACAATGATCTGCTTGAGAAACCGGCGCCGGAGCATAGGAGCGGCACTGGCGGCTATCGCACTGGCGGCTGCCGGATTGTTCTTTCCTTTGGGAGAGGCGCAGGCGCGGCCCCTGACGCCGGCGGAGAAGCGATTTTCTCCCTATACGGGTATCGTGCCCCATTGCAGCGACGCATCCGTGCTGGGACGCATCCAGTCACGATTCTCCAGTCGCGAGCAGGAATACTGGCATACCGGCCGCGAAATCCAGGGATTTAACCGTGTGCGGCAGATCGGCTACCGCTCCGCTGGACGAGACCTCATTCCGCGCCGTTATTGCAGCGCGCGCGCCAGCTTCAATGACGGACGCATCAGGTGGGTGAGTTACTGGATCGGCGAAGATCTTGGCATGGCCGGTCAGAACTGGGCTCTGGAAGTGGTTCCCGGCAACATGTCGCCCAGTGTATACAAGAGCTACGGTGTTGAATGGTGCGTGCACGGGCTTGATTACAACAGGGCCTTTGGCGCGAATTGTTCGGCGGCGCGTCCCTGACGCTTCGCCCGATTTCCGGATTTCCGAACTGGAGTTTTGCTGTGTCTCATTCGAGCGTAACCTTTCGCGGAGCCTTGATCGTATCCGGTCTCGCCGTGGCGATCCTTTCCTGGGCCAATGCAGCGCCGCTGGCAGGCTTTCCGGATTTTGGCGTGATTTCCACCGCGCAGGCGCAGGGTGCCCAGAGGGATTGTATTCTGGACAATTGCGCAGACCGCAATGACAGCAACGGCCGCGGAAACTATCGCGCCCGCGACCGTTTTCGCGATGATGACCGTCGCGGGGGCCGCGGCAATTACGGCTCAGCGCCGGGCCGGTTCGATTTCTATGTGTTGTCGTTGTCGTGGTCGCCGAGCTTCTGCAATTCGGAAGCCGGACGGCGCTCGCGCTTCCAGTGCAGGATTGGTGCGCGCAACGCCTTCGTGGTTCACGGCCTCTGGCCGCAATATAACCGCGGCTCGCCCTCCTATTGCAGCCAGGAAAATCCTCCCCGCAATGTGGTCGAGGGCGAGGGCCGGGTGTTCCCGGAATTCGGTCTTGCCCGTTACCAATGGCGCAAGCACGGTTCCTGTTCGGGATTGTCGCCGTCGGCATATTTCAAAACGGTGCAGCAGGCACGCGACAAGATTGTCATTCCACCGGCATTGCAATCGCTGAGCAATGGATCGCAGGCCAATCCCGATGCGATCGAGAAAGCATTCCTGGTTGCCAACAAGGGTCTGCGCCCGGACAATGTCGCGGTGACGTGCAAGGACGGCAATCTGGAGGAAGTGCGTGTGTGCATGTCGAAGGATTTGCGCAGTTACGTATCCTGTCCGGAAGTCGACCGGCGTGCCTGCCGGGCGTCCAGCGTTTCCATTCCGCCGCCTCGCTGAGTACGCGGCAGGCTGCCGCGCATGAATTACCGTCACGCCTTTCATGCCGGCAATTTTGCAGACGTGTTCAAGCATGTTCTTCTGACGCGTATCCTTGCCTATCTCATGCGCAAGGAGACGCCCCTGCGCTTCATCGATACCCATGCAGGCATTGGGTTCTACGATCTGGCAGGAGATGAAGCGCAGCGCACGGGAGAATGGCGCGAAGGCATCGGCCTGTTGCGCAAGGCGATTGCGCCCGAGGCGATTGCAGATCTCCTGCAGCCCTACCTCGAAATTGCAGCCTCTGGCGCAGACGACGACAGCCTTGCACGCTATCCCGGTTCGCCGGCAATCGCCGCATCCTTGCTGCGGCCATTGGACAGAATGATTTTCTGCGAATTGCATCCTGCGGATGCGGGGCGCCTGCGCCGCGCATTTGCACGCGACCGGCGCGTGAAAACAATCGAGATTGATGGCTACACGGGATTGCGTGCCTATGTGCCCCCCGTCGAGCGGCGCGGGCTTGTTCTGATCGATCCACCGTTCGAGGACCGCGGGGAGTTTGCGCGTCTGGCTGCAGCGGTTGCGGAAGCCTGGCGCAAGTGGCCAACCGGGATCTACGCCATCTGGTATCCGGTAAAATCGCGCCGGGAATGCGATGATTTTTTTGCTGATCTGGCCGATGCCGGCCTCGCCAAATCCTGCGGCTCGAGCTTGCCGTGCGCCGGCCGGAGGCCGATGGGCCGCTGTCAGGAACCGGACTGGCTGTCATCAATCCGCCTTACGTTCTGGAAGATGAAGCCGCGCGATATTGCCCTTTTTGAGCAAGGTTCTTGCGCACGGTGAAGGGGCGGGATGGCGTATTGACCGCCTCGGTCGGAAGACGACAAGTAACGCCAGACAAACCCCAGGGAGAGATTCATGTTGCTTCGTTATTCCAATGGTTCGCCGTTCGGCCGCAAGGCATCCATGGCCGCGCACGCGCTCGGGCTGGCAAGCAAGATCGAAATGGTCGATCATTCGCAAGACACGGGAAATACGACGCGCCATCGCAATCCACTGCACAAGATACCGATGCTGATTACCGACAGCGGTGCGGAAATTTTCGATTCACCGGTCATTCTCGAATATCTCGATGAGGTTGCGGGTGGCGGCAAGCTTTTCCCGCGCAGTGGTGAAGAACGCTACAAGGCGCTCAGCCTGCTGGCGCTCGCCGATGGCATAACCGAGGCGCAAGTGCTCATTCACTATGAGGATCGCTGGCACGAGGGCGCGCAGAGGTCGCAAGGCTGGGTAGATCATCAGATCGGCAAGATAGAACGCGCGCTGGGGTTTTTTGAAAACAATATCCCCGAGCAATTTGATGGCGCAGCCATGGGCCTGTTCTGCGCCATATATTTTGTCGACCGGCAAAAGAGCGTGGATGTACAGGCGCAGTTCCCCAGGCTGGCAGCCTGGTATGAAACCATGTGCAAGACGCAGCCGAGCGCGATTGCAACGGAAACGGCGCGCTAACCTGCGATTGCGAGCCCACAATAAAAAAACCCGCATCGCTGCAGGTTTTTTCTTATCCTCAATTTCGGACCGTTGAATCAGTGCGGCTGGTCGGACCAGACCTTCTTCTTGGTGAAGTACATCAGGCCGGCAAAGACGAACAGGAAGATCATGACGTTGAAGCCGGTCTTCTTGCGCTGTTCGAGCTTGGGTTCGGCCGCCCACATCAGGAAGGCTGTTACGTCCTTGGCATATTGCTCGACTGTCTTGCGGCGATCCGTCGGTGTAGTCAACCTGTGCGTCTCGACTAGCGGCCTGGGCCATGCCGATCGTGTGGCCGGGGAAATATTCGTTCCACTTGTCGTCGTCTTTTTTCGTGTAGCCGGTCAGCAGCGCGTAGAGGTAATCGGCGCCATGTTCCTGGTAGGAGAAGCAGGGCACGGCATCGAGCGAGAAACAACGGGAAGCCGCGCTCGTAGGAGCGTGCCTTGGCCATGACCGACAAGATCCGGCGGCACCGCGCCCTGGGCGGCCTTTGCGGCTTCGTCGTTGGCGTATACGTTTCGGGAAATGGTCGGACGGCTTGGCCTGGCCGTTTTACCGCTTCGCCGGAGTCGTTGATGTCGTCGATCTCGTATTCGGCCGCGAGCGCCTTGATCTGGCCTTCGGAAAACTCCGGTCCGCCCTTGTTCGTGCAGATTGCGGAAGGCGACGCGATTGATCGAATGGCAGGCCTGGCAGACCTCGCGATAGACCTGGAAGCCGCGCTGCAATTGCGCGCGATCGAACTTTCCGAACGCGCCGGCGAAAGACCAGGCTGGCGTGGCGGGTCTCTTGGCGTCCCTCGGCGGCATGCCGGTGCGAGACAGATGCGGCCAGCCGGCAAGGGCGGCTATCGCGAGGCTGATGAGTTGTCAGTCGTTTCATTATGCATTTTCCTCATCAGCCGATCAGGACTTCGAATGGGCGCGCGCCGGCCACGGCGGCCGATCCGCCGTTCTTGGCCAGAACGGCATCGGCGATGGTTGCCGGCACGGGTTTGGTCTTCTCGAACCAGGCCAAGGAACGGCAGGATCACAGGAAGAAGGCGAAGTAGGAGAGCGGTCAGCATGCCGCGATGCGATCACGTAACCGCCTTCGGCCGGCTTGGCGCCGAGATAGCCGAGGCCGATGCAGACCAGCACGAATACCCAGAACAACACCTTGTAGACCGGCCGGAAGCGCAGCCGAACGAACCTTCGACGTGTCGAGCCAGGGCAGGAAGGCCAGGATGGCGATCGAGCCGAACATGGCGATCACGCCGCCGAGCTTGGAGGGAATGGCGCGCAGGATCGCGTAGAACGGCAGGAAGTACCATTCCGGCACGATATGCGCCGGCGTCACCAGCGGGTTGGCGTCGATGTAATTGTCCGCATGGCCGAGATAGTTCGGCACGTAGAACACGAACCAGGCGAAGAAGATCAGGAAGAACACCATGGCGGTGCCGTCCTTCATCGTCGCGTAAGGGCGTGAACGGGACCGTATCGCGCTTCACGTCCTTCACCTCGACGCCGGCGGGATTGTTCTGGCCGACCACATGCAGCGCCCAGACGTGCAGGACGACGACGCCGGCGATCATGAAGGGCAGCAGATAGTGCAGCGAGAAGAAGCGGTTCAGCGTCGGGTTGTCGACCGAATAACCGCCCCACAGCCAGGTGGTGATGCGTCTCGCCGACCAGCGGGATGGCCGAGAACAGGTTGGTGATAACCGTCGCGCCCCAGAAGCTCATCTGGCCCCACGGCAGCACGTAACCCATGAAGGCGGTTGCCATCATCAGCAGGAAGATGATGACGCCGAGGATCCACAGCATTTCGCGCGGCGCCTTGTAGGAGCCGTAATACAGGCCGCGGAACATGTGGATATAGACGGCGACGAAGAACATCGACGCGCCGTTGGCATGGGCATAGCGCATGAACCAGCCCCAGTTCACGTCGCGCATGATGTGCTCGACGGACTGGAAGGCCATCGACGTATGCGGCGTGTAATGCATCGCCAGCACGATGCCGGTGACGATCTGCGCGACCAGCATGAAGCTGAGAATGCCGCCGAAGGTCCACCAGTAATTGAGATTGCGCGGCGTCGGGTAGGCGACGAACGAGCTGTGCATGAGGCCCATGATCGGCAGCCGGCTCTCGAACCAGCGGCCCAGGGCGCTCTTGGGGACGTAGGTCGAATGTCCGCTCATATTGAAGTCTTCCTTGGCGAATTATGTCTGCATGCGCGGCACGGTCTCGCGGCTGCGAACTGGCGGGTCTAGCCGATCTTCAGCTTTGTGTCGGTGAGGAACGCATAGTGGGGCACCGGCAGGTTCTTGGGCGCGGGGCCTTTGCGGATGCGGCCGGACGTGTCGTAGTGCGAGCCGTGGCACGGGCAGAACCAGCCGTCGAAATCGCCGCGCTGGCCTTCGCCGCCCAGCGGCACGCAACCCAGATGGGTGCAAACGCCGACGACCACGAGCCATTCCGGCTTTTGCGACGCGCTTGGCGTCGGCTTCGGGATCGGGCAGCGAGGCAGACATTGACCTTTTCGGCCTCGTCGATCTCCTTCTTCGTGCGGTGACGGATGAAGACCGGCTTGCCGCGCCATTTCACGGTCATGATTCGCGCCGGGCTGAATGGAACCGATGTCGACTTCGATGGAGGCCAGCGCCAGGGTCGATGCGTCCGGGTTCATCTGGCTGATCAACGGCCAGGCAACAGCGCCGACGCCCACGGCGGCGGCGGCTCCGGTGGCGATGTAGAGCATGTCTCTGCGGGTCGGTTCGACCGTCGATGAATTGGCCACGAGTTTTATCCTGTTCGGTTCCCAATCGGTGTGTCCGGGCGGAAACGCGCAAGTCTAAAACGGCCTGCAGCCACGGACTCCGCCCCGGGCATTGGTTCTCATAGGTTCGTGGACGGGTAAGCGGCAATGCGACGCATCGCCACCGGTGCAACAGCGCTGCAGTCGTTGATCCACCAGTTTGTCGGCAGATATGCAATTTCCACCCCGTTTCCAGCGAGAAGCGAGCGGTATTTCGCACCCTTGCCCGGCATTGTCTATAGCTTTGGGGGAATGCTGTGCTATCGCGGCGGGGACAGGCGGCATGCATGGGCCAATCGCTCGGTCTGGTGTGCGGCCGTGCTGATTGCGAGGGACTGCATGGGCGGGTTTTTCCACAGGCGAGACGCCAGCGCTCATGCTGGCGATTTACCAGCCTGATATTCCGCAGAATACGGGCACGATGCTGCGCACCTGCGCCTGCCTGGGCGTGGCAGGCAGCGATCGTCGAGCCGGCGGGATTTCCCGTTTCGGACCGGCATTTTCGCCGTGCCGGCATGGATTATCTGGATTCGGTCGACTCTGACCCGGCATGTGTCCTGGGCGGCTTTCGAGGACTGGCGTGCCCGGGCACGCGGCCGGCGCGCGCGGCTGTGCTGCTGACGACGGCGGCGCCATGGCCTATACGGATTTCGCGCTTCGACGCCGGGCGATATCGTCATGGTCGGGCGCGAATCCGCCGGCGCGCCGGAGGCCGTGCATGCGGCGGCCGATGTCGCGGCTGGTAATTCCAATGCACGGGCATTGCGCTCGCTCAATGTGGCAGTTTCCGCGGCCATGGTACTGGGCGAGGCGATGCGGCAGTTGGGACAACGGCCAAAAAAGGGACTGAGGAGAATGGAGACGACGGATGCATTGGCTCGATCGATGCGCGCAAGGACCGCAGCGCGGGCTGGTTCGAAGACCTGCAGGGCCAGATCCTGGCAGCGTTCGAGCAGGTCGAAAGCGGATTGTCCGGGACCGTTTCATCCCGAGGCCGGTGGGCCGGGCAAGGCAATCCGACGCCGTGGCAGCGAACCAATCACGACGGAGCGCCGGGCGGCGGCGGCACGATGGCCATCCTCAAGGGCCGCGTCTTCGAAAAAGCCGGCGTGCATGTCTCGACCGTTCATGGAACGTTTGCGCCGGAATTCGCCAAACAGATACCCGGCGCCGCGGACGATCCGCGCTTCTGGGCGTCCGGCATTTCGCTCATCGTCCATCCCTGGAACCCGAATGTGCCGGCGGTGCACATGAACACGCGTTTCGTCGTGACCATCAAGGCCTGGTTTGGCGGCGGTGCAGACCTAACGCCGGTGCTTGACGCGCGGCGCAAGCAGGAAGATGCCGGACAGCATGGATTTTCATGCAGCCATGCGTGGTGCATGCGATGCACATGCGGGCGGTGGCGCCCTATCAGAAATTCAAGGACTGGTGCGATGAATATTTCTATCTGCCGCATCGCAAGGAGCCGCGCGGTATAGGTGGTATTTTCTATGATTATCTGAACAGCGCAGATGATGCGGCCAATTCCAACTGGGACAAGGATTTCGATTTCACGCGCGATGTCGGCAAGAGTTTCCTCGATATATATCCGAAGATCGTGCGCCGTAACTTCGGCTCGTCCTGGAGCGAAGAACAACGGGACGAGCAACTTGTGCGGCGCGGCCGTTATGTCGAGTTCAATCTGCTTTATGATCGCGGAACCATCTTCGGATTGAAGACCGGCGGCAATGTGGATTCGATCCTGTCGTCCATGCCGCCAAACGTGAAATGGCCGTGAAGCAATCAGCCGGCCAGTAATTGAACCTGCTGCGGCGGGATGGAGATGGTCACGGAGCTTCCTGCCGCGATCAGATCATCCCCGGAGCGAAAGGCTGCGTCGACGATGATTTCCTGATCGCCGACAGCTATTGCATAGCGCACGGTGGACCCGAGAAATTCGCGGTGGCGGATTTCGCCGCGCAGGCCCGATGTGCTGGCCGTGGTGTCCAGCGTGGCATATTGCGGACGGAAAACGAGCTTTGCATCCGCGGGAGCGCGAATATTTTCCGGCAGGGCAATGCGTGTGCCACCGGCCAGTTCAAATGCCTTGCCCGCGCCGGTATCGACAATCGATCCACTCAGAATGTTGGCAGAACCCAGGAACCCGGCCACAAAGAGGTTGGCAGGCTGTTCGTAAAGTTCCATCGGGGCGCCAACCTGCTGGATGATACCATCCTTCATGACAGCAATCCGGTCGCAGATCGTATTGGCCTCTTCCTGATCGTGTGTCACGAAGATCGTTGTGATGCCGAGGCGTTGTTGCAGCTCGCGCAGTTCGCGGCGAACATCAACACGCATCCTTGCATCGAGATTGGAGAGCGGTTCATCCAGCAACAGAACCTTTGGCCGCACAACAATGGTGCGCGCCAGCGCCACGCGCTGCTGCTGGCCGCCGGACAATTGTGCGGGGTAGCGATCGCCAAGGTGTCCGAGCCCCACAAGTTCGAGTGCTTCACCGACGCGCGTGACGATTTCGGATTTTGCAATCCTGCGCTCTTCAAGTCCGAACGCAACGTTCTGGCGCACGTTCATGTGCGGCCAAAGGGCATAGGATTGAAACACCATGCCGACATCGCGGCTCCAGGGCGGGAGATCGCCGATGTCCCGGTCTGCCACGAGTACGCGGCCTGTCTGGGCAATGTTGAAGCCTGCGATAAGGCGTAAAAGTGTTGTCTTGCCGCAACCAGAAGGTCCAAGAAATGCGAAGAATTCGCCGGGCTCAATGGCAAGATCCACATTCTTCAGCACGTGTGTTGCCCCATAGGACAAGTTGACGCCTTCCACGCGCACGCTGGCTGCCTGTGCTTGCTGGTTTGCGTCATCGCTCAATGGCTCAATCCTCCGGGCCGGTTCTTGCCGGCAACAAGATGCGACAGAAACGTACAGATGCCGACAATCAAGACTGCGATTACGCCAAGCGCCGCTCCCGCGCCGCGCCCTGCGGGCGATTGCATGTAAACATAAAGGCCATAGGCCAAAGGCGCATCGGAACTGGATTGGACCAGCATCATGGTTGCCGACAATTCAACTGAGGCCGTCGCAAATGCGGTCACGAAACCGGCCAGCATGCCGCCGCTCATCAGCGGCAGGAGTATGCGGCGCAAGGTCCGCTGCTTGTTGGCGCCGAGATTTTCGGCAGCTTCTTCCAGTTGCGGTGATATCTGCTGCAGCGCTGCACCGGATGCGCGCAGGGCATAGGGCAGGCGGCGCACGGCGAGGGCGATGACAATCATGAACCAGAAAGTCGCCAGCGCCTGACCGCCGGGCAATGTTACGTTGTAAAATGTACGAAGATATCCAATGCCGATGACAACACCGGGAACAGCAAGGGCCGCCATGGCGATGTAATCCAGCATGTGGCGGGCCGCGAGTTTTGAGCGCTCCACAAGATAGGCAATTGCAGAGCCCAGAACCACGGCAATCATGCCGGCCAGGGTGGCATAAAGCAGAGTGTTCCAGATGTAATTGGCGCTTTCCCGGAATACGGTTGCGTAATGTGCAAGGGTGAAGCCGTCGGGCAGTGGTGCAAAGGACCAGACCGTTGCAAAGGACAGGAGCGCCAGTCCGATGTGCGGCGAAAGCACCAGCGCAAGAATGAGCAGGATAACCGCGTAGGATATGATCTTGTCGCGTCCGCGCATGGCGCGCCTGGCAAGGCCGCCACCGCCTTTCTGGGTGGTGGAGAAATCACGCCCGCGCGTAGCGAAGGTCGCAAGCCAGAGGGAGCCAAGAGAGACGGCTATCAGCACGACGGAAATGACGTAACCCATGGGATCGTTGATGCCGATGGACGTGATGCGCAAATAGGCCTGCGGTGCAAGCATGTCCTTGATATTGAGCAACAATGGCGTTGCAAGATCGTCAAACACCTTGATGAAGACAAGACTTGCGCCGGCAATGTAACCGGGCATGGCGAGCGGAAACACGATGCGGCGGAACAGGCGGAAACCGGTTGCGCCGAGGTTTTGTGCCGATTCCTCCATTGACCGGTCGATATTGGCCAGAGCGGCGGAGACGTTCAGCAGAATGAACGGGAAATAATGAATTGCCTGTAGCAGGATTACGCCGTTGAGACCTTCCATGAATGGAATGTTGATGCCGAACCAATCGCCCAGAAGCAGGTTGAAGCTGCCGTTGCGGCCAAACAGCAATTGCATGGCAACAGCGCCAGCAAACGGCGGCATGATGAGGGGAATGACGCCCAGGGTTTGTATGAGCAAAGCGCCGCGAAATTCAAAACGCATGGTGATATAGGCCAGCGGCAATGCGAAGATTGTCGCCAGAACCACGGACATGAAAGAGACCCAGATGGAATTGCGCAGGGATTTCATGAAGAGGTCGTTGCGGGCGAAATCGAAAAAATTCACCAGCGTGAAAGCGCCCGTGTTGGAATCGGTGAAGGCGACATAGATCACGGTGAGAACCGGGGCGACCAGAAACACGACGAGAAATGCCAGCAGGGCGAGCGCAAGGATTGTCTGCGCCGCCGGTGCACGGATCTTTCGCGGTTGTATGGAGATCGCGCTGGTGCTCATTTGGCGTTGGCAGTCATTTTTTGCCGGAAGTGATGAGGGTCTTGTTGATCCACGCTGAACCTACGGCGCACCGGCGGACGTGAATCCATCGGGTGCGCCGTGCAGGTCCGTTATGCTATTGCGCCAGTTTGCCGGCGGCTTCAGCTTTGGCGAGTGCCTGGGCATATTGCTGCTTGGCGAAAGCCGACCATTTCTGTTCGAGTTCGGCCTGGCGCGGCGCCTTTTGTTTTGACGTCGAACCCTTGAATGCACCGGTGACTTCGCTGCTGCGCGCCTGATCGGCAGTGACAGGCATGGCTGCGATCAGGGCTCTTGCTTCGGCGACCAGTTTGCGGGCCTCGGCATTGTCCTTCTTGGCGAGTTTCGCCTCGACATCGTGAATTGCCCTGGTTGCTTTTTTCAGCGGCTCCAGATTGAAGGTAATCAGTTGGTCGAAGAGCGTGCCAACGGGGCGGCGTCGCGAACTGGAGAGTTTGAGGTCGAACTTGAAGTTGGGCAGGCCTACCGATCCCTTGAATGGATTGGGGTAATCTGCGGGCGCTTTTGCATAAATGTCGGGATTGACGGGCAGGCGCGAGACTGCTTTGTCGAGCAGCAATTCCTGGCCTTTGGGCGACAGAACAAAGTCGATGAATGCGCGCGCGCCGGCGGGATTTTGCGGGTTCTTGACGATGGCGATATTCGCCGGAACAACCGTGGATACGGTTGGATAAACGAATTTCACAGGAAAGCCTGCCGCCTTTGCCGAAAAGGCAAAGAAGTCGATGACAATGCCGTAACCAACCTGACCGGAGTTCACGGCATCGGGCACACCAAAGGAACGGTCGGTGATCGTGCGCATATTGCCGCTCAGGGCCTTGATCGTGGTCCAGCCTTTTTCCCAGCCTTCACCCTGCAGGATTGTTTCAATGGTCAGGTGTGTCGTGCCCGAGCGCGACGGGGCGGTGATCATCACGTGGTCGTAATATGCGGGCTTGGCCAGATCGATCCATTCCTTCGGATCAGGCAGGCGGTTGGCACGAGTATAGCGTTCGTTCCACATGATGCCGTAGCCGGACGCAGCGAAGCCGAAGAAATAGCCGTCCTTGTCGTTCACGTCATAGGGGCCGATCGTGCTGGCAATTCCCTTTGCGTTGGGCGTGTATTTTTCCAGCAGGCCATCGCGCTTGAGCACTTCGAACGCATCAGGCGCCGATGCCCAGAAAATATCGCTGCGATTGTTGGCTTTTGTTTCGGCAATAAACCGGACGCCGGCGTTGGTGTTGCGGTTCTGCACGTCAACCGTGACGCCAGGATGGGCCTTTTCAAAGGCGGCCTTGAACGGGGCGGTCACCTGCTTGTTGAACGAGGTGACGATGACGACGCGGCCCTTGACGTCCTGGGCCAGGACAGTGCCCGGCAGGATTGCGATTGCCGCGGCCAATAAAATGTTTGTTGGTTTCATGCTTGCCTCCACTTTGCCGTTGGAAGCTCCCACCGGTTCCCCCGGTTGGAAGACGGGGTGTGTTCCCGTATCCGGCATTTATCGCAGTCGTAAGTGGAGTGATCATTAGCACCTGAATTGGGTGGCGAGAACCGGGAAAATGGTTTTTGGTCAAGTTGCCACGCAGTCTCTATCCAACGGCAAAAGTCCCACCATGTACAGATCGTGCATGACAAGATTTTGCACCTGAATTATTCTTGTCCGCGAGGTGCCGGTGTATCCGGGCAGGGGGCTGATACTAATGCATGGTTTTTCGATCACGCGCCGCCGGTTTGTGGCAGGCGCAAGTGCGGCTGCACTCTTGCCGGTTTCGCATGCGAAAGCTGTCGGCGAGTTCGCAGGCAAGACAATCACCATGGTTGTCGGATTTCCGCCCGGTGGCGGCGTGGACACCGGCGCACGGGTAATAGCCCGTCATTTGCCGCGTTTTCTTGAAGGCAAGCCAAATATTGTCATTCAGAACATGCCGGGAGCAGGCGGCGTTGCTTCCGCCAACTGGCTGTATACCAAGGCCCCGCGCGATGGGCTGACCATCGGGGTGCCAGGTCGCGATTGGCCATTGTTTCCGATGCTGGTTGGAAAGGGCGGCCGGTTCGAGCCACTGGATTTCGAGTACATCGGATCCAGCGGTGCGGTAAATACATTCATCTGGCTGACGCGCCGGGTGAAGATCAACTCACCGGACGAATTGAAGGCTGCAAGACGCAAGATGATTTTCGGTGGACTGACCCCCAATACGCAACCAAGCCTGGTGCCGAAGATCATGGCACTCGAAGGTTATCCGGTTCGTGCGGTCAGCGGTTATCGCGGCACTGGCTCGATCATCAACGCCATCGAAAAAGGCGAGCTGGACGGTGTTGCAACCAATGAAGCGAGTTTTGCCAAAAGGCCGGACCTTGTGGCGGCGACCGTTCGCTTGTTCCAGCTTCTGCCTTCAAACGAAAAATTACCGCTGCTTTCCGATGGTGCTTCGGACATCGGCAAAAAGCTTTACGAACTCAGCGGCTATGGCAGCGCGACAGGCATGCCATTGGTCGCGCCGCCAAAGGCTGCTGCCGAGCGCGTTGCCGCCTTGCGTGTGGCATTTGCGAAGATGAGCGAAGACAAGGAATTCGGCAAGGAGTTCGACAAGATCGGTGCGCCCTGGGGCAAGGCGGTCTCCGGTGACGAGATCAAGGCGATCCTGCAACGCTCCATCAGCGCAGCTTCTCCCGATGCGTTGAAGAAGTTCCGCGAGATCTCGCGCAGGTAAATAGATAAATCCAGACTGGATGGAGGAAGCGATGCAGATCGTACAGGGTGATACAATCGAGTGGCGCCGTGGTCTGGAATATCGTGGCGGCATGTTTCATTTCAGGAAATTGCTGGAAGGCACGCCGGGAACGATCGACAATTTTCAATTGTCGATGGGGCGCAGCAACAAGGATTTTCTGTCGCCGCGTCACCGGCATAATTTTGAACAGATCAGGATCTCCCATCAGGGCGAACTGAAGTTCGGCCGCGACGGTATGTTGCGTCCCGGTATCATCGGGTATTTCCCGGAAGGGGCGCATTATGGCCCTCAAACGCAGGATGACGATGCGATTGCATTCGTACTGCAATTCGGCGGCGCCAGCGGCAGCGGCTATTTGTGCCGTCAGGAAGTGGTCACAGGCATGACTGCGCTGGAGGCGTCGGGCACATTCAAGGATGGCATTTTTCGTCGCAATGAAGGTGCGGAGGGCAAGCGCAATGTGGATGGCTACCAGGCCATCTGGGAGCATCTGCGCGGGCGCAAACTGGAATATCCAAAGCCGCGTTATCCCGGACCGATCATGATGGACGAAAGCCATTTCAGCTGGGTGCCGTCGCGCAAGGAAAAAGGCGTGGCGGAAAAGTTGCTGGGTGTTTTCACCGAGCGCGGCACGGCAGTTGCTCTCCTGCGCATTGATGCCGGCGCGCAATCTGTTTTGCCCGAACGCAGCGTTCACATATGTGCGTCCGGAACAGGCAAGGTCAACGGGCAGGAATTGCGGGAACTCACAATCATCCATACGTCTGCGGGTGAAACTGCGACTGTGACTGCTGCAGAGGCCTGCACATTCTACAAGATGATCTTGCCCGATCTTGGCGGTCTGGAAGACAGCGCGGGAAACACGCACAAGATTGCAGCGGAGTAAACGGGAAACCGGATAAAAAAAGCGCGGCGGATGTTTCCATCCGCCGCGTTTTGCTTTTGCATTGCCGGATCAGAAGCGCCGACCGCGTACATTACCGGACATACGCTGACGCATTGCCGGACGCTGTCCGAAATTGCGGGCCGGGCGGAAGTTGTGACGCGGCTGCATCATCCGGCTCGGACGAACCATGCGGCTCGGACGGACCATCCGGTTCGGGCGCATCTGGTGCGGCCGGACATGCGGACGGAACTTGCTGGCGATCGGGCGGTGCGGCCGGAACTTCGGGTGGAACCGCTTCACGATCGGGCGATGCGGGCGCAGATGGCCGTGCTTGATCTTGTGCGGGAACACCTTTTTCACCAGTACCGGCTTCTTGCCCCAGCCCGCTTTGCACATCGGCATCCATGGCTTGGTCTTGCAGATGGGTGCGCACCAGGCCGGCCTGATACCCTTCGAGCAGGCCGGCGGCAGATGGCCGACTTTGCACTTGGGGTGGAAGGGATGCTTCTTGCAGAAGTTGCCCCAGACCGGTCTGCACATGTGCAGCCATGGCTTGAACTTGCAGATGCCGCCTACAACCACAACACCGCCACCCACGATTGCACCACCGGTGATCACGCCACCGCCATATCCGCCTTCAACAGGCATGGGTTCTGCGGCGCGGATGGGTGAAAAGCGTGGTGGAGGAGGCGCAGCAGAGATGCGCGGGGCAGGGCCACCACACTTCTGGCCGAAGCGGGATGCTTCGACATACTGGAAGGCCCCTGACTTCTTGTATTCCTCTAGGTCGATTTCCTTTTCGTCCATGTCGGGCATCTTGGGAGCCCAGCCAACTTTCGACGGCGAATTGTCCCAGACGACCCATGCGGGCGAAAAATCGGTTCCGGCGATCCACAGCCAGCCCTTGTCGCCGTCCTGTGTCCAGCGGCCATAGTGATGAACGATCTTGCCCCATTCGCTGGGGTCGTCGAGATACCAGCCCACGTTCTGCTTGAAGGTCCACAGGCAGGCCGGGTAGGGCTGCCAGTCCTGCGCGACATTGGCAGGCTGCCAGACTTCGCCGTAGCGTTCATGCTTCGAGAAGGTGCCGTGCTGCTCCAGGATCTGGCGGAACTCGGCGGAGATTTCCGTGGCAGCCGGGGCTGCCTGCGGGGCAGGCGGTGCGGCCTGGCCGCCTGCAATGGCAGGCTGCCCGGAATTTTCCTGGGCCATGGCCTGGAAACCCGATAGGGCGGCGGATGCCGGGAGAAGAATGCCGGCGATGAGGGCGGCCCTGGCCGCGATCTTCATGCGCTGGTCGATGCTGGATATGCGGTTCATGGTAAGCTCCCTCGATGTGTGAAAGGCCTCGTGCCTTGAGAAGCTGTATGCCAGCATGGAGGACGTGCCGCTGTGCGGCGGGACACAATGGCAAAGCCTGTGTTTTAACGCACACATGTGGGCAGCCGGGACTGAGCGCACGGGCCCGGTGCAAAGCGGTGGGGAGGACTTCTGCACAGGGGTTTCCAACCCGGCGATTCTCGTCTAATCAGGCGCAACCTTCGAGCCGGGCGCTTGCTGCTCGAAGACCTCACGGGCATCAAGGATTTCGCAAACCCGCCTCGGCGTTTCGGGATCATGCCCGGACGGGTTTTTGAAAGGACGCGCTGCGGCTGGAATTGGCCGGATGCGCGGCCTTTTTTGTATGTGAAACTGGAGCTAACTGGCGCAGATGCCCAAACGCACAGACATCGAAACCATCCTCATCATCGGCGCGGGCCCCATCATTATCGGCCAGGCCTGCGAGTTCGATTACTCCGGCACCCAGGCCTGCAAGGCCTTGCGGGATGAGGGCTACCGTATCGTCCTGGTCAATTCCAATCCGGCAACGATCATGACCGATCCGGACATGGCAGACCGGACCTATGTCGAGCCGATCACGCCGGAAGTTGTCGCCAAGATCATCGAAAAGGAACGCGGCGATCTTTCCAAGGGTTTTGCGCTGCTTCCGACCATGGGCGGACAGACTGCGCTCAACTGCGCATTGTCGCTGGAGCGCATGGGCGTACTGGAAAAATTCGATGTCGAGATGATTGGCGCGAAAGCTGCCGCCATCGACAAGGCGGAAGACCGCCAGTTGTTCCGCGATGCCATGACCAAGATTGGCCTGGACACGCCGCATTCGCGGCTGGCCAATGCGTCCGATATCAAAAAAGCCGACAAGGATTTGTTCAACCGGCAGCGTGAAGAGATATCGGCAAAATTTTCCGACGCGGTCGAAAGACAGAAGGCGCTTGAAGCGCATGGCCGCGACTGGGCCTCGAAGGAACCGGAACGCAAGCGGCGTTACATTTCCAAAGGTCTGCAGGAAGCACTCGAAGCTATCGACGATATTGGCCTTCCGGCAATTATCCGTCCGTCGTTCACGCTTGGCGGCACCGGTGGCGGCATTGCCTACAACCGCGCAGATTATCTCGATATCATCGAGCGCGGGCTTGATGCTTCGCCGACCACAGAGGTGCTGATCGAGGAAAGCGTTCTGGGCTGGAAGGAATACGAGATGGAAGTTGTTCGCGACAAGGCGGACAATTGCATCATCGTCTGTTCCATCGAGAACGTCGATCCGATGGGCGTGCACACGGGCGATTCCATTACCGTTGCCCCGGCCCTGACCCTGACGGACCGTGAATACCAGATCATGCGGAATGCATCGATTGCTGTGTTGCGCGAAATCGGTGTCGAGACGGGCGGATCGAACGTCCAGTTTGCGATCAATCCGGAAAACGGCCGGATGATCGTAATCGAGATGAATCCGCGCGTGTCGCGTTCCTCGGCGCTTGCCTCGAAGGCGACCGGTTTTCCGATCGCCAAAGTCGCCGCGAAACTGGCTGTCGGCTACACGCTCGACGAAATCGCCAACGACATTACCGGTGGCGCCACGCCTGCTTCGTTCGAGCCGACGATCGACTATGTCGTTACGAAAATTCCGCGCTTTGCCTTCGAAAAATTCCCCGGCGCCGAACCGATCCTGACGACCGCGATGAAGTCGGTGGGCGAGGCCATGGCCATCGGCCGCACTTTTGCTGAATCGCTGCAGAAGGCGTTGCGCTCCATGGAGACGGGTCTTTCCGGTGTCGACGAGATCGACATCGAGGGGCTCGGTCAGGGCGACGACATGAATGTGCTGCGCGCTGCGCTCGGCACGCCAACGCCCGACCGGCTGCTTGTTGTGGCGCAGGCGCTTGCGCATGGGCATGGGCGTCGAGGAAATCTATCATGCCTGCAAGATCGAACGCTGGTTCATCGAGCGTCTTGCAGAAATCGTAGCGCTGGAAAAGCGCGTGCGCACCCACGGTCTGCCGGAGGATGCCGACAAACTTTCGCATGCTCAAGGCCGCCGGATTTTCCGATCTGCGTCTTGCGTCGCTCACCGGGCAGAGCGAAGAAGACGTGCGCGCCCTGCGGCACAGGCTCGATGTGCGCCCGTGTTTTCAAGCGGATCGACACATGTGCGGCAGAATTCGCCTCGCCCACCGCCTATATGTATTCGACCTACGAGACACCATTTGCGGGCGCAATGATGTGCGAGGCGCGACCCTCCGACCGCGAGAAGATCGTCATTCTCGGCGGCGGGCCGAACCGGATCGGCCAGGGCATCGAGTTCGACTATTGCTGCGTACATGCCTGTTTCGCGCTGAGCGAGGCGGGCTACGAGACGATCATGGTCAATTGCAATCCGGAGACCGTCTCGACCGATTACGATACGTCAGACCGGCTGTACTTCGAGCCGCTGACGGTCGAAGACGTCCTGGAAATCCTGCGATACGGAACGGCGAACGGCGACGCTCAAGGGCGTCATCGTGCAGTTCGGCGGCCAGACGCCGCTGAAGCTCGCCAACGCGCTGGAGGAAGCGGGCATTCCGATCCTGGGTACGTCGGTCGATTCCATCGATCTGGCCGAAGATCGCGATCGCTTCAAGCGCCTGCTGGACAAGCTTGGATTGAAGCAGCCCAAGAACGGCATCGCCTATTCGGTCGAACAGTCGCGCCTCGTGGCCACACGAACTCGGCCTGCCGCTCGTCGTGCGCCCGTCCTATGTGCTGGGCGGCCGCGCCATGGCGATCATTCGCGACATGGCGTGCGTTCGAAGATTATCTGCTCGGCACGTTGCCGTCGCTGATCCCGGCCGATGTCAAGGCGCGCTATCCCAACGACAAGACCGGCCAGATCAACACCGTGCTCGGCAAGAACCCGCTGCTGTTCGACCGCTATCTGTCGGATGCCATCGAAGTCGACGTCGATTGCCTGTGCGACGGCAAGGACGTGTTTGTCGCGGGCATCATGGAGCATATCGAGGAAGCGGGCATTCACTCTGGCGATTCGGCCTGTTCGCTACCGCCGCGGTCACTGTCTGCCGAGACGCTTGCCAGGCTCGAAGAGCAGACGAGAAAGCTGGCGCTGGCGCTCGAAGTCGGCGGCCTGATGAACGTGCAATATGCGCTCAAGGACGGCGACATCTACGTTCTGGAAGTCAATCCGCGCGCCTCGCGCACGGTGCCGTTCGTGGCCAAGGTCATCGGCTATCCGATTGCCAAGATCGCCTCGCGCATCATGGCGGGCGAGCCTCTGGCTTCGTTTGGGTTGAAGCGCGTGGAACTCAAGCATGTGGGCGTCAAGGAAGCCGTCTTTCCGTTCGCGCGCTTCCCCGGCGTCGATACGGTGCTGGGTCCGGAAATGCGCTCGACGGGCGAAGTGATCGGGCTGGACCGGAATTTCGAGATCGCATTCGCCAAGAGCCAGCTCGGCGGGGGCACCCAGGTGCCTGTCAGCGGGACGGTCTTTGTCTCGGTGCGCGATGCGGACAAGCCGCGGTTGCTGGAAACTGCGCGGCTGCTGGCCAATGATGGCTTCAAGCTTGTCGCCACGGGTGGCACGCAGCGCTATCTGGACGAGCAGGGCATAGCCTCGACCCGCATCAACAAGGTGTCCGAAGGGCGTCCGCACGTGGTCGATGCGATCAAAAACGGCAATATCCAGCTCGTCTTCAACACGACGGAAGGCGCACAGGCCCTCTCGGACTCCATGTCGTTGCGGCGGGCGGCCCTCTTGCATAAGGTGCCCTATTACACCACCTTGGCCGGGGCAATTGCCGCCGCGCAGGGCATTCACGCCTATCAGGCGGGGGATCTGGAAGTCAGGGCCCTGCAGGACTATTTCACCGGATAGCCCGGACCAGGCCGGGGACTGGGTTCAAGCCCGTATACGGCTTTTTGCCGTATGGCGGGATGGTTGACCTTCGAGCCATAAGGGCTTTCCATAGGCTTTGGCCGTAACCTTCGATGATCCGGAAAGGATCGGAAGAAAGAGATTTGAAATGGATAAGGTTCCGATGACTGCAGGCGGCTATGCCGCGCTCGCAGCGGAACTGAAGAAGCGCCAGCAGGAAGAGCGCCCGCGCATCATCCAGGCGATTTCCGAAGCGCGCGCCCATGGCGACCTGTCCGAAAACGCGGAATATCATGCAGCCAAGGAAGCGCAGTCGCTCAACGAGGGCCGCATCGCGGAACTGGAGGACCAGTTGTCGCGCGCCGAAGTCATCGATGTCTCGAAGCTTGGCGGGCTACACCATCAAGTTCGGCGCCACCGTCACGCTCATCGACGAGGACACCGAGGAAGAGAAGAAATACCAGATTGTCGGCGAGAGCGAAGCGGACGTGAAAAGCGGCAAGATTTCCATCACCTCGCCCATTGCACGCGCGCTGATTGGCAAGGCGGTCGGTGACACTGTGGAAGTGAACGCGCCAGGTGGCGGGAAAATCCTACGAAGTGCTGAAGGTTGTGTTCCACTAAATGTCTGGCGAAGCGGAGCCGGCGACGATGAATCCGCTTCAGCCCCAAACGCGCATCCGAATTCTGGCCTCCGCCAAGACCGGGCATGTCGTGCCTTGCATCGGTCTTTCGCAGGCGCTCGGCATCGAGCCGGAGATTGTGCCTGTCCGCCCCCGCGCCCTTTATGCGGCGCTTGCGCCATGGGGGCCCGCCGATCCGCGCGATGCATGCCTTCGGGAGCCATATCCGGATATCGCCATAGCATCGGCGCGCGAAACTGTGCCTGCGCTGCGGGCGCTGAAGCGCAGCTCGGGAAGGCGCGTGTTCACGGTGTTTCTGGGCGATCCGCGTAGCAGCCGCGATGTGTTCGATCTGGTCTGGATGCCCGAGCATGACAAAGCGCGGGGCGCCAACATCATCAAGACCCTGACGGCACCGCATCCTCATGGTGCGGCAGCACTCGACATGGCACGCCAAAACCCGGACCCGCGCATAGAAAGACTTGCGTCGCCGCGTATCGCTGTCCTCATTGGCGGGCCGAGCGGGCAATATGCCTTTGGCGAACGGGACATTGAGGCAGTTTGCGCTGCGCTGGAGGCATTGCTGGCACAAGGAGCGAGCCTGGCCGTGTCTGCTTCACGGCGCACCCCTTTGGCCATCATGGAAAAACTGGGTGTGATCGCCGCTGATCCCAAGGCCCGCGGGCGAATGTTTTTGTGGCCCGGCCAGGGCGACAATCCTTACAGGGCCATGCTGGCCTTGGCCGATGCATTTTTGGTGACCGCCGATAGTGTCAACATGATTGGCGAAGCTGCAGCCAGCGGCAAACCGGTGCATGTGCTGCAGCTTGCGGGCGATGCAGGAAAGTTTGCGCATTTTCATAAAGAGATGGAAGCGCGCGGCGCGGCGCATCCCTGGTCAGGGGTGCTGCAGAAACAGGTTTGCGAACCGATCGACGCAACGCCGGAAATTGCAGCAGAAATCGCAAGGCGCTACGCATTGTTTCGAGCTGCATTGAAACAGGATCACTAGATCGGCAGGCACGTGCAACAATCTGCATGGCAGTGCTCCGGAAAAGCCGGATGCACCTTTCGTTGAAGTTCTAGTAAAGGCTTCCCGGCGCCTGCAGCCATTTTGCGGAAGCGGCCGTCTTGCCATCAAGCGTCAGCAGGAACGCTTCGATCTGCACGAATTCAGTATCGGTGATGACGAAAGGCTCGAGTTCGGATTTTCCGATAGCGGCTCTTGGAGTGGTGCGATAGTGCCAGGTCACGTCCTCGAGAGAACGCTGGCTACCGTTGTGCATGTAGGGACCGGCCTTGGCCAGATAGCGAAGCGTCGGCGTCTTGAATGCGCCGATTAGATCATCACCCTTGGTGCGCGCAAACTCCAGTGCGGCGCATTGCTCCGGCTTTGCATCAGAGAATTTGCTGCGGCAATTGAATTCATCCTGCATGACCTTGATGATGCCGCTTGCGCGGCCCATCGGATCGGCATTGGGACCGCTACGTTCGACGCCGATGTTGTGAAACGACTGGTTGGTGAAAAGCGGACCATTGTGGCAGTGCATGCAGCGGCCGCGCACGTCGGTGATGAAAGTCTTCAGGCCAAGGCTTTCGTCGAGCGACAGCAGATCCGCTTCGGCTGGTTTGCGGCGCTCGATCATTGCTTTTGCGTAGCGGTCGAACTTGGTGGGCGCGGGCAATATCTTGCGTTCGTAGGCAGCAATTGCCTTGCCGACATTGGCGAATGCGCGATCCACGCCTGCCTTGTCGTCAGGTGCAGGCAAAGGTCCGAAGAGTGCCTGATAGCGGTCGCGATAGTCCGCACTTCGCCGCAATACATCCACGACCCGGCCACGGGGCATGTTGTGTTCCAGCGGATTTTCGATGGATGCCAATGCCTGCGACCATTGGCTGTCCTTGCGGCCATCCCAGAAAAACCAATTATTGTAAGCTGTGCCGATGATCGTGGGTGCATTGCGATTTGTCGTGCCGACGCCCGCTGAAAGCTTGCGGCCGTCCGTGAAGTTCAGCGCGGGATTGTGGCAGGTGGCGCAGGCGACCTTTCCATTCGAACTCAGGCGGCGATCAAAAAACAGTCGATGGCCGAAGTCGGCCGCCCGTTCATCGTCCGCATATTTGTTTGTCAGGTCAGGCGGGAGTTTTGGCAAATTGCCGATCCACAGGGAACGGATGCGCGCAAGTTCGTCTCCCGACCAGCCGTCGATGTTCCAGCTCGCTTGCGTGATGTCTTGTGGTGGATTGGCCAGAACCGGGCGCAGGCCGCTGACGTGCAGCGTGAGAATGGCAGCAAGGCTCGTGCATATCAGGGCAAGCGCACGCACCGCGCCAACCAGCGTCATCGCCGACCGGAGGGTTCTTGCCGCTTGCCGTATCATCCCCACCCCTTGTCCTGGCGCCATCGTCAGCGCTGTTGTGTCCGCCTGCTCAGTCTACCATGACCTGAAGCAAGGCCTTGTCCTTGTTTGTGCCGGAAGCGATGTCCAGTTCCAAAAGCCAGAGGCCGGACATGTTGAAGTTCAAACCCTCAATCAGATAGCTCCCACCGCCAAGATTGCGTGTCACGCGCGGCGCAGTCTGCATTCGGCGTTCGACTTCCCGATGCAGTCCCTCCACGGCAATGCTGGCATCGGCAACCGGGGCTCCGGATGCACTGTGCACAGCGATGGTCAGGCTTTCCATACGGTGTTGCTGGAGCGGCTTGTCCGCGCGGGCGACTTTAACCTTGAATATGCCCTTACCGAGTTTGCGCAACGGCGTTGAAGGGTAATCGGGCGTCCAGCCGCTCGTGTACACACGTTGCGCCATCGCGGGGCCAACGCCTGCAACTGCACTCAGCAGAGCCGCAAGACAGAATGCATAGGTTGTTTGCTTGACCATGCCTGACAAAACCCGGAGCGATTCAGCATCAAATATATTCCACAGGGTATCAAAATAAACGATATCCGCGCAAATGCGGTTGATTCCGGTCAATCCAGGGCACGAAGTTGTGGGAAGCGCGCAAAACCCGCTCCATATCGTTTATGTGAATTTCGCATGGCTTGCGGGAGCGATTTGCTTGTCTTACATACCGAATGAAGTTCCGGACTGGCTCTGGACAGGGTTTCAAGCCGCGCATTTTGGCTAAATTGCAGCGTGGCGGCGTATTTGCAAGGAGCGGCCATGGCAGTCTTACACGAAAAGCTCATCATCATCGGTTCCGGCCCGGCCGGCTATACGGCAGCCATCTATGCTGCCCGCGCGATGCTGGAGCCAATGCTGATTGCCGGGGCCGAACCGGGTGGCCAGCTCATGATCACCACCGATGTGGAAAATTATCCCGGCTTTGCCGATGCGATCCAGGGCCCGTGGCTGATGGAGCAGATGAGGGCGCAGGCAGAACATGTCGGCACGAAGATGGTGAGCGATCACATCACCGGCGTCGACCTATCGAAGCGGCCGTTCACCCTGACCGGCGACAGTGGCGACACCTACACATGCGATACGCTGATCATTGCGACAGGCGCGAAGGCCAAATGGCTGGGCTTGCCGACCGAAGAAAAGTTCAAGGGTTATGGAGTGTCGGCCTGCGCGACCTGCGACGGATTTTTCTATCGCGGCAAGGAAGTGATTGTCGTGGGCGGCGGCAATTCGGCGGTGGAGGAAGCGCTCTACCTGGCCAATCTGGCATCCAAGGTGACGGTCGTGCATCGGCGCGATTCATTCCGTTCGGAAAAGATATTGCAGGAACGTTTGTTCAAGCATCCGAAAGTCGAAGTGATCTGGAACCATACGCTGGATGAAGTGCTTGGCGATCAAGAATCCGCCCGGCGTTACCCATGCAAACCTGAAAAATGTCCAGACAGGCGAAATCAAAAAGGTCGCAGTCGATGGCGTATTCATTGCCATCGGCCATGCGCCTGCATCGGAGCTTTTCAAGGGCCAGCTCGATATCAAGCCGAACGGTTACATTATCACGGCGCCGGATTCGACGGCGACGAATGTGCCCGGTGTGTTTGCCGCAGGCGATGTGACAGACGACATCTACCGGCAGGCAGTGACCGCGGCGGGGATGGGCTGCATGGCGGCGCTGGAAGCTGAAAAATTTCTGGCCGCCCATGAAAGCGAAAAAATAGCCGCACAATAAGAACGCTGTGGCGAAAACGCGCGGACAAAGATGTAACGGCGATTTGAGGGAATGCATTTTTTCAACGGGGGCGGCCATTGGACTGGGACAAGCTTCGCATTTTCCACGCTGCTGCCGATGCAGGGTCCTTCACCCATGCGGGCGAACAACTTGGCCTCAGTCAATCGGCGGTCAGCCGGCAGGTTAGTGCGCTTGAGCAGGATCTGCAGGTTCCGCTGTTTCATCGCCATGCGCGCGGGCTTGATCCTCACCGAACAGGGCGAAATGCTTTACCGCACCGTGCGCGATGTGGTGTTCAAGCTGGAAAATGCGCAAGCCCGGCTTGCCGACAGCAAGGAACGGCCGGGTGGCGAACTGCGCGTTACGACGACGCTAGGCATCGGCACGAACTGGCTGACGCCGCGGCTCGGCGAATTTCTGGAGCTCTATCCGGATATCAATCTGACAGTGTTGCTGGTGGACGGCGAGCTGGATCTGGCCATGCGCGAGGCAGATGTTGCGATACGCGTGCGCGAGCCTGTGCAGGCCGATCTCATACGCCGCCGCATCTTCACGATGCATTTTCATGCCTATGCCTCGCCGACTTACCTCAAGCGCCATGGCGAGCCCAAGTCCCTGGCCGAACTCGACAACCATCGCATCATCACCTACGGCGCGCGCGCGCAGACTTATCTCGGCAACATCAATTATCTTCATTTTGCCGGACGTGAAGCCAAGGATCCTCGCCCGTCCACGCTGACGATCAACAATATCTCGGCACTTCGCCGTGCAGTGGAAAACGGCATAGGCATTGCCGTATTGCCGGATTATCTGGCGCTTAGCGAGACAGGGCTTGTGCGCATTCTGCCACAGGCCGAAATGCCGGAACTCGATTGCTATCTGGTCTATCCCGAAGAAATGAAAAACGTGGCGAGAGTGCGCGTGTTTTGCGACTTCCTGGTCGCGAACGCCCAACGCTGGGAATACTAGATATGGGTGATGTCAGCACGGATTTCTTGCTGACCTCAATGATTGTGATCTTGTTGCCGGGCACGGGCGTTATCTACACGCTGGCCTGGGGACTGGGGCGCGGATTTGGTGCGAGCGTTGTTGCGGCGCTGGGGTGCACGCTCGGCATATTGCCTCATATAGCAGTGAGTGTCGGTGGGCTTGCAGCGCTGGTCCACACACAACCGGCAATTTTCCAGGCTGTCAAATATGCCGGTGTTGTTTATTTGCTGTACATGGCCTGGTCCGTTGCCAGAGACAATGGTCCACTGCAAGTCAACGAAAAGACCTCGTCCATCAACAAGGAACGGATCATTGCCGAAGGCTTCCTTATTAATATTCTGAATCCCAAGTTGTCGTTGTTCTTTCTTGCGTTTCTTCCACAATTTGTTCCGGTGAGCAGTGGAGCGCCAGCCCCCATGATGCTGCAGCTGGGTGCGATCTTCATGCTGCTGACGTTTCTGGTGTTTGTCGGCTACGGCTATTTTGCTGCGCTCGCGCGCACGTATGTGATCATGCGGCCGAATGTATTGTCGTGGCTGCGCTATGCCTTTGCTGCGGCGTTCGCATTACTCGCAATGCGGCTTGCGTTCGCTGGATAGATGGCGCGGAAAATTATCTACATCAGTCCGGGAAGCCAAAGGGCGAGCATCGGGAAGATGACCAGCAGTGCGACCAGAATTGCATCGCAGATCAGGAATGGAAATGCTGCCGAGGCGACCTGCAGAAGGGTGGTTCCCGGCGGCGCCACGCCCATCATGATGTAAAGCAACAGACCGAAGGGCGGCGTTGTCTGGCTCATTTCAAGCGCCATCAAAAAGAAAACGCCAAACCAGACGGGATCAATTTTCATCGTTGCAATCAGCGGGAACATGATCGGCACTGCGATGAGCATCATCGAAACCGGATCCATGAACATGCCCAGGACGAGCAACACGCAGAACATGGCAAGCAGCAGGGTAAGCGGTGCAACGTCCAGGCTTGTCGCCCATTTCAGCATGCCTGCAGTGGCGCCGGAATAGGCGAGCAGCTGGCTGAAAACGGTGGAACTCATGATGATGAAGAGCACCATGCCGCTGACACGAACTGTAGATTCGATGGAAATGAATATGCTGTCCCACGTCAGCAGGCGAAACAGCATCGCGAGAATCGTGACGCCAAGAACGCCGAAGGCGGCGGCCTCGGTTGGCGTTGCAATGCCGAAGATGATCAAGCCTATGACAACGAAAACCACGACCGCCATTGGCAATACGTTTACTGCAAGGCCGTCAATCTTTTCGCGCAGCGAGGATTTTTCCAGTTGATATGCAGGCGCCGATGAGGGATCCATCAACACCTGCAGCAGGATCAGGCCGGAATACAGGCATGCCAGAACAATTCCGGGAATGATGCCTGCAATCAGCAGTCGCCCGACATCAAGCCCGGCAACGCTGGCAAGAAGCACGCCGAGTGTGGATGGAGGAATGATCATCGCAAGACCGCCGGTGCCCAGGATTGGCCCGAGTGACATGCGCGCGCTGTAGCCGCGCCGCTGCATTTCCGGCACCATGAGCGAGCCCAGCATAGCGGTGTTGGCCATGCTCGATCCGGTGAGCGTGGAGAAAGTCGCGCCGCCCAGGACCGTGAGAAAACAAAGCCGGCCTGGTATGCGTCCAAGCAATTTGTCGAGCGCATCGAAGACACGGATGGCGAGGCCTGAATGAAAGAACAATGCGCCCATGAAGACAAACAATGGCACGGGCGCGAGGGTAAAGCGGGTAATCAATGACGTCGAATTGTCGATCACCTGGGTCAGCCCCGAGAAGGAGCCGACGAAAATCAGCGTGCCCAGAATGTTTGTGGCCATGAAGGCAATGGCAACAGGTACGCCCAGCGCCATCATGCCCATGACCATGCCGATCAGGATGAGTGTTGCGAAATACCAGGCCATCAAACCGAATCCTTCAATTCGGTGCGTTCCTGATAAAACTGATCGATACCAAACAGGTAGCGCGCGAATTCCGTGGCGACGCAGAAAAACCCTATCGGCATGGGTGCATATAAAAGCCACATGGGAATATCGATGGAGCGTTCATCGAAACGACCGCTTTCAATGGATTCCAGCAGCAATTGCAGGCTGATCCATGCGAACAACAGGGAGGTTGCTATGCTGAGAGTGTAAGCAAATTTCTCAATGACGATGCGCGGTGTGCCCGAAATGCGTGTGACAAGGGCGTCGATGACGACATGTCCTTTCTTGCGTACCAGATAGGGGGCGGAAAACAGTGCGAAATACAGCAGAACATATTCAACCAGCGCGCTGGTGATGGATGGCGGGCTCCAGCCTGCGGCGCGCACAAGCACATCGACAACGACAAAGCCGGTTATCACAACGATTGAAGCGCCGGCGATAACCGCCAGCGCTGCAATCAACAAGTCGTAAATTTTAAGTACCCGGTTCAAAAATCACTCCCGCGATGGCGCGGTTAATGTGCGTTCTATTCCTTGTAGAGGATCGCACGCAGTGATTTCAATTCATCTGCGGGTATACGGGCGCCGGCGCGTTTCCACATGGCGTCATAGGCTGCCTTGAGATAATTTTTTGCAGCCTCGCCTTCCAGCTTGAAGACTTTCACGCCGCTTTTCTGCACCGCTTCTGAGTCAGCCCTGGCGCCGGCCAGCATTTCGTCGATGGAGTCTTTTTCGTATTGCGCGGCGACCTTCATCACGATGTCCTGTGCCGCCTTCGGCACCGTCTTCCACTTGTCCTGGTTGACGAGCACAAGGTTGGCCAGATGGTAGAAGGGTGGGTCGATGCGGAACTTGGTGGCCTTGTCCAATCCAAGCGCATGCAACCCAACGGTCGGCCAGCCGAAGCCGTCGACGACACCGCGTTGCAGGCCGGTATAGACTTCGCCTGCTGCGATCTGCACCGGTGTTGCGCCCAGCGCATTTATCAGCGGCCGGTAAGCGCCGGTTGCCCTGATCTTGAAACCTTTCAGATCGAGCTTGCCATCTTTCACGACCGGTTCCTTGACCGTGTAGAGATGGAACTGGGCTCCGGTTTCACCTACCGCCAGAATCTTGGCGTTGAGCTTCTGGTTCCAGTGCGGTTCGAGGAGCTTCATGGCGCCGCCCGCGCGATATTCGGCGGGGGTCTGGTTTGTCGGCATCAATGCCATGCCTTGCGGCACGATACCGACGTGATAGGCGGCAGGCGTGTGCAGGAGGTCGAATACGCCGCGCTTGAGGGCATCTGCAGCCTTGTTGGCGGGTGTAACCTCAGGGCCGCCGATATATTCGATACGGACCACGCCCTTGCCGGCAGCGTTCAGTTTCTCGACGAAGTGTTTGATGAAGCTTTTCGAAAGATCGTGGTGTTTTGGCAGCGCTGTCTGGGTGCGCAGCACGACTTCAGCGGATAATGCCGGAGTTGCGGCCAGCACGGCAGCAAGGGCCATGGCGCCAAACATTGTGGACTCGTGCTTCATGGAAAGCCTCCCTTATGGATGCGCGACTTTGCGCGCCGGTTTGTTGTTCCCGGCAATTGTCGTTGTTTGGGAGGCTGTAGTCAATCGTATTGCGAGTGTTTGTTTGGGAAGTGCGTCGCATTGAACTTGCGTTTCAATGAAAACAGCCGGGCGTGCGGCCCGGCTGTGCAAATTTCATGCAAACAAACTCTGTTGTTGCAGGGAGTGATTGTGCTTTGTCTATTTATCCGGCTGGGTGAATTTCGCTGCCTTTTTCACAAGATCGGGAGCTGTATTGTAGAATTCGCCGATCATTTTTGCCGTATCTTCGCCAGACACCGGATCGAAATCGATCTGCATCTTCTTCGCATCGGATGTCATGTCCGGTGATTTCAATGTGTCGAGCATGGCCTTGCGCAACATGGCAACCTGCTCTTTCGGCGTGCCGGGAGGAGCCGCGAGGGGCCGCGCCAATTCGGTTTGCTGGAAAATCACGTCGGCAACCTTCTTGTCTTCCGGCGTCTTCAACATTTTGTACATTTGCGTAGCATCGCCGAAATAAGGAATGGTCTTGTCGCTGCCGAACTGCACGATGATCTTCATTTCGCCGCGTTGAATGTGCTGGTCGTAGGAAGCGCGCACGGAAGATTCGAACATGCCGCAGGAGCCGTCCACTTCACCTTGCTGCATGGCGATGGAAACAGCCTTGGTTCCCTTGAAGCCATAGATGACCTTTACCGGTGCGTTGAACATGTTCTTCAGGAACAACGGATGCTGGCTTGTGATTGCTGTCGGGGATGTCGAACCGAATACCACCGTCTTTTTCGACTTGATCAGATCTTCCAGTGTCTTGATGTTTGCCCCGGCACCCTTCCACACCGCGCAGGATGCAATGTCCCGGTGAAGGCTGCCGATCCATTCGAACTTGCGCGGGTCGAACTTGGCTTTTGCATTGCCGAACAGCGGTTCAAGAGCGGTGGAAGACGCGAATACGCCCAGTGTGGTTCCATTCTTGGGAGCCACTGAATACAGGTAATTGGCGACGATCATGGAGCCGGCGCCGGGCATGTTCTGAACCACGACTGTTGGATTGCCGGGAATAAACTTCCCTGCATGGCGCGCGAACAGGCGGGCTGTCGTGTCGTAGCCGCCGCCGGCGCCAAAGCCGACGAGAATCGTGATGGTCTTTCCCTTGTAGAAGTCTTCCGCTTGCACGGCCGTAGCACCGGCCGCAGCAATCAGTGTGGTCGCGAGCAAAATCGCTGGAGTTCTGGACATGTGTGGCTCCCCTCTGTCCGGTTCAGGCCTTTGCGCACATTGAGCGGCGCTGGATCATCGGCCCATGCGTGCCCATAGCACAGACTAGGAGGCTTTGTCAGATCGGGTTTGCCACCACCCCTGAAATGTCTGCAAAAGCCAGGCTTTCTGCGCTGCAGGATGTTTGCGCCGCCGTAATCTGGCGCCCGAAGGCGTGGGGACCAGATGCAATGTTCTTGTATGGAATTCAGCCAGGCTTGGCCGGTGGCCGATGCTTAGGACGGTTGACTGCGGCAGTTCGGAATTTACCAGGTTCATCACGCGTGCCTGATTGTCCTCATCCAGTGCGCCGGTGGCTTCGTCCATGAATACCCATGCGGGCTTGTGCAGCAGCAGGCGTGCAAAAGCCAGCCGCTGTTGCTGGCCAAGCGAGAGAGCACGGTCCCAGCGCTCCTCAACGTCGAGCATTTTGACAAATTCCTCCAGGCCGACTTTTTTCATGGCGGCCTCTATCGCAGATGTTTCGAACGCGTCCGCAGATGCTGGATAGCAGGCCGCCGCGCGCAATGTGCCCAGGGGAAGATAGGGGTATTGCGGCAGAAACATCATGTTGCTTCTTGGGGGCAAAAGCACCTTGCCGCCGCCCCAAGGCCATATCCCGGCGATCGCACGGAAAAGGGTACTTTTGCCGGTACCGGATTCTCCGACAATCAGGACACGTTCCCCATGATTGATCACCGCACTTGCCTCTTCGATGACAACCGATCCGTCCGACAGGAAAACGCTTACATTTTCAAATGCAAGTTTGCCCTCAGGGTGGTCTTCCAACTGGATCTGTTCGGTATCTTCTTCGAATTCGTTCAAGGTTTGCAGGGCTTCGTCAAACAGTACGACGCGATAGAGTGCGGCACGCCATTCTGCGATCTTGGGAAAATTGTCGACGAACCATTTCAGTGCAGCCTGAACTTGCCTGAATGCCCCGACGACCATCATCAGGCCGCCTAGTGTCAGGGAGCCGTTGAGATAGCCGGGCAGGGCGACGAGCACGGGAACGACGATGGCAATCCAGCCATAGCCGGAGGTAATCCATGTAAGCCGCGCAAGAGCAAAGACCAGCTTGCGCACGGCCAGCAGTACATTTTCCAGCGTGCCGTTGATGATCTTTCGTTCGTCCGTCTCGCCGCGATAAAGTGCGATGGCTTCAGCGCGTTCGCTCACGCGCACCATTGCAAAGCGCAATTCGGCTTCGCGTGCGTAGCGGTTGGCGTTCAAGCCGACAAGGCGGCGGCCAACGAAATAGGTCAGAAGCGATCCGGCGAGAGCGTATGCGAGTGCGCACCATACCATATACCCAGGTAATCTGGTCGGTGTTCCGCCGAAGTCGAACACAACAAGGTTCGAGAGGCCCCACAGGATTCCAATAAAGGTTGCCAGCAAAAACAGGTGATGCACCAGACCGATGCCGAGATCGGCGGTAAGTTCGGTCAAGTGCAACGTGTCCTGTTGCATGCGTTGATCGGGATTGACGCCGGCCTCGGCGCTCATGCCAAGGCGATAGACCCGGCCGCTTACCAGCCAATTGTCGAGCAGGCGGTGGGAAAGCCACTCGCGCAATCGCAGCTTGGTCATTTCATGCAACCAGGTCTGCGCCACGACGAGGGACAACAGGATCACGACGAGGCCGGCGAAAAAAATCAGCTGGTGGCCGACATCGCCGAGGTCCTTGCGCTCGATGGCGTCGAAGAAGCGGCCTTCCCAGCGGTTGAGCTGCACCTGGCCGATCATGATTACGATCAGGACAATGGTTAGTCCTATGCACAGCCACATGATGCCGCGCCGGAAGGGTGAGGACATAAGGGCTTTTGCCAGCATCCAGGCATCACGCGAGGCACTGCGTTCATGCGGGCCGGGCGATTCAGCTGGTGGAATTGGCGGCATGCCTGATGCCAGTACGGTGCCAGCCAAATCCGGAGTATTACTTTGAGCACTGATCTGGGAATTGGGGACGCCATCTGAGGACGACATGTAGCTGTTCCATTGCGCCAGTGAACAGTGTGTCCGATTGAGGCGCCATCGGACGACTTCGTATCAAGTTCAGCGAGCACAACTGACCTGTAACAACTCAGTGTGATCGATCTTGTTCCGGACCCGCTGCAGAATCGTGCCGCAAGGCGCCAAGATTTGCCAGCCGGGCAAACAGGCCTTGTTGACTGGATAATTCATCGAATGTGCCGGACTGCACGATGTGACCTTGTTCCAGAACCAGAATCCTGTCGGCTTCCTGGATAGTGGAAAGCCGGTGCGCGATAATGAACGTGGTACGTCCCTTGCGGACAGCATCCAATGCAAGCTTCAATTTATGCTCGGTCTCATTGTCGAGGGCGCTTGTGGCTTCGTCCAGGATGAGGATCGGCGCATCCTTGAGTATGGCCCGCGCAACAGCCAGCCGCTGACGTTCGCCGCCCGACAGTGCGGACCCGCGTTCGCCGATAACAAACTGGTACCCGCCCGGCTTGTTCAGTATGAAGTCGTGCGCCTCGGCAAGCTTGGCTGCGGCTTCGACTTCCTGATCGGTTGCATCGGGCCTGCCGAGCCGGATGTTTTCAAGAACGGATCTATTGAACAGGCCGGCGTCCTGAAAGACGACCGAAATCGTTTCGCGCAGGCTGGTCAGAGTCAGATCGCGGATGTCGATACCGTCGATGAGGATGCGTCCCTCATCGGGATCGCGCAATCGCTGCAGAAATGCCAGGGTCGTCGTTTTGCCTGATCCTGTGGGTCCAACCAGAGCGATGGTCTGTCCGGGTTTGACCATGAAATCGATATTGAAAATGCCCTGATCGGAATTGGGAAACTTGTATGTCAGATTTTCGAACGTCACTTCTCCGCGTGCATTTTCCAGTGGCCGGGCATTCGGCTTGTCCTGAATGCCGCTGGTCAGATCGATGAGTTCGAAAAATGAATTCAGCGTTGGCGCCAGAACAAAGACCCTGGCGACGAAACTGGAAATCTGATCGAGCTTGTTGATGAGCAATGTGGCGAAGCCGACAAAAGTCACGATTTCGCCGACCGATGCCTGCCCCTTGCTGGCAAGCCACGCGCCGACTGCAAAAATGGCCACCATCGTGATGGTGCCTGCTGCGCGAGTGAGTACGGTTAGCAGCGCCCACCATGTCAGTACAGGATATTGCGCTTTCAGAAGTTCATGCATCATGCCGCGCAGCGCAGAACTCTCAGCGTTCAGACGCGCATAACTCTGCACGACAGTGACATTGCCGATCACGTCGCCGACGCGTCCGAAAACGCTGCGGTGATATTGTTCCACCGCAGACTGACGCTGGCTGGTGCGGCGGATGACGATGAAATTCATCGTGAAATACAACACCGCCAACAGGCCCAGAATCGAAGCCAGACGATAATCGAGGTAAATTGCTGTCGGGATCAGGAACAGCACGCTGATCACCGCCACGACCTGTTCGCGCATGAACGACAGCCAGACGCTGAACAAGGCATCGGAGCCTGCCAGCATGGTGCGCACCACCGCGCCCGACCCGCGTGTTGAATGATAGCTGATTGGCAGGGTGATAGACCGTTCAAAAACGGTTGCCAGTGCGGCAAGGCGCTGGCGGTGCGCCAGCCGGTCGGCCAATACAGCGACGACAACGCTGGCGATGATGCTGAAGACGCCGAGCAGCGCCCAGATGCCGATCAAAGGCAAGGCCTGGCTATAGCGTGACAGGGCGTCGACGACCTTGCCGAAAAGAATTGGTTCAGCGAGCTGGATGAGACCGATGCCGACCGCCGCCGTGACCAGCGTGGACACCAGCATTCCTTCGCTCGCCAGAATGCGTAATGCACGGATATAGGCCTTGATCATCAGCATTGATTTGCCCTGCCAGGACTGCTCTCCGGTTCAGAAAAGGCTTAGGTGCCAGAAGCGGGAATGATTTCTATCGTATAGCATGGGTCGCAGGTGCTTGTTTTCGCGTTACCACAGCGTGAGCCTGATCATGCACGGACTGCTACACCTGTTTTGCGAAACGGGTTGTTGCAACATTTGAGCTTTTGTAGACCCGGTTCAAAATGGCGGCATATTTGTCAGCGTTACCGAATGTGCGACTCTCTTCAGGGTTGAACAATGGGCTGCTTTCCAGGTCAGCATCCCGTAAATCGCATGGCTCCCATGCGAATCTGAGCCGTTGTGCTGCGTTAAACGCATTGCAATACTCGGAACGGCTAAAGAGAACGTCCTGCCCCCTCCCTTCCGGCATGATGTTCTTCGTCAGCCATTCCCCTCTGGAGACGACCGGGCCAACCGGAAGTCGGCCGGGCCCTAGGCCCGGCCCTTTTTTTGGCCATTGTCCGTCTGCCATTGCCGGGTGGCCGGCCACTTGTCCTGCAAAGCTCTTCTCGCCGCCTCTCCGGACGGAAAACCGGTATCCACTTTTCCTGGAAACTGACTTTTATTGTCGCGTTTCCGGACCGCAAAACCGGTATCCACTTTTCCTGGAAACGCTTAAGCGCCGACATCCATCGTCGCAATCGTGCATCCGACGGCGAAAATCGGAATCGGCACATAGAACCACAGGCTGCCCGTGCCGCCTTCGCACAAACCGGCGAGCGCCACATAGGTTCGGATTTCAAATCCGCCCTGTCCGCCCCGGGCGTAAATATCCTCGTCGGTGTAGGAAATCAGCGCATCGCGGTCGTTGGTCAGGAACCGGCCGAGAAATTCGCGGTCGAACTCCTCGTTGATCTTTCCCGAATCCGGTGTTGCCGGCCAGTGAGAAATCCCGCCTGTACAGACGACTGCAATTTTTTCTGGAGCAGCATCAATCGCCTTCCGCAAGGCGCGGCCAAATTCATACACCCGGTGCATGGGGGTCAAAGGTGGCGCCTGGCAATTGATGATGATCGGTATCACGTCGATGTCGTAATCAGGCGTAAGAAAATGCAGCGGTACGCTGACGCCGTGATCGAATTGCATTTCCTCGGCGAAAGAAACGTCGACATCCTGCATCACGGTCCGGATGAGCCGCTTCGACAGTCCGGCATTGCCCGGCACTCGCGTCTTCTTGATGCCCAGCCATTGTTCATCTTCAATCGGGCCGGTGTAATAGTCAGCCATGCCAATGACATAAGACGGCATGTTGTTCTTGAAGAAACTGGCAAAGTGCTCGGCCGCAATGACCACAAGCGCCTCGGCGCCGGATTCCTTTATCGCGGCGCCCAACCGGTGGAAGTTGGCGTAGAATTCGTCGCGCACCTGCTTGTCAGCGCGTTCAGCGCGACCTGTAATTCCGGGCGCGTGGGAGCATGCTCCAGCCAATACCAGCGTCATACCGCGCCTCCTCCGGTTCTTGCATAGAGGCCTGCGCGCACCGGCCCGTGCTCGGAAAGTCCGTCTTTCATGGCCTGAATATAAGCGTTCCATTCGTAGTGGCGCAGGGCAGCGTAATGCATCAGCAACTGGCCATTTACACCCAGCACATAGAGCAATCCGATATCGGGCGTGCGAATTGCCGCGAGTTCCTCTTCGGTGAGATCGTAATCAACCAGCACGCTTTCCATGTCTTCCTGGAATCGCTCTGCGCACCGCTTCATCGCGATTGAGTTGAAAAATCAATTTCTCAACGTAATAGAGGCTCAACAAAGCTCTCCCTGTTTCAATTGCGCAGACACATCCATCCTGGAGCGCGTGCAATGTCGCCTGCTGCTAACCTTGCAGGTCAGGTATCGATTATAGCGAGCATTGTTTGGGTTTATTGCGGATTTTGCAAGGCACTGTCCGCGAAAAAAAAGGCCGCAGCCGGGAAACAACCGGGCCGCGGCCGTGTCGCAAAACAATCCTTGCCCTAGAAGAAAATCTTCTCTTTCTTCCCAAGCTCCGTGTAAAGGCTGGCGACCTGTTCGCCATAGCCATTCCACATCAGAGTGGGCACACGCTTTTGCGTGCCCAGAACAGCTTCCGTTGCCTGGCTCCAGCGCGGGTGGGATTCATCGGGGTTCACATTGGCCCAGAAGCCATATTCGGCCGCTTGCAGGGATTGCCAGAAGCTCTTCGGGCGTTTGTCGGTGAAGGTGACGCGCTTTATGGATTTCACGGCCTTGAATCCGTATTTCCACGGCATGTGGAGGCGCAATGGTGCGCCATATTGCTTGGCCAGCGGTTTGCCATAGGCGCCGGTCACGATGAACGCCAATTCGTTGGCTGCTTCCTCGATGCTGCACCCTTCGACATAGGGCCAGGGATACCAGACCTGTTTCTGGCCCGGTGCGATCTCCGGATCCTTGAATGTTTCCATGCGGACGTATTTCGCGCCAGATTGCGGCTTGGCCAGATCAAGCAGCGCCTTCATGGGAAAGCCAGTCCAGGGAATGGTCATCGACCAGGCCTCAACACAGCGCAGTCTGTAAAGGCGCTCTTCGAGCTGCACTTTCTTGACCAGATCGTCGAAGCCGATCTCGAATGGCTTTTCCACCATGCCGTCGATCTGGATCATCCAGGGGCGGATGTTCAGCTTCTGGGCAGCCTGATGGATGTTCTTGGACGATCCAAATTCGTAATAGTTATTATATGTAGAGGTCAGCTTTTCTTCGGTGAGTGGCCGGTCGAGCTTGTAGGCCTCGTTTCGCTTGGCCGGATAGAGGCTGGCGGTCGGGTCTTTGTCCTGCGCCCAGGACAGATTGGGCATGACGAGGCCTGCGCCAAGTGCGGCGGCAGCCTGCATGGCCTTGCGCCGGTTCAGGAACAATTCCTCCGGGGCAGCTTCCCGCTCGGGTATGGCCCATGTGGGACGGCGGATTATGTTGAAAGACGTCATTGTCCATCCTTATCGTGCAAATCTGCAACAATGCGCCTGGCTCAGACGCGCGTTTCGGCCCCAAGGCTAGGTTGGGATGCCGTCTGGGGCAAGTAACGAAACAGCGAGGAGCAATTGCTCTGCCGTGGTGACGCATTTGGGCCTTCCGGGTTGTGCCGGGGGGCCGGGCGATGCATGAAAGGCCAGACGGGCAACATAGGGACGGCAGGCGAAGGCATGAGCAAGGCAATTGTCGGGATCATCGGAGGATCGGGCGTCTACGATCTGCCCGGATTGCAGGATCTGCGCGAAGAACGCGTATCAACTCCATGGGGGGAGCCGTCCGACGCCCTGCGCTTTGGCCGCATAGGTTCCACGCAGGCTGTGTTCCTGCCACGCCACGGGCGTGGCCATGTCCATTCACCTTCCGACATCAATTACCGCGCCAACATTTTCGCGCTCAAGGCCGCCGGCGTTACCGATGTCATTTCGGTTTCGGCCTGCGGCTCGTTCCGGGAAGATCTCCCGCCTGGGCGGTTCGTGCTGGCAGACCAGTTTGTCGATCGCACCCACGCGCGGTCTTCGTCGTTTTTCGGCAAGGGATGTGTTGCGCATGTGTCGATGGCGCATCCGGTTTCGCCACTGCTGGCAGACGCAATTGCCGATGCAGCCAGCGCCGAAGACATTCAGCTGACACGGGGCGGCACCTATGTGTGCATGGAGGGACCGCAATTCTCCTCTCTGGCCGAATCCCTCACCTACAAGAACCTTGGTTATGACGTCATCGGCATGACGGCGATGCCGGAGGCCAAACTCGCCCGCGAGGCGGAACTCACTTACGCGATCATCGCCATGGTGACCGATTATGATTGCTGGCATCCCGGACACGAGCATGTGGATGTGGCGTCTGTCATAAAAATTCTGCACCAGAATGCGGACACTGCGTCACGACTCGTACGGCGAGTCCTGCAGGATTTCCCCGACCGACCATCCGATCGTGTCCTGCCGGGTCCGATCGTGCCCTGGACGTTGCCATGATTACCGCGCCGCACGCGCGCGATGGTGAATTGTTGAAAAAACTTGGCCCGATCGTTGCCCGCGTGATGGGACAAAACTGAGCGGGGCAATCAAGCTGTGTTCTGGAAACAAGGGTTGGATAAACGATCATGAACATTATCTCCGATCTGCGCGCCAGCGTGCGCACCATTCCGGATTATCCGAAGCCCGGCATCCTGTTTCGCGACATCACCACATTGTTGGGAAATCCGCAGGCATTTCGCCGCGCTGTCGATGAGCTTGTCCAGCCATGGGCGGGGATGCGTATCGACAAGGTTGCGGGCATGGAGGCGCGCGGGTTCATTCTGGGCGGCGCGGTTGCCCACCAATTGTGTTCCGGCTTCATACCGATCCGCAAGAAAGGCAAGCTGCCTCACGAAACCGTATCCGATCGCCTATAGTCTGGAATATGGAATCGATGAGATGGAAGTGCATCGCGATGCCGTGCAACCGGGAGAGCGCGTTATTCTCGTCGATGATCTGATTGCGACCGGCGGCACGGCAGAAGGCGCGGTGAAATTGCTGCAGTCTCTGGGTGCAAATGTGGTTGCAGCCTGCTTCGTCATCGACCTGCCGGACCTTGGCGGCGCGAAGAAGATTGAAGCCCTTGGCGTTCCCGTGCGTACGCTGATGGCGTTTGAAGGACATTGATAGCGGACGGGCTATTGCATGAAAATCGACGGCAAGCACTGGCGAACAATCTGGCCTGCGGAAGACAGGTCCGCCGTCATGGTTATCGATCAGACGAAGTTGCCATTTGCTGTCGAGGTCGCACGCCTGGCAAACCTGCAGGATGCCGCGCAAGCAATTCGCGCGATGATTGTTCGCGGTGCGCCGCTGATCGGGGCAACTGCGGCGTATGGAATTGCGCTTGCCATAGCTGAAGAGCCTGGCGATGTGTCCTTGAGCCACGCCGTTGATGTGCTGGCGGCAAGCCGGCCGACGGCAGTCAATCTTCGATGGGCGCTCGAGCGCATGCAACGTGTTCTGGCCAGTCTGCCGGTTGGCTCACGCAACCATGCTGCATGGCGCGAAGCGGCTGCGATTTGCGATGAAGACGTTGAGATAAGCCGCTCCATCGGCGAACATGGTCTGGGGTTGATAAAAAACATTGCAGAGAAAACTGGCAGCACGGTCAATATCCTGACCCATTGCAACGCCGGGTGGCTGGCGACAGTCGATTACGGGACGGCGCTTGCACCAGTGTATATGGCTCATGATGCGGGAATTGATGTTCATGTCTGGGTCGATGAAACGCGGCCACGCAATCAGGGCGCAGCGCTCAGCGCTTTCGAGCTGGGTGCTCATGGTGTTCCACACACGGTCATTGCGGATAACGCTGGCGGCCATCTGATGCAACACGGCAAGGTTGACCTGTGCATTGTCGGTACGGACCGGGTTGTTGCAAACGGCGATACGGCAAACAAGATCGGCACATATCTGAAAGCGCTGGCTGCCCGTGACAATAATGTGCCTTTCTATGTTGCGTTGCCATCCACGACCATCGACTGGACGGTTACCGACGGTGTCGCCAATATTCCCATTGAGGAACGCAGCGAGGATGAGGTGACGCGTATGACGGGCATGTTGCCCGATGGTTCTGTTGCGACCATGCGCATTGTCGCGCCGGGGAGCAGGGCCGCCAATCCGGCATTCGATGTCACGCCCGCGCGTCTTGTTACTGCCTTCATAACCGAGTGCGGCATTTGCGCTGCCAGCCGCGAAGGTCTGCGCGGCCTGTTTCCAACACAGGGCGGGAATTCAACCACATGAAGTTCAAACAATCTGCCAGCGATGTCATTCGCACCGCAGTAGAGATGCATGTTGCAGGCTTTGCACCGTCCAAATCCGGCAATGTATCGGTGCGAATGGACAAAGGTTTCCTCATTACGCCAACAGGCAAGCCGTACCTGCAACTTGCGCCCAAGGATCTTGTGCATCTGGACTTCGACGGATCGGTAATCAGCGGCGCTTTGAAGCCATCATCGGAATGGCGGTTTCACGCCGGGATTTATTCATCGAGGCCGGATGTTGCTGCTGTCGTGCACAACCATTCGCCACGTGCAACCGCGCTATCGTGCGCGCGCAAGGGCATCCCGGCCTTTCATTATATGGTGGCGATGGCCGGCGGGGTTGACATAGCCTGTGCAAAATATGCAACGTTCGGGACCCAGGAACTGGCAGACAATCTGCTAGCAGCGCTTGCTGATCGCAATGGTGTGTTGCTCGCCAATCACGGGGTAGTGACGTGCGCTGGTTCTCTGCATCAAGCCTGGGCGATTGCGCAGGAGTTGGAAAATCTGGCAGGCGAATATCTCGATCTTCTGGCGTCGGGCCTCAAGCCGGTTCTGTTGAGCAAGACGGAGATGGAGCGCGTACTGGAAAAGTTTCGCGACTACGGCAAGAGCTGAAACAAGGGGGAGAAAATCATGAAAGAGAAAAATTCATGCGTTAGCAACAGCGCAACTTTCATCTGCGCCGCCATCATTTCCGCTAGCGCACTTGTGTGGCCACTTGCTGGCCCCGCAGCCAGTCAGACGCAAACCCCCTTGCGTGGAGACATGTTCATAGCCGGGAAGACGTTGTCCGATCCACCACCGGGCGAAGCGAAAAACACCCATGTGTACATGACGATTACCGGTGCTGCGGCCATGCGAATGTATCGCGGCATGCGTGGCAGGGCCAAGGAAGATGCTTGCCGCGGCGATGGCTGGCAGCAAAAGTCAGCGGGGCAGGTGGCCTGTGTCCTCAGCCCCGACCGCAAGAAAGCCGAATGTGACTTCTCACTGTCGCTGGTGAACGGCCGAGCCGCCTACGGGCGTATCTGCTGATAACCCGCGATTGCGTTCTGAGCCTCACTGCCTGAAACTGTCGCGGCCACACTGAAAAGTTTTGCCGATGTCGTCTGCAATTGTGCGCGCCTTTGCGTTGGCATCGGACTGATGAGCGTCGACTTTTGTGGCCAGACAGGAGTTTCCTTCTGGCGTTATCTTGTAGATCAGCAGCACCTGCCTGAATGGGCCAGCAACACTTTTGCCGATCTTGTAGCGGATGATTGCGGCATAGGGCTTGAGCGTCTTGCCTTTTTTCTCACCGCGCCACTCAACAACATCTTCGGCAAAGCTGAATGAGCCGAACGGCCATTCGGTGCTCAAGTGCTTTTTACCCGGCGTAAGATAATAATCGTCGGGCTCGTTGCTGATTCCCACGGGAATGCCAGCATATCCCTTGCATGTGTAAGTCTTGATGACATCGTCATCCTTGATCAGTTTGCAGGATTCAGCGGGATGTTTCGTGTACGCGCTACCGGCAACAGTTTTCGGCTGTGCGAAAGCCGGGACGGCGAAAAGTACACCCAAAGCAGAAGCGAGAAATACCTGCCGCAATCGTGAACTGTTCATGGCATGCCTCCAGCCAATAATTCTTCACCATCATGGGTGCAGCGCGTTTTGAAGGATGTGCCCCGGCGCACATCGCGTCAAGACGGATGCGCTGGCCACAAGCTGATACCGGTATATTCATAGACCTTTCGTCCAAGCTGGTTGATGCCTTCGAAGCGCGTGAACATCATTCCCCAGCCAGGTCGCGATGTCTTCCGCTTTTCGACTGGCGTCATGTAGTAGTGAATTTTGTCACCGGCAAAGACTGGCAAAAACCATTTCAGATCGCGAAATCCAGGAGATGGTCCGCGTCCGGCATCGGGCAGGCCACGACGCGCACCTTCCGCCAGATAGGCCTGACGGGTGTGCACATGACGGCTCATGCCGGCCGCGCATGTATGCCAGCCGGACGCGGTCAGGGCGCCGAACGGGCCTTTGCGGGCAGCGTCCTTGTCGGTATGAAAAACTTGCGGATCCCATTTTTTTGCAAAGCGGATCATGTCGGTTTCTTCGAACGTGTATTCAGCCAGATCAATCGTGCGGCCAATTGTGAGGTCGTCGTACCAGCCACTGAGAATGCCTTCGCGGTCGCCAGCTTCGGAAGGATTGCGCAGGATGTCCTGCGGTTGCTGCCAAACCGGCAGCTTTTCCATCAGCTGCGGGGTCGAAGACCTGCATGGCCGGCGGCGCATCGCGTGATGCGATCAATGTCGTGCCGCGGCTGGTCATCAGTGCTGTATCATGCTGGTCGAGCATGGTGGTTTCCAGTTCCAGGATTCCCATGCCCTTGCGGGTTTGGGATAGCCGGGCCGATGCCACGCGAACGCGCAAGCGCACGATAGAATCTTTCATGACAGGTTTCAGCCATTTCATTTCGGCAATGCCGGGCGAGCCCAGCGAGGCGATATCATGCATGAGGTGCAACACGTGCAGCCGCATGGAAATAGCCGCAGTCTGCCAGCCCGATGTAGCAAGGCCGCCAAGCAGGCTGGCACGGGCGACGGTCTCGTCCAGATGAAATGGTTGTGGATCGAACTCCCGCGCGAAGGAGATGATTTCCTCCGCAGTCACCTCGAAGGCTCCATATTCGAACGTCTGGTTTACTGAAAAGTCCTCAAAATACTGCATGGCGGTGCTTTCAGTGTGCTTCCTGCGGTCCCATTGGCCTTGTTGGCTTTAGGCTATGGCACTGGTTATAGTGCCCGAGTCGGGAGGCGTAGCCAGTTCTGGTGTTAACAGGAAAGGAATTACACATGCTTGGCGATTTTTTCCAATGGGATCGGTTTGTTACTCCAAGGCTGGTACGAATTTTATTCTGGCTTTATATCGCCGGAATCGCGCTTGCAGTCATCGCCGGCATCTTTTCATCGGCCATGATGCTGGGTCGCAGCCTGATGGGTGGGCTTGGCGGGATCATTGGTTCCCTTTTACTGGGGGCCATCGGTGTCATCTTTGTACGCGTATTTTCGGAATTGACGATCGTCGCTTTCCGGATCGAGGAGCATTTGCGCGCCGTGCGCATCCGCTGGGAGGCGTGAACGGCTGAAAAGGCATTGCATGGCGTCAGGTTGGCTCGAGACCTTTGCACCGTTACGCGAAACGGAACCCGATGCGCGTGCATTGCTGGCTGGATTATCACCGCTTCGAATTGAAGCCGGCAGCGTCCTGTTTGCGCCGGGCGCTGCCTGTTCCGGATTTGTTGTGGTGTTGGATGGCCGTGTCCGTGTTTCGCTGACGTCTGAAACCGGCAGGATGTTGACCCTCTATCGCGTCGGTGCGGGGCAGACCTGCATACAGACGACGCTCTGCGCCACAGGGGGTGGAGTCTTATTCTGCAGAAGGCATTGCCGAATCCGATGTGTCGCTGGTGATGATACCGCTCGGCATGTTTGATACACTGCTCGGCCAGTCCAGGGCCTTTCGCAGTTTTGTTTTTTCCCGCTTCGGTGACCGGCTTGCCGAGATGACCCATGTGCTGGAAACGATCGCTTTCGTGCGCATCGATGCCCGGCTCGCCGCGGCCCTGCTGGCCCGCAGGGAAGCCGGAGTGATCGAAACCACCCATCAGGATCTGGCAGACGAGATCGGGTCAGCCCGGGAGGTCGTCAGCAGGCAATTGCACAGCTTTGCCGGCCAGGGCTTGATCGAGGTGCGGCGGGGCGCGATCGAAATACGAGACCGCCACGGTCTGGGTCTGGTGGCACGGGTTTCCTGATCGCTGCGCGTGACTTGATCACAGACAATGCAAACGGTTTTCCCGATGATCATAATATCAGTTCATCAAAGGAGAATCGTTATGTTCAGCTCGAATGTTGGCGGTATTGACCGTGCCCTGCGGATAATTGTCGGCCTTGTTCTGCTTGCGCTGATCTTTGTCGGCCCAAAGACCTGGTGGGGCCTGATCGGCATTATTCCGCTGGTAACCGGCCTGTTTGGAACCTGCCCGGCCTACAGTCTCGTGGGCCTGTCCACCTGCCCGCTAAAGCGCAGCTGACTAGCTGGGCGGAAGGTGAGGCTTCGGCCTGACCTCAGGTATTGAAGCGGAAATGCATTACATCGCCATCGGCGACGATGTATTCCTTGCCTTCCAGACGCATCTTGCCGGCGTCTCTTGCGCCGGCTTCGCCCTTCAGCGCGACATAGTCGGCGTAGGCGATGGTTTCCGCGCGGATAAATCCTTTTTCAAAATCCGTGTGAATGACGCCAGCGGCCTGGGGCGCCTTGGTGCTTTTCTCTATGGTCCAGGCACGGGCCTCTTTCGGGCCGACGGTGAAATAGGTGATCAGGCCCAGCAGTTCGTAGCCGGCACGGATGACGCGGTTGAGACCCGGCTCTTCAAGGCCGACAGCGTCGAGGTAATCTTTCTGTTCTTCGCGCGCCAGGACAGCAATTTCGCTTTCGATCTTCGCCGATACGACAACTGCGACAGAGTTCTGTGCAGCAGCGTACTGAGCGACTTTCGCTGAAAAAGCATTGCCGTTGGCTGCCGATTCCTCTTCCACATTGCAAACATAGAGCACGGGTTTGGATGACAGCATGCCCATGGAATCGAACAGGTCGCGTTCGTCATCCTTGATTTCGGCCAGACGCGCCGGCTTGCCATCGCGCAGAAGCACCAGACAGCGGTTGGCAATGTCCAGCGTCGCCTTGGCTTCCTTGTCATTCTGTTTGGCGCGCTTTTCCAGATTTACCACGCGACGTTCCAGGCTTTCGAGATCAGCCAGCATCAATTCAGTTTCGATAACTTCGATATCGGCGAGCGGATCGATCTTGCCTTCAACGTGAATGACATCGCCATCCTCGAAGCAGCGCACCACATGGGCGATCGCATCACACTCGCGAATATTGGCGAGAAACTGGTTTCCCAGGCCCTCGCCCTTGGAGGCGCCGCGCACCAGGCCGGCGATATCGACGAAGGTCAGGCGGGTGGGAATGATTTCTTTCGATGTGGCAATTCCAGCCAGCGTATCAAGACGCGGATCGGGCACTGCGACATCGCCGACATTGGGTTCGATGGTGCAGAAGGGATAATTGGCCGCCTGCGCTGCAGCGGTCTGGGTCAGCGCATTGAATAGGGTCGATTTGCCGACGTTCGGCAGACCGACGATGCCACATTTGAATCCCATGGGTGATCATTCGCTTGGCTGGGCGCGTACAGGCGCGGAAGGGTGCGGATTTGCGCGGTGTATGGAACGCAAGCGGCAAAAAGGCAAGCTAATCCCGGAAATCGCCAAGCGGGCATGGGAATTTGCCAAGTTCTGCCGCTTGAGCGACAGTGCCGCGCCAGCCGGCATGAGCCGATCAAAATCTGGCAGACAAAATTCTTCCGGGAGGGAAGCGATGGTCAAGCTGATTAAGGACGACATCAAGACAACGGAAATTCTTGCCTGGAAAGGCCTGCACGTTTTCCACTTCCCGTTTTCGTCCTGCTCGCAGAAGTTGCGGATATTTCTCAATCTCAAGGGCGCCAAGTGGGAATCCCATCCGGTGGATCTCATGCACAACGAGAACCTGACGCCCTGGTATCTGGGCATCAATCCGCGCGGACTCGTGCCTGTGCTTGTCGACAACGGTGATGTGCACATCGAGAGCAATGACATCATCGAATATCTCGAACAGAAAATTCCGGAGCCAAAATTGCTGCCCGAACAGGTCGCCAGCGATGCGCGTGCTTTGCTGACACTCGAAAATGACATGCATCTGGATTTGCGGGCTCTGAGTTTCCGTTTCGTGTTCAATCCGCCGGGGCCGCCGAAATCGCCGCAGGATCTGGAAACTTTCGCATCGTCCGGTTCCGGTACGGTTGGCGGCAAGAAGGATGGCCGCCGGGATGTCGAAATCGGGTTCTGGGAAACCTATGCGAAGGAAGGCATCAGCGATGCGGTCGCAAAGAAGGCGGCCGGTAATTTCCGCAAGGCCTTCGGCGATATCGATGGGCGGCTGGCAAAGTCAACTTATGTGTTGGGCGATCAGCTGAGTGTGGCGGATATTGCCTGGTTCATTTATGTGAACCGGCTTGAACATGCAGGTTATCCGTTCGAACGGCTGCATCCAAACCTCTGGAAGTGGTACGGCAAATTGCTGGCGCGGCCCGAGTTCGCCCGCGAAGTAGACCTGCCACCGCCGGTCGCGGAGGCGTTCGCTGCCACGCGCGCCGATCATGCTGCACATGGAAAGTCGCTGGAAGCAGTCGCAGGCCTGTGATGCACGAAAATGTCAGGCAACGCCCGCAGTTATCATTTCCTGTTGATGCGGTTCCATTGCAGCGCATTCGAACCTAGCGAAATCGCGAAAGCTGCGAATGCGAGGACAGATCCGGCAAGGTAGATAGTTTCGATGGTTGTCATGAGAGGCCCCGTTCGTGTGACGGGGCCTTTTTTGCTCGGGCGCGATGGCCCAGGCATTGATTTCAATCAACTGCGAGCGAATGGCTAGCGCGGCTTTTCGTTCGCGCCGCTGCCGGCATCCTTGTCTGGGTCCTTGTCTTTTTTCTTTGCAGGCTTTTCCTCGATAAATCCCGCCGCTTCCATGGCGCGATGCACCTTGTTCTGGAATTCTGCGCCGTTGCGCGCTGCCAGCTGGTCGACATTGCGCGCGATGGCGTCGATCATGGTCTCGACCCAGGCCTGATCGGATTTGGCGAAATCCGACAGGACATGGTTATGGACCTTGTCCTTGTCGCCGGGATGGCCGATGCCGATGCGCACGCGCTTGTACTCGTTGCCACAATGGCTGGTGATGGAGCGCAAACCGTTATGCCCGGCGTTGCCGCCACCGGTCTTGATGCGCAATTTCATTTCCGCCAGATCAAGCTCGTCATGAAACACATAGACGTCATTCAGATCGAGCTTGTGAAACCGCAATGCGTCTCCGACGCTGCGGCCGCTTTCGTTCATGAACGTCTGGGGCATGAGCAGCATGATGCGCTGGGCGCCGATTGTCCCCTCGCTGGCCAGTCCCTGAAATTTGGTCTTGAAGGCGGGGAAGTTCCAGGCCCGTGCAATTGCCTCAATCGCCATGAACCCGACGTTGTGGCGGTTGTTGGCATAGCGGTTGCCGGGATTTCCCAGTCCTGCAAACAGCAGCATCGATAGCTCCGGAAATAGCGTTCATAACAAAACGCCCGCGTCTTGCGGCGCGGGCGTTGTAACATAAAAGGAAAGAATTTTACTTCTTCTCTTCTTCCTTCTTGTCTGCATCTGCAGCATCACCTTCGGCTGCAACAGCCGGACGCTCTTCTTCCTGGGTCTTCGGCGGCACCATCGTGGCAACGGTGAAGTCGCGATTGGTGATGACCGGCCGGCAACCTTCCGGCAATTGAAATGCCGAAATGTGCAGTGATTCACCGATTGCCATACCGGCAATGCTGGTGGTGATCGCTTCGGGAATATTGTCTGCAGGAACGCGCATTTCCACAGTGTGGCGCACGATGTTCAATGTTCCACCCATCTTCAGGGCGGCGCTTTCCTCATGCCCGGTGAAATGGACCGGAATATCCAGACGCAGGGTCGAACCCGGTGTCAGGCGGAGGAAATCCACATGCATCGGCGTGTCCTTGACGACGTCGAGCTGGTAGTCGCGTGGAATGGCGCGAACCTTCTTGCCGCCGACATCGAGTTCGAAGATCGTCGTCAGGAAGTGGCCGGCATAGATCAACCGGTTGGTGGCGTGATAATCCAGGCTGATCGGCTCGGGCGCTTCGCCCCCGCCATAGATCACTGCTGGTACTCGGCCTTCACGGCGTACGCTGCGGGCGGCCCCCTTGCCAGTCCCGCTGCGGACCGTGGCGGCCAGCTGTTTTACTGCTGCTGCCATAGTTTGGTCCTTTCAATGAAAACCCGGCCACGCCTCCAGGGGTGTCGGAAACGGCCGGGAAGCGGCGCTTATAGTCGTGCAAGGCCGGCGATGCAAGGGCGGGGCGGGGCAAAGCCCGCTGGCAGCATTTACCGATCAAGTCCGCCTTAATCGAACAGGCTCGACACGCTTTCTTCCTTGGCGGTCCGGGCGATGGCCTCGCCGATCAGCGGCGCAATGGAAATGACCCGGATATTCTTGGCCACACGCACAGCGGCAGTCGGCTCAATCGTGTCGGTAAGGACCAGTTCCTTGATGGAGGACGCCGAAATACGGGCGACGGCCCCGCCCGAAAGCACGCCATGGGTGATGTAGGCGAACACCTCGGAGGCTCCCGCCTTGATCAGTGCATCGGCGGCATTGCACAGGGTGCCACCGGAATCGACGATATCATCGACCAGAATGCAGCTCTTGCCTTCCACGTCGCCGATTATGTTCATCACTTCGGACTCGCCCGCCCGTTCGCGGCGCTTGTCGACGATGGCCAATGGCGCATCGATGCGTTTTGCCAGCGCGCGGGCGCGCACCACGCCGCCGACGTCTGGCGAGACAACGCAGGGCTGCGCCAGCGAGAGCCGTTCCTTGATATCGCGCACCATCACCGGCGCCGAATAGAGATTGTCGACCGGTATATCGAAAAAACCCTGAATCTGCCCGGCATGCAGATCGACGGTCAGAACACGGTCGGCGCCAGCGCGGGTAATCAGGTTGGCGACGAGCTTGGCGGATATGGGTGTGCGGGGGCCGGGTTTGCGGTCCTGCCGGGCGTAACCGAAATAGGGGATGACGGCGGTGATACGGCGGGCCGAGGCGCGACGCAGCGCATCGGTCATGATCAGCGTTTCCATCAGATGGTCATTGGCCGGGAAGGACGTTGACTGAATGATGAAAGTGTCGCGACCGCGTACATTTTCCTGAATCTCAACGAAGATTTCCATGTCGGCAAAGCGGCGGACCTGCGCTTTGGTCAGCGGGATGCCGAGATAGGCTGCGATCGCCTCAGTCAATGCGCGGTTTGAATTTCCCGCAAGTACCTTGATCTGGTCGACCATGAAACCCCCGCTGTTCCGGCGGACGGGTACTGCCGCGGGCCCTTGCCGCGGCGGAATCATCATCGTCCTGCCAGCCAATGCGGTGCCTTTAGCAGGCATGGATCAAGGCGACAACATGGGACAGGGCGTTGCAGGAACGTCCGAGGCGCAATCCACCATTAATGCAGATTTTTTTTGCGCGAGCGGATCGATTTCCTAACGCAATGGGGAATAGCCAAGCGCGGGACCGGAGCCGGGCAAACCCGTATTGGCGGGACCCGTTGCAACCGTGGCAGTGGCTGCCGGAACGCGTGGTGCCGGGCTGCCTGCAGGCGCGCTTTTCGCAGCGGCGATGGCTTCGGGAGTATGCGTCAGGTAGGCCGCCAATTCCTGGGCACTTTTGTTGGCGATTTCGGCTGCGACCTTGTCGGAAAACAGCGACCAGGGATCAGCCGCAGCAGCGGGAATGGTTACGCCGTCTTCCAGCCGGTGCCGACGCTGGCGATCTGCGCCGTAAATATCCCAGATCCAGGAAAAAGCGGTCGATTTTTCACCGGGAACGGCGATCAAATGCCCCTGAACAAGGTATTTCGCACTTTCCTGTCCTGCAAGTTTGACCTGCCGGGTGATCAAGGCCGACGTCATGGCATCGCCAAGCAACTTGCGGGCGCTGTCGGGCGCGCCCGCGAGGCTGACGAATGCAATCGGTGCGCCGGCCGGGCTTACGCCGGGACGCGGTGTTATCGCGGGCGCTGCCTGCTGTGGGGCAGCGGCGGTCAACTGGGGCGCGGTCTCTTCGACGCAAGCAGAAAGCAGCGTCGCGGCGACAAGAACTGCCGTCAATTTCAAGATTGAGCCGGAATGTGATGATCTGCGCACGGCCGTTTCCCGCAACTTGCCCATGATTGGGCCAACCGGTGTATTAACCGGTTGTTTACCCTTGAGGCTTGGTAGCACCGGACAGGCCCGGATGGCTAGGGGGCAGCCCGAAATCCTAGCCTCCGGTCAGTCGCGCCAGCTCCCGCGCAAAGGTGGCCAGGTGCTCGTCCTTGCGGGCATAGTCCTTGTGGTAGCGGGCCATGATGGCATCGGGATCGCCAGCGTAAAACAATTCATAGAGCTGATGGCGCGAACCAAATTCGGTGCCACACACATCCCATGCGAGGCGGGCCAGCGAGATCTTCTCGCGCGCGTCCGAACCGGTGCCCTTGTAGAACCGGTTGATCAGATCGCCCATTTCTCCATCGAGGATTGAAAGGGACCCGGGGGCCTGCATCAGGGTCGAGCCGGCGAGGCGACGAATCTTCTGTACGATCTCGCCATAGATGCGCGGACCCATAACGCGGCCGAGAACGATGCTGGCTGCCTGCGGATAGATGATGCCGTTGCCGGGATCAATTTTTGCTTCATGTTCGGAGGCGATGATCGAAGCGCGCAGCATTTCCACGTACACAGCCGTTTCCCCCAACGATTGTGCGACCCATGGCGTGTTCTCGTGGCCGAGCATACGCGCGATGCGCACGAGCAGGGCGTACAGGAATTCCAGTTTGACGAGCAGGCGGACATTGGTCTGATGCGCGGTCATTTCGCGAACCCGGCAATAGTCATACATGCCGTTCATGCGATTGACGTTGCCGTGCAGGAACACGCGGTCCCACGGCACCAGAACACGATCGAACACCAGTACGGAATCCATTTCATCAAAGCGCGAAGACAGGGGAAAATCCTGATGCCGGCCGGGATTCATGAACGAGCCACGGCAAATAATCTTCAGCCCCGGTGAGGCCACCGGAATACAGATTGCCAGCGCATATGGCTCGTCCCCCGGCACCTGGTTCTGGGGCAGCGGAAACATCAATGCATCGTTTGCGTAGGCAGCAGCAGTGGCCACGACCTTTGCGCCGGATACGACAAGGCCCTGCCTTGTTTGCTCATCCACATGCAGAACAACATTGCCTTCCTGGGCATGGCGCGGCTTTGTTTTGTTCGGCAAGGGATCATTCAGGCCGTGGGTGAGAAAGATGTCTTCGCGCGCGGCGAAATCGACATAGGCTTCGACGGCCTGCTGACGATCGGCAGATTCGCCGCCGAAATAATCGCTCTTGGCTTTCAGACACATCAACACAGTGTTGAGAAAATCCGGCGCACGGCCCATGAAACCGAAGCTCGTCTCCATCCACAGGCGCGTTGCCTGGCGGCGGGCGACGAGATCCTCGCGCGTGCGCGGTGGCTGGAACGTGCGGCCAATGGTCTGGCCGCTGGCAGGGTCCGTCCATCCGAGCGTGGCGGCAAGGGCACGGTCATGCTGCATGTCATACAGATGCGCGGTCGCCTGGATTGCAGGGGCCAGTGCAGGGTGCTGCGTGACGTCCTTTACGCGCTCGCCATCGATCCAGACCTCGCGGTCGTCCTTCAGGCTGGCGATATAGGCTTTTCCGTCGCGCATTTTCCCCCCGTCCGCTGGATAATTGTGGGCGTGCCGCCAGTGGCGGGTTTTCCGCCGGGCTTGACCGGCCTACATATCACATATGAGCGAATCTCCGGCAGAAACGGAAGACCAAAACAACACCAGCGGCAATACGCCCGTCCTGGGTGTTGATGTCATTCGTGCCGAGTTGCCACGCTCACCCAAGGGACCTGGTGTCTACCGGATGCTGGGAGCCAATGGCGAAGTCCTTTACGTCGGCAAGGCCCGCTCAATCCGCAAGCGGCTGGCCTCCTATGCACGCGGCCAGGGCCATTCCAACCGGATCACCCGCATGATCGGGCTGACCGCCTCCATGGTCTTCATGACGACGCAGACGGAAACCGACGCGCTGCTGCTGGAAGCCAACCTCATCAAGCAACTCAAGCCGCGCTTCAACGTGCTTTTGCGCGATGACAAGTCGTTTCCCTATATCCTGCTGACGGGCGACCACGAAGCGCCGATGATCACCAAGCATCGCGGCGCGCGCAATCGCAAAGGCGATTATTTTGGACCCTTTGCCAGCGCGGGGGCAGTAAACCGTACATTGAATGCCTTGCAGCGCGCGTTCCTCTTACGCTCCTGCACGGATTCATATTACGAGAACCGGTCGCGGCCCTGCCTGCTGTTCCAGATCAAGCGATGCGCTGGCCCGTGCACCAACGAAGTGTCTCCGGAAGATTACGCAGAGCTTGTGCGTGAGACCCGCGATTTTCTCTCGGGCAAGAGCCGCAAGGTTCGCGAACAGCTTGCAAGGGATATGGAGACTGCCGCTGGCGCGCTCGAATTCGAAACAGCGGCGCGTCTGCGTGACAGGATATCAGCGCTGTCGGCGATACAGGGCACGCAAGGTATAAATCCCCGGACCGTGGAAGAGGCAGATGTCTTTGCGATTTCCGAGCAAGGCGGGCAGTTTGCAATAGAAGTGTTTTTCTTCCGCACCTTCCAGAACTGGGGCAACCGGACTTATTATCCGCGCGCGGACAGAAACATGGAACCGGCGGAAGTGCTGGATTCGTTTCTGGCGCAGTTCTATTCCGACAAGCCGGCAGCACGTCTGGTGTTGCTTTCCAGTGACATCGAAAGTCGCGCGGTGCTGGCCGAGGCGTTGAGTGCACGCGCCGGACGCAAGGTGGAGGTCGCAGTTCCGGTGCGCGGCGAGCGGCGGGAGCTGGTGGATCATGCGCTCAACAACGGGCGTGAAACGCTGGCGCGAAAATTGTCGGATACAGCCACGCAAGAGAGATTGCTGGATGCGCTGGCGGAATCATTCGGTCTGAAGCAGAAACTGCGACGCGTCGAAGTTTATGACAATTCCCACATCATGGGCACGAATGCAGTTGGCGCGATGATTGTGGCCGGTGCGGATGGCTTCATGAAGCCGCATTACCGCACTTTCAACATCAAGAGCACGAGCCTTACGCCGGGCGATGATTATGGAATGATGCGCGAAGTATTGACGCGCCGCTTCGTGCGGTTGCTCAAAGAGGAAGGCACAGGAGAAGACATTCTGCCGGATGATGCAGGCGGCGAAGGCGCACAGACGCAAGCAGAAGACGATGCGATGGGGGAGGTTATCGACACCGGGCAAGAGGATGTGCCACCGCCAGTTGATGATGAAGATGACAATGCGGACGAGGATACCGGCGAAACCAGCTTTCCAAATCGTCCGGACCTGATACTTATCGATGGCGGCGTTGGCCAGTTTGAAGCCGCGCGCGGCGTGCTGGCAGAACTGGGCGTTACCGGTGTTTCGATCGCCTCGATTGCCAAGGGACCAGACCGCAACGCTGGACGCGAGACATTTTTCGTCGAGGGGCGCGAACCATTCAAGCTGGAGCCACGCGATCCGGCGTTATATTTCGTGCAACGTCTGCGCGACGAAGCCCATCGCTTTGCCATCGGCACGCACAGGGCGCGACGTAAAAAAGACTTCACGAAAAATCCGCTGGACGATATTGCCGGCGTCGGGCCGACCCGCAAACGGGCGCTGCTGGCGGCATTCGGCACGGCAAAGGCCGTATCGCGGGCCAGCCTTGCCGATCTTGAACAGGTTCCCGGCGTCAGCGCTGCAATGGCCAAAATCGTCTATGATTTTTTCCACGAGCGGAACTGACTGATCCATCAGGGCCGGCAAATCGGCTCGCCACATATGTAAACGATTTCTTAACCCTGCGGCAGCCATGCTCTTACTCTTCACCGATTATTATGTTGACGCCGGGTATGGTGTGGGGCGTCATGGTGACCTGTAGTGAAAGCAGTTTGATATCCTGAGACAATTTGGTCAGTTGGTGCCGAAATTGTTGGGTTTTAATCTTATTTGGACGAATTGATGTCGATTGCGCGCAGTTTCCGGCAATTACTTGGTATGACAAATTCAAGTGCCGAAGTTGTTCGGGCGCAATATGATGTTATGTGCAGGCAGACACCGCTGATGTACGGTATCGTCGCCATCAACATGATTGCGGTTTCTTTCACACATTATGGCAAGGCCCCATCCTATCTTACGGTGCTGCTGCCAGCCGTTTTCAGTATTTTCTGTCTGATCCGGTCCGTGAAACTACTGACCGACAAGGCTGAGTTGCATACGTTGGAAGCTCTCCGGAGAAAGCTTCTCATTGTTGTTGCTCTTTCATTTGCCCTGGGCGCTGGTATTTCGAGCTGGGCGATTGCACTGTTTTCCTACGGCGACATCTACACCAAGGGTCAGGTCGCTTTCTTTATCGCTGTCACTATCGTTGCGGTCATTACCTGCCTGATGCCTTTGCGCCAGGTTTCGGTAATCCTGTTTGCGACAGTTGTCGTTCCCTCGACGGTCTTTCTGATCGCGCAACCTGAACCTGTATTTCAGGCGATAGCCGTCAACATGTTGCTGGTCGTGACAGGCATGGTGTTCGTACTGTGGCGCTCCAACAGTGACTTTCAGGAACGCATTGAAAAGCAGCACGAACTGGATAGTCAGCGCCGGGTGCTGCAGGGTCTGAACGACAAGGTCAGCCTGCTGGCCAATCAGGACAGCCTGACAGATTTGCCGAACCGCCGAAGCTTTTTCACTCGGCTGGACTCCATCATTGCCAGCGAAGGTGGAGGACGCAGCTTTGTGGTTGGCGTAATCGATCTTGACGGTTTCAAGCCGGTCAATGACGTGCATGGCCACGGTGCTGGCGACAAATTGCTGCGCGCTGTTGCTGCGCGACTGAAAGAACAATTGCCATCGGGTGGCATGCTGGCGCGCCTCGGTGGCGATGAGTTTGCGATTGTGCTTCCCGATTGCGGCACGGACAAGCAAGTGCTCAAGACATGCGAATCAATGTTGACTGCACTCACGCCGCCGTTTGCACTCGATGAAGGCAGCGCTTCGATTTCGGCCACTTGTGGGGTAGCACGATTCCCCGATGCAGGCAGGACGGGCGACGAATTGTACGAGCGTGCCGATTTTGCCCTTTATTATTCGAAGGAAAACAATCGCGGCAGCGTGACAATCTTTTCACAGCAACACGAAGCGGAAATCAAGAAAGTTGCGACAATCAGCCAGCGCTTGCGCGAAGCAGATCTCGAAAACGATCTCAGTCTTCAATTTCAGCCCATTGTCGATGCACGAAATGGTGCGATATTGGGATACGAAGCCCTCGCGCGCTGGTCCGATCAAGTGCTTGGGCGTGTGCCACCGGACGTCTTTATTCGCAGTGCCGAACAGAACGGTACAATTGGACGGATAACGATTGCCCTTTTGCGCCGGGCCCTGGCTACCGCGACGGAATGGCGCGACAATACATATTTGTCGTTCAACCTGTCGGCGCAGGATTTGTGCTCGCCTGAAACAATCAACCAGATCCTCGGTTTGCTCGAGGAATCCAGCTTCCCGGCGCGTCGCCTGGTATTTGAAATTACAGAATCGGCCATCATGCAGGATTTCGACCGCGCGACCGTCAGTATCGAATGGCTGCGCGCAGCGGGGGCATCCATCGCGCTCGACGATTTCGGGACGGGATATTCCAGCCTCAATTATCTGCGCAGACTTCCGATTGACCGCATCAAGCTCGATCGATCCTTTGTGATGGATATCGAGAAGGAACAGGCTGCAAAGGATATTGTCCGAGCGATTGTGGAATTGAGCAAGAACATGCATTTGCAATGCATTATCGAAGGCGTGGAAACCCACACCCAGTTGCAGATCCTGAGCCAAATGGGTTGTACGGCCTACCAGGGTTACCTTTTCGGCAAAGCAAGGGATGCAGCTGCCATCGGCGCCGATCCCGTTGCATATTCCGAACTCAGGCAGGCCTGCTGAGCGGCGCAACGCGCTGCGGGGGACGGGCGCCACTCGCCCTGAAAAGGCCGGCGGGAAATAAATTCACGCACAGACGTGCTTCAGCGGTTTACCGCTGGACCGGTTAGGCACTATGGAAGGGCCAGACAGCCGTCCGGTTCTCCTACTTGGTTTCACCTTGTCCGCTTTCGATCTTTCAGCAATTGTCAGGCAGTTCAAATTGTCGCCGCTCGAAGCGCTGACGCTGGGTGTGGCAGCACTGGGGGGCATATGTTTTGTCCTGATCGGTGTGCCGGGCGGGGCGATGTCCGGCGCAGTCATCGCGGTAGCCTTGCTCTCCCTCACCGGCAAGGCGCGTGGTCTGACAGGACCGCTTCGGGTCACCGGATTGTGCATCGTGGGTGTGGCAATCGGATCGGTCGTTGGCCCTGACACATTTGCCCATATGGCGGCCTATCCGGCTTCCATCGCGCTGATGGCCGTCTGCGTGGTGCTGATGTCGGCCGTATCGACAGCGGTGTGGGTATATTACCTGAAATGGCCATTATCTATGGCGTTGCTTTCATCGGTGCCCGGATCGATGAGCTATATTGTGGCTGTCTCCCTCACCATGGGTGCAGATGCTGCGCGCATTGCCGTTGTGCAGATGTCGCGGGTCATTTTTCTTGTGACACTGCTGCCGTTTCTCATTGTCTATGAAACAGGCGGCAAGCTGGGCGTTGCTGCGCAGGTGCCGTATCCGCTGTGGATTTTGGTGCTGGTCGTGGTTGCAGGTTTTGCCGGCGGCTGGATCGTGGAAAAACTGGGCGCACCTGCCGGTTTCCTGATCGGCGGGCTATTGGTTTCCGGTTTCATTCATTACATGGGCTGGGCGCCGGGGCGTGTGCCGAGCTGGCTGATGAGCCTTGGCCAGATCATTGTTGGCGGCTGGGTGGGTTCGCGCTTTGCCGATTTTGACTGGAAGTTGTTCTGGCGCATCTGTATCGGCACGACGATGGCCATAGGCGGCATGATGGTTATTTCAGCCTGCTTTGCCTGGGTCGCTTCGGAATGGCTCGGGGTTCCCTTTGGCGCCGCGCTCATCGGTTATGCGCCCGGTGCACAGGAAGCGATGGTGGTGCTGGCATTGGCCTTGGGTGTCGATCCGATCTTTGTTACAACCCATCACTTCGCGCGGTTTGTCATGATCAACCTGGCTCTGCCCTTTATCATTGCACGGCTGGTGAAAACAGAGACCGCGAAAAAACATCCTTAAGGGGGAAACCATGCTGTTACGCACTTCAATAACTTCGCCGTTCGGGCGCAAGACCCGTGTTGCTGCCTTGCGGCTTGGTCTTCAGGACAAGGTGGAAGTCGTCAACGGCGATACGCTGGATCCCAACGATCCGCTGCGCAAGGAAAATCCCCTGGGCAAGATCCCGGTGCTGACCCTGGACGACGGCCGCAAGGTTTTCGACAGCCGCGTGATCCTGGAATATTTCGACCACCTGGCGGGCGGCAACAAGATTTTCCCGGCCGATCCGGACAAGCGGCTCGATTGCCTGCGCCTGCAGGCTTTGAGCGATGGCATCATGGATGCGGCTATCCTGGTGGTTTACGAGCAGCGCTACCGCCCCGAAGACAAACGCCATGAAGGCTGGGTCGAGCACCAGCGCGGCAAGGCGAGCCGGGCGCTGGAAGCGTTGGATAATTTCTTGCCAGCACCAACCGAATTCAACGCCGGAACCATAACGGCGGCCTGTGCGCTCGGGTACATCGATTGGCGCAAGCAGGTGGATTGGCGCGCCATCAACCCCAAGCTCGTGCCCTGGTTGGATGGGTTCCGGGCAGCCCACCCCGAATTCGACAAGACTCATCCGGAAGGGTGAGCTTATTTGCCCCCTGGCACGGCAAAAAATCCATCAAACTCGTGTCATCGCGGCCAGCGGCGATTGACACGGGGCGGTTGAAACTGTTCCTTCCGGGCATGGATTACGACCGATACCGGCGCGCTCAAAAAACTGGAACCTCCCGAACATCCTGACCTATGGCAGGGTGGCGGCGGTGCCCGTTGTTGTCGCGCTGCTGTTCTGGCCGGAACGGGACTGGGCGCGCTGGACAGCGCTTGGTATTTTTGCCCTGGCTGCGATCACCGACTTTCTGGATGGCTATCTGGCGAGGGCCTGGTCGCAGCAGTCTTCTCTCGGGCGGATGCTGGACCCCATTGCCGACAAGCTTCTGGTTGCAGCATGTCTTTTGATGCTGGCCGTGGACCGGCAGATAACCGGGTTTACGATCTGGGCGGCGCTGATCATCCTGCTGCGCGAAATTCTGGTCTCGGGCCTGCGCGAATTTCTCGCCGAGCTGCGCGTTTCGGTGCCGGTATCGACGGTTTCAAAATGGAAGACGACGGTGCAATTGCTTTCCATCGGTTTTCTCATTGCGGGGCCGGCGGGCGAAAAAGTGCTTCCGGGGACGGAAATCATTGGCACTGTGTTGTTGTGGATTGCAGCCATCCTTACATTGTACACGGGCTGGGACTACATGAAGGCCAGCCTGAAACACGTGCCGGACGATTAGGATGAAAGCAGTCTATTTCGCCTGGGTGCGCGAGCGCATCGGCAAGACCGAAGAGGTGATCGCGCCTCCAGCTGACGTCACCAATGTCGGCGAGCTCATCGCGTGGCTTTCCTCGCGCGGTGAGGAATATGCTCACGCCTTCGAAAAGGCGGCGATTATCCGTGCGGCGATCGATCGCAAACATGTCAAGCACGATGCACCGATTGCCGGGGCCGGCGAGATCGCCTTCTTCCCGCCGATGACGGGCGGTTGATGTCATGGCCAGCGTTCGCATACAGGCGTGAGGATTTCGACGCTTCAACGGAAGTGGCGGCGCTCACTGCAGGGCGCATGGACGTCGGCGCTGTCGTGACTTTTGCCGGCCTGTGCCGCGACGAGGCCGGGCGGCTTGCCGCGCTCGAACTCGAACATTATCCCGGCATGGCCGAGGAGGAAATCGCGCGCGTTGCGGCGGAGGCTGAACAGCGCTGGCCATTGATGGGCGTGACGGCCATTCACCGTTTCGGCAAGATCAAGCCGGGCGAGAACATTGTTCTGGTCGTCACGGCCTCTGCACATCGGCAGGCAGCGTTTGAGGCCGCCGAATTCCTGATGGACTATCTGAAAACCCGCGCGCCGTTCTGGAAAAAAGAGCACAACAAGGACGGCACATCAGGTGAGTGGGTGGAAGCCAAGGATGCCGACGACAAGGCGATGGAGCGGTGGGGGAAATAGCGCCTCACAATATTAGTCTGACACCCTTACACTCCCAACTCAAACCATGTTCCCTTGCCCGGTGCTGATTGCACGTCAAGATGCAGTCCACGTGTTCGCCGCCAGTTCAAAACATATCGCGAGGCCCAGGCCTTCGCCGGCAGAGTTTTCGCCTTTGGCATAAGCGGTTCGGAAACGCACGAGTTCTTCTGCACTCATACCCTTGCCGGTGTCGGCGACAATGATGCGCGGACGTTCTCCGCCCCTGCGCACGCCGACCAGCACCCTGCCGCGTTCCGTGTGCTTGACAGCATTCGACACGAGATTGCCGACGATGCGCATGACCGCAATTGTATTGGCATGCACTTCAAGCGTTGATGGTACGACGCGCAGTTCGATCTTCTTGGAAATTGCTTCTTCGCGGTAGATTTCAGCGCTCGCCTGCAAGACGATGCCAAGTGAAAATCTTTCCTGCTCGCCATTGGCGCCATTCGCGGGCGCCGGCTCGGTGTTCCCGCTGTCCTCGTCTTCATCGAAGAAGAGTTCTTCCGCGGCGGGACCATTTTTGGGGCGCGCGGCGTCTAGATTTTCCTTCACCAGCCCGTCGAGATAATCGAAGGCGCGGGTGAGGTTGCTGCGTACGGAAGGTTCGGCGTTGCGGGCAAAGGAATCCATCATCAATCGCAGGGATGCTACCGGCTGGCGAAGGTCATGGGCTGCGGCTGCGAGCTGGCGCGTGCGCAGATTGGCCAGATCACGTGCGCGATTGAAATTGCGTTCCGATACAAGCAGCGACTGGCTGAGTTCGGCATCTCGCCTCGCTGCTTCGACTTCGCGTTGCAGGGCTGTGCGATAATTGCGGTTGAGTGCGGCTGCATGAGTTGCATAGGATGCCATTATCGACACGGAACCCAGCGCATAGAGCACCTTCAACATGCGCCGGTTGGTATCGGCGACATCGGCGTCGCCCGATAGCGTATAGAACATGTAGATGCCGACGCCTATCAGCATGCCGATGCTGGCGAACATGGCGACGTAGCGCTGGCCGCGCATATTGCGTGCCCAGGAAAAAATGGCGAAGAACACCAGCGCCATGCACAGGGGCAGGGCGACAAGGCCAATGGTGATGAGCCATACGGGCGGGAAAAAGACTGCCGCCAGCAGCGGCATCAGTATGATGGGCGATATTTTCTGAACCCATGCGCCGAGCTTTGGAAAGCCGCCTTCGCGCAGCATGTATCCGGCCACAAGCAGGCTTGCAAAATCCAGCGTCAACAGCATCGGGAAACTGGCGACAAGATTCCAGCGCGGGCGGCCCGGCCACAACCATGCTTGCGGAAAGCCGTCGATCTGGAAGATCAGCAACAGGGCGGCGACAAACAGAAACACGAAATAGAACAGGCCACGGCTGCCCAGCGCCAGATTGAACACGGTGAACAGGGCCAGCATGGACAGCGCAAACACGTAGAAGGCGGTGAAGCCAATGTTCTCTGTTGCCGTGCGTGCGAAAATGGATTCCGGCGTTTCCAGCGACAGCGGCAGCAGGCCCATGCCATAGGGCGTCATGCGTACGGCCAGAGTGCCCTTGATGCCTGCCTCAATGATGAACTGGTTCGACACCAGCGACTGGCCGATAAATTGTGCGTCGATATAAGGCGTCGATTTTGTTCTGCGCTGGATGAGTTGCGGTGCTGCGCCCTCCTTTGTCCAGTACATTTCGATGGCAGGAACGAAAGGAATATTGGTGGCGAGGATGGCGCTGATATCGGCGCGCACGCGCGATTCCACCTTGATGATGATCCAGACCGGCGTGGTGCCATAACCGCCATCGAAATGTCCGTCATCGACAGTTGCAAATTCGCCGCGTGCAAAACGCTCCAGCGCCTGTTCCACGGTCATGGTTCCAGATGGATCGCGATGATAGGCCAGATATTTGCCGAGCTTGCTGACTGGCGGGGGCGAGGTCAGCACCAGCGTCGGGCCCTGCGCGGCCTGCAGCGGCGAAGCCGTGCAAAACACCTGCAGCACAAGGACAAGCAGCAGCAGGACGGCGTTGGCGCGGCGCAACATGCAGCCGGCCTATAATTCTTTGGCCGGATCTATCAGCCCGTCCTTCACGGCGCGCGCCAGCAATTGCGCGACGGAATTCACATGCAGCTTTTGCATCAGGCTGGTGCGGTGCTTGTCCACGGTCTTGATGGATATGCCGAGAGTTGTGGCGATTTCCTTGTTGGACTGGCCGCGCACGATGCAGTTCAGCGTCTGGCGCTCCCGATCGGTGAGAATCTCCTGCTGCGGTTCGCGTTCGAGAATGTCGAGAAAGCTCTGTGCAATCGCCTTGCCGCCGCGCAGGATCACGGGAAGTTTTTCATACATGTATTCATTCGGCGCAGCTTTCGAGAACAGCCCGTCGATCCCGGAATTGATCAGGCTGCCGACAAGGCCCGGTGCGGTGACGCCAGTGAACACGGCAATCTTCGTGGCCGGGCTCCATCGCTTGACTTCGCCGACAACCTCAACGCCGCCGGCCTTGGGCATGGAGACATCGAGCAGGAGCAGGTGCGGCCTGTGCTGGCGCACGGCGGTGATGGCTTCGACGCCGTCGCCGGCCTCCGCAACCACTCTCACGCCCGAGGGCTCGACAAGACCCGGCGTTTCGATGGCTGCCCGCAATCCGGCGCGCACGATCTGGTGATCGTCGGCGATGACGGCGCTGAAATGCGGGGTGTTTTCTGAAGCCATGTCCGTGCCGTGCCCTGCTGCCTGGCCGGCAGGCGCGCGCCTGCGAAACAGTGCAGCGGCGCTGTAATCGGCCAATATTGCCCGATACGAGTATGACATGATTGGCGTGACCGTTTCAAATGGCGAAGGCTGCGGACGGCAATTGCCGGACTGCCTTGGGGAAATGGCGGTCCGGCATTGTCGCGCGAGCACTTGGGCTGCGATGGGTGGGGTGATGCCATTGCGGCATCAGCGATCAGCGGCAGTTCGATCCGCTGCTGATGCGGTAGCCGGGCAGGATGGAGATGCTGGATCCGTCCGGAATGCCGCCGCGTTCGACCATCAGCCTGTCGATGACCTGCGCACGGAACACCTTGATGAAGGACCGCGGTGCATTGCTGTAGGCCGAGCGTGCTTCGCCGGGGCCGATGGTGCCGCCGAACTTGGGAATGACGCGCAGCGCATCGTCGTTGTTGTAGACGTTGATGCGGATGACATCGCCGGTGCAGTTGCGCACGACCATGGCCTGTGCGGGTGCGGTGGCGGAAAGGGCGGTTCCGGCCAGCACAGTGGCTGCGATGAGGGTTTTTACAGTGTTGCGCATTGTGTTTCTCCTTCGTTGGTGATGCAGGCGGGCTTGCCTGTGCATCTGGACGGAAGGTACGCAACACAGCCCCGGCGCTGTATGGGGCGAGTGCCCCATTCGAAGGGGGCGGATATGTTGAAGCCGGCAACTGCTGCCACCCTTCGATATGCGTTGCTGTGCAACGCTACTCAGGGTGAGGGGCGCTAGGGCGGGAGCCTCACTCCTTCTCCGCGCTGCCATCGCCTGACACGGCGGCGACATAGCGCGTGACGCTGCGGCGCACGACATCCTTGCCGTCCTGCAATACGTCGCGGCCGAAGAACGGGCCGTAGATGACGTCGAAGTCAAAGGGCTCCAGCGCTGCGCCGATGCGCTCGACCGCCGGCGCGGAGAGCGGCCAGCAGGTTGGGGTAGGAGCGCATGAAGCTGACATGGGTGCGGTCGGGGATGACCATGACGATGTCGCCGGCCAGCAGCGCGCCCGGCTCCGCCGCCGCCGCCTTCCCAGTGCAGCACCGTGCCGCCGGCGAAATGGCCGCCGCAGCGGATCAGCGTTGCGCCCGGCGCAATCTCCAGCGTCTCGCCGGTCCACAGCCGGATGCCGGGGCAGGGGTTCATGATCCATTTCTTGTCGTCGCCGTGCAGGAAGACCGGGCAATCGCCGAAGGCCTTCGACCAGTCGGCCATGGTGGCGTAATAATGCGGATGGGAAATGGCGATGGCGCCGAGCCCGCCGATGGCGCGGATGATGTCGAGCGTCGCCTCGTCCAGCAGGGTGATGCAATCCCACAAGATGTTGCCGGCGGGCGTGTGCAGCATGAAGGCGCGCTGGCCGATGCCGATCTTGGGATGGCTGACAATGCCCATCAGCCCGTCCTCGATCAGGCGAAAGCCGTTCATGTGGCTGCGCGACAGGTTCAGCATGGTGGTCCAGGCCTGGCCCGGAGCCTGGGACATATTGGCGCGGTTCGCGGCAGATCGGGCAGAAGCGGCGGCGGCTCCTCGGAGGGCGGATAGCCGGTGCCGCAGGTGGCGCAGATGAAGGATGTGGCCGCCATGGATGATCTCCGTTTGCGCCGGATCTAGCAGGCGCCGGGTGGTTTCCAGCGCAGAAGGATTGTGATTAATAGACCGGAAGGAAGCGCCCGAACGTGCTGGAGGACCCATGAACAAGCTGAAACTTTCGTATCGCATCGACCGACTACGACCATTTCCGCGATTTCCGCACCGGCGACGTGCGCGCCGAGGGCATCGACCACACCTGGTCGATGCTGGGCCATCACGAGGTGTTCGCGCGCTTCACCGCCAACCGCGAATGGGACGTGGCCGAGCTGTGCTTCGCCAAGTTCTCCGCCCAGATCACCCGCGACGAATGCGACATCGTCGGCCTGCCGGTGATCTGCTCGCGCCTGTTCCGCTTCTCGTCCTTCTACGTCAACAAGAACGCCGGCATCAAAACGGTCGCAGGACCTGAAGGGCAAGCGCGTCGGCTCGCCCGAATGGGCGCATTCGGCGGCCGTCTACATGCGCGGCTGGATGCACAACGATTGCGGCGTGAAGCTGCCGGACGTGCATTGGTATCAGGCCGGCGCCAATGCGCCGGGCCGCGTCGAGAAGGTCGAGCTCAACCTGCCCGAGGGCGTCGAGATCACCCGCGTCTCCGACAAGTCGCTGTCGGAAATGCTGGCGTCCGGCGAAATCGACTGCGCCATCATCGCGCGCCCGCCGACCTGCTTCCTCGAAGGCCATCCGGACGTCGTGCGCCTGTTCCCGAACTACCTGGAGATGGAAGAGGAATATTTCGAGCGCACGAAAGTGTGGCCGATCATGCACATCATCGCGATGCAGAAGCATATCCTCGACGACAATCCGTGGGTCGCGCGCAATCTCTTCAACGCCTTCAACGAATCGAAGCGCCGCAGCGTCGAGCGCATGCTCGATCCGGCCGTGTCGCGCTATCCGCTGGCGTGGCTGCCGACCTATGCGCGCAAGATGCGCGACATGTTCGGCGGCGATCCCTTCCCGTTCGGCATCGAGGAAAACCGCGCGACCTGGGAGCAGATGCTGCTCTACACCTACCAGCAGGGCATCGCGCACAAGCACGTCAAGCCGGAAGACATCTTCCCCAAGGGCATGATGACGAAGGTTGTGGTCTGTAGCCAGGCCGCAACGCGCAGTCCCGGAGCGCGGTGCCGGCTGGTTTCGCGTGTCGGCCGGGACCGTCGCCGATACAGCTTTCAACCGGTTATTTCTTGGCGCCGCGCTTCGTCATGCGACGCCGCCGGGATCGAGCGCCGCGCGCGCCTTGTCAAGCAGCGCCTCGGGCTGCGGCATAGAGATCGTCGATGATCGCCTGCAATTCGTCGCCGGTCATCGGACGGATATCGGCGCCGATCTTGCTCGGCGTCGGCCAGCAATTTCGGATCCTTCAATGGTCGCATCGAATGCGCGCGCAAAATCCTCGACCCGCTCGGCGGGCATGCCGGGCGGCGCATAGAATGGCCGGCCGAAGATCTGCTGCGAATAGATCAGGTCCAGAATCTTGCGGTCTTCGGGCGATCTCGGCTATGTCCGTCGCGCGCACCAGTTTCATCGCTTGACGCGCTCGTTCGCCTCGCCGTTTTCCTGAAACAGGACCTTGATCTCGCCCTTGTTGAGCGCGTCTTCGACATTGCCGCGGATCGAACTCCAGCCCATGCCGCACCAGCCCTGCACCTCGCCCTTGATGGCGGCGAGCACGACCTGGCTCGAGCCTTTGTAGCCGGTGATGATCCTGAATTTCGTGCCGATCAGATTGTTGAGCAGAGCCGGCGACATTGCCGTCGACGAGCCCTGTCCGGTCGCGCCGACAATCAGCTCCTTGCTCAACAGATCGTCGAAGCTTTTCACCGCCGCATCGGCGCGCGCATAGCAGTAATAGGGCTCGCCGTTCATCGAGCCGAGGAAGACGAGCTTACGCGTGTCGTATTTGACGAGATCCTTGCGACCGAAGGCGCCTTCCGTCAGCGCTTGCGGATAGGTCTCCGCCGATCACGGTCCCGTCCTTCGGCGCGGCATTGGCGATATAGGCGGTGGCAACCTTGCCGCCGGCGCCAGGCATATTCTGCGGCACGATGTCGGGATTGCCGGGGATGTGCCGGCCGATATGCCGGCCGAGCAGGCGGGCATAGGTGTCGTAGCCGCCGCCGGCAGACGACGGAATGATCATGGTGATCTTCTTGCCCTTGTAGAAATCCTGCGCAGCAGCAGGAAGGACAATCACGGCAGCCATGGCGCCCGCACAGATAATCTGCATGATCCTTGTCATGAATTCCTCCCCTTGATCAGGCCTGTTAGCAATACGTAACTGGTACCAGTAGAGGACATA
>CAVOYX010000003.1:0-54677 GCA_963700795.1 uncultured Alphaproteobacteria bacterium | reverse complement strand
GGCGGCATTGGCAATGAATGCCGCTGCCACCTTGCCGCCAGCACCGGGCATGTTCTGGGGCACGAAATCCGGATTGCCCGGAATGTGGCGGCCCATATGGCGGGCCAGCAGACGGCATAAGTATCATAACCACCGCCTGCGGAAGACGGGATGATCATGGTGACCTTCTTGCCCTTGTAGAAATCCTGCGCAGCAGCAGGAAGGACAATCACGGCAGCCATGGCGCCCGCACAGATAATCTGCATGATCCTTGTCATGAATTCCTCCCCTTGATCAGGCCTGTTCGACCTGTTGGCTGCAGTATAACGAGTGATTGTCGCGCAGCAAACCGCAGTTTATCCGCATGCGATATTTGGACTTGTAACGGGCCAAAGGTAGTGCAAAGCTCAAAACATAGTGGCTGCAGTTCAAGTGGCCTGTTTCAGGGAGGAATACTCATGACTGCTTCGCGCAAGTTCATTCTCAACAGCGCCGCTGTGTCGCTCGTTTCATGTCTGGGGATTGCGGCCGCACATGCGCAGGCTGTCAGCATCGTGACGACCAATGCAGGTTCGTTCACCCATTCGACCGGCGCAGCCGTCGCGAAGGTCATGGTCGCAGCACGCCAAGATTGCGCAACGGTTTCGCCGCAGCAGTCGCACGGGCAGGAATCCGTCAATGACGGCAGCGCGGACATCAGCCTTGCGACGATCTCCGATGTTCAGCAGGCCGTGACCGGCACCGTCGACTGGGTCAAGAAGGGTGCGCAAAAGAACATTCGGCTCATCTCGCGCATGGTGCCGATCCGGACGGCTGCCCTGGTGCGGCTGGATTCGCCGATCAAGACGATGGCCGACATCAAGGGCAAGACGCGTGCCGAGCGGCTATCCGGCGCAGACATCGGTATTCCGGGTCGTTCAGGCGCAGCTGCGCATCTGCCGGCCTGTCGATGGACGACGTCGTGCCGGTACCCACCGCAACATCATCGGTTCGGCCAACGACTTTCGCAGCGGGCAAGACGCGACGTCTTCTGGTTCGCGCTTGGTTCGGCGAAAGTCAAGCAGGTTGCATCCGGTGTCGGTGGCTTGCGTGCGTTGTCGGTGTCCGATACACGCCGGAAGCAAAGAAGGCAATGCGCAAATAGTTCGTGCCCGGTTCCTATCCGGTCCTGCTGCAGCCTTCGAAGCGGCTGGAAGAAGTGCGCGGCCCGACGTGGGCGCTGGCCTACGATGTCGTGTCTGTTTGCACGCAAGGATCTGTCGGAAGAGATCGTCTACAAGACGACAAAGGCAATGTATGAAAACAAGAAGGACATGGCGGCTGTATTCGGTGCGCTCAACGGTTTCGAGCCGGATCGCATGGCGGTTGACTACGATGATCTCAGCTATCATCCCGGTGCGATCAAGTTCTTCAAGGAAAAGGGCCAGTGGCCGCCGCAAGTTGCTCGGATTGAATACCGCGCGTGAACCAATTAAAGATCAAGCCGGAAGTTTCAGCGGTGGCGTCCTTATGAACGGGCTTATCAATTCCCTTGCCAGTCATCTTGACGCTGGGCGTCCTGGCCTGGGCGAGCGACGTCTTGCGCATGCTCGGTTTTCTGTTCTACACCGAGCAGTATATTGCCGTGATGCTCGCAATCGCGCTGGCGCTGGTCTATCTGTCGGTGCCAGCGCGCAAGGTTGCGGGGGGATTGGCGAGCGACGAGGGACCGGGACGACGCAAATCGCAACTTCCCTGGTACGATATTGCTTGCTGCAGCTGTCGGGTTTTGCACGGTTCCATCTATGTCGCGGTGCGCTTTCCCGAACTTGTCCGAAGAGGTATCGCACGAGCCCTCGGCCGGCATGATTCCGGCGGTCGTGCTCGGGCTGTTGTTGCTTGGAAGGCTTGCGGCGAACGTCCGGCGTGTGCGATCACGCTGGTCGTGTCTGTTCTTTTTCGCGCTCGCGCTGGTCGGCCATCTGCTGCCGGGCGCGCTGACCGGACGTAACGTCGCGCTCGACCGGTTGACCTATTTCCTGGTCTGGGATTCGAGCGCGATGCTCGGCACGGTCCGATGCAGATCATCACCACGATGGTGGTGACCTTCGTGTTCTTCGGCAATGCGCTGTTCAAGACCGGCGGGTCCTCGTTTTTCACCGATATCTCGATGGCGCTGATGGGCCGCTTTCGCGGTGGCCCGGCCAAGTATCGCATCATGGCGTCATCCCTGTTCGGAACCATTTCCGGCAGCGTTGTCGCCAATGTCGTGACGACCGGCGTCGTCACGATCCCGCTGATGAAGACAGGCGGGCTTCGCGCCCGCAACTGGCCGGCGCGATCGAGGCGGTGTCGTCGACCGGCGGGCAATTGATGCCGCCGGTCATGGGCATTGCCGCCTTTCTGATGGCCGAGTTTCTGAACATTCCCTACGCGGAAGTCGCGCTGGCGGCGCTGATCCCGGCGGTGCATGTTCTATCTCGCACTGTTCCTGCAGGCCGATCTGGAAGCCGCCCGTGGCGGGCTTGGCGGCCTTGAGCCCGATCGATCGCCGAACGGTCGTGCGCAGTCATCAAGGCCGGCTGGTTCTTTCCGATTCCATTCGCCGTTCTGATCTAGCGCGCTGTTCTGGCTCGAACTCACGAGCCGGCAACCGCCGCGCTGCTTGCCGGCGGCGTGCGTCATTGCTGCTTCGCTGATCTTCGGCTTTCGCGGCAAGCGGCTCGGCTTCAGCGACCTGTACGAAATGCTGCGCGATACCGGCATTTCGGTGATCGACCTGTTCATGATCGGGGCGCTGCGGCGGCGCGGTGATCGCGCTGTCTCAATTATTCCGGTCTCGGCTTCGGCCTGACGCTGGCCCTGGTTCAACTCGCCGGCGGCTAATCTGATCGTCGCTGCTTGTTCTCGCGGCGATCACCTGCATCATTCTCGGCATGGGCATGCCGACGGTCGGCGTCTACATTCTGCTGGCGACGCTGGTTGCGCCGGCGCTGATCGAGATGAAGGTCGATGCCGATGGCCGCGCACATGTTCATTCTCTATTTCGGCTGCCTGTCGATGATCACGCCGCCGGTTGCGATCGGCGCGTTCGCGGCGGCCAATCTTGCCGGCGCCGATCCGATGAAGACCGGCTTCGAGGCGGTCCGCTTCGGCTGGACCGTGTTCGTCGTGCCGTTCCTGTTCGTGTTCTCCACCACGCTGCTGATGAAGGGCAATCCGCCGATCGTCGCGTTCGATTTCGTGATGGCCATGGCCGGCGTCTGGTTCGGTGCGGCCGGAGTGATCGGCTATTCGACCCGGAAGCTGAACGTGCCGTTGCGCGTTTCCATGTGGTGACGGGCCTGTGCCTGTTGATGCCTGTCGGCGCATTGGGTATCGGCCGCTGGATTAATCTGGCAGGCATAATCGCTGCGGTTGCGCTTATTGTTATTTCGCGGGCGCTGCCAGGACAGAAGGCCTCCGGACCTGCACAGGCGGCCGACGGCGTCTGGCGCAAGCCTGCAATACCGTGAGCAAATCACTGCGAGGGCGGTGCGCCGTCTGCAGCAAACCGCGAGCGGCGCGGGGCGTCGTCGGGACGCAGATGATAAAAGCGATGATCGCCGTTTATGATGGCATCCAGCACAGCCTTTGCGCGGGCGTAGCCGGCATGCGCCGGGGCGGCCTCTGCCTCGACCTTTGTGCCGAGGGCGGGAAATTCCGGATAAGCCAGCAGATAGGGGATGGTCGGGGTTTTCTCGACCTTGCCGGCTTCTTTTGCGACGGCAAAGACAAAGCAATCCCGGTCGGCGGTTGTGGTGTCGCCTTCCCATTTGCCAATCACCATGCCGATCAACACGACAGGCTTGTTCGACATGCCCCCGGCTTCGGCGAAATAGACTGCCAGCGGGTCTTCGCCGTCATAGACAAAGCCGCGTGCGCCGCCATCGCCCGAGCAACATGGACACCCGTAACCGGCGCTTGCAGGATCGTCGGCCGGTTCGATGCGGAAATTTCTGGTTGAGCCTTCAGTCATGGCCGGAATATCGGGGCGGGGGCGTGCGAAGTCAAATTGCAGGTGCCTGCCTCAAACCGCGCCCCATACATCCCGGGCTATTTCCACAATCCGCCCAAGCTTGGCCCATTGCTGGTCTTCAGAGAGCTGAATTGCGGTTACGCCACCGAAGCCGCATTGCGGGCTCAGCGCCAATTGGTCCAATGGCAGATGTTTGGCCGCCGCGTCGATCCGGCGCCTGATTGCGTCCCCGGTCTCGATATCGGCGAGTTTGGTGGTGACCAGGCCAAGCACGGCAATCTTGTCCTTGGGGATGAAACGCAGGGAGTCGAAACTTCCGGCTCGTTCGCTGTCGTATTCGAGCATCAGGCGGTGATGGTCCAGCCCTGTATAAAGCTGTTCGGCGATTGCATCATAGTGACCTTCGCGATGCCATTGCGGCAGCACTTTCCCGGTGGCCGGGTCAGTGCCGCGTGGATTTCCGCGGCAAATGTGCAACGCAAAGGTTACGCCATCAAATCCCCTGATGACATCGTTCTCCGCCTTTATGGCCCTTGCCAGATTCTCGTCCGGGTCTTCGCCCCTTGCACGCATGCGCTCAAGCGATACCGGATCGACATATGCAGTGAAACCGGGGGCATCCATGTGGATGTAGCGGCAGCCTGCCTGGACGAGTTCCTGAATCATCTGCCGTTCGATGGCGACGACATCGGCGATGAAGGCATCCATGTCCGGATAGACATCCTGCGACTGTTCCCACGCAAAGCGCTGGGAAATCCGGTCTGGGCCTATCAGGCTTACCTTGACCGGCGTTTTCGCAAGGGCTGCTGAAAAGCGGTATTCTTCCGCAATCACATTGCGCACCAGTTTCAATCGCTCGATTGCCGGCCGTCGCGTCAACAGGGCAGGGCCCGCGGCAGCGAAATCCTGTTCTGTACGCGTGAGGGGGCGGTTGGGCTCCAGCCGTTCCACCGACTTTTCCTTTCCTGCCGGGACGTCAAATCCTGATACGGCAGATGAAAAACTTTCCTGAAAATTGCGGCGCCGAAATTCACCATCGGAAACAATAGGAAAACCGATGCGTTCCTGCCCTGCAATGACATCGCGGATTGCTTTATCCTGTGTCTCGCGCAGGGCATCTTCCCCGATTGCGCCAGTGGCGAAAGACGCAAATGCATCTTTCAGATATCCGGGAGCTACAAGAGAGCCATTGTGATCTGCGCGCAAATTGCGCAAGTCCGGCGCTTTCGATGTCATCGGTATTTCCTCCATTTTAAACGAGATTATCCCAAGCGGAGGAATGCGCAACGGCTTGCCAGACTGGGCACGTTACCTTCAAAGCAACCCGATACCGGGGCCTGGACTTGTGCGCCGTCCAATCCGGGTACCGTACGGCGTGGCAATAGTCGCGGTACATGATGGCACTGGCAGATTGGCCGTTCTTCTGCTTAAATTTCGAGAGCTGACCGATGAGGGTTCGGGCAGGCTTTAAGGGGCAAGCGTCATGAAAGTTTATGCATCCGTCGTTGCGGCGATCGTTACACTTCTGGCAATGGGCGTATCCGGCGTTCGGGCGCAGGACGCGTTGCCGGCTGGCAATGTTACCATTGTCGTTCCGTTTGCTGCCGGAGGTCCGGCCGACAGTGTCGCGCGTATCCTTGCCGAACGGTTCGGGGCGCGGCTGAACCGTCGCTACATCATCGAAAACAAAGGTGGTGCGGCTGGAAGTATTGCAGCAGTGCAGGTCGCAAAATCAGCGCCGGACGGACGCACATTTTTGTTTGCGGTAGACTCGATCTTCACCGTCAATCCGCATCTGCAACGCTCGCAGGGGTTTGCACGCAGCGATCTTGTACCGGCTGCGCAGGTCGGGGAAGTTGTGTTGCTGTTGGCGGTTAATCCTTCAAAGGTCAAGGCTACAGATTTCAAGGCATTGGTCGCAGAAAGCGGCGTGCATGAAATCAGTTTTGGTTCCGCCGGTATCGGCTCGCCCGGCCATCTGGCCTTTGAGTATTTGAAGCAGGTTTCCGGCATCAAGGGCGTGCATGTGCCTTATCGCGGGGCAGCGCTGGTGATGCAGGATTTGCTTACCGGCAATATCGATGCAGCATTCATTGTCAGCGGTGTGCTGGTTCCGCATGTGAAAGCGGGCAAAATTCGCGCGCTTGCCGTATCGGCAGAAAGAAAGATAGACGCACTGCCCGATGTCCCCACGGCCAATGCTGCCGGTATCAAAAACTTCGAAGCGAGCTTTCGCAATTTCCTCATGGCTCCAGCCAAGACCGATCCCAAAATTCTCGCGGTCTATGAAAAGGAAATTCTCGCGCTGGAAAAAGACGCAGCCTTTATCGATCGTCTGAAAGCCTTGTCGACTGCGCCTGCCTTTGGCACAGGCGCTCAGGCAGCGCAGGTTATCGAACGCGAATACAAGCGTTGGGGCGACGTCATCGCCGCGTCGGGGTTGAAGTCCAGATAGACCTGGGCGTGATGGCAGCTGGTCTGGATAGGATCGCCAATCCTGTTTGCCCGATCAAGACGCGACACAAAAAAGGCAGGCCATAATGGCCTGCCTTTGTCTTGCGAAAAACGGAATTTCTATTTTTCGATACCCAGGGCCGTCTTGAGAGTCTGCACCTTGTCTTTGGGCATGGACATGATCTTGTTGATCGTTGCCGTCACCTCGGCGCCGCTCACCGGATCGATTTCAAAGCCGCGCTTTTCCACATCGGCCAGGAATGACTTGTCTTTCAGGGTCGCCATAAAGGCTTTCTCGACCGCAGCAGCGCGATCCTTGGGTAGGCCCGGCGGCAGGACGAGGGCGCGATCGGTTGTCGTCGCGGACATTATTTCAAACATGAACTTCTGGTCCGCATCCTTTGCCAGATCGGTCAGCAATGGCACGTCCGGCAGGTCCTTGTGTTTTTTGGGTGCGACCTGCACAAGATTGTAGAGCATCTTGCCTTCGACCCATTCCTTCTTGCGCAGTTTCATGCCGGTCCATTGTCCGGCCCAGCCCATGATTTCACCTTTTTCCATGGCAAGACGGATTGGTGATCCACCGCGATAGCCGGGAATGATCTTGAACTTGGTGCCCAGCAGGTTGTTGTACATGGTGGGCAACATGAAGGCGCTTGAGGACCGGCCAATAGAGCCGATAATCACTTCGTTCTTCCTGGCCTCTTCCATGGATTTTGCGGCCGGATTGTTTTTCTTCAAGAGTGAAAGAACGTTGGTGGTGCTGCCCCATGCTCCGACCCAAATAAATTTTTGCGGCTCGTAACGTCCACCTCCCCTGCCGAAAAGCACGTTCTTGGCAGGGCTTGAATTGGGCGTCAGCCACGCGGTGCCATCACGCGGGGCAACGTTGTAGACGTAATTGTTTGCCTTCATGCCGCCAGCGCCGGGCATGTGCTTGACGATGATTTCCGGATTGCCGGGCATATGCTTTTGCATATGGCGAGAGAGAAACTGGGCAAACGTGGAGTAGATGCCGCCGGGCGAAACACCGACAAAAATCGATACTGTTTTACCCTTGTAGAAATCGGCGACCGCATCTGCCCTTGCGGGCAGTGCCGCGAGAGTCAGTGCCACGGCGGCGGCAAATGCAGGCACGCGTGTGAACTGCTTTGTCATGGTCTTTCCTTCCTCTGGTTTTAATCCCGCATCCTTGTGTGCAGGCGATTTTGCGACGGCGATCAATCCCGATAGGCAGGATAGAGTTTTTCAACCATCGTCATGCTGGCAACCCAGTCGCGGCTGCCAAAATTATACTGACCGATACGGCCGAACTTTTTTGCACGTTCCTCACAAGCTTCGTGTGAAGGCGTTATGAGTTCCGTGCCGCCAGCCATCGCGCCAATTTGTGCGCGGCAGGCAAGTTCAAAGAAATGATGATAGATATAGGCTTCGGCGACGTTGGAGCCGCAAATGACAGCGCCATGATTTTCCAGCACCATCACCCATTTATCACCAAGGGCCCTGGCCATGTGCTCGGTACCTTCGCGGGTCGTGTCGTCCTGGGCGTTCGGGTAATAGGCGATGCGATTGTAAAACCGCATCGCCTGCTGGGTGATCGGAAGCAGGCCGCAGCGCTGCGCTGAAATGGCCAGGTTAGCCGGCGAATGGGTATGCACCGCCGCGATGATCTCGGGCCTGTTACGCAGGATTGCCGCGTGTACATTGTAAGCTGCAGGACTGGCCTTGAATTCCGAGTCCATCACCTGGTTGCCCTCAACATCGTATTTTACGAGATTGGAAGCGGTCACCTGTTCCATGAATACGTTGTCGGCCTTGACGAGAAAATGGTTGGGTTCGCCCGGCACACGCGAGGAGATGTGATTATAGGTCATGTCCACAACCGAGTGATGGGCAACCAGGCGATGGGCGGCAGCAAGCTGGCAGCGAAGCTCCCATTCTGCGGCGCTGACCTTGTCACGCATACCGGTGTCCGAAGCGCGGACCATGGATGTGACGTTGGATGTGACGTTCATGGCTCTCCCCGTTGCATTTTCAGCCCGGTTATCAATACCGCGCCCGGCGACCCTGCCAGAGGATCGGCCTTACTGTTCTTGTTACGATACTTTATTCCGGACAAGGCCGGAAAGGCAAACCCGGGCCATATAGGGGAGCGCTGGACAGCCAATTGCCTGTGTTTTGCTGATTGACCGGATTTACATGCCGAAGCAGCTAATTGAACCAGATTACCTGCCGGGCGGGCTATTCAGCGGAAACGCCGGCATGCTCAGCGGGTACATAACCTTCTTGTTCGTCGAGCCGCGTGTGGCATCGTAAATCATGGCAACCGGATTTGTTGGTCCTTTGACCGGCTGCCCTGAGTGCAAGACACCATCCTGAACCTGCTGCAAAAGGCCGGGTAAATCGACCATAACGGAATCTATGCCGGGTGTTACGCCAGGCATTTTCACCGCGAACAGACTGGAGAAGCTGTCGCTGAAATCAGTGTCTGTCAAAACCGGGATGTTTTCCTTGATCGGCTCATTGCGGTAAAGCCGGGAGCCATGGTCGCCCTGGATGATAATGATTGCATCATCGTAATGGCCGGCTTTCTTAAGCGTCGAAAACAACTCGGTCAGTTTGTGCATGGCGCACCTGACCTGGGGAATGTAGTGAGTATACCGCTCTTTGCGTTCGTCTGCGGTCACAGCGTGAGTCTTTATGAGAAAATGCGTATGAGACTCGCTCCAGCTTGTGAAGATAGGTCGCTTGATGTTGCAGGATGCATCGACGGTATAAGGATGATGCGGCAACAAGAGATGCGCAAAGAACATGTCGCCAGGTTTGGCGGCGGACAGGTCGCGATTCAGGGCATCCAGAGCCGGGAACGCTATCGGTGGTCCGATCCAGCCATCCCAGGGAGTAGGCTCGGACCCGGAGTGGGGCGCGCCTGCCGCTTGCTTGGCCAGGAGATGGGATAAGTGGCGCATCCAGCTTATCAAGTATGACTTCCGCACATACATGTTGAAGACTATCTGCAGTCGTTCAACCGGGGAAAAAAGGTTCACAACATCGCGGTTGAGTGTGTAACGATAGGTCATGCATTTGGCGATAGTCTTGCGATACATGGCGCAATAATCGAGCCACCTGGATTGATAGACATTCAGGCGGTAGCCCTTTGCCCGCAAACCGTCGAAGTACGCGTTGCGGAGAAGTTGATATTGTGCCGAATCCAGATCTTTCTGTTCGGAGCCATTTGACTTGATGAATGTGTCATCAGGCGCTCGTCCTGCGAGGTAGTTCATCATCGCGGGGACCGAGTTGTTTGTGTACAGGAATGGACTGTAAGCGCGTGAGAAGAGCCGGAAATCTGCACCGGTGTAAAATCGTTCGAGATCCTCGCGAATATTGCTAAAATTTGAAGAACTACCCTTGAAGCCGGCTATCCCCATGTGTTCATCCAAAAGGATGTGAACGTAGACAGGCAATTTGCTTTTATCTGCTCCCGGGATTGGTTCACCAGTACTTGCCGATGATTGTGATGACGACGAAAATTGTCGCGGCAATGCAAGCAAAAGGGTTGATACGAGGATCGTCCCGAAAATTGCTGTCAATATCTTGTTCATATTGCCACGTAACCACATGACGATAATCACTATCAGCGCTGCAACGACCAGATAGAGGCTATCACCGTGGATAAGCGGAAATGCTTCGATGCCTGTTTCTATGCTCAGATTTTCCGGGCTTACATGCAGATCAAAAAACAGAAATAACAGCACGCTCACCAGACATGCCTTGATCACCCGTTGAGAGGCGACATTGACAAAGGCTGCCAAAATGCATGCCAGGCCGATTGCCAAGGCCGCGATTTGCAGTGTCAGGAAGCTGAACAGAATTCCATTGTGGTCTGCAAAAATTGCATAGGGCGCAGAAAGAAGCACAAGGAAAAGCAGCGCGTCGCCAAGGAAATTTGGTCTCTGACGGGCTGGAATTGTGGTCGGGGAGCTGTTGGCCGCGGATAAATCCGGTTCCTTGCTGGCGTATGTCACTTGCGTCTTTCGTACCGCACAAGATTGCGGCCACTATTTGTGACAACCTTCTGGGAGACAATTCGCGCACGCTTTTCAATGCAGTGCAGGAAATGTTCCTCGGTATAGTCCGGAAATATGTCTTCGCGCAATTGCAACAGGCGGACAACCATCGGGTCCTGCTTGGGTACAAACTCAATCACGCCATGGGGTGCCAGATTGATCAACCAGCCAACCACATCATCCAGGGGGACATTTTTCGCAATGGCGATGTGGTGGATGTAGGCCAGTGCTACGATGGCGTCCGCGCTGGCGCGTTCGTTCAGGCCTTTGCGTTCACGCTGGTTCCAGCCTTGTCCGGATGAGGGATTGGCGCCATCCATCATGACCGGCAGAAAGTTCAGCTCTTCTGCGATCGCGCGTGCGTATGCTGTTTCCAGAGCGCCTGCATCAAAATCGAAGCCGACAACATAATCCGCGCCGCCATCCAGCGCAGCTTTGGAATAATCGCCGGTATTGCAGCCGATGTCCCATAACATCTGCGGTTTTACCTCGGCGGCAAACGCGCGGATGAACTGCTTCTTCTCAGTGACTTCATCGTCATCATAGGAGTGATTGCCGGCATAGTCCTGCCAGACAGTCTTGCCGACTCCAAGCGGTTGCAGGCTTTCGATCCATGTACGCAGTTTCTCCAGCATGCGCGCGTAGGATGCTTTTGGGAACTGTGCTTTTTTCAGAGTGTCGCCAGTCATCTTTGTGCTGGCAGATGATTTCTGGAACGCTGCCTGGGCAACGACATGAAGCAACATGTTTGCGGAAAGCTTGGAGCGCCACGGCAAGACGCGCCGCAGATCGGCGGCGGGTAGGCCTTCCTGTGTCCCGCGATACCAGGCGTTGTAGAGAACGCCGGTCTTGGCTTGCAGAAGCAGTGGATTGAGAAACTGCTCGCAGAATTGCCGGTGACCGGTCCACATTTCACCCTCGTTGTACTTACGAAACGAGAGCAGGTCGATAAAGAGGGGCTTTGGCCCCTCAAACTGCATGTTGTAAGCGGTGGCATCGGACAGGACAATTCCGCCTGCCAAAGCTTCTATCTGAACATCCAGATGTTGCAGTGCTGCAGCCTTCAGGGCGGAGAAGGTCCACTCATAAGGATAAGAGATGAATGGAATGCGCGGGTGTTCCACGAGATGGTGTGCGGCATTTCCAGCTTCACCCAGCACATCTTCGGGGGCATCGGTAAAACCCAGCACTTTGCCAGCGGCGACGAGGTGCTTAAAAGCCTCGTTGCTGCGGACGAATTCAAAGTCAGCCGCGGCTACAGAGTTGACCGTGCGAAAAATCCTGCCGTTCAGATCGAAAACCCGCCCGGCGGGATCGCGAAACGATCCAGGGTCCGCGTTAAGACTGCTCATGCCTTGTTCCACATTGCTTGAACGCCTGACGCGAGACCGGCTATTCTCTGGCTTCCGGGGGTTTCTTTGCAGAGAAAAGGTTTTTGAAGCTCTGCCAATACAATCTGACAATTACTAACCCGCCGGCGAAGCCACCCAGAACGAGCTGAACGAGTATGCTTCCCGTGCCAGGGTCGAGATATGCCCATGCTGAGGTAGCCGGACCCAGCCCCAAAAAGAAGACGCTGGCAAACAACAAACCGTTTATGAATGGCATGCCAGACTGGCCTCAGATTAATCGCTTCCGCGGTGATGGGAATTCCTGCCAGAAGCTTGCCTCCAGAAACTTTAACAACGCGTTGCGAAAGCGCCGTGTGATACGGCCAGTTCCGTTCATTCATTGCAGCTACGCTCCCGATAACCCGAAATGGGTAATGTTTGGGTTCATTGGGTCCGGCTATCTTTCTAGTGTGAACGGTAAGTCAGGCATTGGCAGAGCGAACATCTTGCCGCCCTTTTCACCGCGTTTTTTGTCATAAACAAAGACCGATTTTTGTCCTTCGTCGACATTCTGCAACCGGTCTTTCATTCCATTGGACAGCCAGTGGTCGAGAAGGGTTTGCAGTGGCGCCATCTTGTCATCAATCCCAGGGTCCAGCCCTGGCGCCTTGATCGCGAACAAGGTGGAAAATGCATCGAATAGATCCTGCGGTCCGAGCAGGGCGTTATTTTCGATAATGGGCTCGTAGATCGTCAATTTTGATCCGTGATCGCCATGCAGGATTATGGTTGCATCAGCCAGTAGATTACGCTGGCGCAAGGCGTTGAAAACTTCATCAAGTTTGCGCGTTGCGCAGCGTATCTGCGGCAAGTAGAGCTTGTAGCGTTCCATCCGCGATTGTGCCGTGTTGAACAGAGGTTCCTTTATCGAGCTGTCGCGCAGGTCTTTCCATGTTGAGACAACAGGCTTGCGGATCGCGCATTGTGCGTCGACCGTATAGGGGTGATGCGGCAGCAATAAATGTGCGAAGTAGGCCTCCCCGCGTTGCGCAGTCTTCAGATCGTGGATGAGGCTATCGATGGCGGGAAATGACACAGGTGGACCCAGCCATGCACGCCATGTGGCGAAGGTTGTTTCTCCCTCGTGGGAATGATCGGCATTTGTGTTCGCGCCCGCAGCAAGTTCGTGAAGTTTAACTGCCAAAAATGACAGTTTCGCATAAGTTGCCACCGCGATCCGGAAGCGTTCCGCCTGGGAGAATTGCTTCAGCGCCGCATCATTCAGACTGTAGGGATAGGTACTGCACTGGGCGATCTTTGCAGACCCGTGGCCACACAAATCCAGCCAATTGGTCTGGTACACTCTGAGCGCGTAGCCTTTTGCGGCCAGCTTGTCGAAATAGAGGTTCTGCGTCAGGCGATACTTGTAACGCACATTGGCGCGCAGCGGAGCATTGTGAACATCGGCAATGAATTGTTGCGGCTTTCCTTCGTTGTGGGAATTCAGGAATGCGGCGAAGGAGTCGCGGGTGTAGTAGAATTGACTGAATGCCCGCGAGAACAGCCGGAAGCCATTGCCGGTATAGAATCTTGCGATATCTTGCTGGATTGTGTCGGTATCGCTGTTGGTCTGGTTCAGCGCCGCAAGACCTATATGCTCATCAAGTACAATGTGGACGTACACGGGCAATCGGGAATTTTCGGCAGCTTTCGCACCGCTGGATTGCCGGGCTGGATTTGCCGCGATGTTCCATCCGGCCATCGCCAATGTGGATATAACGCTCACGCCCGCCATGGCGGTCAGGACCGGGCGAAGAATGCTGCGCAGTAACCATGCAATGAGAAACAGGCCGGCCGCAACAAGTGGAAAAGCCTTCTCGCCCGTCAGCGGGCCAGCCAGCACAGCAAACCATGCAGGTCGAGTGTCCTGAATGTCGAACTGAAAATCGATCAGCACCAAAACGAGCAAAGCAATGAATGCTGCGCGCAATATCGCCGATGGCCAAAGATAGAGCAGGCCCGCCATGGCGGCAGCTATGATAGCCAGCACTGCGATCATCGCCGCATTCAAAGGCTCAAGCAGCAAGCGATTGCCTTCGGCAAATGTAAGCCAGGGCGCAGCCAGTAGCAGCAGGAAGAGCAGGAAATCCGCTGCGCAATGGCGCAGAAAAGCGAGCGGGAGCCAATCCCGCGAAGGCGCCGGAGTGATTGGGCTGTTCGACATGGCGTGACGCCTAGTCTTTGTTTGGCGGGGACTTCCTGAAGGAAACGAATTCCTTCACGCGCTGCCAGTAAAGCTTCAGGATGACAACCGCTCCTGCAACACCGCCCAGCAGAAGCTGGACGAGCATGCTGCCTGTACCTGGATCCAGATAGGCATAAGCGGGCGTTCCTGAAAGCGACCCGACCAAAACGGCAGTTGTGGCAAACGATAGGCTTAGGCGCGACATGATTTTGACCCCGGCTGATAGCCTGTAGCGCAATGATGTTAGCAGAAAAAATGTGTCATATTCATGCGAATGTCATATAGGCATCATGAAATTGTCGTAACGCTTAGCCTGAAACGGGTTTTTGCGCCTTATAAAATTATAGAAACTTGAAATTAATTTAATAAGCTGCCGCAAGCATCGCAGTAAGAATAATCCCGCGGACAAAGCGTTACTGCAATCAATCTACCCTATAGGTCTGGATTTAAAGTGCGCCTATCGCACGCTGTTGCATGGCGCTATCCAGTTCGTTCATCTGCGCTGCCAGACGTACTGGCGTATTGGCTGCACCGAACAGGTCGTAATCGTGCCGTTCAAGAATCTCGAAGAAAAACCGCTCCTCGAACATGCGGGTGTAAATGTGAAAAAACTCGCCGGTTTTTGTCTTGTCGTAGAGAATTCCCAATTCGCGCATACGCGCCAGTTTATCGGCAGGCAAATCGTAGCGGGCTTCCAGATCCTCGTAGTAATTTTCCGGAATCTGCAGAAACTCAATTCCTGCTGCACGGGCATTTTCGACGAAGGCAAACAGATCATTGGTGGCAAAGGCAAGCTGTTGCACGCCTGAGCCGCCGAAGCGATCGAGAAAGCGTGACACACCCGTCGAGCCGCCATCGCCAATGTTCATGGGAATACGCAATGCCTTGTTTTGCGAGCCGATGACGCGTGAATAAAATGCGCCATAGGGATCGGCCAGTTCCACCTGTGGCTCATCCTTCAGGTTCAATATGGATTTGTAAAACGTGATCCAGGTCAGAAACTCGGACCGTCGCAAGACGTTTGACAAGTGGTCGAGGGCCACAAGCGGGCCGTGTGGATCGCGTTCGGTCTCGAAGATGAAGTCGCGATCCCAGTTCGAAGGCGCAGTTTCACTATCGCTGGCTTCGCCCATGAAATAGAGCAGGGAGTTTTCAACACCAGCCACGGCAGGGATCAGTGCTTCTCCAGGTCCCACACGTCCGAAATATGTCGGGGCGCCCAGCGCATTGGCGCGTTCAAGAGCGGCTTTGGGATCACCGAAGCGCAGGGCCAATGCGCAAACAGATGTTCCGTGCACCAGATAGAACGAATGGGCAAAACCATCCTGCTCGCGGTTGACGACAATGTTCACCCCGTTCTGGCGGAACAGATCGACATCCTTGCTGCGGTGGCGGGCGACTTTCACAAAACCCAGGCCTTGCAGCATCGTTACGAGTGCAGGGCTCTCGGCGCCGCTCGTTACGAACTCGATAAACTCGACACCGGTGACATCGCTGGTTGGCGGCAGCGGCTGGCCGATCACAAATGGCTTGCGGTTGCTTGCGATGCGGCGTGCGTCAAGGGCTTCGCCGGTGACCTGCAATGCACGCATGCCGTCGCGTGCAATTTGCGCCGCGGGTGCGCCGCGAAACTGGTCGTTGAAAATCTCCAGACTGAGCGGGCCCGAATAGCCTGACTTCAATGCGTGATCGAGAAACTCGACCATCGGATAATCGCCCTGGCCGGGAAAGCAGCGATGGTGGCGGGACAACGACATGGGGTCCATGACGATGTCCGGGGCATCAGCCAATTGCACCAGCGCGATGCGATCGGCGGGGATTTCGGACATGGGCTCGAGAGGATTCTTGCGGACGCAGATGTGATAACTGTCCAGCACGATGCCCAGATTCGACCGATCAGCCGTCTTGACGATCTCCCAGGCCTGCATCCAGTCCCGTACGTGGCGGCCCCAGGCGAGCGCCTCGTAGCCGATGGAAAACCCGCGCTGGGCGGCAAGATCGGCAAGATCGGCGAGATCCTTTGCCAGCACCGAAAAATCGCCGCTGGCGTCCTCCGCCACGCTGGAACAGATGCACAGGGTTCGGGTGCCAAGTTCCTGCATCAGGTCGAATTTGCGCTGGGCACGGTCGAAATTGCGCGCGCGGGCGGGTTCGGGCATGCCTTCGAAATCCCGCATCGGCTGCAAGGCAACGATTTCAAGCCCGAGATCCTCGGCACGTTTTCGCACGTCGGCGGGGCGGCCGGAAAAGAAGGTGAGGTCGTTTTCGAATATCTCCACTGCCCGGAAGCCGGCACGGGCAGCCGAAGCCAGCTTGATCTCCAGTGTGCCGCCCATCGAAACGGTGGCTATCGACCATCTGAGCATGCGTTCCTCCGCGTCCCCCCTTTGGGGGATTTACCTGCCTCTACGCATATAACGCGGATTCGGAGCAGAGCGAGCCCTCATATGACCCGGTGCAAAAAATGACCGGCTCTTGCATCCTGCGCGGGGAAGGCTAGAACCGGGCAAGGATCAGAATAATCGTCCGGGGAGAATACGCAATATGGGCATCATGTCCCGCGCAGCCGTCATGACCGATGTCCGGCAGACCGAAATCCGAGAGATTCCGCTGGGTGAAATCGGGCCGGATGCTGCCTGGCTGAAAGTCGTGGTCAACGGCATCTGTTCATCCGACTGGAACATGTACAACAATGGCAAGCCAGGTCCGCGCATCCTCGGGCATGAAATGGTTGGCACGATCGAGCACATCGGCGATGTTGCGGCTGCCCGCTGGGGCGTTGAGAAAGGCGAGCTGGTCGCGTTGGAGGAATATCTGCCGTGTGGCCATTGCGATTACTGTCGCTCCGGTGAAATACGCTCCTGCATGGCTACCGACCAACGTTTTTCCGGCTCCATCCGCTATGGCTCGACGCCTCTGACGCAAGAACCCAAACTCTGGGGCGGCTACAGCCAATACGTCTATATGCCCCCGCGTGCGGTGATCCACAAAGTACCTGAGGGCGTGACGCCACGCATGGCGGCCATGAGCCTGCCAATCGGCAACGGATTTCAATGGGCATATTTCGACTGTGGCGTAGGGCCTGGCAAAACCATCGTCATTCAGGGGCCCGGTCAGCAGGGGTTGGGATGTGTCATTGCCTCTAAAATCGCTGGCGCTGACAAAATCATCGTCACGGGCCTGAAGCGCGATGCGGAAGACCGGTTCGACGTGGCGAAGAAACTTGGCGCCGACCACACCATTGCCGTGGATGAGGAAGACCTGCTGGAGACTGTGGCTGATCTGACGGGTGGAAAAATGGCCGATATCGTCATCGATACCAGCGGTCTGGGGCCTGACAACATCAATCCGTCCATGCGTCTTCTCCATAAGCGCGGCATTGTCGCCACGCTGTCGCGCAAGGGCTCGGCGAAAGACTTTGACGCAGAGCATTTGATCGGGTTTCAATTGACCCTGAAGGGACTGCGCGGACATTCTTACAAGGCAGTTGAGATGGCGCTGGCGACAATGGCGTCCAGGCGCCTGCCGCTGGAGTTGATGACAACGCATCTTGCCGGACTCGACCAGGTGCATGATGCGATATTCATGCAAGGCGGGCAGACCGCGGAGCGGCCTATCCACATGGCCGTCGATCCGTGGCAGGATAAGATTTAAGAAGATCAGGAGGACACCATGCTGACCAGAGAAGACAATGATCGCCTGACACGCGTCGGTCCGGGAACACCGGGCGGGGAAATGATGCGCCGCTACTGGCAGCCTGCGGCCATGTCCTCCGAATTGCCGGAAAAAGACGGGGCGCCGCTGCGTGTGCGGCTTCTGGGAGAAGATCTGATCGCATATCGCGACAGCAACGGCGATGTCGGCCTGGTGGATGCTTTTTGTCCGCACCGGCGTGCGCCAATGTTCTTTGGCCGCAATGAAGAATGTGGTTTGCGCTGCGTCTACCACGGCTGGAAATTCGACAAGAATGGCGACTGCATTGACATGCCGTCAGAGCCTGCGGGCACGCCATTGCAGGCACGGGTAAAGATCAAGGCCTATCCGGTTCATGAGGCAGGCGGCATTCTGTGGGCTTACATGGGCCCTAAAGACAAGATGCCCGCGCCGCCCGATTACGAATGGATGCGTGCGCCGCCCACACACCGGCATGTGTCGAAAACATATGAGGATTGCAATTATCTGCAAGGACTGGAAGGGGGTCTTGATACGGCCCATTCATCCTTTGCGCATAACAACAACCTCAAGACCAAGGATGAGCCGCGCCAGCGGGACAAGTCACCGCGTCTGGATGTGGAGCGCACCGATTACGGCTATTATTACGTGTCCTTCCGCGATCTGAAGGATGGCAATTATTACATGCGCATCTATCACTTTGCGATGCCGGCACAGCAGTTCCGTGGCGGCGTGCACAAGTTCAACGGCGAACGGCGCGAATTTCCGGAGTTGAACGGTCATATCTGGGTGCCGATCGACGACAACACAACCTTTGTCTACAACTGGACTTGCGCTTTCGACGAGCACTCGAAATTCGACGAGGACAATATCCTCGAACGTGAAAGTTTCTACGGCCGTGGCCCGCATGAGATGGTGCCGGGAACGTTCAGGTTGAAGGCGGACAGGTCGAATGATTATTTCATCGACCGCCAGATGCAGAAAACGGAAAACTACACAGGCATTGTGGGCGTCAATACGCAGGACTTCGCATTGCAGGAAGGCATGGGCCATATTGTCGACAGGTCCAAGGAAAACCTTGGCACGTCCGACAAGGCCATCGTGCAGATGCGCCGCATCCTGCTGGAAGCAGTGCGTGAAACCGAAGACGGGAAGACTCCCCGTGGCGTCGATGCGTCCACGCATGCAGGTATCCGTCCCTACGATGGCTTCATGAAAACCAGCGACGAATGGCAAAAAGCTTTTGCCAGTGAATTGAAGACCAAGTGGTAGGCCATCACCATCTCCCGGCTGTGCGGCCAGCGCAGCCGGAAAATGTGAACTGAATTCTGCAATAATGAGATACGCATCCGCAGAATGAATTGCGGGGCGATATAGACAATCAGGAAACGCCCATGCCTGTCGAGCCGGTTACACTTTCCATTGCCCTTTCCGATAATGAGCGCACGCGTCCGGTGATCGAGGGGCGTTACCAGCCGCAGGGCATCAACCTTGTGCCGACGGTAGTGCATCCATCGGAAATGTTCTGGCGGCAATTGAAGTTTGCCGAATTCGATGTTTCGGAAATGTCGCTGTCATCGCTGTGCATCGCCAAATCGAAAGGCGATGACCGCTTTGTCGGCCTGCCGATTTACACTGCGCGTAATTTCTTCCACACGCGCATCTGGGTGCGCAAGGATCGCGGTATCAACAAGCCCGAAGACCTGAAAGGCAAGAAGATTGGCGTGCCGGAATATCAACAGACGTCGGCAATCTGGGCGCGGGGCGCACTGGCCGATGAATGGGGTGTCAAGGACAGCGATATTGAATGGTATATGGAGCGCACGCCGGAGTTCAGCCACGGCGGCTCGACCGGTTTTCAAGCGCCGCCCGGCGTTACCATCAACCAGATTCCCGCTGTCCACGAATATCGGTGAAATGCTGCTGAAGGGCGAACTCGATGGAACGCTCCTGTATTTGACGCGGACCAACCTCGTTGATCGCAGCACTGCCGACATCTCGGAAGTTTGCAAGCCGATGTTCGACCGGGTTTCTGAGTCCAAGCGGTTCTACGAGAAGAACAGCGTTTATCCCATCAACCATTGCATGGTGATGCGCCGCGACGTGCACGAGAAATATCCCTGGGCTGCGGTGAATATCTATCAGGCCTTCATGAAGGCGAGGGACGAAGTCGACGCGATTGCGAAAAAGACCCTTGAAGATTATGTCGGCTGCGGCATGGCCGATCCTTCAACGCTCAAGATGTTTTCAGCGAACCCGAAGTCCTACGGCCTGCGTTCAACCCGCAAGGTGATAGAGAAGATTGCCGAATACGTGCATGTGCAGGGCCTCACTGACAAACGGGTCAATGTGGATGACCTGTTTGCGCCGTGTACCTGGGAGTTGTGAGGTCAGGTTGCCTTAGCTTCATGCGGCGTGTTGGCTGGCCAAGGTTGCCGCATGGTCTGCAATGGCAAGGCACGAGGTCAGGCCGGGGCTTTCAATTCCATAAAGGCCGATAACGCCGGGCATACCATCTTGCGAATGATCGAGAATGGTAAAATCCGCATCGGCCTGGCCTTGTGCGGCGATTTTTGGGCGCACGCCGGAATAATCGGCAGCCAGTTCTCCGTCTTTCAACTCCGGCCAATAGGTGCGAATGGCGGCGTAGAATTTCTCCGCGCGTGCGGGATTAACGCGGTAGTCGATTTCATCGGGCGATTGCACAGCCAGCCATTCAACATCGGGACCAAAGCGTGCCCTGCCGGCCATGTCGAGGGTGAGATGCACGCCAAGACCGCCGGGCTCCGGTACTGGATATATCAGGCGCGAGAAGGGCGCACGGCGCGCCAGCGAGAAATAATTTCCCTTGGCGAAAAACGCGTGCGGCATTTTGCTAGTGTTCAATCCTTCAATGCGGCGGGCAAGTAACGGCGCGCTGAGGCCTGCTGCCAGAACAAGCGTGCGAACGCTGAGCGAGGCGCCTGTATCGCCACCGATATCCACTTCTTTCAGCGGGCCGTTCTGCCGCGCTGCAAGAACGGGAGAATTCAATGCAACTGCGCCGCCATGGGATTCCAGGTCACCTTGCAGTGCAAGCATCAAAGCATGGGTATCGACAATGCCGGTGGAGGGGGAGAGCAAACCCGCGGTTCCGTTCAGCGCCGGTTCCAATGCAAGCAAATCGCTTCGTCCAAGAGGTTGCATGTCGTTGACGCCGTTGCGATGAGCGCGCGCTGCAATTTCTACCAGCAAGTCCGCTTGCGATTGTGTCGTTGCGACAATGATCTTGCCGCAGTTTTTGTGCTCGACGCCATAGGCGGCGCAAAAGCGATACAGTGCCTTCTTTCCTTCGACGCAGAACCGGGCCTTCAGCGAGCCTTGCGGATAATAAATTCCGGCATGGATGACCTCGCTGTTGCGGGACGATATGCCCTGGCCGATCGCGGCATTGGCTTCTGCGATGATGACCTCGCGGCCTGCCCGCGCCAGCGCCCGCGCCACGGCAAGGCCGACGACGCCCGCGCCAACGACGAGGCAGTCAATGTCCGGAGGAGGGCTGGTTGCGGGCATTGCTTTTCCTAGTGCGCCAGGTGCGCTGTGTCCATCGGCCGTTATTTCTTAATAACCCGGCGTTTCGCGATCCAGTACCGTGCGGCCCATCAGGCTCGCGGCAAGGTCCACCATCAGCCGCGCGCTACGTCCGCGTTCGTCCAGAAAAGGATTGAGTTCGACCAGATCAATCGATGTGACCAGTTTGCTTTCGTGCAACAGTTCCATGATGAGATGGGCCTCGCGGAAGGTTGCTCCACCGGGCACAGTGGTGCCAACACCGGGCGCGATGGTGGGCTCCAGAAAATCCACATCGAAGCTGACATGCAATGCTCCGCCGGCGCTTGCGACGACATCCAGAAACTGGCGTAGCGGAAAAATCACGCCCAGTTCATCCAGGCTGCGCATGTCGTGCACCGTGATGCCGGCATGGCGCAGGCGCGCGCGCTCTGCAGGATCAACAGAGCGAATACCCATCATGCAAACGTTCTGTGGCGGGACGGGCGCGGCAAGAGCGGGGAGATAGGATTCAAAGCCCGGCTGACCGGTAAAATAAGCGACGGGAACGCCGTGCAGATTGCCGCTTTCGCTTGTTTCAAGCGTGTGGAAATCCGGATGGGCGTCAAGCCAGAGAACAAATTGCGCGCGGCCATTTTCCTTTGCATGGCGCGACACGCCTGGCACCGTGCCGAGGGAGAGCGAATGATCGCCGCCCATGAAAATCGGCATGGCGCCCGTGCGCATGGCATCGCAGGCATGGGCCTCCAGCGCCTCGGCCCAGGCGGCCGTTTCTGCAAGGTTTTTCACAGCATGGTTTTTATGGGCGATCCTGGCCAGCCGTGCGGGGGCGATATTGCCATAATCCTCAACGATATAGCCGAGATCGCGCAGCGCTTCGGGAAGACCGGCCGTGCGAAGCGCGTCCGGCCCCATCAGGCAACCATTCTGGCTCGCGCCGGTGTCGACAGGAGCGCCAATGAGGAGGCAAGTTCGTGATGGCATGTCCAGCTTTCCTGTCGAGAAATGGCTGAGCGATGATGGTTCGCAAGGGAAGTGAACGCAAGTGGCCTGCCCGGAGGTGGAAAGCTCGTTTACTGACGCTATATTTTGCCCTTGGCAGATCCCGTGCTAAATGCGCCCAGGTTTCTGCCGGATGCTAGTGTAAGGCAGGCGCAGTCCGGGCGAGGGTCCGGCTTTTCGGAGGTAACAACATGAAGATTTTCCAGCCAGTTCTGGCTGGCGCGGCTTTGGCTGCGCTATCCCTGGGTGCGGCGCAGGCCGATGCCATCAGTGACTTCTACAAGGGCAAGACCGTCAGCATCTATGTCGGCTACTCGGCTGGCGGTGGATATGACACCTATGCGCGCGTTCTGTCCCGCCACCTGGGCCGTTTCATTCCCGGCAATCCGACAGTGGTTGTGCAGAACATGCCCGGCGCCGGATCGGCCCGCATGGTCAACTGGCTTTACAATGTCGCCCCCAAAGATGGCACGGCCCTTGGCGCTTCTGCGCGCGGCGTTGCTTTCGACACGTTGCTTGGCCAGCCGGGCTCCAAGTTCGATGCGCAGAAGCTGAGCTGGATCGGCAGCATGAACAATGAAGTCAGTGTCTGCGTGTCCTGGCACGATTCCAAGGTCAAGACTTTCGATGACATGTACACGAAGGAACTGATCGTTGGTGGTACGGGCGGTAGTGCAGATACCGATCAGTTTCCGCAGGTTCTGAATGGCGTGCTGGGCACAAAGTTCAAGGTGATTGTCGGCTATCGCGGCGGCAATGACATCAACATCGCCATGGAACGCGGTGAAGTGAAGGGCCGCTGCGGCTGGTCGTGGTCGAGTGTTGTTTCCACGCGCGGCAACTGGCTGAAGGAAAAGAAGATCAACATTCTTGTGCAATTGTCGCTCAGCAAGCATGAAGACCTGAAGAATGTTCCGTTGGTGACCGAGCTGGCGAAAACCGACGAGCAAAAGGCAATCATGAAGCTGGTCTTCGCCCGTCAGGTGCTGGGCCGTCCGATCATTGCACCGCCGAACCTGCCTGCCGACCGGCTGGCTGCGCTTCGCAAGGCTTTCATGGACACGATGAAGGACAAGACATTCAAGACTGAAACCGACAAGGCGAAGATGGAAACCGAAGCGGTCAGCGGCGAGGAGATCCAGAAGCTGATCGACGAGGCTTACAAGACACCGCCAGCCGTGGTGAAGAAAGTCGCCGATCTGCTTGTGGTGCATAAAAAGAAGAAGTAACGCAAGACAACAATTGTCTTTTGGGTTGAAGGCGTGGCAATCTGATTGCCACGCCTTTTTTAAATTGGAGGAATGCGGGATGGACGACAATAGCAAGAAAGATCGCGAGGCAGTCGCCGTCAACTATCGCGGCTGGCAATCCGACATCATTGTCGACCTGATCAAGCAATATGATTTTGAATTCATCACGCTCAATCCCGGCGCGAGTTTTCGCGGACTGCACGATTCCCTTATCAACTACGGGCAGAACAACCCGCCAATGATGTTGTGCAACCATGAAGAAATAGCAGTGCAGATTGCGCATGGTTATGCAAAGGCATCCGGCAAGCCCATGGCCGTCATCCTGCACAACCTTGTCGGCCTGCTGCATGCGACAATGGCAATCTATTATGCCTATATCGATCGCGTGCCGATTTTCATCATGGGTGCGACCGGTCCAATGGATGAGGGCAAGCGCCGCCCGCATATCGACTGGACGCATACGGCGCTGGTGCAGGGCAATGCCATTCGCGATTACGTGAAATGGGATTATCAACCTTCGTCCATCGATGGTGTTCCGGAAAGTTTTGCGCGCGCCTATTCCATCATGACGACGCAACCGCAAGGCCCGATCTACATGTGCTACGATGCGGCCTTGCAGGAGGCGCGACTGACGCAGGATGTCGATCTGCCGCCCAGGACATCAGTGGCAACGCCTTCTCCCATGATGCCGGACCCTAGGGCCATCGAAGCGATAGCCGACAAGATTCTGGCAGCCGACAAGCCCATGCTGCTGGCTGAATATGTCGGACGCCGCGCCGGCGGCTTCGAGAACATGGTGAAGCTGGCAGAGACAGCGGGTGCTGCTGTCTGGGATATCAACAATGCACTGAATTTCCCCAACCAGCATCCACTGTGCCATCAGCATGGACAAGGGCGCCATGAAGGATGTCGATCTGGTTGTGGGTCTTGACATCAAGGATTGGGAAAAGCCCACCCATCAGCTCAATTCGACAACGCGTGAACTTGAGCCGCTGGTGCGCCCCGACGCCGACTGGGTAGAGATGGGTTTTGCCGAATTGAACATTTCGAAATGGTCGATGGATTATTGCCGGATGCAACCGTGTTCGGTGCGGGCGCTGGGCGATACATCGCTGGGCATGCCTGTGCTGACTGACATATTGCAGAAGCGCATTTCCGGCGATGCAAAGCTTGCTTCACGTATTGATGAACGCAAGAAGGCCATTGGCAAACGCCACAATGAAACCTGGGCGCAATGGCAGGAAGATGCAAAGAAGGATTGGGATGCTTCACCCATGACAACTGCGCGCCTGAGCCATGAAATCTGGGATGCAATCAAGGACGAAGACTGGGTACTGACTGCCAATACAATCAAGCAGCTGGTGCGCAAGCACTGGAATTTCGACAAGCCATACCGTCATCCGGGCGTTGAGCTTGGAACGTCAACGCAGATCGGCATGTCGATCGGCGTTGCGCTGGCAAACAAGAAGCATGGCCGCCTGGTCGTGGATATTCAGCCCGATGGCGACTTGATGTTTGATGCCGGTGCGTTGTGGATGCTGGCGAAGTACGAAATCCCGATGCTGATCGTGATGTACAACAACCGGGCCTATTACAACGATTGGGAACACCAGATCCGCATGGCGCGCTTGCGTGGCACGGACGAGGCGAAAGCGCATATCGGCATGGACCTGTTCGGTCCCGAGCCCGACTTCGGTGCGCTGGCGCGATCCATGGGCGTTTGGGGCGAAGGTCCGATCGAAGATCCGAAGGATGTCGGCCCGGCCCTGCAACGTGCGCTGAAGGTCGTGAAATCCGGCAAGCCTGCGCTGATCGATACGATTACGCGGCCGCGCTAGATATTGTGACGCGGGCGGCCTATTGGCTGCCCGCGATATTCTTGCCATTCAGCAATGGCATGACTTCCTCCGACATGCGTTGCACGGTTTCCATGCATTGCTTGTGGCTGAGGCTGGTATAGCGCGCCAGAATGCCGATCTCGGTGAAACCAAGAGCACGATATTTTTCGATGCGTTCTGCGACCTGTTCCGGAGTTCCGACGAGCGTGCGTTCGCGAAACACGCGGCGCACGTCATCGGTGCCGATCATTCCGGTCAGGAGGCCGACGTCGCCTTCATGGTCCGTGTCCCATTGCTGGCCCCGCATGACCTTGCCAAAAGCATTGACATGTTCCTGCAAGGCCGCTTGCGCTTCTGCAATGGCTTGTTCTTCGGTATCGGCAATATGTGCGAGAAATGACACCATGGATTTGCGCTCAGCGTCCTTGCGTCCGGATGCCGACCATTCATCGCAATACCAGCGATATTTTTCACGCAGCGCCTCGAAGCTCATGGGATATTGATTCATCATCAGATGAAAGCCGCGCCGCGCAGCATTGACGAAGCTGTCCCTTGTATTCGACGCCGCGTTCCAGATCGGGATGGCTTTGCTGATTGCGGGCGGCCATGGCTTGAGCCTGTCGAAGCGGAAGTGTTTGCCCGCATGGGCAAAGGGCTCGCCGGCCCAGAAACGTTGACAGATATCGAGGCCTTCGGCGATGCGCTCTGCAGCTTCGGATTGCTCGATGCCGAAGGCCTGGAATTCGTGAGGCACGAAACCGCGCGCAACTGCGAAGTCGCATCGTCCGCCGGACAATTGATCGAGCATCGCATAGTCTTCTGCAACTTGCAGCGGATGGCGTAATTGCATCAAGGAAACGGCTGCGCCGAGGCGCAATGTTTTCGTTTCCCGTGCAACGGCGGTCAGTATCACCGCAGGGTTCGGCACTGCGCCGCCGTAATAATGGAAATGATGTTCGGTGAACAATGCGCGCTGCCAGCCAAGGCTCTCTGCCAGCCGGAAGGATTCCAGAAGTTCTTCGTAGAAGCGGTTCAACGGGACATTGTAGGCGTCGCGCCAGGCTGGAAGATGAAACAGGGCCAGATCCATGCGCGACGCCTTCAGGTTTTGCAATGATCGCGTTTCTATTTCGCAACCTGATAAATCAGGAAATACTGGCGTGGCAGAAAACCGTGCGATGCTGTTCTTGCATAGCCCGCCGCCTTCATTTCCGCATCCACATCTGAAACAGGAATGCGCATGTGTTTGGGTGAGCCGAATTTCAATTCGGGCCGGAAGTCGATGATAGCGATGCGCCCGCCCGGCTTCAGCGATTTTTGCAACGCGCGGAAATAGTCCACGCGCTTTCCGATGTGGTGATAAACATCGAGGAGAACAGCCAGATCGACCGGCTCGGGCAGGTTTGCCGATGTTTCCGAACCCTGCACCGCATGGAGATTTGATATGCTGTTGTCCTTTGCGCGCTTTTGCAGGAATTCCACCATGCTCTTGCTCACGTCCGAGGCATAAACCTTGCCGGTGCCGGCGTGGTGCGCCAGGCGCACAGCCAGATAGCCCGTACCTGCACCGATGTCGGCGATGACATTGCCGGACTTGATATTCAATGCCGTCAGGACTTCGTGGGGTTTCTGCCAGGCATCGCGCTTGGGATCATCAAAGGTCCTGGCCCAGCGGGCTGCATCGGTGAACTGGCTGCCGTGGGTATGGTGACCTGCTCCATCGTGCGCCATGCCCGCAGCTGCTGCCGGGGCGGCCGATCCATGGTGCTGGTGCTTGCTGTGATCATGTTCACCAGCAGGCGCAGATTTGGCGCCCAGGGGTGCAACGGCAAATTCGATATCGATCTTGCCTGCCTTGTCGAAAACGAGAGTCCCTTTGACCGGGTGGCCAGCCTGGGGCGATCCTTTCAAGCCAAAGAACATGAGATGGAAGGAGCCGGGTTTCAGTTCGATTGTCTTGCCCGCGCCGATGTCCAGCCCCTTGGGCAGGTGACGCATTTTCATCATGCCGCCGGAGACGGACATTTCGTGGATTTCAAACCGGCCCGCAAGGTCAAAGCTGCCACCGATGAGGCGGTCGGGTGTCGTTCCGGTGTTGGTGATGGTGACATAGCCCCCTGCGACCGGTGCGCCTTTCGGCGTGGCTCTGGTCCACGGCTGGGCGATGACCATCGCGCCAATCCTGAACTCGGATTTGGCCATGGGCTGGCCATGCTGGGCAAGGGTGGGGACGGGCGTCGCCGCAACGGCGGCAAGCGCAGCGATTGCGGCAAGAGCCGCGCGAGGAAGATGTATCATGAGAACCTCTGCAGAAAATTCAGATTGAGTGCGATGCACGAATGATGAAAACGGTCAGGCGTTCTCTTGCGGGGGCCCGCGAGGCAAATGTGTGTGGGAGTCCGTTATTGGCGAGAGGGTTATGTGTTTCCCGATGCTCCACGGTTTTCTTGCGCCGTAGAGGATAACGGAAAATCTGGCGGCAGAGCTTGAAACGGGCGAGGCTGTCGCGCCATGAACCGGGCATTGGCAATTATGTCCCTGTCCAGACCCTTGCGAGGGCTGCGTGTTGGCGGTTCCTGAAGCGCTTGTCGCGCAAATATGGGTTAGCGGGCTGGCAACTGCAGTTGTGTATGCGCCAATGATGGCCTGAAACAGCAGTGCATAGATGGCGGCAACCGCCAGAAGGTAGCGACGAAGCGTGATTCTGAAAGCGAAGTTGCGCTGCATGCCGCATAGAACTGCCCATGGATTGACCCGTCAAGCAACAAAAATGCGCAGATTGTCACGTCATTGCAGAGCAAATGCCGGTCGCGCGGCTTTACAGCAATCGGCTATTCATGGGAAAAAGGCCCATCGAACAGCCGGAGCTTATACGTCCGGCATCAATTGGGAGGGGTTAATGACACGTTTGCCTGTAAGCCGACTTTCTTTTCTGTCCGTTGTTGCTGTTGCGGCAGCCTTCAGCGCCACAGCCGCCGTTGCGCAGCCAATCTCCCTGTCGACGCTGCCGCCGGGAGCCATCAACAATGTTCAGGCCCAGGTTGTAGCCAAGGTTCTGCAACAAAAGGGCAAGATGCAGGTGCGTGTGGCGACGTTCAACTCGCCTTCGAATATTCTGGGTTCGGTCAACACCAATCGCGCTGAATTTGCGTGGACCAGCAACGACGAGGCTGGCGCTGCATTCCGTGGAACGCAGGAATATGCCGGCAAGACCATGAAGAACCTCCTGGTTGCCGCCACCATCTTCCATTTCAATGTCGGTATCCTCGTGAAAGACGACGGCCCGATCAAGACGCTTGCTGATCTGAAAAACAATGCAACTGCAACCGGCTGGAAAGGTTTCACTCAGGGTGAAGCGATTTTCAATGCCATGCTGGCTACGGGCGACATGAGCATGAAGGACGTGAAGCCTTCACCGACTCTGAATCTTATTACTGCTGCCAACGACCTGAAGGCAGGCAAGAACACCGCGACGATTTTCGCGGTTGGCGCCCCCAAGGTCGCGGAACTGAATTCTGCGATGAGCGGTGTACGCTTCCTGTCGCTGGATAACTCGGCAGCAGCCCTGAAGAAACTTCAGTCGGTACGTCCTGAATATTACTTTGGAACCGTGAACCCTGCGCCGCATCTGCCGGGCATCAAAGGGCCGACCAATCTTGTGCAATATCACATCATCATTGCTACCAATCCCAGCGTGAAGGACGATGTGGTTTATAATCTGGTCAAGACGCTCTACAACAACAAGGCGGACCTTGCTGCCGGACATCCCTCGTTCCGGGCAACTGCACCGGCCAATTTTGGCATGGACCATGGCGACATGAAATATCATCCGGGCGCTATCAAGTACCTGAAGGAAGCTGGCGTCTGGAAGCGCTGATTCGGAACGTGACTGAAATGCCATGCAGACATGCGTGTCTGCATGGCATTCGCATATTTGGAGTTCGGTTTGTTGTCGCCTAGCGAGCAGGTCGTATTCCGCATGACAGAAAACTCTCATTCTCAAGCCGGTGCACATATGAGCGACGTTCCATTACGCACTACCGAATTTACTTCGCCATTCGTGCGCAATTTGCGGACCGTGCTTGCCTTCATTCTGGCTACGGCTGTGTTGCTTGCCGCGGCGGACGTGTTCCGATTGTTCGGGATTGTGTTTGTCACCGAACAGTTTCTGGCGGCGATGCTTGCGCTGGGCCTGGCGCTGGTTTTTCTGAACTTTCCGCTGAAACGAGGAACCGACCGGACGTCCGTTCCCTGGTACGACTGGATACTGGCGGCTGCAGGCCTTGTGACCGGACTGTATCTGGCGTGGAATGCAGCCGATCTGGCCGAGAATCTTTTCAATCCGCCGATTGAGGGACTGATCTCGGCCTGGGTGATCTTTATTTTGTGCATCGAAGGATTGCGGCGCACCGTTGGCTGGTCGCTGGTCTTCGTTGTCGGTTTCTTCATTATCTACGCGCTGATCGGTCACAAGTTTTCAGGCTCCCTGCAGACACGTGATGTGCAGCTCAATTCATTCATCTATTATCTGGTAATCGACCAGAGCGGCCTGCTTGGCCTGGTGTTGAATGTCGCGGTCTCCGTTGTCATTCCGTTCATTCTGTTCGGCGCATTCCTGTCCTCATCGGGTGGCGGTCAGTTCTTCAACGATATCGCGATTGCGCTGATGGGCCGTTATCGCGGCGGTTCGGCGAAGATGGCGGTGACTGCATCCGGTCTGTTCGGCTCCATTTCGGGAATTGTTGTTTCCAACATCATGGCGACGGGCGTCATCACGATTCCATTGATGAAAAAGGCCGGCTTCACCCCCGCGCAGGCCGCGGCGATAGAAGCTTCCGCCTCGAATGGTGGCCAGCTCATGCCGCCGGTCATGGGCGCCGTCGCCTTCCTGATGGCTGACTTTCTGCAAGTGCCCTACAAGGAAGTGGCCATTGCGGCCTTCATTCCGGGACTTCTGTATTACATAGCATTGTTCATTCAGGCGGATCTCGATGCAGCCAAGGCAGGCATCCAGCGCGTTCCCGAAGAAGACATACCGTCCATCGGCTCGGTGATGAAGAAAGGCTGGCATTTTATCCTGCCTTTCGCGGTGCTGATCTATGCGCTGTTCTGGCTCAACCAGGAACCCGAGGTGGCTGCTGTCTGGGCCTCCATCGCAGTGCTCGCGATCGGCATGACGATCGGCTACGACGGCAAGCGCATGAGCCTGCGCGATGCATGGGACGGGCTTATCGGCACGGGTATTGGCGCGCTCGACATATTCATGGTTTCGGCCGGTGCCGGTTTCATCATGGGCATGCTGCAGGTGACAGGTCTCGGGTTTGCCCTGACGCTTTGGCTGGTTGCTGTTGGTGAAGGCAGCATATTCCTGTTGCTCTTCTTCGCGGCCATCATGTGCATCATTCTGGGCATGGGCATGCCAACACTGGGTGTTTATGTTTTGCTGGCGGTGTTGATTGCGCCGTCGCTGGAAAAAGTCGGCATTTCGCCAATGGCAGCGCACATGTTCATTCTCTACATGGGGCTGATGTCGATGGTGACGCCTCCGGTTGCGGTCGCTGCGTTTTTCGCCGCAACCATCGCGGGCGCCGAGCCGATGAAGACCGGATTTGTCGCGGTGCGTTTCAGTTGGGCGGCTTATATCGTGCCGTTCCTGTTCGTATTCTCCCCGACGCTTCTGTTGCAAAGCTCATCGGTGTTCGACACGGTCCTGGCGATCACAACGGCCATTATAGGTGTGTGGGTCATGTGTGGCGGCATGGTGGGATATTTGTTCGGGCATGTGAAAGGGCTCGAACGCATTGCCCTGCTTGTCGCGGGCTTTTGCATTCTCTTGCCGCATGAAATTGCGCCATGGGCTGTCTGGTCGAATATTCTGGGAGCGATAGCCTGCCTGCTTCTTGTGGGGCGGCGCTATTTGGCGCAGAAGAACGGCAAGGCTGTGACGGCAACAGCTGCATCGGGCAGGGCCGCGCCATAGGGGCGGCAATCGGGGGCGTATGGATTTTCTGTTTACGGCGCCGGATATCGGCCCATGGCTGTTTGCCGGCCTGTGTGCTGCTTCGTTTGCAACTGCGCTCATAGGCGTCGTCACGGGCGCGGCCGGCGGGCTGATCCTGCTTGCCATCATGGCCAATACAATGCGGCCTGAGGCACTGCTGGCCGTTCACACGTTTGTCCAGCTGGGGCAGGGTTTCACGCGCACGTTTGTCATGTGGCATTACGTCATGCGCGAGACAGTGCTTCCCTTTATCGTGGGTGCGGTGATTGGGGCTGCGCTGGGCGCGAAGATTTTCATCTCGCTGCCAATGTTCGTTCTGCAGCTCATACTAGGCATATTCATTCTCGTGGTGACATGGCTGCCGAGGCTTGGGCGCATTGGCGGTGTGCGCAACCGCTTCGCCTTTGTCGGGTTTCTTGCGACCTTTGTTGGTGTTTTCGTGTCGGCAACCGGTACGCTGATCGCCCCGTTCATTGCGGCCGCCGCACCGGACAGGCGCAATCATGCGGCCACGCTCGGCGCGCTGATGACCTTTACCCATACGTTGAAACTGATTGCCTTTGCCGCTGCGGGCGTTGCTGTTGGAGCCTATATTCCGATCATCGCAGCGATGATCGTGACGGGCTTTTTCGGCAATTGGCTTGGGTTCAAACTGCTTGATCGCATGCCTGAAGCGCAGTTCCGGCTGTTGTTCCAATTGCTGCTGACGGCGCTTGGCCTGCGCCTGCTTTGGATGGCGCTGTCGCAGTCTGGCTTGTTCACGCGGTTGTTTGGCTGATACTTGGCGAGATAGGCTGATGCCTGGCCAGAAATGAATGGTCGGAGTGAGAGGATTCGAACCTCCGACCCCCTGCTCCCGAAGCAGGTGCGCTACCAGGCTGCGCTACACTCCGACGTGTATCACCGCTGTGGGCCCTGGATGCCAGCAGCAGAATTGGGCGACTTATAGCGGCGGCTTTCGAGCCGGGCAAGAGCCCCGGGATGTCATTTCCTTTCGATAGGAACGTGGTCCGGGCGAGCAGGCCGACCGTAATTCAGCCTTGCGGTTTATCTTGCCGTGTGTCTTGCCGTGTGTCTGGCCAAGTCATGGGATCAGCCAATTATCCTGCCAATGGCATGGGGTGGGCGGGTGATCCCAAGCGGCAATTTTCCCTGCGAATTGCCGCAATCAGCAGTTGCGGGCTTTGTGCACTGCCACTATGTTCCGCGGCACTTGCAATATTGCGCCGTCGGCCCCGGGCCAGACAAGAGATGTTGCCAGTTTGGGGCGTAGCCAAGCGGTAAGGCAGCGGGTTTTGATCCCGCCACGCGGAGGTTCGAATCCTCCCGCCCCAGCCAGGCATACCCGGGTTTACGAGGCTATCGCCTGCCTGCGATGAGTGCGGGTCGTTTCCGTGGGTTTTCGCTGGCGTGATAGTGGTTTCTCATGAATACATGTTCCATGGATCCGGGCAGCTGCCGCGACGGCCACTGCAGCTGTATCAGTTTACCACAGCAATGGCGGCGATCTGCCGAATTTCGGAAGGTAGCAGGCGGCGCTCATTGACGACTGAGTCACCACCTTGTGATCGACCTGGGATATGTCTGAATCGAAAGAATAGTATTGCAGCCTTGTCCGTGCATTGCGCCAGCACTTCGTACGCACAAGCCGAAGCAACCACAAGCGGATGGCCGGCCTGCTTCTTCAAAAGAAACTCGCCGGCCAATTCGCGTTGGAAACATCGATTGACTCATTTTAAGGCTGCTTTTGCCTTTTCGACGAGGTCTTTCGGTGTTGCGTAAATTTCCTTCAATAAGGTCTCGACTTCGTTTCCGCTGGCGGGGTCGATGCCAAGCTGCAATTTCTTTGCCTCGGCAAGGAACTCCGGGTCCTTCATTGTCGCGTCGAATGCCTTGCGAAAGGCTTCAACCCGGTCTGCAGGTACGCCAGGCGGTAGTACATAGGGGCGGCCGAATTCCAGCTGGTTGAAAATCACTTTCAGGACCTTGCGGTCGGTATCGTTTTTAACAAACTTCCAGACATTGGGTATGCCTAGCTTGTTGAGATCGGCCTGGCCCTTGTCGCCGGACATTTGCAAGAATATTCGGACGTTCTTCCCGTCCAGCCACCTTTGATAGCTGGTTATAAAACTCGACCACTGCAAGCCGCAGATGCCCTGTGTTTCGCCGCGTTCCATTGCAAGCGCAGCGGCGCTTGAGCCGGTATATCCGGTAACCAGTTTGAATTTGGCGCCCAGTACGTTTTTCAGGACTGTGGGATATTGCCGGATGGAGGATGTGACACCGGATGTGCCGACAATCATCTCTTTTTCGAGAATGTCCTCGAACTTGTGTATGGGTGATGTTGACCAGGCAACGCAAATGCTGGTTTCGCGATTGGCGCTGCCGATGATGTGAAATTTTAATGGATCGAACTGCGCTTTGCGAGCGTCGCCCAACAATGGTTCCATGAGTGCGCCCATGAAGAGAGCACCGAAGGTGGATCCATCCTTTGGCGATTTGTTGTAAAGGATATTGGCGGCAATCAGACTGCCTGCGCCGTCCATATTGCGCGCGACAATTGTTGGCTTGCCTGGGAGATGTTTTCCAAGGTGGTGCGCCAGGGCACTTGCATAAATGGCGTAGCCACCACCTGCTCGCGATCCAACGATAAAGTTAAGCGACCGTCCGGTGAAGAATTTTTCCGTATCGCTTTGTGCGAGTGCGGGAGTAGATGCTGCGGCAAAAATTGCCAGTGCGGCGCCAAAGGCGGGCAAGGTCCTCGGGATGATCATGGTCTTCCTCCTCAGGGTTCGATTGTGGTTATTCAGTTGAATTCAGGGCTGAAGTTGATTGTTGGCAGGCTATGGCCTCGTCATAGAAGGTTTCATCAACGATATGTCGCAATTCGAACAGGCTTGGATCGCCCGTTTCCATTTCGTTCCGCAACTGGATCATGTTCTTAAAGCCGACATGATCGAGGCGGGCATGCATGGCAAACCCGGTCGCCGGCACGCATAATTCGTGCAGGGTGCGCGCTGCAATCTCGTGGGGAAGCTTGAGACGTTCGCGCAGAATTGCGATTGCTGCAGTGGCATTGGCCGCATCTCGGATCCATTCAAGCGATGCCAGATAGGCCCGAATGTATCGGTGCAGGGTTTGGCGGTTTTCTTCGCACCATGCACGCAAGGCGAATGCTCCGCCCGCCTGGTAGGGACCAAACAGATCATCAAGTGTGCCCAGACAGCGCAGGCCTTGCATCTCAGCTTGGCTAGAGAAAGGCGGGTTGAGAATTGCACTGGTTGCCGTGGCGTCATTCAACAAACGCGCCAGGCGTTTGGCGCCATTCCCAACCGGGACGATCGTGTAGTCCCTTGCAGCTTGCAGTCTATGCTGACTCAATACTTTGCGGGCAAGTAGCGCATAGGCCGTATCGGGAGAATCGACCAGAAGCGTCCCACCGGCAATATCGGCGAAAGTCCTGATCGAAGCTTGAACCATGAATTTGTTCATGCCGCCTTCGCCACCCATCACAATAACCGCGTCATGGCCGTTGCTTTTCATAGCAAGCGCATTGTCTACGGCCGCCTGAACGATCTGGAGTTTTCCTTCGGCAAGCAGTGTACGCTGTTCGCGGGAGCTTCCGGTTTCATGCAAATCTACGGACAGGCCATGTGCCAAGAAAAGGCCGTGTTCCATCGCCGCCCACAGAGGAAGCGCCTTGGCATTTGGGAACGTGCTTACGGTAAGGTGTAACAACATGGTCGCCGCCTGATCCGCCAAGGTATTGCCGCCTCGCGTCTAACGTGGGTCCTTGATGGGAGGACCAAGTTTGATGTTGAGGCGCTTGGCTTCTTTTTCATTGAAGTCGTCGTCGGCCATGAAACCGCAAGCGCGGATCCCTGCCATTGCGCAAAGGTCATCGACTTCGTTGACGTCTCCGGTGACGCCAATTGCGCCGAGGATTTCCCCATCCTTGTTCCGGATCAACTGTCCGCCTGCCTCGAGAAAGACTGGGCCGTCAGCCATATCGCGTAGTGTATCCATGAACGGCGGCTTTTCGCGCGCCTTTTGCAGCACCATGCGAGAAGACCGGTGCAGGGCCAGTGCAGCGAAGGCTTTTCCTCGGGCAATCTCAAATCGCATGATGGACGCGCCATCCTGCTTCAGGAATGCTTTCACCCGCCCGCCCGCATCCAGAACAATCGCGGCCAGAGCATAAGCCTCCATTTCTTTCGCTTTTTCGAACGTCTTCAAGATGATCGCGAGGGATTCATCCATCGTTAAGCCGCTCATATTGCCTCCCCAAAAGTTTCGCGGAAAATCTGCGAGAATAATTCCGAGAGTTTGGGCAGGAATAGATGATAAATCAAATGGATTATTTTCATTATTTTATGAAAAAAATTCATGTATTAGGAGTAGAATCGGATCGGACGCACTGGTGTTGCAATGAAGTATGATTTTCTGGGACTCGAAGCCTTTCTCAGCGTTGCCGAACTTGGCTCGTTCAGCCGGGCTGCTGAGCATCTGAACCTCACTCAGACGGCGATTACGCACCGGGTCCGCAAGCTTGAACAAAGCATGGGCGTCCAATTGTTCATTCGCTCCACTCGCAACGTGGCTCTGGCGCAGGCGGGGGCAGATCTTTTACCGGTTGTGCGAACCATGTTTGCCGAAACCGAGAAGCAGATTGAACGTATCCAACGACGTACGCCCGCTCCGCGGAACCGGCTGACGTTGGCTTGCCTGCCGACTATAGCAACCTCTATTCTGCCAATGGCGGCTGCACGCTTTATCGAGCGCAACCCGGATATTGAGTTGCGCGTGATGGATGTTTCTGCAACGGACATTGGCCCCCTTGTCGATGCAGGTGAAGTTGACTTTGGTCTCACAATCATGGCTGCGGGTAGCCAGACGCGCAATGCCGAAGCCTTGTTTACTGAAGACTATTTATTGGTGTGTCCCTCGGACCATGAACTGAGCGGACGCAGCAGCGTATCCTGGTCCGATTTGCAAAACGTGAAGCTGATACGGGTCAATTCCCAGACCGCCAACCGGTTCATTGTTGACCAGAGTTTGGGCCACCGACGCGAAACGCTCGACTGGGCGTATGAAGTGCAACACACGCTTACGGCGATCCGATTCGTGCGCGCCGGCATCGGACTTACCGTGATGCCACGCACAGCTGTCAAATCGCTTGTGGACGAAAATCTATCTGCCATACCAGTGAAGAAACCCAGCGTGACTCGAACGATCGGTATTGTGAGTCATGTAAGCCGGCCCCCATCGCAAACAGTGAAGGATTTCATCAGAGCGCTGAAGGCGGCCATCAGGCAATTTGGCCTGTGATAGCCGTATTCTCGTACGCCTCAAGCCATTAGTGAATCACAGTCATAAAGTTATAATATTTATTGATTCACTCATAATACTGGTTTGCGCAGGCAGGATAGGTGGGCGCGCGCAGGCGTCGATTTGAACATCGCTATTTGCGACCGCATTGCGTGTTGTGGCTAGAGGTTCGCCTGACTGGGATGTTCAATACTAACCCACTCGCCTGAACACTGCTCTATTTGAGGTGTTCAGGGAGGGGAGAGATGGGCACAGTCGTCGAATATGAAACTGGCGCTTTGCTACTTGCCAGTAGACACTTTCGGCATCTCGATCTTGATATTAGTTGACTTGGATTGTCCGATCGGATTGCCAATGAGAAGGAAACCGATTCCTATCACAATTGCCGCGCCAATGAGCACACCCAAAATGCCAATTCCACCACTTCCACCACCGTCAGCCATTCTTCCCTCCGTCTTTACGAATGCACAACGCCCAATTGCCAGCGCATTGAAGTTTCCGATAAATCTTCAACTGACACGCCGATTTTTTGTTCCGTCGCCTGCCACTAATAGTTTCGAAGTCGTTCGACAAAAAAGGGCCGCCATTGGCGACCCTTCTTTGCAAGTGATTTGCGCTATATCAGTAGCGCCGTGCGCAATAGCGACGCCCGCTTCGTGTATAGCGAACGCGGCAGGTTGATCGGCCAACCACAGCTCCACCAACCCCGCCAATTGCAGCACCGACCAGCGCGCCTCCAGGCCGGCCTGTGGTAGCTGCGCCAACTGCGGCGCCTGTGGCAGCACCAATGACGGCGCCGCTGGCTGTCCGCTCGCCCGGTGTGCGCCCGCATGCTCCAAGAGCGAGGGCGGTCAAAAGCGTCGCAGTAATCACGATTGAATTTTTCATAAACCGGGTCCTTTGTTAGTGCTCGAACCGTTGAGCGACGGATTTCTGGGTTTCTGGTATGCGCAAAATGATCTGCGCCAGACATTGACGTCTGGTCATCAACTCCAGCGTGAATGTTTGGTTCCCTTTAATATTGCCGGCTCAGCTACCGCGATCCTTCCTTCTGATATTTTCAGTGGGGTCGGAACCAGATCGTTGTTGCTGCATTTCATGGCGTGGTGCCCCGGGCTGCGATGCGCGCCGGCATATTATGGAAAGATCGACCCCCCATGGATACGGACAAGCGCGGATCACGCCTTATTGGCATCTCACCCCAGTCCAGTTATGTCGACAAATTGAGAGCCAATTGGCGCAGCTCGTCTCCGTTGCGAAAAGCGCTATTGGCCGGAATGGTAGCGACAGTCGCGTTTCTTGTCCTGATTGGAGGCCGCTATATTTACAGGGACTGGGTGCAGGGGCCCGTTAATAAAATTGCTGTTCTGGCAGGTTCGCCCGAACAGCAGGTCTTTAATGCCTATGCGCGATTGCCTGATGTCATAAAGGATGGCGGTGTATTGCAGGTGATCCCCAAGGGCAGCTACGAGGAAATTGCCGCTGCCTTCGAGAAGAATGAGGTATCATTCGCCGCCGTTCGATCAGATCGCGCATTTCCCGAAAGTGCGCAATCCATTGTCATTTTGCGGAAGACCGCAGTTTCATTCGTGGCGCCGGCAAAATCAAAGTTTGACGATGTGGGAGACATCGGAACAGCTACAGTTGCTGTGCTTGCTGATCGCAATCATGACGGCGATATCGTCCGCAAAATGCTGATGTCAGGCGGATCGCCGATTGGGCCGCTGAAACCCTATAATAAAGCACAGGCCGCTGCAGCTGATTTAAGGGCGGGCAAGGTGACAGCGATCGCACTCGTTGGGGAAGCTGAAGGTGCGTTCAGTACGTGCATCTGCCAAGGCGATACACCGCGACAGCCCGGACGGTATCAAGTTTCTCCCTTTCATGGAAATATCCGGTCTGAGTGCCGAAGCCCGGGCGTTCAGCAGCAGACAATTGAAAAATCATCGATCACAGCCAATCCACCACTTCCCCAGGTGGAAATCAAAACTGTTTCGCTTACCTTCAGACTGGTATCCCACTCAAACGTCGACAGAAATCAGGTGGCAGCGCTCGTCGAGGGTTTATATAAAAATCGTATCAAGATCGCGCGCACAGCGCCGTCAATCAATGGGCTTACAACAGTCGACAATGACTATGTCACGGCTTCGCTGTTCCCGGTTCATAAGGGCGCACTGGATTATTTCCGACGGGAAAAGATGAATTTCTATGAACGGTACAACGACCCGATCTGGCTTGTTATCTTCTATGGAGGTACTTTGATGTCGGCAATGGTGTGGGCCGGAAAAGGTATATTCCGCGCAGGCGACGAACCGGCTGATGCTCTAATTGAATTTATTTCAGGTCGCATCGACGCAATCCAGAAAGTTGAAAGCCAAGAACATTTGGACCACATTAACGATCAGATATTGCGTTCGACACAAGAGGCATTGTTGCTTGCATCGGAAAACAAGATAGGGCTGCGACAACTGAACGCCCTTTCCATCGCATTTTCGGCGGCTGCCAACGCGGTGGCGCGAAGGCAGGAGAAATTCGCAATGCAGAATTCAGACAATGCCACCAGCCTTGAGCTATTGCGCTCAAACTTTTCGGCACAGTGACCCAAAGGCTCGTAGCGCAGGGAGGTCGACGTCTCGCGCCTTTATGGATATGCGCGCGCGTATCTATGTTTCCAGTCGCGGCATCGAAGGAGCCGGCAACAAGGCCCGCCAGATGCCAGTCGTCGCCAATAAAAAGGTCACATTTTTGTAAGCAGGACTGGCAGCATTGATGCAGGCAGATGAGACCGGGCCGCTGTGTCCAGCAAAGATCTATTCCATTAGCCCAGGCAAACTCCTTTATCGTTGCTATCGTCAGAGAGTGAAGCGGTGTCCGGATCGGATGTTGCAGGTACCGTCGACGTTGACGCTACACAAAAGCAATCGTTTGTTACATCCAAAAGAGACGTGTCTTGAGATCGCTTTCGCGTTGCCGTAACTGCGTGAACATTAGACCGATTTCCAAACACATTTTCTTGCGGTTATAGAAAATGAAAAAGCCGGCTCCTGAAAGCCGGCTTTCTTATCAATCTGGGTGCGCGCTTCAGAAGATCAAATACAGCAGCACGATAACGATCAGGGGGACACCCATCAGCCATGCTATCAAACCAGCCATCGACTTTCTCCTTCCGTTACTTGCGCCATATCAACAGCGGGACCATTGTTTCTTCGTCGCGATGAGCACCACCCATCGTCGCTGCCCACCATGCCGCAGCAGCTGCAAGCAACAATGAGACGGCCGTGATAAACGTGAGCATGATTGCCATTTTCCGCGCACGTTCAGCCAGCGCACGCAGCCATGACTGCCTCATTGCGCTTGGTGACGAATGTATCGACACGTTGTTTTGCCTGTTCTGAGGTCAGGCCCGTCTCGCGCGACACGACTTGCGCCACATAGGTTTTATCCTCATCACTGATAGTACCGGCTAGCGGCAGTCGCCGCGAGCAATCGCAGAACTTCATTGCGAGCCTCGGGATTTACAACCGAACGTGATGGCGATGGCGTACCTGGAGCTTGTCCGGCATCAGCACCTGTGAGACAGATTTAGCGGCTTGAGGAAGGAGGATTTCTGGCTCATCGTAACCATCAAGGAGTGGAGATGAGACAGAAATCCGTGCATTCAGAACCCGTCCGAGCGGATCGTGAAGAACATCCGCCGAGCAACCCGCAAACGTCATTCCCCCGAAGAGAAGATCCGTATCGTTCTGGACGGCCTTCGGGGCGAGACCAGCATTGCCGAGCTTTGCCGCCGTGAAGGCATTGCTGAGAGCCTCTATTACGCATGGTCCAAGGAGTTCCTGGAGGCCGGCAAACGGCGTCTGGTGGGCGATACGGCGCGGGCTGCGACCAGCGGCGAGGTCAAGGACCTGCGGCGTGAGGCGCAGCAACTCAAGGCGGTCGTCGCTGAACAAGCGCTTGAATTGCGCCTGCTTAAAAAAAGCATGATCGCGGATGGGGGAGACGAGGAATGAGATATCCCTCCTCCGAGAAGCTGGAGATCATCCGGCTGGTTGAGCAATCCCATCTGCCGGTGCGCCAAACTGTGGAGAAGCTGGGCATCCAGCCTTCACGGTTCTACCGCTGGTACGATCGCCTCCAGACCGGCGGCCCTGAAGCGCTGGAAGACAAGGCACCACGGCCGAAGCATGTCTGGAACCGCATCCCTGACGCCATACGCGAGCGGATCGTTCAGCTGGCCCTGGATGAGCCCGAGCTATCGCCCCGGGAACTGGCCACGCGCTTTACCGATACGGCAAATTACTTTGTGTCAGAGGCTTCCGTCTATCGGCTGCTCAAGGCGCATGACTTGATCACCAGCCCCGCCTACATCGTCGTGAAGGCGGCCGACGAGTTCAAGGACAAGACAACGGCGCCCAACCAGCTCTGGCAGACGGACTTCACCTATCTCAAGGTGACTGGCTGGGGCTGGTTTTATCTCAGCACGGTCCTGGATGACTTCTCGCGCTACATTATCGCCTGCAAGCTGTGCACGACGATGAAGGCGCAGGATGTGACCGATACGCTGGACCTTGCTCTCACGACCTCAGGCTGCGATCAGGCACGGGTTGTCCATAAGCCGCGCCTGCTCAGCGACAATGGCTCCAGCTACGTCTCAGCTGAGCTTGCAGACTGGCTGGATGCACAGAACATGGGGCACGTTCGTGGCGCGCCCTATCATCCTCAGACACAGGGCAAGATCGAACGTTGGCATCAGACGCTCAAGAACCGCATCCTGCTGGAAAACTACTACCTGCCTGGTGATCTTGAGGCCAGCATCGACCGGTTCGTCGCACACTACAATCACCGGCGCTACCACGAGAGCCTAAGCAATCTAACGCCCGCCGACGTGTACTTCGGGCGCGGTCAAACAATCCTGCTGGAAAGAGAAAGGATCAAACGTAACACAATCCAAAAACGACGCTTGCAGCACCAAAAGAAAGCTGCATAAACTAAAAATCAGATGAGCTCTAGCCTCCGTAAATCACACCGCCAACTGTCTCAAATTATCTGACGACGGACAGCCAGAGCACCACTTCCCGCCAGAAGCGGCTGCCGGATAATACCGTCTTTTAAATTGTCGAAAGATTCAGATGCGGCAATTTTAGCAGTTTCAGCCAGTTGGGACGGCGCAATAGCTTTTTTGAATTCGGAAGCGTTATCCAGGATTCGCGCACGCTGTGCTTCGGCGAGAGCAACGAGGTCATCGGAACTCAGCGTCGATTTTTGCGGTGTGGAATTTCCAACAATTGCATCAGCCATGGAAGCTATTCCCCAGAAGATCGAAGTCTTTTTTGATCTGTCCTATTGTCTTGTCAGGGATCATTTTTATTTGCCTGAATTTGGATATTGCAATAACAGTGCTAATAATCGCGATCAGGCAGGTAGCAACAGCGACGACAGTTGTTGCGATATGAATTGCCAGCCCGGCGAGCACAAGCCAATAAATCGCTGCCAGGGCCACAAGAGGCAGGGCCACAATCCAAAGTATAAGTGCAACGATGCCCGCAAGCATGCCAGACACTGCAGCGCTCTTCGACTCGCGCAATTCGGCTCGCAAAAGCGCTGCTTCAGTTGACCACAAGGACTGTACTACGGTTAAAATCGTACCGAGCTTTTCCAGAAATGGTACTTGCATTAGGTGATGCCTGATTTTTGCATTTTGATCAGCTGCGATTTGTGGAACTGCCAAAAATGCGCCCGAGAATGATGCCGCCTACAACGCCCGCGGCCAACAAGACCATAGGCTTGCGCTGACCATATTCATTGACAGCCTTGAGGAGGTCATTCAGATCAGTGTCTCGAACATCCTGCGCTGTCTTCTCGATTGCGCCGGCAGTAGCACGTATTGCATCTGCGACATAAGGTGAGGAATCCGCTACGCTATCTGCGGCATCTGCCGCACCCCGCGCCAGACGGGCAACAGCTTCTGCCCCAGCCTTCTTCTGTTCGTCTGCCGTCTCCCGGATGGTATCCAATGCATCCGACGCTACCGATTTTGCGGCTATGCCAGCAACTTGCGCGCCTACTTTAGCCTGTGCGCCAATCGATTGCGCAGTCTCACCAGCAGAGGTAAGTGTCTCTCGAACCGTTTGGGCCGCAGCATTCGTTGCGGTGGAAACCCTCTCGCCCACCTGCTCGACTGTATCCTTTACTGAATGCTTTTCACTGTGTGTGCCATGGGTAGCGTTCGAAAGATTGTTGCCTGGTGTGTTGGTCATTGTTTTCTCCTGGCGGAATAACTTGGCGGAATAGCTTGGCGGCATAGCTTGCTGTGAAGCAAGCCTGTGCTGTTCAAGGTCTAAACGCGTGCTTTGGCCAGAAAGTTCCAAGTCAATTTTAACTACTGGGAACCAGGAGCAAAATGTGACGACTATCGTTCGCCTGAAAATGTGAGAATTCGTTGCCAATGGCGATTTCAGGCGACCAGGCAAGTTGAAAATCGCCTGTCTTCGACTCTGAATCATTGCTGCAAAGATCAAGCTATAGTCATGAATTGAGACGGGGGTAAGGCGGCTATTGGTGCGCGCTCGAGAGATAGCCGGTATCGTGGAATAAAATGTTCACGGGGGTTGAGGAGTTTTTGTGTTTGTGGGGGATTTTGTGCCGATCTTCGGTCGTGATCGCAATATGGCGAACTTGTTAGCGCAAAATTCGGGATCAGATCTTAATCTGCATATGTAACGACCCTTAGTGTCAGCATGTTGCGATGCTCCGGACTGAATACAATAAATGAATGCGACCGCGAACAACGCGAGCACGGGCATTGATCCTCGCGTTGGCATATTATCCCCCAGATGAAGCTTGAATGCGACAGCCCTCGATAGCGCAATCGGGTCTCCGATAGCCTGGAAAAAACTATTCCATATCCATAATTTGTTCTGGGACTTCGGAAACCAGTCCGGCTTTCTCAAACCACCATCATGGAAAATACTTCGAAGAAAATAAAAAGATCGATCCAAAGGTCCTTCTGGCGCGTAACAGGTTCTGTTTTGTTCAACAATTACGGGGAAGCACATGTTACGGATTTTGACTTTATCGGGAGCTCTTGTTTTCGCCTCTACACTTGCTCACGCGCAATCTCCACTCGGTAACTGGGCTCGAGGAGACGGAAATGCGCGTGTCCGCATAGCCGCTTGCGGTGCAAGCTTGTGCGCAACAAATACCTGGATCCGTGAGCCGGGAAGCGAAAGGGTTGGTCACGTTCTGATCATGAAAGTCAAAAAAATTGCATCCAGTCTGTGGAAGGGTTCTGCCTACGATCCACAACGCAAGTTGACTGTTTCAATTGAAATGAAGGTAGGTGAGCAAACCATGTCGACCAGTGGCTGTGTTGCAGGAGGACTTTTGTGCAAGACCACCAATTGGACAAGGTCGCGATGAAGTGCGGTGTGGTGCCGTGGTGTCATAAACACCCCGGCGCGCCGCCTGCGATGTCCGGGGCATTACTTGCAGAGTTGCACTTGCAGAGTTGCGCCCAAGTTCGCGTAAAAAAGTTTGCAATGCCAGCGCGAGTTTGACCGGATCGCTTCATCTAGGACGAAGGTTATTTTACCAGTTTGTACAGCCCCACATCGATGGATCCCTGCCTAAATCCGACTTCACAATAACAGAAATAATATTCCCACATGCGGCGGAACCGTTCATCAAATCCCAAAGGCGCAACCTTGTGCCAGTTGCGATCGAATGCCTTTCGCCATGCCGCCAGCGTATGCTGATAGCTTTTCCCAAAATGCACCTGCTCGATTATCTTCAAATTTGCCTGCTCTGCCTGCTTGCACAGTTCAGATTTGGTCGGCAACATTCCTCCCGGAAAAATATACTTTTGTATAAAATCCGGCTTGCGCCGATATTGCTCGAAGTAGCGTTCGGCTATTGTGATGACCTGAAGAACTGCCACTCCACCCTCATTCAATGAGTGCGCCAGTTTCTGAAAGTACACCGGCCAGTATTTTTCGCCGACAGCTTCGAGCATCTCGATGGAAACGATCCGGTCATAGGATTGATCCACATCGCGATAGTCCCGCAGTTCAACCAGCGTGTTCTCACTCTTGCAGTGCGAATCCATCCGTGTATTTGTGTAGTCGGCTTGTTCCCTGGAGAGAGTTATCGCGGTTACCCTGCACTGATGTTGTTTGACGAGCCGTTCGGTCACAGCACCCCAGCCGCATCCGATCTCCAGAACGTTTTCCTGACCTTTCAGGTCCAGCATGGTTTCGATCTGCTTCAGCTTGCGTTCTTGGGCAGTAGCAAGACTATCATGCTGGCTGGCGAATATGGCTGAAGAGTATTGCATGCCTTCATCAAGCCAATGACTATAAAACTCATTTCCCAGATCGTAATGTGCGGCGATATTTCGCCGACTCCCCTGGCGAGAATTGCGACGCAAAGCATGGCGTAGAAGATTGAACCCGTGGATAATTCTTGTTCCGCTTGCGGAATTCGCAAGCGCCGTTTCATTTGCCGCGCCATAGGCGAGCACGGCCCAAAGATCATCTGTCTCCCAGTCGCCGTCAATATAGGTCGCAGCAAGTCCAATATCGCCGTCGGTAAAAAGGCGGAAAATTCCGCGCCACCGTCGCACGGTTAGCGTGGCTGAAGGTCCGTCAAACTCGCCGGTATGTAATAAACTCTCTCCGTTAGGAAAAACGATCTTGAGCCTGCCATAGGAGAATTTGGCAAATCGGCGCGTCACAAACTGCACCAGGACAGATGCGAATCGTGACCTCCGAATGGAGCTGTTTTCACATGTGATTACGCTCGTTTGGCTTCTCATTGCACTGTTTTTCCCGATTGTATGACAGTTGCCGATTGCTGCGGTGGTGGCGGTCGCAGACGGAGCTTCACGCCTTTGAGCCAAATGCGTGCCGCATGAAAATGGATAGCGGATATTACTTTCAGAGACAGCAGCGGATGCGCCATCCAAGCCATCAGCAATGAGCGGTTCGTGAGTTGTCTTCGGTTCGCTGACAGGGACGTGAAGATGAGCGGACCTTCCGCGTCTTTGGCGCTAATGGCCAGAAGCAGTTTTTGGTCGCGTAATTCCAGCTTGAATGTGTAGGAAAGGTCCATGTCCATGAATGGAGAGACATAAAACTGTTTGTCTGCTGATTGGATGACGCGGTCGTTGAGTGTTTGTACGGACGAGACATATGAATGCCGTTCGCCAAATGTGTTGTGTACTTCGTAGACGACTGCCTTCAGAACATTGTTCTTGTCGCTACAAAGATACAGGCTGATCGGATTAAAGCCGTAGCCCAGTACACGCGGCATGCAAAACAAGACAATATTGGCAGGGGTTTCTGTTATGCCGGCTTCCGATAGCAAGTGCTCAACATGCTGACGCAAGCTTCGCTCGCTGCCATCACCGAAATCCCGGTCAAAAAAGCTGAGGATGTTCGCCCTGTTGTGTGAGAGGAGTCGCAAGCCTGACGTTGTTGTCTTAATTGAATCTATATCCAGCGCCAGCCAGAAGCATCTGTGGCGCAGGGACAAAGAGCGGGGCTTGACCCGTGTATGGCGAACAACGCCAAGATACAGGCCTGTTTCCACCTTCATGCTGCTTGCCTTTCAATCTGGACATGATCACGCACCTGGATGTGAATTCGGCCAGACTCATCATTAACGCGCCACGGCCGGCGAACCTGAGGGCACCCGTTTGCGGCAGCCAGTGCTTCGGCGGCCGCAAGGCCTGATTGCAAGCCATCTTCATGAAATCCGGCGCCGAAATACGCACCGCAAAACCAGGTCCTGTTTATGCCCTGCAAGGACCACAAATGTTTTTGAGCGTTGATCGCAGCAAAGTCCACAACAGGATGCTCGTAGGTTTCCACACGATGGCAAAGATCAGCACGTGGTTCCACGTCTGGATTCAAGGTCACAAACAGATCACGATTTGTATTCAGCTTTTGCAGCTTGTTCATCCAATACGTAACGACAAGTCGTTCGTGGTCACCGGGTTCCTGCAAAAAATTCCAACTGGCCCAAGCGGTTTTGCGTTTTGGCATGAGTGCGGAATCGCTATGCAGCCACGCCTCGTTTCGGGTGTAACGAATGGCTGATAGCAGTTCCTGCTCGATTGCGGACGGATCTCCAAGCAATGCCAATGCCTGATCGGCATGGGTTGCCAAAACGACATGATCGAAGCACATCGACTTGCCATGTTTGTCGATCAGGTCGACGCCATCGTGATGCCGGCGAATAGTGGCGAGTTGCGCGTCAAGCACAATTGATTGGGAATATCCTGCGGTCAGTTTTTTCACGTAGTTTTTGCTGCCGCCGACAACGGTGCGCCAGATGGGCCGGTTCGTAAAATTCAACAGGCCGTGATTTTCGTGAAAGCGCACAAAGGCTTCCACTGGATAGTTGAGAATATCACTTGGGTTTGCGGACCATATTGCTGCTGAAAGTGGCAGCAAATGATCATCGATGAAAGCCGATCCAAAGCGATGGTGATCAAGAAACTGACCCAGTGTCATTGAGTTAGTGATCGCGGATGCGCCGGGATTGTTCTGGCGTATTGCGGCCGGAGCCATACGATAAAAGCGCTGCAGGTCGTAAAGCATGGACCAGAAGCGTGGACGCAGGAGATTTCTTTTCTGGGCAAGCAAGCCGCCAAGGGATTCACCGGAATATTCCATCGAACCGCCGCGCATCGAGGCTGCGAAGGACATGTTTGTGCCCTGAGTCTCAACTCCCAAATGCTGGAACAGCGCGGTCAGGTTTGGGTAAGTTGCCTCGTTGAAAACTATAAAACCGGTGTCGACGTCGACTTCTTCCCCCGATAGCGGAATTTTGACTGTGTTTGAATGCCCGCCCACACGGGTGTCGGCCTCGAGTACGGTCACGTCGAAATGCGGGGCAAGCAGCCAGGCCGCTGACATCCCCGAAATTCCTGTCCCGACGATGGCAACTCTTGGGCGATCCGGCGCGTTTCTTGGCATGGGTTTCCCGAACACGTGAACTATGACATTGATTGGATACGGCAGGGGCGCAGGGATGGATCACAGGACCGAAAACGGGATTGCTGATTTTTTCCTTGTAAAGGGATGATCCAGATCGCATCGTACCGCGTAAACCGGATATGTCCCTTGCATTGTCCATGCGCACGTTGCCCGAAGTATCTTCCGTCATGGTTCGGCCTGTCATGGTCTGGCCCGGGCGGCGGTCCTTTTGGCAAACTGGGGATTTGATGAAACAGGTTTCCAAATCCGGGTCTTCTGACGAATTCGGTAGCTGCATAGTCGCCATTGCAGCTAACGGGGACCGGCAGGCATTTGCCAAGCTGTATGAGCATTTCGGGCCGCGAATTAAGGGTTTTCTGATGCGCGGCGGTGCTGGTGCGCAGATAGCTGACGACCTGGCGCAGGAGGCCATGTTTTCCGTTTGGCGCAAGGCATCGTATTTCGATCCCTCGCGGGCAAGTGCCAGCACGTGGATATTCTCGATCGTTCGTAATCTGCGCATTGATGGGCTGAGGCGGGACAAGCGGGCGGCGATCTATGCCTCTGCGATGCCCGAAGACCAGGAGCCTGTAGTTCAGCCGGATGAGGCGCTGAATTTGGCGCAGCGGCAAGCGCTGGTGCAGGAGGCTCTGAAGGAATTGCCTCCCGATCAGCTTGAAGTTGTCAGATTGTCTTTTGTTGAATGCAAGGCGCACGCGGACATAGCGCTGACCCTGCAGATCCCGTTGGGAACCGTAAAGTCTCGCATGCGACTTGCCATGAATAAACTTCGTAACGTCCTTGAGGACATGGAATGACGATCGCGCACCATCCATCCGATATCGTGCTAGCAGAATTTGCCAACTGCAGGTTGGACGAGGCTGCTGCATTGGTCGTCGGCTCGCATATTGCTCAATGCCCTGCCTGTCAGCAAACTGTCCGTCACTGCGAAGTTGTTGGCGGAGCCATGCTGCAGGATGCAGCATCTGAAGGGCCTTTGCAGATCGATGCAGATGCACTGCTCGCGCGAATTGAAACAGATCCCTCTGGCGTAGAACAACCGAAGGCTTCAGTGACTGCTCCCTCGGCCAATCCAGGGGAAGTGCTGGCACTTTACGAATGCGGCGACTGGCGATGGATAGGTCCAGGGATCCACTGGCGGAAAGTAGCCGTACCGAGCGAGCAGGGTATTCGCGTTTTCATGCTCAGGGCCAAAGGCGGGACGTCGCTTCCTCACCACAAGCACTCCGGTATCGAATGGACACAAGTGTTGGAAGGCGCATTTGTTCATGCCCATGGCCGGTTCGGACCTGGAGACTTTGATGAAGCGGATCCCTCCGTTGAACATGATCCGGTCGTAGAAAAGGGATGCGACTGTATTTGTCTTGTTGCGATGACCGGAAAGCTTGAGCTGCAAGGCTTGTTAGGCCGGCTGGTTCAGCCGTTTGTCCGCCTTTAGTAGCGGCTTGTTCCGCTGAGCCAGGGGCCTGGAGAAAGGCTTCCCGTTAATGACCGCGGCAGTATTTACATTCATGGCAATTGCCGTTGCTGCATTCATGTGTGCTGCAATGGCGTTCGCTTGGCTGGTACAGCAGCGCACCGGCCAGTCCGGCTGGGTCGATGCATGCTGGTCGTTTGCCACAGGGTTTGCAGGGGCTGCTAGCGCGCTGTCGGCGCTGCTGCTGTATCCCCAAGCCCCGCGTCCGATAATCGTAGCCATGTTTGCTGGTGTATGGTCGCTGCGGCTGGGCGTTCATATTGTTTTGCGCACTCGTGGTGCAGGCGAAGATCCTCGATATGCGAAGATGCGCGAAGACTGGGGTCAGGACGCGTCCAGACGGATGTTCTGGCTATTGCAAATTCAGGCGCTGGTGAGCGTGCCGCTGGTTCTGGCAATTGCTGTAGCGGCTTGGAATGTCGAGCGGCCGCTTGGTTTGCAAGACGGTCTGGCTGCAATGTTGCTGGCTATTGCCATCGCCGGTGAGGCAATGTCCGACAAACAATTGCGTGATTTTGCGAAGAAGCCTGCCAATCGCGGCAAGATATGCACGGTGGGGTTTTGGCGCTGGTCGCGGCACCCCAATTACTTTTTTGAATGGCTGGCCTGGCTCGCATATCCGGTATTCGCCATCAATCTGGGCGCGACTTACTGGTGGGGGTGGTTGGCGCTTGCGGCTCCGGTTTCCATGTACCTGCTGCTCACCAGGGTTTCAGGTATTCCATTGCTGGAAGAGCATATGGTTCGCAAACATGGCGATCTGTATCGTCGTTACCAGCGTACAACGAGTGCATTCTTTCCATGGCCGAACCTGTCCTCGCCTTAGGAGATGCTTGAAGAGATAAAACGCAAGGAGCAGCGAATGGATATCACAGCCCGCATGATTGTTGCCGCCGAAAGCGTGAACCTGCCCGATTTCGTGAGCAAAGCAGCGATCCGATACCTGGTCGCCCGTTCGCAGCAAAAACTCAATGGCGCCGATGCGCAGGGCGATGCTTCCTTTCTTGCCATGGTGGAAGCCAGGCCCATAGCGATCCATGCCAATAAAGCAAATGAGCAGCATTATGAAATCCCGGCGGAATTCTTCAATCTGATCCTTGGGCCTAACCGAAAATATTCCTGCTGCCTGTTTGAAGGCGGAACGGATGATCTGGCAGATGCAGAAATTCAATCGTTGACCGAAACCATGCGGCACGCTGATCTGCATGATGGTCAGTCAATATTGGAAATGGGATGCGGCTGGGGGTCTTTGTCACTTTTCGTTGCGGAGGCCCTGCCCAATGCGCAGATCACGGCGGTATCGAACTCGCATTCTCAGCGAAAATACATCGAGGGTGTCGCCGCGTCCCGTGGCCTTGGAAATCTTCAGGTCGTCACATGTGACATGAATGAATTTGACACCAGCAAGAAATTTGACCGGATTGTATCGGTCGAGATGTTCGAACACATGTCCAATTGGCGAAAGCTTCTCACCAAAGCCCGCACGTGGGTGAAGCAGGATGGACGCATGTTTGTGCATGTCTTCACCCACAAGCATTCAGCCTATCTGTTTGATGAAAGCGACAAGACGGACTGGATTGCGCAACATTTCTTTACCGGTGGCATCATGCCCTCCCATACTCTTCTGCGAGAGTTTCCGGACCTGTTCCAGGTTGAAGACGAGTGGCGCTGGAATGGGAAGCACTACGAGCAGACAGCCCGCCATTGGCTAGCCAATTACGATGCCAACCAGGAGGCTATAACCGCTATCCTGACAGAAGTTTACGGCGCGGATGCGCAGGTATGGCAGCGACGCTGGCGTCTGTTTTTTCTTGCAACCATGGGGCTGTTCGGTCATGACGGCGGCCATGAATGGGGCGTCAGTCATTATCGCCTCGCCCCGGCTGCAGCCAATTGATGCAAGCAGGCAAGGATCACACCCGCGGGCAAAAACGGAACGGCGTGATGAACCGCATGATCCGTGCGCTGTCGCGTTATGTTGATTCACCTGATCCGCTGACCAGAGCAAACAATGTGTTGGCTTTGATGGTCGCGAGCAACCAGCCGTTTTATCCGTTCTATGTTCGTTTTATTGCAGGCGATGATAATGGCGTTACGTTTCTGACGCTTTTGTCGACGCCGCTATTTCTGGCAATACCTGTTTTGTCCCGATGGCGACCTACCCTCGCGCTCGCGGGAATACCTGTCATTGGTCTTGTGAATGGCATGATCGCTATGAAAGCCATCGGTACAGCTGCAGGAATTGAACTGTTTGTCATTCCCTGTTTTCTGGTCGCATTGCTGCTGGCGCACAAAGATTCATGGAAAATTGTAATGGGCTTGGCAATGTGTGCCGCATTGACGTTCGGCCTGCAATTCAGTTTGCAGCAAACCTCCTTGCATCAATTTGATGACCTGCAATATGCCAGCCTGTATCGGTTGAACGCATTCAGTGTTGCAGGGCTGACGATTTTCATCGCCTATTCCCTTGGCCGGGCGCGATATGCGTTCACGCGTTCCAGGACTTGATCCACATCGCGCCCCAATATCCGGCGACCGCAGATGACGTTGTCAGAAAAGCACCCCAAACCAGATCGACTATGGTGATGATGACCGGCCAGTTGCGCAAAGTCGCTTGATTGGTCAAATCATATGTGCCGTAGGCGACCAGCCCGAGAACGAGACCATGTGTGATGGCTGTCCAAACTTTGCCAGTTTCCAGCGCGGGCATAACGGCCAAGAATACGATTCCGGCCAGGTAGAGAAAATAAAAAGCTACCGCCGGACCTATTCGAAACCCTGTTGTGAGCAAGTCGCCCAGCAATGGCCGGTATAGCCGCGAGGCTGCGTAGGACAGCCATAGTGCGTCCAGCACCAGCATGCAGACGGCGGCAGCGATATAGGCAGCAAAGATTGCTTTCACAGCATCCCCCGAAGAAACGAAATCGATTAATCGATTATACGTCTGTCGCGCCAATTTGGTTCACGGGGCGGTTGAAAAAGGAAACGGACGTGACCGTCGTTTTCGGCGATCTGGTCTGCTCCTGAGAATTGGTAGTCCTTGCCGCGTTCGGTGATCCGAAGGACAGTCTGGTTGCAAGGATATAGATCGTCACTCTTCGGGCGGCAGGATCTCCTGGACGCAGACATCCTCAATCAAGCCAGCGCGGCCTATGTCGCGAAGATGGGCCCGCTTTTGATCGTTGGTGAGATTTGCGCCGATGCCCTGATTTATCGCCAGCACGACCGAGCGGTCACTCATGTCCAGCCAGAAGGACCTGCGGACAAGCTTGCCATCCGCGTCCCTAGCGAAAGGGTTGTTGGGTTCGGACCCGAGATCGGGAGAGAAAAATTCGCGGCTCATCGGCTTGCTCCACGCGCTTGGACAGAACCAATCAATTGCCCAAGTTGCTGCACTTGTGAAGGTCTGGCGTGAAATTTCTTCCGTCAAGATGACAGTCCAACGGCATCAATGATCGATAGTGCCAGCGACAAATGGACAGAACAAGCGCAGTTGTCACGTGTAAATTACTCCTCAGGACTTGTTCTGAAATGCTGCGCGGTACCAGTCATTGATGGCCTTGCGTTCCTTCTGGCTTATTTCCGTAATGTTTCCCGGCGGCATTGCGTGGCTGCGCCCGGCCTGGAGGTAGATTACCTTTGCTGCGCGAACGATGTCCGCATCGCTTTCCAGCACAATGCCTTTTGGCGGAGCAATTATGCCGGCCCAGACAGGACTTTTGGCATGACACATGGAACAACGCGTTTGCACCGCATCGCGAGCTGCGGGAAAGGTTGCATGGCTGGCGTATCGCTGCATGTCCGGCGTTAGTACTTTCGCCGCGTCTTTAGCAATCTCATCGCGTGGAATGGCTGACAGCCACATGATTGCCCAGAATATCAATGCTGCGACAAACCATGTCCACAGCGGCTTGCCCTTGCGCATGTGCTTGGAATTGAAATAGTGGCGGATCACGACGCCGATCAAAAAGACCAGCGAGGCGATAACCCAATTGTACTTGCTGCTGAACGCCAGTGGATAGTGAACCGATATCATCAGGAACAGGACAGCAAGTGTCATGTAATTGTTATGGGTCGAACGCTGTTTTGCCTGTGCGCCAAGAGCAGGGTCTGGCGTCCTTCCGGCAATCATGTCTGCAACGACAATTTTCTGGTTAGGGATGATAATCAGAAACACGTTCGCCGTCATGATCGTGGCTGTAAAGGCGCCAAGGTGCACCAATGCGGCACGGCCGGTGAACACCTGCGTATAGCCCCATGACATGGCGACGAGAACGATGCAGAGCAGGGTCATCAGCTTGGTGTTGATCGTTGCCGATCGGCGACTTGCACAGGAAGATCGTAGCAGATCCAGCCAATGCTCAGCGAAGCCATCGAAATCGCAATGGCCACGGGTTGTGAAACATCAAGGACGTTCTTGTCGATCAGATAAAGATCTGCTCCGGCGTAATAGACAATCGCCAGCAGCGCAAAGCCAGACATCCAGGTCCAGTAGGATTCCCATTTGAACCAGGTCAGGTGTTCAGGCATGGTGGCAGGGGCGACCGTGTATTTTTGCATGTGGTAGAAACCGCCGCCATGGACCTGCCATTCCTCGCCATAGACACCTGCCGGCAAGCCTTCGCGCTGACGCAGGCCAAGATCGAGGGCGATGAAGTAAAATGACGATCCGATCCAGGCTATGCCGGTAATCATGTGCAGCCAGCGCACGGCAAATTCGAGCCAATGTCCGAAAACAGCCAGTTCATACATGATCCAGACCCCCAAATGAGCCCGGACTTTGCCGGAAATCCCTGTTTACGGGAACGCCAAAAACTGGCGAACAATTTCAAATTTTTCCATAAAATAGCGGAATTTATCGTGTCCTATGTGGAAAACCTGAAAACCTTCGTACGGGTATTCGAGCTTGGCAGCATGTCGGCTGCCGGCCGCGACCTGCGGGTTTCTGCCGCAGTTTCAAGCAGCCGGATATCCGAACTGGAAAAACGCCTTGGCGTGCGTCTGTTTTATCGCACAACCCGTACGCTCAAGCCCACCCAGCATGGGGAATTATTCTACAAGGGCGCCATCAAAATTCTCGATACGATCGAAGAGGTGGAGGGCGGTATTGCCGAGATTGCAGCTGCGCCCACGGGTACGGTTTTTATATCTGCACCTCTGGGTATTGGGAAAAAGCTGATAGCGCCGCTGATACCGGAATTCGTCGCCTTGTATCCGGACGTATAGGTGCGCCTGCGCCTGTCGGACCGGCGGGTTGACATCATCAATGAAGGGCTCGATGCCGCCTTCGTCCTTGGTGATCTGAACGATTCCGAGTTGCGCGTGCGGCCGATCCATGACTTCGAGCGGGTTCTTTGCGCATCGGCAGACTATATTGCCGAAAACGGCATGCCGGAGGATGGTGCGGCGCTGCTGCGCGGTACGCACAAATGCCTGCTGCTGCGCTTCCCAGGCTCAAGTGAATTTTTCTGGAGTTTGCGTAAC
>CAVOYX010000002.1:0-168933 GCA_963700795.1 uncultured Alphaproteobacteria bacterium | reverse complement strand
TGAAAACAAACAGCAATGGAATCGAGCAATAAAGCAACGCGGCAAAATGGTTTCTGTTGGCAAAGAATCCGACAGCACTCTGCTGGTTTGTAATCGCATACCAGCGCAATATGCTATTTGGACCATCTGCCAACTGCGCTGCGCCGTAAAAAACGCTAAATGCTGCGAAGCCAATCACAAGCATTGCTAGGGAGCGTCGATGGCGTTCGTTGCACATTGCTACTGCCGCAAAGACAGCGGCAGGCGGTGCCAGGGACATTAACGACTGAAACGTGGTGCTGGGCGAAGCGGAAAGCATACATGTCAATTGATCGGCAGGCAAAACAGAACTTGGAGCCAAGAGATGGTGCCCTGGCAACAACGCCGTCACGGAGCAGGGCAAAGGTATGATCTGAAATAGTTGTATCAGAAACAACAGCGCCAAAAAGATGACGGTAAGACGAAAATCCCCTGACCATGACTTTGTTATCAAATGCGGGATCAGGGCGAGTAGTACGGCGATGCTGAAGGAATGAAGGATCGTATTTCCGAAAATATTCGGTTGAGCCGCACCACCAAGCAACATGGCCATCAGCATCAAGATGACGCACGAACCGAAAATTGCATCAAGCTCTATTGCCGACAACAGTTTGCGAACAAACTGCAACGGCGGTTGTTTCGCACTTCGCCGGCTACTTTTCCGCGACCGGTCTTTTTGCGCCAATATGCCCATTGCTCAGAATCATCCCGTTGATGGATAGGTATTGTTGCAGAATCCGATCGCTCCAAATAATTCGGGTCGAAGTCCCCAAATTTTCCAAAGTTGCCCGATCCTTAATATCTGAAAATTTCATGATTTCCAGAGCTTTTGTTCGCGCCTGTCTCGGATCGGGCAGCTTGGCTGAAGCCCCGGGCTAGGCCGACGCGACAGCTCGATCCAATGTACGTTTTATTTCCGGGATAAAATTGTAGGTGCGCTGGTGCAACTCTTGCCGGGCTTGATCACTTTGCGCATCCGGAACACATCCGCTAGGCCCCTGGCACTGAGAAACCGACGCTTTCCATGGCCGTTCAGCTCGTGATCGAATACGTGCCCTTCCGGGCGGCCAAGCCGAGGTGTCAGCAGCACCGCGAGCCGGGCGGCGCAGAAATGTGAGACGCCCGGCTTGCCGTAATCTTGTCGATTTCAGACGATCACAGTGATGGCATTGCGATAGTCAAGGACGCAGTGTCGTACGCCTGCAAGCCCTTGGTGGGATCGACCATGGCCGCGGGCGGATCGTTGACATAGTAGTCGTTGATCAAGGCTCCGCCTGTATCGTAAACAAATACATGCTCGGCCCAAGCAAATGCGTTGTCCTGATCGTAATCCCGCACGATCCGCGAATTGTCATCATACCATGTATTGATATAATCGGCATGTCCGTGCACGTCGTATCCGACTGTCACTTCCTGCGTATTGTTGGCGTTGGCCGGATCGTAGTTCTTCAGAATGCGCGTGCCGTCATCGTAGACAGTATTGATTGATGTTGCCTGCCCGGCTGCATTGTAATTGATCTCCTTCAATGACCAGGTTTGGTCATTTGCCTGATCAAAGTCGGTCGTCTTGCGTGTGCCATCATCGTTGTAGACGTTAACATAATCGCGCAAGCCTCCGGCTGTGTAACTGTCTATCTTTGTTGTCCAGGTCTGGCTGCTATTATAGTCGTAGTAGGTCACCTGATAGAGGCCGGTATCAAAATTGTCGCGCACAAAATTTACCTGCCCGCCGATCGTATATTGTGTGATCTTCGTCGACCAAGTCATCGTATTACCCTGATCATAGTCGGTAAATATCCGCAAGCCAGTATCGTAGGTTATGTCCTGATAATCGAGTTGGGCACTGGCAGTATAGCCATTCCTAGACTGACTCCAGGAAAAGGCCCCCGTTGGATCGTACACGGTATTGTAATAAGCTCCACTATCCAGTGCAGTATTTACCTGTGTGATCTGGTTGGCGGCATTACGAGTGGTTGTGATGATGTTCCAGCTATTGCCATTGGTTTCGTCGTAATTGGTCTGAACCGACGAACCATTGTCGTTAAAGAGATAACGATAGTCGAGTGCGCCCGTCGCATTATAAACGTAGACGTCGCGTGACCAACTCTCGTTGCCGTCCGTATCGTAGATGGTGCGCGTATAGGCTCCCGCCGCCTCGTCAAGAGCAGAATGCCCAGACGCTAGAATTGCCTGAACCTGCGAGGGATTGGGTGCGGAAATCAGGCCGGTTCCAGCCTGGGTGATGACCTCGACATTGCCCGACGCGGCGCCCAGCAGCGTGACACCATTGACGATAACATTTGCCCCTGAAGCCGTCACCACGGGAGCGGACGATGTTCCTCCGAAATAGACGATGTCGCCAGCCACGTAGTCGGTGACCACATCGCCTGCATTGCTGATAGCGCCATTGAAGGCAAACCAGTCATTTCCGGTGCCGCCGGTTTCGTTATCAACACCTGTGCCACCAAAGACCCAATCGTTGTTGTCTCCACCATTCAGAATATCATTATCGGCGCCGCCATCAATGATGTCATTGCCAGCGCCACCATTCAATGTGTCGATCCCGTTCCTGCCCAGCAGCACATTGTTCCCGCCGTCACCGGTCAGAATGTCATTGTGATCGGAGCCCTCCAGGCCCTCAATGGAAGTATACGTGTCGCCTGCGGCATCGCCTGTGTTGCTTGCAGGATTGGCGAGGCTTGCCGTTACTCCTGCAGCGGCATCCTGGTAACTGACCCGGTCGTTGCCGGCCAGGCCATCGAACACATTGTTCGGCCCGGTACTGAGCAGCACGTCATCTCCGGTTGTTCCGTTGATTGGACCACTGCCTGCAAACAGGAAGTTGCCGGATGTCAGGTTGGCCATGGTTACGTTGTTGAGCGTCAGCGTGTGACCGGTGGCAAACGTGAAGACGTGTTGGCTCCAGACTGCAGCCCAAGCGCCAGCAATTGTGCCAGGCTTGTAATGTTGATCAGCGCCGTCAGGTCGATCTTGTCGCCCTGCCCGGCATTGAAGTCGGTGACGATGTCGGCACCGCTGCTTGGCAGATAGACGAAAGTGTCCGCATCTGCACCGCCCGTCAGAATGTCATTACCGAGCCCGCCGAGGAGTGTATCGTTGCCATCGCCGCCGTCTATTGTGTCATTTCCGTTGTTGCCGATCAGGAAATTGGCAACGGAATTTCCGATAATGGTGTCATTCCCGGTACCACCGACTGCATTTTCGATGACGGTCGTCAGATAGATACCGACGTTGCCGAACAATCCACCAATATTTGACCAGGTGCCGCCCACCAGACTGATAAGCTGGTTCTGCGTATATCCGGAAACGTCCAGTGTGTCGTTGCCGCCTGCATCATAGATAGTGATCGACGGTGCCTGCGTGAAGTTGGCGAAGTTATAGAGATATGCTGTGCTCGTTTGATCCGCCGGATTGCCGCCCAGGCCGCTGACGTTGAAGCCATAGGTTGAATTTCCGGAACGGGCAGTTCCCGCGCCGTAATATTGCTGGATCGCGTAGATGTCCGCCATCTGAGGCGTCAGAACATATCGCGCCGACGCACTGTTGTAATTGGATTGATCGAAATACGACATGATGGTCGTCTGCCACGTATCGTTTTGATAGTGGTTGTCGACGCCGTAGGTCGCGCTGCCGTTGTAATTGCCGCCGTGACCGAGGCCCAGAGAATGTCCGATTTCATGTATGAATGTCTGGAAGGTATAATCGTCAACGTCCGAGGTGCCGCCCGACCAGCCTGGTTCAACGTTGATCACATTGGAGATGATTGTGCGTGGTGTACCTCCGGTGGTCGTTGAGGACGAGTAAGCGCCGGAAGCGGTATCATCGAGTGTGATTTCGGCTGTCCCGGTCGTTTCAGTGAAGGTAAGCCCCGTGACATCTGCCCAGGTTGCAAAAGCCAGGCGCGCGATTGCCGCCCGTGCCGTCGATAGTCCTTGTACGTTGAACGTGATATCGGTGTTTCCCACTGCCCATCGCCGGGCACTGGAAGGCCCACCCCAATAGCCTGTCAACAACTGGTCAGCCACTTCCGGAATAGTAAAGACCGGCAATGTCACCTGATTTGTTGCAGTGAGTTCATAGCCTCCGGTGTTGTTCGAGAAGGATGCAACCTGGATGTAATATGTTCCAGCGGTAGCAAACGTATGTGTAATTCTGCGAATAAAGCCCATTGGCATCGTCGTTGAATGCGAGCTGGTTTCCGCTGGCATCAAACAATGTCAGAGTCGTATCGGGTGTGGGGCTTGCGCCGTTGTAACTTGCACCTGCCGTTGTAAACTGCACAGTCTGACCGGCGGCGACTGTAATCGCATATCGGTCCTGATCCCCGGCGTAGTCGGTTACCCCGTTGATTGATCCATCCACGACTATCGTTCCAGCCGAACCGTTGACATTGCCAATGGTATCGCCGTCGTCAAATGGCCCTTCATACGAAACGTCGATAAAGGTGCCGGTATCACCTGAAATTCCAGACCCTGTGCCGCCCTGCTTTGCCGCTGTGCCGTTGAAGGCAGGAATGGTCAAATCGTCGTCAAAACGCGGATGAGGGGCGTCCACCTCAATTCCTGGAGGCAAGCTGCCAGTGGATCCGGTTGATCCCAGGCTTCCCGAAGGTCCGAACGAGCCAACATCGCCGTCGAATGGTACGACGCCGAATGGCATTTCAAACGTCGCCCCAATCGAACCGGATTGGCCTGGCTGGGCGCTTTGCTGACGCAACAACGCATCGATCTGGTTGGACAGGGATTGACCGTTCACGTTTGCCATAGTCATTTTTCCTTGAGATCGTCACATACACGAAGAGGGCTGTCTCAAATCATATTAATACAGAAAATGCTTTTCGATTAATGACGGGATGCCATCGATTTGATTCAAAAAGACTCGTCCGCCGTGAATGTGAACTGGCAATAGACTCCCAAACACGGGTGTCTACGAAAGCTAACTGTCGCAGCTAAACTAGACTTTCTAATCATAACACTTAAAAAATTGCTAAACCCCACCCAGTAACCGGCGCATTAGGAAGATATTAATCATCAGCAATTGGAAATAGCTGAAGTTTTGAAAAACCGATATTTTCCGAATAGCCGGGAAAAGTTCACCAAGCGTTATCCATCTTCCATGCTACGCTGCATGTTGATTTTCGCTAGAGCCTGGCGGGAGAAAGCTGGGCACTCCGTGAGGAATCATTTTCATTCTTTTGTTGAGAAGTGTCATTTTCATGACCGCGACAAGCAAGGATATTGCCGCGCGATCGACCGATCTCGTTCTTGACAGCAAGGTCAGCGACAGAGGGCAGTCCAATCCCGCATTGAGCCGTAATCTCTGCTCGGCACTTGCCAGCAGCCTGCAGCGGGCTGGCGTGCGGATGGTGTCGGCCACCGCCAACGTCCATGGAGTTGAAAAGGTCAAGGTCAGGATAAATCGCACCGGAGCGGCTTATGAAAATGCCGATTTGGCTGCCGGTATTTATCGTCAGGATAAATTGTTAGTTGCAGACACAAGCAAGCTCGAAATCGACGTGACGGATTCCGATTTCGGGGCGGGCTCCGCGGCCGTTCTCGTGCGGCCCATTTTTCTACTGCTCAAGCGCGCAAACTGGCGATCAAGCGCAATGCTGAAATGCAATTGTTACCCGGCGATCAAACCAGGGCCAGCCTGCTGATTGCGAATGGTAGCACCAATCCCCAGTCTGGATCAGGGACTGGCAAAAGAACTCTTCGTGTCCTGGATGCCTTTGCCTACAATCGTGATCACCAGTACCATTCCCGCGGTAGTCATGATCACCGGGGCGGTTGCGCCAGCCGCAGCCGGGTCGGCTTTTACGCTGCATGGCGACTTTTTGGCATTCGAAATGACCCGCACCAGTGAACCGGCACGGTAGACGCTCTCGCGTAAAGCGAACCGGCTTCGTTGTCCTTTTGAATTATCAGGCGGTCGCCTGGCTTCATATCCGCTGGTTCGGTGAGTGCACGGTATCCAATCCCCGTGTTGACCATCGCTACCTGGCGTAGTGGTTAGTTTGGCTTTTGCGCAAGCGTCAGCAGCATAGTCGTTAGATGGAAATCAACGCTTGCGGGAGAAGCGCATACTTAAAAAAAATTGCTGCCGATAACCGGCCACCCCTGGCGGCGTCGGCATCAAGATTGTAGCGGTTCTCTCGAACGTCGGGCTCAAACATATGAGCGCCAAATCGCGTGGTCGGTGTATGTCCGTGAACAATATATTTTAAAAAATCCATTCGGGAGCGGGTAAACCTGACCGAAATAGTCAGGCGCGTATGCTCGTTCTGCTGCTCCAGAGAAAGATCAGGGTCGATGCCAGCGTGTACATAATAGCGAAGGTCATCTTCGTAAAACGTCGGCAAGGTTTCCGTCCATGTCCGTACTGCGTGGAATTCCAACATCGATCTCATGAAACGCAGCGTCGCCTCGCCACCGTTCATGATAAAGCGTTGCCAATGCAGTTCTGATTGAACAGCTTCGATCATCCACTGTTCGTGATTGCCGCGAAGGCAAATGGCAGCTCTCTTCTGGAGTTGGCGAAGGCGACGAATGACCGCTAGCGAATTGGGACCGCGATCGATATAGTCTCCCAGAAATATGAACTGGATCTTTTGCCCGCGGATGTGGTCTGCGACCCAATTGTCTATGGCTTGCAACAGGTCTGAGAGTTTTGAGGCCATGCCATGAATATCGCCAATTGCAATCGTATACATTGATGACCTGCTGATTGATGCCAAGACAGAGCAATGACGCGCACAGCCTACCGCCAGATTGCTGCGGCACTTCATGTTCGGGCTATGCCAAAGTCTATCCAAGCGAAACAACTGACGTGCCGATGCGATAGGCCCGATCCATTTCGCGGATTGCTGATCCGGACAGATCGTATTCGATCGCGTGATCCGGAGAATAATTCACGAAGAAGCCGATCGTCCGATCATAACCTGGTATAGCAGCTGGAAGCTTTGCTATAACTTGATTTGGATAGGAAGCCGGATCGGACAAATCCTCGATTGTGATGTGCCTCCTCGCCTCGGCGCCAGTGATTGCTGCAAGCCAGATTGAGGATGGACGATCACGCTCTGTCACCGCAATTCCATGGGGTCTGAACGTGCTTCGATAATTTTCCTCGCACTTCGAAAGAGCGAGCGACCTGGAATTTTCAATTGCTTCGCGAACTTGATCCGGATCGGCGTTCAGTGCGTCCGGCAGGAGCCGGATAAGGCGTTTTGCCCGTTCGGTTGCAAATTGGCCTGCCAACACATCGTCGAGATGCCGGATACCTTTTTCCAGGTCGGTATATCCGAGTCTAATAACCAGCTCACGTCGCCCGATTCGCAGCTTCTGCAGCGAATCGGCGATGAGTTCCGGAAGACAGATCGAAGGGGTCATTCCTGCCTCGCTTTAGTGCTTTCGGCCAATCGCCACGGTGCACAATCTGAGCTCAAATCCCGACCGGCAACGCGCCGGATAAACTTCATTATAATCCCTAGCGAACAACAATTCAAAGCAATTTGAGCGAGCCAATTGGCGTACGAGCGGCTCTCCTCATGGCAGTGATATCACCATGCGACCGTGGCGCCTTTACAGGCGGTCAGATCTGTTAACGCGTGCATGGCTTTCTTGCGGCGGGATAGGGCTCTTCGCTCATATCTCTCAAGCTTTACAAGAGAGTCCAGATCCTCTTCTGACAGGTCGATGTAAGCGCCATCCACCACCTTGGTATCGCTTTTTAGCAAATCGACAAATTGGGATGCCTGCTCCAAACAGGCATCAAAAGCCGAGGCAATGCAGTCGGGAGGGTCCGCACCTGGCGTGTCAATTCCATGCTGTTCAGAATGTATTCTGCCAGGACGGTATGCCTTTCTTATGATGTCTGCACGAGCTTGGCGGATGCGCACTAAGTCCAGTTGTGCATCGACAAAATTTGCAGCCAAATCAATCGGAGCGGACTCATTTTCATCCTTGAAGACAAGTCTCGCCAACCTTTCTATTTCACCGGACCAATATGGGTTCATGCGAAGCGGAAGTGACAAGCCGTGCTTTTTGGCATTCTGTGACACGCGCTGCTTGCCAAGCAGAGATTTTGGACCAGTGCTATACTGAGCGTTTCGTCTGTTGATCACAGTACGATACGTTGGTGAGATGGCGATAGAATTCATGACCGTGAGTCCTTGTTAGGATCCAGGATTGTAACTGAGCTCTTACCAGTGACATTACTCGGACTACTTCCAACACCATCTGAATTGTCGATTTCCAGATAGATGGCTTTTTCGGCTTCACGAACGCTATCATGCAGATTGTAAGCAAAAGCAGCGCGATGACGTAGAATTTCTTGATAGGATGCATTGCGACGCTTTTCGGCAAGACCACATAGATTTTCAACCTGTTGAAGTTGTGGGAGACGCGCGGTGAATGCGCGCGTTGTTAAATCGAAGGTGGTAAGGCCATGTTCCTGCAACAAGGATACAACCTCTGAGCGTCGCGCAGCATCATTTGATCGCCAATTATTCACTGCCAAATCGATCGTTTCGGCATCAACAAGAGGTTTAAGCATGAATTTTAGTACATCGACTTCTGCGTTTCTCAAAATCGATGGTCTCATCCGCCGATATCGCAAAACATCAATAGTCAAATCACAATAATCGCGAATCCATACTTGCTCCAATAAATCCCTGGGTGCCAGGTCTATTTCGACATGCTCAATAAGTTTTCGATACATCTCTTCATCATCGCCTGGCATGAGCGGCAAATCCCCAAGCAGAATTCCCAGGTCATTGTCTTCGAATATACTGATTTTATTCGAGCCATCCGAGCTCATCTGAGCGCGGTGATTTGTAAATTGGTATTTTTTCATTAGTTGTTTTCCTTTCATAGGTTATTTTTTGCATCAACGTAGATTTAATGGTCTACGATTTATTTATATGCGGAAGAGAAAAAAATAGACAAAATAAAATTATTTAAGCCATTGAAAATATTACATAAAAAAAATTAGGAAAAATAATTTTATAAACTAAGTGGCCGAAATCGGAACCTGCTGAAAGCGCTTTCAATCTTCGATTTTCCAAGCTGCCCCGATGCCAGCGGTACAAAATAAGTCTGAAGGCTCGTCAATCCGATTTGCACTGTACGCAATTCTGTACGGTATGTTCTCGGGCACCAAAGCATGTAGATACACGTCGCGATGCAGGAATTGAGCTGTCAATCGAACCGATCAAGAAAGGCCTCGTGAACCGATCGGCGCTGGTAAGCTTCGTCGAATTGGGCTCGATGAGAGTTTTTAGGAAAGACGTATGATCTCGGTGACGTTTAACGAGCGGATAATAAGGGGCAGGGAGAATTCGCTATCCTCTTGACAGGTGGCATGAATGAAATCGTCCGTTGTATTAATAGAAGTCCCCTCCAGTCTCGCCCTTTTGCTCAATAACCCCAGGTTCGGCACTACAATCATATCGCCAGTGAGGAGCAATGACGGCGGTGATTATTGTCTGGAAGAGGGCGATCGCCGCAGGCCTGCCGGCATATTGTCAAATGACTCAAGCTGCACACGGATTTGTCCGGATACAGCGTGTCGGGGCGGTCGCTGGCGATCACAGACCTTTGGGGAGCCCGCAAAGATTGCCCCCGGCAGGAGCATCACCCAGCCGGGTTTTGCATTGTGAGAGACCCGTGACCTGCCGCCGTCGTCGCATGATGCGCACGTGGGGTAATAGGCATGCCGACCAGGGCGCTACCGCACCGAACGCTTATAGCCAATAGTTCATGAACGGCTTCAGTCAGTCCGCTTGAGCAGAGGCAGAATCGGAGCACACGAGAGCCCCGCCGCCTCGGCGCCGAAATTCGCGTCCATGACATCGATTTCGACGCTCATCGGCTTTCCGATAATCATTTTCCCGCCGCGATAGACCCCAGCCGACAGATCAACCCTCGTATTGGCAGGCCTGGTACGATCGGGCCGGGTACGGACCCCCTCCACGTTGCCTGCCGCGCTGGCGGCTGGCGTAATACGCAAGCCGGCATGCTGAAGGCATTCGGCAAGTGCCGCACAAAAAGATTGGCTCAAGGGGGTATTCGCCTGCCCGACGGTCGTAACACCGCACTTGAGCACCTGATCCATCGAGCGCGCAACAGCATCTTGGCTTCCATGGCTCGTCAGAATCATTCCTCATAGCAACAAAGCGGCAGCGACGTTCATGAAGCCCTTGAGCCGGAGAACTCCCATCGAATGGTCCGGATAAAATGTTAGTGCGTGACCGGTTCCCGATTCCGGTGGTCAGTACCCAAGGGTGCCTTGCGGCCTGACCATGGTGTAAAGTTTGCGCCAATCCTCGTTGACGATATCGGCACCTTTCATTTTATAGAAACATTTTTGCTGAGAAGGTCATGACGGACCCCAGCATCTGAACCCCCATGAGCCTGCCGATCCAGTTGGTCAGTCCGGTAAAAGCCGACTGTGCGGTTTTCATTATCCGTGCTACGTTGCATGATGATTTACGCGAAAGGCTGGCGCGGGAAAGCTGGGCGCTCGGCGCGATTCATCTCCATTGTTTTGTTAGGGAGTGGCATTTTCATGGCCGCGACAAGCAAGAATATTGCGGCGGGTGCGTCCGATCTCATCCTCGACTGCAAGGTTAGCACCAGTGGGCAGGCCAATGCTGCATTGAGCCGTTCTTTCTGTGCGGCGCTTGCGAGCACGCTACAGCGGGCAGGTGTGCGGATAGTGCCCGCCACCGCCAGCGCTGATGGAATTGAAGCGGTCAAGGTGAGGATTAATCGCACCGGCGCAGCACATGCCAGCGCCGATTTGGCCGTCGGCGTTTATCGTCAGGGCAAATGGGTACTAGCAGACTCGAGCAAGCTGGATATCGATGTCATGGACGCCGATTTCGGGGCGGGCTCCGCAGCGGTTCTGGTGCGGCCCATATTGCTACTGCTCAAGCGCGTGAACTAGCTACCACAAGGGCAAAGCCCAAATGGGTCCACGTAATCGAAAACAGGCCAATCCTGCTGCTTGCAGATTCGTCTGCCGAACCCTTGTTTGGATCAGGGGCTGACAAAAGAATTCTTCGTATCGTGAATGCCTCTGGACATTATGAATACCGAAAACCCAAGACCGGCGCCTGTCATTATGACGGGCGCCAACGAGCCTCTGACGCCGAAATCCGCTTTGACGCTGCAAGGAGACTTTTCGGCAATCGTGATAACCCGGCCCGGTGAAACCGGCACGGTGCAGCCGTCACGATATTCCAGTCTAGCCTCAGCGTCTTTTTGCACCATCAGGCGGTCACCCGGCTTCAGATCCACCGGTCCATTGACAGCCCTGTACCCAATACCCGAATTGACCATCGCGCCACCCGGCGTAGCGGTCAGTTTGGCGCCGGCAGTTGCGAAACTCACACTCCCGGTGAGGATAGCGCATGAAAGGGAAAGTGCCGTCAGAGTCCTGACCAAAATTGCCCCCGAGTAAGAAATCCAAATAATCCGATTTTTGTCCGGTTCCAGATCGCATCGCTCAGGCTGAACCTTCGCCACCTTTTCAGCCTATGGTTAACAAACCGTTTAAGCACCGCAGTATCCGTCCATCATCGGCGGGCTGTTCGCTGGCTGGCTGGACGTGCGTCGTTGCTGTCAATATCGGCAAGCCGGGCAGCCGTTTCCCTACGCTTGCTATGGCAAATTGCCATGTGTCGGTCGTAGTTAATACAATAAAATCATATATTTGCTGTTGGCCAGGGGCCAAGTATAGCAACCAATGCCAGATTGCAATGACCATCCAGGTCAGTTAGTTTGCAGCATGAATTTTACTTTGTGGGATTCCCTGTGGGTTACTCGACTTATATTGTCATGCTCTTGCTTCTCATCGCCACCGGACTGACGTGGCTGGTGCGAAGAAACAAGATAGTTTTGTGGGTTCTACTTGCCGTCGGACCGCTGCCGGCAGCCGCAGTTATGGTTCTCTGGGCCGAGCGTTTCCCTAGTGATCCCCCGGACATCGAATTCTTGCGCGTGGCAGTAGCCCTGCCTGTTTGTTATGCAATTTTCTGGCTTTCGCTTCTTGCCGGGTGGCTGAGTGTGCGCGTGCGCCAGGAATCATCAATTCAAAGCCGCCAAAGCGGCCAAGGGCGCTGAAACGATCCGTCATCATCTGGTCGGGCTTGAGCCGCAGTCTGTGATCACCCAAAATGGGTGGCAATTCGGAAGAAGCCCGGTGACCGCGAGCGCCTTGCCCGCTGCCAAACTTCGTGTTCCGCAACTTTTCCAGCCAAGTTGGGTAATTGCTTAACATTATTGAGCAATTTTGGATCTGTCGGGTGCTTCGCGTGGGATCCGGCGTTTCCGGCCGGGAACCGGAAGACGGGAATTTTACCGGCGACACTCCCATGTCGCCCTGGGTCTTTTTATGGCGCTGATCGTCATCATCGACGACCGGGTAAGTAACCGGAACATTTTTGCCAAACTGGCCGCCTCGATCGAGACGGACGTAACCGTTCGCACGTTCGGAGATCCTGCCGAAGCGCTGGAATGGGTGGCAAATAACACGCCCGACCTCGTGATCACCGACTATAAAATGCCGAACCTCACGGGCGCCGAATTTATTCGCCGGTTCCGTCTGCTTGACGCATGTGCTGATATTCCCGTTATCGTCATAACCGTTTATGAGGAGCGCAGTTTTCGATTGTGTGCTCTGGAAGCTGGCGCAACGGACTTCCTGCATTCACCGGTCGACCACCATGAATTTGTTACGCGGGCGCGCAATCTGCTGACATTGCAAATGCACCGGAAGTTACTGGCCAAGCGTGCGACCAAGTTGCAGCAGGATCTCGAAGTGTCCGAGCGTAATCGCGAAGATGCATTGCGCGATTCCTCCGAGCGTCTTGCCCAGGTTATCGATACAGTTCCTGTTATGATATCGGCCGTTGATCGGCGCGGTACCATTCAATTCGCAAACGCATTTCAGGCAAATTTGGTCCGCAGCAATGTTGCCGATCTTGTTGGCCGGCCCGCCGAGGAATTCTTTGGCAAAGAATATGCGGCCCGGCATCTTGCTCTGGACAATATGGTATTTGACGCTGGAAAGGCCTTGCCTCCATTTGAAGAGGAACTGCAAGACCGTGATGGAAAATTGCGGGTATTTCTGAGCACCAAATCACCGCTCGTAAACAACGAGGGTGTCATCACCGCGGTATTGACGAGTTCTCTGGATATCACGGCACGCAAGCGAACCGAACGGCACCTGCGCCACCTGGCTCATCACGATGCGCTGACCGACTTGCCCAACAGGATATACTTGTATGAAGGCATGCGTAAACTTATCGCGCGCGCACGGCGGGGGTACAAGCTTTTTGCGCTCCATGTCATCGATCTCGATGGCTTCAAGGGGATCAACGATTTGCTGGGCCACGCGGCGGGTGACCGCTACATCGTGCAACTGGCAGATCAATTGCAAGCTGATTTGCGCGAAGGCGATCTGCTCGCCCGGCTCGGCGGTGATGAGTTCGCAATTTTGCAAAGCGATGTCACTTCCAGTGAAGACGCAGCAGAATGTGCTGCCCGTGTCCTCAAAATAATCGAGGACATCCCGGTTGAGGACGAGAGCATAAAGGTTACCGCATCCATTGGTATTGCTCTTCATCCCCAGGACGGAATCGAAGACGAGGACTTGCTGAAGAATGCAGATTTGGCCATGTATCAGGCCAAAAAATCCAGCGGCAACAACTTCTGCTTTTACGCGTCTGATATGAATGCCCGTGCACGGGAAGCTGCCAAGATGGACGTCGAACTCCGGCATGCCATAGCGAACGACGAATTCACTGTTTACTACCAGCCGCTCATTGACATAGCGACGGGCATGCCGGTTGGTGCGGAAGCCTTGCTGCGCTGGATGCACCCCACGCAGGGACTCGTATTACCCAGCCAGTTCTTGCCGACGGGCTGAAGAAAACGGACTGATCGTACCTATCAATGAATGGGTTCTGCAACGTGCATGCCGTGACGCGCAGGCTTGGCCACTTGTTGACAACAAAGCACTATCCGTTAGCGTCAATCTATCGCCAGTCCAGTTCCGGCGCCGGACGTTGCCGCTAACGATCGCAAAGATCCTCGCCGATACCGGTCTCAAGCCGTCACGCCTTGACCTGGAGTTGACGGAAGGCATCTTGCTCGATGACATCGAGAGTATCCGCAATGATCTGCATTCTTTGGTTGGCATGGGCGTACAACTTTCCATCGACGACTTCGGAACCGGCTACTCATCTTTGAGTTATGTGAAACGTCTGCCCGTCTCGCGGTTGAAAATTGATCAGAGCTTTGTTCGCGACGTGGACCAGGACTTCAACGATGCCGCGATCATCCGGGCCATTGTGACGCTTGGGCATAGTCTGAATCTGGAGATTGTTGCCGAAGGTGTCGAGCGCCCAGGTCAGTTGGAAAAACTTCGCGAAGAAAAATGCGACGTCGTGCAGGGGTATCTGTTCGGCAAGCCCATGACAAATTCGGACCTGGTTGATTATTTGAATAATTCTTCCATTCCTGATCGCCGGTCGGCCTGACCAGCCCACCTTGCTGCATCATCGGTAATAATATTCTCCACCTTCTCCCGGACTTGTGCGGTTTGAATGAGGCTTGATTTGGACTAGTATCGGCGAAGACACCGGAACACCGGCACTTCGATCGAGCGACACCATGCCATCACAGACCACATATTCAACGGAAGCAATTCAAGCCCGTTTGGTCGGCAATCTGCGGCACTGGCGATTTTCCAATGACGCCATCAGGCGCATTTACCGGACCCATGGATGGAAGGGAACATTGATGGCGGTCAATGCCGTCGGTCATCTGGCGGAAGTTGCGTGGCATCATCCCGAACTTGCCGTCAGCTACGATAGCGTTGAGGTTGCTCTGTCCAGCCATGATGTCAATGGCATCACCGATCGCGACTTTGCCCTGGCTGAAAAAATCGAGTTGTTTCTGACCTGGCAGCCAGGCGCAGAGGGCGGTCCGCTGGAGGGAACGCCCGCTGATCGTGCGCACGCCTATCTGCGATATGATCCATGAGCACCGGAGAGTATTGATCGGGTCATGGCAGACACATCACAACCCAAGAGATCCCCGGCGCGGCAGTCGGGGAATATCGCGAGCGGACGGCCGCAGGATCTCGCCAGCCTTCCGGTATTCCTGACGCTTCGCGGCAAGCGCGCCGTTCTGGCAGGTGGAAATCAGGCCGCTGCCTGGAAGGCCGAACTGCTTGCCGCGACCGGCGCATCGCTCACAATTTACGCGCCGCAGTTTGAACAGCGCCTGCGCGAACTGGCTGACGATAAAGATAACGTCACTCTGGTGCAGCGTTCATGGCAGCGGGACGATCTTGCAGGGGCTGCAATTTTCATAGGTGATGCCTGCGATGAAGACGAAGCAGCCGAGATGCAGGCCGCTGCACGTGCTGCAGGAGTACCGGTCAATGTCATCGACAAGCCGAAATGGTCCGATTTTAATTTTGGATCGATTGTCGATCGTTCACCGCTGTTGATCGCGATATCCACGTCAGGCGCAGCACCGGTATTTGCCCAGGCGATTCGTACCCGTATTGAAGCGCTCTTGCCCGAAGGCCTGCGCCGTTGGGCGCAAGCCGCGCTGGAATGGCGGCCGGCGGTCAAGTCGCTGGATCTACCGGCAGATAAGCGCCGCAGCCTCTGGACCAGCTTTGCACGCCGGGCATTGGCTGAACCTGCAAAAATCCCGGACCAGGCGCTTTCCATCGAATGGCTGGCGGAAGCGGCAGAGCACAGCGCGTCAACGACGACCGGCTCGGTGATACTGGCTGGTGCGGGGCCGGGTGATGCGGAACTTTTGACCCTGCGGGCCGTACGGGCATTACAGAACGCCGATGTCGTCATGTACGACGATCTCGTTTCTGCTTCCGTGCTGGATCTGGCCCGGCGCGAAGCTGAAAAGGTCTCGGTCGGAAAACGCGGCTACAAACCTTCCTGTACGCAGGAAGATATTTGCCAGCTCATGATCGAATATGCGCGCGCAGGCAAAAACGTTGTGCGTCTGAAGGGTGGTGATCCCATGATCTTCGGCCGTGCAGGCGAGGAAATCACAGCGCTTGGTGAAGCTGGAATTGCAGTGGAAGTCATTCCCGGCGTGACCGCCGCGTCTGCTGCTGCTGCGCGCCTTGGAACATCGCTGACCGAACGTGTGTTGTCGCGAAGAGTGCAATTCGTCACCGCCCATGCACGCGGCGGTCAAATGCCCGATGATCTCAACTGGCCGGCTCTGGCCGATCCGAGGGCGACGACGATTGCGTATATGGGCGTGCATACACTCGATCTGTTCAGCGAGAAACTGATTGCTGCTGGAATGCCAGCCCATACACCCGCCGTCATCGCCCAGCATGTAACATGGGAGTCGGAAGCGTTCCTGCATGGCACGATTGGCACTTTGCCAGCCCTGGCTGCCGGACAGGAGATCGCCAGTCCAGCGCTTATCATCATCGGAGAAATTGTCGGCCGGAAAAAATCCTAGCTCGTCGTTTCACACCGCTTCCAGCGTACCGGTTTGGCTACAGGCGATCCTGTGGTGGCGTCGAGATCTTCTTCACCCATCAATTGCATATAAACAGTTTGTCCCGCCTGCGGTTCGTTCGCTGGGATGACATAGCTGAAAGAATGCCGGGTGTAATTGCCTTCCATGACTTTTCCACCGGGCGTAGTAACTTTCGGGCCTTCTATTTTCATGTGCTTGCCTGCCGGGTCGCACCATTGTCCGTCGATGGCATCAGCCCGTGCGGGCAATGCAAGAGCCAAGAAATATCGCGCCGGAAATCATTGCACCTGAAAATGCGCGTCTCATCTGATTGCTGAAAGTCATGGTTTGCGCCTCGCCGATGAAACTTGCCGGGAGATGTGGGTCCAGTGCCCCGGATGCGGGATATTATCGCGCCGGCGCGCGGTTGCGAAGCTGCAATATCTTGCATTGGAGCATGAACCCCTTGCTTCCTGCGCAGGCTGCCTGTCCCATCCGGGCCCATTGCATGCCAGAGCCTGTCAGCTGCGCAGGAAAAAAATCCCCGGATCGAAATCCGGGGATTTGAATTTAACCGCCTGGCGGGCGCTGCGATTCAGGATTTGGATTCGCGCGTCTCCTTGTGCGAGGCCTGACCGCCTTTGCGCCCGGCCTGGCTTGCCAATTCGTGATCCCGCGAGAAGCTGCGCATGGACGGGCGAACACTCAGTCCACCCTTGCGCCCGGCGTTGGCCGCCAGATCCCTGTTCCGGGAAAAGCTGCGCTTTTCCTTGGGTACGCTCGTGCCACCCTTGCGGGCGATGGCGCGCTGCTTTTCCGGGTCCATTGAGGCAAAGCCCCGGGTTGATTTGCGTGTGGGTGTATTGTCATCCATCGGATTGCTCTCTCTCTCTCTTGCCGCTTCAGATCAAAATCAGCGAGCTGACTTTGCTGCCACTAGTCCGGTCCGGTTGATTGCCTGACTTCTGTCATTGGGTGACGTCTGCCCTGGCAATCGGAGAGGGGTATTCCGGAACGGGGTTGCTGCCTGCTCGGGTCCGACCAACAATCTTGACCGCAGGAAACGCTAGGACACAACTATAATGCGGCGGCAGTGTGGCTATGGCTGGGATGAAAAAAGACGCAATTGAATCAAAGACTAACGTGATTTTTGCAAGTCCTTGCGAACACGTATTTTTAGCCCGTCCGGAGCCGGAATTTGACTAGGGTTTGGGCGAGGAAAATTGTTTGAAAATAAAATCAGGCGCGCTCAAATTGTGCTTTGAAGGCGTTTTTCGTCCAGCCCAGATTTCGCTTGCGACTGTTTTCCGGAAATCAGAAATCAGCGATTCGCTCCATGATTTGCCGTTGAGCTTGCGCCAGGCCAATCGCGCCACATCCGAATTGGTTTCCGTCACATACATCGAGCGGAGCGCCGCAAACGGATAGTTCCTGGGAACATCTGGCGAGAATGCCGCCTGCAAGGTGATCTGCTTCTGGTCAACAGACTGAAGCCTGAGCGAACCGGTTCCACCGCGCAGATAGTGCATCGTAAAGGTCCGGGTGTCCGGATCGAAGGAAATCTCTTTCAGCCGCACCAGCGGCCGCTTGTCTATTTCAACCGGCCCGGCAAGAAACGATGAACCATAGGCTGTCCAGCGCATTTCCTGATAGGGCAGCGGGCGCGCGCGCCAGTAGCCGTCAGGCGGATAGACAACGAGAATTTCCTCCGCACGCTCGCGATGAAGCATCCACAATTGCACAAGGTGGAATCCTTTTTCCACCTGATTGCCTACGCGGAAGCTCACATCGTTTGGCCGCCAGAAGCCGGGAAACGTATAGCCTACAAGCCAGAATTCATTGGTCTCCCAGAAAGTCTTCTTGCGCGGTTCGGCAGCAAAAACCGGATCGTTGCGAAACGAACACGACGCAAGGTCGAAAGCCGGGCGTTCTGCATTGATGGTCGCAATATAAGCCGGATGCACGGCCTGAATCTGAAATTGCCGAACGGCATTTGATTTGAAATCGACATGCACATTGTCGGTTTCCGCGCACAGTGTTTTGCTTGTCTTGTTGATGACCTCGACTTCGAGGGCCTTGCTTTTTGCAGCCTTACCAGTTTGTGCGGTCTGTTCGGCAAGGGCGTGTGAAGAATTCCAGGCAAGAAAAAATGCCAGCATTGCTGAAGATATTGCCGCAGGCCTTGGCGCAGGTCTTGGCGCAGGCCTTGAATTGCGTGCGCGTCGGGTATTCGACATCGGCAGCCGCGCTCGCCATTTGCTTTGCAAGCTCATACGGCACCGCGATCATTGCTTGGGAGCTGTTGGATTTCAACTGGTGGCGCAAGGTCTTCCGGTATCGAACACAGGCCGGCAGCCGCCGCGCGTTTGCCCAGAGCCGGCGCCGCCGTGATCATCGCGAAGGGAACGCCAAGCAGGTACCCGATCGTCAATGGCAAAGACCACGCAATGAGCGATGGTGCAGACATCCACATCACACCATACAGGACGATCACAAACACCAATTGTGGCCACAGCGCCGTAAACGCTGTTCGCAGGTCGATGGAATGTGCATCGCGCATCTGGCCACCCCAGCCGATGGTCTTGCCAAGGAGGAAGCCGAGCATGGAAAGACTGGTGCGAAATGTGACCGCAGCAGCAACAAGGAAGGAAAAAACGATTTCCGTGATGGCGCCGACAAAGAACCGCATGCCACCGCCATATCTGGCCAGTTCGCCGCGTGTAATGCAGATGTCGACATATCCGGCAAGTTTGGGTGCGAGGAACATGACCAGATAAACAACGTAGAACGTGATCGCAGAAGCGACAGGAAAGGTCTGGATATTCTCGCCGTCGAAGGGTTTGAATGCTGCCAATGCGATGATGATCGTCCATGCAGGCAGGCCGGCAAACATCATGATGGCCCAGATCAACTGGAAGCGGCTCGTTGCTTCAATGCCGCGCAATCCAAGCAGATGAACATATTGCAGATTGCCCTGACACCAGCGGCTGTCGCGCCGCATGAATTCCAGAAGATGGGGAGGATTGTCTTCGTAGCTGCCACCTTCGACCGGCAGAATGCGCACCTCGTATCCCGCTTTTCGCAACATCACCGCTTCAAGCTGGTCGTGGGAAAGAATGCGGCGGCCGCGCGGCAATGTAGGCAGATCGCAATGGTCGCAGAATGGCTGCATGCGCACCAGGGCGTTGTGTCCCCAGAACGGTCCGCAATCTCCGTTCCACCATGCGCTGCCGATTGTATATGGGCGCATTCCCTGCCGCATGCCGAACTGGAAGATGCGGGCAAACAACGATGTTGCCGGCGCGCCCACTGCAAGACTTTGCAATATTCCTATGCGTGGCCATGTCTGGCCAATGCGAACCATGCTTTCGATCAATGTACCCGACATCAGGCTGTCTGCATCGAGTGGCACGAAGAATTCGAAATCGGCATAGTGACGTTCACAGAACTCCCGCAGATTTCCAGCCTTGAATCCGTCGTTGGTTTCGCGCCTGCGATAAAAAATGCGCGCATCGCTACCAAGGGTCTTTTTCCAGCGCGCGAATGCTTCCTCTTCAGCGGCCGCAATCTGCGGATTGGTCGTGTCGCTGAGAATAAAATAACTGTAGCAATCTGGCGCGCTGGTGCGTTCCAGACTTTGACGCACGATCTCCAGTCGCGAGAGCGCCCGCTCGGGCGCCTCATTGCAGATCGTCATGACGATTGCGGTTCGGGCTGTGACCGTAATTCCCGTGTTGCCCGCGGCGGCATGGGGCGCAACTCGCTCGAGAAAATCTCCGCCCCGATGCAGCAACCAGAGCCCGATCAATGCATTCCAGATACCAAGGACACCCCAGGGCGCGGCCAGCGCAAAACAGATGAAAATGCCAGTATCGATCCAGCTCCAGCCGCCAGCGGCCAGTATGTAGCCGAGCCAAACCAGAAGCGTGAGATATGTCACGCAATTGAGTGCGGCGAAGATGATCCGCCGCCGCGTCAGCTCGGCGCGGCTCTGCAGCCCGGCTGGCGTGAGGCCGGGTAGAGCTTTGCGATTGACGGCAGCAAGATCCGGCGGCGCTTTGGCTGGGGAAGCAGGTTGGTTCGTGTCGTGAACGGTCATGGCAATCTCAGGGGACTGGCTTTCGTCCCGGCAATCCCTTAACTCAGTGAACGCCTCATGCGTTGCGAATGAGGCACGGATTTGTTTAGCGGGAATTTACGGGCGATGACTTCACAAATTCGTGGCCAAGCTCCCGTCGCACGCGCCCTCTGGTATGAACAGGCCGGAAAAGTCGGCATTCGTCAGGAAAGTCTGGAGCATAGCGGTGCTGTGGTTGAGGTCGCGACCTCATGGACCGGGATTAGCCGCGGAACGGAGCGCCTGATTCTGTCCGGCCGGGTGCCGGCAAGCGAGTTCGGGCGAATGCGTGCACCGTTTCAGGTCGGCGATTTTCCCTTTCCGGTAAAATATGGCTACAGCGCCGTCGGTGAGGTTGTCGGTGGTGCACCCGGCCTGGCGGGAAAGCCGGTTTTTGCCCTGCATCCCCATCAGGATCGTTTTTTTCTGCCGGCGGAGGCCCTGATCGTGCTTCCCACGGGCCTGCCGCCGCGGCGCGCGACCCTGGCTGCGAACATGGAAACGGCACTCAATGCCGTATGGGATTCCGGTGCAGGCCCTGGCGATCAGATTGCCGTGGTTGGCGCGGGTCTGGTCGGGCTGTTGATTGCCTATCTTTGCGCGCAATTGCCTGGCGCCAGGGTCACCATTGTTGATCCGCAGGCCTCGCGCGGCCCCATTGCCGAGAGCTTCGGGGCGGTTTTTGCCTCGCCGGAGCATTTTGTGGCTTCTGGCGGGCAGGCTGTGGCACATGGGCCGGGAGGGTTGGAAAATGGCGCCGACATCGTCTTTCACACCAGCGCCACGCCGCAGGGGCTGGCCAGTGCGCTGTCGGCAGCAGGCTTTGAAGGACGCGTCGTGGAGGTGAGCTGGTATGGCGCCGGGGAGGTGGCCGTACCCTTGGGGGGCGCGTTCCATAGCCGCCGCCTGCACCTGATGTCCTCGCAGGTAGGGCATGTGGCCGCGTCGCGCAGGGCGCGCTGGCCGCACCGGCGCAGGCTTGCCCTTGCCCTTGATCTGCTCTGCGACGGCAGGCTGGATGCGCTCATCACCGATGAATTTGCGTTTGACACCTTGCCCGAACAATTGCCGGACTATCTCAATCGCGGCGAAGGCATAGCGGCAGTTGTGCGGTTCTGAAACTGTCCGTTTCGCAGCGGGATTTCTTTGCGACCATTGAATTGTATCGCGCGCGCGTTATTCCTTTAGGGCGACAAGAATTTGCAGCGTCATGCTGCAATATACGCGGAAGCGGCTTTTTAACAATCAGATCTGGAGTCCAATATGTATGCTGTCGAAGTTCGCGAACACATCATGATCGCGCATTCGTTCAAGGGCGATCTGTTTGGCCCGGCGCAACGCCTCCACGGTGCAACTTTTGTGATTGATGTCGCGTTCTTCCGTAAAGACTTGATTGCAGAAGGCGTGGTCGTGGACATTGGCCGTGCGCATGACGCATTGAAGGCTGCCATTACCCCGCTCAATTATCGTAATCTCGATGAAATTCCTGAATTTGCAGGCAAGCAGACAACGACAGAATTTCTGTGCAGGCATATCTTCGATAGTATGGCCGGTGCTGCGCGAACAGGCGCCCTGGGACCGGGCGGCGAAGGTCTGGCGCGCATCAGGGTCACCTTGCATGAATCCCATGTTGCACGCGCCTGGTACGAAGCCGATCTGTAATGCACAACGCAAGAGCGATCTTTGCTGTTCCCGGCGATCTGTCCATCCGCACAGGTGGATATATCTATGACCGCAAGGTGATGGATGAGCTTCGCGATCGAGGAATTGACGTCGAACATGTCGAGCTGCCTGCCAGTTTTCCGTTTCCGGACCCAGCAGATATCGCAGAAACGATCGAAGCGTTGAATGCAAGATCCGGCCATCTACCCGTCATTATAGATGGTCTTGCATGGGGTGCAGTGCCCCATGAACAGGCGCGCCGCGTGCGCGCTCCGGTCATTGCGCTCTGCCATCATCCGCTCGGACTGGAGGCCGGACTCCAGCCAGCCCAAGCCGCATTTCTGATACAAAACGAAAAACAAAATCTTGAATTGGCTGCGCATGTCATTGTCACAAGCAAGACGACGGCGCGAACCTTGATGGATGATTTTGCCGTTCCGGCAAACAGGATCAGCGTTGCGGAGCCGGGCGTCGAGCGAAGAAATCGCGCCCGGGGCAGTGGAACCGATATTGTCGAAGTGTTGTCGGTTGGTGCACTCGTTCCGCGCAAGGGCCACGATCTGTTGATCGAAGCGCTTGCAAGACTTTCCGAACTCCCTTGGCGCTTGCGGATTGCGGGTTCTTTCACACGTGCAGCGGAGTGGACGGAACAACTGCAAAAACGGATCGCAGATCACGATCTGCATCGGCGGATAAGCCTGCTCGGGGAATTGGACGATCAAACCCTCGCGCACATATTCGACACGAGCGACCTTTTTGTATCGTCATCCCATTACGAGGGTTATGGCATGGTGTTGGCGGAAGCCATGTCCTGCGGACTGGCCATCATCAGCACAACCGGCGGTGCGGCTGCGGACACTGTTCCCGAAGCGTGCGCAATCAAGATTCCATCCGGCGATGTCGCTGCACTGGAGCGCGCGCTTGGCAATGCCATTGGTGATGCTGGTTTGCGGCATCACCTGGCGGACGCAGCGTGGCAGGCCGGACAATCCTTGCCACATTGGGCCGATGCGGCAGACATATTCGCAACAATCATCGACAATATCGGCGGGAGCGTGCGCGCATGACCGGATTTTCCGCCGACTGGCTGGCCATGCGCGAACCGGTCGACCACGGCTCGATAAATGCAGAACTGCGCGCGCGATTTGCGCAAGCCTTTTCAGAGCGTGAAACCATAAACATTACAGATCTAGGTTCAGGTTCGGGTTCCAGTCTGCGGGCCCTGTGCCCGTTTTTACCGCTCCATCAGACATGGCGTTTGTGCGATCATGATCCAGCGCTTCTCGATCATGCGCGCAAGCAATTGTCGTCGTGGGCGGACAAGGCAGAATACAGCGATGGCGTCCTCCATCTGGCGCATGCAGAGAAAAAACTGGAAATACACCTGGTGCAGGCTGATCTTGCCGGCGGTGTGTCTGCAAAACTTCTGGATGGTGTTGATCTCGTGACATCCAGTGCATTCTTTGATCTGGTGTCACTGGACTGGATTGCCGCCTTTGCCAGAACGCTGGCCGCGCGCCGCCTGCCACTCTATGGCCTGCTGACCTATGACGGAACGGAGATATGGAAGCCGCCACATCCTTTTGATGCAGCCATGCTGGAAGCATTTCACAAAGACCAGCACCGCGACAAGGGTTTTGGGCCGGCTGCTGGCCCGGATGCCGCTTCTGCACTCGAACAATCCCTTGCCGGACAATCCTATGATGTCATCCGGTGCGAAAGCCCCTGGCGTTTGGCAGCAGCCGATCGCGATCTGATCAGCGCATTGGCCAATGGCAGTGCTGCGGCAATTGCTGCGGCGGGAACGCTTTCCGCGGGAGACATTGAAAGTTGGCGTCGTGCACGATCAGCGGCAACCAATTGTACGATTGGCCACGACGACATCCTGGCATTGCCGCGATAGCCACGCGAATCGGGATACGAATTGCGCCTAGCTCCAGTTGCGCGGCAACATCCGCCACAAAACAATGTCGCGCTTCACAAATGTATGCATCAGCGCACCGCCAATATGAAGCAGGACCAGAACAGCCATGATGATGCCGCCAGCCTTGTGCATCGCTTGCAATATTTTGAAAAAGGCCATGTCCTTGCCGATCAGGTGAGGCAATTTGAACAGACCGAAGACATTTATGTCGGCGCCAAACGCCGAGGTCATAAGCCAGCCAATGATAGGCATGGTGAAAAGCAGCAGATACAAAAGATGATGTGTTGCTGTCGACGCTATGCGTTCGAACGTCGTCAGTCCGACATAGGGCGGTGGTGCACCTTGACCCAGACGAACTGCAATCCGCATCAGGGCCAGCAGAAGGACGACGAAGCCGAGCGACCGGTGCAGATCGTAAAGCTGGTTCTGCAACGGGCCAGGCTTCATCTCATGCATGATGATGCCGACCGGTATGATGATGAAGATGCACAATGCTGTGAGCCAGTGCAGCCATTTCGCTGCGGCGGCATAATGTTCAGGCCGTGCGTTTGCACCCGTATCGTTCATGTCGATTCCAATCATTCCAATGATGGCAATGTAGAATCGTTCATTGCCAAAATCGAATAATTTTTATGACCGCAAATCGCAATCGAACAGGACTTCGTTGCCGAACTGGAATACCCGCGTCGCCGGGCGAATGGCTGCACCGAGTGAATTGATCGGCGACAGGTCAAGGGATGGTTTGCCCGAGCCGATGATGATCGGCGAGACAAACACATGCAGCCGGTCCAGGCAGCCAGCATCGACAAATTGGGAAAGTGTTGTTGGCCCGCCTTCTACCAGGATTATCTTCATCCCCCGGTTGAACAATGCGGTGACAATGTCGCTGGGCGCGATGCGGCCCTTGCTGTCACAATCCAGTCGTATGGCTGCGTCGCACCCCCTGAGAGGCATCCCCGATGTGATGTGGATGCGCTGCGCGCCGTCAGCGCGCATCCAGCTGGCATCGTCTGAAAGACGCCCGCTGGGGTCTATCACGGCCCGGGCAGGGTTGTTTCCCGGCACTCGACGCACGGTCAATTGCGGATTGTCGGCCCGCACGGTTCCTGCGCCCACCAGCACCACATCGCATTTGGCGCGGAGCCGGTGCAGATGGTCCAGCCCGGCCGGTCCGCTCACATTATTGGCGTCACCTGTTACCGTGGCCACCCGCCCGTCAAGAGATTGCCCAACCTGGGCAATAACCAGCGGTCTGTCGACCGGGGCCGTATCGATAGGCTTAAATATTTCGGCGTAAATATCGGTCAGGTCCACAATTTGCTTCCTAAAGCACGAATTCGGGCGATCTCAACCCGATAGCATGGTCACCGGCGCTAACGCGTCACAAAAATGTGTAGCTTAATTTTGGCAAGGCAGTGGTTGGAACCTTTCGCATCCCTTCCTAATTGAGGGTTCGGGCGCTAGATTGCAGGGCAGGAAGCCGAGGTTACAGTGTCAGTGAATTCCCAAAGTTCAAATTTGTCACAGAGTACAGCCAGTCAGCAACAGATTGCCGTTGAAAGGCTTATTTCCGAGGCTCGCGCGGGCCGCGCTGTGGCAATTCGTGCCGGCCGGTCAGTTTCCGTGGTTGTGAGCGTGGAAGCACTTGATCTGGCGATTGCCGCTAAGCTGGAATATCATGCACGCCGAAACTCACGTCTGGTTCTGCCGGCGCCGCGTTTGCGCCGCCTTGGAATGGAGCGTGACAAGCCCGGCGTGATTGCCATTCCCAGAATTGATCTGGATCGGGTGCATACTCTCTCTCTCGAGCAGGGCGCACGGATTGACGCACCGGTTGCCACGCCTTCCCGGATTGATCTTGCTGCGCTCGAATTGATGCATCTCGCACTCGTTCACCCCTCCGTCGTGGTTGTTCCGGTGTCTTCGCGCGCATTGTCACAATTTGGAGCGATGGAGGCTGATGCCACAGCCATTCTCGATTACCGTGGAGCGCGCGCTGCGAAAATGACAATTGTCTCGCGTGCTCCCGTGCCGCTGGAAGATGCCAAGTCGACGGAGTTCGTTGTCTTCCGCGGCGGAGAAGGTCTGCGCGATCATGTGGCGATCATTGTCGGCCAGCCGGATATGCAAAAGCCGGTGACAGTGCGCCTGCATTCGGCCTGCCTGACAGGAGATCTGTTTGGCAGCCTGAAATGCGATTGTGGCGATCAATTGCGCCACACAGTGAAATTCATGTCGGAGAATGGTGGCGGCATTCTGCTTTATCTGGATCAGGAAGGCCGTGGCAATGGCCTGTCCAACAAGATCCGCGCCTATAAATTGCAGGCCGAAGGGCTGGATACTTACGATGCGGATGAAGTGCTGGGGTTTGACAACGATCAGCGCCAATTCGACTTTGCAGCCGAAATGCTGCGTCAGCTCGGCGTCACCAGTGTCCGCATCATGACCAACAATCCGCAGAAAGTGGAAGCGCTGAAAGTTGCCGGTCTTGAAGTGGCTGAAGAGCAGCGTATCGAAGGTCGGCAGACTGACTTCAACATTCGCTACCTCGCATCCAAGCGTGATCGCGCAGGTCACATACTGTCGATTGATGACCCTCGCGGAAGCGGCAAGGGCGGATCGGATTAGTCAGTCCGGTTTGGCCTGAAAGGCTGTCTATTCCAGGCGCACGGTGATGCTGTGCGCCTTTCCTTTTGCATCGATCACAGAAACGCGCGCAAATCCGGGGCCATCAGGTTGCCATTGCGCCTGCCTGCGCAATTGCGGTGCGCCAAGCGGCGCTCCGTTGATCATCCAGCGAAATGGCGCATCACCGCCTTGCACTTTCAGCACAAGCTGGCCGCGCTCATTGCTGGCTTGCGACAGCCCAAGATCAACCCGGGCGCCTGATGGCGGATAGGCAATTTTCAATTCACCAGCTGCGAACGACATAGTTGTTGCTGGCCGGTCCTTGCGCAGGTGGCGCAACGGTGGCGGCAATTGCGATGTGCGCGCAATCAGGGCGTCGGGCGGTCGCGGCAGGGCGTTACGTTCGCCGCCCAGCCGCGCGAATGCATCAAACAGCGCCGGTGCAGCAAATTCGCGCGCCAGCATCCCCGGAACTGCGGCATTGTCCGGTCGTCCAAACCAGACTGCAATCGTGTGGTCGCGGTCAAAGCCTGCAGCCACCGCATCGCGATAGCCGTAAGACGTTCCGGTTTTGAAAGCGATCTGTCCCGCCAGTGCATGGGCGGGCGGTGGCGCGCCGCGCAAAATATCCGCAACATACCAGGCTGCGACCGGTGTCGTAACGCGGCGCTGCATACGAGCTGGCGTTGCAGTCAGGTCTTCGATCAGATCGGGCATCCGGCCGCCGCGTGCAATGCCCGCGTAGAGCATCGCAAGATCGGTGAGGTTGATGCCAAGGCCGCCAAGGGCAAGGGCAAGTCCCGCGGGCGAAGCATCGGGTATCTCGATTGCAGCGCCGGCATTCTTGAGCCGAGCAACGAATTGCGGTGCGCCTGTTTCATTGAGCACAGCGACTGCGGGTATGTTGAGTGAATGCTGCAGGGCGGTACGCGCTGTGACCTGCCCCTGAAAAGTCAGGTCGAAATTTTCAGGCGCATACTCGCCATAGCGCGTGCGCCGGTCTTCGAGCATTGTTTCAGGATGCGCGATACCGTTTTCAAATGCGAGCGCATAAATGAACGGCTTCAAGGCCGATCCCGGTGAGCGCAGCGCGAGCGTCATGTCATTGGCTCCCGCGCGCTCGCGCGAGAAGAAATCGGCCGATCCCACGCGTGCCAGCACATGGCCCGTCCGGTTGTCGATGACAATGGCCGCACCGGAAATTTTTGGCCCGATACGGCGCGCCTGTTCGCTGATCAATTGTTCCAGTGCGATCTGCAATTGCCGGTCATAGGACAGGCGTAACACTTTCTTCTGCGGATTGGCCCGATGCATTGCACCAGTGGTATGTGCGGCAAGCATGGGAAATGCCTTGCGTCCGCGCGGAACTGTCTCGCGGTCAGCGCGCGCGATCTCGACCTTGCTCAAAAAGCCACTTGCCATCGCACGCGCAAGCACGCGTTCTCGCGATGCTCTTGCTCTTTGTGGAAACCGGTCCGGCCGGCGTGTTTCCGGCGACTGCGGCAATGCCACAAGCAAGGCCTGTTCGGCGATCGACAGCCGCTTGGGTTCCTTGCCGAAATAAGCGATGGTGGCCGCTCGCAAGCCCTCGAGATTTCCGCCATAGGGCGCAAGCGCCAGGTAGAAATTCAGTATTTCGTTTTTGGTGAAACGCTCTTCCAGCTGCCAGGCGCGTGCAATCTGGCGCAGTTTTGCCGGCAGGGTGCGTTCGCTTCGTGGCTCCAGCAGGCGCGCCACCTGCATGGAGAGCGTGGAGCCGCCCGACACCACGCCGCGGTTGAGAATGAACTGTGCCCCGGCGCGCATCATTCCTTGCCAGTCAACACCGTTGTGCGTGTCGAACCGTCTGTCCTCATACATTTTCAGCATTGCCAGGAAACGTGGATCGACGTCGTCCGTTGTGACAGGCAGACGCCAACGCCCGTCGCTGGTGGTAAATGCGCGCAACAAACGTCCGTTGCGATCGACAGCGATTGCCGAAGATCGTCCCGCCATGGCCAGATCAAGCGGCCCGAGATTGCGCAGATAGGATTGCCACGCGGCAGGAATACCAAGACCCAGCGTTGCCACAAGGGCAGCGCCAAGCAGCCATCGCCTGTCGCGTCGCCGACCGGACATTATTGCGGTCCTGCTATGCTCAACGTGCCAAAAGCCGTTCTGCCAAATCTGTCGGGGCGATACATGTCCTCGATGGTTGCAGGTGGCAGGACGTAGCGCCCCGGCGTTACCGCGCGCACGATATAGGCCGCATAGAAGAAGGCCTTGTCACGTCCCGTGCGGTGGAAGGCCGCAACAAAACGGTCATCGCGGTATTCGGTATGCAAGGGCGATATATTGCTTTTGAGCCATGGCAGACCTGAGATCGAACCGCTGTCGACAAGCTTCGGATTGTCGATTTCCAGTCCGGCCGGGAGCAGGTCCACAAGCAGCAGGCGCCCATAGGCGGCCTCTGTCTCGGTGACCTTGAGCACTGTTACGAGCCGGTCATTCTGACGGATGTTGGCAAGGTCAGCCGGCTTGCCGTCAAGCGTGTAGAAGCTGCGTTCTAACTGATAGCCTTTCGATTCTGCCGGTTCCTTCACAGCGGGCGAGCCCGAAGTTGTAAGAACCGCCACGATTGGCGATTGCCCGTTGTTGGTCAGGCGGACGGACTTGCCTTCCAGCGCAGCGCCGCGCCACGTTTGATAGAAGGACCCCTTGTGCGCCTGCCCGTCGATGGACAAGGCCATGTCGTTTGCCTTGTCGGCAAGCGACGCCGCAGCCAGAACCATCCAGGTATTTTCCTGCGTGCTGGTGTAGGTAGCAGTGCTGCGTGCCTGCTGCACTTTCAACGCTGCCTGACTGATCAGGTTCGCGCCAGCGTTTGCTTCGGCTGCAAGCGCAAGGAAACCTGCGCTGTCGCGTAGCAACGAGCCATAATCAGCGCGTGAATACCTGGATGATTGTGCGCTGGTCAGTGCAGCGCCGGCTGATTCGAATGCACGCGCCGCGCGGCCGCGATCACCCAGAAGCGCAAGCGCTGCTCCGATCTGCGCACGCGCCAGCGGCGTCTTGAAGTCGCCGATCTTGGATTCAGCCAGATAGCGCAGATCGCCCATCACCGGACGCCCGTTGCGCGCCAGAACGTAGATCGCATAAGCGATTTCCGAACCGTTGCCCGCATTGATGTCCGTTGTATTGGCGACCTTGTTGCGCAACCAGTCGAGCGCCTGATCGAAGCCGCGCTGCGGAATGGTGTAACCATTCTCGCGGGCTCTTGTCAGAAAGTCGGTGACAAAAGAATCCAGCCACAGATCATTTGTGCTGTCGGCAGACCAGAGGCCGAAACGTCCAGCCGAGTCCTGCCGCGCCATGACGCGGTCGATAGCTTTCTGGACGCGTTCCTTTGCATCGCCGTCGAGCGCCAGACGGCCCGAAGGCGCCAGCTTGTTGACGTATAGCAACGGCATGGCGCGGCTGACGATCTGCTCCGAACAGCCATAGGGATAACGGTCCAGCGCCTGCAACAGCGCTGGTACATCGATGCCTGCATAAGGTGATGCCGCCAGGGATATGGAGCCGGTGCCGGGAAGGAAATCGGCTATCAGATCGTTCGACAGCGTGATCGATTCACCAGCCGGGATATTGCGTACCGTCCGGCGGTAAAGGTCCGATGTTCCCGGAGCTATACGCAAGCGTGAAGGATTGCGGCGCATCGAGATTGGGCCCGGTCAAGCGCATGTCAATTTGCGCCGTTCCGATGCCTGATGCAGAAACCGGCACCGTGAATGTAGCCTGTTGCTTGGCAGCAAGCTTGAAACTGTGCCGCAGGGCAGTTGCTGCGATAGCGACGGGTCCGCGAATATCGAACTCCACTGCATAATCGCCCGGCGGGCCATCGACATTGTCGATCTGAACATGGAAGCGCGAGGCGTCACCATAGTTCAAAAGCCTCGGCAGTGTGGCCTGCACGACCACGGGATCGCGAATGAAGATATTCTTTTCTGCTGACCCCACCCGCGATTTCGACCATGCCACGGCCATGATGCGTGCCGTGCCGTTGAAAGCGGGAAGGTCGAACTCCACTGTGGCAACGCCGTCTGCACCAACTTTTACAAGTCCGGAGAATCGCGACATTGGTTCCTGCGTCGGGCGATTGCCTTCAACGCCGGGTCCGGCAGCGTCACCGCCACTGCGCACAGCACCGCGCGTGCCCTGCATGCCGTCGATCAACAATCCGTACAGGTCCCGGATCTCTGCAGACAATTGACGTTGCCCGAAGAAATGCGGCGTCGGATTGGGCGTTGCATAACGTGTGAGATTGAGAATGCCCACGTCCACCGCAGCGACAGTAACATAGGCTTCTTCTCCCGGCGTCAGTCCGCCAATGCGCACCGGTATGGCAAGCTTGCTGCGTGGCAGCGTCTTGTCCGGCGTCTCAATGGCGACATTCAGTTTGCGTTTGTCGGAATCAACCGAGAAGGCTGCCAGGCCCAAGGCACGGCCGGGCATCCGCCGTGCCTGGCTGTCGAGAGGGCGGTGCGCGAATGCAACCGCATAGGCGCTTGCGCCCCAATCGGCTTTCACCGGAATGGTAATGTCATTGTCACCGATTTTCAGATCGGCAAGAACCATGTCGTGCATGGAAGTCCCTATGATCGCGACCGTTGCCTTGCCGGCAAAGCGCGAATGCACACGAAGCTTCAGCTGGTCGCCCTGGGCATATTCCTTCTTGTCGAGTGTCACGTCGAGAAGATCAGGTGTGTTGGCCGATGCTTCACCCGACCAGCCGACGTAGAAGCTCACGCTCACGGGAGCCAGGGAGCCATCCTCGGTGACGATGTCCAGGCGATATCCGCCCCAATTCACTGGCATCGCAATGGTCGCGAAATTCTCCGCGGACACATCCAGTTGGCCTTCCGTCATCCGTTGCGAGGATTTCACGCGCTCGAACTTCCAGCGGCCTTCGGAATTGTACCACTGATAGGAATTGCGCACGCGATACAGCGTCCAGCGCAGGTTCTTGCCGGCGATGCGCTTGAGTTCCTGATCAAGGGCAATGACATTGAACGTCGCGCTGGAGCCATCGCGCAAGTTATCAAATGCATTTTTGACCGCGATGATGCTCTTGGCCGGACGTATCGGCAGGGTCACCACACGTTCGACAGCACGGCCGCCTGGTTCGGAAGCCCGGATGACAAACCTTGCCTCTACCGGCCGGTGGGTGGAGACGGATGGTATGTCGGTCTCGACAATTGTCTTGCCACTGGCGTCGGTTTTCAGCCCGCCTTCAATGTCGGTCTTGCCGGATTCGAATTCCTGATCTTCAAGTCCCGAACGGTAGCCACTGAAACCGGGCACAAACCCGCTGGCGGCAAGCCGCGTGTACATCTCGCCGTTGACAGCCAGGTTGGCGCCTGGCGCTCCGTACAAGAAGCGCGCCAGTACGTCGATTTTTGCCGCTTCACCGGGGATCAGGATTTTGTCCTTGGGTGTCAGGGTCAGGTCGAGCCTTTCGGGAACATAGTCTTCCACGAGGAATGTCGTTTCGCCGATCGCCGGACTTTTCGGATCAGCGTAAACCTGCGCGCGCCACGTACCGGTCGGCACGCTTGGCAACAGCGCCACCGTTGTCGCCCGGCCACCAAGCCCTTGATCGGATACCTGGCTGCGCTTGTACTCCACACCGTCGGGACGGCGTACGACAATTGTCAGCGGCATTGCGGTAACCGGTGAGCCTTTCGCATCGCGCAGGAGTGCAGTCAGGTTGACGGATTCGCCGGAGCGATAGACGCCACGTTCTGCATAGACAAAGGCATCAAGCGGTTCTGCAGCAGGGCGGCCCTTCACGCCGCGATCACTCAGATCAAAAGCCGTCTGCACCATGTCCAGAAAATTGTAATCACCGCTCTTGTCGCTTGCCACGACAAGGCCGGGCGCCAGGCCACCGGTTCCCCGTGACAGACCCGGAGCGAATTTCGCATAGCCATTGGCATCGGTTTTCAGGGTCGCCAGCACTTCGTTGTTGCGCGCAATCAGGCGCACCTCGACGTCGCCCAAGGCCTTGGCGGTGGCCAGGGAGCGAAGGATCACGTGCACGCCATCTGTTCCCGAGAACGACGTGATTCCCAGATCGGAGACAACAAACCATTGGGTCGCAATATCGTCGACAAAATCGTCGTTATCTTCAACACGCTTCGAGATGGACTTGTCACCGGTCACCGCGAGCATCACATAGACGCCCGGTTCAAGCTTCTTGACCGCATCCAGAACCGGTATTGCAGTTGTCACGTCTTCATTCTGCTGGGGCTTGACGTCGACAGTGCCGGTCCAGACCTTCGAGCCCTGGTTCTGCAATAATTCGCGGGCGCGGTAGGTGCCGATCTGTGCCAGAAAATCATCGGAGCGTACGGTTTGCAGCAAGCTGCGATCGCCGACGCGAACAATATCGAGGGCGATCTTGTCGGTATTTGTCGAGACAACCGGAATACCTTCCTGGCCAACCCGCGGCAGCACATAGTTCTTGCCGGTGAAGCGCACTTGCGGCGCGCGATCGCGAACGAATATTTCGTAATCAGCCGACTTGAGCAGGCTTTCGCCGACCGCCGACGGCAGGCCCTGTCGAAGGACCATGGAATAGCGCTGGCCGTGTTTCAGTCCTTCCACGCAGAGCCGGCTGCCTTCTTTTACGATTGCGCCATTGGCGCTACCAGCAATTGCGACATAGGGAGCAAAATCCACTTTGCCATTTGCAAGCGGTTCGGAAAAATTGAAACACACCCGCGGGCGCAGGGAATCGCTGTCAACCTTGTAGTCGCGAATACGAAAGCCGTATTTGGCGCGGTATTCTTCGTAGAGCTTGCGGACTTGCGCAACATCGTTGAGTTCCAGACTCAGTTTGTAGTTATTGATTGTCTGACGCCATGCACCGCGATGGCCATATGAATCTCCCAGGACGACAAGTGCCTGCGCCTCAAGTACGGGCGTGCGGTATTTTTGATAAGCGATATATGCGGCAGTGGTTGCATCGCCCAAAAGGCTCCAGCGGATGCTGCGGTTTTTCAAAGATGCAAGAATGTTGGCACGGGACAATTGATACCACATGGTTCCGTCTTCGGGCGCCATGGCAACTGCAGCGGCCAGCGAAGGCAAGGCAGCAATCGGATTATCCTCGCGAAGAAGCTGCATGCCGCGGTTGAAATTCTGAGTGGCCGACAGATTGCGTTGGGCTGCGGGGATCGATTTCTGCAGCCGGCCCAGAAGCCGGACACCATTGCTGTCGAGATTTTCATCCACATAGCGCTTGGTGGTGCCGCTCTGGGTTTGTGCCGCTGCAGGAGCGATGGGGAATGTTGCCAAAGGGGCTGCTGTTGCCAGTCCGGCAAGGATAAACAGGCGCGCCAAAATCGTGCGGGCTGGTTTGGTGGAAGCGGAGAAAAGCATGAGCAGCTCCAGAATATGCAGGTTCGACAAACTTCGCCCGACAGCTATTGCGATCAGTCGCGAGCAGGTACTGACATCGGCCAACGGCACCGTCGCAGCAATGTGCGCAATGGTACGGAAAGGATAATGACACGTCTCCAGCCCCTAGAGAACAGGGTTTGAACGTGTCAAATGTGTGATTTCGCACATACAATTTCGTTTTGCCGTGACAAAATTTTCGATTGCGATCCCTCCCTGCTGCATGCAGCATGCGGGTGGAACGGTCGCGAGCACATGTGCCAGTTTGGCTGGCGAATATGGGGCGGGGATGACTTACACATTCGTGGAAACGTATATGGCCGCAACGACCGCGCGCTGGAGTGCATATATGCTGCAAAAATTCCGCACCAATATGACGGTTCTTGCTGCGCTGGCGGCAATGAATGTCTCGCCTGTTTTCTTGCCGGCGCCTGCGCTGGCCCAGGGCGGCAACAATTCCGGGGTTGCACGCGGCGAGAGCGCCTCGCCTCTGGATGCCGCACGCGAGGCTTTCGAGGCCTTGCCGGAGGCTGTCCGGCGCAAGATTCAGGACAACCTTGTCTGGAGCGGTGATTACAAGGGCGGTGTCGACGGCGAGTTCGGCCGCATGACGCATGCTGCTATCCGGGCCTTCGAAAAGCGGATCAGCAAGAGCGCTGGTGACGGCATGTTATCGTCGCAGGATATAGACGCATTGGACAAACTTGCAGCGCGCGCGCGTGCCGGTGCAGGCTTTCGGGAAATCCGGGATCCGGTCTCCGGTATCACAATTGGCTTGCCTGCGAAGATTTTGCCCCGCACTTCTGCCGGCCGGTCGGGAACAACTTATCTGTCCGCCAACAAGCAGGCGCAGCTTTCCTTGTTTCAATTGTCAGGTGAACAAGCCGACCTGAAGAAGCTCTATGCCGATTTACGCAATGTTCCCGGGCAGAAAGTGACTTATGGCGTGCTGCGCAGCGAATTTCTTGTCGTGACCGCAGAACGGGCAAATGAATTTGTCTATACACGCGCTGCAAGTGGAGAGGGTTCGGGCAAACCATTGTTGCGGGCCTTTACGCTCACATATCCGAAGTCTCAGCGCCGCATTTTCGAAAAGCTTGTCATAGCCACGTCGAACAGTTTCAAGCCTTTTGCGACTGCAGCCTTGATGGACAGTAAAAAGCCCGAGCAACCTGCGCCGCCGCTTGTGATGGTCTCGGCTACCGCGCTGGCGGTTGCTCCAGATACGTATGTGACAGTGCTGGGGCCCGGCGCCTGCCGGGAACCACGCATCGGCAAGGCGCCTGCAACCTTGCTGGCGCACGACCGGACAACCGGCCTTGCCCTGATGCGTGCTCCGGTTGGCGGCGGTTCGCCGGTCGTCCCGGTTTTCAAGCCGGTCGAGGGCGATCAGGCGGTCTTTGCCCTGTTCGCCGAATCCACGGGCCCCGTCGGTGATCCGCAGATATCCCTGACACGCGGGCAGCTCCGCACGGCGGACGGAAATAAGCGCTTGCATGCTGCTATGCCGGTGAGTGGCACTGGCGCCTTGCTGTCCACCCAATCGGGGGTCATTGCTGGCTTTGCCGGTTTTGGCGATCAAACGAAACTTGCCGGTCTGGCGCCACCAGCCTCACGCCCTGTCATCGAAGGGGTGGTAATTTCGTCATTTTTGACAGCCGCAGGCATCAAGATCGGCTCCCGGCCGGAACAGCCGGCCTCGACAAGCCCTTCGGCAGTGGCCGAGCCCTTTGCGCGGGCGCTTGCGCCCCTGTCATGCATCCGGTGACACACAAGGTTTTGGTTTCGTCAAATTCCTGCCATCAGCCGCGAGTCAATTGCGCTCTGTCGTGGCTGGAAGGCGTCGATGACGCTGATTGGTCAAATTTCGTGACACGACGTGCCAGATAACGAGGTTTGAACAATGCCCCAGGGCAAATACCGGAAACTCTTGCAGCGGCGCTGCCGCTTCGCCATAAACAGCATGTAATTGCGGACAGGAATTCGTGCAAAAAGATATTTCAGGTACAATTGCCAAGGCCGGGTCGATTCAGGAAAGCCGGACCGTAGACGCGCCAGACAATTCCGCACTGAATGCGGACAGGCGTCGTTTCTGGATCCGCATTCTGGCCACCGGCTTCAGCACGCTCATCCTGTTCCTGTCAGCGATCATCGTTACACGGATATTGCTGACAACAGATTATCACGCCATGCGATTGGCCGTGCAGGCCATGCGAATGGAGCAGTTCGCGGCTGCGTTCCTGTTCACAGCAATCTCTTATCTGGCTTTGACGGGATATGATGCAGTAGCAATTCGCCAATTACAGCTGAAAGTGCATTTTGCCACTACGGCGCTTGCCTCGTTCACGAGTTATGCAATTTCTTTCACGCTCGGGTTTCCGCTCGTTACGGCAGGCACTGTGCGTTACTGGATCTATTCCCGTGCGGGCGTTAGCGCAGCCAATGTGGCAAGTCTCACGCTGATTTCGGGAATCACGTTCTGGCTCGGAATGGTTTTGATGATTGGCATCGCATTCATGTTGCGGCCGGGTCATATCGCACAAGTCAATCAACTCACTGCCAGTTTCAATTTCGCGCTGGGTTGTGCCGCGGTTGCTAGCATATTGCTATATATAATCTGGGTCTCGCGCCATCGCAGACGGCTCAGTGTCAAGGGTATCGTGCTTGAATTGCCCGGATTTAAACTAACTGTCGGTCAGCTCATGCTTGGAACGATCGATCTGTTGTGCGCATCGGCTGCGCTCTACATCCTGCTGCCGGAAGGTCATGGCCTCGGGTTCATGACATTCGTTGCAATTTATGTGTTGGGGTGTCTGCTTGGTATCGCCAGTCATGCGCCCGGTGGCATTGGCGCATTTGAAGTGACCATCATCAACATGGTTCCTTCCACATCGGTGGAAGCACTGCTGGCCGCGCTTCTGTTATTCCGCCTTATTTATTATGTTGTTCCGTTCGTGTTTGCCTTTGCCTTGCTGGGCGCCAATGAAATTTGGCGCCGCTGGCGCGGGCTGCGCGCGGAAATGAGCCATCAGGATGTGCCCAAATAACGTCCGTTGATATCTATCGGTCAGGACGTGCGCGCGTCGAGGGTGATTGACCACACCGTCTCATCCCCAGCTTATCTTGTCCTCTTCGCCGCCCAGTCCCAGAAACGTCGCAGCCGGCAGCACGATGTTCGAATCCGGCTTGGCGGTCAGTTTCTCGTCCTTGCCCGAATAGGGAAGCGATTTCAAAAGATGGCGTATGGCTTCCAGCCGCAAGCGTCGCTTGTCGTTGGCGCGCAAGACCATCCAGGGCGCGGCAGCAGAATCGGTGCGCTTGAGAATGGTCTCATAAGCTTCGGAATAGTCTTCCCACTTGTCGATGGCTTTGAAATCGATGTCGGAAAGTTTCCAGCGGGCCAACGGATCATGCCAGCGCGAATGCAGGCGCTTCATCTGCATCTCCGGACCAATGGTCAGAAAATACTTGATCAGAAATTTTCCATCGCGGGCAAGTATGGACTCAAATCCGGGCACTTCCGCCAGGAACGATTCAGTTTGCTGCGGCGTGCAAAATCCAAACACTTTTTCCACTCCGGCGCGATTGTACCAGGAGCGGTCAAAAATGGTCATTTCTCCGCGCGTTGGAAGATGTTCGACATAGCGCTGAAAATACCATTGCCCCTGTTCCTGTTCTGTGGGTTTTCCCAGTGCCACCAGTTTTACCGAACGGGGGTTGAGATGCTCGATAAATCGCTTGATCGTGCCACCTTTGCCGGCTGAATCGCGGCCCTCGAATAACAGGACAACCCGTTCTCCGCTTTTCTTGATCCAGTCCTGGGCCTTCAGCAATTCGATCTGCAGTTCCCGCAATTCTTCTTCGTAATGTGAAGTCTTCAGTTTGCCGTCATAGGGAAAACCGCCCGATTGTAACGCCGCATCGTCGATGCGATCCGGTAATTGCGGCATGCGAATATCGAACACAGGCGCTTTTTCCGGAGCACTCTTCCTGGCCGCTTTGCCCGCCTGTTCAGATTTCTTGCCCATTTCAATTCCCCGGTTTTGCCTGCCCAAACAAGCCATTGGCGATCTCTGGTCATAATACCATGAGCCCGCATAACTCCGAACCCGGCACAAAACTATTTGTTCGCCTGTGACTTGAACAGGTCACATGCTTTGTCCTATCGGTGCAACCGACGATGCAGCAGCCGCTTCGTGTTTGAAAGGCCATTTCCAATGGCGGAAGACACCGGAAACGAATTATCTTCAATTGTGAATGCGCTTGGCGACCCGGCGGTGATTACGTCCGGCGATCTCCGCGTGCTGGCGCTGAACGGTCCGGCAGGCAGGGTGGCGCCAGGCCTGCGAACCGGGGCGGGCCTTGCCATGGGCATACGCGCGCCCGAGATGCTGGAAGCGGCGCGGCGTGTTGCGCGCAGTGGCGAAGCTGAAAACGTCATCTGGAGCGAGGCCCTGCCTGCCACGCGGTTGTTCGACGTGCGGATCGCGAGACTTTCCATCCTGAACGCCGCCTATACTCTTTTCGTCATGCGTGACATGTCGGAATCGCGCCGCGTTGACCGCATGCGTACCGACTTTATCGCCAACGCCAGCCATGAGTTGCGCACACCGCTGGCTTCCATGCTGGGTTTTATCGAAACCCTGCAGGGGCCTGCAAAGGATGATCCTGCGGCCCGGGAGCAGTTTCTGAACGTCATGGCCGATCAGGGCAGGCGCATGGCCCGCTTGATCAACGAACTGCTTTCGCTGTCGCGCATCGAACAGAACCTGCACGTCAGGCCGCAGAGCAGGGTGGATTTTGCGGCAATCGTCCGGGAAGTGGCAGGCAGTCTGAAAGCTGTCGCGGAAGAGAATTCTGTGCAGCTGGTGCTGGAACTTCCCGGCGAAGCAGTGGTGGCCGGTGACCGCGACGAACTCATACGGGTCATTGAAAACCTGATAGAAAATGCCATCAAATACAGTGTCGGTGTGGCTGGCAGGACGGCGAAAGTCGAAGTTTCGTTGCGCGCGGATGGCAACAACTGGGTTTTTGCTGTCGCCGATAACGGGCCCGGTATTGCTGCCGAACACCTGCCGCGCCTCACCGAGCGGTTCTACCGGGTGGATGCTCCTGCGAGCCGCGCCAAGGGCGGTACCGGCCTTGGCCTTGCTATCGTCAAGCACATCGTGGCCCGCCACCGTGGCAAATTTCTGATCGAACTCCGCGCCGGGTGCAGGTTCGACATTCAAGATTATCCTCGACCGGGGCGCCTAGTTCCGGGTTATGCACAACGGGCATTCTATTAAATCTCATAAAATCAAATATATAGCCTGTAATATTACTGTCATCTAAAATTCATATACCCATCATGGCTGGCACCTACCAAAGGGCCGCGCCCAATGCGCAATGCGGAGGCAGACACCGCCTGACCGCAGCCGTCCAGAAAATGGAGAGTTTTCGTGATCAAACATTCACCCCGCCTGAGCGCCGCCGCGTTCGTCTCATTTACCCTGCTGGCTGGCCCTGCCATCGCCCGTGACCAATTGCAGATTGCCGGTTCGTCGACAGTGTTGCCCTATGCCAACATAGTCGCTGAACAATTCGGCAAAGCTTTTTCCAAGTTCAAAACGCCCGTCGTTGAATCTGGCGGATCGTCCGCTGGCCTCAAGCAATTCTGCATGGGTGTTGGCGAAAAGACGATTGATATTGCCAATTCCTCGCGCGCGATAAAATCGGCAGAGCGGCAGGCTTGCGCCAAGGCCGGCGTGACCGACATCGTCGAAATCAAATTCGGCTATGATGGTATTGTCTTTGCGGTCGACGCATCGGCAGGCCAATGGAAGCTGACCCCCAAGGACATCTTTCTGGCGCTTGCCGATTCCATTCCCGCCGGCGACAAGATGGTGAAAAACACCAACAAGACCTGGAAAGATGTAAACGCATCGCTGCCAGCCTTTCCGAATCATCGCCTATATCCCGGGCGAAAAGCACGGCACCCGTGAAGTCTTTGAAGAAAAGGTCATGCATGCCGGTTGCGTTGCTACTGGCGGCGCCAAGTTGCATGCCAATGCTATGGGCGGTGATAAGAAGAAAGCCGACAAGGCCTGCGTCATGGTCCGCAAGGACGGTGGCACTGTCGATATTGATGGCGACTACACAGAGACGTTGGCGCGCATCAAGTCCAACCCGAAGGGTGTCGGCGTGTTCGGTCTGTCCTTCTATGAAAACAATACCGACAAGCTGAAAGTGGCAACCGTCGATGACGTTTCGCCGAGCGTTGATACCGTGGCTTCCGGAAAATATCCGGTTTCCCGCCCGCTCTTCTTCTACGTCAAGAAGGCCCATATCGGCGCGGTTGCTGGCCTGAAGGAATATGTCGAGTTCTTCACATCCAAGCGCATGATCGGATCTGAAGGCCCGCTGGCTGAATACGGTCTGGTGCCGCTGCCTGCCAGCGAATTCCAGGCTCTGCAGGGCCAGGTGAAAGCCATGAAGTCCATGTAAATCGGACAATGTAATGTGGGCGATGTGATTTGGATTATGAAATCTGGATGAGGTGACTTGGCTCATCTCATCCGGCCCACGAAAAAGAGTTCGCCTTGACCGCCTATTTTTATGATTTGCGGTTCAGGCCCGAATAAGGTTCTCCGGGTAGCGATATCAGGCAATCCGGAGAATTTTTTCCCCTGGGGGTGCTGCGTGCCAGTTGCTTATCTGCTGACAATTCTCGCTATCGCAGTCTTGATCGCATTCTTTGCGGGCAAGAATATTGCCCGGGTGCGTTTGCACGCGGCCCCGGCAGGAACAAAAATGCATTCCCGTCCTGCATATTCGGGAGCCTATCTTGCATTGTGGACGGCGCTGCCGGCGCTTGCTCTGATAGTTCTGTGGTCTGCAATCGGACCGGTCGCGATTCAGCGCATGCTGCTGTCCAATCTGCCGGCATCCGTACAGGAAAAATCCGCCGGGCAATTGTCCCTGACGATGAGCCGCATCGCGGTCATGGCGGAGGGAATTCAAAAGGCCGATCCGCAACAACGCCAAACTCTGGCGCGGGCCCAGCAGGGTCTGGCGAGCCAGGACGAGGCGCAAAAGATTTTCCAGTCACGCGGCATCGCGTTGGGTTCTGCGCCAGAACCTTTCACGTTGAAAGCTGCTTTTGAAAAAGTGCGTTATGAGACACGTTCAAGTCTCGCCCTGTCGTTGCTGGCAGGTCTTTTTTTGATTGCAGGATTTGTGTGGGGTTACTGGCGGCTCAATCCACGCCTGCGCGCAAGAAACGCAGTTGAACGGGTGATCCTGTGGGCGCTTATTGGTTCATCGGCGGTAGCAGTACTCACAACGATCGGTATTGTCTGGTCGATGTTGTTTGAAACATTGCACTTCTTTCAAAGCGTCTCGCCAATTGATTTCTTCTTCGGCACGGTATGGGATCCGCGCTTTTCTGCGGCCGGTAGCGAAGGCGGAGCAGGCGGCCAGTTCGGCCTGCTACCCCTGGCGTGGGGCACACTGTACATCTCGCTGGTCGCACTGCTGGTTGCTGTACCGGTCGGCTTGTTCGCAGCCATCTACATGGCCGAATATGCCAGCCGCAGGACTCGCAACGTCGCAAAGCCTTTGCTCGAAGTACTCGCCGGCATTCCAACAATTGTTTACGGTTTCTTCGCGCTCGTGACGTTTGGCCCGTTCCTGCGGACGCTTGGAAGCTATTTCGGACTCACCATCTCCGGTAATTCGGTTCTGACCGCTGGCATCGTGATGGGTGTCATGATCATTCCCTTCGTGTCCTCGCTCTCGGATGACATCATAACGGCTGTGCCCCAATCCTTGCGGGAGGGTTCACTTGGACTTGGTGCAACAAAATCGGAAACAATCCGTCAGGTCGTGCTGCCTGCTGCTCTGCCGGGAATCGTCGGTGCAGTGCTTCTGGCCGCGTCCCGCGCAATAGGCGAGACGATGATTGTGGTTCTTGCTGCGGGCATTGCCGCAAACCTGACCATTAATCCAGGTGCGCCGGTCACCACCATCACGGTCAAGATCGTCAGTCAGCTTACCGGAGATCTGGAATTCGACAGCCCGCAAACGCTCGTCGCTTTTGCTCTGGGATTGACCCTGTTTGTAGTTACGCTGGGGCTCAACATCTACGCCCTGTATATCGTGAGAAAGTACAAGGAGCAGTACGACTGATGAGTGATGCAGCCGCACTTTCCACATCAGAAAAGCTCCCGGCGAATAATCGTCAAAAACGGGAAGCATTGCTGAAAAGACGTTACGCAGCCGAGAGGCGATTTCAATGGTATGGTATTTTTGCCTTGCTGTTTGCCGGAGCGTTTTTGATTGTCTTGTTTTCGTCGATAGTCACCCAAGGTATCGGTGCATTCATGCAGACCGGATACAATCTTGATGTCACTCTCGACAAGGATGTGATTGCGCCGGAAGGCAAGACGGATTCGGACGCCTTGCGCCTGGCCGATTATAACAAGATCGCGCGCGATGCATTGGCGCGCGCTCTGGATACAGAATACTCCAAACTGTCACGCCCGCAGCGCCGCGATCTGAACAATCTTCTGTCGCGCGGTGTCGATGTCCAGATACGCGACCAGGTGCTCGCCGATCCGGCACTTATCGGCAAGACAATAAAACTGTCTCTTCTGGCGCATGGAAATGTCGACGCCCTGTTGAAAGGCACCATCAGCCGCAAGACGCCAGAGCAAAGCCGTCAATTGAATGATCTTCAGGTTGCATGGGTGGACAAGCTCGTTGCGAAAGGGATCGCCAACAAAAACTTCAATACTGGTCTGTTCCGCTTCGGCGCATCGAGCCAGCCGGAAACGTCCGGTTTGGCAGTTGCGCTGGTCGGATCGTTTTTCATGATGCTTACAGTGCTGTTGCTTGCCGTGCCGCTGGGCGTGGCCGCGGCCGCGTATCTGGAAGAATTCGCTCCCAAAAACATCTGGACAGACCTGATCGAAGTCAACGTCAACAATCTTGCCGCCGTGCCCTCCATCGTTTTCGGACTTCTGGGTCTGGCTATCTTTATCAACATGTTTGGGTTGCCGCGATCGGCTTCTCTTGCAGGTGGACTTGTCCTTGCATTGATGACCCTGCCGACCATTATCATCGCGACGCGTTCGTCGATACGTGCGGTTCCGCCATCCATTCGCGAGGCGGCGTTGGGTGTTGGCGCGTCCAGCATGCAGACCTTGTTTCATCACACGCTGCCGCTGGCATTGCCCGGCATATTGACCGGAACCATCATTGGGCTTGTTCGCGCGCTGGGCGAAACAGCCCCTCTTTTGATGATCGGAATGGTCGCTTTCGTGGTGGACGTTCCTGCATCACCCCTTGATCCGGCAACGGCGTTGCCTGTGCAAACCTATATGTGGGCGACGTCTGCCGAGCGCGGCTTTGTCGAACGCACGGCGGGCGCCACAATCGTATTGTTGATGTTTCTGTTCGTCATGAATGCAGGCGCAGTATGGCTGCGCCAGAAATTCGAACGGAAGTGGTAATCCAGAGGATGTACACAATGGAACAGAATTTGAAGCCAATGGCGGGCGCGCGTGTCGAGGCGCCTCTCGCGATGCATCCAACGGAAATCACTGCGCGTGACGTCTGTGTTTTCTACGGGGAAAAGCAGGCGCTGTTTAACGTCAATGTTGATATTCCGCGGAATTCGGTAACGGCCTTTATCGGGCCATCGGGCTGTGGAAAATCGACGTTTCTGCGCTGTGTTAACAGGATGAACGATACCATTCCCATAGCGCGCGTTACGGGCGAGATTAAAATCGCCGGTGTGGACATTTATTCGCCGGATCTTGATGTGGTTGAGCTGCGCGCCCGCGTCGGCATGGTCTTCCAGAAGCCCAATCCGTTCCCCAAATCCATCTATGACAATGTGGCCTATGGCCCGCGCATCCACGGACTTGTTTCCACGAAGACGGAAACGGACGAAATTGTGCATACCAGCCTTGAGAAGGCAGGTTTGCTGAAGGAAGTGAAAGACCGGTTGCTGGAGCCGGGAACCTCGCTTTCCGGCGGGCAGCAGCAACGGCTTTGTATCGCGCGCGCCATTGCAACCCGCCCGGAAGTCATCCTGATGGATGAGCCTTGCTCGGCGCTTGATCCCATTGCTACGGCTCGCGTCGAGGAGTTGATCGATGAATTGCGCGAGAATTACACGATCATCATCGTGACCCATTCCATGCAGCAGGCCGCACGTGTTTCGCAGCGCACGGCCTTTTTCCATCTTGGTGTGTTGGTCGAGGAAGGTACAACGGACTCGATTTTTACCGCGCCAAAGGACAAGCGCACCCAGGATTACATCACCGGACGTTTTGGCTAGCTGCCACAAGACAGGATAAGCCCATGGCTAATCACATTGTTACATCCTACGACACCGAACTGAACTATCTTGGCGAACGCATCGCAGAGATGGGCGGCATCGCCGAGAAGATGCTCGTGGATTCGATGGAAGCGTTGTCAAATCTTGATACGGATCTGGCGCGCAAAACGGTTGCTGCCGATCCCGGGCTCGACGCCCTGCAACGCGATGTGGAAGATCAGCGTTGTGCTTATGATTGCAAAACGTCAACCGATGGCAATTGATTTGCGGCAACTGGTTGGCGCGATGCGCATAGCCGGCGATCTGGAACGCGTCGGTGATCTCGCCAAGAATATCGCCAAGCGCTCGATCAAGATCAGTGCGGATGCGCGCGTTCCCCGTGCCGCAGTTGGCCTCAAACACATGGGTGAAGTGGCGGCGCTTCAATTGAAGAATGTGCTCGATGCCTACGCCATGCGCGACAAGGAAGCTGCCTACGAAATTTGGCTTCGCGATGCGGAAATCGACGCTATTGAAGACGCAATTTTTCGCGATCTCCTGACCTTCATGATGGAAGATCCGAGAAACATCTCTTACTGCACGCATCTTTTGTTCTGTTCGAAGAACATTGAACGCATTGGCGATCACGCTACCAATATCGCGGAGACCATTCACTACATCGTCACGGGTGAAAGTCTGCCGATTGACAGGCCGAAGTCGATGACTGACATGGGTTCGGTGAAGGTCGTCTGAAACGTTTGCCGCCCGAAAATTATAGCATTTACGAAAGGCATCAGCTTTCCATGGTTGAAAGTCGGACCCAGGCCAGGGGCTCAACGCCAAGCATCATGATTGTGGAAGACGAGGCGTCATTGTCGATGCTGCTTGCCTATAATCTTGAGGCCGAAGGATTTCGTGTCATACGTGCCGAGCGGGGTGATGATGCCGAAGTCATGCTCGCCGAAAACATCCCGGATCTGATGATACTCGACTGGATGTTGCCAGGCGTTTCCGGCCTTGAACTCTGCCGAAGGTTGCGCGCCAGGGACATGACGAAAACCCTTCCCGTCATCATGTTGACGGCCCGGGGGGAGGAAGGCGAAAGGGTACGCGGGCTGTCGGTTGGCGCCGACGACTACGTTGTCAAACCATTTTCCGTGCCCGAATTGATGGCCAGGGTGCATGCCTTGTTGCGGCGCGTGCGTCCCGAAAGAGTGGCCGATCGCCTGGCGCAGGGCGGGCTGGAACTTGATCGCCAGACACATCGGGTTTTCCGCGATGGACGCGAAATTCATCTGGGTCCAACTGAATTTCGACTGCTGGAATATTTGATGGAAAAGCCCGGCCGGGTGTTTTCCCGCGCCCACCTGCTGGATGCCGTCTGGGGCATGAACGCCGAGATCGATGACCGGACCGTTGACGTCCATGTCGGGCGCTTGCGCAAGGCGATTTCGCGGGGACGGGACCTCGATCCCATCCGTACGGTACGTGGCGCAGGCTATTCGTTCGATGAAACGTTCGGCGGCGCTGACACGCGAGTCTGAAATTGTATCAAGAGGCCGGCGGTGGGATGGTCCCGATTGCACCATGCAGGCCACTTGCCGCGCGCTTGCGGCCCGCATATGGTGTCGCCGCTGCGGGTGTAGTTCAATGGTAGAACGGCAGCTTCCCAAGCTGCATACGAGGGTTCGATTCCCTTCACCCGCTCCAGTAAAAAGCCTCATTTCCCTGTTATTTTAACCTCAGGCGGACCTGAGGCCGGCTTAGCGCAAGCTATGCATCAAGGGGCAGCTCTCGGTTGCACAAACAACTTAGTGCCGTTACACCTGAGTTACTTTCGATTCAGTCCATGCGGACACCCCTGTGTTCCGCGCGTGGCGACAAAACTGTTTACGGGCGATGCCAGATCAGGACGATACATTTCTTCCATCCCGGGGTTTCCCTGCGCCAGCGGTTACTGGTGCGGCTGGCGGCGATTTTGTCGCCACTTGTGACTGGGGCGAGAATTGGGGCCGTATTGCCCTCACCAACAAGGCATCGGGCGCGGAGGTCTTGATTGTCATGCCATTCAAGGCGCCGGAAGATGCACCACGCCATATTGTTGAACAACAATTATACGAGCATGCGCGTCCGCAATTGAGCAAAGCGGTGCATGTCCTCATCGCCAAGGCATGGCCGCAGGATGGCTAGTGCGGCCCCGGAATAGCCAGCTGGGAAGCAATGCCGTTTCTTTCCAGGTTCGGCTGGTGGACGAAAAAGATGAAGAGCGACAAAATTGATGGCCGACTTGAACGTCAATGAATCTGCTGACGCGCGCGCACGGTACGCTGATGGATGGCACTTTGATTTTCGCGGTCAGGCTGTGGGGCCGGTCAGCTTTCAGGAATTGACGCATCGTTACGCGTCGGGGGAATTAAAACCCTCCGATCTTGTATGGCATCCCACGCCTGCGCGCTGGATTGCCATGCGGGACGTAGCGCGCGTACTCGGTCTGCATGAAACCCAGGAAGCCTCGGGTGCGGATCCTGCAATCCTTCGCCGCCTGGTGGCAAGCAGCGATGGACCAATTCGCAACCCCATTCTGTTGGCTGCAACCTCGCTCGCCGCGGTCTTCTCGTTTTTTATAGCTTCGCAAACCCTGTCGTCCTTTGAAGGGGATTTTCTTGGGCCGATCTTCCTCATGCTTTCGATCATTTTGGCATGGTGGGCGTGGCTGGAATATCGCGGAGTCCAACTGGATGGAGGGTCGGTGATTTATCCCCTTCGATTGCCGTATCTGCCGGTCAATCTGGCCTATTGGCCTTCCCGGATAGATAAGTCGTCAATCAATTCAGCAACTTTCCTGTCGATTGGAAAAAGCACGCATTGCATCATCCTGGATACGGACAAGCGCAAAATACGTCTGGTCTTTGAAACACCATTCTTGCGCGATATGGTGCTGGCCATCTTGTCCTTTGCGCAAGTCAGGATTTTGAAGACGTGAATATCCAGTCAATGAATGATCCGGCCCGCCGCAGGACAGGACGCATGGTGTTCGCATGTGTCATGGTCGCCATTGCGATGATATGCAGCTCATCACAGGTGCAGGCGCAAACCATGTCATTTTCTGTTCTGACAGCCAGCGGTATCGAAGGCTGCGGAAAAAAATGCAAAGCGATCATTGTCGCGCAGGGCGATATAGACAATTCATCCGGCGACAGGTTCGACAAACTGGTCAAGGATCAATTCGGTAACAGACCCAAGGGTCTCACGGTCCTGTTGGAATCTTCCCGGTGGGTATGTCATGGCCGCTGCGCGCCTGGGACACATGTTTCGAAAATATCGCGCGACTGTAGTGGTTGCCAGGGTAGCGGATTTCGATCGGCAAAACCTCCGCATTCGTCTGAGCGCAGCAAAATGCACCTCTGCATGCGTATATGCGTTGATGGGGGGTGTGAAACGAGTTCTTCCTCCAGGCAGCATGATCATATTGCATCGCAGTTTTGCAAGCCGTGGCTGGTTCCGGCCGGACGAACATGACAATGATGTCTTGCAGCAATATATCCTTGGCTATGCCAAGACCATGGGCGTCAGCCAGGATTCTGTTGCGTTCGCTGAAAAACTTCCGCCATCGGAATTATATGTAGCGCGGCCGGATCAGATCAGCTCATGGAATCTGGCTGACCCGGCATTTTGAAACAAGTCCGATCAGCGAACATAACCGACAGGGTCGATCAGCACGTAATCTCCTATCGGTAGCAATTTGATCCGCTCAAATGCCTTGTGTGGAACAAGCACGGCAACAACAGCCGCCTGTTCGATAGCGCCATCTATCTTGCGATGATGGGTAACGCTTTCGACGCGAAGGCCGTCCGGCAGGCTTTCAGCATGTGGTTCTACCGCATGCAAATTCCGATAACCCAGCCGCATCAACTCCTCGACGATCTCAATGCTGGGACTCTCGCGCATGTCGTCGACGTTTGGTTTGTAGGCAAGGCCAAGCAGCGCAATCTTCGCATCCCTGTTTTCGCCAACGGCTTCGACGATCTTGTTGACCACAAAGTGCGGTTTTGAATCGTTTACTTCCCTGGCCGTCCTGACCAATGGCGTTATGTCTGGCGCCATCTCGTGGATAAACCATGGATCGACGGGGATGCAATGTCCGCCAACACCAGCGCCCGGTGAAAGGATGTTGACACGTGGATGAAGATTGGCGGTTTCAATCACTTCCCAGACGTTCACGCCGATACGGTCGCACAACATCGATAATTCATTGGCGAATGCGATGTTTACATCGCGGAAGGAGTTTTCGGCGAGTTTGGAAAGTTCTGCCGCCCGGGCGCTGGTCACCGCCAGCTTGCCGGTAACAAACTTTGCATATAGCTCACGGGCCTGTTCACCGCTCCGGCGGTCAAGGCCACCCAGAGTGCGGGAGTTTTCGGTGAGTTCCCGAATTGCTGCTCCGGGCAGGACGCGTTCCGGGCAATAGGCCAGCATGATATCCGAACGGCCGGGCGCCTGATGCGGGAAAGTGAGGTCCGGGCGCAGGCTGGCGAGGAGGTCGGCGACAGCTTCCGTTGTACCAACGGGAGATGTGGATTCCAGCACCACAAGGTTTCCTGTCTTCAATACCGGCGCAATCGAGCGGGCCGCGCTCATCACTGCGGTCAGATCGGCGTTGTGATGCTCGTCCGTGGGCGTGGGAACAGCGATGATGAAAGCATTGGCCGGTTGCGGCGAACGAAACGCCTTCAACTTTCCACTGCGGGCGACCTTTTCGACAAGCTCATCAAGATGGGGCTCGACGATTGTGATACGGCCATCGTTCACGGCCTCGACCACACTGTCGCGAATATCGCAGCCGGCGATGCGCAAAGCCTTGTCAGCCAGCAGCGCTGCCAGCGGCAGGCCGACATAACCCAGGCCGACAATACAAATGTCGGTTGTCGCCTGACCATGGTCGGCCAATCGCGGAAGGACGCTGGCGGCAATCGGGCGTTGACGCCGCATGGAGAATTTCGATTGTCTCTTGTTCTGCGGTTGCTTGTAATCGTGGAGCAGGCTCATCTCAAATCCTCTTGTAAGGAAACTTCTTGCCGGTCAGGATTAGTTCTATTCCGCAGCCTGGATGTGGGGAGCATCCGAAGGCGCCGGACGAAATTCGAAAATCTGTCTGCCTTGCAAGGCAGCGACGATGCGCTCACACGCCTTGCCGTCACCATAGGGATTGGCAGCCCGTGCGAACCGTTGATAGACCGCTTCGTCGCGCAAGATATGCTGTGTCCTGGAGACAATCTTTTCACTTTCGGTGCCCACCAGCGCAACAGTTCCGGCCGCTACGGCTTCTGGTCTCTCTGTGGTTTCGCGCATGACAAGCACAGGTTTGCCGAGGGCAGGGGCTTCTTCTTGTACGCCGCCGGAATCAGTAAGTATGAGATCGGCGCGGTCCATCAGATAGACAAACGGCAGATAGTCCTGCGGGCTCACCAGATGAATATTGGCGATGTCGCTCAATAATTCGGTTACCGGTTCGAGAATGTTCGGATTGGGATGAACCGGATACAACAGCTCGGCGTCCGGCATGGTCGCTGCAATCGTCTTGAGCGCTGCACATATATTGCGAATGCCATCGCCAAAACTTTCGCGCCTGTGGGCAGTTACCAGTATCAGCCGTTTGCCGGCGTCGAGGAATGAAAAATCCCGATCGAATTTCTCGCGAAGCTCTTTCTGCCGGACCTTTTCGACAGCGATCTGCAGCGCATCGATAACAGTGTTACCGGTCACGACAATGCGTGATGGTTCGATCTTTTCAAGCAGCAGATGTTGCCGCGCGGCGGCAGTAGGCGCAAACAGCAAATCGGCAATGCTGTCGGTTACAACCCTGTTCATTTCTTCGGGCCAGGGCGAAAGAAGATTGCCGGTTCTCAATCCTGCTTCGACATGTCCGATGCGGCACCGCGCGTAAAAGGCAGCCATTGCTGCAGCCATGGATGTTGTCGTATCGCCATGCACCAGCACCCAGTCAGGCTTTTCTTCAGCGAGAATGCTGCGCAGCCCCTGCAGGACATCTGTGGTCACGCCGGTCAGATCCTGATTGGGCTTCATCACCGCCAGATCATAGTCGGGGCGTATTTCGAAAATATCCAGAACCTGATCCAGCATATCGCGATGCTGACCAGTGACACAGATTTTCGTCTCCAGTTCGCTGCGGCCAGCCAGCATCCGGACAAGCGGAGCCATTTTGATGGCTTCAGGACGTGTGCCGAATACGGACAATATTTTCATTTTGAAACACTCAGCCTTACGCTAGGCCGGTCATCGGCCCCTGCAGGGAAAGTGTTGCAACCACCGTGCCGTTTGCGATTGTACTGATTTCAGGGTGTTTTAACCGGTCCGGCCTGCGCAGACGGGGCATTGGCAGGGAGCCGCCCGGCAAGTTCTGCTCCCGCTTCGGGCTTAAGGCGCAAGAACCAAAGGGCAGAAACTGCCGACATCGCGCCGATGATGAAAAATGCCCAGCTGAAGGCCACCACCGGAACATCCGGGGAATTGCCGGTGAACACATGCAGGATGGTGGCTGCAAGCGCTATGCCGACACTCATCGACAGCCTTTGTGACATTTGCTGGAAGCTTGTCGCATGGCTCATTTGCGCCTGTTCGAGATCGGCATAGGCAATGGCGTTGAGACTTGTGAATTGCAGCGAGCGAAACACGCCGCCCATGAATATGACGGCGATCATGATGATCTTGGGCGTGTCGGGTTGAAACAATCCGCAACAGGCAAGAAAAAGCCCTGTGATGATACCATTCCAGACCAGCACGTTTCGAAAGCCGAATAGTTTAAGCACGCGCTTGGCAATTGTCCGCATGAACATTGCACCAATCGACGACATGCACGTAATCAGTCCCGATTGAAACGGCGTATAGCCAAATCCGACCTGCATCATCATGGGCAGGAGAAAGGGATTTGCCCCGACACCGAAACGAAAAATCGATCCGGTTGTTAACGAGATACGGAAGCTTGGAATGCGCAGAAGCTTCAGATCAAGGATCGGTTTGTCCGACCGGCGAGCGTGAAAAATGTAAAGACCAAGCGCCATTGCACCGCCTGACAGCAGGCAGATGGATACGGGATCAGTTGCGTGGCGTGTCATCACAGCGTCCATGCCAAACACACTTGCGCCCAGGCCAAAACTCAGCATCAGAAAGCCGGTCCAGTCGAATGCCTTCACGTTTGTTTCGCGCACGTCATCGATATATTTTGTGACCAGAAACATTCCGATCAGTCCGATCGGAACATTCATCCAGAAAATCCAGCGCCAGCTTGCAACCGTTGCAATAAAGCCGCCCAGCACGGGCCCCATGACCGGCCCGATAAAAGACGGCAGGCCCATGATGACCATTGCATTGACGAGATCGGCCTTGGGAACGGAGCGCACCATGATCAGGCGCGCTACCGGCACCATCATGGCGCCGCCAAATCCCTGCACGACGCGAAAGAAAATCAATTGCTCGAAGGATTGCGCATAGCCGCAGGCGATGGACGAGAGCGTAAAGATCGCCATCGACAGGCGGAATATGCGGCGGGCGCCGAAGCGATCTGCGACCCAGCCGGAAAGCGGAAGGAAGGCTGCGAAGGCCAGCATATAGGCTGTGACGGCCATGTGCAGGCGCAGTGGTGTTACGCCCAGCGATTTGGCTATCAGGGGCAGGGCAGTGATGAGTGACGTCGAGTCCAGGTTCTGCATCAAGAGCGAGCAGGACAGGATCAACGGAACAAGCACACGCCGCTGCAATGAAGAAGCCTCCTGGGCCGGAAACGGAATATTCCGCGAATCCGTTGATCGTTCTGTAATAGACGCGGGAATTGCAGCGGTCCAGCGAGAGCCTTCAGCGCCGCATGATTACCAGGGCGTCCAGTGCCACCCCGCCTTTTTCATGCAAAACAAACGGATTGATATCGACAGATCCGATGGCGCCGGCGCCATCATGCACGAGTTGCGATAGCGCGATGATTGCATCGGCCAGTGCTTCGCGGTCCAGTGGGGGGCGGCCGCGGTAGCCCTGGGACAATCGGCCGGCCTTGGTCCGGTCTGCCAGCGCCAGCGCTTCCGGACGCGTGAAAACGGGTGCGGACAATGCGATATCGGGTGCGAGTTCCAGATCGATCCCGCCGCTTCCGAACAGGATGACCGGACCGACTTCCGGATCGTGATTGGCTCCCAGCACACATTCCAGACCGCCCGAAACCATTTCGGCAATCAGTACGCCCTGCATGCCCGGATTGTCCGGCAATGCAGCCACGGCGCGGACGATGTCGTCATGGGCCGCGCGAACGGCTGCAGCATCCTTGAGGCCAACCTTTACGCCACCCATGTCTGACTTGTGCGCAATGCCCGCGCTGACGACCTTGGCAACGACGGGAAAACCGATCTGTTCTGCGGCAGCTACAGCATCAGCGCCACTGGTTGCAACAATCTCGCGCGGACAGGAGATGCCGTAGGATGCCAGCAGGTTTTTGGATGCGATTTCACTAAGGCTTGCGGGCCCGCCTGGCGCAGTGTGGCTTCGCAATAGTTTCAAACCGGCAGGATTTGCAGCGGGCGCAGGGGATTGGTGTGTTGCAAGCGTGCCATAGCGGGCGACGACATGCATGGCACGCAGGGTCTTGTCGACTTCCTGCATGAAGGCAAGGTTTGGAAATTCCTTGCGCAGGTTGGCGCTATATTCGGTCTGACCGTAGGAGATCATGCTCATGAAAACCACCGGTTTGTTCGCCCCTGGCGCAAGGTCATTGACTGCGCGCAGATTGGCGATCTTGCGATCGGAGCCGGGGTGGCGCGGAACTTCTTCCTGCAACAGAACGATATCTACATTCGGATCGTCGACAAGAGCCTGTACGCATTCCAGATAGGCCTTGTTGCTGGAAAGGGCGGTAAAGCCTGCATCGAGCGGATTGCCCATGATGGTGCCGACGCCAAGGATGGATTCCAGTTTGGCCAAAGTTTCTGCCGATAAAGCCGGAAAGCGAAGACCGTTGAGATGGGCGCAGTCCAGTAGAAGTCCACGCATGCCGCCGGAAAATGTCATGGCGCAAACCCGGTCTCCTGCCGGCAATTTTGCATGCGCCAGATATTCGACTGTCTCGACAATATCGTCGAGATTGCGCACGCGAATAGCGCCAGCTTTTCCCGCAATGGCGTCAAATGCATCCAGCGATCCGGCCAGACGTCCGGTGTGCGCTGCCGCGGCATGCCGGCCTTCATCGGATGCGCCGAGCTTCATCACAACGACCGGTTTTCCGGCAGCACGCGCCTTGCGGCATGCTTGCAGAAAAGCCTGCGGGTCGCGCACCGATTCCTGATAACAGACGATGACCTTGATTGCCGGCTGCTCGGCAAAATATGAAATGTAATCGGCACTGTTGAGGCCGGTTTCATTGCCGCTGGTCACGAGTGCGGAGCATATAAGCCCGCGTTCTTCCAGCCCGCGCTTGATGGCCATGACAATGCCGCCCGATTGTCCGAACAAGGCAACCGGTCCCTCGACAAAATCATGCGGACGATCATCTGTCATCGTGAAGAAACGCGACGGCGCGTAAAAATTTCCCAGGCAGTTGGGGCCGCATACGGCAAGGCCGGTTTCGGCAATTACCTGTTTCAGTTCGGCAGCCAGAGCCTGCCCTTCGGGATCGGGGGATTCGTCGAAACCGGAGCTGAAAACATTGGCGCTGCGCGCTCCAGCGGCGGCGGCCTCGCGCAACGTCGATGCAACAAAGCGGGCAGGCACCACCACCACAACGTGATCGGGCTTTTCCGGCAACGAGGCAAAGGTCTTGTAACAAATCTCTCCCCATACCTCATCACGCGCCGGGTTGAACGCATAGATGCTGCCCTCGTAGCCATATTTCTGCAGATTGCGTCTGGCGCGCTCGGCCCAATTGCCTGGCCGGTCGCTGGCGCCTGCAATCACGACATTGCGTGGATTGAGCAGCGCATCCACTTTATCGGTTTTTGCATCACCCTGCGTCACTGCGATCTCCACGAGCCTGTGCGAAATGGTGTTCGAGAAATTTTCCGGCGGTCATTGTTGCCCATACATTCCTGTGCCGGAGCGCCTGGCTAGAAAATGGAACAGCAGCGCGATGCTGGTCATCAACAGGCTCCACAACAGGCCGAGTGCGGCCAGTTCGGGCCCCTGACCATTTCCCCAAAGATCGAACATCGCCACGGCCATGGTCTGCGATGTCGGCCCGGCCAGAAGCACCGGCAAGGAAAGCACGCGCGTCGACAGCAGGAATATGAACAACCATCCTGCGATGATCGATGGGGCGAGCAATGGCAGGACAATGCGCATGAATGTCGTCAATGTGCTGGCTCCGGAAATGGCAGCACTCTCTTCCAGCTCACGATGCACCTGCAACATGCCGGCATAGGAGTAGCGCACGCCATAGGGCATGTAGTTGATGATGAAAGCCCAGACGATAATCCAGATTGTGCCGTAAACACTGACAGGGACGTTGAGGAAAAACTGCATCACGCCAACGCCGAGCACAATACCGGGAAATACAAGGGGCGTAGTCGCCAGTTGGTCGAGCAGACGCGCGCCGGTGGCCTTGCGAACCGAAAGCCAGGCAATCAGTGCCGCCAGCAACATGGTGGCTGTCGCAGCACACAATGCAATAATGAACGTATTAAGCAACAGATCTATATTGCGCGGCGAATTCAGGACCGTGCGATAATTTTCAAAACTCATCGACTTGATGATGGTTATGCGAAACGTTTCAAAGGGAACCAGCGACGTCCAGAAGAGGACTGCCAGCGGCATGACGATCATGACGAAAAAATACAGAACGATAAACAGGCCCGCCGGCCACCGCCACTTCCCAAGCTCAAATGCGCGCGGCCTGAAACTCTTACCCGTTATGGTCGCAAAGCGTTCGGCATTTCTGGTGAGTTTGCTGTAGTAAAACAAGAGCACACCGACCACGGCCAGCAACAGAACGGACAACGCACTGGCGGTTCCTATATCCGGCGGATTTGTTCGATGCATGATGTCATAGATATCGGTAGTCAGGACATGCATGCGGCCGGGCGTGCCGACCAGTGCGGGAACCTCGAACGCTTCAATGGTTCTGATGAAGACCAGCATGGCAAGCGCAAGCACCGAAGGCAGCGATAGCCGCATGGTAATGCGCTTGATCGTGTCCCATGTGCGAGCGCCGCTCATCTTGGCGGCTTCTTCCAGTTCAGGATTGAAATTGCGCAACGTGCCGCCCAGAAGTAGAAAGACCAGCGGCGACCAGAGCAATGCCTCGATGATCACCATTCCCGTCATGCCAAAGACATTCATCGGCGGCGTTGGCGATCCGGTTATCAGCTTCAACAGATTGTTGATCGGCCCGGACCGCGAGAGCAGCAGAAGCCATGCGGTTGTGTAAAGCACGAAAGGCGTGCCCAACGACAAGATCGTGGTGAAATAGGCAAGCTGTTTGAACGGCGCGTCCGTGCGCTCTACGATCCAGGCGACAATGCCTCCCAGCAGCAAGGCGAACAGCGCGCTCAATCCGGCAAAGACAAAAGAATTCCACGCGCTTTGCCAGATACCCCTGCTTGCAGCCAGTGTCGAAAATCGTTCCAGTGAAAAACGGATTGCACCCGTTTCATCGGTAAATGTGACCGCGCCAGTTATCAGAAAGATCAGCGGCGGTAGAACCAGAACCGCCAAAATGACGGCTATGACAATGACGAAAATAACCCGCTCGCCTTTCAGAAACGCAAACCAGCGATATCCGGCCGTTCCGTCTGCGTTGTTCTGTGCCGCTGTTGTCTCAGCGTTCATGACGCCCCATCGATATTCGAACTGGCGACGCTGACCCGACAGGGCCAGCGTCCAGCCATTTCAAATTTACTCAGGCCCGTTTGAATTCTCCCAGGCCGGGCTTGAACACCTTGTCGTCCAGAAATTGCTTCATCGCCTTTTCGCGGCCCTTTTCCGGATCCATGAATTTCAGCGCGTCGCTCTTGCAATTGAGATAATCCAGCGCCTGGTCCTTGGTCATGCGGCGTACGCTGCGCACTGCTTCCTTGGTGTAGCGCACGGCTGAAGGGCTCTTGGCTTCAAGCTTGCGCGCAAGCTCCATGGTGGTTTCGCGCAGATCGGCGACGGGAACGCACTTGTTGACGAATTTCATCGATGCCGCCTCTGGACCGGTGAACCGGTCGCCGGTCACCGAATAATAAATCGCGTCGCGATAGCCCATGATTTCGGTGACGGCCCATGCCACGAGTCCGCCGGGGATGATGCCCCAATTGACTTCAGACAGGCCGAATGTCGCATTGTCGGCCGCGATGGCGAAGTCGCATGCGATTACGGGCGTGAAGCCACCGCCGAAGCAATAGCCTTCAACCATGGCGATGGTTGGCTTGGGAAATGCCGATAGCTTGTTCCAGCGCCATTCGTGTGCGGCACGGCGGGCAAGAACACGCGCCTTGGGGTTGTCCTCGGTTCCGCGGAAATACAGTTTCAGATCCTGCCCGGCACAAAAATGTCCGCCGGCGCCGGTGATCACGACAACCCGTGTTTGTTCGTCCATTTCTGCCCAGTCTAGCGCCTCGCACATGTCCATGTGCAATTGCGGGCTCATTGCATTGCGTTTGTCGGGCCTGTTCAGAATGACGAAGCTGGTTGCGCCTTCCCGTTCGATCTTCACAGTTTCAAGCGTTATAGGATCGCCTGCCATCACGTTTCTCCCTGTTTTTGACTTTCCGGCGCGCCTGCCAAGGCGTCCGGTTTGGAATTAATTGGGGCCCGGCAAGGCCGCAAGTCAAGCCTTGAATCATTCGGCATTTGCCGTCAGTAACCGAGCGCCTTTCTGGCTTTTGCGTGCAGCGCCGGATCCATGGCGTAAACCTTGCGAACCATCTCTTGCAGCTCCGAGCCGGAAATGGCCGTGATCACCATGCTTTGCTTGCTGGCCTCTTCATGGGCCTTGGGGTCCGCGAGCGCTTTCATGAAGGCCGAGCGAATGATCTCGACGCGATCTTTCGGCACTTCGGGCGCCATCATGAAGGGCCGCGTAAACACGCCCTGCAGATAGATCAGTTCCATGATCTGCCTTGTTTCTGCATCCTTGGCATAGTCGAGGGAAAGCGCTGCTCCCATTTTTGTCAGTTCGGGCAGCGCCTTGTGTCCCTCCTGCACAAGCACGCGGGCGAATTTTTCTTCGAACCAGCGTCCGTGCTGTTTCTGGATACTGGTCCAGCCCATGCCGCATACGCCCTGCACTTCGCCCTTCTCCAGCGCAAGGTTGATTTGCCGTGTTCCCTTGTATCCGGCGACCAGCTTGAACTTGGTTCCAAGCAGGTTGTTCATCATCGTGGCCATGTCGCGGGTGGTGCCACCGCTGGAGCCGATCAGCACGGGTTTTTCGAAAACATCCTTGAATGTTTTTACCGGAGCATCCGAGCGAACCACGCAGGTAAACATCTCGCTGTTGGCGCTTCCGATATACTGTGTCTTCGCCGGATCGTGGCGGATGCGCTTGGCCTCGCCGATGACTTTGTCGAGAACAGAGCCTGCCGCGACAGCGCCAATAACCGTCCCGTCCTTGGGTGCAGCGCTGTAGACATGAGCGGCGGCGTTGTTGCCGCCGGCGCCCGGCATGTTCGACACGATGACCGTTGGGTGCCCGGGAATGTATTGGCCGATGTAGCGTCCCACGAGCCGCCCGTAAGCGTCATATCCGCCACCTGCCGATGACCCGACAATGATGCGCAGGGTCTTGCCCTTGTAGAAATCTTCCGCGTGAGCCTTGTCGGCAATTCCGGCGGCAATGATTGTAATGGCAGCGCCCACCGCAGCCAGCGGCCTGAAGATCATCATGGAAACCTCCCCGCGCCGGGCCTTGAAAATGGTCCGATCGCCGCACGATTGTGCCAGCACAATTCACGCTGGCGCAAGGCTTTTGTCGTTGCCTTCGGCTGCCCCTGCGCTTAGGCGCGGGCCAGATTGCCGTATTTTTGCAGGTTGGCCTTCTGGGCGGCGTTGCGTGGGTCCAGCCCGAGAATCCGCGCCGCAGTTCCCCCCAGAATATTGTGCCGGGCCTTGTCCGACAGGAAAGGCAGATCCCAAACGGTGGATGGCAGATCGAAATCCCAGTGCGGATAATCCGATGCATAGAGAAGCTGCGTTTCCGCGTTCATCATGCGGAAGGTACACTCCAGCGCTTCCATGTCCTGCATTTCCATGGGCTGCGTCGAGTAATACATGTCGCGCATATAGTCGGACGGCTTCTTTTTCAGCAGCGGACATTCCGATGGACGCAGCATGTATTCATGATCGAGTTTTTGCATGAGAAACGGAATCCATGACAGCCCGGCCTCGATCCAGATGACAGGCAGCTTGGGAAAGCGCTCGCCCATCCCGTTCACGACCCAATTGGTACAATGCAGAATGTTGTACCAGCTGAAGCCTAGGGCATGCGCAGAGATGAAACGATTGCAACTCCTGAATTGCGTATCGTCCCAGTTGAAACCGGAATGAAAGGCCAACGCCAGGCCACGTTCTTCAATGGCCCGGTAAACTTTCATGAAAGCATTGTCGTGCACGGGCAATTTTGGCCTGACACTGGTGACCATGAAGCCCTTCACGCCCGGACGGCTGCCAAATGTTTCCACCTGCCGCAACGCACCTTCTGCATCTCCGAACGGCAGGCCGAGCATGGTGAAAAAGCGCCCGCCCGATTCCGGCACAACTTTTTCCGTGACCCAGCGGTTGTAGGCCCACATCAATTCGAATTCCATTTCCTTCTGCGGATGGGCTGCGATGTTCAGCATGCCGGTGGGAAACAGGCAGGCATAATCGACGCTCATGGCATCCATCCAGCGTTGACCGAGCTGAATGTCGCGCATGTGATCTTGCCGGTCGGTTTTTTCCGAGGAACGCAATGGATAGCGCGTGACGCGCCCGCCCACGTCCTGATAGCCGACAAGTCCGGGCATGCCGCCATTGGCCGGACCTGCGCGCTGGGATGTCAATTGCTTGAAAACTTCATTTTCCATAAACGGCAGGATCTCGCCGAAGTGTTCGCTTTCGTAGTGATGCGAATCCACATCGACAATCAGCACGTCCTGAAAGCTGCGTTGATCGGCTTGCCGCCGCGCATGCGAAAGCAATTTCGATGTGTTCAGTTCTTCGACATCTACGCGACGCCCGTTGTCGGAAATGAGTTGCATGCAAGCCTCCCCGTATGGGTATTTGGCGCGCATTATGCGACGCCTTGCCCCGATCCTGCAAACAAAAAGGCCGGGCTTGTGGCCCGGCCAGTAATGCGGCTTGTCCGGTATACGATTATGCCGTTACCAGGTTGCCGTATTTCTTGAGGTTTGCCTTTTGCGCTTCATTGCGCGGTGGCAGATTGAACAGGCGATGCGCCGTGCCACCCAGGATGTTGTGCTTGGCCTTCTCTGATACGAACGGCAGGTCCGAAATCGTCGAGGGCAAGTCGAAGTCCCAGTGCGGATAGTCTGAAGCATACATAAGCTGGGTTTCAGCATTGATCATGCGGAAGGTGCATTCCAGCGCTTCCATGTCCTGAATTTCCATCGGCTGGGTCGAATAATGCATGTCACGCATGTAATCCGACGGCTTTTTCTTCAGCAGTGGGCATTCCGACGGACGCAGGAGGAACTCGTGGTCGAGCTTCTGCATCAGATAGGGAATCCACGAAAGGCCGGCCTCGATCCACAGCACAGGCAGCTTCGGGAAGCGCTCGCCCATGCCGTTCACGACCCAGTTCGTGCAATGCAGGATATTGTACCAGGAAAAGCCCAGCGCATGCGCAGAGATGAAGCGGTTGCAGCTCTGGAAGCTGTTGCTGCTGTTCCAGCTTGGGCCGGAATGGAAGCCGAGCACCTTGCCGCGCTCTTCCATCGCGCGATAGGTTTTCATGTGCCGGTTGTCGTAGACGGCCAGGTTGTCGCGAACGGTGGTGACCATGAAGCCGCCAACGCCGGGACGGTCGCCGAATTCCTCGACCATCCGGTAAGACCCTTCAGGATCGCTGAACGGCAGGCAGATCATCGTATAGAAGCGGCCGCCTGATTCCGGAATGACCTTTTCGGTGACCCAGCGGGCATAGGCCCAGCACAGTTCGAATTCCATTTCCTTTTGCGGATGCGCTCCGATGGAGAGCATGCCGGTTGGAAACAGGCAGGAATAATCCACGCTCATCGCATCCATCCAGCGATGGCCGAGTGTCACGTCGCGTTGCGCGCCCTTGCCGTCGGTTTTTTCCGATCCGCGCAGGGGATAGCGTGTCACCCGTCCACCCATGTCCTGATAGCCCACGTTGCGCGGCATCAGATTGCCGCGGCTGCCCTTGGAACCGGAGGACATGGCGAGCTGTTTCAGCACTTCGTTTTCCATGAACGGCAGGATGTCGCCCATGTGTTCGGTTTCATAGTGATGCGCGTCACAGTCGACGATCAGCATCTCTTCGAACTTGCGGTCGCGAGCCTGTTTGGCAGCATGCGCAAGCAATTGCGTGGTGTTGAGTTCATCGACCGTAACGCGGCGGCCGCGATCAGCAATCAAGTCCATGAGTTTATCCTCTTCCCGATTGTTGCGCCCAGTTCATCCAAACTATCTCATTCACATGCCGTTCGTGCTTTGGCGCTATCGGCCCGACCAGCTCTGAAACATTCCCAATTCGAACACTTGCAAATCGACTGCGCGCAACAGCGCGCCGCACATCACCATTGCATCCGTTCCCGATATGGCCAGCCGGCCAGGCAGTACCGGATAAACATTGTCGGCTTCGTCATTGGCTGCGTAGAACTTGCTCAAGGCCATCACCAGCGCTTGCACCGCATGCGGTTGAAGAAAATCCAGATCGCCTTTTTCAAGAGCCTTCTCGATTTCCTTCGCCAGCTTGATGGCTTCTGCCGACTTTGCCGAAGTTGTTACGGGCGCGGGTGCGCTTATCTTGCGCAAAATCTCCACTTTCGGAGCATTGTCCTGTGATGCCTGTACTTTTTTCGGCGCAGACTTCTTTGCTGCAGTCTTCTTTGCAGCAGCAGTTTTTTTCGCAGCGACAGGTTTGACAGCGCTTGCAGGCTTTCCACCCGCGCGCTTGTCCTGCGTTTTCTTGGCAGCCGCCGTTCCTGGCGGAATACCTTTCAGCATGGCCTTGACGAAAGCCGCTTTCTCCGCGCGCGTGGGTTCGCTTGCGGTTGAGGATTTCGCTGCCGGCTTTTTACGCGACGACATAAACCTCGTCCCCTTTTTGCACCACTTCATAGCGCTTCAATTTCAGGCGGCGATCGGCAACCTGTTCGCCGGTGCGCATGTCGTATTCGTAACCGTGCCAGGGGCACACGAAATTCATCTGGTTTTCCGAGAAGACGAGGCCGATGGAGGTCTTGTCGTCGCGCAGTTTCTCTTCAACCGCAGCGATCGTCAAACCTTCGCAAGCCGGACCACCCTGATGCAGACAATAATTGCTGTAGGCGTGGAACTGGCCTTCATGCTTGAAGATGCCGATTTCCTGATCGCCGAGGCGGATTATCTGACGGTCGCCGTTCTTGAATTCGGATGATTTGCAAACGAACTGCTCTGCCATGGCAGCCTTTCCTCCGGTGTGTTGGCTCAAGTTAGGAGCATTATCCCTCGGTGGCGCACAATTCGGGCCGCCCGGGATTGCAGTGACCATAATTGTCCCGGCGCGGGATGTCCAAAATAATTATTTTTTGTCAGGCCAAATAATTTCTTTGGGCGGGATCATTCCAGAGACCGGGCATAGGGCCCGATCAGCTCGAGCATGCGCTGGGTAATGTGGTTCAGGAACTTGACCATATGGGGATTGTCGCTGGCGTTCATGCGCCCCGTGGTCTGCACCAGGTACAGGATCCGGGTGAGCTGCGGCCTGTCGATCCGCCGTGCCAGCAGTTTACCTGCCTGCAATTCATCGGCAGCCAGGCTCCAGGGCATGATGCTGGCTGCGGTGCCACGGGCAACCAGCGCCTTCATGGAACTGACCGAATGAACCTCGAAGGCCAGCCGCAGTTTGAGGGACAGCCGGGCAGCTTCCGTCTCAACGATCCTGCGGATAACCCCGCGTTCGCCGGCAATAATCAGTTCATGTTCAAGCGCCTGCGACAGGCTGACCGATCCTGCACTCGTAGCAGCCTTATCTTTTGGCGCTGTCTTGCCGCTTTCCCTCGGCGGGGCCGTAATAAGCAGCAGGTCTTCCTCTATAACCGCGCGCCGCACGATGTTGCGCCGGTTCTCGACGTTATACAGAAATGCAACATCGATATGCCCCGCCTCCAGCGCTTCCAGCAGCACGGGGCTGCGTTCCTCGACGAGGGAGATGGACAGGCCGGGCACTTCCTGCCGGGCCTGTATCAAAATCTCGGGGCCAAGCAGCAGTACCATGCTTGGCGTTACCCCAAGCACGACGTGCTCGTGCGCGCCTTCGCGCATGTCGCGCACCTGCCGGGCAGTCTCATCCATGTCGGCGAGAATTTTCTTGGCCCGTTCGAACAGGAATACGCCAGCCTGCGTCGGCGAAATGCCGCGGGAATGGCGCGCCAGCAGGGCGACGCCCAGTTCTTTCTCCAGCAACTTTATCTGCGCGCCAAGCGCCGGCTGCGCCAGTTGCAGGCTTTCGGCCGCTGCGGTCATGTTGCCAGCTTCGACGGTCTTCACGAAATAAAGCAGCTGGCGAAAATTGATGGCGGCCTCCGCTTACAAAACCGGCGTGGAATGATCGTGATGATCGCCGTGCTCGCCATGGGAATGTGTATGGCCATCAGAACGTATGGGCACCAGGTTGATCTTGCCAAAGCGCACGCCACGTTCGGCCAGTGTTGCCTCCGCCAGCTTGCGCACGGCATCGGTCTTGCCCTTTAGAATGGTCACTTCCATGCAATGATGGTGATCAAGGCGCGCGCGCATGGAAGACACAGTGAGATCGTGATGCTCGTGCTGGGCGCGGTCGAGCCGCATGGCCAGATCCCGACCGTCGTAATCGTACACGTAGGACACCGCAGCGATGCAATCTTCCGATTGCAGCGTCTTGTTTTGTGAGCGCACCATTGCATCGCGCACCAGATCACGGATGGCTTCGGAACGGTTGCTGTAGCCGCTGCGCGCCATGTATTCGTCGATGGCAGCAGCCATCTGATCGTCGAGGGAAATGGTTACGCGCTGCATGCCGGGCTCCCGGTTAAATCGATTGCCTGTAACATAGCCGATTGCTGCCGCCTGCGCCAAAAAAGGGTGCGGTTGCAGAGCGTCCCTTTCGGTCCGGGAGATATTCCGGGCACAGGGCGATAAAAAATCCCGGACAACGCATGGCGATTGTCCGGGATATTATGCGTTCAAGGGGCAATAATCCGTATTTCCGGATTGCCTCAGGTATTGCGTACGCCGGTCGAGCCGCTGTCGCGGTCAACTGGCGGAATCAACACGTTGATCAATGCAACGCCGCCTTCGTTGAGCACTTTGAGACCCTGGTCGATGGCGGCTTTCAGATCGCCCGGTTTCGAGACCGGGCCAATGCCGACAGCACCTTGCGATTCGACAAATTTGCAAATGTCGATGGCCGGTCCCGTCATCGACTGCCCGATCCAGCGATTGCCCACTGGCCGGTTGCGCCGCTTGGCAACGGTTTCCTGATGCAACTCGTCGTTGAAATACGACTGGTTGTTGTTGATGATGACCAGCAGCGGGATCTTGTGCTTCACGGCAGTCCAGATCGCGTGGCCGCCCATCATGAAATCGCCATCCCCAAGCACGGTGACGGTCTTGCGGCCGGCATCGTCATTGGCAAGCGCCACACCGATGGAGAGCGGCGGTCCCGAACCGATGCCGCCGCCGCCGTCCTTGCCGTTGTAGGCATGGGGCGTACGCCAGGGCCAGAGATCGCAGTTCCAGCCGCGGCTGACCGAAGCGAAGGAAACCTCGTCCGGATTGGCAAAGGCTTCCCGCAAGGTGAGGGCGACGTCGTCCATCGAACACCGTTCTGGATTGGTGGCCTTGGCAGCGCGGCGGGTCGCCTGCTTCCAGGGTTGTTTCTTGCCGCTGGCGCCCAGTGCCTTGATGAGATCGGCAACCACTGCATCCGCATTGGCCGATATGAACAGATCGGTCGGAGCCATCGCCTGATGCACCGCATGAGCGCCATTACGTGCGTGGTGATCGAGGCTGATCGAAACGACTTTGGCATTGCGATTGCCGCCGCCCTTGGGTGGGCAGATGATGCCGCCCATGTCGACCCAGTCGAAACCGATGATGAGATCTGCTTCGCCGATGATTGCATGCTCGTTCTTGCCAGCCTGGTTGAACGGCTGGATGACATGCGTTTCATGGTCGGTCGGGAAACATGCGCCGATTTTCAGATCGGTCATGACACATGCGCCGATGGCTTCGGCCAGTTTCACGCGTGCGTCCCAGCCTTCCTGCGTCTTGTTCATGCGTCCGAACAGCAGCAACGGCTTTTTCGCTGCCTTGATCCAGCCAGCTATCTTTTCGATATCGGCGCTGGCTGCACGCGGTGCTGCCGGCGGCTGGTAGCGGCTCATGTCAGGCATATCCGGCAGGTTCGGCAGGGATGCCTCCTGCAGGCCGGCGTCCAGAACGATGTAGACAGGACCGCACGGTTCCGTCCGGCAGGTTACATAGGCCCTCGCCATCGCATCGATAATGCCTTCGGGCGAGGCTGGCTGGTTGTCGAACTTGATGATGTCGCGCACGATCGAGGCCTGATCGGCAGAGGTATGGATCCAGTCGATCCAGGGGCGGCGCTGATGGGAATCGATGGGGCCGGTCGCGCCCATGATCATGATCGGCACCCGGTCGCAATGTGCGTTGAAGATCGCCATGTGGCCGTGCATGAGGCCGACGTTGGAATGGACGATCGCGCCCATCGGCATGCCGGTAGCCTTGGCATAGCCATGGGCAATACCGATGGCGAAGTCTTCATGCAGGCAAAGCAACATACCCGGATCGCGGTTGCCGAGATGATTGACGATGGAATCGTGCAGGCCGCGGTAGCTCGCGCCGGGATTCAGCGCGACATATTTGATCCCCGAGCGGCGCAGCATCTGGGCGGCAACGTCCGAACCCCAGGCAACCTTGTCATCCGCCGAACCTTCCGGTGTATCCAGATAGGGCATATTCAAAACCTCCCGTTAGCTAAGCCTTGTCCTGGTCTTTTGTTCGCTTTCGCGCCAAATCTGCTTGAAACCGGCCTTTTTGGGGACAGGTTATGCTAGAATTTGTTTTCCAGGCTCCCAGCTTCCGGTGACACGCCTTGGCGGTCAGGTCAAATGCTTTGTAACCCTTGGGTAACCTGCATTGGATAGCCATGAACCGGGGAGAAACGATCATCCATGGCGGGAACAATCTCGATTGTAATTCCGGTGCTTGATGAAGCGCCCGGCATCGTCGGCCTGCTACAGGACCTGTCGCAGGCGCGCGCCGATGGCGTCCAGATCATCGTGGCCGACGGCGGCAGCGCCGATTCGACCGTCTCCCTTGCGCTCCCGCTGTGTGATGTCCTGGTCAATGCACCGCGTGGCAGGGCCAGGCAGATGAATGCCGGCGCGCGTCAGGCAAATGGCGAGATGCTTCTGTTTCTGCATGCCGATACGCAATTGCCGGAAGGCTGGATGACACATTTGCGCATGGCGATGGCGGATCGCAAACGTGCCTGGGGCCGGTTTGACGTTCGCATCACTGGCCGCTCGCCCATGCTGGTAGTTATCGGCGCCATGATGAACCTGCGCTCGCGCCTTACGGGGATTGCGACCGGCGACCAGGCGATGTTCATGCGCCGTACGGCATTCGAGGAAATTGGCGGCTTTCCGGAAATCGACCTGATGGAGGACATCGCAATGTCCGGCAAGCTGAAACGCCTGAGCGCACCGTTGTGTTTGCGTGAACGCGTGACGACATCGGGCCGCCGCTGGGATGCGAATGGCGCCTGGCAGACGATCTGGCGCATGTGGCGATTGCGATTGGCTTATTTCCTTGGCGCCGATCCAACAGGTCTGGCGCAACAATATGGCTATCGTCCGGGGGATCAGGCCAAGTGAGCGGAACATGCGCCATCGCCGTCTTCGCCCGTGCACCGGTTGCCGGACAATGCAAGACGCGTCTCATCCCGCGCCTTGGGGCAGATGGCGCTGCGCTGCTTCAGGAAAAACTTGTCGAACATGCCCTGAAGGTCGCTGTCGCTGCAGATGTCGGCCCGGTGGTCCTGTGGTGTGAGCCAGATGATGCGCACGCCTTCTTCCAACGATGCAGGGCGCAGTTTGGCATTTGCCTGAAAATCCAGTCAGGCGCGGAACTTGGCGCACGGATGGATCAGGCGTTTCGGGATGCAGCCGGTCCCATGCTCTTGATGGGCAGCGATTGTCCTTCCATCACACCGGTTGATCTGCGCGATTGCGCGGCGGCCCTTCAAGCGACGGACGCTGTATTTCTGCCAGCCGAAGATGGCGGCTACGGGCTGGTTGGGCTGAATGAACCTTCACCGGAAATTTTCTCCAACATGCAGTGGAGCACACCGCAGGTGATGGCGCAGACCATCGCCCGGCTGCAACGCGCAGGCAGGCAATGGCGTGAGATACGCACGATCTGGGATGTCGATGAGCCGGCAGACTACGACCGGCTGGTGACAAGCGGCACTATGGATGTCTAGTGCGAACTAATTCCCATATTCCTTCAGCACATGCCGCGCGATTACCGTGCGCATGACTTCGCTGGCGCCTTCGGTAATGCGGTAGGAACGCTGCTGCCGCCACATGCGTTCGATTGGCATGTCGGTTGTCAAGGCAATGCCGCCGTGTATCTGCATGCAGGTGTCGATGGCGCGGAATGCCATTTCATCGGCATAATATTTGCAATGGTAGGCTTCCGTGCGCGCTTCCTTGCCTTCGTCAATGAGTGACGCAGCACGCCAGACCAGCATGCGAGCCACTTCCAGCTCCATGTACATGTCGGCCAGTTTCCATTGGATACCCTGCCGGTCTGCCAGAGGACGGCCGAAGGTGGAGCGCTGCTTGGCGTAGGATGTGGCCATTTCCAATGAACGTTCGGCAACACCGACCGCGCGCGCCCCATGTTTGACGCGTCCAGCGCCAAGCCATTTCTGCGCCAGCTTGAAGCCGCCGCCTTCCTCACCGACGCGTTGCGCCACGGGTACGCGCACATTCTCGAGCACGATCTCCCACGGCTTGTCGCCCATCATCGTGTTGTACCGTGCGCCGAGCTTGACGCCCGGCGTATCCATGTCGACGAGAAAACAGGATATGCCGCCACGCGATCCCTTGGACCGGTCCGTTGCCACCATCAATTGCATGAAGTCCGAATGGCCCGCACCGGTTATGAAGCGCTTGGTGCCGTTGATGACATAATGATCGCCGTCGAGCACGGCGGTCGTGCGCATGCCGCCGGGATCGGAACCCGCATCCGGTTCTGTCTGCGCAAAACACGCACGCTTTTCCCCGCGCAACACCGGCAGCAGATATTTTTCCTTCAATTCGCCTTCCAGCGAATACAGAATGGAACGCACTGTCGGGCCGGTGATCTGGTCTTCGCGCGCCGGCAGGGCAACCGTGCGGCCGAGTTCACTCCAGACGATGGACTTGGCCATCAGGTTGAGCCCCGCGCCACCAAATTCCTCCGGTACGTCCATCAGCCACAAGCCGAGGCTTTTCATCCCGGTCTGAAACTTTTCCTGCCAGCCCGGCTCGAAGACCTGATCCTTCACGCTGATAAGTTCGTTGGGGATCATTTCGCGATCGACATAGCGACGCACGCTATCTTTCAGCATCTGTAGTTCTTCGGGCAGGCTGAACGAGATCATGTTTCCTCCGGGTTGTCTTGTTGATTGATGGCGCAATCTATTGTGCGCCAATGATGAGGGTCCACCAGCGCCGGCCCGACCGGTCCGTTGCAACAGCAAATCCAAACACATTGTAACGGGCATCGAGCATGTTTTGCCGGTGACCGGGAGATTTGATCCAGCGCGAAATAACGGCTGCAGCCGATGATCCGCCCATGGAGACATTCTCCGCGACGGGTCGATTGAAACCGGCAGCACTCAGCCTGGCATAGACACCCATGCCCGGCTGTATCTGGTGCGTAAGGCTTTGCAGCGAGGCCATGGCGCGGGAATGTTTTTGCGCTTCGCGCTGCAGCAGCGGATGCATCCGCACAGGCTGCAATCCGTTCTGGCGACGGAAAGAACTGATGATTGCGCCGGGAGAACCGGAAGCCTGACGCTGCTGCGCATGCACCTGCGTGGCAATCAGCCCCAGGCGCACGCCAGTTACAGATTCCGCGATTGCCAGCGATGCGATGCATGCCAGCAAAGCAAACATCTTTTCAAAAAAGCCCCGGCCCATGCGTGCCCCCATAGTGAATTATTCCGCCGCTATGCCCGGTGTTTTTGGTAACTCATACCCGCGGTAATTTGCATCGTCGAGCTTCTGGATTGCGGGCAGTACCTCGCTCGCAAAAAGCCGGATATTTTTCTCTGCAAGATGGGCGGGCAGGGAGCCGAACATCAACATGGTCATCAATTCCGAAAAACCCATTTCTTTGTGCGCTTTCGTGATCTCCTTGCGCACCGTGTCCGGGCTGCCGCACACGATGATGCCGCGTTCGATGAGAAGTTCAGCCGTGACATTGCCGCGGCTGCCTTTTTTCATGGCCAGCACTTTCTTCAGCGAGTCCGGCGACATGTAGCCCGGCGGAAAGAACATCAGCTCCGAAAATTTCGGCAGCAGGACGTTGAACATCATTTCAATATGCGGCTTGGCTTCGGCCAGCGCCTGTTCATCGGTTTCGGCCACATACATGGGTGCGCACCAGCCGATTTGATCGGATGTCGCTTCATAGCCATACCGGCGCATCGCCGTTTCACGGTACATGTCGAGATATTTTGCAACATTGTCACGCGGGCTATAGGTCTGGACATAGACATATTTCCGGTCTGGATGGGCGGACCATTCGATGGTTTCCGCGCTGCCTTGCGAAGGGCACCAGATGGGCGGATGCGGCTGCTGGAAGGGCCGCGGCCAGATATTCACATAGGGGATATTGAAGTGCTTGCCTTCGAACGCAAACGGTCCTGTTTCCGTCCAGGCCCGGACGATCAGCTCGTTGGCTTCCTTGTGGCGCTCGATGGAATGAACCGGATTTGCGCCGAAGGAGAAATATTCCGATCCGACGCCGCGCACGAAGCCGGTAATCAACCGCCCGCCGGTAATCACGTCGATCATGGCGTGTTCTTCGGCCAGCGTCAGCGGATTGTCCCGCAAGCAGAAAGCATTGCCCAGAATGGCGATCTTCGCCTTCTTGATTCTGCGCGAGAGGGCCGAGGCCATGACCACGGGTGAGGGCATCAGGCCATAGGCGGTCTGGTGGTGTTCGTTGATGCATACACCATCGAAACCAAGCTCGGCGGCCAGCTCCAGCTCGTCCAGATAGCGGTTATAGAGCTCGTGGCCCTTTACCGGGTCGAAATACGAATTGGGCAGGACAACCCAGGCACTCTTGTATTTTTGCTGAACGCTGACATCCAGGTCCGCGTAAGGCATCAGATGAAAGCTCATGACCCGCATGACGGAAGTCTCCTCTCCTGAATATGCACTTCAATGCCTGCTTTGGCTTTGCGCCAGTCTAGCCATGCAGCTGCCCGGCGGCAAATGCTAGCTTTGGTCGGAACTGGCCCTTGCCATGGGCGCAACCAGCGGGTTCTATAACGGCAAATCCGGATTTGGGGGAAACATGCTGGCGAAACTGAAATTCAATGGTGAGCCGGTACTGATTACCGGTGGAGGTCAGGGCATAGGCAAGGCGGCAGCCGATGCGCTGGCCGAACTTGGCGCCAGCGTGATCATCGCCGAGCGCAATGAAGCCACCTTGCAATCTGCCGCGCAGGACATCCGCAGCAAGGGCGGCGTTTGCGAATTTTTCCGTTGCGACGTGTCCAGCGAAGATGATGTGAATGCAATGGCTGGCGAAGTGGAGCGCAAATTCGGCCGGTTGAAGGCGCTGATAAACAATGCCGGCAACAATTTCCGCACGCCCTTGCACGAACTCTCGACGGAAAAATGGCAGGAGATCCGGGCTGTCAATCTTGATGCTGTATTCTATATGTGCCGGGCCTTCATTCCGTTGCTGTTGAAAGCGAAAAATCCCGCAATCGTGAATGTCGCATCTTCTTTCGGCGTCATCGGAAATCCTCTGATGCCTGTGTATTGCGCGACCAAGGGAGCGGTTGTGAATTTGTCGCGCCAACTGGCCATAGATTATGGGCCAAAGGGCTTGCGCGTGAACTCCCTGTGCCCGGGCCCGACCCGTTCGCCGCGCGTGCAAAGCTATATAGACAAGGGGCTGACCGATCCGAAGAAACTGGAAGCTCAGGTCATGCTCAACCGCATGGCTGATTGTGATGAAATTGGCGATGTGGCTGCATTCATTGCATCCGATGCAGCATCCTTCATGAACGGCTCGACAGTTGTTGTCGATGGCGGGCAGACCATCAATTGAAAAGCGGGAATTGAATTCATGATGCTGCAAGGCATACGCGTCATCGACCTGGGATCGTTTATCACCGCACCGCTTGCTGCGCAGATGCTTGGCGACCTGGGCGCCGATGTCATCAAGATCGAACGTCCGGAGGGCGATCCATTTCGCCGGAGCGATGGGTCGCTCTACAGCCCGACATTTCTGGCCTATAACCGCAACAAGCGTTCGATCATTCTGGATACGACCACAGAGGCCGGCCGCGATGCGCAGTTGAAATTGATCGATACCGCCGATGTGGTCATCGACAATTATCGCACGCCGGTTTTAAAAAAGCTCGGTCTGGACCCGGACGCCCTGCGCCAGCGCAATCCGCGTCTCGTGCATTGTTCGATCACGGGCTTCGGCTCCAGGGGGCCATATCAGGCGCGTGCGGCATTTGACACTGTGGGACAGGCTCTAAGCGGCATCGCCGGCATGATGGTCGATCCCGATAAACCGGAAGCTTTCGGGCCCACGATTTCCGACAATGTGACCGGTATGTATGCAGCCTATGGCATCATGGGTGCGTTGATTGAGCGCGAAAGAACCGGAAAAGGCCGCCGCATCGAAGTGAATATGCTGGAAAGCTCGATGGCCTTCATGCCCGACATTTTCACCAATTTCACCCGCGATGGCCATGCCGGCGGACGGCGCAGCCGCGTCATGCGTTCGCAAAGCTACGTATTTGCGTGCAAGGATGGCAAGATGCTGGCCTTCCATCTATCGACGGGAGAAAAATTCTGGGGCGAGCTGATCAAGGCCATCGACATGCAGCACCTCAATGAGGATCCGCGGTTTGCCAGGCATGTGTTGCGCGGCCAGAATTATCCTGCCCTCGAAGACATTCTCAAGAAGCGGTTTCTGGAATTGAGCCAGGGCCAATGGATTGAAAAGCTTTCGCAGTTCGATGTCACTTATGCGCCGGTCAATACCATTGCCGAAGCTGTCAACGATCCGCAGGTAGCCGCGCTGGCGAGCATGGTCCGGGCTGTGCATCCCAGTGAAGGCGATGTCGTGTCGGTCGAGACGCCGTTGTTTATCGACGGAGGACGCGCACGCGCACAAAACATCGCGCCCCCGGTGCTGGGGGAGCACACCAACGAAATCTGTGCAGAGATCGGGATCGATCCTGCAAGCATAAAACCGCAATAGATCGTCAAGCAACGTTCAGGGAGATTCAAATGGCAGCAACATGGAAACCAGACCCGATCCGCCGGGTCATCACCGGGCATGACAAGAACAATCTGGCCAAGACGATTATCGACGGCCCATCCGCATATGTTCGCAGCCGCACGGCGGGCTCTGCCTCATCGCTGGTCTGGTGCGCCGATTCAACGCCCTCCGATATTTCCATTGGTGAAGACGTGGAAGACATGGGCGCACGCGAGCTTGGTACATATCCTCCGCCGGGCGGTGCGCGGTTTATTGTCATGCAGTTCGAGCCGGGCCTGCCGGGCACCATGCATCGCACGGAGACGATCGATTACATCACCTGCATCGAAGGCGAGATCGACATGGACATGGACGATTCCACCGTCACGTTGAAGCAGGGCGACACAATGGTGCAGCGCGGCACCAATCATTCATGGGTCAACCGCGGCACGAAGACAGCGAAAATTTCCATCGTGCTGATCGATGCCAAGCCGCTGGGCATCGGCCATGCAGTGCCGCGCGGCGGCGTCGTGCAGGAAAAGCACTAGGACAAGGGCTGGTCTGGCCTGATAAACACGATCCAGACCAGCATTGCTGTCAGCAGGACCCAGATGGCGATGATCGACAGCGCGGCAGCGCGGCTGACCGGCCGCGCCGTCACTGCATCGGCCTTCTCTCGCAGTTCGGCGAAGAGCGCTGCAGGTATCAGTCTGATTGCCAGCATTATGCCGAGCGGCACGATGACCAGATCATCAAGATACCCCAGCACCGGAATGAAATCCGGAATGAGGTCGATCGGTGAAAGTGCATAGGCAGCCACTATGCCCGCCACGACTTTTGCAATCGCCGGCACACGGGAATCGCGCGCAGCAAGCCAAAGGGCCACCACATCGCGTTTGATGGCCCGCGCCCAATCCTTGAGTGATTCAATCTTAGATCGCACCCGCGCCCCGTTCGTGACCCGGGATATGTTATTCTCTTGCTAGAGTTGCGTCACGCGCTGCGGCAGCAGAATAGTTTATCCTGCCACCGGCGCTTGTCGCGGCTATTTTTTGAGCCAGGCCTCCTGGTCTTTCTGATTTTGGTCGGACCAGACACCCTTTTCCTTGAAGTAACGGATCGCCCCGTCATGATAGGGCGCGCTCATGGTCTGCGTGGCGCGCTTCAGGCTCCATTGTTTGGCCAGTGGATGCACGCCGTTCCAGTCGCCGAGGTTTTCGTAGAGCGCCTTCGTTACGGCATAGACTGTCTCAGGACTGGTCTTCGCACCGGCAGCAACGCCGCACTTGATCTGCAGAGTTGTGAAATCCTTTTCTTCGCGCAGCGGTGGCGTTCCGGCCTTTACAACCACCCGGTCCCAGATCGGCTCTGCCTTCTGCACCGCCTTGATCATTGCGTCAGGCATGTTCAGGGCGCGCAAGCCTTTGGCTTGTTTCAGTTCGGCCATAGGCGGAATCGTTCCGTAGAAGAATCCCGCGCCGCGTCCGGTACGAAGGCCCTGGAGCGCCTCGCGCGGAGACCGCACTGCAATAATGGGCACATCTGTTCCAAGCGCGAGCCCCACGTGTTTCATGGATTCGCGCATCGCAGTGGCCTGATCGCGATGGGTCATCAAGACGAAAATACGCTTGCCCTTGAGATCCTTGAACTCTTTCACATCCGGATCGGTCATCACCAGCGCGAAGGGCAGGCCATGGCCCGTCGCCATGATGCGGACGTTCTTCTGGCGCCCGAACTTCTTGAATGCTCCCTCTCCCAGATAGGCTTCCTCGATCTGCTTGAAACCGCAGTGCGAGGCAAAATCGACTTCGCCGGTCTGCATTCGCGCCGGCCAGCCAGCCGCGCCTCCGAATGTTTGCAGCGTGATTTTGTTGATCGGCGTCTTTTCGCGCAATGTCTTGGAATAGGCATTAGTCAATATGTAGCCGCTGGTTCCTGCTGGCGGCACGGCGAAGGTGATGACTTCGGCAACCTTGGCGCTCGCTGGCGCAGGCAAAGCGAGAAGCACGGAGGCAATGGCGCCTGCCCATGCGATATGTCGTGTAACCTGTTGTGTCATTTCATCCTCCCTTTCATTCTGCCGGCGTTCTGCTGCCGGGGTTAACGCAGGGCATCGGCCCGCGCGCGTTTGAGTTGTCTCCATTGCATTGTGGAAATCGCAAGCGTCGGTGCCAGCAGCGCCAGGCCGATCAGGTCGGTGCGTTGTTCCGGATAGAACAGCAGTACACCGCCCACAAAGACGCACACGGCTTCCCACACAGGCAAAGTTCTGAAGAAGAAATAGCGCGTCAGGCCGCTCGACATCGCAATCACGCCAATGATTGCCGAAAGTCCTGCGTGAATCAGGGATTTCCACTCGCCCTGCATCAACAGGGCAGGATTGTAGACGAAGAAAAACGGCACGATGTATGCCACGATCGCCAGCCGGCACGCCTCGATGGAGGTTTGCCAGAAGTCTGCATTGGCGACGCGTGCGGCGATCATGGAAGCCAACGCTACTGGTGGCGTCAGCATCGACATGAGTCCAAAATAGAAAATGAACATGTGCGCGGCGATTGGCGTTACACCGCTCTTGATGAGTGCAGGTGCAACAGTGCTTGCCAACAGGATATAAACAAGCAGGGGCGGAGCGCCCATGCCGAGTATGATGGCGGCCGCCGCGGCCAACAGCAGCAGGATCAGGAGACTGTCCCCGGCCAATGATTGCATGGCCTGCGGCAGGATCGATCCGAGTCCGGTCAGCGCAAATCCGCCGGTGATGATGCCGACCACCGCGCCGGTGACCCCTATCTCGGCAAGCAGTTTGCCGCCGTCTTCCAGCGCACGGCAAACGCCGGACATCCGCAAGCCGCCGGGGCGCAGTGCAGACAGGATCACCAGAACCACCAGCGCAAGCAAGGCGGCCTGATCGACCGGTACGCCATATTGTCCCAGCGCGAACAGCAGCACCGCGACCGCAATGAACAGGGGCCAGCCGTTTCTCATCGTGTCGCGCAACGGCGGTATTTCGCTGCGCGGAACACCTTTCAGGTTGGCGCGCCCGCCTTCGAAGTCAACAATCACGAACAGTGCAAGAAAATACAGAACACCGGGCAGAAACGCTGCAACCGCGATGTCCCAATAAGGCTTGCCGAGTATGTCGGACATGAGGAAGGCCGCAGCGCCCATCACTGGAGGCATGAGGATGCCACCGGTTGAAGCGGCAGCTTCCACAGCTCCGGCGAGCGAGGCGCGATAGCCCATTTTTTTCATGGCGGGGATTGTGAAACTGCCGGTCACCAGCACATTGGCGACGCCAACCCCGCTGATAGTGCCGAAAAGTGCCGATGAAATCACGGCGACTTTCGCCATGCCTGCGCGAAATGCACCGGCCAGGCCCAAAGCTCCGTCGAGAAAAACCTTGGCGGCCCCGGTAGCCTGCAGGAAAGCGCCAAACAGCAAAAACACGGCGACGGTCGTCGTGAAGATTTCCATCGGTGAACCGAAAATACCGTCCGTGGTGCCAGCGAAATAATAATTCTGCACCAGCGCGGAAATCGAATTATGCCGGGTCTGCAGTACGCCGGGCAGATAGGGTCCCACCAGCGGATAAACGATGAAGACAACCGCTACGAGGGTGAAGGCCGGGCCCAGCGCCCGGCGAGAGCCTTCCAGCGTGATCAGCACAAGTGTGATGCCGAACACTTCTTCGTACCAGGTCGGTATGCCAACGCCATCAAGCCACGCATTCCAGGCAAAGAACGCGTACAGGGCGCAGAATGCGCCAAGCGCGCCCAAGGCCAGATCGTACCATGGCACCCGGTCCCAGGGTCCCTTTCGCGAAGCCGGGTAGAATACGAACAGCAGGAACAGGATGACCGCGTAGGTCAGCGCGCGATGCGACCCGTAGAGGGAAATATCGAGCCATTGAAACAAGGTCGAGATATACGCCAGGATATAGACGCCCAGTCCGATGGTCATCCAGCGCACGACCTGCCCGAGCGCGCCGGCGGGCGAACGCGTCCGCGCTTCGCCCTCGCTCCCCTGGCCGGCAGTAGCCGCCTGATCCAATGCAGTCATTGCGCGGCTTTTCCTCCGCTCCCCGGCACTGTGGCGTCTCTGCGCGCCACTACATCGTATATTGATACAAGTTTTGCCCGGGTGACGCCAGCATTGCAAATCGGAGTTCGAGGGCGTTCCGCCGGTTTTTTGACAATTGCCGCGCCGCAATGGCATATCCGAAGTCAGAATACGCCAACTCCGGGAAGGTGCTTGCATCCATCGGAAACAAACAGGCGGCGCCGGCCATACCGGCAAAGTGCAGATCAGGGATGGAATGCATGGGCTTTGAAAGCCAGAAAATCAGCGTCAACGGACGTGAAATTTCCTATCGCCGTGGCGGGGCAGGCAAACCCCTGCTGTATCTGCATGGCACCGATAGTCTCAGCCATTGGCCGGCCATTCTGGACGATCTGGCAAAGACCCACGACGTTATCGCACCCGATCATCCGGGATTCGGCGGCACAGCCGTTCAGGGCTGGATGGATGACGTGTCGGACCTTGCCTATCACTACATGGATTTTCTGGAAGTGCTGAACCTGACAGGCGTGCATCTGCTGGGTCACTCCCTGGGCGGGTGGATTGCGCTGGAGATGGCTGTACGCTCGCAGGAGCGGATAGCCGACCTGACGCTGCTGGCCCCTGCAGGCATTCATGTCAAAGGCAAACCCAAGGCCGATATTTTCATGATTGATCCCGATGAGCAGGCCCGGCTTGCCTATGCCGATGCGCAATTGGGTGAAAAGGCTGCAGAACAAGCAAACCAGGAAAAGTATGAAGACATTGCCATTACCGACCGCATTGCTTCCGCGCGCTTTGGCTGGAATCCACGTTTCTATAATCCGCGTCTGGAACGCTGGCTGCATCGCATAAGCAAACCGACCCTGATCGTATGGGGCGACAGCGACCGGATATTCGATCCTGAACACGGCAAGATTTTGCAGTCGCTTGTTCCAGGCGCACGGCTGGAAATGCTGGCCCATTGCGGACACCTTCCACATGTCGAGCGGCAGGCCGAAACGTTGAACCTCGTCACGGCGTTCATGAAAAACTGAAGGACGCCGGCGATGGCGATGATTCATTCAGAGGGCAGGTGGCAGCCATGAAGGTTATGGTCTTTTACCTGATGCCCTATGCCGATCTCGACATGAGCATCAAGGATAAATACCGCAGCGCCTGGATCGTACTGCCCAATTCCTATTTCGATCCGGTAAAGGGACATGCTCTCTATAATCGCTACCTCGACGAACTCGAACTTTGCGATGAACTTGGTTTCGATGGAGTTTGCGTCAACGAGCATCACCAGACTGCCTATGGCATGATGCCATCGCCAGTTGTGACCGCCGCTGCATTGTCCCGGCGCACGCGCAAGGGCCGCATCGCAATTCTTGGCAATGCGTTTTGCCTGCGCGAAAATCCGCTGACGTTGGCCGAAGAACACGCCATGATCGATGTGATTACCGGCGGGCGGCTGATTACCGGATTCGTGCGCGGTGTCGGGTCCGAATATTTTTCCTTCGGTGCAAATCCGGTACATTCGCTGGAACGTCACCAGGAAGCACATGATCTGGTCGTGCGTGCATGGACAGAGCCGGGTCCATTTGCATTTGAAGGCAAGCATTATCATTTCGAATACGTGAACGTGTGGCCGCGTCCGTTCCAGCAACCGCATCCGCCGATCTGGTGTCCGTCGATGGGGTCGCTGGAAACAATCGAATGGGCAGCGCATCCCGACCGGAAATATGTCTACCTGCAGAATTTTTCGCCGCGCCAGTCGGTCGCCCGCTATCTCAATCTGTATCGCGAATATGCGCAGCGCAAATTCGGTTATGTCGCCAGCTCCGATCGCATTGGCTGGGGTGCGCCTGTGTATCTGGCCGATACCGATGAGCAGGCAGTCGCCGAATGCCGTCCGCATATCGAGGCGTTGTTTAATGTATTCCTGCCGAAACTGTCTGAACTCATGTTCTTCCCGCCCGGATATTTATCACCCGGCTCACTGAAGGCAGTGCTGCAGCACAAGAAAGCCAATACCGGCGGTGTCACGATCGAAGCGCTGATAGAACGCGGCATCATCTTTTGCGGCAGTCCGGACACCGTGCGCCGCCAGATTACCGAGGCCCATGCCGAGCTGGGATTTCAGGAATTCCTCGCCATGCTGCAATTTGGCACCATGCCGGCCGAATTGTCGGTGAAAAATATCAATTTGTTTGCCCGGCATGTCTTGCCTGCACTACAAAACCTGACGGATAAGGACTATCGAGGCTTCGTGCTCCCCAAACAGGCTGCCGAATAACATCGCCGCAGATTGCTGAAACAAGCGAAGGAACAAAAATGGCTGACCGCAAACCCTTTATCGTCGGCATGGGCGGCACCACTCGTCCCGGTTCGTCATCCGAGCAGGCGCTTGCCATGGCGCTCAATCATGCCCAATCGCTGGGAGCCGAGACAAAACTTTATGGCGGCGCTGCATTGATGTTGCCGATGTATGATCCCGATCCGGCCAATCTGACCGATGCCGCGCGCCACATGATCGATGATCTGCGCCGTGCCGATGGCATCATTCTGTCTTCGCCCTGCTACCATGGCGGTGTTTCCGGCCTCATCAAGAACGCTATCGACTACACCGAGGAAATGCGCGCCGACCCGCGTGTCTATTTCGATGGCCGGGCGGTCGGCGCGATCGGATGCGGCTATGGCAATCAGGGTCCGAATACGGTGCTGGCGCAATTGCGTCAGATCGGCCACGCATTGCGTGGCTGGAACGTGCCGCTGGGCGTCGCAGTCAATTCGGCGGAAGTAAAATTCAAGGACAATGAATGCTCGGCTGAGGGTATCGGCAACCAGATCAAGATCATGTCGGCGCAGGTTGTCGATTTCGCCGCGAAGTTCATGCGCAGCTAGCATTTCTGCAGCGCATCTGAATTGGGAGCGGCCTGTTGGCCGCTCCCTTTTTTATTCAAGCCACGCCTTCTTCCTTGCGGGAGGCCTGCACGGCCGGGCGCTTTTTCATGCGTTCGAAATGCGCCTGTACATTCGGCGGAAGCTGCCATTTGGCGATATCGGAGACCCAGTATTCCACATAGTACAGGGCGCTGTCGGCTACCGAGTAATCGCCTGCCAGCCAATCCTTGCCGGCCAGTGCCTCGTCGACGACAGCCAGGCCTTTTTCCACCGCTTCCTTGCCGCGCGCCTTGAGCTGATCGTGCTCGGCGGCGTTTGCCGTGTAGGCGTCGGGACGGCGGAACATGCGCCAGGACAGCATGTGGAGAGTACCGACGGCAAAATCCAGCGCTTCAATGGTCCGGGCCATGCCTTCCGGGTCTGTCGGCATCAGTTTCTTGTCCGGATTGGTCATCGCCAGCCAGGCTGCGATGGCGCCGTATTCGGTCAGGACCGAGCCGTCATCGCGGACCAGCGCGGGCACTTTGCCTTTGGGATTGAGCTTGCGGTATTCCGGAGTGTGCTGTTCCTGTTTGGAAAAATCGACCTTGCGCAGTTCATAAGGCTTGCCGATTTCTTCCAGCAAAACGTGGATGCCAATGGAGCAGGTTCCCTTGGCATAACAAAGCGTGGTCATTCATTTCTCCCTGGGTGATTGACAGGCGGGGCCGTTAACAGGCCTCACGCGAGCAAGTTATGGCCCAGAATACCGGGCATGGCCAGACCTCCGCTGCTGGCCCTTCTCCGCCCTGCAGTGCCCCCATTTGCCCAATTGGCGGCAATGGGTCGCGCTGATCGCGGCGCTGCGCCAGACCGGCGGACTTGACCCCCGCCAAGGGATGGATACAAACCTTGCCAACAAAGCGCCCCGGGGCGGCGCGCCCCGAAAATCCGAGTGCGGGGACTGGATAAAAAGGTATTACATGTCTCCTGAACATCAGGCGTGGCTTTCGTCCATTGAAGAAGTAATTGAGGACGCGCGTGCCGGCCGCATGTTTATCCTTGTGGATGACGAGGATCGCGAAAACGAAGGCGATCTTGTCATCCCGGCCCAGAAGGCCGATGCCGAGGCGATCAACTTCATGGCGCGCTACGGGCGTGGCCTGATCTGCCTGTCGATGACCGGCCAGCGCACCGAAGAGCTCGGTCTTGACCTTATGGCGCGCAAGAACCAGGATCGCCACTCGACCGCCTTCACCGTATCCATCGAGGCGCGTGAGGGCGTGACCACCGGTATTTCAGCGGCCGATCGCGCGCTGACGATTGCCACTGCCATAGACCCGGAAAAAAACCGTCGGGATATCGTTACGCCCGGTCACGTTTTTCCACTGGTCGCACAAGATGGTGGCGTGCTGGTGCGCGCCGGTCATACGGAAGCTGCCGTCGATATTTCGCGGATGGCCGGGCTCAATCCAGCCGGTGTTATCTGCGAGATCATGAACGATGACGGGACCATGGCGCGCATGCCGGATCTCGTGAAGTTCGCGCAATTGCATGGCTTGAAGATTGCTACCATTGCCGATCTGATTGCCTATCGCCGCCGCACCGAGCGGATGATCGATCATGTCACATCCAGCACATTGAACAGCCGCTTCGGCGGTGATTTCGAAATGCGCGTATATGCAAATCGCATTGGCTACGTGGAGCATCTTGTCCTTATCAAGGGCGATGTGTCGGGCGATGAGCCGGTGAAAGTGCGCATGCATCAGGCAAATATTTTCGCCGATGCTTTGGGCGATATCACCCATGCGCCTTTTTTCGGTGGCCCGTCGCGCCCGCGCAGCGGTGAACTGGAAGCGTCCATGCGCCTTATCGGCCGCGAAAACCGCGGCGTTATCGTCATTATCCGCGATCCGAATGAAAACTTCATCAGCCGGGCCTTGCTCGAGCGTGAAGGAAAATCAATGGGCGCCCCGATTCACGAGCTGCGCCAGTATGGTGTGGGCGCGCAGATATTGCTCGATCTGGGACTGAAGAATATCGTGCTTCTGTCGAACAGCACGCAGAAAATTGTCGGACTGGACGGTTACGGGCTGACAGTTGTTGGTCAAGAGCCGCTGCCTGCCGACCTGTTGAAGACCGCAGACTGAAAACTATCCGGTGGCGCAGCAAAAACGCTGCGCCTGGCTGCTAAAATAAACCGGGGAATCCGGACAAACATAGGGAGCGCCTTGCATGTCGGGGGCAGACACTAAAGACAGGATAATGGCCATTGGCGGCGTGGACCTTGAGGTCGATATTCGCGGCAATGGCGCGCCCTTGTTGCTGCTGGGTTGCGAAGAGCAGTGGGAAAATGGTTCGACACTGGTTGATCGCCTCGCGCAGAATTACCAGGTCATCATCCCCTCACCACCAGGCCTGGGTCGTTCCAACCGTCCCGATTTCATCACCCGGGCCGAGGATATAGCCTTTGTCTATCTCGATCTCGTGGAACACCTGAAGCTTCGCGACGTGACTGTGGTCGGCTGCTCGCTGGGTGGCTGGATTGCAGCAGAGACAGCGGTTGCCGATGACAGTTTCATCAAGAAACTGGTTCTGGTCGATGCCTATGGCGTGAAAATCGGCGGACCTTATGATCGCGATGTGCAGGACATGTGGATCCAGACACCGCAGCAGGTCGCAGCGCTTACCTGGAAAAATCCCGCGCTCGCCGATCGTGACTACACGAAGATGAGCGAAGAGGAATTGACGATCATCGCGCGAAATCGCGAAACCTTTGCCCGCTTCAGCTGGGATCCCTACATGCACAATCCCAAACTCAAGCACAGGTTGCACAGGATTGACGTCCCGACTCTCGTGCTCTGGGGTGAGAACGATGGTATTGTTAGCCCGGAATACGGCAAGGCCTATGCCGGGCTGATCCGTGGCGCCAGGTTCGAAACAATTCCCGATGCCGGTCACTATCCGCATATCGAGAATACAGATGCCTTCCTGACCGCATTCAACCGGTTTGCCGGTTGACCGGAACAGTGAGTGCCGTTCGCATGTCTGGTTCGGAGGTCTTATGAAGGAAGCCAAATATCTTTCCGTTGACGGGATCAGGACCCATTATTTCGAGGCCGGTGAACTCCATCGCGGCAAACGGCCAACGATCCTCCTGTTGCATTCGGCAGAGTTTGGTGGTTGCGCCGAGTTTTCCTGGGAAAAAAACCTGCCCGCGTTTGCTGAACGCTACCACGTGCTTGCGCCCGATCATCTTGGCTTCGGATTGACCGACAAGATTTTCGATTTCAACGATCAATTCGGCCGCCGCATCCGGCACATCCGCCGCTTCATTGAAATCATGGAGACAGGTCCCGTGCATGTCATGGGTTCGTCCATGTCCGGCGGGCTTTGTCTGACCGTTGCTGCCCGTGCTTTGCCCGACTGGCCTTTGAGATCCGTCACCTGCTGTTCGGGCGGTGGAGATGCGCCGGACAATGAAGCACGCAAGGTGCTCAACAGTTACGATGGAACCAAAGAGCATATGCGCCGGATTGTCGATACGATGTTTGTCGACAAAAGCTTTGCTGCCGACGGCGCATACATAGATCGGCGTGTCGAAATGGCCAATCTCGCTGGCGGTTGGGAGGCAACGGCCGCAGCGCGTTTTCGCGCACCCTTTGCGCGCCCGGCCGGCAAAAGCGAGCGTGACCAGATTCGTTACAGCAACATCCAGGTTCCGGTTCTGGTTTTCGCCGGTAAATACGACACGCTTCGCGAGCCCGGATATACCGACGGTTTTGTGCCGCAGATTCCAGAGGCCAAGCTGCATGTTTTCGAAAAGGCCGGGCACATGGGGAATATCGAATGCGCGGATGAATTCAACGCGCGCGTTCTGGAATTTCTCGGCCGGATGGACTGAGGCGCCGACAAGCTGAAGTCTCCGCTGTTGCCCGCAGCGATGCGGGGTACTAAAACGCGCTGCAGTGTGTATAGGTTTCCGCAATGGAGGCGGGTTTGTCCGAAACGGCTACGAGAGACATGCGGCTGACCGCCATCCGGTACGAAGCCCACGAAACGCACAGCTTCGAGTTTTCGCCGCTGGATGGCGCGCTTTTGCCGCCCGTCGAGCCAGGCGCGCATATCGACATACATTTGCCCAATGGGATGATGCGGCAATATTCGCTCGTCACCGCCGAGGGGCCGCGTCACTCCTATGTCGTCGGTATCAAGAAAGACCGCGCCAGCCGGGGCGGCTCGAAATATGTTCACGATCAGCTGAAGGTTGGCCAGATCGTCAAGATCGGCGGGCCACGCAATAATTTTCCGCTCGAAGAGAGCGCTGCTCACTCGGTTCTTATTGCTGGTGGTATCGGTATAACGCCTATCTATTGCATGGCGCAGCGCCTGATGAGTCAGGGCAAGCCCTGGACAATGTATTATTCCTGCCGCGAGCGCAGCGAGGCGGCCTTTCTGGATGCGCTCTCTGGCCGGCCGGAAGTGAACCTGCATTTCGATGCCGAAAGCGCCGGCAAGTTTCTTGATCTTCAGGCTATCGTCGCTGCTGCGCCAGCGGGGGCGCATTTTTATTGCTGCGGGCCCACACCCATGCTCAAGGCCTATGAAGAGGCGACGAAAAACCTGCCCGAAGGGCATATGCATATTGAATATTTCACTGCAGCCGAAGAAGCAGCCACCGAAGGCGGCTATACCGTGGTTCTGCAGCGCTCCGGTCAGGAATTTGCAATACCGGAAGGCAAGACAATCCTGCAGGTGCTGCGCGAGGCTGGCCTCGACGTCACATATTCCTGCGAGGAAGGCGTCTGCGGCGCATGCGAAACGGCGGTTATTTCCGGCACGCCAGACCATCGCGACAACATTCTGACAGATCGTGAGCGTGAAGAATCCAAAACAATGATGATATGCTGCTCGGGATCAAAGAGCAGCAAGCTCGTGCTGGATTTCTAGCGCTAACCTTCAATTCTGGACTTCAATCTTTATCGATTTTACTCACATCCATCACGATTGGTGCGTGATGATGCGAGGTGTGCCCACCGAAGACCTTGCCGCGCACTGTGACCGTCCTGCCTTTGAGACCGGCCAATTGTTTGTGCAAGGCTGCCTGGGATGAGTACACATGAATTTGGCGTGTTTCCTTCACGCGCATGTCGGCATCATCAGAATCCATGCATACAGGCGCTTGAACGGTCAGGATAAACGCCGTTTCTTTCCGCCCGGCTGCATCCTGGAACGAGCCGATCTCCAACTTTCCTTCTGCGGTTTGAACCCCGCCGCGGTCATTCATGCATGGCGCGGCCTGCGCGCCAGCGGCACTCAGGCCAAGGCATATAAACGCAGCGGTCAGAACCTGTTTCAATTTTAGCGTCATCTTGTTTCGCCTCCGGTCAGAAAGTACTGAAAACATATCCGGCAACGTCCTGTCCGTCGATGTGCGCGATTGCACACGGCGCAATGGATTGGTTTAATGTGCTGCAGCGGGTTGCCGACTTGGCCCCCGGAATAAGAGTGCTGCCTGCGTACCAAAGTGACGGCAGGCATGCACCCAGAGGAAACGGCCATGAGACCATTTGCGCTTTCCGAGCCGCAATCGCTTGCCGAAGCTACCGGATTGCTGGCGGCTGATGGCGTTAGGCCTGTCGCGGGCGGTACCGCTGTCATGCTGATGATGAAGACCGGTGTGTTCCAGCCCGACCGTCTAGTCAGCCTCCGTGGGCTTGGGCCGGAGTTCTCGCAAATATCCATTGGCAACGACGGTTTTCTGCGGATTGGCGCAATGGCCACCTTGCGCCAGCTTGAACAATCCGCAGATGTTTCGCGAGCTGCACCCGTTGTCGCATCGGCAATGCAGCGCCTGGCCAATATCCGCGTGCGCAACGTGGCCACCGTGGGAGGCGCACTGGCGCATGCCGACCCGCATCTCGACTTGCCGCCAATTCTGATCGCACTCGATGCCCGGCTGACAATGGCAGGTCCGGCGGGTGAGCGAACGCTTGCAGTCGAAAATCTCTTTCGTGGCTATCTCGAAACGGCGCTGGAAAATGGTGAGCTGATAACGCAGGTTGCAATACCGCCGCAGGGCGCGCGCAGCTCTGTCTATTTGAAACACACAACCCGTTCGGCTGACGATTGGCCTGCGCTTGGAATAGCTGCATCCGTGCAAATTGAGAATGGCAGCGTAAGTGACATTCGCGTTGCAATCGGCGCCGCTACCGATACACCGCGTCGCCTGCCTGGTGTGGAGGCAATTCTGTCCGGCAAGCCTTTGTATGCAGCATCAATTGCTCGTGCCGCAGATACTGCCGCCGGCGAGGCAGACGTAAGATCGGACGCGCGCGGTTCTGCGCCTTACAAGCGCGAACTGGTTCGCGTCTTCATGCGCCGGGCGCTGGAGCGTATCGCAAATGGAGGGCGGGAGTGATGGCCGGTTCTACAACGACGGTCGGAAAATCCTTTCCGCGCATGGAAGGCAGGGCGAAGGTCACAGGCCGCGCCGAATACATCTACAACATGCGTCTGCCGGGCATGCTCCATGCCAAGGTCTGCCGCAGCACGATTTCCCACGGGCGTATCTTGTCCATTGATGTAAAAGCTGCCGAAGCCATGGCGGGCGTGCATCATGTGGTGACCGGCGATGACATACGCCGGGTCATTCCAGCGCCGTTTTACGGCCCGGCATTTCACGATCAACCGATACTGGCGATAGACAAGGTGCGGCACTACGGAGAGCCGGTAGCCGTTGTGCTGGCAGCTGATGCCCATATTGCCGAGATGGCAGCGCAGGCGATACGTATTGAATACGAAGAGCTTCCTGCCGTATTCGATGAAGTCGAGGCCATGACATCGAAGGTCATCGTGCATGAAGAGCTGAAACCGGCCGGCACATTCGCCGATCTGAAACATCTGGCCGGCAAGCGCGACACCAATCTGGCACTCGATTATCATCTGCGCCACGGTGATACGGACAAGGCTTTTGCGCAAGCCGATCATGTGTTCGAACATACGTTTCGCACGCAGCAAACCATGCATACGCCTTTCGAACCCATGTGCGCCATCGCCGATGTGCGCAACGATTCGGCCAGCGTTTTTTGTTCGACACAAAGTCCGTCATTTGTGCGCTACGAAATTGCCCGTCTGCTGGGTTGGCCCGAAAGCCGCGTGCGTGTGAAAACAGCTCACCTGGGCGGCGGCTTTGGCGCGAAGGTTTATGTGAAGACCGAAGCCCTTGCCGCCGCGCTGTCGATGATTGCACACCGGCCCGTGCGCGTGGCGCAGACCATGGAAGAGCAGTTTTATACGATCACCAAACATCCCTCGACATTCAGGATCGCCAGCGCCGTTGACAAAACCGGCAAGGTGACCGGGCGAAAATGCGAAGTGTTCTGGAATGGCGGCGCCTATGCTGACATCGGTCCGCGCGTGACGCAGAAATCAGGGTTCACTGCCGCCGGTCCCTATGACATCGACAATGTCTCCATTGATTCCTTTGCGCTGTACACCAACCGTCCACCTGCGGGAGCCTTGCGCGGGTTTGGTATTCCGCAGCTTGTCTGGGCCTATGAGAGCCATACGGACATGATTGCGCGTGCGCTGGATATGGACCCGATGCAATTTCGCAAACGCAACATTCTGCGCAATGGCCGCCCGCAGGCTGTCGGCACGCTCATGGTTGATGCGGAACTGGAAGGCGTGCTGGACGATCTTGCAGAACGGATGGACTGGGCAAAACCATTCGACCGCGGCAAGGGCGCCATTCGACGCGGCCGGGGCATTGCCATCGGCTTCAAGGCATCCATATCGCCGACAACCTCGAGCGCCATCGTCAGCGTCAACGCCGATGGATCTTGCGTCGTCTATTGCAGTACCGTCGACATGGGGCAGGGCTCGGATACGATGATGGCGCAGATTGCATCGGAAGTGCTGAACATTCCGATGGAACAGATACGCGTCGTCAATCCCGATACCGATGTTACGCCCTATGACATGTCAACGCTGGGTTCGCGCTCCACCTTTCACATGGGCCACGCTGTGCGGCTCGCAGCGACCGACGCGCGCGACAAGTTGATGGCACTGGCGGCGGAAGTCGGAATCACCGACGGCTCCAACGCGCCACTACCGGAAATTTTCGTCCGCAAATTCGGGATGCGGGCCGGCAATATCATTGGTGCGGCAAATTATGTGCCTGATTATACACCGCCGAATTACCAGACGGGACAATCCACCAATGCAACGCCCTTCTGGATGATCGGCGCTACCGGAGCGGAGGTTGAGGTCGATACCGAGACAGGCGTTTTGCGTGTAACGCGCCTTGTCAATGTTGGTGACATCGGCAAGGCGATCAATCCGGTTGTGGTGGAAACGCAGCTTTCCGGAGCCGCAGTCATGCAACTGGGATTCACCCTGACAGAGGACATGGTGATCGAGGACGGCACGCTCACCAACCCGTCATTGGCCGACTACAAGATCCCGGGCCTGTTCGATATGCCTGCTGTCATGGAAAATTCCATTATTGATGCAGAACAGCGTAACGGGCCGTTCGGCGCCAAGGGCGCGGGTGAGTCGGGAACGTTTGGCGTGTCGCCGGCCATCGCCAATGCCATCGAGGACGCTGTCGGCGTGCGCATTCACGACATGCCGATAACAGCGGAAAAAATATTCCGCGCCATTCGAGCCAGATCAGGCAAACCATTGGAGAATGCATGATGAATGGCGAGCGACGAACCATTCGCTTCACACTGAATGGCCGGCCGGCGGTGGCCGATGTTGGAGTGCACCAGAACCTGACGGAAGTCCTGCAGGAACAATTTGGTCTGGGCGGGTCCCGTGAGAGTTGCGGGCAGGGGCTTTGCGGATGCTGTACGGTTCTGGCCGACGGGAAGGCACAGACCGGTTGCCTCACGCTGGCGGTGTTTTTGGATGGAGCAAATCTCACCACCATCGAGGGGCTTGCCGATGGCGAGACGCTGAGCGCAGAACAGGAAGCATTTATTGAGACAGGTGCGTTTCAATGCGGTTTCTGCACGCCGGGGTTCATTCTCATGACAAAGCAATTGCTGGATGAAAACCCGCAACCAACCGACGACGACATTCGCCACTATCTGTCCGGGAACCTGTGCCGTTGTGGCGCCTATCCGGAAATCATCAAGGCCGTGAAACTGGCCGCAGACAAGCGTCGCAATGCCTGATCTTTTGCCAGGCTCTTCGCGGAGATTTGCATGAGCGACAAATACAAGATTCTCATCGCTGGCGCCGGGCTCGGCGGACTTGCGGCTGCTGCCTGCCTCTTGATGGATGGGCACGATGTCGAGGTGTACGAACAATCGCGCGCGCTTTCTGAAGTTGGCGCGGGTATCCAGATCAGCGCCAATGCAATGCATGTGCTGCGCCATATCGGGGTCGATGTTGAACTTTCCGAACAGGCTGTTCGACCACTCGCATATACGTTTTGCATGGGCGATACCGGCGAAGTGGTGCAATCCTTCGCATTGTCGCTCCAGCATGAGCAGGCCCATGGCGCGCCGTACTTTCATGTGCATCGCGCCGATCTGCACGATATCCTCGCCCGTCGGGTCCTGGCGTTAAAGCCCGGCTGCATCCACATCAGGCATCGCCTTGTCGAATATGTGGAAGACGCCGATGGCGTTACCGCGGTATTTGACAACGGCAAGCGGGTGACGGCGGACATGCTCGTCGGCGCTGACGGGTTGAAGTCGGTTGTGCGATTGCAAATGCGTGGAGCCGATAATCCTGTTTACACCGGCGATTCAGTCTGGCGCGCCATGGTGCCAGCCGAAAAAGTGTTGCGTGAATTTGATGTCGTCGAGCAGAAGCTCTGGATGATGCCAGGCGGTCATGCGATTGCGTATTTCATCCGCAATTGCAAAATCGTCAATTTTGGACTGGTCAAGAAAAAAGCCAAGACATCCGAAGAATCCTGGACCATCCGCCGCCCGTGGGAAGAACTGAAGGCCGATGTCGAAGGATGGAATCCTGCCGTCCAGGCCATAGTCGATGCCGCTGACAAGGACGCGTGTTATTTGTGGGCTCTGCACATTCGCGAACCGAAGTCGGATTGGAGCACGGACCGTGTAACGGCGCTCGGCGATTCGGTGCACGCAACCTTGCCTTATCTTGCCCAAGGGGCAGCCATGGCGTTTGAAGATGCCGCGGTGCTGATGCGGTCGCTGCGCCAGGAATCGAACCTTTCGCAGGCCTTGCAGCTGTATCAGCGCAATCGTTATGCACGGACTGGCCGTGTTGTGCGTGAGTCATCGGAAAACGGTCGTGTTTTCCATCAACCCTCGCGCGATGCACTGCGTGATGTATTTGCCAATCGTAACATGGGGCAGGAAAGGTCGAGCTGGCTGTTCAGCTACAATCCACTGACGGTGGAGCTTATCTAGCCGGAAATTCTAGCGGTGCGCATGCTGCCTCGCATTGCGCAGGCTTTGCTCTTTTGCCGCCTGCACCCGTGCGGTCTTGCGAAAACGCGCCACGGCCCGTGCTGCCACCTGATTGGCGCGCTGCTCTACGCGCGCCGGATTATTCAGATAATTTTCTGCGAATTTGTCCACGCCCCAGACCTGGTATTGATAGACGTGGTGCACCTCATGCGCCCACCATTCAATGTCGGCCGCAGTTGCCGCGCCCGGCATGCTTGAAAATACGATGACATCATCGACAACCACAGCATGATCATGGCCTGCAAACATTTTCTGCGCACCGTTGACGAGATTGGGCAGCGAGATATGCAGGTCTCCCTTCACATAACGCGCCCTCTTGAGCGTCGTCATCGGTATGGTGGGCGACAGAACCGCTATGATCCGGTCGGGCAGGGGCCTTGAATTGGCATAGTGCAGATTACGTGCATTGCGAATGGCAGCGGCAAGCGCAGTCGATCCGGCTCTGGCGGGGTTGCCAACTCCGGAACCGATGCTCTTCGGGATTTTGCTTGCGCCAGCTCCAATGCTGGCGACAAAATTTTCAACCCCTTCAACACCCGACGCTGCATAGGTGAGGCTCTGTCCGATATTGCTTCGCACCGCTGTGGCAGCCTGCGTGATGTTGCCGATATTGAGGCCCTTGGCATCGCGACGATGCGAACTACGCCGCGCCACCCGGTGGGGCCGTACCTTCGCCGGTGTTCTTGATTGCGGGGTTGAGGTGATGACCCTGGTGACAGCTTTCAGGCGCTCGCCAAGCCAGTCTGCGTGCGCAGCCGGAGAACCACCAAGCAGCGCCAGCAACAATCCCAGGCTGGCCGCAGGCCGCATCCCATGTCTTGATCGTAACAGCATGTCGGCCCCCCATGGACAGCAACTGCCAGAAAACGGGTATCAGGAAACTGTAACGCTGAAGAACAAAAGCTCCGAAGTGGCCTGCCTGCGTCGACACAACATTGTCCGGATGATCGCCCGGGCAGCAAGCCGCTGCACACATCATTTACGGTAATGTCTCATACCTTGACAGCACCGGCAATAATATTAGCGCCTCAGCCTACGCTTTAAGAAGCGTTCGGAATCATAAAACAGACAGCGGCACATTACTTTTCCAGCATTTTCTCGTAGTCGCCGCCCATGACTTTCGACACCGGCAAGCCGCGATAGACGGCGGCGGCCATGTCGTCGCTCTTGTCGCGGATTTGTCTCTGCCCGGCCAGCACGTCGGCAATGCGTGCTGCAGGAATCGACGACGCAGCCCGACCGGTCAATGGCGATATAGTCGCCGGGATGAACGGTCGTAGGTCGCCAAAGGCAATCGGCGTATCGCTTTCGCTTTCGTGAATGCGCCCGCGCGCCGTACGGCAGGTGAGCGTGCGCGCATAGACAGTATAGCCGGTGCCGGTCGGATTCCTCGATGTCGCGCGCCGGTCCGTCGATCACCGTGCCTGCAATGCCGCGCACCTGCGCCGCGCGCGAAAGAATTCCGCCCCAGGCCGCAGCATCAATGCCGCTGCGCTGTTCGATCACGATGATATTGTCCGGTCCAGCCGCTTCCACCGCATGTGTGCACAGGTGCCGGGTCGATCCGCCCGGTGCATTGCCGGCGATCAGTTTCACGGTCACCGCGCGTCCGGCAATCGGCTTGCCCGCGCTGGCCTGTATGAGACCGGTGACCGCAGGTGGCAGGCCGAGCGCGTCCAGCGCATCGGAAAGATCGCAAATGTCGAGTGCGCGCAGCCGCGCGAGGTTTTCGTCCATGGCCATGATTGTTAACCTTGCCTTACCAGCGCGCTGCGCCTTCGTCGGCGAAGATCGCTTCGCCAGTCGGCGGACGCATCGACCACCTTGTCGTGGGCGCGCGCATTGCGATAGCGTCGCGGGATCGATGCCGCGCGGCTTTCGGCCCGCCTCGACGTCGCGTGTTGCTTCCAGCAACAGCCGGCGCATCGAGACGATGGCCTTGTCGGTTGTGCCGAGAAATTCCTTCGAGCGGTCGACAATGGCGCCCATGCCTTCCTGCAAGGCAAAATCCTGCGTATTGACGCCCGGAATACCGGTGAAGCTGCCGCTCTTCTGCAACTTCCGGTCGATCATGTAATCATTGGTGCGGTTGGCCTTCGGCGTGAAAGTGCCGGGGATCAGATCGTCTTTGCCGCGACCGGCATAATGTCTCGTAATCCCAGCGCATATTCTTCTGCTAAGCGGCGTCGAGGCATCGTAGGTGTACATGAAATTATAGACCCACGTTGTTCGCGTCATCGATCGGCACCCAGAGATGGCCGTCGATCTTCGGCACCTCGGGTGGCTTGCCGCCGTGGCCCAGTACGTTCGAGCGCATCTGCTGATGCGGCATGATGTATTGATAGAGCCGCACATAGCTTCTGCCTGCGCCGGCATTGCGCGTCGAGACATAATTGTAGCCGTAGTCGGTCACGTTCACCTCAATCTGTGGCGCGCCATCGCGGGCGGCCAAGGGCGAGATCGGTGTTGGTCGTCCTGCCGGTGCAGGAAGGATACATGCGCCGTATCCAGTCCGCCTTCGAGGCCCTGCAGATAATTGCAATCCTCCAGCGTCTTGGAAACGAAGCGATGGGTTGCCGGCGCGCGCAGCCATTCGTAGTCCGGTTCCGGCGGCATCTGGTCCTTCGGGCCCATATAGGTCCAGATAATGCCGCCCTTTTCGATCACCGGATAGGCCTTGATCTTGACCCGCGCCTGCAGCGGCGTGCCTGTCCGGTTCCGACGGCATGTCGACGCAATCGCCGTTACGGTCGAACTTCCAGCCGTGATAGACGCAGCGCAAACCGCACTCCTCGTTGCGGCCAAAGAACATCGGCGCGCGCCGATGCGGGCAGAAGGCGTCGATCAGCCCGACCTTGCCGTCGCTGTCGCGAAACGCGATGAGGTCTTCGCCCAGAAGGCGTACCCGCAGGGGCGCGCCGTCTTTTTCCGGCAATTCGCTCGCACAGGCCGGCCGGCTGCCAATAGCGCCGGAACAATTCGCCCGCGGGCGTGCCGGGGCCGACGCGCACAAGCCGTTCGTTGTCTTCGGGTTTCAGCATGGCGTCACGTCCTCTGACCAATGTACGGTCCTGTGCATTTTCCGCTATTTGCGCAGCTCTCGCAATGCGGCACAGGTCAATGCCGGGCGCGCCTTGCGCCCGGTTCAGCGGAGCTATTATGGGCAAAATTCGAAGCTAGAGAGGAGATCGCCATGGCCTATACCCTGGAGCAATTCTGCAAGGACACCAATGCCATTCTCGATGGCGACGGCGACATCCATGCCCGTCTCGACAAGGTGGCCGAAAAGCTGGGCGGGCTGCTGACCGACGAGACATTCGTCAAGGCGACCTTCAGCGACGATACTCCCCCCGGCAAGCGCGAGCTCTATCACGATGCCGACGCGCGACTATTACGTCCTCGCCCATGTGCAGGAAGGCGGCAAACGCGGCACGCCGCACAGCCATGGTGCGTCCTGGGCGATCTACGGCAACATCAACGGCGCGACCGCATGCGCGAATACAAGCGCACCAATGGCGAAGCCGAAGAAGCCGCAGTTCTGGAAAAGACCGACGAATACGATCTTACCCGCGGCGTGACCCAGGCCTATGGCCCCGGCCACATCCATTCGACCGAACACCCGGAAAAATGCTGGGTCATCCGCATCACCGGCACCGACCTCGACCAGATCCCGCGCTACCGGTTCCGCAAGTTCCGCGACAAGGTGCTGGAAGAGGCGTGACGCCTTGCGTCCAGCAACGCGGCATATTTTTCAACAGGCGGTGCTTTGCCGGGCGAGGGGATCGTCCGCACCTGATCCGTTTTGCCACTGAAGACAAACGGAGGAATGGACAGTGAAAATTTTACGGCGAATTCCCTGGTGGGTTTATGTCCTCCTTGTTGTTGGCGTTCTCCTGATGTTTGGAAAAACCAAAGTCTCGGTCGGCAACGTATCGGTTGGGGGCAAGGACCTGGGTGGCTTCAAATACGATAGCGAAGCTGGCAAAACCGCGCGGTAACAATTATTCCTGATTGCCGGACTAGTTTTCCACCGCTTCCAGTGTCTTTGCATTCTGCGCCGCGCGCCGCGCCAGCACCGCCAGACCAACCAGGGCTAGTGCTGCAGCCATCATCACCGGTTTCTGCACGCCGAAGTGTTCAGCTGCCCAGCCGATGCCGATCGCGCCAAAGGCCGGCATGGATACAATGATTACCCCATTGAGACTGACGACGCGTGCCCGAAGGGCGGGATCGACCGCATTCTGCACGAGCGTCGAGGCACTTGTTTGCGAAGAGACGAGACTGAAACCGGCAACGCACAGGGCCGCCATCGCCAGCGGCAAGGAGTTTGAAGCAGCAAAAGCAAATATAGCGACATAGGCCAGCGTCAGCATGGTGAGCTGGATCGTGACGAGCCCTTCCATTCTGCCGCGCCTTGCAATCCACAAGCCGCCAAGCATGGCTCCGCCGCCGGTCGATGCGGTGAGATAGGCGAGTCCCGCAGCATCCATGTGATAGACCTTGCTCACAAAGGCAGGCAGCATTTCGATATAAGGGTTGATGAATAACGCAGATACCAGCGTGAGCATCAACACCGAGCGAATGCCGGCATGGTTCCAGGTGTAGCGCAAGCCTTCCGCCAGATCGCTGAACAGGCGGAATTTCTTGCCGCTCTTTTGTTGTGGCGCGAGCACCAGCAAGAGGAAGGATGTTGCTGCAATGAATTCGCCGGCCGCATAGGCAAAAAAGGCCCAGGCAATGCCAAAATAATTGATCAGCAATCCGCCAATCACCGGCCCGATAAAATTACCGCCGTGAAACGAAGCGCTGTTGATACCAATGGCCGAGGAAAGATGTTTGCGCTCTACGAGATTGCTGACCAGCGATGATCGGGCAGGTACGTTGAACGAGCGGATGATGCCTGTGATCAGCACGATGACAGCCAGCCATTGCACATTCAGCGCCTTCATCGCCACGAGCACTGTCAGCAGCACGGCGATGACCCCGCCTGCATAGGTCGCCGCCACCAATTGCGTGCGATGTCCGAAACGGTCGGCTGTCACGCCGCCGATTGGGCCAAGGATGATCGTCGGCAACATGTTAGCCGCCGCCAGAATGCCGAGCCATGTGGGGGAATGTGTAAGTTCCCAGGTCAGCCAGGCGATAGCCATCCTGTTGACCCAGACCGTAATCGTATGGGTAAAATTACCGACCCAATAGATGCGGAAATTACGGCTTTCGAAAGCCTTCGCTATGCCGCCAAATCCGCCAGTAGCTGCCATTCTGTCGCGTTCTTTCTGGCACCGGCCGTTCAGGCCAGGACCTCGTTCAGCACTTCATCGGTTGTGCGCACGTCGCCGAAACTCTGGTAGAAGGAGGTGAGGCCTGCCAGATGATCTTCTTCATAGCGGGCGCCATTTGCATCGGCCACCATGATGACCTTGAAGTCCCGCATCATGGCGTCGCGCGCAGCGCTTTCGCAACACATATTCGTGGCCGTGCCCGCAACAACAAGGTTTTCGATATCGTGCAGGGCCAGAACCTGCTCGATGTTCGAAGCTCCGGCAATGAACGGGCTGAACCGGTTCTTGTAGACGATCTCGTCGGTGTCACGGATGTCGAGGTCTTTGTGAAACTTGTGGCCGTCATGTCCGGGCGAAAGCTGATCGCGATGGTTCGCACCTTTTTCCGGCGTGAAAAAATAGTCATGGTAGATCGACCAGTCGCTGGTTCCCGCATGACCGGCGCTCATGCCAACCCAGACAACCAGCCCGCCCTTGTCGCGCAGTGCAGAGGCCAGGCGGTTGATGTTTGGAATGATGCCGACGACCGATGCTATCTCGCCGACGTAGAAATTCTGCATGTCGATGACGAGGAGCGCGGTTTTCTTTGCCTCGAATGTGTCGAAGACGGCAAGCTTGCCGCGCTTGGCGAGCACGCGGTCGATGACATATTGCGGAAAGCCGTAAGGTGTGCCGGTCATGGGTGCCTGTTTCTTTTCTTTGCCGCTCGGCGGCAATCACTTTTGCAGATAGCCCTGCGCTTTGTCTTCGTCCCGCGCCTTTGCATCCCGCTGGGCCGGATCGCCGAAGCCACCGCCGGCCGCCGTCTGCAAACGGAACCGGTCGCCTGCTTTCATTTCGAATTTGCCCGATGTCGGCGAGTCGCGCTCAGCATCCGTGCCAAGATTGAGCGTGAAACGGGCGCCAGCGCCGTCCTTGCCCCCGGCAAGCCCCCGTGGTGGATGTTTCGACTTGTCAAAGCGGCGCACGACGCTGGCATCTTCCAGCAATTCATATTCGCGCACCATGGAAAGTCCGCCGCGCCACTGGCCCTCACCGCCGCTGCCGGGAACGAGATCGAAACGCGTAATGCGGCAGGGATATTCGCTTTCCAGAATTTCAATCGGCGTGACATGCAGATTGCTCAAATGGCATGCAGTGCCTGAAGCGCCATCATGGCCATTGCCACCGCCATAGGCTGAGCCCAGGATCTCATATTGCATGTTCGACTGGCCCGGCCGCCCTTTCTTCCAGAAAATGCCCAGCGCACTGGATGAACCGGCATTGGCGGTTGCTCGCGCGGGATTGAAATGCGCCAGCGCCTCCAGGATCACATCGACCAATTTCAGATTGACCTGCTGATAATTGGAAACCGATGCAGGGGGCGAGGCATTGGTGATTGTATTGGGTGCGAATTTGGTCTCGATGCAATCGCTCATGCCATCGTTGAAATGCAGGTTTGGCCCAAGCGAGCCAATCAGCGAATAAAAAATACAGGCTTCGATCATGGATGGCCGCAGGTTCATCGGGCCCTTTGTTTGCGGATCAGATCCGGAGAAATCGAAATGGGCCTTTCCATCCCTGATTGTTGCCGTCACCGCCAGCTTCACCGGCTTTCCGACATCGATGCCGTCATTGTCGATATAGCCTTCGGCTGATGACGATCCTTCCGGCAGTTTTGCAATCGCGGCTGCCAGTGCATCTGACGCGCCCTTGAGAATGGCTGCAAACGACCCCATGAGTGTCTCCGCGCCGAAACGCTCGCACAACTCCCGGATGCGAAGAGCGCCATTGTGGGTCACGGCAATTTGCGCATGGGCATCGCCGCGCACCAGCTCCGGTTGACGCGTATTGGCGAGTATCAGCCGTTCCACATCCTTCAGCAATGCACCGCGTTCCCAGATTTTCATTGGCGGCAGCAGCAGGCCTTCCTGAAATATTTCAGTCGCATTGGCCGACGTCGACCCCGGATTGGTTCCGCCAACATCGGCCTTGTGTGCAATCGAGCCGGTAAATGCCACTATCTTGCCGCCTGAAAATACCGGCGCGACAAATGCCATGTCGGATACATGTGGCAGCCCGCCTTCATAGGGATGGTTGGAGACGAAAACATCGCCTTCGCAGATATCGCCGGGCTCGCCATCATGCGAGTTGTAGAGTTGCAGTATGCGCCCCACGAGATAGCGATAGACCGGAGCGTGAAAGAACATCGGCGGCGCCACGATCAGGCGTCCGTTGCGGTCGAGAACCACGCATGAAAAATCGCGCGACTCGCGAATGATCGTCGAATAGCCCGAACGATAGAAATGGTAATGCATTTCATCCACGAGGCTCGCAATCTTGTTGCGCAGGATCTGGATGGTTATCGCGTCCAAGGGTGCGCTCATTGTCCTAGCCTTGCTTCTCGAGAATGAGATTGCCGTATCCATCGACACGGCCGGACCAACCAGCCGGAATGACGGTTGTTGCATCGAATTGCTCGGCGATGGCAGGCCCCTGGATGCGGGCGCCGATGGCCAGCTTGTCGCGCTCGTAGATGGCGGCTTCGGTTGCGGTACCGGGATCGAACCAGACCTTGCGTACCCCCTTGTGTGCACCATCGGGCGATGGCGGCGAGGCGGGAACCGGCTTTTCCGTCTGCACGTATTTTGGTACAGCGACTTTAAGGCGCACGCGATAGGAAACGACCTCCACCGGTCGGTCTGCGGCCGCGTGTCCGTGAATTTGAGCATGGCGTTCATCGAAGCGGGTACGGGCAGCCGCCATCGCTGCTTCATTCAATGGGCCTTCGCAGATGCCGTCCAATGGCGTGCGCAATTCGTAGCCTTGCCCCGTGTAGCGCAAATCCAGTTCTCGCAGATACACGGCCTCTTGCAGGTTCAGGCCCTCTTCGACAACATCCTGCCGCGCGCGTGTTTCCAGCTCGGTAAAGATGGTTTCTGCGTGTTCCGGCGTCAGATTGGCCAGCGGCTTCAGTTCCGAGCGAATGTAATCATGCACCACATCGGTGCAGAGCAATCCGAGCGCGGAAAAAGCACCCGGACGTGGCGGCACAAGGATGCGACGCATATTCAGTTCTTCGGCAACGGCTGCCGCATGCACTGCGCCCGCCCCGCCAAACGGCAGCAGGGTGAATGCCGTCAGATCAACGCCGCGCTTGGCCGCAAACACACGCACTTCATCGGCCATGCGCATGTCGACAATGCGGCGTATGCCTGCCGCTGCCTCCAGCACATCCATGTTCAACGGGGCCGCGACATGGTCCTGCAAGGCCTTGCGTGCGGCCTGAACATCAAGACCCTGCGAACCGCCAAGAAAATAATCGGGATTGAGATAGCCGCAAACCACGTCGGCATCTGTTACAGAAGGGCGTGTCCCGCCGCGTCCGTAGCAGGCCGGTCCGGGATCAGCGCCCGCGCTTTGCGGGCCGACAGTCAGAAATCCGGCGCTATCGACACCGGCAAGTGAGCCGCCACCGGCGGAAATCGTCGTCATGTCGAGGGCAGGCACATCCAGCTGCCTGCGTGCGATCACGCTTTCGGTGGTTTCCAGTGGTGCACCGCCTTCAATGAAGGCGATGTCGGCGCTGGTGCCGCCCATATCAAGGGTGACAAGCCCGGTCTTTGCGTCTTCGGCGAGATAGGCGCTGGCCCGTGCGCCAGCAGCCGGACCGGAGAACAGTGTGTGCACGGTGCGGCCTCCGGCGATGGCTGCCGCAAATGGCATGACGCCGCCGTTCGATTGCATCAGGAAGCGCTGTTGTGTTCCCGCACCTGCCTCATCCAGGCCCTTGTTGAGATGGCCGATGTAGCGCACCAGCACAGGTTCGAGATAGGCATTGAGCAAGGTGGTGGAAAGCCGCGGCCATTCGCGGATGCGCGGCAGCACTTCCGACGACAAGGACACATGCGCGTCGGGATATTCTTCGCGAATAAGATCGCGTGTGCGCTCTTCATGCGCCGGGTTCATGAACGAGAAGAGATAGCACACTGCAATCGATGCCACGCCTTGTGACTTTAGCTCGCGCGCGGCTTGCCGCACGGCAGCTTCGTCCAGCGGCAAAAGCACATTGCCTTCGTAATCGGAGCGCTCGGGAATTTCTTTCGTCAGGCTTTGCGGTGCGATTGGCGTTGCCTTGGAAAAGAAATAATCGAACAGGTTGACGTCGCGAGCCTGTCCCTGAACTTCCTGGATTGCGCGATAGCCTTTGGTGATGAACAGGCCGACCGCAGAGCCCCGCATTTCCAGCAATGCATTGGTGGTGATTGTCGTGCCATGGGCAAAGAATTCTATCTGGCCGGGCGCTATGCCGCGCTCCGCAAAACGGCGAATGCCTTCCAGCACGCCCAAAGCCGGATTCTTCGGGGTCGAGGATACCTTTTCGACCATCAATTCCCCGCTGGTCACGTCCAGCAGCATCAGGTCCGTATGTGTCCCGCCCACATCAACGCCGAGACGATAACGCGCTTGCTCTGCCATGGGCAGCTTTTCCTCCAGCCGGTATTCATGCCGTATTCGTGATTGCTTTGCCTCCTAGCATCGACAGCGGGCCCTGTCCAAGTGCGCGCCGGTCAATCCGGCGTTGCACCCGCCGCGGAGCTATGAGACAACCGCAAGAACCACAAACGACCGGCGGGACGCCGGAAATCCGCTCCCCGGGAGGAGATGACATTGGCCGCAGTCAGGATAGGCACGTCCGAAAAAGGCGGAACGTTCTGGAGCCAGGGCGAGGCAATCGCTTCGGTTCTGAGGCGCGATCCGGACGTGCAATGCCAGGTTCTGGATGCCCGCGAGGCCAGTATCGAGAATGCCCGCCGGCTTGGTGAGGGCCTCATCGACTTCGGCTTCATGGCGTCGAACTGGATCGGCCGGGCATACAAGGGCGAGCCCCCGTTCGAAAAGCCCATTGATGTGCGCATGGTCGCCCCGGCCAATGCGGGGGCGATGTTTTTCATCGTGGCTGACAGCAGCCCGCTGCGCAGCATCCGCGACATGATCGGCAAGCGTATATCCATCGGCCCAGTTGGCAGTGGCATGGTGCAGCACATTCACACGATCTTTGGCGCTCTTGGCATCTCGTTCGACCAGTTCACGCCGGTGAACATGAGTTTCGAGGATGGCGGCAAGGCGCTTGAAAAAGGCGAGATCGATGCACAATGGCAATGCCCCTATCCCAATCAGGTCATGCATGACATCAGCCAGCGCATGGATGTGCGCGTGCTGGATTACACCGGCGATGATCTGAAGACAGTCCTGGATAAGGCAAAATTTTATCGCCATGCGATCATGCCGAAGGGTTTTTTCCGCGGCATTTCCCACGATACAGAACAGCTCGCAGTGGTGAACATCATCGCCACCCATGCCCGTGCCGATGAAGAGGCCGTGCGCCGTTTCGTTGCCACCATCCTTGGCAACCTCGACGATCTGGCCAACATTAATCCGCTGTTTACAGGACTTGGCCGTGTGTTCGAAGATTTGAAGACTGGCGGCGCGGCGGCTTTGGAATTTGGCGGTACGCCGCTTCACCCCGGTGCAATCAAGGCCTACAGGGATGCAGGCCTGCTGCGCTTATAATCCTGCAATCCGTGCGCCTGGCGCAAATGAGAGGACACAATGGCTGGAGATTCTTCGAGCAAGACCAAGGACACCGGCGCCGTCGATATCGCGGCTCTCAAACCCGATATCCGCTACAAGGATCTGCGCGAATGGATGGCTGAAGCGGAGAAGCTTGGCGAGGTCCGCACGGTAAAAGGTCTCAACTGGCAGGAGGAAATCGGTCAGGCTTCCGAAATCGTTCTGCACGACGAGACTGCACCCTGCATCGTCTTCGAAGACGTTCCGGGCACGCTGCCCGGTTCCAAGGTTCTGGTGAATTTCTTTGGCGGTGACCGCCAGAAAATGACACTTGGGTTTCCCAATCATCTGAACAAGCTGGAACTCTCCGAAGCCTTCCGCGAACATTACATGAAAGACCTCAAGCGCATTGAACCGCGCTACGTGAATGACGGTCCTGTGTTCGAAAACCGCATGGTTGGCGATGAGGTGGATGTCAGCAAATTTCCCACACCCATGTGGCATCCCGAAGATGGTGGCCGCTACATCGGCACCGGCAGTTTCAACGTAACGCGGGACCCCGAAGAGGGCTGGATCAATTGCGGCACCTATCGCGTGATGATCCACGATGACAAGTCCGTCGGCTTCTACATTTCACCCGGCAAGCACGGCCGCATCATGCGCGACAAGTATCAGAAGCTCGGCCAGCCCATGCCAGTGGCTATTGTCGTGGGTTGCGACCCCATGTCGTTCCTGATGTCATCGAGCGAAGTGCCCTATGGCGTATGTGAATACGAAGTCATGGGTGGCATACGCGGTGAACCGGTTGAACTGGTGCATGCACCGATTACCGGCCTGCCTGTGCCTGCAAATGCGGAAATCGTGATCGAAGGTTTCGTGCAGCCGGGCAATGTCAAGCCGGAAGGACCGTTCGGTGAATGGTTCGGCTATTACGGATCTGACGTGCGCGACGAACCGGTGATGGACATCAAGGCGATCTACCATCGCAACAATCCGATCCTGCTGGGATGCGCACCGCAGCGCCCGCCCGATGAAATCGCCCGTTACCGCGCGCTGACACGCTCGGCCATCGTGCGCGACAACATTGTCAAGTCCGGCGTGCCCGATGTGACTGCAGTTTGGGCGCATGAGGTCGGCACTTCGCGCCTGCTGCTGGTCGTCGCCATCAAGCAGCGCTATGGCGGCCACGCCAAACAGGCAGGCCACGTTGCCGCCATGTGTCATTCGGGCGCCTATGCGGGCCGCTACGTCATTGTCGTCGATGAAGATATCGACGTGTCCAATCTGGAGGAAGTGATCTGGGCGGTGCTGACGCGATCCGATCCCGCGACCTCCATCGACATCATCACCAACGCCTGGTCGACACCGCTCGACCCGCGCATCGAGCCTGAGCGCAAGGCAAAGGGCGATTTTACCAATTCGCGGGCGATCATCGACGCCTGCAAACCTTTCCACTGGAAGGATCAATATCCAAAGGTGAACCAGCCCTCGCTGGAAGCAACGGCGCGCGGCACGGCAGAAATTCGGTCATTTGTTGAAATAGACATTGTCCCGGCCATGTCGGGCAGCGATCATGTGGAACGTTGGAAGGTTACGGCAAGGCATTCAGGAGAACACTTAAATGAGCCAGCAATTCAAGCATGATCCATCCCTGCCGGGTGGCAATGACGTTGTGTGCGAAATACGCGATGGTATTGCATTCGTTTCTCTTGAACCGGCCGGAAAAGCGCAATTGCATCAACCCCGGCATCGTCGCCGACGCCAATGCCATTCTCGATGCGCTGGAAAAGGACGACCGCGCGCAGGTTATCGTGATTACCGGATCGGGCGATTCATTTTCTGCAGGACAGGACCTGAAGGAATATTTTCGCGAGCCCGCAAAATGGCACCCGACTGATCGCGAACGCCTGCATTACAACAACTCGCGCTGGCAGTGGCGCAAACTCCTGTATTACACAAAGCCTACCATCGCCATGGTCAACGGCTGGTGTTTCGGCGGCGCGTTCCAGGTGCTTGTTGGTTGCGATGTCGCTGTCGCTGCGGACGAAGCCTCCTTCGGCATGTCGGAGATCAACTGGGGCATCATACCTGCCGGCATCGTCACCAAATCGGCGACCTATACGATGACCCCGCGCAAGGCGATGTATTACATCATCTCCGGCGACACGTTTAACGGCAAGGAGGCCGAACAATACGGCCTCGTCACATTCTCCGTGCCGCAAGACCAGTTGATGGCAAAGGTCACCGCCATTGCGGAAAACCTGAAGAAGAAAAACCCCCATGTGCTGCGTTCGTGCAAGGTGGCTTACCACTATGTGCGCGACATGAGCTGGGACATGGCCGCCGAATATCTGTCGGCCAAATCGGACCAGAACAAGTTTACCGATCCCGAAGGCGGCGCGCAGAAGGGCATGAGCCAGTTTCTGGATGAGAAAAGTTATCGTCCCGGGCTGGGTGCTTACGATCGCGACAGATAGCCTGCCACCTGCTGTCTGGAGCTATCTGCCGAAGGCGCGACAACCGAAATCCGCGCAGTCCGCCAAATCCCTTCGGCAGTTGCTGGTGGCAAGCGCGCAAGGTTTGCTTCCAATGGATAATTTGCTTGCCTGATTGAACGAGTGCAGACTGCCGCGATCCGGTTCGCCGGGCCAGAGGAGACAATCCGAGGGAGGTAGTCATGTTGAAATCAGGTGTTTTTGGAACGGGACTGACCGCGCTTGCCGTTTATTGCACGGTGGCTGCTACGCCCGCGATGGCGCAAAATCAGGGGCCGCCTCCATATGGGTCCAACATCTCCCAGGAGATGGCGCGCAAGGCTGGCATGGCCGCTGTCGCTGAAGCCAAGAAAAACGGCTGGCGCATGGCTGTCACCGTTGTCGATACCAGCGGCGCGCTTGTCTTCTTTGAACGCATCGACGACACCAATGGAGCGTCGGTGTTGATCTCCCAGAAGAAAGCGAGATCCGCAGTGCTGTACCGCCGTGACACCAAGGCGTTCAGCGAAAGACTTGCCAAAGGCGCAACCTTCTACCTGACGTTTCCCGAGGTGGCAGCGTCGGAAGGTGGAATATTGATTGTCTCGGGTGGCAAGGTCATCGGTGCAATTGGTTCAAGCGGTGGCACCGGGGAGCAGGACGGCATGGCGTCCGCTGCCGGGGCGGCAGCACTTAAATAAGTTGTAATCAATTGATGTCCAGAATCGGCATCGGGCTGCTGGATTAACCGGCAGCCCCAGCCCAACGGCGAGCGCGCCGCCACAGCCGTCCATCGATTGCTGCAAGACCAATGGCGATTAACGCCATGCCGGCGAAATGCCACCATTCCAGCCGTTCACCCAGGACGATGGCGCCCAGCACGATGGCGCTTGCGGGCATCAGCAAAGTCACCAGCATGATGTTGGTTGCGCCTGCTTTCGTGAGAATACGGAAATACAAAAGATACGCCAATGCCGTGGCGGGAACGGAGATTGCCAGCAACACACCCCATGTGGTCAGACCTGCGGATGCGAGCGCAAAAGGGTTGCCGAAAACAAACGCAATCACACCCAGTATGCATGTCGACATGGTGAGTTGTCCCGTCGTCAGCACCACCGGTGGATAGCCGCGCGGTGCAAAGCGCCGCCCGAATATGCCGCCAAGGCCGTAGGAAAGCGCTCCGGCAAGCCCCGCCAGATGCGCCAGCAGGCTGGCCTGCGTTCCATGACTTGCTGCCGGGCCTATCAGCACGATGACACCGGCAATGCCGATGACAATTCCGAATATCTTGTTGGCGCTCAGCTTTTCGTCGCGGGTCAGCCAATGCGCGCAAATGGCGGTGAACAAGGGCGTGGTAGCATTCAGGATCGAAGCCAGCCCGGAGGACAATTCTGTCTGGCTCCAGGCGATGAGACTGAATGGAATGACGTTGTTCAACGTACCCATTCCGGCAAATGTAAGCCATGCGATCAGTGTGTTTGGCAGGGTCAGGCGCATCACGGCGATAACGCCATACAGGAAAATCACGGCAAAGCCGACGCGGCACAAGGCCACCGTGAAGAAATCAACTTCGCGTAGTGCAATCGCTGTGTAGAGATAGCCGCCACCCCAGAGCAGCGACAACAGCAGCAGCTCCGACCATTGCGACGAAGTCATGGTTTGATTGATGGGTTGATGCATGAATGATTTTTCTTTCGCCACAACCGGCGTTAGACCGGCGTGCGATCTTGCTCGACATCCGTATGTGAAATTTCATGCGGATATTTTTTCCATCCCGGCATGGTCAGCCATAACCGGAGCAGAAGGCGTCTGCGCTCGCGTTCCGGCCAGTCTTCATAATCGCCGCGATTGTGGAGTGTAACGCGATTGTTGAGAAATTGCAGGTCGCCGGGCTCCAGATCCATTTGATAGACGAGGTCTTCGCGTTCCGCTGTCCGGTCGATAATGGCGAGCGCTTCCTTTTCTGCTTCGCTCAACGTAATCAGGCCTTCGTCGGCGGCCATGACAATGGGTTGCGGCAGATAGGAGCAGATGGTTTCACCGCCGATGTCCGCGAAGATCGGCACATGATAATCGGTCAGAAGCGAACTGCCATGGCTCACGCGTGAAGCCCTGCGCCGGTTGTAATAGCCACGATACAGCAGGGCGAGCAGATCAGGCCGGGTGCGCAGGATTTCATTGTGTACGGTCATCGAACTGGCGATGCCGCTCAATCCGCCCTGTTTAGCCTTGCGAATGGTCAACAGCCCGACAACATCGATCGGGTCCATGTGCATGGGTAGCGGGCCGCCGCGATGATAGTAATATTCCTTCGGTCCAGGCTCTTCGATATCCATCACTTCGCCGATACCGCGTTTGCGCGGCGCCTGCGGACCCACAATGCCGATGTGATGGCCCAGCACCATGAACAGCACTTTCAATTCTTGGGAAGTATAACGCTCGACGGGAAAGCCTTTCACCTGTGCAACACCGCTGCCCGCGCGCAGCGAATGGGCGAGCGCACGCCCAAACGCGTGCAGGCTGGGGAAATTGCTTGCATCGAACGGGTATGTGTCCTGATCGCTCCCGCTGTTGCGCACGTCACGCGCGACCGAGTCGAGATCGTCTATCACGGCTGCGGGCAATTCAAATTTCCAGTCATCGCGCGCAGCGAACTCGGCGGCAGTCCACACACATGATCCGCTTACGGGCTTGATGACCGGTCCTTGCATGGCGTTCGCTCCAATCACATCCTGTTTCGCAGAATGTATTTTATAATTCTATCACAAGATATTCGCCGTCCCGTTCGACAGACAAGGTTTCTGCCACATAGGGCCCTTTGACAAGCTCTTCGCCCGGCGCCACGCGAATATTGAATTGCCGCGCCCGCATGGATTTGGGGTCGCACCAGCTTTGTCCGGTCTTGATATCGAATTCCCAGCCGTGCCAGGGGCAGCGCACGAATTCGCCCTTGCGCTCGATCCTGTAATCGTTGGGTCCATCTGACAAGGCCAGGCCCGTTACCATGCCGTGACACAAGGGTCCGCCTTCATGCGGGCAAGTATTGGCAAGTGCGTAAAAATCCCCGCCGACGTTGAAGACAGCTATGTCGCGCCGTCCAATTGTCATGTGCAGTTTTTCGCCAATGCCGATGTCGTCTGCTTTCGCAATGACGTGCCGTTGCGTCATGTTCCTGCCTGGTCCTGTTACAGCCCGTAGAGCGCGATAGCGTTCTCACGGAAAAGCTTCCGCCGCTTGTCATCATCCAGCTTGATGCGCATCACAAAGCGTGGATCGTCATAATCCCAGTGCGGATAGTCCGACGAATACATGATCTTGTCCCAGCCAATCCAGTTGAAGACGTCCATCAGGTGTTGCGGATTTTCCGGTTCTTCCATCGGCTGGGTGGCAAACCAGAAATGCTCGCGCAGATATTCCGAAGGCGGACGCTTGAGGTGCGGGACCTCCTTGCGCATGCGCTCCCAGATGCGGTCCATGCGCCAGCCCAGGATCGGAGCCCAGCTGAAATCCCGATTCGATCATGGCGATCTTCAATTTCGGAAATTCTTCGAACACGCCTTCCATCACAAGGCTGGTTGCCTGCGCCTCGCATGCCGTTGCAAACGTGTAGTGCTCCTGCATGTAATAGCTGGGCCAGCCGAGCCCGGTGGAAGGCGCGCCTCCCGGATGGGCCGCCGGATGCAGGCCGATGGGCAGGCCCGCCTCTTCCGCAATCGCGAATATCGGCCAGAAGCGCCTGCGGCCCAGGGGTTCGTTGGCCCGCGGAGCGGTGATGACCTGGCTGAAAGCCTTGTCCTTGGCCCGCAGCGCGATTTCCTTTGCTGCAGCATGCGCATCGTCCGGTGTAACGACAATGCCCGCATGCAGGCGCGGGTCGCGATCGACCCATTGTTCCTTCTGCCATTGGTTCGTGGCGTGCATCAGCGCCGCAGCAAAGTCTTGATTGCGCTCCTCCATGCCGCCTTTCGACAGGGCGATCAGCATGCCGTGTTCAACCCCATGCGGGTCCAGGTGCTGGTCGCGCAACATTTCATAGGATGATCCTGGCGGCCCGCCTGCGGCCGGGTAAGCATCTATCCGCTGGCCCGATGCCATCATGCGCGGCCAGGCAATGCGTTCGGCAAGTCCCTGCCGCACATGCGGGCCGAATGTCGCCATATGCTCACGCCACTGGGCGGACAAATATTCGTTCATCGCCCCGGCCTTTTGGATCGGGTGAATGTCGCAATCGGCCAGCATCAGCGTCTGGCCGCTTTTGCCATCGGGAGCAGGCGTGTTCATCGGGGCGTTCATGCGCTGGTCCTCGCAAGTTCGGTTTTCGCGCGCGCTTCGGCCGCAAGACGCGGAAAGGCGTTCAGCGGATTTTCGGTCAGGATCTTATGCACTAAAGATTCCGGCAAGCCGTCCGGCAAGACATCTGCGCCATCGAATTGCCAGTGCGGATAATCGCTTGAAAACAGCAGAAGGTCGTCGCAGTCGATCTGTTCGAGAATTTTCTGCAAGATGTTTTCGTCGCGTGGTGCATCGACAGGCTGCAGTGTGAAGCGCACCCGGCGGCGGATCGTTTCCGCAGGTGCTTCATCCAGCCAGGGCACTTCCGCGCGCACGCCGCGCCAGGTCTTGTTGATGCGCCATAGCAGGGTTGGGATGAACGTGAAGCCGGATTCCATGCATACGAGCTTCAGGTCGGGGAACTTCTGAAACACACCTTCTGCAAGAAGCGACACGATAAGGTTTTCAAAACCGCCGCTCATGTTGACGTAGTCTTCAATCTGATAGGAACCAAAGCCGGCTCCCGAAAGCGGATGCCGGTAGGTTGAGCCGGCATGCACGGCAATGGACAGTCCGTGTTTTTGCGCAGCTTCATAGATTGGCCAATAGATGCGCCGTCCCAGCGGCGCATCTCCCATCAGCGGCAGTTGCACGGCTACAAAACGCTTGTCCGAGGCGCGCCGTTCGATTTCCTCGACCGCGAGTTGCGGATGCTGCGCATGCACACTGATCGTTGCGCGCAATCGCGGCTCCCGGTCGAGCCATTCGCGCGCCACCCATTCATTGATCGCCTTGGCGAATTCCGCGCCCATGTCCTCGTTGAACAGGGAATTGCTGCCATGCACGACATTGGCAATGGCGCAGCGCAACCCGAATGCGTCCAGCAGATTGGCCTGCACGTCGGCCAGTCCGCCACCCGGCAGGCCTTTCAGCGGCCCCTCAACCGGTCGCCAGTCCTGCCGGGCCGACAGGGGCGAGCGGGGCGGGTAATTCATGTGCGCGAAGGAGGAGCGGTCGATATAGCGGGTCGCGATCTGGTCCTGCCAGTAATCGCTCATATAAGGCATCAGCGTGCGCACACCGGGCACATTGATGTGCATGTCGCAGTCGATTGCTCCCGGTCCGGGTAATTTCATCGGTTCTGGTCCCGCAGCGGCATGGCCGCGCGCATTTGAATGGAGTGATGTTTTATACCACCGCCAGGCGATAGCCCCAAACCCGACCGCTGCTTGACGCGCCCGGTGCATCCGGCCATCAAGCGATATACGGGCCGGACAGGCCCATAGGGAGAGAAGGTTGCCACGTTACCGGATCGGCATAGATGTGGGCGGCACCCACACCGATTGTGTGTTGCTAGAAACCGGGCAAGGCCCGGCTTCTGCAAGCTGGCGCATCGCCAAAGTACCCTCCACGCCGCATAATCCGGCTCTGGCGGTGCTTGCCGGTGTCCGGCAATTTATCGACGAAGGCGTGGCGCCCGGCGATATTGAATTCTTTAGCCACGGCACGACGGCAACCACCAATGCGCTGCTGGAGATGCGTGGCGCGACGATCGGCGTTTTCGTCAATGCAGCCATGCGCGGCATTCTGGAAGTACAGAGCCAGGCACGCGATGGCTGGCCTCCTTTCGATCATTTTTTCCGCCGGCCGGAGCCGCTCGCCCGCCCGGCATTCGTACGCGAAATTGCCGGGCGCATGGATTACGCCGGCAAGGAAATCGAACCGCTCGATGAAGCGGCCGTGGCGGCAGCCGCCCGCTCTCTCGCAGCGCAGGGTGCGACGTCTTTCGCAATCTGCTTTCTGTTTTCCTTCATGAACGATGCGCACGAGGCGCGGGCAGCCGAGATCATCCGCGAAGCGGTGCCGGGCGCCTTCGTTTCCTGTTCTTCGCAGCGTGCTGCCGCGCATTCGCGAATGGCCGCGCTATTCGACGACCATGCTCAATGCCTATCTCGGTCCGGTGCTGGCGAATTATTGCGCCGACATGGCCGCAGGCCTCGATAGTGCTGGGCGTCAACACGCCGCAACGATTCCTGATGCAGTCCAATGGCGGCGTCATGCCGTTGCTTGCCAATGCCGAAACCCATGCAGTGCGGACGCTCTTGTCCGGTCCGGCAGCAGGGGTTGGATGCGCATCGTATCTGCTGGCCCGCGAACAGGGCTGGCGCAACCTCGTGACCATGGACATCGGCGGCACCTCCTGTCGACATCGCATTCATCGAAGGCGGCGAACCGGTCGAGCAGTCCGAATCCATGATCGACGGGCGCATTGTTGGCGTGCCTGCTTTCGATATTGCGACAGTGGCTGCCGGCGGTGGATCGATTGCCTGGATCAGTGAAGGCGGCATGCTGGAAGTCGGTCCGCAAAGCGCTGGCGCCGATCCCGGTCCGGCCTGCTACGGGCGCGGCGGCACGCAACCGGCGGTGACCGACGCCAATGTGGTGCGCGGCGCGCTGAACCCGGATTTTTTCCTTGGCGGCAAGGCGCGCCTTGATGCCGGTGCTGCACATGCGGCGATCGAAAAAAATATTGCACAGGCCATGGGTACGGATGTCATCACCGCTGCCAGCGGTATCGTGCGCATCGTCAATGCGCGCATCACCGATGCCATTCGCGTCGAAGCAGCCAAGAAGGGCATTGACCTTTCAGGCCATACGCTGGTGCCGTTCGGCGGCGCGGGCCCGGTGCATGCGGCCCAGGTCGCCGAAGACCTCGGCATGCCGCGCGTGCTGGTGCCGCTCAATCCCGGCGCCTTCTCGGCGCTTGGACTGCTCTGCACCGATGTTCGCCACGATTACATGCGCTCGGAAATGACGGCCATCGCACGGCTCGATCCCGGCCATGCGGAAGAATGTTTCGCTGTGCTGGAACAGGGCGCAGCAGAAGAGGTTGCCGCCGAAGGACTGCAAGGTGCCGATATTCGCTACGCGCGCGAGTTCGATTTGCGTTACGAAGGACAGGGATATGAATTGCGCGTTTCACTCGAAGGTCTGGCCCGTCCTTTGGATGCCGGCGCATTGTTGCAGATTGCCGAACGCTTTCATGATTTGCACACTGCTGTACACGGCCACGCGGCGCGCGATGCGGTCATCGAAGTTGTCAGCTACCGCCTGCGTGCCAGCGTGACCATGCCGAAAGCTGCAAGCATCCGCCATTGGCGCACAACAGCAGCGACGGTGCGAAACCTTTGGGCGCGCGCACGATGACGCTGGGGCCTGGCCGGGTGCTGGAAGCGAAAATCTGGCGTCGCCAAGACCTTGCGCCTGACTGGAGCGCGCAGGGACCGGCCATCATCGAACAGCCCGATTCAACAACCATCGTGCCCGACGGCTGGAACGTGCGTTGCGATCAATATCTGAATCTCGTTCTCGAAAGGCTGGCTGCATGAGCGCGACATCCCGAACAGGCAAAGCCCGCTGTCGATCCCGTCACCGTGCAGATCCTGCGCAATCGCATTGCCTGCCTGATGGAAGAAATGGCGCATCATTTCTTTCGGTCCGGCTATTCGACCATCGTGCGCGAAAGCCGCGATTTTTCCTGCGTCATTGTCGATGCGGAAGGCCGGCTGATCACATCGCCGCCGATGTTCTATCACGCGACCGCCTATTATCATCTGGCGCAGAGCATAATAGCGATTTTCGGCAAGGAAGACCTGGCGGACGGCGATGTATTCGTCAGCAATCATCCCTACGAAGGCTTTGTGCCGCACGCGCCGGACATGGCGATCATGGCGCCCATCCTTGTCGATGGCGCGTTGATCGGATTTGCTGCTGCGATTGCGCACAAGGCCGACGTCGGCGGCACCGTTCCCGGCTCGAGCTACGGTCAGGCAACGGAAATGTTTCAGGAAGGCATGATGTTGCCGCCCATCACGGCTGATCGATGCGGGCAGGGTCAACCGCGACATCGAACGGCTGATCGCCGCCAACAGCCGCCAGCCGTGCATTGGTGCTCGGCGACATGCGCAGCCAGACAGGCGCGGTCGTCATCGGCCGCGACCGGATGAAGACCATTGCGCGCGAACATGGCGTTGCAGGCCTGCGCGCCGCGCTCGACGAGACCATTGAAGCTGCAGGACGAGAAATGGCCGCAGCGCTTGCACGCCTGCCCGATGGCGAGGCTGAGGCCGAGGCGTTTCTCGACAACGATGGCGATCGCAACGAACCGCCGGTGCGCCTGCATGTGAAAGTGAAGGTGCACGCCGGGCATCTTACGTTCGATTTCACCGGAAGCGACGAACAGCGCCCGACGCCTGTCAACCTTCGCCCGCCGCTGGTTGAAGCAGCGTGTTTTCATGCACTGATTGCGCTGATCGATCCGCATTTGCGCTACAGCGATTCCGCGCGCGCCTATGTCGATGTTGTGACCAGGCCCGGCACGGTATGCGATGCGCGCCCGCCCGCGCCCTGTTCCAACTACATGAAAATCTGCCAGCGCCTGATCGATGTCATCATCGAGGCGCTCAATCCGTTTTGCGCGGCGCGAGCGGCTGCCCATGCAGGCGGCAGCGGCGGCTCCATCGTCGTGACATGGGGCAAGGGCTCCGGCGCGCAGGCGCGTCATGTGTCGCACAACCAGCACGAAATTTTTGGCTCTGCCTATGGTGGCACCGCAAGCCAGGATGGCGCGTCCGGCACGACCGTGCACATGTCGAACATCTATCGTCACGCCGATTGAAATCGTCGAAACCGAATTTCCATGCCGTGTGACCAAATTCGAACTGATGGCCGGGTCCGGCGGCGATGGACAATATCGTGGCGGCCTCAGTTTCCGCCGCGAATACGAAGCCTTGCAGCCCGCCGTCGTTTATTATCGCGGCGACAAGACAAAATATCCGCCGCGCGGCGTCGCGGGCGGTTCGGACGGAAAGATGAGCCGGTTCCTGATGCATCCAGACACGGAAAGTGAAAAACAAATGCCTGCCAATTGCCGTGTCGAATTGCAGGCCGGCGAGCGCTTTCGTATCGAAGGCGCAGGCGGCGGCGGCTTCGGCGATCCGGACAAGCGCAGTACACAGGCGCGCGCCCGCGACCGGGAAGACGGATACGTCGATACATGAGGCAAACGCTCGCGCTGGCCGCTTGCTCCCGGCCCCCGGAAACCGCTATGCATAGGCAATAAAGCTTTTGGGAGGCTACATGCCAAGCGCGCTATTCACGCCCATTCGCCTGCGTGATCTTGAATTGCCAAATCGCATAGCCGTCTCTCCGCTGTGCCAGTTCAGCGCCGTGGACGGAAACGCCCAGCCATGGCATTTCATGAATGCCATGCACCACATGGCGTCCGGCACGGGGCTTCTCATCCTTGAAGCAACGGCGGTTGAAGACATTGGCCGCATCACCCTTGGGTGTCTTGGCCTGTACAGCGATGCGAACGAAGCGGTTTTGACCAAACTGGTGGCCGATGCGCGCACCATGTCCAATACGCCGATAGGCATTCAGCTGTCGCACGCTGGCCGCAAGGCATCCTCGCGCCCCACGTGGGAATTGTGGAAAGGCCCCAACCTGAAAGATGACGAAGGCGCATGGGTGCCCGTCGGGCCGGTTGCCGAAGCCTTTCATGATGGCTGGCCCGAACCAAGGGGGCTCGACGCACAGGGCCTGACCCGGATCATCGATCTTTACGTCGATTCAACGCGCCGCGCCCAGCGCTGTGGCTTCGATCTGATCGAGGTGCATGTGGCTCACGGTTATCTTCTGCATCAATTCCTGTCGCCTATGTCCAACAAGCGCACGGACAAATACGGCGGCAGCATCGAAAACAACATGCGGTTTCCGCTCGAGGTAATTGCCGCCATACGTGAGGCATGGCCGAAGGAAAAGCCACTGGGCGTGCGCTCAACGGGCCGTGACTTCAACGAAGGCGGACTTGAACTTGATGATGCAGTTGTGTTTGCGCGCGAGTTGAAAAAGCTCGGCGTCGATTACATCGTGCCATCGGCCGGCAATGTCGCTCCGGGCATGAAGCTGCCGAAAATCGAACCGGGATACATGGTTCATTTTGCCGAACGCATCAAAAAAGAAGTCGACATTCACACGATGGCCGTGGGTCTTATTGTGAAACCTGAACAGGCCAATGCCATTATTGCCGAAGGCCAGGCAGACATGGTCGCCATCGGGCGCGCATTCATCGACGATCCGCGTTGGGCGTGGCATGCAGCGGTTGCACTTGGCGAAGAAAATCCGCCGATCCCTTCGCCCTGGCAGCGGGTTAATCCAAAAGTCTGGCCGGCCTACAAGATGGCGCGCAACGAAACGGATGATCTCGCGTCCGGCATGGGCCATATGCGGCGGGAATAGGTTTCCATGAACATATCTACTCAACAAGTTGAAGGCGCTTACCAGCCGCGCCGGAAGTCAACAACACGCACGTTGCAGGTCCGCAACTTCGCCTACAACATCCGCGAGTGGGGTGATCCCCAAGCGCCATTGATCGTCATGTTGCACGGTCATCGCGATGCCTCCTCGACATTCCAGTTTGTTGTCGACCAGTTTGCGAAAGATTGGCGCATCGTCAGCCCCGACTGGCGTGGGTTCGGCCACAGCCAATGGGCCGAGCAGGGCTATTGGCACCAGGATTATCTGGCAGATCTGGATGCATTGCTGGAGCTGGTCAGCCCGCAGGCGCCAGTGCGTCTGGTCGGTCATAGTCTGGGCGGCAACACGGCCAATACCTATGCGGGCGTGCGGCCAGAACGTGTGCAGCGGGTCGTATCGCTCGATGGTTTTGGCTTGCGCACCCGCACCGCAGAAGACACGCCGGAACATCTGGAAAAATTCCTCAAGTCCTGGCGCGAATCTGTGCCCCAGGCGCGGCCCTATCCGGACGTGGCGGCCATGGCGGACCGGCTGATGCAGGCCAATAAGAACCTGACCCGCGACAAGGCGCTGTTTCTGGCGGCGCACCAGCACCGGGTGAGCCCGGATGGCTCATTGATCTGGAGTTTCGATCCCGCCCACGCCAGGCCGTTCGCTACCCTGCACAGGGTCGATGAATGGGCAGCCTGCTGGCGGCGGATCGACTGTCCGGCCCTGTGGATCGGATCGGACCGGGTGTTCCCGCCCAGCATGCAGGGTGATTCGCTGCCGTTTGAATGGCGGCTTGAGCAGGTGAAGGATGTTACTTTCCATCGCCTGGCCGGGACAGGCCATAATGTCCATCATGATGCGCCGGAAAAAGTCGCCGCCCTGATCGAAGACTTTTTGCTCCCGACACTTGCCTGATCGTGCAAATTTGCACGCTGGACCGCCGGTAACCTGATGGGTGTGGTGCACTGCCTCTGGCATGCTAGTATGGCGCTGCAATTGTTTGGATACAGGAGCCGAAATGCGCAAAACCGCCATCGCCCTGGCAGCCATGCTCCTGCTGAGCCTGCAGGCGGGCATTGCACGCGCCCAGGACTTCAGGACAGGGCTAAGCGCCTTTGAAGCGGGCGATTTCGCCTCGGCTTTCGGCAATTGGTGGCCCATGGCCCTGAAGGGAGATGCAAAGTCGCAAGCTTCCCTCGGCTTCCTCTATTATTCAGGAAAGGGGGCGCCGCTCGATTATTCCAAGGCCCTGCTCTGGTTTTCCCGCGCCGCTGAAGCCGGTCAGCCCACGGCGCAGTTTTTTATGGGATTGCTGTATTATTACGGCCGTGGTGTGAAAAAAGACCTCGGGCTGGCCCATGCCTGGTGCGATATAGCTGTAACCAACGGCTATATGGACAGTCTGTTTTGCCGCGATGCCATTGAAATCGAAATGAGCGAAGCCGATAAAATCGTGTCCGACAAGTTCACCAGCCAGTTCAATGCCACTCACAGTTTCCGCAACTAGGGCAGGGCCGCCGGCGCGTGCAAATTTGCATGATCTGATTTGCACTGTTGCCTCCCCAAATCGACGGAATCCTAACTTGCGAAAAGTTCGCGATTTGGGCGCGTGATCACATTGGAATTGATAAAATTAAACTTGCGGCATGGTCAAAAATGTCGCAGTGTTTAAGGCCTGATGACCCCGTTTTGGGGCCATAGGCAGCGCCTGCTAAAGCCAGCGGCGTAAAAGCAGGCACAGGAAACACATCAAGGAGACGGCAATGTCTGAAGATTGTCGGACATCGCACCATGGTTGCGATGCTCACGTTCACGACGCGCGCCTTCCCGATACACCGTCGGTTTCCGGCGGGCCTATCGGCGAAATTGCACGCACTAAAACAACCCGGCGCACATTCATCAAGGGCGTCATAGCCTCTGGTGCAGCTGTCGGCGCATCCGGGCTGTACCTGCATGGCGAGGCGCAGGCCCGCACAGCAGGCGCGGTCGAGCGGCTGGTCAGCCTGAAGATCAATGGCCAGGATCGGAAGGTAGACGTTCTGCCTCATGAGACCCTCGCCGATACCTTGCGCAACAAGCTCAATCTGACCGGTACGAAACTTGGCTGCGATCGCGGCGAGTGCGGCGCCTGTACGGTTCTTGTTGGCAATACGCCGGTCTATTCCTGCACCACACTCACCCATTCGGTGGTGGGCAAGGACATCACCTCGATCGAGGGCGTTGCCAAGAATGGCCAGCTGCATCCGGTGCAGAAGGCTTTCATCGAGGAAATCGGCCCGCAGTGCGGCTTCTGTACACCCGGTCAGGTCATGTCGGCGGTTGCGCTGCTTAAAGCCAACCCCAAGCCGACAATCGATCAGGCCAAGCGCGCCATGTCCGGCAATCTGTGCCGGTGCGGTTCGTACCAGCAATATCTGGCTGGCGTGATGCGCGCAGCGAATGGAGGCTAGGAATGGCTTACGATCAGATAGGTAAAAACTTCACGCCTCCCGATATGGTCGCCAAGGTAACCGGCGCGGCCAAATATGCGGAGGATTTCCGTCCAGAAGGCCTGCTGCGCGCCAAGATGCTGCTCAGCCCGATGCCGCATGCGCGCGTCAAGAGTATCGACACTTCGGCTGCCATGAAGATGAAGGGCGTCGTCGCCATCATCACCGCTGACGATGTGCCGCAATTCCCGCCGCCGGCTGACCCGATCCTCTACAAGGAAGCCATGTTCCGCGGCGCGCCGATTGCTGCCGTGGCTGCCGAGACGGAAGAAATTGCCGCTGCTGCCATCGAAGCGATCAAGGTCGAATTCGAGCAGCTCAAGCACGTCATGGATCCACTGGATTCGCTTTATCCGGGTGGCAATAACGCCTTCTCTGGCGGTAACGTTGCCAACGTGCGCCTGCCGCTGCAGACCGTGCGCTGGACCGCCAAGGATTTCCAGGGCTTCGATCAGGGCAATCTGCCCATGGGCAAGCCTGCCGAGGAATGGCACTTCGGCGATCTTGATGCGGGCTTCAAGAAGGCCAAGGTCATCGTGGAAAAGGCTTTCCACACTGCAGGCAACTCCCATCACTCGATGGAGCCCCGCACCAACATGGCCTACTGGCAGAATGGCAAGTGCTACCTGCACGGATCGATGCAGAGCCAGTCCTTCCCGCTGCCGGGCATCGCCCGCCAGATCGGCGTGAAACCCAGCGAAGTCGTTTTCATCGCCGAATATTGCGGCGGTGGTTTCGGTTCCAAGGGCTCGGGCTATTCGGAAGTTGTCATCTCGGCCCATCTGTCGAAGAAGGCAAATGGCCGTCCGGTCCAGGTGCGCGTGTCCCGCGAAGAAGAATATTACATCGGCAAGGGACGCGCCGGATTCCAGGGCTGGGCCAAGATCGGCTTTGCCGAAAACGGCCGTGTCACTGCTGCGGACATCTACTGCATCCAGGACAATGGCCCGAACATGGGCTTCTGGGACTTCCGTAACTGCGGTCATTCCGTACATATCGTCCTGCAGCCGGAAGCCATGCGCTTCCGCGGCATGGCAGTACTGACCAATACGCCGCCGCGCGGTCCGCAACGCGGTCCTGGTGAAAACCAGACAGCGATGGCGATCGAGCCGTTCCTCGACGAAGCCGCAAAGAAACTCGGTATCGACCGCGTGGCTCTGCGCGTCGTCAATGCACCGGACAATGACGCAAAGGACGGCCACCATGCCGACCAGCCTGTAACCAGCGCCTATCTGAAAGACGCGCTGAAGAAGGGCGCGGAAATGTTCAAGTGGGACGAGAAGATCAAGCTCTCCGGCAAGAAGAACGGCAACAAGGTCACCGGTATCGGCGTCGGTCAGGCGTTTCATGCTGCTGGCTCTGCCGGCTTCGACGGTCTCATCCGGATCACTCCGGACGGCAAGCTGCATGTCCATCAGGGTGTCGGCAATCTGGGCACCTATTCCTACGCAGCGACTGCTCGTGCTGCATCGGAAGTGCTCGGCGTGAAATGGGACGATGTGGTTGTCGTTCGCGGCCGCACAGACAATCATCTGCCATGGATGATCGGTCAGTTCGGTTCGAACACTGCCTATACAGCAACCCGTTCGAACTATGTTGCAGCCATGGACGCCAAGGCCAAACTGCTTGAGATTGCTGCGGCAACTCATGGCGGCGCAGCTGGCGACTATGACCTGAAGGACGGCAAGATCGTTTCCAAGGACGGCAAGAAGTCGATGAGCTTCGGCGATGCCGCCAAGAAAGCGGTCGAGATGGGTGGCAAATTCTCCGGCAAGGAATTGCCGAAGAACATCAACCCGATGACCCGGGCTGCGGCGACCGCCGTTTCCGGTACGGGCCTGATGGGCGTCGCCAAGGACACCTTGAAGAAACGCGGCATGGTGCCGGGTCTCTGCGCCGGCTACTGCATGGTGGAAGTCGACACCGAAACCGGTGATGTCGCCATCAAGGAATACGTCGGCGTAACCGATTGCGGCACAGTACTGCATCCCATGGGTCTGCAATCGCAGATGCACGGCGGCGCAATGATGGGCTTCGGCATGGCGGTCTTCGAACGCATTGCCTACGACCATGCACTCGGCCTGCCGGCCAACGTCTCGTTCAACCAGGCCAAGCCGCCGACCTATCTGGAGCTTCCCGAGAAGTTCCAGTGGGCAGCAGCCGAGAAGCCTGACCGGGATAATCCGGTCGGCGTCAAGGGCATGGGCGAACCGGTGCAAGGTGCTGCGGCATCTGCATTGATAAGCGCCATCGAAGATGCGCTCGGCGGTCACCGTTTCCACAAGACGCCGATCGTTCGCGACATGATTATTAATGCTCTGGCTGGGCAGAAACAATCTTACCGGCCTCTGCAAGCCAACACGATGTAAGGGAGCCCAAAGCCATGATGATTAAAGACGTCATACCGGGCTTCGAATTGTTCAGGCCCAAAACCGTCGACGAAGCCGTAAAACTTCTCGACCAGTACAAGAAAGATGCCTGGAGACTGGCAGGCGGAAACGACTCGATTTCCTGGATGAAGGATCGCGTGAAGCGTCCCAAGCAGGTGATCGACCTTTCCAGTGTCGAAGGTCTTTCCGGCATCAAGGAAACCGCGAATGGAATCGAAATCGGAGCAATGACGACGCTCACCGATATCGAGAACAATGCGGCGATCAAGAAAAGCTTCCGCCTGTTGGCGGATGCAGCGGGTCATGTTGCGTCTCCGCAAATTCGCAACACCGGCACCATCGGCGGCAACATCAACCAGGATGCCCGCTGCTGGTATTACCGGTCCGGTCTGCCGTGCTATCGCGCAGGCGGAACAACCTGCTTTGCCGATACACCGGAAGGCCAGAACCGTGAACATGCCATTTTCGATGCGGCCCGCTGTGTTGCAGTGACGCCGTCCGACGTGGCGCCGGCTCTGGTTGCCCTTGATGCCGAAATGGTCCTCAAGGGTCCGGGTGGCGAACGTGTGGTGAAGGCCGAGGAATATTTCATCGGGCCGCGCATCGACATCACCCGCATGACCCAGGTGAAGCCGGAAGAACTGCTGATCGCTGTTCGCATCCCCAAGACCTTCGCTGGCGCCAATTTCTACTTCGAGAAGGTGACAGACCGTAAGTCCTGGGACTTCGCCCTCGTCAACGTGGCTTCTGCCATCAAGATGGATGGCGGCAAGGTGGCTGATGCCCGTATCGTGGTTGGCGGTGTTGCCGCTACGCCGCGTCGCGCAGTTGCTGCCGAAGGCGCAATCAAGGGGTCGGCGGTCAATGCAGAAGCTGCAAAGCTGGCGGGGCAATCCACCAGCCGTGGCTCTCGCCCGCTGAACTACAACCACTTCAAGATTCCGCTGATGGCCAATCTGGTGACCCGCGCCGTGCGCGACGCCAAGGCCTGAGCGATATCTGGAATAAGTCGCGACCGTATTATCTTGAAACGCGGTCATGACAGAGTAAACAGGACCCCGGGCCTCACCGCCCGGGGTTTTTTGTTGCTGACGATGCCTGGGCTTTCATGCTCAAGGTGTTGTCTGGTGTCGGGAGTTTGAGATGGCAGACGATTTGTCGATTGGTATTGTGGGCATGGACCTGCTCGGTGCAGCTTTGTCCCAGCGCATGGATTTGCAGGGCCTGGGCCACATCGTGTCCGACATGAGCCCGCAGATGCTTCAGGCCCATGTGGCGGAATCGGGCATTGCGCCAGCATCCACTCCCACCGATGTCGCGCAGATGTGCGATGTTGTGTTCATTACGGAAATCAACGACGGGAATTTGCGGGATGTTGTTCTTGGCTCCACCGGATTGATCCACGGTGTATCTGCCGGAACCATTCTCGTTGACATGAGTGACGCTGACCCACGCACCGGGGTCGAGCTGGCAGGCAAGCTTGCCTCAAGAGGCGTGCGCTGGATTGAAGCTGCCGTGGTCGGCGAAGCCGATGATATACGCGCGGGCACCGCTACGCTACTGGTTGCTGGCAATGCGGAAGCCTATGGGCGTATTGCGCCGGTGCTTGAGACGATTGCGGCACGGAGCCTGCGGCTTGGGGATCTGGGTTCGGGAAAGCTCGCAAAATCCCTTGGCGCCGCCGCCAACGCCATGGCCATCGCGGTCTATACGGAAATCATGCTGATCGCCAAACGCAGTGGGCTTGATGCTGCCGGCCTGCTGGCGGCGCTGCCATTGCTGGCGCCGGGTGCGGGAACGCCTCCTGAAGCGATTGCAAACGAAGTTCTTTCGGGCCGTTACGATACGGGCGTACCGGTCGATGCGGTGCAACGCGATTTGCAGACGGTTTTTCAGGCTGCCATGCGCGCGGGCGCTCCCGCTCCCATGTTGTCGCTGGTGCAGGGCGCGTTTGCTGCGGCCCGCTACATGCCCGATGCCAATGGCGACGCCGCCGATATGGCGCGCTGGCTGGCGCAGAATGCAGGCGTCGAATTTGTGCCGGTTGACGGCGAGACACCCGATGAAGGAGCCGTGTCCTCCAGCTAGGGCGCACGTCGTGACATGAATTGCGGAAACTTTTTCCCCAAAACGCAATACAGTCTGGCAAGTCTCCACCATATCGATTATCACCGGAATACCAATTTCATCGACGGAGTATGCTGACGTGTTCCGGTATTCCAAATCGATCTACGGCGGCCAGGAACAGTTGATCGGCGCGTCTTTCGATCTGCTGCCATGGTTCGCTGCTGCAGGCATTGCCTTCGTCATCGTCCATCTGGTTGCGGCTGCGCTCAGCAAGTCGCGAAACCGGATTGGCCATTAACGCAGGTCCCGTATCGAACAATGAACGAACCCAACAAAAACACGTCCACCGGTGAAGGCGCCTCAGACGGCAAGGTCATGCGCCATACCCTGTTTGATCGTCTCTATCACTGGACAATGGCGCTTGCTGTTTTCGTCCTGATGGGTACTTCCTTTCTCCCCATCCTTGGCTTCAAATTCCAATGGATCGATATCCATTGGATATCCGGTGTATTGCTGGCAGTGTTGATCCTTGTTCACATTGTGCGCGCCATGGTCTGGCAGGACTGGCGGCACATGATGATCTGGCCGTCGGATATCCGCGATATTTTTCGTGGCTTGATTGCCACGTTTTCGAGGTCTGCCACCCCGCCAGCCAGGCCGGGAAAATACAACCCGCTGCAGAAACTCTATCACCTGGGCTCGGCTGTATTTGTTCTTGCAGTCATCATTACCGGCCTGATGATGATGTTGAAAATCGACACGCCAATCTGGCGCCGCAATCCTTACGTCTTTGCCAATACGACATGGGGCTGGATTTATGCATTGCATGGCCTTGCTGCCATGGCCATGGTCACCATGATTATCATCCATGTCTATTTCGCCTTGCGTCCGGATGAGTTTTATCTGACGAAGTCCATGTTCCGCGGCTGGATTACCCGCAAGGAATACAAGGATCATCACGACGACCAGCAATGGAAAGCCTGAGGGCTTTCCATCGGGTTGAAACGAACACGCTAACGAATGCTTTGAAGAGGGGACGTGCGCATGGCGCAGGGGGCAGATGGACTTCCCGAGACTGTGGAAGAGGCGATCGACGCGATCGAGGCCGGATATGATTTCATGCTGGCCTTTGCTGCCCAGGGACGCGAGCCCGAGCGCGATGACCCCATGGGTATTCGCGGCTATCTGCAACGCGCCTGCGTGGGAATGGATGTTCTGTCGGCCGCAAAGCCATCGGATTTGGGCGTGCCAAATGGACCCATGGCTGATGCGACCGAAGCCATGCTGAAAGTCATGCGCGAAGATGCGGCAAAAGCAAAAGCTGCATTCCAGTTCGTGTTGGCGCAGGCCGCCATCGGTTCGCAGATGATCGACAATCTCAACGCGTCGATTCATATTCGCGCGCTTTTGACCGACGTCTTCCTGATCGATGAATCGCTGAAAAGCGCCAATAGCTGACAGCGTTTGTCAGATGCCGGTGTGGGCCTTGATCTGGGCGGCCAGCACCTGCTCATATTCTTTTGCAGGCTTGAAACCGGGTGAGTTCTTGCAGAACTCAAACGCGCGTTTGCGAATCTCGTCGGCGGGCAGTGACAAGTCGAGCGCCTCGACGCATGGCTGGTCGATATACCAGGGCGAGTTGCAGAATATTTCGCAACGATTGCCTTCCGGATCACGGAAATAGATCGACCAGGCATTGCCGTGATTGGTGCCATACAGGTCGTGCACGCCCTTGGCGGCTTTTACACGCGCATGAATGGCCTGGAGATCTTCCAGTGAAGCGACCCTGAACGACATTTGGTTGATGTGATTGAAGGGCATGTGTTCGGGCCTGCCCTCAACCAGAACCATTTGATGGTGCTCGGTCGGATCCCAGGTTGTGAAAACGATTTTGGAACCACGCGCAACGCCGCGATCACTGACTGTAAAGCCCAGCACGCGCGTGTAGAAATCCTCCATCATCGCAAGGTCATGAACGATGATGCCGAGATGGCTGAAGCTGAGTTTCACATGTTTTGCGGTGTTGTCTGCGCCGGCCATTTTCTGGTCCTATCCCCGTTTCACCAGACTGCCACCATCGATTGGAACGACCTGTCCGGTAATATAACTCGATGCATCCGATGCCAGCAGCAACGCCAGTCCCTTCAACTCGGAAGGATCGGCGACCCGGTTCAGTCCCGTGCCGGCAGCCATTGCCGCAACGCGCTCCGGCTCGCGAAACATGCGTCCACCCGCAATGTTAGTCATGAACGGCCCGGGTGCAATGCCGTTGACGCGTATATTGTGTGGCGCAAGCTCGGCTGCAGCAAGTTTCACCAGATGGATCACGCCCGCCTTGGTGGTCGAATAGGCATAGCCGGAAATGTCGGAGGTTTGCATCCCGGCGATTGACGCCGTTGCAATGATCCGTCCACTCTTTTGCGGTTTCATCACGGCTGCCGCCGCCTGCAGGGTCACAAAAACACCGGTGAGATTCACATCGATCACATTGCGCCAGACGGACAGGTCGATATTTTCGATAAAGCCCTCGGGCTGTGAAATTGGCGCGCCGCCTGTAATGCCCGCATTGGCAAAAACAGCATCGAGCCGACCCTGACGTTCTGCAAAGGCAAGCACGGTGCGTTTCACGGCTTCCGCATCGCGTACATCCAGACTTGCTGTTTCCACGCGATTGCTGATCTGGCGGAAGTGATCGCGTGCCTTGTCGAGACCGTCGCTATCCATGTCGGCAAGACAAACAGCAGCACCGGCTTCGGCCATGGATTCGGCCATTGCAAATCCAAGCCCGCTGGCCGCGCCTGTTACCAGCGCCGCGCGACCGGACATGTCGAAGACATTTGTGGTCACGTTTCAATTCCTTCTTCGGCACACCATGCCGCTGTGGCGTCATAGGCATCGATGATCGCCTTGTGACGTGCCAGCAGGCGTTCGCGTGTCATCATGTGAGTGAAAACATAAAAGTCATTTTTGCGAATTGCCGCCAGAACGCGCCTTCCGACCTGATCGGGATGCAAGCCCTCTTTCAATTCTTCCGGTGTTCGGTCCGGTCCGCCTTCAGGTCCGCCAAACCTGTCCGGCTTGTGGCGCGGCGCGTGATAAATGGAAGTATTGACCGCACCGGGCGCCAGCACCGACACGCCAATACCGCTGCCTTCCAGATCGTTGCGCAAACCATCCGAAAAAGCCACCACGGCGAATTTTGTCGTCGCATAGGCGGCAGTATCGCGCCCCTTGGCGACCTGAAAGCCGCCGATGGAAGATGTATTGACGATGTGTCCGCCCTGTCCATGTTTTCTGATGCGCGGCACAAAGGCCTGTGCGCCATTGATAACGCCGCGCAGATTGACGCCGATGAGCCAGTCCCACTCCTCGTTCGTCACCTCCAGGACCGGCTTGGGATATACGAGCACGCCAGCATTGTTGCAGACAATATCTACACGTCCGAACTCGTCCTCGACCCGCGCCGCCATGTCTTCCACCGCATGCGCATCAGCCGTGTCGGCAGTCACCGAAATCGCCCGTGCATTCATGGCCGCAGTAATCGCACGCACCTCTTCGGCGGCTGCTTCAACGGCATCCTGACGGATGTCGCAGAGCGCGACGGACATGCCCGCCCGTGCAAAGGTGCGCGCCATCCCCAGCCCGATGCCGGACCCGGCCCCGGTGACGACCGCGATCCGGCCTGAAAAATGATCCATGCAACCCTCCTGTTCAGCTCAGTGTCCTGCGCCGTACTCGCGTTTGCAAGCCCCCGGTCAAGGCGTGGGCAAGCGGTCGCGGATATTCTCTTCAAGCGCATGATGGGCGAAGCCGAACTCCTTTTTCAGGGCGAGATACTCGCGATAGGCTTTTCCCCGGTCGATGGATGGGTTCGGTCTTCCCGCCAGCATGATGTTCTTGGGCGTGTGCTCCAGCGCGGTAAATTCCAGAAAAGTCACATCATAGCCAACTGCGTTCAACAACAGGGCGCGGCATACATCGGTGACGACATCGGCCTGCCGCCGCTTCATCAGGGGGAATTGCGAGATTGCATTGAAGGCAGGTCCGGATTGCTTGACCTGCGCGGCGATTTCCGCCTGACAGCACGGCGCGCAGAAAAAGTACTTCATGCCCGAATGAACACCCAGCGCCAATGCATCATCGGTAGCCGTATCGCAGGCATGCAATGCAACAAGAATGTCGAGAGGCTTGCGCGCATCCTTTTCGATACGTGCCGAGTTGAACGACAGGCCTTCAAATTCGAGTTTGCGTGCAAGCGTGTTGCACAAGGCGATAACATCGAACTTGATATCGACACCGGTCACCTGCGGTTCGTGCTGTGCGCGCGAGCGGATGTAATCGTAGGCGGCAAAGGTGAGATAGCCCTTGCCGCAGCCTAGATCGAGCAGGGTGACGGGTTCACCGGCGCTTTCGACAAAATGGGATATCGTGCGATCGATGATCTCCACGAAATTGGCGATCTGGCGGAATTTTGGATATTGGCTCGCATTGATGTCGCCCGATGCATTGGCAATGCCAAGGCCTTGCAAATAGGGCCGGTCCTTGGCCAGCACATAATTCTTCTGCTTGTTATGCGCCTGGACTGCGCCTTTCATCGATGCTTTCGACCTGTACAGGCGCGGCTCGCGTTTGCGGTTTTCGGCATAATGCAAGTCAAAGTCCTGCGTGCATAGAATGCCCGACTGGAAGGGTGCGATGCCCGGCCCGTCAAGCGCTGCAATCGCAGCATCGGGCTGGATTTGCGTTACTGCATCCATACCGCTGCGATTGTCGCTTTGCCGGATCAGCATTTTTTTGTCACCGGCGATGGCTTCCAGTTTTATCCGGTTCTTGTCTTTGGCACTTGTACGATAGCCGATTACGGCCTGCTTCAGGACGCCTGATTTCAGCGCTTCCCGGCAGGTCTTCAGAAACTCGTCCTGTTCTTTGTTCATTGTTTCAATCCGCCTGCATGTGCGGCTCGGGAAGAAATTGCGCAACCACTGCCATGTCAGGCATTCTGCTTCGCCATCATCTCATGCACCAGGGGAATGACCTTGCGGCCATAAAGGTCGATGCAGCGCAATATCTTGGCATGTGAAAGCGTACCGGCGCTGTACTTCATGTCAAAGCGCGAAAGTCCAAGCAGAGTGGCAGTCTTTGCAATACGCCGCGCAACGGTTTCTGGCGATCCGACATAGAGCGACCCACTTGCGATTTCCCGTTCGAATTCGTGGGTCGTGAATGGCGGCCAGCCACGCTCACGCCCGATGCGGTCGCGCATGCCTTTATAGTCCGGCCATAGTTCTTCGCGAGCCTGCGCATCGGTTTCGGCAACATAGCCGTGCGAATGTACGCCAACCGGGAGCACGGGCTTGCCCGTCTGGGCGAAGCCGCGGTGATAGAGATCGACATAGGGTTTGAAACGGGCAGGGTCGCCACCAATGATCGCCAGCATCAACGGCATTTCGTATTGCACCGCACGAATGATCGATTCCGGACTGCCACCAACGCCAATCCAGACCTTCAGCGTTCCGCTTTCCGGTCGCGGAAAGACCTTCTGCTTCTGCACCGGCGAACGCACGCTGCCCTGCCAGTTCACCACGTCATTGCGCAGAACGGTTGCAAACAGATCGAGCTTTTCCTCGAACAGCTTCTCGTAGTCCTTCAGGTCAAAGCCGAACAGCGGGAAGGATTCAATGAACGAGCCGCGCCCCAGGATCACCTCCGCACGACCATTGGAAGCAGCATCGACGGTCGCGAAACGCTGATAGACCCGTATGGGATCGTCGGAGCTGAGCACGGTCACGGCCGAACCCAGACGGATGCGGCTGGTGCGTGCGGCTATCGCGGCCAGGACGACTTCCGGAGCCGAAATCGCAAAATCTGCCCGGTGATGCTCGCCAAGGCCAATGAAATGCACGCCGGCAACATCGGCGGCCTCGCCCTGTTCAATCACTTCACGGATGACCCGGGCCAGAGGCTGCGGGGCGCCGTCGCTCCCAAGGGTGACGTCGCCGAATGTATCGAGGCCAAGTTCGAGAAGTCCGGACATATCCATCCTTTGTAGCGCCGCGCAGGCGGCAGGGCAGGCGCGGCGGCAGGCGGGGCGAGGCAGGTTTACGGACGGGTGCGCCAGCCGTCAATCACGCCGCTTTCTGAGGCGTGCGCTGGAATTGCACGCAGCGGGCTCCCGCCCTATTCTGGCCCGACGATAACGCAGGGCGTCAGGCCCGATCATGCGGGGACGGAAATGGGACGCAAGACTGAGGACTTTCCCATCATCATTATCGGCGGCGGCTTTGGCGGCCTTTGCCTCGGTGTGCGGCTGAAGGCTGCCGGGATCCACTCGTTCACCATTCTTGAGAAGTCGGACACGCTGGGCGGTGTCTGGCGCGACAACACCTATCCCGGCGCAGCCTGCGATGTTCCCTCGCGGTTTTATTCCCTTTCGTTCGAGCAGGATTGGGACTGGTCGGCCCGATTTGGATATCAGGCGGAAATCCTTCGCTACCTCAATCATTGCGCCGAAAAATATGGCATAACCGAGCACGTGCAATTCAACACGAAAGTGGACGATGCACGCTTTGACGATGCGACCGGCACATGGATTGTCAATATTGCCGGGGGAAAGACCATGCGGGCCCGAGCGCTCGTATCGGCTGTCGGTCTTTTCAACCAGCTCACATATCCGGACATCAAGGGCCGCGAAAGTTTTGCCGGTCCGGCATTTCATTCTGCGCAATGGCGTCATGATGTGGATCTGAAGGGCAAACGCATTGCCGTTATCGGAACAGGCGCCAGCGCCATCCAGTTCGTGCCGGAAATCGCAAAGGTTGCGGGCAAGCTGCATGTGTGCCAGCGCTCGCCGCAATATATCCAGCCCAAGGATACCGGTATTCCCGAAGATAAAAAATCATGGGTGCACGATACGCCGGTCTGGCGGCGCGTCGAACGCATGCGTATCTACAACGAAATGGAAGGCGGCTCGGGGCGTCGCTACAACGACGATCTGGCTGCTGCGGCGCGCGATGTCTGGTTGCAACATCTGGCGCGCGAAGTTCCGGATCCGGAAAAGCGCCGCAAGCTCACGCCGACCTATCCGTTCGGCTGCAAGCGCATGCTGCAATCCAACAATTATTATCCGGCGATGATGCAGGACAATGTCGACGTCGTCGATGTGCCGGTTGTGGAAATTACACAAAACGGCATCCGCCTGAAAGACGGAACTGTGCATGAGGTCGACGTCATCATCTACGGCACGGGCTTCAAGCCCGCAGCCTTTCTGCCGACAATCGACATTTACGGATTAAACAACTTCAACCTGAAGGATTCCTGGAAAGATGGCGCTGAAGCCTATCTTGGTATTTCCGTCAACGGCTGCCCGAATTTTTTCATGATGTACGGGCCGAATACAAATGCTGCTGCAAGCATCATCTACATGCTGGAACATCAGGCCGAATATATCGTGCAATGCGTGGAACGCCTGCGTGAACAGCCCGGCGCCTGGATGCATGTGCGAGCGGACGTGCAGCGTGGCTTCAACGAAAAGGCGCACGAACGCCTGAGCCTCAGCGTCGTCGCGCGCGATTCCTGCCTGAGTTACTTCAAGCTGCCGAGCGGAAAAATCGTTACCCAATGGCCATGGGGCATGAAGGATTATCATGCACGCACGATGAGCGTGGATTTCAGCGAGTTTGAATTTTCCGGCGGCGATCTGTCCGAGGCTGCGCAATAGACTGCAAGAAAAAGCCCGGCGCTTTGCCGGGCTCGATCAACCGCAAGATCCTCAGCTTGCCTATGCAAGCCTGCTTTTCAAGAATGCGCCGATCTCACCTATCACCTCATCGGCCTGCTTGATGACACCCGTTGCACCGATGAAGCCGTGCATCTGCCCGCTGCAGCAGCGAAACTGTGTTTCAACTCCGGCTTTCTTCAATGCATCGGCATAGACCTCGCCTTCATCGCAAAGCGGATCAAGCCCGGCGGTGACAACATAGGCTGGGGGCGCTTTCGCCAGGTTCGATGCCAGCAGTGGCGATGCACGCCAGTCCGTGATCTTTTCCTTGCCGCCAAGGTAATGATCGCGGAACCATGCCATCGATCCGGCGGTCAGGGTAAAGCCGCTGCCGACCCGCTGATAGGAATCGTATTCCATGCGCAGGTCGACAACCGGATAGATCAACACCTGTCCGCGCACATTGGGTCCACCATTGGCCGCTGCGTCCAGGGACACGACTGCTGCCAGATTGCCCCCCGCGCTGTCGCCGCCAACGGCCATTCGGTCGGCATCTATACCAAGCGCACCCGCATTGCTGGCTACCCAGCGCGTCGCCGCGATGCAATCGTCTGCCGCAGCGGGAAAGCGGTGTTCCGGCGCCAGGCGATAGTCCACCGCGATAACCGTGCAGGCGCCTGCATTGGCAAAATGCCGGCACTGCACGTCGTGACTGTCGAGGTCGCCGAGCACCCAGCCGCCGCCGTGGTAGAATACCAGTACGGGTGAGGCCCCGCTGCCTGCGCCATGGCTGCGGTACAGCCGCATCGGCACCGGTCCGGCCGGGCCTCTGGCTTGCACATCGCGCACCTCGGCCATTTCCGGCTGGGGCTGCTTCATGGCTTCGCGCATCGCCCGGAAGGCCGCACGCCCCTGTTCCGGCGTCAGGCTTTCCATGGCAGGCCGGTTGAGCGTGCGCAGGGTCGCCAGAATTTTGGCCGCATCCGGATCAATGGCGGGAATTTCAGCGATAATATCTTGCGGGGTAATGGGCATTTTTGCCTCTGTGTGCTGGGGTTCAGGACGTTTCCTCACAAGGGTGCGTCGGCTTTTTTGCCCCGTCAAGCCACAGCGCAGCATAGCTGCAGGCAAACAACACGTTTATTGATCTATGAACAATCTTGGTGAGCGCCGCGCTTGGCAAGCTATGATTATGTCGTCAAGGGCAATACCAGGCTGCGGCCACTGCTTCGATCTCAATATGCAAGCCTTCCGCGTAAAGACGTGAGACCTCGATGAAGATGATCGCTGGAGCAACTGCCTTTGTCACTGTGTTGAAGAAGCCGTCGCGCGCGCCTGTAGTCAGATAGCCAGCTCATGTCGCGCACGAAGACAGACAGCTTCACCAAATTGGCAGCCGTGCATCCCACACTGTCCAATGAAGTCGAAAGATTGCCGAACGCTTCGTCAGCCTGTGCGTGCACGTTGCCTTCGCCGACGATGTTGCCTTCATGTCGGCCATATGTATGGCCGCTACCGTTATCTTCTGGCTCTGATCAATGAGCCCTGATGCTGGTTAATCTCCTGAAGACTTGCCGGAAGCACATGGCGGAACAAAAGTACTATAAACCAATCTTTTCTGGCTTAGCATTCGAATTTTATAAATAGTGACGCCCTTATAAATCCCCTTGAGAAGGGCGATGTCACGGTAACAGGATGATGCGGGAACTGCACTGTATTTTACGCCCGCAAGATCTGCGTAGACCGTAATCTTCTTGTCTGTCATCTGTCCATCGGGCAAAAATTGCACATCGGTACCGGGTATCATTGGTGCATCACGCACCACCTGTGCAATGGACCCATGGCCCCACATGGCCATGATAAAAAATACACTAATTACGACAGTGTACCAAAGACGGGAGCTCATATTTCCCTCGCGTCCAAATCTTGAATTGTCCGTCACGTTGGATCATAGGGGGTCAGATGTCAAATGTTCCGGCTTGGAGCCCAGGAACTACCAAGCATTATCAGAAATTACCGCCACAGCGCACCCAATCCAACCGCAAATGTAATCCGCTGCGCCACCCAGCACCTGTGCCGCGCGCCGGAGTGAATTTTCTATCCCTGCAAGTGCCATGTCTCACCAGCGTGGTCAGTCCGCCCATGCCGGCTCATTCTCAATTCAAATTGCCACTTCTGGCCTCTTTAGATTCGTTGCTTGAAATTTATGCCCGCCAATACACACCGGCATCGGGCAAGTCCGCCTTGCATAATTCTTGAATTATGCCGTGCGGATGCTAGAGATAGCGCAATTTCATGCCCGGTCACCTCCCGGCCAAAAGGCTTTATCCAGACAGCCAGTTCAGGACCAAAAATGAACCCGAACGATCCAGCCCTCCGCTCCTTTATCGATGTGTCGGCGGATTCTGATTTTCCGATTCAGAACCTGCCCTATGGCGTTTTTTCGACAGCGGCCAATACGGCACGGCGGATTGGTGTTGCCATTGGCGACATGATCCTGGACCTGGCGGTGATTGAAGCTGCGGGCCTGCTGCCCAAGACCGCACGTCCGGGCGTGTTTGGCGAGGCAAGTCTGAACGCTTTCATGGCCTACGGACCCAAAACATGGAGCGGCACACGCGCAGCGATTTCCAAATTACTGCGCCATGATGAACCGACCCTGCGCGACAACGCCGAATTGCGCCAGCGTGCGCTCGTTCCGCGCAAGGATGCGACGCTGCACCTGCCGATCAAGGTCGCAGGCTTTACCGATTTCTATTCGTCACGCGAACATGCAACCAACGCCGGCACCATGATCCGCGGCAAGGACAATGCCCTGCAAGCCAACTGGCTGCACATTCCCATCGCCTACAACAGCCGCGCCAGCACCATCGTCGTTGATGGCACGCCGATCCGCAGGCCGCTCGGTCAGATCAAGGGCCCCGATCATCCCGCGCCGATCTTCACCGCCAGCCGCCGTCTCGACTTCGAACTGGAAATGGCGACCATTGTCGGCCAGCCGACGAAGATGGGTGACTATCTTGGCGTGGATGAAGCACAGGCTGCCATTTTCGGTTTCGCTCTTCTGAACGACTGGAGCGCCCGCGACATTCAGGCGTGGGAATACGTCCCCCTCGGGCCGTTCATGGCAAAGGCTTTCGCCACCACCATGGGCGCATGGGTTGTGAGCGCCGAAGCGATGGAGCCTTTCCGCGTGGCGGGTCCGAAACAGGATCCCGAGCCCCTGCCATATCTGCGCCAGAACGGCCCGATGAACTACGACCTCAACCTGCAGGTTGATCTGGATACCGGTGGCGCCTCCGCTTCAACCATCAGCAAGACAAATTTTTCCTACATGTACTGGTCAGCGGCGCAGCAACTTGCGCACCACACATCATCCGGCTGCGCCATGTCCGTCGGCGATGTGCTTGGCTCTGGCACGATCAGCGGTCCGGAAAAATCCCAGCGCGGTTCGATGCTCGAACTCAGTTGGGGTGGCAAGGAGCCGATGACAATGCCGGATGGCACCGTTCGTTCGTTCCTTGAGGATGGCGATACGGTCATCATGCGCGGCTGGTGCCAGGGCAATGGCTATCGCATCGGGTTTGGCGCAGCCGGCGGCAAGATCATGCCGGCGGCCAATCCGCCTGCCTAATCTCAAAGCACCAGCACGATCTTTCCGGTATGCTGGTTTGAACGCATGTAATCCTGCGCTGCAAGAGCTTCGCAAGAGCTTCGTCGAACGCAAACGTGCGGTCGATGAGCGGGATGATCGCACCGGACCCGACAGCGTGCCCGAGGCGATCTTGGCATTGTTACTTCGACTCTCTATCGCTTGGCCTTCAGGCCCATGAGCCCGGCGATCAGATTGCGCTGCGTTTGCGATGTGCCTGCTGCAATGGTTGAACTGCGCGCATCGCGATAATAGCGCTGCATGTCATACTCGGCGTTGAGGCCGTAGCCACCCATCACCTGCACACCCATGTTGGCAACTTTTACATAGACCTCGGAAGCAAACAGTTTTGCCATGGTGATTTCGCGCAAGGCATCCTTGCCGGAATCAACCAGCCATGCCGCGCGCCACATCAGCATCGTAGCTGCGTCCACTTCCGTTTGCATGTCGGCAAGCATGTGGCCAATGGCCTGAAACGAACCGATGGGCTGGCCAAACTGGATGCGCTCCTTGGCATAGGAGACAGCCAGATCGCAGACAGCCTGTGCACCGCCACACGATCCGGCAGCTGATACCGCGCGCTCAATCTGCAATCCGCCGAGCAGGCAATTCCAGCCATTGTTTTCGCCTCCAACGAGCCTTTCGGCCGGTACTTCGACATCCTTGAAAAAGACTTCATAGGTGCCGATGGAGCGGCGGCCCAGCATGTCGAGTTTGCGGCATTCTACGCCTGGCATGTCATTGTCGATCAGCAGCAGTGACACGCCCTTGGTGTAATGCGCATCGCGATCGGTCTTGACATAGCAATTGAGCACATTGTTTTTCAGGCCCGCGCCGGTCTGCCAGAGCTTCTGGCCGTTGACGATGTATGTATCGCCTTCCTTGCGCGCGAAGGTCTTGATGTTGCCGACGTCGGAGCCGGCATCCGGCTCTGAAATGCTGATGGAGAGCATGATCTGGCCGCTCATCATTTTCGGCAGCCAGTAACCGGCTTGCTCCTTCGTGCCGCTGCGCAAAAGATTGAGCCCGCAGAACACATTGCCGCCAAAGGCCATGGCTATGTCGGCGCTGGACCGCGACAATTCATAGTTGACGATACACATGTCGATGGCGCTGCCGCCCAAACCGCCAATGGATTCGGGAAAAGGAAGGCGCAGCAATCCGGCGTCAATCCAGGCCTTGTAAATATCGTAAGGAAAGCTGCGTTCCCCATCATGCCGGCGCAGCACATCTGCCGGCGCATGTTTCTGCATCAGTTTCTGCACGCTGTCGCGCAAGATATTCTGTTCTTCGGTAAAGCCGAAATCCATGAAAACGCCTCCGCCCTGTTGTTGCCAGCCAACCTAAATGAACCGGGGGCGGAGGATCAAGGGATACGGCGAAATGGCACTATTGGCTTGACGCGGATGGGCTTGCCGCCCACATTTGGTCATGTCTTACCAGTTTCACACCACACCATCCTTGCACATTGGCGAGGGCTATGCGGCCCGTATCGGCGAACTTGCGGGCAAAAGTCTTGGCAAGCAGGTACTGGTCGTAACAGACAAGGGCCTGCGTGACCTTGGTCTGCTTGATCCGGCCTTGCAGTCCTTGCGCAGTGCAGGCATTCGCGTGGACATATTCGACAAGGTCGAAGCCGATCCACCGCTTGCCGTTCTGCAGGAATGCGTCGCGGCGGCCATGGCAAACGATATCACCGGCATCGTCGGATTTGGCGGCGGATCGTCCATGGACGTTGCCAAGGTGACGGCGTTGCTTGCAGGCTCGGGTGAAGATCTCGATGCTGCCTGGGGCGTCAACAACGCCAGGGGGCCGCGTCTGCCTCTGGTTCTCGTGCCGACAACCGCCGGTACGGGATCGGAGGTTACGCCTGTGTCCATCATCACGATTGATGGCGATGAAAAGCGCGGCGTATCCTCGCCCGTCTTGTTGCCGGATATGGCGATCCTGGACGCGGGGCTCACCATTGGTCTGCCAAAACACATCACTGCCGCAACCGGCATAGATGCCATGGTGCATGCGATTGAGGCCTATACGTCCAAAAGCGCAAACAACAATCCGGTCTCGCGTGCGCTCGCGGTCGAGGCCCTGCGCCTTCTGGGCGCCAATATCCAGACAGCCTGTTTCGATGGCGGCAATGTTGCTGCGCGGCAGGCCATGTTGACCGGTTCCATGCTGGCGGGAATGGCGTTTGCCAATTCACCTGTTGCTGCGGTTCACGCGCTCGCCTATCCGGTTGGCGGAATGTTTCATATTCCCCATGGATTATCCAATGCGCTTGTTTTGAAGGAAGTCATGCGTTTCAACGCGCCGGTCTGTTACCGGCAATATGCCGAATTATCGGCGCATGTTTTCCCCGATTTGGATGCGTCCCGCTCGGCGCAGGCCGTATGCGCAGAATTCATTGAGCGCCTCGGCGTCCTGTCGGAAAAGATCGGTCTTGAGCCGCGCCTGCGCGATGCGGGCATCGGCGAGGAAGCGCTGCCGTTGATGGCGCAGGCTGCGATGAAGCAAACCCGTCTGCTGGTCAATAATCCGCGTGATGTCAGTCAGGCAGATGCGCTGGCCATTTATCGCGCAGCGTGGTGAGGTATATCCATGGCGCGACCCGAACGATGCAGCCGCAATGATTATGTTTTTTGGCGCACCATGCAAACGCGCTGGGCCGACAATGATATTTACGGTCACATGAACAACGTCGTGCATTACGCTTTGTTCGACACGGTGATCGGCGATTTCCTCATGGGCAATGAACTGCTCGGGCTGCACACCAGCGGCGATATCATTGGCGTGGTGGTGGAGACCGGGTGCAATTACTTTGCAGAAATGGCCTATCCTGACGATGTCCATGCCGGCGTGCGCGTTGCCCATATCGGAAATTCATCCGTGCGCTATGAGATCGGACTGTTTCGCAATGAGGAGACGATCGCCAGCGCACAAGGTCATTTCGTGCACGTTTATGTTGATCGCACGACACGCAAACCAAGGCACCTGCCGGAGGAATGGCGTCTGACATTGGGCAGGTTCGTTCGCACCTGAGATAACAGGTTCTATTTTCCCCAGTTCAGAATGCTCATCAGATTGCTGCTCTTGTCGGTCCAGACAATGTCGTCACGCCCCTTGTCGCGCCACGGCGATATGGCGGTCTTGACCTTCGGAACATCGAACAGCGCATTGTCTTTTGTGTAGAGCGCCCAGGAAATGGGTTCCTCGCATCCCGGCCGCAGCCTCGTCTCGAACCAGCGAACAGAGAGTCCAAAGGCCTTCGCCATGCCGCGATGCAGCGGCGCCATTTCGAACGTATCCAGCTCGAAATTGATGGCCAGCACCCCGTCTTGCGCCATATGCGCCAGATAGATCTCGAATGCTTCCTTGGTCATCAGGTGCATGGGCGGTGATGCACCCCGGAAGGCATTCATCACCAGAATATCGAAATTCTGCCTGTCTCCCTTTGCTGCCTGCCGCTCCAGCACGAGGCGCGCATCGCCGAGGGAAATGCCGGTTTTGGCTTTGCCGTCTTTCACAAACGTGAAGTACTTGTTTGTCAGCGGCGGCACGGCGGGGTTCAGCTCGTAATAGCTGATCGTATCGCCGGTTTTGCCGAGCGCAGCCACCATGCCGGCCCCAAGACCCACAACGCCGATGCGCAAGGGCGTTTGCGCGCCGTCCTTGCGCCTTCTTGATTGATACTGCAGCGCCAGCCCAAGCGCGCTTTGCGCGTCATAAGCGCAGATCGGTTCCATGCGCCGGGCCTGCGCGGCAAATTGCGAACCCTGATCGACACCGGCCTGCCGCATCACGACGCTGGCGTCTTCCGGTCTGTCGCTGTCGTCTTTCAGGATCGAAACAACACCATAAAAATTGCGCACCCGTTCCAGCAGATCCTGGCGCAGTTCGACTTCATTGGACGTTGCGCCACCCATTGCAATGATGGTGGCGATTGCGGCAATGCCTGCAGCTGGCCAGCGCTGCATCGCCGGGGCATGGTCGCGCAACAGCAATACGCAGCTTGTTGCACCGATAAGCCCGAGCACAATTGGATGTTCGAAATAATCGGTAAATAGCAGCGGCGCGATCAGGGCAATGACAATGCCGCCGAGAGCCCCGCCGACGGATATGGCGAGATAAAATTTCGGCAGGCGCTGAGGTTCGGGTTGCAGCCGGACCATTTCTGCATGGCAGATCATGCAGCCAAAAAACATGGCGCCACATTGCACGGCCAATTGCAGGAGAAGCTCGCGCGACGTATCTGGAAATGGCAACCAGACCGCGATAGCTGCAAGCAAGGCAAAAACGATCGCATACGCCGAGCGGTTGTAAAGCCGCTGATTTCCGAACGCGATGACAAACGTCAGCAGATAAAGGCTTAGCGGAAGAATCCACAGAAATGGAACCACGGCCGACCATTGCGTGATCGCATTGGTCGTGGCGAGCAGTAGTATGGATGCCAATGAAGGATAATAAATCCATCGCCCAAGAGGATCATTTCCGCCCGCTGCCCTTTGCAGCGCGGATGGGTCCACCAGACCGCCGCCCCGCGCCTGCTTCCATGTCAGAAATGCGCAGATGGAAAACATCGCGCCGTAAAGGACATAACCCCATGACCACAGCAACGTCTGTTGATTACTGGTAAGCAGGCGCTCGAACAAAAACGGATATGACAATAATCCGAAGAACGAACCAAGATTGGAAGCTGCGAAGAAACGGGCAGGGTGCAGACCTTCTCCCGCGCTCGCAAGCCATCGCGACAGCAGCGGCGAAGTTGTGGCCAGAACAGCATAGGGAATACCGACACTGACAGCCAGCAGCGCCACGATCTTGCCAGTAGGGTTGGACGGGTCAACCGGCTTCCATGCATCCGAAGGCGTGATCGGCAGTAACAGGAAACTCAAGCCTATCAGCGCGAGCTGAATCTTTATTTGTGTTGTGACAGGAAACGGCAGCGTGATCAGATAGGCCAGCGCGTAACCTGCCAGCAGCGCGACCTGAAAAAACAGCATGGCGACAATCCACGTCGTCGCGCTGCCGCCGAACCATGGCAGGATGTATTTTGCCAGAACGGGCTGCACCTGAAACAGCAGAAAACCTGCCAGCGCCATGGTGAAAGCAAAAGCAATTGCCGTGGTCGTGCGCGAAGTCATGTTGCAACCGCTTGCATGTCCGGTGTCTTTGCAATTTGCGAACAATAATCCGGCATGATCGATAAAAGCTCTCTCACGGCAAACAATCTATGCAAGGACCGGTCATACTCCAGGACCTGGAATAATCGGCGATCCATCGAAAAAACGCGACAACCGGAAGGCCGTCATGTCGAGGCCTGTATCGCGCCTCGTGGCCATATCTGCAATGGCCTTGCCCGCTCCCGGTCCGATGCCAAATCCGTGTCCGCTGAAGCCTGTCGCGATAAAAAGGCCCGCAAGGCCCGGCGCCTCATCCAGAATGGGAATGGCATCGGGCGAAGCCTCGATCATCCCTGCCCAGCTTTCGGCGACCGGTACCTGGGCCAATTGGGGAAAATAATGCAGGAGGCTTGCGTGCGCCTGCTTCAGCAGGGATTGAGACGGTGACGGATCGAGCACCCGTGTGGCCTCAAATGGCGAACGTCCATCCAGCGGCCAGTTGCGGGGCGCCATGAGGTCGCGCAATGCAGATGCATCCAGCCTTAACCGGACATGGCCGATTTCCTGTTTCATCTGCGGCAGGAATTTTGCAAACCATCGAACCGATTGCGGGCCGATGAAATGTTCCAGCGCGTGGCCATGGGCCACTGTATATCCGCCATCAGCGCGGCGGCGCAGGGCGACCCGTGTCGCCCATGCGGCTCCGTTCAAAACATTCGGGGCCGGCCCCGTGCGCAGAACGCTGCCGCGTGCGGTTAATTGCGGCACGGCTATGCCGAGGCTGGCGCAGAAGCGCGAGGTCCATGCGCCGGCAGCGCATATCACTGTCGAAGTACGTATCGTCCCGTGTTCGGTGACGACGCCCTCAACGCGTCCGGCGGCAATATCCAGACCACGCACTGCGCAATCGGTGAAAATGGATGCCCCGGCTTCCTGCGCCAGTTGGACAATCGCGGGAACTGCCGTTGCCGGTTCGGCGCGGCAATCGCTGGCCGTATAAAGCGCCCCCGTGAAGCGGTGCGCATTGCCTGGCAGGAGCGCTTCAAGCGCGGCGCCGGTTACGATGTGTGTGTCCAGTGAAAAAGCGCGGGCCGTGTCCAGCCATGCCGCATGGGCGGCGAGCTCTTTTTCATTGGTCGCCAGATAAAGGCATCCGGCTTGCGTAAAGCCGGTGGCATCGCCTGTCCTGGCTGCAATTTCACGCCACGCTTTGCGGCTTTCGAGCATGAGAGGCACTTCGCGTGCATCACGCCCCTGCAGGCGCACCCAACCCCAGTTGCGGCTGGATTGCTCGCCGGCGATGCGCCCCTTTTCGCACAGGACAACCGATATACCCTGCCGGGCAAGATGCAGCGCGGCGCAGGCGCCAACAATTCCGCCGCCGATGATTGTCACATCGGCGGCGGCTGGTAGTTTCGGTTTATCATTTGGCACGGCGGGTCATTTCCGCGCTTTGGAACGCGGCCAGAATATTATTCCGCCGCCTGCCTGCCGGTCTTGCCGGAGCGCACCTGTTCGACGATCGCCTTGAATTCATCGTCGCTAAGAATGTCACGCTTCTTGATGCCGGTCTGCTTGACGATATCGAGGATCTCGCCGACCTGATCGTCGCTGGCTTGGCCAAGACCGAGTTGATCCATCTTGAAGGTGATCGACATCTTGCCGCTCTTCTTGCCGAGCACGACTTCACCGACGCGGCCGGTAAAGGCCGGGTGGGTGCCGAACATCACCAGCGGATCGTTCATGACGAAGTTGATGCCGATGCCGCTTTCGCGCGTGAAATTGCCCGAGCCCAGCAATGGCTTGTTGCGATGGATCGGCACATTTGCACATTGCGAAACCAGCTCTGCCAGCTTGGGCAATTGGTCGAACTTGTAGCCGGTCTCGTAGCCATACAGCAGATCGAGACAGATCATCAGTTCTTCCATGGCTGCATTGCCCGTGCGCTCGCCAAGGCCATTGGCGCAGGAATGCACGACTTCCGCACCTGCAGTGACGGCTGCGATTTCAGTGGCAACGCCCATGCCGAAATCGTTGTGCGTATGAATTTCGATCTTCAGGCCGGTCATCTTCTTGACCCACCGGACCATGTACTTGATCGCTTCAGGGGTGGCGCAACCCATCGTATCGACGATGCCGATGGAATCCGGCGGCAATTCGTTCATGATGCCCTTGCACAGGTTTTCCATGTCTTCGGGCCGCGCGCGTGTCGTATCGTAGGGGAAGAACACGGCATAGAGCCCGTTGTCCTTCGCGTAGTTGATGATCGGCGCGGTCTTTTCGAGCACGTCCTTCCATGTCCATTTGAACTGCGTCGTCAGCTTGGGGTAGCCAATCGGCACTTCGATGATGACACCGTTCGCGCCGCATTCGAGCGCCATGTCGATATCGGCCTTCATGGCCCGGGCGAAGGTGAATATCTTTGACTTCAATCCCATCTTCGAAATGATCTTGATTGCTTCCTGGTCCTGCGGCGAGACAGCGGGCATGCCCGCTTCGATGCGCTCGATGCCGACATCATTCAGCGCCTGGGCGATTTTCACCTTGTCGTCGACGGAAAAAACGATGCCGGGCGTCTGTTCGCCGTCGCGTAGCGTGGCATCGTGAATTTCAACCTTCGGCGGCAGCGTAAATTCTTTGCGGACTTCCGGCAGGAAATTATAGGGGCTGACCCAGAACTTGCCGTCTTCGAAAAAATTCTCGCGCATATCATTCTCCCTGCAATGGCGCCGCCCGGCGTGAAGCGGGCAGAATTCGCGTTTCGGGCTGGTGTTTATCCCCATCGCGAGGGGAAATCCAGCTGGCTCTGCCATGCATTCTGACTGCCCCAGCGGCGAAAGCAATGCATTTCGCCCCCGCAGCTCGCCTTTCTGCACGGCGGACATTCGGCTATAGAAGGGCTGGTCCGGAAAAAGCGCCGCAGAGGAATTTTAATGCGTCCCCAAGCCCTTGGTTACATCGTCGTCAGCACCGACAATCTTTCAGATTGGGCGAGCTACGGTACGGCCCAGCTTGGGCTTCAGCGGATTGACCGGAGCGCGAAAACCCTTGCCTTCCGCATGGATGATCGCAAGCAGCGGGTGGTCGTAAACGAGGATGGTGGCTCAACCATTTCCGCCTATGGCTGGGAAATGGCTGATGCGGCCGGCCTGGACGCGCTGGCGGCAAGGGTCGAGGCCGCCGGAGTTCACGTCGAGCGCGGCTCGCGCGCGCTGGCGGACGAACGCCATGTACGCGACCTTGTCGTCTTCACCGATCCTGGCGGAAATCGCATTGAGGCCTTTCACGGCCCGGCCATTGCCAGCGATCCATTCACCGCCGGGCGCAATATCGCCGGTTTCCGGACGGGCGCGCTCGGCCTTGGGCATGCGGTTCTGAATTCCACCAACGTCAAGCCCTTGATCGCCTTTTATCGCGATGTCATGCAGTTTGGCATCAGCGATTACTACGACCAGCCGTTCACCGGCTGCTTCTTCCATGTCAACCCGCGCCATCATTCCTTCGCCGTGTTCGAACACGACAAGAATCTGGTGCACCACGTCATGATGGAATATTTCGCCATGGACGACATGGGGCATGGCTGGGACATCGCACAGGTAAACGAGCGGGTGGCCGTGACGCTCGGCCGCCATGCCGGTGATGACGTACTCAGTTTCTACACATGGACGCCATCGAAATTCATGATCGAATCCGGCTGGGGCGGAAAAGTGATCGACCCAGAGACCTGGGTGGAGGGCGAACGCACCATCGGCCCCAGTATCTGGGGGCATGACCGGTTATGGATGCCCGACGACCGGCGCAAGGTTGCCCGCGACATGATGTTGAAGGCCGCCGAAATGGGCTATCGCCGCAAGGTCAATGTGCTCGACGGAAATCACAAGCTGATGCCGGGCGATGCGCCGGACGATGGCATGTATGTGCGCGACGCCGCCGATGATGCAGGCCTGTTTTCCGACAGGAAAGATGCAGCCGAATAGGGAGCTATCATGGTCGTGGAAAGCCTGAAGACAAAACCCGTGCAGGTTCCATCGCCGGCCGACCTCGTCGCGCGAAGCGCCGGCATGGTCGAAGCGATCGCCGCGCGTTCTGCTGCATGCGAGGCCGGACGCCGTGTACCGCAGGAAACGGTTGAGGAATTCAAACAGGCCCGGTTGCACAGGGCTTTGTTGCCGAAGCGTTATGGCGGCTTCGAGGGCAGCTTCTCGTCCGTTGTTGGCGTCAGCATGAACTGGGGCCGCGAATGTGCATCCACCGCATGGGTGTGCGGCCTGTATATGGCGCACAACTGGCTCTGCGCCATGTTTCCACGGCAATGCCAGGACGACATCTGGGGCGCCAATCCCGACGCCCTGATATCGGGCTCCTATGCACCGGTTGGCAAGGTGGTAGCAGTGCCCGGCGGCTACCGCCTGTCCGGTCGGTTTCCGTTTTCAAGCGGCGTGCCGGGCGCCGACTGGAACCTGTGTTCGGCGATGATCCCCAGTGGCCCGGAAGGCAAACCGGTTCCGCATTTCACCATTATTCCGAAATCCGATTATTCCATCGACTGGGAAAGCTGGAAGACCGTAGGCATGAGCGGCACGGGCAGCTACGATGTTATCGTGGACGATGTGTTTGTTCCCGAACACAGGCTGTTGAGTTTTCCCGATGCGGTGGGCTCGACTTCACCCGGCGCGGATGCACATGAAAACCCGTTCTACCGTATTTCATTGTTGACCTGCGTCCCGTTCTCGCTGGCCACACCAGCGCTCGCTGCAGCGACTGGCTCCATCGAGCGCTATATCGAGGAAAATCGCGTGCGCGCGACCCATGGCGCAGTCGTGCTCGGCGGCATGAAGGTTGCCGAATTCCAGACCGTGCAGAAACGTCTTGGCGAAGCGCTTGCGCGCGTTGATGCCTGCCAGCTTGTGGCGCAGCGCGACATAGCGGAGGCGGAGGCCGAAGTGCAGCGTGACAGCAGGCAATCGCTCGACATGCGCCTGCGCAACCGCCGCTCGCAGGCTTTTATTGCCCATGAGGCGCAGGTTGCGATGAACCTGATCTTCGATGCTGTCGGCGGCCGTTGCCTGCAATACGATCATCCGGTTCAGCGCGCCTGGCGCGATGTCGCTGCGATCAATCACCACATCAGCCTGAACTTCGATGCGGTCATGTCGCTCTACGGCCAGCACCGGTTCGGCCTGCCGCTGCAGGGACAATATTGAGTTTGCACAATTGGGAAACATTGTCTGCATTCAATAGCAATTGCAGATGTCCGCCCGGCAAATGCCACCGCCGGAAATGTCATGCTGGCCACGCTGCGGACAGGGACGCGGCAGCGCAGGTTCGTGCGCCTGGCGCTTTTTCAGCATCGCGAATATCCAATAGACTGCCAGCGCCGCCAACAGATGTTTGAACATGTGGCCGCCAGCCAGATGTCCGGCAGCATATATCGATCCGTCAAGCAGCTCGAACAGCTTGGCCAGGCCATAAAGTGACAGCGCTACGATCCAGTCCCTGCTGCGCGTATAGGTAGCAGGATAGAAATACATCAGCACAGGGATTGCCAGTAGCGGATAGAATTGTGCGATCAGGTAGAAGCGCAAATCGTCTGCATGGTGCCAGTATAGCGTACTGCCGCAACCGTACAGGACAAGCCCTGCCAGAACCGCCCATGCAACGGATTTCTCCAGGCGCAAACGTTCCGTCAGAAATGCGCTGAAAAGTCCCATGGCCGTCAGGGCAATCGGCAGACGATCCCAGAACAACGCCGCATTGCCTGGAGCCCAATGATAATAGCTCGAGCCGATTGCAGTCAGCACGATGCCGCATGCCATGATCGCATAGGATGATACCAGATGGGCTGGCAGGTCAGCAGGATTGCGCAACAGCCAGAGTAAAGCTGCGGCCCCGACAAAGAAGAAGGGCGCATTGGAAATCACGTTGAAGAAATTAGGAATGCCAAACATTGCGCGGTCATCGTGAAACAGATGATACGACGAGGGCTGGGCGATGGGATCGATCAGCAGGGCCAGGCAGGCCAGAGCCAGAGCGGGAGCGAGTGCCACAAGAATGCGGCACATGCCGCTTTTATTCTCGCTGGAAATGCAAGTAGCGCAACTGGTCATGGCATTGGCTTTCACGATTAAACACAAACACACAGTCGGATAATGATGACAGGTTTGCACCTGAAAGCAAACGTGAATACGTTTCACTATAAATATAATTATTTATAATAGAGAAGTGAATTCACTTCACCGGAATTCCATTCAAAATGAAGCTGAATGCCTGGCGTTTGCGTGTGAATGGCGTTCACGTCATTCCACTGTTCCGGCCGGCAAGGCGCATAGTGCGGTTGCAATCAACACGGTTAGCAAAAGATTAAGAAAAAAGTTGGTTCACATCGCGACCTTGAAACATTTAAACAATGTCTATCGGGTAAAAGATAATCATCGGGCGACGGGATTTTTCGCAGGGCTTGCATCGCCTGCGGAGAATGAATGTCGCCACGACAAAAAACAGGGGAATAAGATGTTGTTGCAAAAAAATGGACTGATCACGTTTGGAATTTCGGCCAGCATATTATTTATCGGTATATTGCGTACATCGATGGGCTTCTGAAGCAGGCTTCCTGCAGTAGCTATGAGGAAACGGGCCGGCAATCGCGATTGCCGGCTGCTCACGCGGCATGGCTTTCGCCATGCCGTTGCAATGCGCCGACGAGCTGCCGCCCATAAAAAGTTATCATCGCCGGCCTGGCAGGATCATCTGTTTTCACCGTTGCATCCAGCATCGGGAACAGGGCAAGGCCCTTTTGTTCCAATTTGATGACCGCTTCCCACGGGATCAGCAAAGGCATGTGCCGGGTGCGAAACAGCATCATCGGGCGGATGTGAATTCCCGCAGGTGAAAGCGTAATTGTCAGATTGCGATTGTAACTGACGAACATCCTGAACCGCGCGCTGGAATAGCGGCAGACTTCACCCTGCATGCTTGCAGGGCCGGGATATAATTTTGCCAGTTCCAGCCAGCCGCTCAACCGCGCCATCAGATAGATGATGCGTGTCCAGAATATCGGGGTAATGATCAAAAAGGCGGCGATGACCAGCCAGACTTGCCAGGTTCTGTCCATCGCCAGCTTTCATGTTGTGTGAGGAAAGCCTACTTGCCCCACAATTCCTTTGAAGCGATTGCTGCGCCCTGCGCCAGTGCCTCGAATTTCGCCCACATGATTGTCGGGTGCACACGGCGGTAGAACGGTCCCTGCGCGAAGCCGCAATCGGTTCCTGCCAGCACGTTTTCACGGCCGACCAGTTTGGCGATACGCACGATGCGTTCGGCGACCAGCTCGGGATGCTCCACGATGTTCGTGGCATGGCTGATGACGCCCGTTGCAAGCGAGCGGTTGTTTGGCGGTTTCTTCTCGCCCCAGACTTTCCATTCGTGTTCATGGCGCGGATTGGCGCCTTCCATCACATAGCATCCGGCCTTGATGGCATAGACCTTGTCGATGATATCGCGCAGGGGAATGTCCGTCGTATGCGGGCCGTTCCATGAACCCCAGCACACGTGATAACGCACCTTGTCTTCCGGTACGTCCTGCAATGCGTGGTTGATCACTTCCACCTGGCGGTCGAGCCACTTGCCATAGCCCTTCAGATCGATGTCGGGCTGCATCCGGTCCCAGGTGACAGCAAAGCGTGCATCGTCGAGCTGAACGGTAAGTCCGGCATCGACAATCATCTTGTATTCCGTGCGCATGGCTTCGGCGATGGCCATCAGGATATCGTCGTCGTTCTTGTAATATTCATTGCGCCGGTCCGGGATCACCGACGTCGGAGAGGCAACGGGAAGGAAACCGTCCTTCATGCCGGCGGCGGCCATGGCGTTCTTCATATTGTCGATATCGCGCTGCAACGCATCCTGACCGGTGTAAGTGATGGGGCCGGTACAAACCGAGTCCATCGTTGTTGCCATGCCGGCTGCAGCATCCATCTCGTCATAGAATGCGGAAAATTTTTCGCGGTCCGCACCTGCGCGCCAGGCATTCTCGCCCGGCTTGAACGGGCGGCGCTCGAAGCCCGACAGGCGCTCGATCACATATTGCGACCAGCTGATTCCCTTGCCGAACTCGCCGTCGCTGGGGATGTCGATACCAGCATCCTTCTGCTGCTTGACAACGATGGCGACTTCCTTTTCCAGATCCTTGCGATGGGCGCCTTCGTCCGGATTTTTTCCTGCCTGCTTGGCGCGCAGATAATCCTTCACCGAATCCGGCCGGGGCAGGCTGCCGACATGGGTCGTGAGAATGCGATCGGTGCTCTTGGTCATGCTGGTGTCCTGACGTTTTCCTGGATATGTCTTGAAAATGTTGCGCGGGTTGTGCCCCAGGACGCGCAAAAAGGCAATCACGCGGAGGTATTTCCGTTTCTCAATGGGCGGGAGCCCTGCGCCCCTGACAGGCGGCGCGGGCTTTGCCACTTGGCAGGCAGCAGTGATGTCACCGGGCATATCCCGGCCCGTAGGCCAGCATGCATCCGGAATGTTGCTGTTACCGCGGGCAAGAACGTGGCGTCATATTTTCAGCTGCTTGCGGCTGGGCGCACTTTGATATCTGTCCGGAAGAAATGCGGAATGTCTGGGCCGGAGGTCCGAAATCACGATTGGGCTTTGCTCAACGGCCAATTTGCGTATTCTGGGTCAAGTGCTTGGCTTCGGTGGCTGGCTTTGAATCCGTTTCATGAGCTGATGCTTCGATCATGTTTGCTATCGCACTTAAAGGTGTGATGGGCAATTTTAGATAAACACCTGATTGCAACAATTGCAGGAAAGGCCCCAAATCATGACTTGCAAGCCATCGGGGGCATTGTGAACAGCGGCCCGGGCACGCTCGGGGACGTGTTGCGGAAGTTGCGCGCGATCGTCGGCAGCGTTGTCATCAATCTGATATTTGTTGGATTGGCTGCGCTGGGCGCTGTGCTAATTTTCGTGATGTTCGGGGAATATCGCGGCGGCATTGCTACAACGGGGAAGGCGGCAGGTCTCATATTTTTCGGTCTGCTTTTGCTCGTCCTTGGCCTTGGTCTTCTCTATGCAACCAATATTGGCGCGCCAGGGTTTCTGATGCGACTTGAGCGTTCGCGGGAAAGATACAGGCAGGAACCGTGGATGGAGCGGCGCATGTGGCGGCAACGCCGTATCGTGCACTCCACGAGTTACACTGTATGGTTCATGTGGTTTTGGTGCTTGATCTGGTGGGGCATCCTGGGCTTCATTTATCACAAGAACGAAAAGCTGATCCTCGCGGATCTGGCAGGCTCCTGGAGTCAGGCCATTCCCGCAGCACTTCCATTCGTTGCTGGTATCATTGGAGTGTTGGCAGCCATCAGCCTGAGCTGGCGGCGATATCATTCCGGCGATGTCGTTCTGTTGCTCGAAACTTTGCCTGGCTTCCTTGGCGAGCAGTTCCGCGGCCATGTGGAGGCGCCTCTGAAACACAGGCCTCGCAAGGCGGTGAGCGCAACCCTGCAATGCGGCAGTTTACGCCAGGACAAGGTGCGCAATCACGAAGGAAGCTACGAAACCCAATGGATTACCGATGAGCTCTGGAGCCACGCGGAAGACATACCGACAGACAATATTCTGCATGCGAAAGGCAAAGTCTCACTGCAGATCAAAATCGATTTGCCCGATAACCTTCCAGAGAGCGGGCACGTGCTAGATGATCCGCAAATTGTCTGGAAACTGACCATAGCGTCGAACTCAATCCTCAATCCATATCTTGATAGTGAATTTGAAGTTCCTGTTTTCGCACGCCGTGATGCGCACAAGTCGTCCTAACCAGTGCGCATGGGTACGATGTTCGCGCCCCTTGCCGGAATCCTGCTGCAAGCCTGACGAATGGGCCGCGTGCACATGGCCTGCAACGCACGATCGTTTGCAAGTAACTCCTGTTACGCAGTGCGTTCAAGCACATTTGACAGCGAAAAATTCAGCTAGATCAGAACCGCACAACAAATTCAGCCTTCAATGGTGCACGGCTTTAGCTCGCACGGCACACAGAATTTGATTGCAGTCCACATGACGAAATCCATCTCAGCATCATTGAAAGAATTTGAAGCGGCGCTTTCGGCAGAACATGTCAGTTTTGAAAAGCTCCTGGAAATCTTTGAAAATCTGGATGTTCCCGCCGATGTGACTGACCGTCAGCTGACTTCTCTGCTCAACATCTACTATCGGATTCTTGGAATCGAGGGTTTTGAGCCGAAAGTCACACTTGCCGCGAACATGGAGGAATGGCAGGCAACATCATCGCAGGCACAGAAAAACAGCTCGAGGCGATAATTTACGATTTTCATGCGCGGGATCGCGCATCCGCAGGCACAATGTCGGATCTGGCCAGATTAATGCGCGATCATGTTCCCGATCAATCGGAGACGTATAAAACACCGCCGCCATTGAATATCCCATGGGACATGACTGTTGCCAGGGAACGTATAGCGCCGTTTCTCGCCTATGTGGAAAAATTCGTGAAGACAACACCCACCGTACATTTTGAATTGTGCTGGCGCGTGATGCAGGAAGGCTATCCGGTTTTCAGGGATATTATTTTTGAATGGCTGGATCAGCTGGACGCAAAAAATCCGGGGTTTCTGAACACGGCAAATGCCATTCGCTTGGCAGATGATTTGCAAACCCTCGCCAAACGCCGCGCGCCGATTTCCTGGAAAGAAGTTGAGACAGATGTCTTGCCGCTGTTCCATAACGATCATCCCATGATTGCCGCCACTAGCGGGTCGTCCATCGGGCAAAGCAACATGACGCCTATACAATCTTGAGGTCAATTTAATCGGTATTGGCTGGCGGGTTGAGGGATGTGATTTCAAGGCGCAGGCTGGCCTGCAGCCACCTCCCACGGCTCCCGAATTGGGTGACACACCCTGTGCGGCAACGCCGGCTTCAGCTTGCTGTCTCCCATGGGATCGGTCATGGTGCGCTAGCCTGCCGGCTTGCGTCGGATTGTCCTCGCGTCGGCCTTTTGTAATCGTCTCCGGAATCTGCGCCGCATGTTCAAAGCCCTCGCCTCCATCGACCGCACGAGCCGCCTTATCCTGCTGGGTGCAGCCATTCTACTGACTGTAGGCATGGGCATCCGCCAGAGTTTCGGCCTGTTCCTTACGCCGGTTACAAAAGACCTCGCTATCACCGCATCGGATTTCACCCTTGCGATTGCGATCCAGAACGTGGTGTGGGGGCTCACCCAGGCTTTCGTCGGCGCCTTTGCCGACCGCTATGGTCTGCGCAGAACGATGAGCGTTGGCGCTGTGATCTATATAGCCGGGCTTTGCGTCATGGCGGGCGCGAAGGGTGCAACGGCCCTTTATATTTCCGGTGGAATGATCGGTATCGCGCTGGCGTGCACAGCCACGTCACTGACAATGTCTGCCGTAGCCCGTGCGGTGTCACCCGCCCGGCGCAGCATGGCGCTGGGCGCTGTTTCCGCGGTCGGTTCTTTGGGCACACTTGCCGGGCCACTGGCTACCCAGGCGATACTGTCGCGTGAGGCATGGCAAATCGGCGCGTTGTTTTTCGTGGCCTTGTCGGTCGCCATGCTGCCCGCCGCGTTTCTTGCCGGTGGCGCCGACAAGATTCCACAACCGGAAGCGGCGCGGCGCACGACGATGAGCGAGGTGCTCGGCGAGGCCGTGCGCAATCGACAGTTTCTGGTCATGTCCGGGGCTTATTTCGTTTGCGGCCTGAACCTCATGTTCCTGACGACCCATATCCCGGCCTATCTCGCGCTCTGCGGTCAAGACCCGATGTTGAGTGCCTGGACACTGGCTGTCATCGGCGGCGTCAGCGCCATTGGTTCGCTGGTTACGGGCTGGCTTGGCGGCCGCTATCCCAAGCACATCATCCTGGGCATGGTGTATGTCCTGCGCTCGCTGATGATTGCCGCCTATTTCGCCCTGCCGCCAACCACGGCCAGCACGCTTCTGTTCGCTGTTGCGATGGGCCTGCTCTGGTGGCCGGGTCTTGCGCCGCTGACCGGCGGCATCATCGCCGATGTTTTCGGCACGCGATATATGGCAACCCTGCTGGGCATGGCTTTTGTGGTGCACCAGGTTGGCTCGTCCCTTGGTACATGGGGCGGCGGTGTGATCTTTGATGTGACCGGCTCCTACGATCCGGCCTGGCAGCTGGGCGCAACCATCGGAGCGCTGGCCGGCATCGTGCAGATCGTCTTCGGCGGTCCTCCGCGCAGCGCCGAAGGCACGCGAGACGTACCGGCAGCTGCGGCTGCTGCTGCGTGAAGCAGCGCCTGCTGCGCTAGCGGCTTTTCGCCTCGCGTATCGCCTGCCACACCCTGTGCGGCGTGGCTGGCATGTCCATGTGGGTTACACCCACGTCTTTCAGGGCATCGCAAATGGCATTGAGAATTGCGGCGGGGCCGGGGGTCGTCCCGCCTTCGCCGCCGCCCTTTACGCGCAGCGGATTGGTTTTTTCCGTCGTCGGATCTTCCACGCAATGGGCATCGACAAACGGCATCGTGTCCGCGCGCGGCATGGCATAGTCCATGAAGCTGGCGCTCAGCACCTGGCCATTGGCCGGATCGTAACGCACGTCCTCGCACAGGGCCTGGCCAACGCCGAGCGCCACGCCGCCATGCACCTGACCGTGCAGAATGAGCGGATTGATCGGCTGGCCCGCATCATCAACGGATGTATAGCGCGTGATTTCCACCTGTCCGGTTTCCGGATCGATTTCCACCTCGCACACCGCGCTGCCTGTTGGATAGGCCGGGATTCGCCCGCGCATGGAAGCAGTATCGGCAAGTTTGCGGCGCAGCTCTTTTGGGAGCGCGTTATTGTCTTCAATGGCTTCGGCAATGTCGAATATCGACAACCGCCGGTTTCGGTCGCTGGCGACAAACAGCCCGTCTTCAAATGCGATGAGTGCTTCGGGCACGTCGAGCAGGGCTGCAGCCACCTTCTTTGCGCGCGCAACAACCTTTTGCCCTGCTTCGACGATCATTGCGCCGGCAAGCCGCATGGAGCGGTCCGAATGGGTGCCGCCGCCTTCCTTCACGGTTTTCGTATCGCCGCTGACGAAGCGCACATCGTACGGCGTGCATCCGAGCATGTCGGCGAGCACTTGCGCGAAGCTGGTTTCATGCCCCTGTCCGGTTGATTGTGTGCCAACGACCAGTTGCACATCCTTCGGTGTCACCGTGATATCGGCCCGCTCAACCGGCGCGCCGCCAGGACTTTCGATAAAGTTGGCAAGGCCGATACCTGCCAGCCTGCCGCGCTTTTGCGCATCGCGCTTTCGCCTTGCAAAGCCTTTCCAGTCGGAGGCTTCCAGCGCCTGTTTCATGTTGCCGGCAAAATCGCCGCTGTCATAAGTCAGCCCAACCGCGCTGGTATAGGGCATTTCCTTTCGGGCAATGATGTTGCGGCGGCGCAATTCTATGCGGTCAATGCCGAGCCTGTCTGCGGCAATGTCAATGCAGCGTTCAATCGCGAGTGTTGCCTCGGGGCGACCGGCGCCGCGCAACACACCGATGGGAACCGTGTTGGTGACCACGCCGCGCAATGTGAGCCCGGCAACCGGTACGCGATAGACCGTTGGCGTCAGGCGGTAGGCGTTGTGAAGCTGCACGTAGGAAACCGTTTGCGCGCCTTCATTGCAGGTGATGTCGACGCATTGCCCGGTGATGCGCCCATTGCGGTCAAATCCGACCCGCGCCTTGGTGACAAGATCGCGGCCATGATAATCGATCAGGAATGTTTCCGTTCGCTCGGCAATCCATTTCACCTTGCGGCCGCTGCGTCTTGCTGCCCAGACGATCAGTACCTGTTCGGGATAGGTATTCGACAAGGTGCCGAAGCCGCCGCCCGTATCATGCGTCACCACATGTATTTTTTCCGCCGGTTCGCCAAGCGCCCGCATGAGCGAGCCCTGAATGCGATGCACGCCCTGGCTTGATCCTGTGAGCGTATAAACGCCGGTCTTGCTATTATATTCGCCGATGCCGCCGCGCGGCTCCATCGTCACGCCGGCGATGCGCTGGCTCAGCACGCTCTGCTCGATGACAAGATGGGCGCCCGCAAGGGCTTTCTCTGCCGCTTCCGGATCGCCCTTCCAGTCTTCAAAGGCGATATTTTCTTTCGCTTCGTCGTAAAGCAGCGGTGCGCCCCTGGCAGTGGCTGCCTCGATGCTCGTGACGGCAGGTAGATCTTCATAGGAAACGCGCACGGCTTCCGCGCCGTCGCGCGCTGCATCGAGTGTCTGTGCAACCACCACGGCGACGCCTTCGCCGGGATAGCGCACACGATCGGTTGCGAGCGGCCATTGCGGGGTTTTCAGCAACGGGCGCGGCCCGCTCTCGTTGAATACATGGGCGGTTATGTCGAACATCGCCGCCGGATTGGGCTCCAGCGGAAGGGAATGGAAACCGTCGGCCTTGTAGTCTGCACCGGTCAGCACACACAGGACGCCCGGTATCGACAGTGCTGCGCTTGTGTCGATGGAGCGGATCAGCGCATGTGCGCGATTGGCGCGCACGATCACCATGCGCGCCATTCCCGGTAGAACAATATCATCGGTGAACTTGCCCTGGCCTGTCAGTAGCCGCTCATCCTCGATGCGCGGCATCGGGCGTCCGATCCAGGGTCCACCGGATTTGCTCATGCTTTCCTCGCCCCTAATACTTGTGCACGGGTAGCCGGATGCGCCGCTCTTCAGTGCCCTGCATCCGGGTTTAGCTTCCAGGCCTGCGGCTCCACCGCATCGATAAGGACAAAACAAATGCGGCAGGTCTTGCCGGAATTGTTGACCCACGCGTGGTTGGTGGCTTTCTGCACGAGAATGTCGCCCTGCTTGAGATGGACCTCACTATCGTCGAGCAGCATGTCGATTTCGCCCTCGAGGATGATGGCATAATCGATTGAACGCGTGCGGTGCATGAACGGATTGCGCGGGGGCTTGCCGCCGGACTGTCCCTGATTGATCCCCATCTCCTTGAGCATGGCCGCATTGTCCACGCCCTTGCCGCCGTCTTTCAGGGGCGGGAATTCCACGACGCGGCAGACGTGCCCATTGGCGGGCGGTGCAACCGCCACCTGGCGCAAGCCCATGTCCTCGGCGCGGTCGACATCCGCAGGGCTTTTATCCATCGACCAGATCAATGTTGTGAACAGGTTCGCCGCTGCCCGGTGCACCACCTGCGGCGCGGGCCCGTCCACGGTTATGATTGCCTTGCCGTCCTTGTCGTGGTCCGCAATGATGCGGCGCACAGGTTTTGCCTGGTCTGCCAAAGTGTCCTCCCGTTTGATATTGGATCGAAAAGTGGTTTAAGGCCATCTTGAGCGCCGGGAACCGGTTGTCAATCCGCTGGCAAAAGGGATTGTCCGGCCGCTGGGAGTGAAAACGTGACCAAACCGCATGTATTGATTGCAGGTGCAGGAATTGGCGGACTGGCAGCAGCCCTTTCGCTGCTGCGTAGCGGCTATGACGTGGATGTCTACGAACAGGCGCCTGTATTGCTGGAATTTGGCGCCGGCGTGCAGATGGCCGCCAATGGCACTCGCATTCTGTTGCATCTCGGGCTGAAGGACGCTCTTGCGCCATGGGTCTGCGAGGCGGCGGGCAAGGAAGTGCGCATCTGGAACAGTGGGCAGACCTTCAAGCTCTTTGACCTTGGCGCAGATTCAGTGCGCCGGTTTGGCGCGCCATACTGGTTCGTTCACCGCGGTGATCTGCATACGGCGCTGAAGAATGCGGTGCTGGCGCTCAAAAAGGACGCGATTCATACCAGCGCCAAATGCGCCGGCTACAGCCAGCACAATGACCGCGTCAGTCTTCACATTGCAGACGGTCGCAAGATCGAAGGCGACATTCTGATTGGCGCCGACGGCGTGCATTCTGTTCTGCGTCAACAGATGCATGATCCTTCGCAATCGGAATTCCTCGGCATCATTGCCTGGCGGGGCCTTATCGACCGCAAGAAGCTCTCGCCGGATCTGCAACGCATGGTCGGCACCAACTGGGTCGGCCCCGGCGGCCATGTCATCACCTATCCGATTCATGGCGGCGAGATCTTGAACTTCGTCGGTTTCGGCGAGCGCGATGACTGGCGCCTCGAAGGCTGGAACGAGAAGGGCACGCGCGAGGAATGCGCGCAGGATTTCGTCGGCTGGAATCCGGCGATCCACGAGATGATCGGTCTGATCGACCAGCCCTATAAATGGGCGCTGGTCAGCCGCTCGCCCTTGCAGACTTGGACCAAGGGCAGGGCGACGCTGCTCGGCGATGCCTGTCATCCCACTGTCCCTTTCCTCGCGCAAGGCGCGATCATGGCGCTGGAAGATGCAGTCGTGCTGACACGCTGTCTGGAAAAATACGCCGATGCGGGAGAGGCGCTGCTGAAATACCAGGATGCCCGCGTCGAGCGTACGACAAAGATCGTCAACGGCTCAACGGAAACCGGCAAGCGTTTTCATAATCGCACATTGGCCGACCCTGTTGAGGCCGTCGCCTTCATGGAGCGCGAATGGGCGCCGGACAAGGTGCGCACCCGCTATGACTGGCTGTTCGAGTACGATGCGATGAGCGTTGCCATCTGAATTTCAAGAACGACAAATAACGGGAGGATTCGAATGAGCGTGAAACAGAACCCCCCATTCCGCGCCGATCAGGTCGGTTCGCTCATTCGGCCGGACAATTTGCGTCAGGCGCGCAAGGATTTTGCGGACAAGAAGATTTCGCAGGACGATCTGACGAAAATCCAGAAAGCGGAAATTCCCGCCGTCATCAGGATGCAGGAAGACATTGGGTTCCGGGCGGTCAGCGATGGCGAATACAACCGCTCGAGCTGGCACCACGATTTTCTGCTGGCGCTGGAAAACGTCTCGCTCGCCAAATCCAATGTGAAAGTGAAATTTCATACGGCCGATGGCGTGGTTTATAACAGTCCGCCAACCATGCAGGTCACCGGCAAATTGCGCCGCGCCAGACCGATCTTTCTCGACGATTTCAAATATGCCGCATCCCTGACGGACAGAATCGTCAAGCAATCCATACCGTCTCCGACAATCCTGCATTTTCGCGGTGGGCGCGATGCCATTGACAGGGTGGCCTATCCCACGATCGAAGAGTTCTACGCCGATCTTGCGGCTGTGTATCGCGAGGAAATTGCCGATCTCGCCGCTGCCGGCTGCAAGTTCCTGCAGATAGATGAAACCAATCTTGCCTATCTTTGCGATCCGGAATTGCGCGACCATGCCCGTTCCATCGGCGAAGATCCCGATCAGCTTTTGCGCACCTATGCGAAACTGCTGAATGACACAATCCGCGACAAGCCCGAAGACATGACGGTCTGTGTGCATCTGTGCCGGGGCAATTATGCCGGGGCATGGGTCGCCGAGGGCGGCTATGAGCCGGTTGCCGAGGTCCTGTTTCAGGACATAAATTTCGATGGATATTTTCTGGAATATGATTCCGATCGTGCCGGCGGCTTCGAGCCGCTGCGCTTTTTGCCCAAAGGCAAAAATGCCGTGCTCGGTCTCGTTACAACCAAAAGCGGACAACTTGAAGACAAGGATATTCTGAAGCGCCGCATCGGCGAGGCTGCAAAAATCGCACCGCTGGACCAGTTGTGTCTTTCACCGCAATGCGGATTTGCCAGCGGCATCGAAGGCATGGCGATGACGATCCCAGAGGAACACGCCAAACTGCGGCTGATTGTCGAAACCGCGCGTGAGGTCTGGGGCGAGGCATAGAATACAAAAGGAGACGAATATGGCCGAATTTGACCGCTGCCTTTGCATCTTCCCATTCGGTCATGCTCGTCTGCACCCTGGAAGACTGGCAGCGCGGATTTCGCACCTTCGATCCGAAGGGCTCGTTCTTTGACCGCAAGGGCAATGTCGTCAGCTACGAGCAATTGCTGAAACTTGCCCCGCCCAATGCCGCTGAACTCGTCACCGATGCGGCCATCGAAAAACGCTACAATGATGTGCAGGCCGCCATGGTGCGCATGCGCGAAGAAGTCCAGAAGGCCGCTCTCGATGTGATGATCATTTGCGGCGACGACCAGAACGAATTGTTCAGCGCCAACCTGCAACCGGCCATTGGCATCTATCACGGCAAGAGCGTGCGCAACGCCGCGAAGAAGCAGCTTGCTCCCGACGCCTGGTACAAGATCGCCCAGAACAAGCGCTTCGAGGATGGCGCGCCGGTGGATTATCCGGTGCATGGCGACCTGGCGCTGCACCTGATTCACGGGCTGGTGGACAAGGGGTTTGACATTGCTGCGCTGGCAGGGATGCGCGAGGATCAGTTTGAAGGCCATGCCTATTCCTACATCCACAAATTCTACATTCGAACAAGACGACACCCATCGTGCCGATATTCCTGAATACCTATTTTCCGCCCAATCAGCCGACCCCGCAGCCGGTGCATCGATTTGGGCAAGGCCGTTGGCGAACTGGTCAAGACATTTCCGGAAAATTTGCGGGTCGGTTTTTGTGCGTCGGGCGGCCTCAGCCATTTTCAGGCCGAGGAAGATCTGGATGAGGCGGTGATTGAGGCCATGCGCAATCACGATCTGGATTATCTGGCGGGCCTGGACGTGAAACGTCTGCAGGCCGGTTCGTCCGAAATCCGCAACTGGCTGGTGCTCGCAGGCGCCTGCCCGCACCTGGATATGGACTGGATCAGCCTACACGCCGGGCTATCGCACCGAGGCGCTGACGGGTACGGGCCTTGGCTTTGCGACCTTCTATCCGCAAGGCGCGTGCTGCCGGTTGAAGGGTTGGGGCGATTTCAGCCAGCTGGCACCGCTCCTGACCGTTGCATTTTTCCCGCCGTCCGGCCATTGTGGCCCCGGCGCATTCGGGCGCCGGGAGGAGACTTGGCCGCAACGGGCGGACGGGCAGCTTTGGCGGCCTGTTGCCGGACCCGCGCGGCGCGTGGCCACACCCCGGAATTGTCCCGGCTGCTGATGTTCTGAACAAAAACGGGGTAAATCTGTCATGATCATCGATTGTCACGGCCACTATACAACCGCGCCGCAGAAGCTGCAGGGCTGGCGCGATCGCCAGCTCGCCGGCATGGCGGACGGCAACCGCAGCTTTCCGGTCCCGCGCCCGACATCAGCGACGACGAAATCGAGAATTCGGTCGAAGGCAAGCAGCTCAAGATGCTGCTGGATCGCGGCGGCGATTGCACGATCTTCTCGCCCCAGGCAGCGGGCATGGCCCATCACGTCGGCACACCGGAAACTAGCGAGGCCTGGTCGACTGTCTGCAACGACCTGATCTATCGCGTCACCCAGATTTTCCCGAAGAACTTCATCGGCGTCTGCCAGCTGCCGCAATCACCCGGCGTCAGCCCGGCCAATTGCGTTAAGGAGCTGGAGCGCTGCGTGAAGGAACTCGACTTCGTCGGCTGCAACCTCAATCCCGATCCGTCGGGCGGCTACTGGCAGCGACCCGCCGCTTGACCGATCGCTTCTGGTATCCGATTTACGAAAAGATGGTGGAGCTCGACGTGCCGGCGCATGATCCACGTGTCGTCGTCCTGCAACCCGTGCTTCCATGCAACCGGCGCGCCACTACATCAACGGCGACACCACCGCCTTCATGCAGTTGATCCAGGGCGATCTGTTCAAGGATTTCCCGACGCTGAAGTTCATCATTCCGCATGGCGGCGGCGCTGTTCCCTATCCACTGGGGCCGTTATCGCGGTCTTGCCCAGCAGATGAAGAAGCCGCTGCTGAAGGACCATCTGATGAACAACGTGTTCTTCGATACGTGCGTCTATCATCAGCCGGGCATCGACCTGCTCACCAAGGTCATCCCGGTCGACAACATCCTGTTCGCGTCGGAAATGATCGGCGCAGTGCAGGGCATCGATCCGGAAACCGGCAATTATTACGACGACACCAAGCGCTATGTCGATGCCTGCACCCTGTCGGACGCGAAGACAAGAAGAAGATTTTCGAGACCAATGCGCGGCGCGTCTTCGGCCGTCTCGACAGCGTGCTGAAAAAGCGCGGTCTGATCTGATACTTGCAATCAAGCATCCCGGACGCCATTGGCGATCCGGGACTTTTTCAATTCGCAGCATCCGTCCCCGCCCGCACTGTGCCTGACCGGGATGCAACATTGCAGAGCACTACCCAAACGCTGAACACCCGAGGAAAAAATGGCTCAAAGACTGAACGGCGTCATTCGCGCCCTGGAATCCGGCAAACCTGCCTTCACCACTTTCTCCCCGCCGACTGCTGATGCCGCGCTTGCGTTGCATGGCTCGAAATACGATGGCGTCGTGTTCGAATGCGAACACAATGTCTGGGACGGCATGAACGTGCGTCACGCCTTGCAATACACGCTCAACCGCGCCGAGATCGTAAAGGCCGGCATCGCTCGCTCCGGCCGTGACGCCCATCGTGCGCATTCCGCCCAATGGCGCGGAAATGAACCAGACCTATGCCAAGCAGGCCCTCGACATGGGCGCTTACGGCATTGTCTGGCCGCATGTTTCGCACAGTCGAGCAGGCCTATAACGCTGTATCGTCCTGCCGCTATCCGACGATGAAGGACAACCCGCTGCATGAGCCTTTCGGCCAGCGCGGTGACGGTCCGCACGGCGCCGTGCGCTTCTGGGGTCTGTCACAGCAGGAGTACTACAAGAAGGCAGACGTCTGGCCGCTCAATCCGGAAGGCGAACTTTTCATCATCCTGATGATCGAGGACCTCGAAGGCATCCACAACCTGCGCGACATCTTCAAGAACGTGCCGGGCATCGGCGCGGTCTTGATCGGCGAAGGCGACCTGTCGCAGGAACTTGGTTATCCGCGCCAGTACGAGCATCCGGTCGTGCTCGATCACATGCGCCAGATCCGTCGAGATCGCCAAGGAATTCAATGTGTCGTCGGTCATCCCGCATGTTGTCTCGAGCAACGTGCAGCGTGTTCTCGACGAAGGCTATCGCTTCCTGATGGCCGCACCGGAGCGCAGCTACAATGCCCTCACCAAGGGCATGGAACTCGCCGGTCGTTAATTCACACCTCGCAAGATCCCGGATGGCGCGTTCCGTCCGGGATTCTTCTTGTAGACAAAATTATCCCGCCCTGCGGTGTCGCGCGGGAAGACAGCAAGAGACAATCGCCATGTCCATGTTCCCAGCCTCCGGTCCCGTCACCCTCAAAACAAACCTTGCAGATTCCGCTCTCGCAAAAGCCGTGAAGGCCGGGGAGGTTTCTTCGCCAATTGCAAAACTTGATTTCTGCGGTCCGAAGACCGCGAACCAGGGTTTCAAGCCGATGGTGCGCGAAGGCAAATTCGATGCCGGCGAACTGGCGATCGTCACCTACATGCAGGCGCTCGACTACGGCAAGCCGCTGGTGCTGCTGCCTGCTGTCATGGTCGGGCGTTTCCAGCACCAGTTCTTTGTGTGCCGCAAGGAAAAATCGCCAATGGATCCCAAGAGCCTGGAGGGCAAGCGTGTTGCCGTCCGCTCGTATACGCAAACCACCGGCGTTTGGGTGCGCGGCATCCTGCAGGATGAATACGGCGTCGACCTGTCCAAGCTGCATTGGCTGTGCTGGGACGATGCGCATCTGGCCGAATATTCCGATCCCTCCGATCTGGTAGAACGCGCCGACCCCAATGGTCCCGATCTCAATGAAATCGCCCTGAGCGGCGCCGGCTGATGCTGTTATTCCAGCCGCCGATCTGCTTGCGCACCCGGACATGCGCACGGTCATCGCAAATCCGGACGAGACCGGACGCAAGTGGGGCGAGAAATACGGCTGCGGCCACGTCAATCATTTCTTCGCAGTGCATAGCGCCTTGCCGAAAGAGCGACCGGACGTAGTGAAAGAAATTTTCCGCGTGCTGAAAGAAAGCAAGGAACGGGCCGGCCTGCCCAAGCCAGGCGAGATCGATCAGCTTCCCTTTGGCGTCGAGCAATGTCGTAAATCGATAGAGCTCGTTGCGCGTTATGCTTTCGAGCAAAAGATCGTCAAGAAACTCTACACGATCGACGACCTTTTTGATGAGGTGACGATCCGGCTCGGCGAGTGATATCATTTCCCGGCGGGACATGAAATTGTCCCGATGTTTGCCTGTGATCGCCAAGGCACTGCGTGATGGAGGGTATCGCGCAGGCTGGTGGCGATGACGGGTTTCCCGGGAGGCTCGTATGAATTTTATAACTGGTGCACGTGCGGTTTTTTATTCGGCCGTTTTTATTGCCCTGGCTCCGGCCGGCCAGACTTTCGCGCAAGAAAAAGTGAAAGTCGCGATACTCGGCGGCGCTTCCGATGCAGGGATTTTCGTGTCGCTCGGCAAGGGCTGGTTCAAGGAAGCCGGGCTGGATGTCGAAACCATCCGCATGGATTCGGGCGCACGCATGATTGGTCCGATGTCGACCGGCGAAATAGACGTCGGCACAGGGGTTGTGTCGGCAGGCTTCTACAATGCGGTTCTTCGCGGCATCAAAGTGAAAGTCGTCGCCAGCAAGGCGCGCAATGTCAAAGGTCAATCGTACCAGAGCATTACCGTGCGCAAGGATCTGATGGATTCGGGCGCTGTAAAATCGCTGAAAGACCTTGTTGGCAGGCGTTTTGCGCTTGTCGCGCCGGGAGCGACCGATGGCCCGACATTGTCTGAAGCCATGGCGATGGTTGGCAAGACCTATGATGATGTCACCATTGTCTATCTAGGCTTTCCTGCGCAGGTCGCCAGCTACGAGCGCAAGGGTATCGACGCGAGCATGTTGCCCGAACCTTTCCGGACCCAGGCGATTGCAAAAGGCCTGGTGCGTGAGCTCATCACCATCGGTGAAATCCGCAACAATCAGGAAGTGGGCGTTATCACCTACAGCGAAAAATTTTCGACACAACGCACAGCGGTTGCCCAGAAATTCATGAATGCCTACGTCCGGGGCATTCGCTTCTATGATGGCGCAATTGTTAATGGTCGTCTGACGGGCAAGAATGCAGCGGAGGTTATCGATATTTTCTCCCGCTATTCGACCTTGAAAGACAAGAAGCTGCTGGCTTCCATTGTTCCAACGGCTATCGATCCCGACGGCCAGATCAACCTGAAAAGCTTTGAAGCCGACTATGCCTTTTATCGTGCAAGGGGCATGGTCAAGGGCGAAGTCAATGTTGCCGGCATCATCGATCGCCGCTTCATCGATCAGGCGATAAAGGACATGGGACCATACAGGAAGCCGCAATAGCTGGCAGATGTCTGGCACATAAACCAACATGCCTTAGCCTGGCTATCATTGATCGTATGGCGATCTAATACGCGATCACGTCGCAGGCAAAGTATTTGCGAAGTGTTTGCTTGCGCGCAACTCTGGTATAGATCAACCGCGCCGCGCACCTGTGCGCGGTTGCGATTTGCCTGTCGTAAATGCTGGCCATGCGAAAGAGGGTTTCGCATCCATGCTTTGTCCGGCAGGTTGTTCCAGGAGGCAGGAATGTCATTGAATTTTGGTATGCGCGCGGCTGCTGCGGCAGTGGCGCTGTTTGGCGTGGCTCATTCGGCACTCGCCGCAGAGAAAGTAAAAGTCGCCATCATCGGCGGCACGTCTGATGCAGGGCTCTACATCGCTCAGGCAAAGGGCTGGTTCAAGGAAGCAGGCCTTGATGTTGAATCCATTCGTATGGATTCGGGCGCTCGCATGATCGGTCCCATGTCCACGGGCGATATCGACGTCGGCACCGGGGTTATTTCTGCTGGCTTCTATAATGCTGTACTGCGCGGCATCAAGGTGCGCGTGGTGGCCAGCAAGGGCCGCAACATCAAGGGCCAGTCATTCCAGAGCATTGTCGTGCGCAAGGATCTGATGGACTCGGGCGCTGTGAAAGGCCCGGCTGATCTTGCGGGCAAGAGATTTGCGCTCACTGCGCCGGGCGCAACCGACAACGCAACGCTCGATGAAATGATGCGGATGGGCGGCAAGACCATCAAGGATGTGAACGTCGTGTTCCTTGGCATTCCCGCGCAATTGGCCAGCTATCAGAACAAGGGTATCGAGGCGAGCGTTCTGCCTGAGCCGTTCCGTACGCAGGCAATCGCAAAAGGCCTCGTGCGCGAATTGATGCCGGTTGCCGATGTTCGCGACAACATGAATGTCGGCGCCATCACATACAGCGACCAGTTTTCCACCAAGCGCAAGGAAACCGCCCAGAAATTCATGACGCAATATCTGCGCGGTGTTCGTTTCTACGATGCAGCTGTGGTGAACGGCAAAATGACAGGCCCGACAGCAGGCGAGGTCATTGATATTCTCGCGCAATACTCCACGCTCAAGGACAAGAAAATCCTGGCCACGATCGTGCCGACCGCGATTGACGTGGACGGCAAGTTCAACATGAAGAGCGTCGAAATGGATCTGGAATTCTACAAGGCGCAGGGCATGGTGAAGGGCGCAGTCGATCTTGAAAAGGTCATCGACCGCAGCTTCGTTGATGCAGCACTGAAAGAACTCGGACCCTACACCCGCGCAAAATAGGCCCGGCGTGAATCGGTAATTGACGGCGCAGGGCCTGCCTTGCGCCGTTTTTTTTCGCCCATCAGGCATTCTGCAAGCCTGGGGCTGGTTCTGCTGCGCGCCCGGCGTGCAGCTGCCATGCGCGGCATGCTGGCAGGCTGGACATGACCCGCGCGCTCGTTCAATCTGGCCGCAACAGCAAGCATTGATCGAGCGGCACGGCCGCCGAAGGAAACACCGGGAGTTGTCATGTCGAAGATGTCGGGCGGGGATGCAGTGGTCGCAGCACTGCAGGCCCATGGAATAGATACGCTGTACTGCCTGCCCGGCGTCCAGAGCGATCACCTGTTCAACGCGATTTTCGATTCTGGGGCGATCAAGCCTGTTCACACGCGGCACGAGCAGGGCGCGGCCTATATGGCTTTGGGTGCGGCCATGGCAACGGGCAAGCCCGCTGCCTGTTCGGTTGTGCCCGGCGTCGGCTTTCTCAACGCGTCCGCTGCCCTGTGCACGGCATGGTCCGTTAATGCCAAGGTCCTGGCCATGGCCGGGCAAAATCCGGTGCCCACCATTGGCAGGGGTTTCGGACTGCTGCATGAAATTCCCGACCAGCTCGCGATCATGTCCCAGTTCACCAAATGGTCGAGCCGTATTGAAACGCCGCAGGAAGCGCCAGGCAAAGTCGCTGCCGCGTTTCAGGCCATGAATTCCGGCCGCGCCCGTCCGGTCGGTCTCGAAATTCCGGTCGACATGCTGCAAAAGCAGGCCGATGTGTCGGCTGTCGCGCCAATGGCCCCGGATGAACCGCCCCAGGCCCTGCCTGCAGACATCGAGCGCGCCGCCGCGATGATAGCCAAAGCCGAACGGCCGATGATCTTTGTCGGATCTGGCGCAATCCATGCCGCTGCCGAAGTCCTGGCGCTGGCTGAAAAGATCGGCGCGCCCGTGGTCGGCCATCGCAACGGCCGCGGCATTGTTGATGCCCGCCATCCCTTGTCGATCACGCAGGCTGCGGCGCACGAATGGTGGAAGACTACCGATCTTGTCATCGGCATTTCTTCGCACATGCAATTGCCGCAGATGACCTGGGGAACCGATGACAAGATGCAGATTATCCGCATCGATATCGATCCCTCCGAACTGAACAAGTTTGGCAAGACCACGCTTGGCATTCTTGCTGATTCGAAGGCTGCCGTTGCTGCCATCAATGATCATTTGCAGCACAAGTCCATCGATACCAAAGCGCGGCGCGAGGCATTGGCCGATCGCAAGCAGCGCTTTGCCAGGGAAATCGCCGGCCTGGAACCACAATTGTCGTTCCTGCGCGCCATCCGCGATATTCTGCCGGAGGATGGCATATTGCTCGACGATCTGACCCAGGTCGGTTACGTCTCGCGCATCGCCTATCCGGTCTACAAGCCGCGCACGTTCTTGAATTCCGGCTTCCAGGGCACGCTCGGCTGGGGTGTCGCCACAACACTGGGCGCCAAGCATGCCGTTGGCGACACGCCGGTCGTGTGCATCTCCGGCGATGGCGGCTTCATGTACAATGTGCAGGAATTGTCGACCGCGGTGCGTCATCGCATTGGTGCGGTGATGATTGTGTTCAACGACGGAGCCTATGGCAATGTGCGCAGGATGCAGAAAGAAGAACACGGCAACCGTGTGATCGCCAGCGATCTTCTCAATCCTGACTTTCCGAAACTTGCGGAAAGCTATGGAATGAGCGGTCATCGCGTGCGCAGTGCGGAGGAATTGCGCCCCGTGCTCGAGAAGGCCATCGCGAGTGGCGAACCAAATCTGATCGAAGTTCCCATTGGCGAAGTCCCCAGCCCGTGGGGCCATATCCAGCTTCCTCGCATACGTGGTTGATGCGTTTCGGAACAGGAGGAATCGATGCCTGACGAACTTGGTAAAGTGAACACAGGCTCTGTGCGTGAACTGAAGGAAATGAACGCGGCCAGCGATACGCGCGATTATCTGGCCGCAGCCGCGCGTCAGGCTGCACGCTATGAACAATATGAGCTCATTATCGATTCCGATGCGCATCTGCAGGAAGGGCGCTTCTTTTCCGAGCTTCTGAGCTTCATGGAAAATGATGTGCTGCGCGACATTGGTGAAAACCAGTTGAAGGCCGGACTGCGTTCGCCGCTCATCAACATGCAGCCGGGGATGAGTTTTCAATCGCTGACCGGGCGTGTGCCGCACCAGTCAGGACCGGGCGAGAAGGTCGAGGATCCGGCAACCCACGGCCATGCATTTGCGCAAATCATGCGCCGTAGCATGGATGCCATGGGTGTCGATTATCAGGTCATCTTTCCGACCGCGATGCTGCATCTGGGCATGAACCCGATGGAAGACATCGAAATTTACATGGCGCGCGCCTATTGCCGCTGGCTGGTGGAAAAGGTTCTGCCCGGAGGACAAACGCTTCATCGGCCTGATCTATCTGCCGTTCAACGACGTCGCGGAATGCGAAAAGATCGTGCGCGAATTTGGCGGCAATCCGCAGATCGTCGGATTCACGATCTGCGCAGTTCGCCACAAGCCGGTGCATCACAATCAATACATGCGGCTTTATTCGATGATCGAGGAAACCGGCAAGCCGCTGGTGTTCCATGCGGGCCCGCACTGGGACGACCCCTCGTTCTCGCAGCTGAACCGTTTCATTTCGATGCACGCGCTTTCCTTCGTGCATTACAACCTGATCCACATGACCAACTGGATCATCAACGCACTGCCCGAGCGCTTTCCGAAGATGAAAGTTCTGTGGGTCGAAAGCGGCCTTGCCTGGGTTCCATTCCTGATGCAGCGCCTCGATCATGAAGTTCTGATGCGTCCCAGCGAGGCGCCGGGCCTCAAGCGCATGCCGAGCGAATACATGCAGGACATGTTCTATTCGAGCCAGCCGCTGGAACAATGGGACCAGAAAATGCTGCAGGCGACGATGGAGAAAATGAAGGCGGATACGCAGCTTCTTTATGCGTCGGATTGGCCGCATTGGGATTTCGATCCACCGGGATCTATCGCCAATCTGCCGTTTCTGTCGCAGCAGGCAAAGGCGAATATTCTCGGCCTCAATGCAGCGCGTGTGTTCAATCTTCCCGTCAAGCGCATGCGCCCGCGTGCTGCCGACATGCTGGCTGCGCGCGCGCCGGACCGTGTGTCGTGAACGTAGCCAAGCAGGATAAGCAGCGAGACTGAAAATGGCTGAGGTGATTGTTGCCAAGACATCCGACTTTGACGACCCTGGACGGAAGGTGTTTGACGTCGACGGAATGGAAGTCGGTGTTTTCAAACTGGGCGGCGAATTCTACGCCTGGGAAAATCGCTGCCCGCATCTGGACGGACCGGCGTGTCAGGCAGGATCGTTCCCGAAACCACAGAGGCAGTTAACGATGATCGCACCAGCCGGGGACGCGAGTTTTCCAAAACGGAAATGAACGTCGCCGTGTCCCTGGCATGGTTTCGAATTCAACATCCGCACCGGACGCCATCCGACAAACAATGCGGTACGCTCTGCGTGCTGTGGCCCTGCGCATTGCCGGCGACGACATCTACCTCGATGTGCGCCAGAGCCGTGGCAAGGCCTGACGCACACAGGTTTTGAAGGCAATGAATGTGGCCTAGATCTTGAAGGCTTCCAGCGTTTCCGGCGCAAACAATTCTTCAGGCTTCAACAGGCGCTTGGAGAGCCCGCCTTCATAATGATAGCGCAGGAAGGCTTCCAGAACCTTGTAGTTCGGCTGCACCCCATAGGCCCAGTAATCGTCGCCCATCTCGCGCCGTGCTTCTTCAATGTCATGGGTCAGCCAGGGCACCATGGCCTTCAGCGCGGCGGTCTGGTTGAGGTCATGATAGGTCTTTTTCTGCGCTTCGCAGAAGGCCTTGAACAGCGCCTGGGCGATCCAGCGGTTCTTTTCGTAAACCTCGCGCCGGATGGCGATCGTGTGCATCGTCGGGAATATCTTGGTCTTGCGATAATAGTCGAGTTCGACATCGCGATAGTTCGGAAACAAGCGCTTCACATGAACGCCGTCGAGCGTGGAGGGTGAGCGCGCTGAATGCAAGGCATCGATTTCCCCGTCCTTGAGCATCTGCGACAAGGTCTTGTCGTCGGGAATTGCTTGCACCTTGATGTTCGGCGGCAGGTCGATGCCTTGCTTTTCGGGCCGGCCGGGTTCTTCCTCGCCACCGGTATAATAGGTCACGCTGTCCACCGGTACGCCGTAATGTTCGGCCAGGATGCCGACGGATCGAGACCGGCGCCGTCATCTGGTATTCCGGTACGCCGATTTTCTTCCCGATGAGATCCTTAGGTTCCTTGATGCCGGATTTGGCGCTGATGAAAATGCACGAATGACGGAAGAAGCGCGACGGAAACACCGGGATCGCGATGAATGGCGCGGGGTCCTTGAACAGCGATACCGTGTAAGAGGACAGCGACATTTCCGCGACATCGAATTCGCGGTGGCGCACCATCCGGAAGAATGTTTCCTCCACTTCCATGTTCAGAAAGTTCAAATCGATGCCATCAGGCTGCACGGTGCCGTTCTGCAACGCGATGACGCGATCGTAGTCCCAGCAGCCGAGCGTCAGATTAAGTTTGGACATGTCGTTTCTTCCCCTTGATCGTTAATATAATCGCGGTCGCGATCACACATCGCGTGCGTATTTCGTTGTTTCGTCTCACGCGCAAAGCTACTGGCGGGAGCCTTGCGCTATTCTCAATAGAACTGGTCGAAATGCATCTGTGCTGCAGGCACCTTGCCCTTGATCAGCGTTTTCATCACCGATTGTGCCATCACGGGCGGTCCGGCGAAATAGGCTTCAAAGCCGCTCAGGTCGTCGCCGAATATTTCCGATGCAACATCGTTGACGAAGCCGGTCTTGCCGGTCCAGCCTGCCGATGCTGCATCGTCTGGCATGGAAATAGCCGGATAATAAAGCAACCGCTCGCCGAAGCCCGGCAATTCCTTGAGAATGTCTTCGCCGCAAATGTCACGCGGCGTGCGCCCGCCGAACAGGAAGTGAATCTTGCGCTCTTTCAACGCCGCACTGTGCGCGGCAGCCCGTGCAATCGAGATCATGGGCGACAGGCCCGAGCCTCCGGCGATCAGCAAGAGGTCGCGCGGTGCATCTTCGCGCAGATAGGCCATGCCATAAGGTCCGTCCAGATTGATCGTGTCACCCATGTTGACGCGCTCAAACAGGCCAGAGCTTGCTGCACCATTCGGCACTTTGCGAATCTGGAAATGCCATTCGGCGCCATCGTCCGTGACGTTGCACATGGAATAGGCGCGTGCGCCATTCACACCTGGAACCGAAATCAGGGCGTATTGTCCGGGCAGAAACCTGTTCGGCTGCTCCAGTTTGAAACGGAATTCGCGAATGTCATAGGTGATATCGAGCGTCTGCGTCAGCGTGCCCGTTACCGGCGCTGGCAAATGCGTGCTCTTGAACTGGTCGCGAAGCGACACCTTGATCGAGCAATCGCCATTCGGCAGCGCCTGACATCCAAGATAGCGCTTGCGCTGGGCATCGCGATCATTGAGCGCAGGCGGATTTTCCCGCAGATATGTTACTTCGCCTTCCAGAAGTTCGAACCGGCAATTGCCGCATTCGCCCACGTTGCAGTCGTAGGGAAAGCCAAGACCGTTGCGTACCGCTGCGCGTGCGATGGTGTCGCCATCTGCGACGTCGAAAGATGTGCCGGTTGCCGGGATCGTTATCTTTGCCATGATGCTTTCTGTGTTCGAGTTTAAAATCGGACCGTGGCGCGATAGCCAAGGCGAGTGGAAATAACATCGGCTGTCTGCACCACCAGCGGTGCAAATCGCGCCAGCACGTCGTCGGAAAGCCGTTCAACGGGGCCTGCGATGCCGACGGCGGCCACGACGCTGCCCTCTGCGTCCCGAATGGGAGCGGCTATGGAGCGCATGCCCGTTTCGCACTGCTCATCCTCAAAGGCAAATCCCTTGGCGCGGATGTCCTGTAGCACGGCGCGAATTTGTTGTGGATCGGTCAGCGTCTTTGCCGTGCGTGCGATCAATGGCCTGGCAAGAACCTGTTCAATCGTGTCGGCGCTTTGGAAAGCCAGCATGGCGCGTCCTTCCGAAGAACAGAACAGCGGCTTGCGATCTCCCAGGTTGGCGCGCATGCGGATAGCCTGCGTGCTTTCCAGATCGTACACATACATGATCTCGCCGCCATCCATGATCGCCAGATGCACAGTCTCGTTTGTTGCTTCGCGCAGGGCGAAAATATGCGGCCGTGCTTCGTTGGACACGTTCATGCGCTGGCGAACCAGCGCGCCAAGACCAAACAGCGCAATGCCCAGCCGGTATTTGTCGTTTTCCTTGTTTTGTTCCAGCAGTCCCTCGGCGACAAGCGTCGAGGCCAGCCTGTAAACGGTGCTTTTCGCCACGCCCAGACGCTTGGCAAGGCTCGTCACACCAATCTCGACTTCCCCTTCGGAAAATGTCTTCAACAGGCGCATGGCGGTAGTAACAGACGACAGACGCTGGGGTTGCGGACGTGTTCGCTTGTTCTTCACGCCTGCCGCTTGCGGCTTGCCGCGCGGCTGTGCCGGAACAAGTTTGGTGCGGCGCTTGGCTTCGGTGGCATCATCGGGCATGGGCATTTGCTCCTTCCCCGATGGCAGGCTCTGCCAAAATGGTTGCAGGCAGACCAAGGCGCGCAAGAATATCGCTTGCAATGATATCGGCAGGTGTATGCCGCGCAATAATTGTCAATCCGGTCCGCACCGGCTTTGCGCCTGGCTTTGTCTCGAGCGGCGAGCGCTCGAATTCTTCACCGGCGATGGCCTGGACAATTTCGGTTGCGCCATGCGCACCCGTTTTGGCCGTGCCCTTGAGGCGCAGCAGGTCCGATCCATGTGCCTCCAGCACAGCGTGCAGAACGTCCTCAAGCAGGCGCCAATCCAGCAGCTCCGGCAAGGGTGCAAATGCAGTCGTGTAATCGCCGGCATGATGATGCGAATGGTCATGTGAGTGACCGTGCTCATGCCCATTTTCATGAGGGTGATGCGCATGCCCGTGCGCGCTGTCACCATGTGTGTGTTGATCCGTAGTTTCAACTGCCGCAAGCAGTTGACCTGCACTGATGCTGCTTTTTGACGACGCAAGGATTGCAGCATCCGGCCGCAATTGCCTGACAGCTTCCACGGAAGCGGCCTGTTCGGCGGCAGTGGCAATATCGGCTTTTGTCAGGATGATTGCATCGGCGCAATCAAGCTGGCTGCGGCATTCGCCATGTTCGCGCAAATGGGCAGGCCCGCGCCGCGCATCGAACGTGGTGATGACGCCATGCACGGCGAAGCGTTCATGGACAAGCTGATTGCCTTGCAG
>CAVOYX010000001.1:0-625087 GCA_963700795.1 uncultured Alphaproteobacteria bacterium | reverse complement strand
GAGGTCCGGCCGGCGGTCGGCCAGTGCGGGCACTTGCTTGCGAAACGCCTCGACGAGCGACAGGTCGATATTCGCGACCAGTAGCTGTTCGCCAGCGTCGGCTTCGACAATCACCTCGCCCATCGGGCTCACGACGCGACTGTGGCCCAACATGGCAAACTCGCCGTCCTGCCCGGCGCGATTGACCGCCACCACAAATGCCTGGTTCTCGATCGCTCGGGCGCGTGTCAGGTAATCCCAGTGCGTCGGCCGAGCCAAGGGCCAAGCCGCAACATTGATCAGCACCTGGCCGCCGCCGGCGGTCAGAAGGCGGTAGACTTCGGGAAAGCGGAGGTCGTAGCAGATCGAGAGGCCCCATCGGATACCGCGGAAGTCGACCAGGGTGATTTCTTCGCCAGCGGAGCAGTAGTCGGCTTCGCGCGCCGGCGGCGGCGAGTAGAGATGCAGCTTGCGATACTTGCCGAGAAGGTCGCCCGAGGGCCCGAAAAACGCCAGCGAATTGTAAATCGACTCCTCCGCCCGCTCCGAAAGGCCCGCCACAACAGCAATCGAATGCTCGGCCGCCGCGGCGGCGACGGCGTCGTAGGTTGGGCCTGGCCAGGGCTGGGCCCACTCGCGGAACTTCGCCGGCCAATAGCCCGTGTCGGACACTTCGGGAAACACCACCAGGTCGCATGCGGCCGCATGGGCCTGGCGGACGAACCGCACCATGTGGCGCAACGTTCGCAGCGACCTGCCCCGGCTGGCAAACGATCTGGGAAACGGCGATCCTCATGCCAAGATTATGCAGCCCCGCCAGTGTCATGGCTAGCACGAAGCGATGCTGTGTCTGGCGGGTAGGTGATGGCCGGCAACCAGCGTTCGGCCCGCGGGTGGACATCCTGGGGAGCAACGGCCCAAACGAATACTCCCTGGATGCCAGAGGGAAATCGCTCTGGCCGCACCGGGCCGGTCTGTGCTAGGCTCCGCGGCATCGAGAAGGTGCTCGACCAACGCTAGCAAACGGTGGCGTTGCCTCTGATCTCTCTCCGCGAACCTGGAGTGCAGCATGGATGCTTGCACAATGCGGTCGAAAATGGCGTCGACCTGCCTGCGTCTGCTCTTTCTGGCAATTGCCCTGTGCGGCACCCGCGCCGAAGCAGCGCGCTACAAAACCACCAATTTCCTGGTAAATGCGCCGACACCGCAACTTGCCCAGGAAATCGGCGACGCCGCCGAACACTGGCGGCGAGAACTGGCCATCGACTGGATTGGCAAGGAGATGCCTCCGTGGTCGCGGCCGTGCCCCATCAAGGCCGACGTGGCCCCGAACCTCGGCGCAGGTGGTGTGACCACGTTCGTTTTCGATCGCGGCGAGGTGTTTGACTGGAACATGACCATCACGGGTACACGCGAGCGGGTACTCGACTCGGTGCTACCGCACGAAATCACCCATACGATCTTCGCCTGCCACTTCCGCCAGCCTCTTCCCCGCTGGGCGGACGAAGGCGCATGCACCACGGTTGAGCACAAGAGCGAAATCGCCAAACAGGAGCACCTGCTCATCCGGTTCCTCAAGACGGGCAAGGGCATTCCCTTCGGGCAAATGTTTGCCATGAAAGAGTATCCGCCCGACGTGCTGCCGCTGTACGCCCAGGGCCACTCGCTGACAAGATTTCTGATTGGCCAGTACGGCCAGCCGGAGTTCCTCGAGTTCCTGGCCGACGGCATGAGCGACGAAAACTGGCCGCGTGCCGTGCGCGAACATTTCGGGCACGAAAGCCTGTTCGCGCTGCAGAATGCCTGGCTCGACTGGGTCAAACAGGGCCGGCCGCAACTGCCCGGCGAGAAAGAGTCGGGTGTGCTGCTGGCGAGCAACCTTACTCCTACCCCGACACCCTTGCCACCGCGATCGCGCACGGAGCCGCAGGGCTCAACGAACTACGAGTCGGCCTACTCGCGTGCGGCACGGCAACGCGAGCAGCAGGTTCAGCGGCCAGAAGGCGAACCGCGAGTCGACTTCGATGCGCCAATCAGTTCCGAGCGGACCTACTGGCGATAGGCCGTTTGCGAAAGTGGCGGGATAAGCGGACGGCGATGCCACCGACGAACGTTGCGAGCAGCACAGAAGTTGATGGTTCTGGCACGGAAGTCGCCACGGACAAAGGTGACTGGCCGCCAAAACTTTCCTTCCACAACTCAAAGGCGGCGGCGTCGAATTCACCGCCCAGCCCGTCGCGCCACGCGGTGTAGTCGGCCAGATTGACGACTCCGTCTCGGTTCAAGTCGCCGGGATCCAATACGATGCCGGTAAGGATCGTTGGAAATCACCTCCCATACCGTCTGTCGGATTAGGGCCCGACTTCTGGTGTCGGCAGCACATCGTTGTCGTGAATTCCGGGCGTTCTGGTCGAGAATCCTAGCTGCAGCTCGGGATAAAGCACGGGGTTTTGTTGTGCATCACTGCCCATGTCGTGATATGGGCGATGTACCTACCGACGTTATTGGCATGACGGCCGTCACGGTACAAATCGGAGGCATCTGTAGGCCCTCGAATAATCGCCTTGCTCGAATTTATCACCGAGCGCGGCCCAAACATCTCCAACGGGAATCAAATTCACTTCCCTGCCGGGCAGAGCTAGACGTGCTTCGTTAACGCATGCTCGTACCAAGAGCGACGGTGAATCATTGGAGAGTCAATTTCGTATTGTGCGTCCGGGCCCGCATACCATTCCTGAACGAAGCCCTCCTCAACATCGTTCGCCCACGGCCAAGTTGCGTACATCAGAATTTCGGCAGTGGAATTTGTCATACTTGCCATCGTGACGAAAGACTCGATCTCAGTTCCTGTACCGTACCCTACGTACGGTTGCAACGTTACCGCATCCCAGTCGTGGCTGCTTAGCGCCTCCGTGAAGTAGCCATAGGTAGTCGGATCGACGCACACGCTCTCCGGGTTGTTGAGGATACTGGTTAGTGAGGAGGAACATTTGATGTGGTACCCCTGGTTGTCGTGCAGCGGGCGGTTTTCAAATGACCGGACTTGTGAATCCCACGTCAAGGAGTTACCAACATGGTAACTTAAGAAAGCTCCGTCGGCCTTCGCAGCGAAATGCAGCGAGCTTAACATCAACACGATGAGCATCGTCGGGATGCGTGTTGATCGGGACGCAGAAGAAGGCGTTGTTCTGTACATGGGTTTCGTTCTCTACAAGCTCCGAATGACCAGTCAACTTAACTAGCATAACCGCTTCCCTCAATTCCCACCAGCATTTTACCGATGCCGGCAGCTCGCCTGTTCGCTAAACTACCAGCAATTGCTTCGCCACGTGGTAAAACACCGGGGCCGCAAAGCAGATGGTGTCGATCCGGTCGAGCACGCCGCCATGGCCTTCGACCAGGGTGCCGAAATCCTTCACCCCGCGGTCGCGCTTGATGGCCGACATGGTCATCGCCCCCGCGAATCCCATGACGGCAATCAACATGCTTACCAGGGCGGTATGCCACAGTTCGCGGAACGGCTGGAAGAACAGGTGGTAGGTCATCCCGACCAGGGCGGCGCTCGCCGCCCCGCCCAGCATGCCTTCCCAAGTGCGGGTGCCGTTGATATTGGGCGATATTACGTTGCGGCCGTATAGCCGATCCCACGCAAACTGCAACGCCTCGCTCACCAGCGACATGATTACCAGGAAGAACAGCAGCCGCGAACGGTCGCTATAGTCGCCGTACTTCAGATCCAGCACCGCCGGCGCAAACCCCAGGCAGTACACGCAAATGAGCAATCCGCACTGGATTTTCGCAACCCGCTCGAGAAACCGTTTGGTGTCGCCCGCGATGGCGACGCGTACGGGGATGAACAAAAAGCCGTAGACGGGTATCAGGATGCTATAGGTTTCGTATCGATCGAACCCCACCAGCAGGTAATGCAATGGTGTGAACAAGAAGAACACCCAGAACAGCGCACGGTGGTCTCCATGCCTGGTGGGGGTGAGCGTGATGAACTCACGCAGCGCCCAGAAGCTAATCAGGCCAAACAGCACGATCGTCAACCCGCGGCTGAGGAACGCGACCGCCAGCAGGCAGCAGATGATCCACCACGCCCTGAGCCGGCCATTAAAGGCATTGACGGCCGCCGGGTTGAGCCCCCACTGCGGTTGCCGCGCCAGCAATTGCCCCACGACCGTAGCTGCGCCTCAAGAAGGCAACAACGGTGCCGGCAAGGGCCCAGTTGAGCTGAATGGGAGTCATGGTGCGTGCGAAAAATGGTGGTGGTCGCGGTAGTAAGCAACTCTGCGGATCGCCCGATTGGAGCGTCTACTGTGTCTCCCGTTCGCGAAGCTTTAGCACGGCTTTTCGCGCTCGCTCCAGGAACTCGTTCTTGGTCTCGCCCGCCTCGAGCCACATGGGCGGGCCGAAGGTAATGCTCGATAGCAACGGCACCGGCAGGAACTCGCCGCGGGGGAGGATGCGATTCATGTTGTCGATGTAAACCGGGATCAACTCCAGGTCGGGACGTTTTTTGGCCAGGTAGTACAAACCGCTCTTGAATTCGCCCACCGTCTCACCCGACGAGCGACCTCCTTCGGGAAAGATGATCACGGAATAGATCCGACCAATCTCGCGGATCATCGATGTCGACGGGGCTCTGGTGGACTTTAATCTCTTTGCGATCGATAAGCATCGCATTGTAGACCTTGGCGATGTAGGGTCGAACCCAGCCGCGGCTCCAGTAGTCTTTGGCAGCCGCTGGCCGAGTGAGCTTTCGCACTTCGCGGGGCAGCGCTGACCAAACCAGGATCACGTCCAGGTGGCTCGTATGATTGGCGAAATAAACCCGCTGACAGGTGTCCGGCTGACTATCAACCCACCGCACACTAGCGCCACTCAGCAGCCGAGCGAGCGTGGTTAGCAGAGTTTCGGTGATCATGCCGGCGGACTGACAAGAGTCAAAGGTTGCAGCTCATCTGGGGCAAACTCCCATTATGCTCACCCAGAAGGCCCTTCGCGAGTGTCGAGACTGGTGGAATGCCAGGCTGGTCACCGGCTCGCTGCTTCTACCGACTCCCCTGCAGCAGGCTCGAGTGGGTCGGCCATTGGCTGTACGATTCGCAGGTCGGACTTCTCAAAATAGAGCCGGGCGAGCAGTTCCTCGTACCCACGAACCATCGCGTCGAGCGACCACCGCTCGACCACCCGCCCCCGCGCCAAGGTGCCCATCTGCTGCTGCAGCAGTGGATCGTCGAGCAGTTCGCCGACGCGGCGGGCCATCGTTGCGGCGTCGCCGGGGGCGACCAGGTAGCCCGTTTGACCGTCGAGTACCGACTGCGCCACCGAGCCAACGTCGGTGGCCACGGTTGGCCGCGCGGTGCTCATCGCTTCGAGGATTGATACCGGATTGGCCTCGTTGTGCGACGTCAGCACATTGACATCGGTCGCGTTCAGAATAGCCGGAATGTCGCTGCGTGTCCCCAGGAACTTCACTGCTTGGGCGATGCCCAGATCCGCGGCGCGTTGTTCAAGAAACGGACGGCGTGGTCCGTCGCCGACCACCAAGAAACACGCATCGCTCACCTGCTGCAATACAAGCTTCGCAACCTCCAAGAACATCTCGTGGTTCTTCTCGGGTCGTAGCGCTGCGACGACGGTAGCCAATGGAGCCGTTGGAGAGACTCCAAGTTCACGACGAAGGCTAGTCGTCTCCAATCCAGGTGCAAAGCGGTCGGTATCGACCCCGTTGGGAATCACGACCACCTTGCTGGCGGGCAATCGTTCCTCCTGCACCAGGTGTATTCCATGCGCCTCAGCGACGCCGATGAAGGCATCGGTCATCGGTGTCAGCAGTCGGTTCAGCCTGCCAATGCCGTCGGGCCAGCCGGTGCTATGTAGTGCCGAGCAAACCACGGGTACCCCGGCCACGCGGGCAGCGAGCCGCCCCCAGAACATCTTGTCGCCGGCACCGACCGTCACCACGGCGTCGATGCACCGACGGCGAAGTAGCGACCGCAAACGCCAGAGCACCAACCCATCAAACTTGTGGCCGATCAGCCCAGCATGGACAGGGATTTCCGCAGCGAGCATTTCGCCAAGCGGACCTGGTTCTTTCAAACAACACAGTTCGGGCAACACCCGGCGGCGGTCGACACGGCGAACCAGGTTCACCAACAGTGTCTCGGCACCCCCTACTGGCATGGACGTGGTAAGGAACATCGTCCGCAATGGACCGGTGTGTGGACTGGATGATTGTCGCATCGCGGTCGGCTACCCTTCTCCGACAAAGTTGATGGCCCGCCGTGTACTCGAGCGATTCAGACGCTGGCAGACCAGGGCGACCACTTGTCTGCGTTCGTCCAACGACAGCAGCCACGGGGTAAAAACCACCACGAAACCGATCAATCCTGCCGCTGCAATGGCGACCGGATAACCCATGCCTAACGCCAGTGGCGTGAGCACCAGGAGCAGGGTCCCTGGCGACGGCGACATGCCGAGCCGCCGGTTGACGGTCAGTTGGGCCACGAGCGCAATCAGCGTGGCTAAGGCGGTGGCAACGACTGCGCCTTGCAGGCCAAGCCGCGGCAGCAATACCAGGTTAAGCACCACGTTGCTCGCAAGGCCAATTGCGAGTGGCATGCTGGCATGCCGCGTTTTCTCCGTGCACCAGACGTAAGTCTGTGAAACCAAAAGCAGGCTGAACCATACGCACGACGCCACGGCCCACGGCAGGACTTCGAGCCCCGCGTCGTACTTGCCACCAAACGCCAGGTGGAACAACGTGGGAGTGACCAGCAGCACGCCGATGCCGGTGGCAAACATGCCAAGCGCCGTGAGCTTAAGGGTCGTATGGATGCGGTCGGCGACACCCGAGCGGTCCCCCGCCTCCCATTGATGGCTCAAGTGCGGTGTCATGGCGCCGGTGAGCAAGTTGGCCACCGACACCAGCAGCACGGGCACCAGCATGCTGGTGTGGTAGTGTCCTACCAGTCCGAGAGAATCGTCGGCCGGTAATCCGCTGTAGTGGACGATCATGTAACGATCGATCACGGCAAACAAATTGGTGAGCAGATTCGTCACCCACACCCAGACAGCAAACCGCAGCAGCGGCGGCCAGAACGTTCGGTGCGACTCGGCCATGGTCTCTTCCGTAACGTGCCAATCGAACCTCCTGGCCCACAAGACCGCAGCAGTCGCCGAAATCATACATGCCGATCCGTAGCCCACGACGATGCTCCACTCATCAGTGCGCCAGACGACCAACAAACTGAGTGAGATCGCCGCAAACAGCATGCTTTGGGCGAACTGCATGGCGGACACCACGCGGAACACCCGCAGACCCGCAAACACCGCTTCGAGGAAATGGTGCAGGATCACGGCGGCAAGCACCATCGCAACCAGCACCAGCAGCGAAGATTCGGCCGAGTCGCCGAACACCAGGTAGGCAAACGTACGGCGCCCCGCCAGCAACACACTCACAGCGAGCGCCGTCAACGACGCGGTCCAAAAGAATGTTCGCTTCAAAAAAGTCTGCAGCTGCCCGCGTGGCGGAATCGCTCCAGGTAACGGCCAAACGATCCAGGCAGGCCGAGCACGGCGACCGGCGCAGCGAGCAGCAGGAATCCGTACGCCATGTCCCAGTGTCCGAGCGACTCGGGATCGAGCCAGCGGCAAAAAAGCACACCGCGTCCAAAGCCGATGCTCCGCTGCACAACGTTCACCACTAGCAACACGGCAACACTGGCGAGCAGCGTATCCGGGAGGACAACCGTCGCCGATCTCGGTGCGTCAGTCGACATCGCGATTACCCTTCCGCTGCGTCCGAGGCCGTGAGGCCGAGCGAATGAGCATCGACGCGGCTATCGAATGCGATCGTGGGGCTGGTAAGCCGCTTAATGCCATCCACCGAAAGCCAGTGTTTGAAGCGGACCAATTCCGGGTCGGCGTGGAAGCGTTCGAGGTGAAAGGCATTGCGACCCGGAAAGTTGTAACCACCATACGCGGAACACACCCCTTGAAAGCCCGCGTCCAGGGCCACCTGAAAGCCTTCCTGCGTCATGTTCTGCGGCTGGCCAAACGGAAAGGCAAAGTACCGCACCCTCCTGGCGGTCATAGCTTCCAGGTCGACTTTTGAACCGACAATTTCGTCGCGGAGTCCGTCCGAGCCGACGGTGGCCAGGTCGACATGCGTGCGGGTGTGGGCGCCAATCTCGATACCGGCGTCGGCCAGTGCTCGAATGTCGGCAATGGAGTTGGGCGGCAGCGGCTCGCCGCGCTGGAGGTCGTGGGGAAAGGGTCGGCCCTCGAGGACGTTGCCGGTGGTCACGAAATAGGCGAATGGCAGCTCTCGATCTAGGAGTAGTGGCAGGGCGAAGTCGCAGTTGTCCGCGTACCCGTCGTCGAAGGTGATAACGGCCGTCGGTCGATCATTCTTGCCGGCCGCAATCCGCCGCTGTGCTTCGGCCAGCGGTACTATGTCGAAGTGCGGCTTCAAGCCAGTCGATTTGCTGGGCAAACGCCTCGCAGCCGATGGTCCACGGGTTCGGCTGCGCGTCGGCCACCCGGTGATAAAACAGAATTTGTACCGGCTCGGAGCAGCGGGCCCGCCGCCGCAGCTGGCTCACCCTTCGCAATGGCGCAGTGGCGTGGAGATACGTGTTGATCAACCATCGTTTGGCGATGTTCATCGTTGCCGGACGTTCACGTTTAAAAGGTTGGAGGCGCAGGCGATACGAGCGGACGCAGCCCCGCCTTCAGGGCCGAAGCCATCGAGTCGGCCCAGTCGGCGGTTTGCGCGAGCCAGTTGCTGCGGTGCGACGGGGCCAGCGCCGTTAGTTTGTAAGTGGCGTGCGGCTGGGCCCGCCAATGGGCCTTGTAGGGCTCATCGCCGCGGAGGAAGTCGAACGTCTGGTGCCCTTCGGCAATCGCGTGCTGGATGGCGGCAATCTGCGACAACCGCCCCGGTTCTTCGTCCAGCCGCTCTGGGTCGACGCCGCCCTGATAGGCGAAGGTCGAAGTCGGCCCGGCAAAGTGGTACTCCGCGGCGACCGGCGCCCCGTCCAGATTCAGCCAGCTAAGCCGCAAGCGACCGTCGGCAAGCAACTTCTGCGCGATCTCACGGTGGAAGTTGGTAAAGGCCGGCGAGGCGAAACAGCCCGGCTCACCAAGACTCTGCCGACGCCGCTGGTGCAGGTCGACGAATACTGGCCACGCGACCTGGAACTCGTCGGCCGACTCGATCAATTGCCAAACCGCCCGGTCGGTGAGCAGCACTCGCTCGGCGGCGCGGCGAAGCTGTTTGCGGTGCGACTTGCTTTGCAGTGCGAGGAACTCTTCCCACGTGCGAGGTAGATCAATCGCCCAGCAATTCCCGTCCGGCAGGAGCCGTGTCTCGCAATCTCGGTTTCGCAGTTCCTCGGCCAGGCAGGAGACCACCGGGTCGCAACTGTCAACTGCATCGAGTTCCAGCCGCTGCCAATCGTCCGCTTGGGCCAGGTGGTCGGCCAGGGCCGTAGCGATGGGTCGCGCTTGTTGCGAATCGCAGACGACGCCCAAGTGGTCGCTGCACACTTCGCCCCCGCCCAACGCCCGCAGCACCGTGCCGCGGGTGCGGGTCCGCTCTGCGTACCAGGGTGCAATACCTATCCACGCGTCGTCGCCCAGCGCAGCATCCCGCACGGCAAGGACGTGCAGACACAGTCGATCGTGCCCGGCTGGCTGACCATAGTGCCGCCACCATGTGGTGAGCCAGTCGTAGGAGCGAAAGGGCACTCCGCCGTCGAGGTGCTCCCACGCGAGGCGGAGCTTTTCAAGTCCGTCGAGGCGATCGATCGCGACAACTTGCAGCTTCAAAGTGTTTCGTACCGTATCGAGGAACAGCCGGTTGCGAATCCGGAAAAGCGGAGCGCCATGGAAGTTTGCCTCGTCGCCTGCAACTTTCAAACGCGGCAACTTGAGTTTCCGGATACACGGGTTGCGCTAGCCGAGCGGGTGTGGCGAAAAGTCGACACGTTGCCGATTGCCGACAGACTGGCGACGCCACTTGGGTCGGCGATTCGCTGGGCTTGCCCGGAAATGCCCTGTTTCTAAGGAGCAAACGGGGGGTGGCGGCTGGCTGGCATGACGATTGCCCTGCCAGACGGTCCAACCGTTTCGCTGTCCCGCATTTTGCAACGAGAAACCACCATGGCTCATCCCGCCGCCCACAGCCTTTCGCCTCGTCAGGTTGCCGACTTGCTCCTTCGCCATCGCCGGATGTGGATTGCGCCGATGGTTGCCCTGGCGGTGCTGGCTGGTGTGGTGTCGCTAGTGACTCCGCGTAAATGGAAGGCCACGCAAGGCCTGTTGATTCGCCCGGAAGCCGCTGGCCTGGGAGCCGACCGACTTGGCAAGTTCGCCGATCTCTCGGAAATGAAGACCATTCAGGAAACGCTCTTGGAACTCGCCCGCAGTCGCACGGTGGTGACCGCGGTGCTCGAAAAGGTCGGTCCTCGGTCGACGTGGACCGCCCCCAAGAACTGGCCCACGCCGCAGGACATTGCCGACTTCCGCGATGCGATGGTCATGACGCCTCCCGGCGGAGCGGAGTTCGGCAAGACCGAGGTGTTCTACCTAGGGGTGCTGGACAAGGACCCCGAGCGGGCCGCGGCGCTCACTGTCGCCCTGGCCGAAGCGCTTGAAAATCGTACCCAAGAGATTCGCCAGACGCAGGCCGACAGCATGATCGCCGAGTTGACCGAGGGCCTCGAACAGTCACAGGCCGACTTGTCGCTCAAGATTGCTCGGCTTTCCGACCTTGAAGGCCGCATCGGGGCGAACTTGAACGACCTCCGCAACCTGGTCAATCCCATTGGCGGCGCGAGCGAGACATCGCAAAACAACCTGGCCATCGAGGCCGAGATTCGCGCCAACGAAGCCCAGCGGCGGCGGACCGAAAAGCTGCTCGCGGTGCTGCGAGACGCCCAGGCCGACCCTACCGAGCTGATCGCCACCCCCAATTCGCTGCTGGCTTCGCAGCCGGCGGTCGAGCGGATCAAACAAGGCCTGGTCGATTCGCAACTCGCCACGGCCCGGCTACTGGGCAAGCTCGCCCCAGAGCATCCGTTCGTCGCTGCCGCCAGGCATACCGAAACCAAAGTCCGGGAACAACTCCGCAGCGAGCTGGGTACCGCGATCAGCGGGCTCGAAATCGAACTCTCCCTTAGTGCTGATCGCAACGAATCGCTCAACGCACAGCTGGCAACGAACCGCAAGAGTCAGCAGCAACTTGCGCAGCATCGGGCCGCGTACTCGCAGTTGGTGGCGGCCGTCGCGAATCAAACGCAACTGGTCGACGCCGCGCGGACTCGACTGGCGGACGCCGAGGGCCACCTGGCCGGTGCCCAAAGTGCCAGTGTGCTCTCGCGAATCGATGCGGTGGAATCGAGCCTCAGGCCAGTGGGGCCACGGCGATCGGTGGTGGTGGCAACCGGTGGGCTTCTGGGGCTGCTCGTGGGACTGAGCCTGGTGTACCTCAAGCACGGGCCAGCACCAAAGTCGGCAACCGAGTTGGACGCCGCGGCTCCGCAGCAACGCGCAAGCTGGCCCACGCGACGTGGAGTTTGGATTCGCCAGCCCGCCTGCCAGGCGGTCGACTTTGAGCGACGCGGTTGCTGCAGGATTCGACGTTTGCCCACCACGAACGGCGCGATAGCCGCCTTCGCCGTCGTGCGAATTCTCCTTCCTGGTTCCCTTCCGCGCAGGTCCTATGGAAATCGTTGTTGCTATCTTGCTGCTCGTGGCCCTGGTAGGTTTCGCCTTCGACCTGCGGCGGCCGACTCCGCTCGGATTGGCGGTGGCGACCGTCGTGGTTGGCTACGTCCTGGGGCACTCGTTCTGGAACGCCCATCTAGGTGCGGTGCCACTGACATTCGACCGCTTGATGCTCGCCGTGCTCGCGGCCACGGTCGGCTGGTACTACCTGCACGGCGAGGTTACTTGGCGGGCGCTGTTGCCGGTCGATTGGGCGCTGCTGGTACTCCTGGTATGGCTCACCGTGAGCTGCATCGCCAGTAACACGGGTAACAACGAGCACCTACCCACATCGCCCTATTTTCGCCTGCTCTTCAGCTTCTGGGTCCCCGCCCTGCTGTACCTGACCGTGCGGCTCGCCCCACTTTCCACGCGTACCACGACTGCCATACTCGCCACCCTCGCGGTGTTGGGTGGTTACCTCGCCATCACCGCATGTGCCGAAGTCACGGAGCAATGGTGGGCCGTCTTCCCAAGGTACATCAGCGATCCCGAACTCGGCACTCACTTTGGCCGCGCTCGCGGTCCGGCGCTCAACTCCGTGAGCTTGGGCACCTACCTGTGCGTCTGCCTGTGGTCGGCCTGGGTGCTGCGGACGCGCGTCTCACGCGGATGGCAACTGCTGCTTTTTGCGGCCATGGCATTGATGGCATTTGGAGTTCTGCTGACCTACACACGCAGCGTCTGGCTGGGCCTCGCGTTGAGTGGCCTGGTGATGCTCATCGTGCAAACGCCCAAAGCGATCCGCTGGCCGGTCGCCGGTGGTGCGGTGCTGGTTGCCGCGGCAGTCGCGGCCGTGGCCTGGACGTTTGTGTTGAATCTAGACCGCGAGGGCACGGGCCAGATGTCGCACCATTCCGTGCAACAGCGGACCGCCTTTGCGTACGTCTCGTGGAACATGTTCTGCGACGAACCGCTTACCGGGGTTGGGTTCGGACGGTTCTACGACAAGAAGCTCCCCTACCTGGCCGACCGCACGCAGCCGTTCGAACTCGAATCGCTCCGCAACCTGCATCACCACAACACGCTGTTGGGGCTGCTGACCGAAACCGGCATACTCGGTCTGGTGGCTTTCGTTACGACCCTCGCCGCCTGGAGCGTCCTTGGTTGGCGGATGGCCGTTGCCGACGATTACTCGCTCGCGACGCGGCAGATGGGCCAGTTGATGCTGGCCGTGCTCGCCGTCTACTTGCCCTCGGCGGTGTTCCACGACCTGAGCTTCATCTTCCAGGACCAGTGGCTGGTCATGCTCATCGTGGGACTCGGCGTGGCAACTGCCGAACAGGCTTCCCCGGCGGCGGCGACCATGGCCGCTGCTCCGCGGGCGAGCACGCGGCCCGCGAGCCTTGAACCCGCTCTGAATGCGGCCGAGTGCCACGACAGCCAAGTACCATCTTCGCGCATCTCGCTGTTCGGCATGCGAATCGATCGCGTCGACCTCGGTCAGGCCACCGACCGCGTACTGCAGTGGTGCCAGGCACCCGCCACTGGCCCCTGCCGCTACGTGGTGACACCCAACGTCGACCACGCCGTACTGCTGACCCACCACGACGGTTTGCGGATGGCGTACGCCGGGGCGTCGATGGTGCTGGCCGACGGGGCGCCGATTGTGGCAGCTTCCCGACTGCTCGGCCGGCCTCTCCCCGAGCGTGTGGCCGGCAGCGATCTGGTGCCCAGCGTGCTGCGAGCCGCCGCCAATCGCCGGCAGCCGCTCCGCGTGTTCTTGCTGGGTGCGGGCCCCGGTGTTGCCAGGCGTGCCGCGGCGAACATCGAGCGGCAATACCCTGGTGTGCAGGTCGTTGGCACGCACGCGCCACCCATTGGATTCGAACAGAATCCCGTTGCCAACCGGGCAATCCTCGACGCCGTGGCTGCTGTCAGACCCGATGTCGTCGTAATTGGCCTGGGTGCGCCGAAGCAGGAGGTCTGGATTGAGAAGCACCGCGCGTTACTGGCCGCCAAAGTGGCTTTTTGTGCCGGCGCGACAATCGATTTTCTGGCCGGCGAGAAACAACGCTCTCCGCAATGGATGCAACGCTGCGGCCTCGAATGGTTCCATCGCCTGGCAACCGAACCCCGTCGCTTGGCTGGCCGCTACTTTCGCGATGCGATCGTGTTTCCGCAACTGGTGTGGCAAGAGTGGCGCGGTGCACAGGTTTAGCGTGACTATCGGGTGCAGCGTGACTATCGGGTGCAGCGTGACTATCGGGTGCCGATCATCGGCCCTATACTCGTCCGCATGCAAAGCCAGATTCTCGTTATCATCATGGTCGATGGGCTCCGCGCCTGGCGTGCGGCGCGTATGGCAATACCTGGTACCAGACGCCGGCCTTCGATCAACTGGCGAGCGAGGGCGTGCTATTCGACCGGTACCTGGCCGAGTCGAACCAACTGGCCGACGCCTACGACGCGTTGTGGACCGGTCGCCACGCCCTCGATGCTGCCACGCCAGCCGGGCCACATTTGCTCGATGGCTTGAACGAGCAAGGCTTCGTGTGCCACCTGGTGACCGACGATGTCGAGGTCGCCAGTCGCACCGACACCGCTCGGTTTGACGAGATCACACGCATCGACACACCCAACGCCCAGCGTGCCACTGAGGTGTTCGATACGCAGATGGGCCGAGTCCTCGAAGCAGCGGCCGACGTCCTGGGTGGATGGTCGAGCGAGTACGAGCAACCACGGATGTTGTGGGTGCACTTGCGCGGGCTGCTCGCGGCGTGGGACGCTCCGATCGAACTCGCCGCAAGCCTGGTCGACGAAGACGACCCGCCACTCACTCCAACCTTGGACGTACCCCAGCGAACCGTCGCCGCGGGGGATGAAGGGGCCGACGAGGTGTTCCTCGCAGGGTGCCAGTACGCCGGGCAAGTGATGGCCCTCGACCGCTGCTTCGGGGCAATCGACGACCTGCTGGCCGAACTGTGGCCCCAATTGCCACCAACCGTCGTCGTGGGCGGCACGCGGGGCTTTGCGCTCGGCGAGCACGGCCGGCTCGGCGGCAACGGACCGGCGTACCGCGAGTTGTTCCTGGTTCCGCTACTCTGTCGCGGCCCAAGGCTCCCGTCGCTGGTCCGGACCAACGAGCTCACGCAAGCGAGCGACCTCAACGCAGTGCTGCTCGACCTTGCACAAGGCAACCCGCCGCAGCAAACGGGCGCACGATTGCAAGTGGCAAGGCCGATGAGTCGCGCTACGTGGAAACCGCCGAGTGGCAGTGCGTCGAGCAGTTGGGCGAGAGGCAATGCACCGAGCTATACGTGGCGCCGGACGACCAGTGGCAAGCCAACGACGTCGCCTCGCTGTGCCCGGCCGACGTCGAGCACTTCGCACGCTTGTCGAGTGAAATCATGCATCGCGCCGCAGCCGGCACGTCCTGGCACGACCTTGAACTCGAGCGCGACGGCGACACGTCATAAGGATTGGGGAAGAACAAGTTCCGCAATTTAGTTTCCACGGTACAACGACGAATTCTGCGCCGTAAGCTGAAGGATGGAACACGAGATAACGTAGAAAACAGGTGGGCAGTACGACGCTCCGCACTTCGTCGCCTTCGTTCGCTCACTTCGATATCTCCGCTGCCAAATCTCCGCTGCCAATCGGATTCCTTCATCGTGCGACGGAATGCTAGCCCTGCCCGGAATTTCGGCGTTTCTTGAAGAGGATGCCCTGAGATGCTGGAGTGGACCGACAACAAGCGAAGCAGAACCGAAAATCGCTAGCGTGGAGGAAACCGAGATGGACGGAGTCCACAGAGATTCGCGCTCTCGTTTTCCCCGTTTACTCCTGTTCAAACACCCTCCCTTGGTTCATTCTCTGTCTCTACTACCGAAGTTAGTCTTTTCCCATTCCTGCGGGGTCACATGGCGCGTGGTCACGCGTCGACCGTCGCCTTCGTGGCACCAGTGCTGATGCCACCGTCCACCAGGATGGTTTGCCCCGTGATGTACGCGCTGGCGTCGGAAGCGAGGAACACCACGGTGCCATCCAGGTCGCCCGGTTGCCCCGGGCGTTTGAGTGGAATGCGATCCTCGAGGTAGGCCACCCACTCGGCGTTGTCGTACAGCACTTTGTTCTGCTCGGTCTGGAACCATCCTGGGGCAAGGCAATTGACGGTTACACCATGGCGGCCCCAATCGTCGGCCAGGCTCATGGTCAGCTGCTTCACCCCGCCGCGGCTTGCGCAATACGGCGCCAGCCCCGCGTAGCCCATCACCGAGGTGACCGAACCGATGTTAATCACCCGGCCGCGGTTTCGCTCGATCATGTGCCCGCCTATCGCCTGGGCCACAAAGAACGTGCCCCGCAGGTTGGTGTCGAGCACCGTGTTCCAGTCGTCCCAGGTGACGTCGAGGGCCGGTTTGCGAATGTTGCAGCCGGCGTTGTTCACCAGGATGTCGACCTTGCCGCACGCGGCGATCGCGGACTCGGCAAAGGCGGCAATGCTCGGCTGCTCGCGGAGGTCGAGTTCCAGCGGCACCACCCGGCGGCCGAGCGACTCAATCTCATGGCAAACGCCCGTCAGCGCATCGAGCTTGCGGCTGGTGACCACCAGGTCGGCACCGGCCCTGGCCAGGGCGCGGCTGAACTGCTGTCCCAGACCACGACTTGCGCCGGTCACCACGGCCACCCGTCCACTCAGGTCGAACAAGGCGTCATCCACGGCTTTGCTACCTTTCACGCGTACCGCCGATTCACGGCGCTGAGTATCACTTTCAACAGGCCGGGTTCGCGGGCATACAAACGTTCGAACCATAGCGGCCCCTCTTCGAGAGGTGCAACGGCTGAGATGAGCGGAGCGACATCGATCTTGCCCGCGGCCATCAGCTCGATGCATTGGGGGTATTCGCCCTGCGAAGCGCATGAACCGTACAACGTCAGTTCGCGGGTCACCACCGCTTGCAGAGGCAGCTCTACCGTAGGCGATACGTTGCCCACGAGCGTCACGTTGCCGCCCTTGCGGACCGCATCGATGGCTGTCTGCAGCGTCTCGGTACCGCCCACGACCTCGAACACGGCATCGGCCCCTTCGCTGTCGGTGGCGTTGCGCACTTGCTGGGCCACGTTTCCGCTTGCTGCGTTCAACGCCACCTCGGCACCCATGGTACGGGCCAAGTTCAAGCGATCGTCGGCGATGTCGACGGCAATCACGCGACCCGTTCCGAGTGCCCGCAGTGCCTGCACTACCAGCAATCCTATCATGCCGACTCCCACGACGGCGGCCGTGCCCCCTTCGACCAGCGAGGCGCGACGCACCGCGTGCACCGCAACCGACACTGCCTCGATGACCGCGGCATGCGTCGTCGGTAGCGAGTCGGGCAACCGGTAGACAACCCGCTCGGGCACGGCGACAAACTCGGCAAAGGCGCCATACCGCCGGTAGTCGCCGCACGACACGCCCAGCACCTGGCGATTGCTGCACAAGTTGATTTGGCCTTGCTGGCAATAAACGCAGTGGCCGCAGTAGATCGTGGAATCGAACGTCACACGGTCGCCCGGTACAAACCTGGTAACCTCGCTTCCCACGTGTTCCACCCGCCCCGCCGCCTCGTGCCCCATCACCAGAGGCGGAAGGCGTCGCCCGGTGCTACCATCGAGTCCGTGGACGTCGCTGCCGCAGATGCCGCACGCTTCGACCCGCACCAGCACTTCGTGCGTCTTGAGTTCGGGGACGGGCAAGTCGACTACCTCAAGCTGGCTGTGCGCGCTTAGCAGCAGTGCTTTCATGTCCGTCATTCCGCTTGTCGGGTCTATCCGGGGCAATTGGCAATTGTAGAGCATCCGACGATAGCAGGGCAGCGGCTTGCGGGCACGGAAATGCCTGCCTAGACAACCACCCATTGATCGTTGCGCCTCCCAAGGGCCGCCGCCAGCGTTGTTGTCTGAGGCAAATGCCGGGTAGGAGCAGCGGAACACGCTTCCTTCGCGGCGTAACGATCAAATTAAGACAGCAATCGAGGCGGGCAATCGCACTAGCGTCGATGACGCGGCGTAACTACAATCCCGCCGCCATTTTAGGCCCCTGAAGACTTCACCTCGGACAAGGATGTCCGGTGTTGGGCGATCGTCCCTCCAAATCGAAAACGCGTCTCCTGCGGGTGGCGACGCTGATGGTCGCGGCCAGCGCCGCGATCGCAGGCGAGGCGTGCAGCGCACCGGCGGAGCCCCAGCCAACGATGCGGCTGCGTATCGCGTGGGGAGGCCGTACCGCGGTGCAGTGGTCTGGCCACGTTTCAGCGTCGCAAGGCGAACTCCGGCAAATGTCGCTGCTCGGCCGCGAATGCGACACGCCTGGATCGCTATGGCTCGAAAACGGAGCCGCGCTCATTGCCCAGCCAAGGCCGCGCACCTTCGACGGATTCGACATTACCGTTGCCGCGCCAACGACGGCCACCCTCCGCGTCGAAATGCGGGCTGCCGGCGACGACAGTTCGACCATCGTCGAACTACCCCTCGCCAGGGTAATGACCGACGCCCATAAGTCGACCATCACCTCTTCCACGACGCAGGCCGACACCACGCTGCTCGTGCATCGGCTGGACGACGACGCACTCCGCCTCCACACCGATCGCGATAACTTGATCTTCGCCCCGGGCGAAACGTTTCGCTGCGAAGTCGAACCGGCTATTGCCGGCCTGGTCGCCGGCGGGTCGCTTGATCTGTCCACTGAGCTGCTGCAGGAACGTCGGGGCGTACAGGAGTGGTCGCGCACCGAACGCGTCTTTTTGCCACCTCGCAATACGACGCGCGTCCCGCTCGAGATTCCACTCCCCATGCGTGCTGGCGTATACACCGTGAAACTGGTCGCCCGCACTCCACCCGGTAACCGCGTGAAATTCTGGGAGGCGAGCGCGGGCCAGCAGCTTGCCCGCAGGACCTTTCAGGTCGTCGTGCTCGACAGCCAGACGACAACCAGCTACGTCGACGCCCAGTGGAGCACGCTCCTCGAAATCGATCCGGGCAATCCAAAGTGGTACAACCGCCTGCCCGAGTGGACGCGGCTGGGCCGCTGGACCAATTACAACGCAGGTCCCATGGGCAGCGAACCGTTCCGCTCAATGTCGCACGGGGGGCGGGCGCTCGCCGCGTTGTCGCCAAGTCGGTCGAATGCTCCCTCGTGGCAGGCGTACCCGCTGCCGGGTGCCGAGCCGGGGCAGCCGCACGTGGTCGAACTCGACCTGCCGGACGACCTGCCCCAGCAAGTCGTTGTTCGCATTTTTGAACCCGACCCGAATGGCAAGCTGGTGCCCACGGGTAGCGGTTCCGGTGTAGTGGTCGACCCTGCGACGCACACGGGAGATGCTGCGCTCAAAACGCACCGGTACTTGTTCTGGCCGCGTACCATATCACCGGTGGCGATCATCCAGAATGGCAGCCAGCAGGCCACCGCCGGCTATGGCACTATCCGACTGCGAGTCGCCCGTGGTTCGTCGTCGCCGGGGTCGACCGTCGACCCAAACGCCCGGATGGTCGCCGCCTACTACGACTGGCAGTCGCTAATCGCCTGCACTTCGGCCCGCCCGCCAACGACCGATGGCAAGCCAGCCGTCGACGACTGGCTTACTTTTTATCACGCTGCAGAGCGATTGGCCGCCCTACTGGAAATGTCCGGCTACAACACGGCGGTAGTCAACGTGATGGACAGCGGCAGCGCGGCGTTCGACCTGGGCGACTACCCAACGTTGCCGCTGCTCGACACGAGTCGGCTGGCTTCGGGGTGCAACGACTTGCCGGCCATCGATCCGCTCGACCTCTTGATGCGGGTCTTCTCGCACCGCGGTCTGCGGCTCGTACCAGCCTTGCACTTCAATGCCACACTCCCCGGTGTCGATGGCAAACTCCGTCGCAAGCAGTATCGCACGCTCGACGAGTATCCGGTGTGGACCAATCTCGATGGCCAGCCGCGGTGGTCGGTGCGGGCTGATTCGCGTGCCTCGCAGCCGCCCCACTATCGCATGCCCCACCGCGACGTAGCAGCGGAAATGCGCGAGATTGTTGGTCGCCTGGTGTCACGGACGTCCCCCTACCCCGCGTTTGCCGGAGTGGGAATCGGATTTCCTGGCGATTCCTACCTCGCCTCGCCGCCGGCCGAGTTTGGTGTTACCGGACCTCGACTTGCGGCCGCGGCCCGGTTGGCTGGAGTCGACCAGGCAACCGCAGAATCTTGGCTCCGAAACCCATCAGACATGCTCGACGACCCGGTGTCGCGGCGCGTCTGGCTAGCCGCCCGTGCCGAGGCGAACACCGAGTTCTTCGCCTCCCTGGCTGCCGACATCGAAACGGCAAACCCAGTGGCGAAGTTGCTGCTCGTCACCCCGCAACTGCACGAGTCGAGGGAATACAACGCACGACCACAACTAATTGGCGGGCAGACGCTGGTCGATCTCTACATGCAGCGTGGTCTCGACATCGAGGCGCTCGCCCAAAAACCAGGCATCGTCGTGCCGTTGGCACTGCACGCCACCACCGGACTGCCGCTCGCCGACGCGGCGCAGGCGATGGAGTTGAACGATCGATTGCGAAATTCAAACGACATCTCTACCAGGGCTGCGTTAACCTGGACACACCCAGCCTACGTTCCGTTGCCAGGATCTCCCGAGTTCGCATCGCCAACCATCCAGGACGAAGCAATCGTGTTCGACCACCTGGGCGAAGCAACGCGTTCGTTCGTGGCGCACACGGTTTACGCAGGCGCAACAGGACCGCTGATCGTTGGTGGTCCGCTCGGCCCCGGCGCCATGGGCAACGACTTCCGCCGCCAGGGCCTGGAGCTACTTGCTCGACTGCCCGCGCGTTCGTCGCCCGCGGATCACGAGTCGTTCGAGCAGCCAGTGGCAGTGCGGATCGACGACACCGCGAACGGTTCGACCGTGATGGTAGTCAACGATTCGCCATGGCCGGTCACCTCTACGGTCACCTTGGATGTACCGCAGCGGTGCACTGCCCAGGCGGTGGTGAGCCAGAGCGGCACGCGGCCGACGACCACGTCCTACACGGCCGGTCGCCACCTGTGGCCCGTGGAACTCCGGCCATACGAACTCCAAGCCCTGCAGTTCACCACCAGGGAAGTTGGAATTACGGGGGTTCGACTGCAGATGCCAGAACATGCGGTGGCCGAGCTGACGGCGCGGTGCGAGGCGCTCGAACGTCGCGACCTCAAACCCGACTCGCTAGCCACCTATCGCCAAGTGCCCAACCCGTCGTTCGAGGAGGTGGACACGACAGACAATGCAATCGCCTGGCAATCGACGAGCGGCGTGACGACAGTGACGCCGGGCATCGACGGCCAGCGCACCGCGCAGCTCGTCAGCACCTCCGAATCCGCACGCATCGCTACCGAGGCGTTCCCCGTACCAGCCACTGGACAGATTGCGATAACCGGTTACGTGAAAGTGATCCACCTGGCCGACGACGCTCAATTGCGCTTGGTGGTGGAAGAGATTGGCGGATTGTCGCAACCACGCCACGTCACCATATCGGCCGCAACTTTGTTGGAACACCACCGCACGAAGGAATGGTACGCCTACCAGTTCGGTGTCGAAGACTTGTCGCTCGACACCCGCGCTACCATGCTTATTCGGGTCGAACTATGGGGAAGCGGCGAACTGTGGATCGACAACCTGCAGGTACACGACCTGGTGTACCCGCTGGGTATCTACCCCGAATCCGACCAGCAGGTGTTGGCACTGGTGCAACACGTGAAGGGTCCGCGACGGGCATTGGAAGCCCGGCAGTATCGAGACTGCCTGACGATGCTCGATTCGTACTGGTCGCAGTTCTTGATGCAGCACTTGCCCGAAATCAAACCTACCCCCACCGACGCCGATGCTCCAGGGACTCCAAAGGCGTCGAGCCCGTCCGAGGAACCGCCGCCCCGCCTCACCGATCGCCTGCGCGATTGGTTTCGCTTCTAGAGAGTTGGGCCCGCGAATGCCGCTTCCCTCACCGGAGCCGGTTCGTCGATTGTTGGATGCACGCCCGGGCCGTCGCTAGCGTACCACCGCTCAAGCACTTCGCGCCAGCCGCCGGGTTTCTTCACCGTGCAAAAGCCTTGCCGCACTTCGGCTTGTTGCGGGTGGAGCGTGCTGTACTTAATGGCAAACTTCCGCATCGTCGGCACGCAACGCGTTTCGCCGTAGAGCTGTTCCGCCAGGCGATAATGTTCAGCGATGACCTCCCGTTGCTCGTAGAGAGTAGGGGGAGCGGGCAAAGGCTCTCCTCGCGCCAGAGCGCGGGCCTGGCCGAAAACCCACGGGTTGCCAATCGCCCCGCGGGCAACGGTCACGCCATCGAGCCCGGTGTAGGCCAGCATGTCGAGGCAAGCCTGGGCGGTGAACAAGTCGCCGCTGCCCAGTACCACCCGGTCACCCGCATGGGCCTTCAATTCTCGCAAGAAGTCCCATCGCGACGGCCCATTGTACCGCTGCATCACGGTCCGCCCGTGGACCGTAATCGCGGCCGCACCGCGCTGGTAGGCGCCGTCGAAGATTTCGAAGAACTGGTCGCGACTCTCGGGCGTATCGTCGATGCCCCGCCGCATCTTTACCGTCACCGGGATTTCGTCGGGAACCGCCCGGCGAACACGGTCGACAATCTCCAGCGCCACCGCAGGCTGGCTCAAGTGAAAACCACCGCGGCAGCGACCCAGTACCTTTTTGACGGGGCAACCGAAATTGATGTCGATGGCGTCGAAGCCCGCTTCGACCAACCGTAGTGCCGCCGCGCCAAACTGCTCCGGCTCGGCCCCCATCAACTGGCCGCCCACAGGGTGCTCTTCGTCGGCAATATGCAGAAAGTGACTGGTACGCTTTCGCTCTTTGAAGGCAACCAAGAACTGGTCGAGCATCACCTCGCATAGCGCGTAGGTCGCGCCCAGACGGCGGGCAATCACCCGCATGGGCGAATCGCTGTAGCCGCTCAGCGCCGCCTGCACCACCGGAAAATCGAGCTCGATCGAGCCAATACGAAGTGTTGGTAATTCGTGCTGCATAGGCCCCATATTTTCGCAGCCAGTCGAGTTCGGTCAACTGGCGTACCGCCCATCACGCTCGTCGATCGTTCGGAGCGCGATGGCAATTTCCGATTGTACTTCCGCGTCGACTTCTACAACTGCTCTTGCCGCAAGTGCACTTTTCGCAGCATTGCCATACGATCCCAGTGCCCAAGCGCAGGCTCCGCGGACTAAGGACTCGGAGTCGCTCAGCCCCGTCACTAGTGCTGGCAAGGCGTCGCGTGCCGGGCGATTACCGAGCGCGATGGCGGCGTTTCGCAAAATTCCGCGGCGTTTCGGCCGCCACAGCGGTGTGTTGCGAAACCGCGCGCGAAACGCCTCGTCGTCCAACGCAAACAAGCCCGCCAGGTCCACTGGGTCCGACTCGTCGGCCGGCGCGAAACTAGGTTCGCTGGAAGCGGGTGCCTTGTTGTTCCAAGGGCACACTTCCTGACACAGATCGCATCCAAATAGCCACTCGCCCATCCCGCCGCGTAGCTCATGAACAATCGGCCCGCGGTGCTCGATGGTCAGGTAACTGATGCACCGCGACGCATCCAGCACGTGTGGCTGCGGGAAGGCGTCGGTCGGGCACACGTCGAGACACGCGGTGCAAGTCCCACAGTAGTCGGCCACGGGTTCGGTGTCGCATTCGAGCTTGGCGTCGGTAAGCAGCGCCGCCAGAAAAAACCAGCTCCCTTGCTGCCGGTTCAATAGCAGAGTGTGTTTGCCGATCCACCCGAGGCCAGCCAATTGGGCAAATTCGCGTTCCAGCAGCGGTGCCGTATCCACCACCCCACGAACCCGCGCTTCGGGAACCAGGCTGGCAAAGCTGGCCGCCAGTTGTTTCAGCTTGGCATGAATCACATCATGGTAGTCGTCGCTGCCCCACGCGTAGCGACTCACCCGTCCGAACCCGGGCGGCGCACTGCGGGGCGCTTGAGTGCGGTAGTCGAGCGTGAGCATCACCAGGCTCCGCACACCGTCGAGCACATTCTTTGGATGGTCGTAAGCGTCGCGGCGATCGGCCAGGTAGCGCATGGTGCCCGCGTACCCCGCTTCGAGCCATTTATCCAGGTGGGCGGTCCCCTTCGCGGCCAAGGCCGGTGCCACGCCGACCGACGAGAACCCTACGTCGAGGGCCCGGTCCTTAATCCAGCGGGTAAGGGTTGGCGTGTCCACGCCCCTATTTTACCGACCGGCGGCCGGAAACGTAAAACCACTAGTTTTTCCGCAGAATACACGATTTTAGTTGCGTGCCAAAGCTCGCCCAATTAGCGTGGAATTACAGGTCGAAGGTCGGCCCATCGAAAACACTTCAACTAATGTGAGATTCCTGCCATGTTCGCCCGCTTCTTCATTGCCGTCCTTGCGTTCGCCCTTGCCACCGATGTTGGTATGGCTGCAGGTGGGGCCAAACCGGGGGGTGGCGGTGGCTTTCGCGGTGGTGGAGTGACCAAATTGCCACAGGGTTTCGGCTCCGGCCTGGGTTCCCGCGGTCTCGGCTTCGGCAAGCGTGGAGGGGTTCACTCCATCGGAGACTTTGGTCCTGGCTTCGGCTCTGGCTTCGGCCCGGGATTCGGATTGGGAGTGGGCAACGGCTACGGCTACGGTTTTGGTTACTGGGGAGGTATCGGAGCCCTCTACAACGGCCTCGACGTGTACAACGACTACCGCGTGCCCTACTTCGCCGCCCATCCGCCAGTTTACTACAGCCACCCGGTTCCGCGGACCTACGGACACTCGCCGTTTGCCTATCCCCCGCACTTCCGCACCCCGGAAATCTACGAAGAGGTTGTCCCGCTGACGATCAACAATCCGTACGTCCCGTCGCAGGAAACGCCCGCTGCCGAGAGCAACACAGCCGACGAGACGGTTTCGGCGCCTGCTCCGCAGAAGCCCCTGGTAGTGGTAAACCCCTTCGTCGTTGATCCGAGCCTGGCCAGCACCGAACGCTAGCAAGCCTCCCGCGGCGGCAATCGGCACGCGGCAAATCGGGCTGGACAGTCGCGAGTCAATCCGCGATGCTTCCGCCGCGCACTTGCGTCTGGCTGCGGGCAAGGGTCATCCTGCCTGACAGCAAGCGCCACCGGCTGCAAAGGATTGCCAGCCGCCTTATCATCCAACTGCAATATCTCGCTGCACGTGGCAGAAAGGATCCTGCCGATGGTCAGGGACTCGAATCGACTCGCCCCACTCACATCGACGCGTCCTCTATTCGCGGCCTGTGGCCGCGCCACCTTAATGGCGGCGCGCTGATCGCAGCAGGGTCGACCGGCTGTCGCACGTCCCAGCAAACGACGGTATCAAATCCCTTTTTGTCGGCCGACCGCGTGCCGGCTCCACCGTCTCGTATCCCTGCCGCTGGCACCGCGCAGCCGTACTATCCCAGCGACGCGATGCCTCCCTTGCCGGGGGCGCAGCCCACCATGCAGCCGCTCGGTGCGCTACCACCGTCGAACGACATCACGCCCATTCCCGGCAATGCCAGTTACACCGCAACCACTGCGGCACCAGTAGCTCAGGAAGCTGTCGCGAGCAACGAGCCCGTCATGCGGATACCAGAAGACGACAGCGCGATCCGCTTTGCGGCACTACCTGAATCCACCCCCGCGGCGACTTCGGCCCCCTCCACCACTCTGGCTACGGTGCCGCAGGCATCGGCGCTCCCAACGCCAACCCCCACCGTTTACCGCGAGCCGCAATCGCCGGCTCCCACCGCGCCGGTCATCAGTAATTGGCCACCTGTCCCCGCCGCTGCGCCTCAAGTCACGTTAACACCCGTCGGCAGCGAGGGAGCGACTTCGGGGCTGTTCCGCGATCCAAACGTCAATACGCAGGCGTCGCCGCCCATCCAGGAGCCCATGCCGTCGGCCGTCCCCTCGTCGGCGCCGCGCATTCGCGTACCAAGCAGTGGCGAGTTGATTCACGAAGAGGTCGTGCCGGGGAGCATCCACACGACCAGTTACCAGGTGGGGATGGCGGGCGGCGTCCAGGGGCAACCGATGCAGATTCCGCCGCAAGGTTACGTACCCCAGCAGTATGCCCCGCAGGGGTCCGCACCGCAGCCGATCATGAGCGACGGTTTCCGGGCGCGTGGAACGTCCGGTCAGCAGTACCCCAGCGGCGGCTCCAACCCAGCGGTGCCAGCTTTGACCGTCACGCCCGGCTAACGGTTGCCACGGCCCCCACACGTCGGTTCGCCAGCCATCGGCTCGCGGGTACAATGAGACATCTTCGTTTCTAACCCAATCGTCCCCCATCCCGGCACGCCGTGTCAGCGATTCCTCAGGGCCTAGCACGCAGAATTCAGGCGGTGGGTGGCGGCCCCACCGGTCGCTTGCTCGCGCAATGGGCAGGCTACGTCCCTGCCATCGCCGCGCGAAGCGGAGTTGCAAGAGCTTAGCGAGTACGACCTCAAGAAGCAGAGCCTTTCGCTCCGCTACCGGGCTCGGAGCGGCGAGTCGCTCGATCGACTGCTCGTCGAGGCGTTCGCCCTGGTCCGCGAAGCGGGACGTCGCAAAGTCGGCATGCGGCATTTCGACGTGCAACTCTTGGGCGGGGCAGCGGTGCACCACCGGTCCGATTGTCGAGATGCAAACGGGCGAAGGCAAGACCCTCACCGCCACGCTGCCGCTCTACCTGGCGGCACTCGAAGGCAAGGGAGCGCATCTGGCGACCGTCAACGACTACCTGGCCAAGCGCGATGCCGATTGGATGCGTCCGCTATACGAAGCCCTTGGCATGAGCGTGGGCGTGATCCAAAGCCAGCAGCCCCAAAACGACCGCCGCAAGGCCTACGCCTGCGACGTGACCTACGGCACCGCCAACGAAATGGGCTTCGACTTCTTGCGCGATCGCCTGCTCAAGCGTCGCATCGACGAAGGCCACCGCGACCTGTTCGGCGAGATGCTCGGCGGTGAGGCCGTCGGCGAACGAGAAACCGGTGCAACGCGACCTGCACTTCATGCTGGTCGACGAGGCCGACAGCATCCTGATCGACGAAGCTCGCACGCCGCTCATCATCAGCGCCCTGCCGGGCGAGGACGAGAAGATTGCCGCCGAGGCGTACAACTGGGCGGCCGAGGTTGCTCCGCGGTTCGTGGAAGACGAACACTACGAGTACGACCACAAGGAGAAGCGGGTCGACCTGACCCTCGACGGTCGCCGACTGGTCCGCGAGCTTTCCAAACCGGCAGCCATGGACAAGTTGCCGCTCTCGACGATCTACGAGTACGTCGAACGTGCGATCAAGGTGGGCCGCGAGATGATCCTCGATCGGCACTACGTGGTACGCGACGGCGAGATTGTCATCGTCGACGAATTCACCGGCCGATTGGCCGAAGGGCGCAAGTGGCGCGCCGGTATCCACCAAGCGGTCGAAGCCAAAGAGGGCGTCAGAGGTAACTTTCGAGACCAACCAGGCCGCGCGGATCACCATCCAGGACTTGTTCCTCCGTTATGCCCGGCTCACCGGCATGACGGGCACCGCACGCACCAGCGCGCGGGAACTGCGGAAAATCTACAAGACCCAAGTCGTGCCCATTCCCACCAACCGCCCGCCAATCCGCCAACAACTGCCAACCCTGGTGTTCGGCACGGCCGATCAGAAGTGGCACGCGATCGTCGACGACGTGGTGGCCGAACACGAAAAGGGCCGCCCCGTGCTGGTCGGCACGCGTTCGATCGACAAGAGCGAAATCGTCTCGCGGTTGCTGGAGGCCATCGGCCTGCCGCACACCGTGCTCAACGCGCGGCACATTGCCAAAGAAGCGGAAATCGTGGCGGCCGCTGGCCAGCGAGGCAAAATCACCGTCGCCACCAACATGGCCGGCCGCGGCACCGACATCAAACTCGGCGAAGGCGTGGCCGAACTGGGCGGCGTGCACGTCATGTGCACCGAGTTGCACGAGTCGCAACGGATCGACCGCCAGCTCATCGGCCGATGCGGCCGCCAGGGCGACCCCGGCACCTACCGCCAGTTTCTCGCGCTCGACGACGAGATCCTGCTATTAGGCTTCGGCCCGAAGAAGTACAAGTCGCTGATGGCCGCCGGAGTCAGGGCCACCGGCCCGCTGAAGGGATACGAGTCGCTGTTTCGCCGGGCCCAGCAGAAAGTCGAGCGGAAACACTTCCGCGACCGCAAGATCATGCTGTACTTCGAGAAAGAACGGCAAAAAATGCAGCGACAAATGAGCCAGGATCCCTACTTGGACACCGCGGGGTAACCCCGCTGGCCGCGACGCGGAACGGACCGCAACTTCCTTCCGTTCCCGCTTCGCTCCCCTAAATGCTCACCGCCACGCGGGAATCGGCCGCTGGCACGTCGGCAGTGACGGTAACCAGCACGCACTTGAAGGCCGGCGTCTTGCTGGCGGGATCGACCTGGCGGCTCACCAGCACGTTGGCTTCGGGATAGTACATGGCCGCGTTGCCGGGGCGGATGTTGTCGAATCTGGTCGCCCGCACACCCCGCATGGTGCCGGCCGGACCTGCAATCACGACCCGCTGCCCGTCTTCCAGTCCTCGTGCGGTGAGGTCGTCGGGATGCATCAGAATCACGTCCCGCCGGTCGACACCGCGATACAAGTCGTAGTCCTCGTAGACCACCGTGTTGAATTGTCCCTCGCTGCGGATGGTCATCATGCGGAGCTCGGAGGCGGCATCGCCAGCAAGTTCCGGAAGCTGGTGCGCGTGCAGATTGGCGCGGCCCGAAGCGGTAGCGAACTGCGGCCGGTGAAAGGTGCGGCCGGCGATTTGGAATTCTTGCTTCGTCGTTTCCATTCCATCCATCGCTTCAAAGCCGGGAACGATTTTGGCGATGGCCGCACGGATGCGTCCGGTATCCTGCATGCTTCGCCAATCGATAGGCGAGCCCGTCCTGCGTTGTTCGAACACCGATTGGGCAATGCTGGCGATCACCTCGACCTCGCTCTTCGGCCCGGCGTGCCGCGGGGGGCCGCCATCGCTTAGCCGGACGTAGTTGAACATCGATTCCTGCGTGGTGGGTTGCGGTTCCTCGTCGCGCGCGAGCACCGGCAGGATGAGTCGTCTCGCGTGCCGGTGCCGAAGGCGTGTCCCGTGTTGAGCGTGGTGCTCAGGTAGACCGAGCATGTCGAGTGTTGCGAGCGCCCGCTGGGCGAATGCCGCATCGGGATTCGAACCGTACAGGTTGCCGCCCAGGCAGAATCCGACCTTCAGTTCGCCCGACGCAGCTCCTTCCATGCACTCCATGGTGTCGCGGCCGCGCTGGGTGGGGAGCTCGACTCCGAAATGGTCCTCAAGCCGCTCGAAAATGGCGTCCTTGAGCTGGGGTGTCACCCCCACCGAACCAATGCCCTGCACGTTGGAGTGCCCGCGGATCGGCAGCAGCCCCGCGCCGGGTCGGCCAACCATCGCCGCGCATGAGCGCCAAATTGCCGATCGCCTGCACGTTCTCCACGCCGTGCGCATGGTGCGTGATGCCCATCGTCCAACTGAATACCACGTTCTTTGCGGCGGCATAGCTGGCCGCCATCTCGTCGATTTCGTCTTTCGTGACGCCGCTCTTAGCGACGACCTCCTCCCAGCCGAGCGTCCTCAGCCGTTCGCGCAGTTCGGACCAGCCGTTGCAATGCTCAGTGAGGAACGTTTCGTCACAGGCCCCCAGTTCGAGCACTCGCTTGGCCAGGCCGTAGAGCATCGCCAGGTCGCCCCCAATATGCGGTTGGACGTACTGACTGGCGATCTCCGAGCCGAACAGCATACTACGCACGTCGCTTGGCACACTGAAGTTCACCATGCCGGTCTCGACTATCGGATTGACGACAATCACCTTGCCGCCGCGGCGACGTACTTCCATCAGCGTTCGCATCAGTCGCGGATGGTTTGACGCGGGGTTGCCGCCAATGACGAACACCAGATCGGACTTGTCGAGGTCTTCGAGCACAATGGTGGCCGTACCACTGCCAGTGACGCTCGTCAGACCCACGCCACTTGCCTGGTGGCAGTAGTAGCTGCAATTGTTCACGTTGTTCGTGCCGTACAACCGAGCGAAGAGTTGCAGCAGGAAGCCCTGCCTCGTTGCTACTGCGGCCGCTGAAGTACCAGAACGTTTCGTCGGCAGGCGTTGCGGCCAGCTTCGCGGAGATGCGATCGAACGCCTGGTCCCAGGAGATGGGCGTGTAGCGGCCACTCGCCGCCGTGTGCAGCACCGGCTGAACCAGGCGGCCGCACGATTCGAGTTCCCGCGGCGAGAGGCTTTTCAGATGGTCGGGCGAATAACGTTGCCAGAACTCCGCCTTGATGGCGCCTTGCATGTCGGCCACCATGGCCTGCATCGATTTCTTGCAGACCTCGGGAAACTGGCCGCGCTCGTTCACCATGCCACCCCGCTGCCCGCCCATGCCTAGCGCGCAGGTCTTGCAGGCGTTGCGCGATCGCATGGCCTTCCACAGCTTCCACAGGCCACCCGCTTCACGTGCCTTTCGCAGGGTGTAGAACACCGCCGGCCAGCCGCCACCCGATTTCACTTTCTTCATCGTCCGCCATCCTGCAGGTCCAGCCGCCTTTGCGTTGGTCGTTTTCGCCGCGGTTGCAATAAAATAATGCCGCCCGCGGTCTCAATGATAACCGGCTCGCCGGCTGAACGCGACGGCTGGCCTTCCCGGTGCGCGTCAAAAAACGGTCCAAGCAAGCAAATGAGCTGTGGTAGCCGACCACCCTAACCCGCCGTTACACTGGTCGTTCATACAAGTCCACCACGACTGCGGAGAAATCCATGCATCTTTTTTTGTTTTTGCTTTGTCTGTCAATTCCGATTTGCTGCATGCCCACACAGGTTGCCGCGTCGTCTGTTAGCGACGCCGTGGCGACCGTCCGGCAGGCTTCGCCCACGGATGGCACTGGCGACGACGTGCGGCAGGCCTGGAAAACGATCGCCGCTGCCGATGCATCAGAGATTCCCAGCATCCTACGCGGAATGAACGACAGCAACCCAGCAGTGGAGAATTGGCTCCGCGCAGCAGCCGACGCGATTGCTGCGCGTACGCTTGACGCGGGCGGTCTGCTACCTGCCGATGCGCTGGTCGAATTGCTCGACGACAGCAACGCTTCGCCTCGCGCTCGGCGGACCGCTTACGAATGGCTCGAAGAGATCGACCGCGATCGTGCCCAGGACTTGCTCGCCCAGATGATCAACGACCCGAGCCTCGAACTGCGTTACGATGCCATAGCGCTGAACATCGAACGGGCCGAGCGGGCCGAGGCTGACACCAAGAAGCAGAGGTACGCCAGGCTGCTGGCCGCTGCCCGGGATCTGGATCAGATCAAGGCGTTGAAAGCAGATCTCGAAGAGCTTGGCGAATCGATCGACCTCGCCAGCCACATGGGATTCGTGACATCGTGGCGATTAGGTGGCGTGTTCGACAACACGAACAAGTCGGGCTTCGACGTAGCCTACCCGCCGGAAAGCGAAATCGACTTTACCGCGACTTACCAGGGCAAAGAAGGTGATGCCACTTGGCGCGACGCGCCAGTGACCACCGACGACGAACTGGGAGAACTCGACTTGAACGATGCCCTGGGTGCCAAGAAAGGTGCCATCGTCTATGCCTACGCCGAGGTCGAACTTCAGCAACCGCGATCCGCCGTGGTGCGGTACGCCTCGCGCAACGCTACCAAGCTGTGGGTAAATGGACAACTAGCGGCAGCCAACGAGGTCTACCATGCAGGGGGTGAAGTCGACCAATACACGACCCATGTCGATCTGGTCGCCGGCACCAATACGCTGCTAGTGAAGGTTTGCCAGAACGAACAAACCGAACCCTGGGCCCAGGACTGGAGCTTTCAACTTCGGCTGACTGACGAACTCGGCGGCGCCATTGAAATGAAGGCGACGGCCCTAGAGTAGGTGTCCACACAAGGCTCCCAATTCCTGCCGGCGTAACCCGCCAGTTTTTCGACAAGGTGTTATCATGCGTTTATTTGCCATCTTTGGACAGCTCATTGCGGCGCAGTTGTTGCTCGCCGCCGATACCGGCGCCGCGGAATGGCGTGCGTTTCGCGGCCCTCAGGGCAGTAGCGCAGCGGACGCTGGCGGGGCGCCCCCCACCAGCTTCGACGTCGAGACCGGCCAGAATGTCGCCTGGCGCGCCGACCTGCCGGGCCGCGGCGTCAGCGGGCCCGTGGTGGCCGGCGGCCGAGTGATCGTTACCGCATCGAGCGGTGTGAACCGCGACCGGCTGCATGTGCTGGCGTTCGACCAACAAACGGGCGAGCAGCTGTGGCACCGTCAGTTTTGGGCCACCGGCCGCACGCTGTGCCATCCCACGTCGGCCAATGCGGCGCCTACCCCCGCGGCCGACGGCGAACGCGTGGTTGCCTTTTTTTCATCGAACGACCTGGTGTGCCTCGACCTCGATGGCAACATGCAGTGGTTGCGCGGACTGGCTCTCGACCATCCCGGTTTGGGCAACGACGTCGGCATGGCCTCGTCCCCCGTGATAGCTGGAGACGTGGTGGTAGTCCAGTGTGAGTGCCAGGCCAACTCGTTTGCCGCGGCGTACGACCGGGTAACGGGTGAAGAACGCTGGCTCATCAAACGTCCCCAGGACGCCAATTGGGCATCTCCCGTGGCCATGGAAGTGGAGATCGACGGAGCACTGCAACCGGCAGTAGTCCTGCAATCGGGTGAGAGCCTCGCCGCCTACGCCGCCCATAGTGGCCGCCTGCTGTGGGAGCTACCGCTCGAGTGCAGTGGTATTCCCTCGGCCTCGGGTCGCGACGGCTTGTTGTACGTACCCGGTGGCGGCGGGCTTTCCGCCGTGGCCGCTGCCGGCGACTATCCCGGCGACCGAATCCTGTGGACCGAAGCCAAATTAATGACCGGCAATCCCAGCCCGATTGTTACCGACAATCAGCTACTGATTGTGAACCGCGCGGGCGTGCTCACGAGCGCCTCGCCGGAGGATGGTTCGGTAAATTGGAAGAAGCGGCTCGGTGGACGATACTGGGCCACCCCGGTTGTCGCCGGCAACAACCTGTATGCGATAACCGATACCGGCGAGGCGGTGGTGGTCGACCTCGAGAAAGAGGAGATTGTGAGTCGATCGAGCCTCGGCGAGGGAGAGGAAGTGCTGGGGTCGCCAGCCGTCGCCAACGGCGGGCTGTTCGTCCGCAGCCATCGCCATCTTTGGAAATTTGCCGCCGAGTAACACCAAGCCCAACCTCCAAGCTGTATGCCGTCGTCCATTGCCATCACACCGGTCGCGGGCCCCATCCACGCGACCATCCGACCACCGGGTTCAAAGAGCATCACCAATCGTGCCCTGGTATGCGCGGCGCTGGCCCGCGGGCGGTCGACCCTTTCCGGCGCACTGGTGAGCGACGACACCCACGTGATGGTCGACTCGCTGGGGCGACTTGGCATTGCCGTGACGGTCGAAAACCATGGAACGACCCTGTGCGTCGAGGGCTGTGGGGGGAATATCCCCGCCAACCATGCCGAGTTATTCATCGGCAATAGCGGCACCACCATCCGTTTTCTGACGGCCATGGTGGCGCTAGGGTCGGGTACCTACCGCCTCGACGGAGTGCCTCGAATGCGGGAACGGCCCATCGGCGACCTGATTGCCGCCCTTGCCCAATTAGGGGTCGAGGCCAAGTGCGAATCGCCGGGCGGATGTCCGCCAGTGGAGGTTCGCGGCAACGGCCTGCCGGGGGGCGTTGCCACGGTGCGGGGCGACCTTTCCAGCCAGTTTCTAAGTGGTCTGTTGATGGCCATGCCGTGCGCTGCGGGCCCGGTAGAGCTGCGCATCGAGGGCCCGCTGGTCTCGCAGCCCTACGTACGTATGACGCTGGAGGTGATGAAATCATTCAGCGTTCGCCTTGATGCCAGCGACGCGCTCGATGCGTTTCGGACGCCAGGGCGTCAAACCTACCAGCCGCGAGACTTCGCCATCGAACCCGACGCCTCGGCAGCGAGTTACTTTTGGGCAGCGGCTGCCATTGCCGGCGGGTCCGCGAAGGTCGAGGGCTTATCGAACGAGAGCCTCCAAGGCGACGTTGCCGTGGTCGACTTGTTGGAGCAAATGGGATGCAGTGTTGATCGTGCCCGCGATAGCATTGCCGTTACCGGCGGCCGATTGCAGGGAATTCGGGCCAACATGAATGCGGTGAGCGACATGGTGCAGACCATAGCCGCGGTGGCCCTCTTTGCCGAAGGAAGCACAGAAATCACAGGCGTGGCTCACAATCGCCACAAGGAAACCGACCGCATCAGTGCACTCGCCACCGAACTCCGAAAACTCGGCGCCAAGGTCGACGAACTGGACGATGGGCTGCGAATCACACCTGGCAAGCTCGCCGGTGCCGTCATCGAAACGTACGACGACCATCGCATGGCCATGAGTCTCGCGCTGGTTGGCTTGAAGGTGCCGGGCGTCGAAATCCTCAATCCCGGTTGCACCGCGAAGACGTACCCGCGTTACTTCGACGACCTAAAAAAAGCGACTGGGTGACCCCAGTCGCCATGAAGGCCCAGTCGTCAAGAAAAGAAAAGCGACTTCTCTGCAAGATTCGCCCGTGGCAGCAATGTTAGCTGTTGGATCCAATTTGGCTGGCGGCACGAGCCAAGTTGATGCCGCTCTGGCGAATCAACTCGTCGGCTCGCTCAAGCACCGAGAGGGGCGAACCCGACTGCACATCATCATCCGAATGGTCGCACGCCTCGAAACGTGCCCCACAGTGCTGGCAGACCACCTTTTTGCCGAGATACTCGACACGCACCTGCAAATTCCGACCACAGGTCGGGCACTCTTGCACAAAGTACGTAGAAGTGGGCATGTGTTTACCTCCTGTGGGTGAGAAAGATGCGTCGCCGTACGTCAACCTGAGAGTGTTTCAGAGTATTCTGCGACCTACGGAAATGCAAACGCCCGAAATTGTACAGCCGCCTGTACAGAGGTAGGTCTCTAGCCATAAGTCTTTATTCATGTGGTATTTAAGTCGCCACCACGAGCGAATGAGATTATTAGAGCCGGACTTCTTCCACCCCCATTGTAGGGGGACAGGCCAACGTCTTTCGCAACGCTCACGAATCCCAAAGGTCAACTTGCAGTGTAAATTCTCACAACGATTTATTTGCTCGTAATGAATGCGAGTTTTGTTTACACTACGGGCAATCGGCGATGGCTTGAGCTCATTGCGTACCGATGGGAGGCCGAACGTTGGGTAACAAAGTATTTACGGGCGTGGTGCTACTGCTGTGGGGGGCCACCATGTCTTGGCTGTTTACGGCCAAGATTCTCCCCCCATTCCTGCGTGGCGAACCGCCGCGGACTGGGGTCAACGGGCACGAGCCCGTTTGCTGGAGCGTCCGCGTGGGCGAGCAGCGTATTGGCTGGGCGGTCAGTCAGGCCGTGCCTGGTGCCGACGACTCCACCGAGTTGCATAGCCGGGTACAGCTTTCGGCGGTTCCGCTTTCGCGGATGGCTCCACGTTGGATGGCGACGGTCATCGATAACCTTGGCCCGCTCGAAGTCGACATGCGTTCACGCACCACGCTCGACTCGCTGGGGAACTTGTCGTTATTCGAATCGAGCGTCGAAATCAACGATTTGCCTTCCGCCATCCTCATGAAGGGTGTGGTGGACGAAGGGCAAATTCGCTTGCGTTTACAGTATGGCGAAGTCGTCCATCGACTGAACTACCCCTGGCCGGAGCACGCCATGCTTGGCAGCAAGCTCACGCCGGATGCGACGCTGCTACAGGTGTACACCGGCCGAAAATGGCAGAAGGAAGTCTACAACCCGTTCGGCGGGCCGCAGGGAGCGATCGAGTTGATCGAAGCCGAAGTGCTGGACGAGCAACCGCTGCTAATCGATGGCAAGTTGGTCAATACACGCCGCATCGAGTACCGTTCCATCGATTCGACGGGCATTTCCTCCGAGAACCGCCGCCGCTCTACCGTTTGGGTGGGCGATTCGGGCAAGGTCCTGCGGGAAGAAATCGTGCTCATGGATGTGTTGTTGCGATTCGATCGTGAGAACGACGAGCGGACCAAGACCTTGGCCGCCGGACTTTTGCAACTCGACGAATTCGCTACTCTCGCCACGCCCGATCGCGCGGTCATCGCTCCGACCGGTGGATAGCGACTAGCTGTCGACGGGCAATCGGCTAAAATTACGGTCCAGCGAGTGCCGTTTGCACCGCGGCCAGTTCCGTCTTCGTCGAGTTACCCTGCTTCCGCTACACAGCCCGTCCCCAATGTCTGCTTGATGGCCGCTATTGTTCAGTTTAAAGCAGTCGGCCGCGATTACGGAGCGAAGCGAGCAGTCGACAATCTGAATCTGGACCTGCATGGCGGCGAGCTGTTCGCACTGCTGGGTCACAACGGCGCCGGCAAGACCACCACCATCAAAATGCTGGTCGGTCTGCTGCGGCCACAAACCGGAAGCATCACGGTCGACGGCTACGACCTAGTCGAGTCGACCCGCGAGGCGGTGAGCCTCCTCGGCTACGTACCCGACCAGCCCTACCTGTACGACAAGCTATCGGGCCGCGAATTTCTCGACTTCATCGCCGGCATGTATGGCTACGACGCCAAGCAAGCCAAATCGCTGATCGATCGCGAGGTCCAGCGGTTCAGCCTGGCACCCTTTGTCGACGACCTGTGCGAGAGCTACTCGCACGGCATGAAACAACGAACCGTGTTCGCCGCGGCCATGCTTCACAATCCGCGAATCCTGGTGGTCGACGAACCGATGGTGGGACTCGATCCGCAAAGCATTCGCCTGGTGAAAGATCTCTTGCGGGCCGAGGTCGATAGCGGACTGTGTGTGTTCATGTCGACCCACACGCTGGCGGCGGCCGAAGAGATTGCCGATCGGATAGGTGTCATGCGACAGAGCAAGCTGCTATTCACGGGCACGGTCGACCAACTGCGACAACTGCACCCCACCAACGACCCCACGCTCGAATCGCTCTACCTGCACATGATGAACACACCTCCAGAAAATGAAAACCTGGAGGCCACCGCGTAGTGGAACTTGAATGGCAATAACGCAGAATATTGCAAGCACCGTGGTCCGGCATGCGGTTTCCGAGGACTCCGAGGCACAGCTATTCTGGCGAATGCGGTTCCGCATTGTCCGCGCCTTCCTGTGGCAGACTGTATACCTCCGCCCGCTTGCGGACGACGCTCATCGTGGCCCTGAGCCTGCTTTTCTGGAGCGGCCTGTTCGTGCTGTTCCACCAGGCGTTTTACTTCGTCAAGCACCAAATCGGCGGCGCCGGCGACCCCTACCATGCCCAGACCTTCAAACTGGTGTTCCATCTGTTCTTCGCGTCGCTCAACGTGATGCTCGTCTTCTCGTCGGGCATCATCCTGTACGGCACGCTGTTCCGCTCGCCGGAAACTCAGGCTGCTGCTCACCATGCCGGCCCGCGCCGAGCGGATCGTCCTCCACAAGTTCCAGGAGGCGATCGTCCTTCAGTTGCTGGGGTTTCTTTCTGCTGGCCAGCCCCATGATGCTGGCCTACGGCGTGGTGGTGGAGGCACCGTGGTACTACTACGCCATTCTGCTCCCCATGATCGTCGCGTTTGTCTACATCCCGTGCAGCATCGGCGCCGCGTGTTGCCTGCTGCTGGTGAGTAAGTTTCCCAAACTCAGTGGCCATTGTCGCCGGTGTGGCCATGGCGTCGGTGGTGCTGGCCGGCAGGGCTATCTGGAATACCGTCAGCGGACCCCAGATGGAACTGTTTGGCAACGAGTGGTTCCAGCAGACAATCCGCCGATTTCGCTTCACCCAGCAGGAGTGGCTCCCCAGCTCGTGGCTGAGTAAGGGCCTGCTCGAGGCGGGGCGATCCCTGCACTCATCGTCCGAAACCACCGGTTTCGACGTCCCTGTCGTGCAAAGCTGCATGTACCTGGCCGTGCTCATCATGAACGCCCTGGTCGGTCACCTGCTGGTCGTTCGGGCCGGTAAGGCGTGGCTCCGCGAGGGGTACAGCATGGTCGAATGCGCGCCGCGGCAGCGGCGGCAAATCAAGGTCGCCCTGGATCGACCGGCTGCTTGGTGCCCTGCTGGCCGGATTTCCCAAGCCGGTGCAACTCTTGTTGATCAAAGACTGGCGACTACTCCGGCGCGACCCCGTGCAGTGGTCGCAGTTCTTGATCTTCTTCGGCCTGTTGGGGCTGTACTTCCTCAATCTCGACCGCTTTCGTTCGCAAGCAACGACCTCAGCTACATCACCTGGGTAAACATGGTCAGCTTCTTGAACCTGGCGGTCGTGGGCCTGATTCTTTCGACGTTCACCACGCGGTTCATCTTCCCCATGATCAGCCTCGAAGGGCGACGATTCTGGGTCCTCGGCCTGCTGCCGCTGCCGCGCGAGACAATCCTGTGGAGCAAGTTCGTGTTCGCGGCGCTCGGTTCGTGGCTGCCGTGCGCGATGCTGATCCTGCTGAGCGACCTGATGCTGCAGATCGACCTGCTGGTCGTGGCGGTCCATCAATTGACTTGCCTCTTGTTGTGCATTGGCCTGGCGTCGATCGCGGTGGGGCTGGGTGCCATGATGCCCGACTTTCGCGAATCGTCGCCATCGAAAATCGCCGCCGGCTTCGGCGGCACCCTCAACCTCGTGCTCAGCGCGCTGTACATCATCCTGATCGTGGTCTGCACCGCCCTGCCCTGCCACTTCTACCTGATCGCAGGCCGCGGCAAGTTCAGCGAGACCTTCCTGCATCCCGACCAATGGCGGCACTGGCTGCTGTACGGCACCATCGCAGCGGTAGTGATCGGCACCATTACCACCGTGGTGCCCCTCTACATGGGGTTGCGGGCGTTCCGACGGTTGGAACTGGAGTGACAGCAAATAGGTGGGCACACTACGTGCGATTCGAACTATTGATCGCTGCGCCTCCAATGAGCCGCCGCCAGCGTTTTTGAGTGCCGCAACCGCCACGCAGGAGCAGCGGCCCAGGCAGGCGCGACAAGGTCCCACTTCGAGCCCATGGAGAAGACCGAGTAAGCAGAGCAACTTTCTCGCTGTTTCCTCCGTTTCCTTAGATTCATCACCCACGCATGCGGCACTATCGGACCAGGTTCTGCACCCACTGCGGTGACACTCACACGGCTTGCCCCAACTTCGCCGCAACATCCGCCGGTGACCGAAAACGAGGCGGGCCAGGGAGCGTTAGCGATGGCGTTTGCCGGTAGCATGTAGGGTCCCGAATCCCCCACCGGAGACTCTCATGAACAGGCAAAGGTTACGAGTGACCCTGCTAGTGGTAGCGGTACTCTTGCTTCCCGCCATGGCCGCCGCCGCACAAACGGCCGCCAACGTGGCCGCCAGCGGGCAATGGGCCATCGACCAGGGCGAGTACCCCGACTGGTGGTCGCCCACTTTGCCGGAGGCCTTGCAAGGCGACGTCGACCGCAAGGGTCGCCGCCTTGCCGAATCGCTCGAGTTAGCCGACGCAGCCAAGACCGATAAGGTGGCCGCGATAGTGAGTGAGCACTTCGGCCGCGTGTGGGCGTGGCACCAGCAGGTCGACGATCGGCTCGACGCCGCCTGGGCCGCCTGGGATGCCGCCCGCAGTCCCGGCGACGGAAAAGAGAAAGACGAACTACGTGCCCTAACGATCATGACCGAAGACATCGACCCGATTTACGCCGAGTTCGCGCCGCAAATCCAGGGGCTACTACGCGACCTGCGTGCCGAAGTGGGCGAAGAGAAATCCATCGAACTGATGGATGTTTATACTCGATCGCCAGGCGCCCAGCGGACCTACAACGCCTACCTGGAAATGGTGCCCGAGATGACCGACCAGGAGAAGGCAATACTCTGGGAACGCATGGCACAAGCTCGAGAGGATGCCATGGCGGCCTGGACCGACGGGCGGATCGTCAAGATCTTCAAAAAGTACAAGGTCCGCAACGAGTTCTCCATCGACTACTTCGGCTACGGGTACCGCGAGCGCTACCAGGCGTGGGCGAGCGGTGGCCGCTAGGGGGAGAAAAGCGGCACCGCGGCAGACATCCTCGCATCCATTCGGAACTACCAGGCCACCAGCGTTGGCGTCCAATCTAGCGTGACGGCTTGTCTCGTCCCTCGCTGGCGGCGATTTATTGCTGCGGCTGGACTGGATTTTGGGGCCGCGGACTCGATCAATAAGATGAGAGGGATCGGGGTGCATGAAAGTTTCGTGACGATCCCTGCAATCGATTTCAGCGGAGGTCCACCCCGACAGAGTGCGGAGGATGGCAGTCGCCTCAGAACGAGCCGAACAGCGTTGCTACGACGATGATAATGACCAGCGCGATCAAGGGAGCGGCGATGGACGTCATGAAAATGTCGAAGTACGACTCACGGTGACTGAGCCCACAAACAAATAGTAGCGTGATCACTGCCCCATTGTGTGGCAGTGCGTCCAAGGCTCCCGAGGCAACCGCCGTGACGCGGTGCATTGCATCGAGCGAGACGCCAGCCGCATTGGCGTTCTCAACGAAGCTGGGACCGAGCACGTCGAGCGCAATGCTCATGCCACCAGATGCCGATCCAGTCATGGCCGACAAAAAGGATACGGACGCCGCCACCGATACCAGAGGGTTGCGATCACCCATGCCCATCACCGCCTCGGTTACTAAATCGAAAACCGGCAGAGCGGCAATCACCGCCCCGAAGCCAACAAGGCTCGCCGTGTTGAAGATAGGCAGCACCGACGCGTCGGCTCCCCTGTCGAGGCTTTGCCGTAAGTCGAGCAGGCGACTCCAGTTCGCGACGATCAGCAGCAAAATGGCTAGCGTTAGGCCAATGATGACAGCCCACACCCCGCGAACGTTCTCGATCGTCGTCGCCCCAAACCGGGGCTCCGCTAGATAACTCGTATCCATGCGTGGGACAACGAATTCGATGAAGACGAAGTTCGAGACGATCACGACGAGAATCGGCAGCAGCGCCAGCCAAAACGGCGGCAGATTCTCGCGCGTCTCGCCGCTCTTCGCTCCTGCGGGTAGCTCGGCGATATCGAATCCACCACTTTGCGCTTGTTCGCGGTTCACGATGTCCGGCTCCGGAGGTGCGTCGTCGTGCGCGCCGTAGCCTTCACCGGCCGCACGCGCAGTCGAAGCGCGACGATTCAACCACATCAGACCAAGGGCGAACATGATGACACTGGCGACGATTCCCAGGCCAGGAGCGGCAAAGGCGGTGGTGCCGAAGAATGGCATGGGAATGGCATTCTGTAGGGCTGGCGTTCCTGGCAGTGCCGTCATGGTGAACGAAAAGGCACCCAACGCAATCGCGCCTGGAATCAAACGCTTGGGGATGTTCGCCCCGCGGAACAAAGCGGCAGCTACCGGAAAAATCGCAAAGGCAACGACAAACGCCGACACGCCTCCATACGTCAGCACGGCGCAGCAAAGCACTACCGAGGCAATCGCGCGTTGAGCGCCGAGCCATCGACTAACACCGCGAGCGATGGATTGCGCGGAACACGTATCGTCCATCAACTTCCCGAAGATGGCGCCCAGCAGGAACAGCGGAAAGAAAGAGACAATGAACTGGCCGGTATTGCTCATGAAGATCTGCGTGTAGGCCGCCAGAAGCGGAAGTCCGCCAGTGAGCAAGGCTGCCAGCAATCCAGCGCCCGGCGCTAGCAGGATGAGGGTGATCCCACGAAAGGCCAGGTAGATCAGCAGCCCGAGTGCCAGAAGCACCGCCAGCAGGTCGATCATGAAGGTGCCTCCGCGCACGGGATGAGCCCATCGGGCTCGGGGTAGCGTGCGTCGTTGGGATAGGAGGCGAAAGCGTCGCCACGCGACCGCCAAACCGCCAGCCATTCTCGGGCCACGTCGCATCCTTCCCGAAACATCGTCTCCATCTGCTCGCGGCTGCGATTGAGCTTGGTCGAGAAATGCATCCCCCAGGCGGTAGTGGGCTTCATCTTGATGGTCCGCACGGCGACGATCTTCCGGTTGGCCAGAAGTGGATGCGAAGTTCCGTACTTGGCAATCCACCCGTTCATCGTGAGAATGTGATCAAGCTCTGCATTCAAAGAGAGATTGCCGGCCAGATCGTTCTCGCGATTGTGGATATCTTCGAGGCTCCTCAACTTCTCGTTTGTCTCTTGTGGGTTGATGCGGATCACCCAGATCTCATCCGGCTTGTTCTGCTTCGACTCTTCATCCAGAAGCAGCGTCACCGGCGGATTCTGTGAGTACAAGCCATCCCAGTACAGGCCATCTCGCCGAGTCGTCCCTCCTTTGCACGTGGGGAACGACATGTTCGGTATGAGTTGAGCGGGAAGAACTTCGGGGAGCGTTCCGGAGGCAGCCACTCCCTCCAGCGACAGTGACCGTCTCATCCGCCACCGCGTTACCTGGTATTGGTCGTGGTCGCGGCGGCCTGTTCGCAAGCCGAGTTCCTCGAGGGTCTTGTGCGAATCGAACACCTCGAAATTACCGCTGCAAATTTCGATTGCGCCGGCCAGCATGCGAAGATTAGACTGGGCAACTTGCGGCCAATCGACGTTGGCAAAGTGCGGACAGAGCGAATCAAGCAGAGACGCGAACGACAGATATTGTTCCCGCGCACCCAACAGGGAAAGACTTAGCATGGCCAGATCCATCGAGAAACTGTAGGGATCGGTCGTTGGCAGGGGAAATCGATGCCGCTTCAGCTCCAACGCAGCATTGACCGCCGCGTTAACCGCCTTCTCCGTCGGGGTGGTCGCGGCAAACGTGTTCCAGAGGAAGTCCAGCCGCTCGACCGCCTTCTCGACCGTTCCACAGTCGGCATCTGCCGTATTGGGGACCATGCCGTACCAGGTGGCCAGCGCCACAGAGCGCCGGCCGAGGTGCCGCTAAGAGCCGTGATATCGATGGTTGCAGCACCATCCGCTGCGGCATCCCACTTTTGTTTAGTCTCCAAAATCTCCTTAAGCACACCCCACGTGAACGCGGCGTGCGTGCCACCGCCTTGGCAAGCGATCGCGACTTTCTTGGGAGCCATCTTTACCTGCTAATTCTGATCTCTGGATCTTGATCGCCCGCTCAGGACGCTTGCCCGGAATGAACCTCCAGAGCAAATCGCTTGCCAATGCGGAAACACCAGACCTTAGCGAGCGCCTTTTGGTACCGCGTCTGCAAGGCACCGCAAGTCCGACTCAGCACGCACAACTATTGACCGCTCCGCCTCCAATGAGCCGCCGCCAGCGTTTTTGCCCGCGGCAAACACCGTTTCGGAGCAGCGGCACAGTGTCCTTTCGCGGTGGAGCAATCAATAGGCCAGGAATTCCGGCTGGTGCGGCCGCGATCGGCCTCGACCCGGAGCACTCGTCAGCCGACCTGTGCGATTTCAAAGGGTGGTTGTACCACAACGCACACCCCAAGCAGGGTGCGTCGCACCACTGCTTCTGGTGCGGGAAGCAAAAGGCTTGGACATTGGTGATAGGCGACTGACTAAGGCTCAAAGTGAGCGGCACGAGTACTCGGGATTTTGCCCCCGACTCTTCGACGCCACCAAGTCTCGCTTCGGTCGCCGGAATTCAGATGCCGCAGCGGCAACTCGTCGGTGGCGGTCCAGGTAGCCAGTTGGCTGCCCGTCTTCTTGTCGTACTTGCCAATCGCCCAATTGGCGATGGCGTAAAACGCCGCCTCGCCCTGCACCGCCTCGCCCTACACCGCCTTGCGGGCCGGCCAGCGGGCGATGGCTTTAGCAAGCAACTGGTCGCCGCTACAGACATTTGTCGCGGCGAGCGTTCAGGCGAGGTTCCTCAAGTAGTGACGCAGCGAACTCTACGCAATCAAACTATCCAACCAACAGAGGACCGACGCGTGACCGCAATTGTGCCACAAGGAGACCCGCTTGACGTGGTCGCGCCGACTTCTTCATGCAATTTTCACAGTCGCGCCGCAAGCGGCGGCTTTCGGTCGGCAGCGTGCCGGCACTGACGGTTTTCGGCCCACTCGCTATACTTCCTACATGGACCCAGAAATCAACGGTGGCGTACGGTTGAAGGTCGGGGCGGTTTCGTACCTGAACTCCAAGCCGCTCGTGCATGGTCTCGCCAATGCACTGCCGCACGCCAGCATTCGCTACGACCTGCCGAGCCGACTGGCCGACGACCTGGCAGAGGGACGGCTGGACGTGGCCCTGGTGCCGATTGTCGAATACCTGCGGCAGCCCGAATTTCAGCTGGTTTCCAATGCGTGCATCGCCTGCTGCGGCCCGGTGCTGAGCGTCAAGTTGTTTTTTCGGACGCCGCCCAAGAAGGTCCGCCGCATGGCCCTCGACGAAGGCTCCCGCACCAGCGCGGCCCTGTCGCAGATTCTGCTGATGCAACTGCACCAGTTGCAGCCGGAACTAGTGCCGCTGCCCATTGGTTCTCGGTTGGAAGATACTGACGCCGACGCGGTGCTGTTGATTGGCGACCGCGCCATGCAGGCCAAGGACGAGGCGTACCACGAAGTGTGGGACCTGGGCGATCGCTGGTGCCGGTGGGCGGAGCTACCCTTTGTGTTCGCCGCCTGGGTGGCGCGACCCGATTTACCCGTCGATGCCGGCCAACTGGCGGCCACCTTGGAACAAGTCCGCGATCGCGGCGTCGCGGGAGTCGACGAGATTGTCGCGAGCGAAGCCACCCGCCTGGGGCTCGACCATCAAGTCGCCCACGACTATCTCACCCGCAACTTGCACTTCACACTTGGACCCAGCGAACGCCGCGGCATGCAGCGGTTTGCCCAACTATGTCGCAGCGCGAAGCTGGCGACCACCTGCCATCCCACCCTCAGCATCACTCCCGCCTACGATGATTGCTCAACCCACTAACACACCCGCCACGGCCTCCGACTACGACCTGCTCGACAAAGCAGTGGCCGGCGAGCGACTGTCCCCCGACGAAGGACTGCAACTGCTCGAATGCCGCGACCTCGCAGCACTCGGCCGGGCGGCCGACGCGGTGACGCGCCGCCTGCATCCCGAGTCGTACCGCACCTACAACATCGATCGCAACATCAACTACACGCAACGTCTGCACCGCCGTCTGCGATTTCTGCGCCTTCTACCGCTCGCCGAAGTCGGACGAAGGCTACGTGCTGCCGAGCGAAGAGATCCTCGAAAAGGTACGAAGAGACAGTCGACCTCGGCGGCGACCAGATCCTGCTGCAAGGCGGCCTGCACCCCGAGTTCAAGCTCGAGTGGTACGAAGAGATGCTTGCCGACATCAAGGCCGAGTTTCCCCAGGTCAACATTCACGGCTTCAGCCCGCCGGAGATCTACCACTTCACCAAGATCTCGAAGCTGCCGACCGAAGTGGTGCTCGACCGCCTCCGCGACGCGGGATTGGGTAGCCTGCCGGGTGGTGGCGCGGAGATTCTGGTCGACCGCGTTCGCAAGGCGATCACCCGCGGCAAGGTGCTGACCGACGACTGGCTGAACGTCAATCGCGTGTGGCACGAGTTGGGTGGCCGCAGCACGGCGACCATGATGTTCGGCCACGTCGAAACGCTGGCCGAGCGAATCGAGCATCTCGACCGCCTGCGCCAACTGCAGGACGAGACCGGCGGATTCACGGCCTTCATTTGCTGGACCTTCCAGCCCGAGAACACCGAAATGGCCGATATGCCGACGGTTGGTTCGTTCGAGTACCTGAAGACCAAGGCGGTCAGCCGACTGTACCTCGACAATTTCACGAACATTCAATCGAGTTGGGTAACCCAAGGCCTCAAGATCGGCCAACTCGCCATGCTGTACGGCGCAAACGACATGGGCAGCCTGATGATCGAGGAAAACGTGGTGGCCGAAGCGGGCACCGTGCACTTCCTGACGCTGGACGAAATTCGCGAGGCAATCCGCGAACTCGGCTACCAACCCCGGCAGCGAAACGTGTTCTACGAGCTAATCGATGGCGAAATCGAGTCGATCGCGCCAGTCCGCAAAACCGAACCGTCCCAGTTGCCCATCGTAAGGTAGATTGAGAGGGGCGAGAGGCGCGCGTTGCCGCGACTCACCCCTCGTCCCAACGTTGCCTGCTCGCTTCCCGCCCCGCGATCCTCGCCCCTAGTCACATGATCGAAGCCATCGGCCTTGCCAAGGTATACGACGACCTAAAGCTAGGTCCGCGGGTAGCGCTCGATCATTTGTCGTTTCGCGCCGGCCCCGGAGAGGTGTTCGGCCTGCTGGGCCCCAACGGAGCCGGCAAGACCACGGCGCTACGGATCCTGGCCACCCTGCTCAAACCCACCGCCGGCGTGGCCCGCATCAACGGCTTCGATTGCGTCACCCAGCCAGAGTTGGTCCGCCACCAGATTGGCTACATATCGGCCAGCACGGCCATGTACGACCGCATGACGGCCTGGGAGATGGTGGAATACTTCGGCCGGCTGCACAGCCTGGACCGCGAACTCCTCCGCCAGCGGATGGAAACGCTGTTCGATCGGCTGGCGATGAACGAAATTCGCAACGTCCTGGGCGGCAAAATGTCGACTGGCATGAAGCAAAAGGTCGCCATCGCCCGGGCGATGGTGCACGACCCGCCCGTGCTGATCTTCGACGAGGCCACCAACGGCCTCGACGTGCTGGTGGCGCGGGCGCTATTGGACACGGTGCGCGAGCTCCGCGACCAAGGCAAGTGCATTCTCTTTTCGTCGCACATCATGCGCGAGGTCGAACGCCTGTGCACGCGCATCACCATCCTGCACCGCGGCCGCATCCTGGCCGAGGGCTCGCTCGAACAACTGCACGCCGAGTACGACTACGACGATTTTGAGGACGTATTCCTTGATTTGATTGGCAAAGAGGAACAGCGGCTGGCGATGGCGGCTCCATCGGACCACGCTACCCAGGAGTCCGTCGCGTGAATTGGGGTCATGTCCAACTCGTTTGGCGGCGCGAAATGCGCGACCAGTTGCGCGATCGCCGCACGCTGTTCGTCATCGGCGTGTTGCCGCTATTGATTTACCCGATGATGGGCATCGCCTTCAGTCGGCTCACCCAGTTCATGCAACAAAGTCCCGCTACGGTGGCCGTGGTTGGCTACGAGCAACTCGCCGCGCACGAAGACCTGCCCCGCTTGCTTGAAGATGGCGGATTCGCCCGTAAGTTGTTCCACGATCAATCGATCGCCGAGCGGATCCACGTGCAAACCATCGACAACGTCGGCAAGGCTTTGGCCGACGCGCAGCAGCGAATGAAGGATGGCGAGCTCGACGCGGTGGTCTATTTCCCGCCGGGGTTTGCCGAACGAATGCTGGCGCTCCGCGAGGCAACACGCAACTCCAATGCGGCTCAGTGGACCGAGACGCCCCCTAACCCGCCCGACCCGGTGGTGTTTTACGACGCCCGCGACGAATCGCAACTTGCCAACTCGCGTGTCCATAGCCTGCTCGACCGCTGGCAGTCGCAGATTATCCGCAGCAATCTGGTGGCCGGGCGGCTGCCCATCGAAATCACCCACCCGTTCGAAGTGCAGGACGAAAACATCGCCACCGCGCAGGGACGGCAGGCCGCGTTCTGGTCGAAGTTACTGCCCTTTATCGTATTTATTTGCGCCCTTACCGGCGCCTTCTACCCGGCCGTCGACCTGTGCGCAGGCGAGAAAGAGCGCGGCACGCTCGAAACCCTGCTCACCAGCCCGGCCCAGCGCAGCGAAATCGTCGGTGGCAAGCTGCTCACCGTGCTCACCTTCAGCATCGGCAGCGCGCTGTGCAACCTGGCGAGCATGGCCATTACGGGACAGTTGATCATCAACCAGTTGAATGCCATGGCGCCGGCGGGCTCCGAACCACTGTCGCCCCCGTCGCTGGCGTCGATCGGATGGCTCCTGATCGCCCTGTTGCCGATGGCGGCGTTCTTTAGCGCTGCCAGCCTGGCACTAGCGGCGCTAGCCCGGAGCACCAAGGAAGGCCAATACTACTTGATGCCGCTGTTCCTGGTCTGCATGCCACTGATGATGCTGCCGCTGCTCCCCGGCGTGGAACTCAACCTTGCCACCAGCTTGGTGCCGATCAGCGGCATGGTGCTGTTGATGCAAGCCGCCATGGAAGGCAAATTGCTGCTCGCGGCCACGTACCTGCTGCCAGTAGCCGCGGTGACGATCGGCGCTGCGCCATCGCCGTCCGGTGGGCAGTCGACCAGTTCAACCAGGAGTCGGTGCTGTTCCGCGATACGGAAAACTTCGACCTCGCCACCTGGGTTCGCTACGCCTACACGCACCGTCCCGACACGCCCCGCCTGGCCGCGTCCGCAATGTTGATCTCGCTCATCTTCATTGTGCAATTTGTCTCCCAAGGCGTTGGTTTCGACATCACCACAGCGGGGGGCTTTATCAAGCTGATCTTGTTCAGCCAGCTGGTGTGCATCCTGCTGCCCACGCTCCTGACCGCACTGGTGAGCGTTCGGTCGTTGGCCGAGACGTTCCTGCTCGCGCGGCCCATTCCGTGGAAACAAGTGGCCCTGGCCCTGCTCCTGGCCGTGGCGCTCAATCCGGTTGGCACGGCGCTGCTCGAAGGCATCGTGGAGTTCCTGCCGCTGCCGGCCGGCTTGGTGGAACTCGCGCGGAACCTCGAAGCCACGGGGGGCGGCTGGGAGTTGCCGCTGGGGGTGGTGCTGCTCTTGATGGCCGTGTTGCCCGCCGTCTGTGAAGAACTCGCGTTTCGGGGATTTGTGCTGAGTGGCTTCCGGTCCCGCTTGTCGCCTGGTTGGGCGGTAGTTTTATCTGCGGTTTTTTTCGGCTTGGCACACGCAAGTGCTTTGCAGCAAACGATTTCCGCCACACTTCTGGGCCTGGTACTGGGCTACATTGCCCTGAAAACCTCACAAATTACGCCTTGTATCGCCTTTCATATGGGGTACAACGGATTGCAGTTGTTGCGAACGAGATTCGCCGACACGCTCGCGGACGGCCCCCTGGCGGACTGGGTTTTTCGCCCTTCCGCCTCGCCGGTTGTCGGCCTCGGCTATACCATGCCGGTGGTCGTCCTCTGCGGGCTTTCGGCGATGGTTCTCCTTTGGCAAGTCGGACCTCAATCGTGCCGCCTGGCGGGCACATTCGGTTTCCAAGGAGGCGCCCGTTCGCCCCTGCCCCCGACTGCGCCCGCTGAGGAATCGGGGGCGTAACTTACCCCCCTTTTTTCAGGCCCATTGTAGTTGATGATCCGACATTCTGTGCTCCCCAAGACGGCCACTGCCGTCCGTGCTCGCATCGTATTCCCCGTCGCAGCGCCGCCGCTGTTCGATGGTGTAGTGCACATCGAAGGTGGCAAGGTCAAGCAGGTTTCCGCAAAGGCCCCCGCCGGTGTCCCCATCACCGACCTGGGCGACGTGGCGCTGCTTCCTGGCCTCGTCAACGCCCATACCCACCTCGACCTTTCCGACCGCAAAAAGCGGCTTGGTAAGCCCGGCATGTCGATGTCGGACTGGGTCCGGCTGGTGGTGGCCGAACGCATGACACCCAAGAAAAAGCTCAACGCTGTTGCCGCCGGCGAGATGCAGTCGATCCGCCACGGTGTGACCACACTGGGCGACATTGCCACCTACGACCCCTTGGAGCTGGCCACCAACGAGTGCGGCCCCCGCTCGCTGAGGTTCCACGAGGTAATCGGATTTTCCCAAGCCCGTGCCCCCTCGGCGCATTCTGGCCTGGTCAAAAAGCTCAAGCGGAGCAAGGCCGAAGGCTTGCCGGAACTTGGCGGCACGCCGCTCGAGGGCATTGCGCCGCACGCCCCCTACACGGTGTCGCCACCGCTGCTGCGAAACCTGGTGAACACCGCCGCCGAATGGAACCTGCCCGTCGCGTTCCATCTGGCTGAATCGAAGGAAGAACTCGACTTCTTGACCACCGGCGCTGGCGGCTTCCAGGAAATCCTCGAAGAGCGGAGCATGTGGGACCCTTGGGCAGTGCCCCGCGGCTCGGTGCCGCTCGACTACCTGCGGATCCTCACCCGCGCGCCCAAGGCCCTGGTCGTGCACGGCAACTACCTTGAGCGCAAGGAACTGGCCTTCCTCGCGCGTCACCGCGACTCGATGTCGCTGGTTTACTGCCCCCGCACGCACAACTACTTCGGGCACGATCCGTACCCACTCGAAGTCGCGCTGCAGCTAGGAGTCCGCGTGGCACTGGGCACCGACAGCCTGGCTTCGAACCCCGACCTCAGCATCCTCAACGAGATGCGCATCGCGGCGGCCCGCCATCCGCGCGTACCCGCGGCCGTGATGCTCGAAATGGGAACGCTGGCCGCCGCCCACGCGATGGGCCTTGGCCATTTGGTCGGTGCGCTCTCACCGGGACGCTACGCGGACATGACCGCCGTGCCCATCCCCGACGGCGTACCAGACGCCCACACCGACATCCTCTCGGCCATTCTGAGCGACACGACGCCCCCGTGCCAAACCTGGCTGGGCGGCGAGACCGTAGACATCGACTAGCGCGACCACCTTGCCCGTCGCACGCGTAACGTGCGTAAGCGAAGGTTTTGATTCGCGAAGTGATTCAGTAGCGACTTGGACGACGATCCATAGAAAACACACACGTGAGAGAGGGAAGGCTCACGGCGGGGTGGCACGGGCCACTTCGTAGTGTGCCACTGGCTTCGCCCATTACTAGCCAACCGAGTTCGGGCAGACCGGGGTCCGCGGTTTCTTGCACGATCCCGGGGGGACAGCCAGCCACACACCACCCGGTAGCGGACTGCATCCCCCTTACGGCTGGATTCTTATTGAAATTGGGCCACCCGCGATGGTACTGTGCATTCGCTAACCGGTCGGTTGGTCTGGCTAGCGGGCGCGGCTTTTCGAGCCTTGCGAAGTGGTCGCGTGGTCGTGCGCTGCAAGCCAAATTCTTCCGTCGCTGGAAGCTCCTTGAGACTGGTAGTAGATGCCACCAGTGGCCTGCTCACCAATCGTTTTGTCCCCTCGGCTGCGCACCCCTGTACAAAACCCACCCAGTTTTGTCCCCACCAGAATGCGAATACGCTACGAAATACGCGATGTTGGGAAACCGAAGGGGACAAAACCCACCGCGTAAAGTCCCCGTAAATCGTTTTCGCCATTTTGGGGACAAAACGGACAAAACTCCGCGCGGGCCCCGGCGACGCGTAGTAGCTCGCCGACTTCGAAACGCTATTCGCGTACCAGCTCGCCCACCGCCTTCATCACGTCGCTGGGGATCTGCGATTCGACGGTGAGCACCGGCGCGTGGGTCGTGAGGCGGATTTGCACCTTGCCGGTCGAGTCCAACGACTTGGGCTTCCAGCCAATGACGTTTTCGCCGAAGCTCTGGAGGCGGACATTGTTCAGCCAGTCTTGCAGCACGGCGGGGTGGAGCGTAACGGTCCAGCCAACCTCGGCAACCTGGCTTGCAGGCTGGCCGGATCGCACTTGCTCGAGCAGTTGGTCGCGAAGCTCATCGGGCAAGTCGGAAACCAGCACATGTGTATCGTCCACCGGCAGCACGTCCATCGCCCACACGCCGTTCCGCCCATACATTCTATCCAGCACTTCGCGGACCTCGGGGACGTTGTCCTGGCGGAACGCGGTGGGCAGGTCGATCGCGTACCGCTTGCCAGCCAACTCGCCGACCTCAAGCGGTTTGATCTCGTACAGGAAGTCGATGCTACGTCGCGCGGTCTCAATCATCCGGTTCCAGTTGGTTACCGCTTCGTCCAATCCGGCGACGAACTTGTCGGCATCCGCCACCGTGGCGAGCAAGGCCGAGTTGCTCATGGTCGGCTTGTCGCTGGGTGGAGCAATCATCAGGAATTGCACGCTATCGATCAATTCGCCCGCCGCTGCGATCGAGCCGCGAAAGCGTTCGAAGTCGCCGGCGCGAAAATATTGGACCCCCACCTCGTCGGATCCGACGGAAAAACTGCCCAGGTACATCTGCAACAGCCATTCGACCCACGGCGAGTTCCAAGCACATGCCGCCGTGGCAACCGTACGCTGGTCGGGCAATTCCAGCGGCCCGGTCGCGCGACGGGCAGTGGCCTCCGCCACTTCGCCACGTGGAATAAACACGGCCCGCAGATCCGCTTGCAACTGCTCGTCGGTATCGACCGCGAGCACTATGCCCGAGCACCGCGAGTGCAATCGCTCGACCATATCGGGCTGGAGCGAAACGCGCTGCCGCCACTGGTCGAGGCTCCGCCAGTTCATGGGACGGATCGAGAGCATGCGTCGCCGGTTGGCGAGTTGCCGCGGCGATTCGCCCGGCGCGGTGGCGATCGCCTTTAGCGCGTCGAGCCCCGCCTCGGTGACGACGACGGTGAGCAGTTCGTCGCCCAAGTGGTTCGCGAACTGCTGGGCGGTCGGGCCGTCGACCTGCCCCAGCGCCGCAAACTGCTCCACCACGTTGGTCACCAGCGCCCACTCACCCCGCTGGCTGGCGAGCAGTTCTTCGCCCGCGAGCGTGAGCGGAGTGACCTCGATGCCGGCATCGCCGTCGCCCGCGCGGACCACGGCGCGATAGTCGCTCACCGGCAACAGGACAAATGGCAAGTAGACCTCCGACTCGTACTCGGCAATGCCGACCACCGCCTCGCCCGTGGCGTCGATGCCGTCGAGCTGAGTTGCCATTTGGCCAATAGGGGGATAGGTGAGCCCGAAATTGGTGGCGAGCGGTTGAAGTGCGGCATCTAGTTTGTCGAGCCGCGCGACGCGGGCCGCCACAAGCGTCTCGCTCGGAATGTGGGCCAGTACACTCGCCTCGCCAGAGGTGCGGGCGAAACTTTCATTGCATGCGACGACTACCAGGCCGCAAGCCAAGACCAACCTGCAAGCGATCCACCCCATGACCGATTTCCTCCTCTGCTCCCTAACCCGCGTAAGCAAACCTGATGGCAACGACGACACAGCCGAACACCGCGGTCCGGGAGTCCATCATCCGCGAAAAGTGCCAATCAGGCCAGCAGGCCCTTGGCGGCGTCGATTACGGCAGCGGCCGTAATGCCACGGTCTTCGTAAACTGCCTGGTAGGGAGCCGAGGCGCCGAAGTCGTCCATGCCGATGAACCTGCCCGCGAAGCCGAGATAGTGGTCCCAACCCTGCCGCACGCCCGCCTCGACGGCGACGCGCGCCGTGACGCTAGCAGGCAGGACGTTTTCACGGTAGTCCGCGTCTTGGGCTTCGAACAGTTCGAACGACGGCATACTTACCACGCGTGCGGCAACACCGTCGGCCGTGAGCTTTTCGTAGGCCTCGACCGCCAGCGACAGCTCGCTGCCGGTGCCATGAGGATCACCTCGGGCTTGCCGCCCTTGGCGTCGGCCAGCACGTAGCCGCCGCGAGCCGCGCCGGCCGCAGGTGCGTACTTGTCGCGGTCAAGCGTGGGCAGGTTCTGCCGCGTGAGCATCAGCGCCCGGGATTGTCGCGCTGCGAAATGGCGACTCGCCACGCCTCGGCCACTTCGTTGGCGTCGCCCGGGCGGATGACAATCAGGTTGGGGATGGCCCGCAGCGGCGGCCAACTGCTCGACCGGCTGGTGCGTGGGGCCGTCTTCGCCGACGCCGATCGAGTCGTGCGTGAAGACGTAGACCACCGGCAGTCGCATCATCGAGCTCAGACGCATCGACGGACGCAGGTAGTCGCTGAACACGAAGAACGTGGCCACGTACGCCCGCAAACCGGAGAGGGACATGCCGTTGCCAGCCGCGGCCATGGCGTGCTCGCGGATGCCGAAGTGGAAGTTCCGATCGCCGTACGATACCCGCTGCAAAGTCGCCGCCGTCTTCGAAGTCAGCGTGTTGGTCGAGGGCGCGAGGTCGGCCGAGCCACCGAGCATCCAGGGGATGTTCTTCGGCCACGGCGTTGAGCACCTTGCCCGACGAGGTCCGCGTGGCCATCCCTTTTTCGTCGGCCGCGAACACGGGCAGGTCGGCGTCCCAACCCTCGGGCAATTCGCCGGACCAGATTCGCTGCAGTTCCGCGGCGAGGCCGGCGTGCTGCTTGGCGTACTCGGCAAACCGGGCGTCCCATTCGTCGCGGACTTCGCGGCCCCGCGCGCCGATGCTTTCGGCGAAGTGCTCCATCACCTCATCGGGCACGAGGAACTTCTCGTCGGCGGGCCAGCCGTAGGCCTGCTTGGTGGCGGCCACCTCGTCGTCGCCCAGCGGAGCGCCGTGGGCGCTCGTGCGTATCCGCCTTGTTGGGAGCACCGTAGCCAATCACGCTCGGCAATGATCAACGTCGGCGAGTCGGTCGTTTTCTTGAAGGCTTCGATCGCCTGTTCGAGGGCAGCGAGGTCGTTCGCGTCGTCCACGCGGCGACGTTCCACCCGTAGCCGTCGAACCGCGTGGCGACGTCCTCGCTGAAGGCCAGCGATCGGTATCGCCTTCGATGGTGATCTGGTTGTCGTCGTAGATCCAGCAGAGGTTCGCGAGCTTCAAATGCCCGGCCAGCGAGGCGGCCTCACCGCAGACTCCCTCCATCAAGTCGCCGTCGCTGCACAGCACGTAGACGTTGTAGTCGAACAGATCGAAGCCGGGCCGGTTGTAACGGGTGGCGAGCCACTTCTGGGCAATGGCCATGCCCACGCTGTTGGCACATCCTTGCCCGAGCGGGCCGGTTGTCGTCTCGACGCCGGTGGTGTGCTTCACCTCGGGATGTCCCGGAGTGAGGCTGCCGAATTGCCGGAAGTTCTTGAGATCGTCCAGCGACAACGCCGCGTCGCCGGTCAGCTCACCGCCGCGATCCACGTTTTGAATGCCTGCCAGATGAATCATCGAATAGAGCAACATCGAGGCGTGGCCGCACGACAGGACGAAGCGGTCACGGTTCGGCCACAACGGCGCCGTTGGGTCGTACCGCAGGTGGTCGGCCCACAGCTTGTAGGCGACGGGCGCCAGCGCCATCGGAGTGCCCGGATGACCACTGTTGGCCGCCTGGACCGCGTCCATCGACAGGGTGCGAATGGTGTTGATGCTGAGTTGTTCGATCGATTCGGTGACGGTGGGCATGTCTAGATTGCAGGTGGTGAAAGTGGCTATCAATTGCCTTGCGACCAGTCTATCGGCACACTCCGGACAGTGTCAACGAAGGGCGGAAGTACGCAATTGCACTACCACCGCTTGCAACGCCTGCCGCGGTGAGCGGGAGGTCCGATGCGTTGGTAGCGGTGACACAAGTGCCACGATGGCCGGCCACCGACCAAATCCCTCAACCGCACTTCACGCGGCGGCCTTCCTGGTGGCTTTGCTTTGCGGCGATGACGATGGATGTGGCACGGTACGCGTCTTCGAGACTGGCTGTCTTGAGCAACAGGCTGGCGACCTGACGGTGGAAGTGCAGCAGCAGTTGCTCGCCTACGGGCCGCTCCGAATCGAGCGCCTCCATGTGCTGGCCAGCCGAGTCGAACCACACCAGCGAAGCCGGCAGGTCGACAAATGCGATGCCCTGCTCGCACACCACCTGGAGGTCGGCCGGTCGACGAAACGCCGTGGCCTCCGACCACTCGTTGCGGACATAGCTGCCGCAGGCAATCTGCGCTTGCGGGCGTGCCGTGGCACCTTTGGGAGTGTCGAAGTCGAGCACCATGAGCAGGTAGTCTTCGGCCGAATCCCCGGAGGCGCCCGGATGCGAAAGGCCCATCACCGACATCGGCTCGGTGCCCACGAGGTAACGGCACCAGTCCACCATCTCCACCGTCTGCCGCATGTTGACCGCGTTCGTAGAGCAATAATCCACGGGGTTCACCCCGCGAGCGTTATTGCCTTTCGCAGCCGTGTGGCGCTGGTTGCAAAACAACAACCGCGGCGGGCCGAGCTTTGTCGCCATCAGCTCTTGCAGCCGCAGCGTCGCCGGGGCGAGCCGGCAGGGAAACTCCGCCATGAACGCAATGCCCGCCTCGCGAACCGTCTCGCGCAGCGATTTGGCTTCTTCGGCACTGAGTTCGAGCGAGGCACCGCAATACACCGCCTTGCCCGCCTCGCAAGCCGCCAGAATGGGCAGCGAACCAAACCACCGCGCTGAAAGGAGCAGGATCGCGTCGACATCCTCGGCAAAAGCTACGTCGCGAAAGCTGTCGAACGCCCGGGCCCGGAATTGCTGGGCCAGTTGCTGCGCACGATGAGCCACGGGGTCGCAGACCGCTCGCACCTCAAACCGGTCGCTCAGTGCCCGCAGGGCGGGCAGGTGGCGGTTCGCCCAGTTGTTACCGAGCCCAATTAACCCAAGCCGTAATTTCAACGCCACTCCTCACGTTGGAAACCCAAACATCGCTACGCCGACGCCAAGCCGACCTTCCCTGCAGCGGGCACTAGTATACCGCGCTCGGAGGGAGTTTAGAATTGCAACATCGGGCCCGCCGATACCCGTCGAACTCGGTTCCGGGCTGCGTCGCGAGGCTCTCGGTTGCGGGGGGTCAGTGCTCGCCTTCCAGCAGTGCCTTGACTGCCTGGTCCTCGAGCGCGGCCTGAGCCTTGGGCAAGTTCGGATTGGCCGGCCCCAGCTTTCCACGCCGGCCAGCGATGCGATTCTCGACATCCTCTTTGATCTCGGGGCTGTTGAACTCCCAGAATTTCGCGATCAACTCCGGCGAGAGCGGTTCGAGCGATCGCACCATGCGAAAGCCCACGCCAGTCGAGGGATAATCGGTGTACCACCAGGGACTCAGCGGCGAACTGGGATCGCTGGACTTCCAATCCACGTCTTCCGAGTAGAACCGCGAAGTGCTACGGAGTTCTTCGGCTGTCGAATCGTAAAAACCGCCGCGCACCACCCTGGCTTCATTCCTGGTGGGCCAGTTGATAACCTCCGCCCAAGTCAGCGTGTCGCCCGCCGGGCGATGGGGTTCGTCGGTGTACTCGTCGATCACCCACTCGGCCACGTTGCCGATCATATCGTGGATGCCCCAAGCGTTCGGCTGTTTCTCGCCCACGTTGTGGGTAACGTAGTCAGCGTTTTCGTCGTACCACGCCACGTCATCGAGCCCCGCCATATCGTCGCCGGTGGGATACGCGGTATCGGTGCCAGCCCGGGCCGCGTATTCCCACTCCGCCTCGGTTGGCAGGCGATATTGAACCCCCGTTGTCTTGCTCAACCACTTGGTAAACTGCTTGGCCGCGTAGGGCGTCATGGTGGCAGCCGGCTGCTGCGGATCCTGGCCGCACTCGTAGGTGGTGCTTTCGTCGTACAAGGCGGTGGGCGCCGTCACCCCATCGACGTACGTCGCTTCCTCGTCCAGCGTGGCGGCAATCGCCGGCAGCTTCTCGACCACCTCCCTGGCAGCGGCGGCGACCAACGCGTTCTCGCTCGCCAAGCTCCCCGCGATCGTCTCGAATTTGGCGAAGTCTTCGTTCAGCTTCATGTACGGCCAGTAGGCGGCCCAGGTGACTTCGTGCTTGGCAATCCAGAAGGGTGGCAGTTCGACCTCGACGGCAGCCAACTCGTACTCGCCGCGACCCGCTTCGTCCGGCGAACTACCAAACGTGAACACGCCGCCCGGCACAGGCACCATTTCGATCGCGACGTCCGTACCCGGAATGGTCTCGGTGTAGGGCACCATCCAACCGCTGTCGATCTTGACCGATGGCCCGGAATCGGGCGGATTCGAGATGACCCCCTTAGGCATGGAGGTCAGCACCGCCTGGTCTTGTGCAACTACGGGCAAAGCGACCAAACCCACACACAGGAACAGCGACAGCAAGTAGCGCATCAGTGTACCTCTTCTCCCAATGGTCAAATCGAGTATGCTTGTCGCCGAATCTACCATCGACAATCGTGCAGGAATTCACCAGGCGTCGGCATCCACATCTGGCACGCCAAATTCGCAGACTGGGGCCACAGCAAGTTCGATTATCCTCTACCGCGGTGGCGTCGTAAACACCTTGAAATTTGTGAGCAGTTCGCCGATACGCTCCATAGGCAGTCCAACCACATTCGTTTCGCTACCCTGGTCGATATGGATCCAGCCGAGGCGGTCCTGGTAGCCGAATCCGCCCGCCTTCCCCTCCCAGCCGCCGGAGTCGACGTACTCGGCAATCGCTTCGTCGGAAATGTCGTCCATCCGCAACACCGTGGCCACTGCTTCGACGTGAGGGGTGTCGGCGCTACCGTGCTTGGGAAGGTGCCACAGGCAAATTCCGGTGAGCACTCGGTGCATCCTGCCACGCAACAGCTCGAGCATTTGCCGCGCCTGAAGTTCGTCCGCTGGCTTGCCGAGAATCTGCCCTTGGCACTCGGCTACCGTGTCGGCGGCCAGCAATACAACGCCGCTTTCTCGATCGTGCTGCAGGACCTGCCGCGCCACATCGGTCGCCTTGCGAACGGCCAGTTCGCGGACCAACTCCACTGGCCCGCCACTGCTGCAAACGCCGCACTCGGCCTGGGGGTCGGGCTCCACGACACAGAACGCGTACCCGGCCTCGCGGAGCAACTCCTGGCGACGCGGCGAACTACTGGCCAGAATGAGTTGGGGAGAATCGACGTTCATGCCAGACCTTATCCAAAACACCCGGTGCACCATGCGGCTTCGACCCACCGCCTGACCAGGTATTGATACTCTTACCGCTACCTCTATGTCACTTTCCGTCTTGTACGAAGATAACCACTTGCTGGTGGTCGATAAACCGGCTGGCCTGCCAACTATGGGCGTGTCGGACGACAAACCCAGCGTGCTTTCGGCGGCACGCGACTACATCAAGCAGAAGTACAACAAGCCAGGCAACGTGTACCTTGGCATTGTCAGTCGACTCGATGCCCCTGTGACGGGCGTGCTCGTGATCGCCCGTACCTCGAAGTCGGCCCGGCGACTTACCGAAGCGTTTCGATCCCGGACCGTCGACAAGCAGTACCTGGCGGTGGTCGAGGGGCACCTTGAGAAGCCCCAGGGCCGCCTGGAGCACTTCCTCCGCAAGGACGAACGCCACCGCCGCATGCATACCACCAGCGAGCACGCCGCAGGAACGCAGAGGGCCGCCCTGAACTACGAAGTGATCGAGGAGTTGGACCACACGTCACTAGTAAGTGTGATGCTAGAGACAGGCAGAAAGCACCAGATCCGTGTGCAACTGGCAAAGATCGGTCACCCGATTGTCGGCGATCGAAAGTACGGGGCAACGAGCCAGCTTGCCGAGGGAATCGCGTTGCATTCCTACCGGCTTGCGCTGGAGCATCCGGTTCGCAAGGAATCGCTCGAGGTGGTAGCCCCCCTGCCGGCGTACTGGCCGCGAGTTAGGCTTCCCCCACGTGAAACTCTGTAACTTTGGACGGGACAACTACTTGCGGCCAATACTGGGCAGGCAATGAGTTGGCGCACGCCATTTGCACACGCTAGACTGACGCTGCTGCTCAGTAATACGAGACCTCCGCGAACTCGCCTTGCATGACCTTCGTAGTCCAGAGGCGACATCGCTCGAGGGTTTGGGGCAGCGGGCTCGCACCGCATGGTTCGCTAAGTCGGTCGCCGCACCCTGGAATCGTCTTTACCTACGTCCCTTTCAAACTCGTTTCGGCCGAACATGGCGAGCCCTTCCAAGTCGGTCCTGCTCGAAGCCGCCGAGGCTAGCGGTCTGGTGAGCCACGAGCAGCTTCACATGGCCAGGGTGTCCGCCTGCGATCTCGGCGACGAGAACACGGTTTCCATTAACGAGGTCTCCGACGACGCCATCGGCAGGCGACTCATCGAACTCGAACTACTCAACCACTGGCAAGTCGAGCAACTCAAGCAAGGACGCAGTAAGTTTTGGCTGGGGCCTTATCGCATACTCGACTCGATTGGTCGCGGCGGAATGGGACACGTGTTCAAGGCCGAACACGACATCCTGGGCCGGATCGAAGCAATCAAGGTGCTGCCTCGGAGTAAGACCACGGCTGAAACGATTGCCAAGTTCCGCCATGAGATTCGAATTCAAGCACAACTCGACCACCCGAACCTGGTTCGCGTGCACTACGCCGACCACCAGGGGGAGACCTATTTTTTTGTCACCGAGTTTGTTCCCGGCACCGATCTCCGCAAGCTCATCCGGCGACTCGGCCCACTGAGCTACGAGGCCGCCGCACTCATCATGCAGCAAGCGGCCGAAGGACTCGAACACGCCCATCGCCGTGGACTGGTGCATCGCGACATCAAGCCCGGCAACCTGCTGGTCACGCCCGAAGCAGTCGTCAAACTGATCGACTTGGGCCTGGCATGGTACCTGGAGGCGGACATCCACGCGGCCAAGCAGGGTGATCGCCTGAAGATAGTCGGCACGGCCGATTACCTAGCGCCAGAGACCATTCGCGACCCGGGTTGCATCGTACCGGTCAGCGACATCTACTCGTTGGGTTGCACGCTGTACTACGCCGTGACAGGCAAGGTCCCCTTCCCTGGCGGCAACCCCGCCGAAAAGATGCAACGGCACCTGAACGAGACGCCATTACCACCCGACCAGTTGCAGCCCGAATTGCCCAGGTCATTTGTGGCGTTGATCGCCGAGATGATGGCGAAAGACGCGAAACAGCGTCCGCCTTCCGCGGGTGCGGTGGCCGAACGTCTCAGGGAGTTTGCCAGTGAGGGGGCCATCGCCGAAATCGCCGCCGCCGTCCAAATGGTTCGGCGCGAGCACCGTCAGCCAAGTATCGACCGCCCCTCCGCGTCACCCAATCTGGACGACACGTTGACGTTCGACGAGGATCCCCTAGGGGACCTCGAGCGGGTGTCGGCGAGCAGTTCGCAGGGCACTGATTCGATTGCGGGAGCTACTGCCGAGACCAGCCGCCACCGCACGCCTGCCCACGTTAGCAGGCAGGCTGCTAAACGGGCTACCGATCGAGAGGTCTCGCCAGGTCTAAGCCGCCTGGCCATCGCCAGTATCGCCCTGGCAGCGATGACAACGGTGGGCCTCGTTGGTGCGCTAATCTGGAAGGTGTGGGGGTGAAGACGCACGGCGCGGTCGCAGGGCCAGCACCGATGAATTCGAGATGCGAAGCAATTCCGGTCGAGCCAACGTTGCCAACCGGACGGCCAATTATCCTGCCACATACCGCTGCAAGAACCCTGTAATGCGGTGTGGGCTGACGATGCCAACGATCGTGCCGTCGAGGGTCACGACTGGCACATGCCGGAAGCCGCTCACCGCCATCACCGTCAGTACCGAGGCGGCCGAGTCAGTGTCGTAGACGAACACCGGCTTGGGCGTCATTACCTCGCTGACGGGACGGTCCTTTACTTCATCATATTCCAAGGCCACGCGGTTCACTACATCGCGGTCCGAAAACACGCCCACGAGTTTGCCATCTTGTTCGACCAGCAGGCATGCCACGTGCAAGGTCGCCAGCTTGTTGACGGCGTCGGCAATCCGAGTGTCGGGGGCGACGCTGGCATAAGGCGTCGATTGAATCTCCACCACCGGTTGCGTGGCGAGCGCTTCCTCCAGCGGGTCGGCGAACTGCTTGGGGTCGTAGTTCTCAAGCGGATCTTGAAAGTCCTCGGACATGCTTTACGCCCCTTCTCGCTCTTGGGGTGGACGACTTCCCGCACGTTGCACCATGACTTGCTGTGGGAAGTGATCGGCTACGTATTCCATCAGTCCCTTTTGTCCCGTCAGCCCCACTACCCGGCCGTCGTCGTCCAAGACGCCAATGAAGCGGACATTCTTAGCTTCCATGGCTTCTAGCACAAAGGTGATGCGGTCGGAGAGTTTGACCTTGGGCCATTGCTCGGCCATGTGCAGGCGAATCGGCTGGTCGAGCGCCGCGCCATCGCGGGTCAACAATTGAACCACCATGCTTTCGGTGAACATTCCCAGCGGCTGACGGTGTTCGTCGGCCACAATCACGCAGCCAAGGTTCGCTGATCGCATGTGTTCGATAGCCGAGCGAACCGAATCGTCTGGGCCTGCGAGTACCGGCTTGCGAATGTCGAGTTGGCTAACCGGCTCGTTCGCAAAATTCTGTTTCAGTCCCATGAAATAGCCTTCCGTTGGGAAAGGACCCAGCCGACCTCACTGGCGCAAGCTCCGATGCAGGTTTCGTACCACAGCGGCGGCGGGGGGTAAAGGCCCGTAGATAATAGACGGTAGATTAGCCATTATGGCTTATGTGCCGATATGCCCAGTCCAACACCGGACCGTGCGATACCGCACACAGCCGTCGGCACAGTGATGGCTTCGCACAGTTCGGATTCGATGGTTTCGGCCCTGCGTAACAATTGTGACCTGTGGCACATGAATTGCTTTTGACCGTCGCGAGTCAAGGCTTATCTTTACAAGTGTTTACTAGTGTTGGACAAGGATTGGAGAACAAATCATGGGACGCGAAGTTGTCGTACTTAGTGGCGTGCGTACCGCAATTGGAGGTTATGGTGGAAGCTTAAAGGACACGCCGCCCACGGAATTGGCGGCCACTTGCGTCCGCGAAGCTGTCAAACGGTCGGGAGTGGCGCCGGACGACGTGGGCCACGCGGTGTTTGGCAATATCATTCATACCGACTCCCACGACCATTACTTGGCTCGGGTGGCGGCGTTGAACGGCGGTTTGCCCCATGAGGTGCCCGCCCTAACGCTTAACCGGCTGTGCGGTAGCGGCTTGCAGGCCATAATCACCGCCGCGAACGCCATCACGCTCGGCGACACCGACGTCGCGGTAGCCGGCGGAGCCGAGAACATGAGCAGGAGTCCTTATTTATCGCAAGCCATGCGTTTCGGTGCTCGGATGAACGACACCACCTTGATCGACGCGATGGTCGGCGCGTTGAGCGATCCGTTCGACGATTGCCATATGGGCGTCACCGCCGAGAACGTCGCCAAGAAGTACAACATCTCGCGCGAGGACCAGGATGAGTTGGCGGTCGAAAGCCATCGCCGCGCCGGCGAGGCCATCGATCATGGGTACTTCAAAGCCCAGATCGTACCGATCGACATCAAGGTCAAGCGCGAGGTCGTGCCCTTCGAAGTCGACGAAACGGTCCGCTACGGTGTCACTACCGAGAAACTCTCTAGGTTGCCGACCGTCTTCGATCCCCAAGGCACCGTGACACCCGGTAACGCGTCGAGCATCAACGACGCCGCCGCCGCGGTCGTGCTGGCGGGAGCCGACTGGGCAGAAGAGCGCGGCATCAAGCCGTTTGGGCGAATGATCGACTACGCCTACGCCGGTGTCGACCCCAAGTACATGGGTATGGGACCGGTTCCGGCGGTGCGGAAGCTGCTCGAAAAGACCGGCTTCAAGTACGATGACATCGACGTGTTCGAGGTCAACGAGGCGTTCGCCGCACAGGCCCTAGCCGTTTGCCGAGAACTGGCGCTGCCCATGGATCGCACGAATCCGAATGGTAGCGGTATATCGCTCGGTCACCCGATTGGAGCAACCGGCGCGATCCTGGTGATCAGGGCGCTCTACGAACTCAACCGCACGGGCGGTAAGCGTGCGCTGGTGACCATGTGCATCGGTGGCGGCCAAGGCATCGCGGCCCTTTTCGAGCATGCCTAGTTCAAACCCAAGCTTGACCATTTTACCACAACGTTCAACGACACATTTGAGGAGATACCTATGGGACGCGTCGATGGAAGAACCGCTTTGGTAACAGGTGGCTCGCGCGGCATTGGCCGAGCCATCTGTCTGGAGCTTGCCCGCGAGGGTGCCAAGGTGGCGGTTAACTACTCCCACAGCGAGGACAAAGCCCAAGAAGTGGTAGAGGAGATCAGCAAGATGGGCGGCACCGCGATGATCGTGCACGCGAACATCGCCAACTCTACCGAAGCAAGGGGCATGGTGGAGAAAGTGGCCGAGCAATTCGGCCACCTCGACATCCTGGTGAACAATGCCGGCGTCACCCGCGACAGCTTGCTGCCACGGATGACTGACGACCAATGGATCGAGGTGATTTCTACCAACCTCAACGGCTGTTTCTTCTGCACGTCGGCGGCGATACCTATCATGACTAAGCAGAGCTACGGCCGTATTGTAAACATCAGTTCGATGAACGGGCAGATTCCCGCGGTGGGGCAAGCCAACTACAGCGCAAGCAAAGGTGGCATTATAGCCTTCACACGCACCGCAGCTGCCGAACTGGTGCGGTCGGGCATCACGGTCAACACGGTGGCACCGGGTTACACCGAAACCGATATGTTCGCCTCCGTTCCTGACGCGATTCAAGCCCATATCAAGAGCAAAATCCCCATGGGCCGGTACGCCCACCCAGAGGAAATTGCAAAAGCGGTGCTATTTCTGGTAGCCGATGGCGACTACATCACCGGTCAGCAAATTAACGTCAATGGTGGTGCGCACATGTAAAGCCACCAAGGAGGAGATGCGATGAAGACCGACGCACAACTTCAACGCGACGTGTTGGACGAGCTGGAATGGGATCCGAGCATCGAGGCTGCCCATATTGGGGTAACCGTGCAAGACGGGATAGTCACCCTGACCGGTCACGTGCCTGTGTACTCGGAGAAGCACGCGACCGAAACGGCAACGAAACGGATTCACGGCGTAAAGGGTGTTGCGAATGAGATTGAAGTCAGGCCGGGCGATTCGCACGTGTGTGACGATGCCGAGTTGGCTGCCGCGGCAGTGCGGTCCCTGGAGTGGGATGCCAAGGTGCCACATCGCGACCTGAAGGTAACCGTCGAAGACGGCCACCTGACACTCGACGGAGTGGTCGAGCATGGCTATCAGCGGGCTGCCGCCGAACGTGCCGTTCAGTACCTGTCGGGGGTCCGCGGCCTGACGAACCAGATAGCAGTCGATCCGGCTGGCCTTACGGCCAACACCAAGGCCGAAATCGAAGCTGCCTTCGGTCGCAATGCGTTGTTGAATGCACGCGAGATTTCCGTCGAAACCGACGACGGAGTGGTGATACTCACTGGCGACCTGCACAGCCACGTAGAAATTGACGAGGCCCTGCGTTCTGCGCTGACTGCACGCGGCGTACACAAGGTGGTGAACTGCCTGACGCTCACGCCCTGGGGCAGCGGACCTTCTGAAGAGTGGGGATACTAACGGCATCCAGCGGCGTTGACCGTCCGTCACACGCCTCCAACCTGCGAGAAATGACGATGAGCGAAGAAAAAAACGAGAAGATCAACCCTTTCGATCCGACCGGGGTGTTCAAGGACATGCGCGACGCTGGGATGAACGCCTGGGCCAAAACAATGGTCGAGATGGTCAACACCGATGCGTACGCCGAGGCAAGCGGTTCGATGCTGGATAGTTGGCTGGCAAGCTCCGGCCCGTTCCGGAGCGCCATCGAAAAAAGCATGTCGCAGTCGTTAAAGAATCTCAGCCTGCCCTCGCGCGACGACGTTACGCGGCTGGCCGAGCGACTTACCAACATCGAAATGCGACTTGACGACCTCGACGCCAAACTCGACGAAACGCTGCGAGAATTGCGCACCGCGTCGTCTAATTCACAATGATCGCTTAGAGAGGAACGCCGTATCATGTCCGAAGCCACCGCGACCAACAACTCGACCTCCGGCGGTGCCGATTTTGTCGACATCTGCAACGAGTGGCACAAAGCAATGGAGAAGGCGCAGCGGTTCAATGAACTGCTGAATACCGACGCTGAAATAGCCCAAACCCCCAAGCAAGTGGTTTGGACCTTGAACAAGGCGAAGCTCTACCGCTTCACACCAGTCGTGCCTGAGTCGGAGCGTAAACCGATCCCACTCCTGATGGTGTTTGCCATCATGAACCGGCCGCACGTACTCGACCTTCGCCCCGGACACAGTTTCGTAGAGTACATGCTCGCCCGCGGGTACGATTTGTACCTATTGGACTGGGGAGCCCCCGGGCCGGAAGACAAGAATCTGAAATACGATGACTATGCCCTTGAGTACTTGCCGCGGGTGATCCGCAAACTCAAGAGCGTGTCTGGCTGCGACGAATTCAGCATGTTGGGTTGGTGCTTGGGTGCGCTGATCAGCACGCTGTACGCCTCGCTACGGCCCAATGATGGACTAAAGAACCTGATCTTGCTCACCGCGCCGCTCGACTTCTCCGACAAGACGGCCGGTGGCTTCACCCGCTGGACGAGCCACGAAGCGTTTGACCCCAACCAAATCGTGGCACAGTTGGGCAATGTTCCGGGCGAGATGATTGACGCGGGGGCCAAAATGCTCAAGCCGGTGGAAAACTATATTGGCAGCTACGTGATGCTGTGGGACAATCTCGACAATCCCGCTGCCGTGGAAGCCTGGCATGCGATGAACACCTGGGTCCGCGACATCATCCCCATGGCAGGCGAAGCGTACAAGCAGCTCATCAACGACTTCTATAAAGAGAATAAATTGATGCGCGGCACGCTATACATTCGCGGCGAGCGAGTCGACCTGAAAAACTTGACTGCCAGTCTACTAAACGTGATTGCCGAGTCCGACCACATTACCCCGCCGTGCCAATCGGAGCCGATCATGGATTTAATCGGCAGCGACGACAAGGAAGTATTCCGCGTGCGAGGTGGCCACATTGGTATCATGGCAGGCAGAGGTGCCGAGAAGAACACCTGGCCCCACATTGAACATTGGCTCGCCGAGCGGTCTTCACGGAGCTAGGGGCTACCGAATGATCGACTGGGATTTCCTGATCGCCGAGGACGCCATCGCGTCGGTGCTGCCTGACAGGTACGCGCGATTCGCTCGACCCGTGCGGGATGCGCTGGCCGTTTTTCTGGCTGGGCTAACCGATGGGCGGCAACAGGAGATACTGGCCGCGCAGGCGACGTTGCCGCTGGACGCAAGCGTATCAGAGCGGCTGACCAGCTTAGCGGCAAGCTGCCCGGTGTTGCACAAGCTGGGGCAGGTGCTCGCCCGCGACCAGCATCTTGCCGCTGAACTTCGCAGCGAACTACAAACTCTCGAATCGCTGCCACCTACCGTCGATGAAGAGGTGATTCGGCAAACGCTCGTGGACGAGCTCGGCCCGCTCGATGCTCTTGGCATTCAGCTGGAGTTTCCGGCAATCGCCGAAGCGAGTGTGGCGGTGGTGGTCGGCTACAACGAGGGTAATACGCGCGGCGTGTTCAAGGTGCTCAAACCGGGAATCGAACATCGGCTCGACGAAGAACTGGCGCTCACGGAGCGGGTAGGTGCCCATCTCGACCAGCAGTGCAACGAGCTAGGCATCCCCCATCTCGACTACCAGGATACCTTCGAGCAGGTCCGCGACAAACTTCGCTGCGAGGTCCGACTGGACGGGGAACAGCAGCACCTTGCACAAGCGGCGAAGTTCTACGCCGACGAACCCCGCGTGTGTATACCCCACCTGCTGCCTCATTGCACTAGCCGCGTAACGGCCATGGAGCGAATTGACGGCGTGAAGGTGACCACCGACCGCCTCGCTTGCCCCGCAGAGCGGAGTCGCCTGGCGGGTCTACTGGCCGAAGCCGTTGTCGCCCGCCCCATCTTCGCCACCGATGCCTCCGCCCTGTTTCACTGCGACCCGCATGCCGGCAATTTGATGCTCAGTGACGACGGTCGATTGGCAATCCTGGATTGGAGCCTTACTGGGACACTCAACGACTCGGAGCGGGTGGCACTCGTGCAACTGATGCTGGGTGCCATCAAACTCTGCCCAGATACGGTAGTCCAGGTGCTCTCGGAATTGGGAGAACGCGAAGCCGACCTGCCGGCCCTACGCGGCGTTGTCGAGGCGTGGGTTCGTCGCATTCGCCAAGGGCAACTCCCGGGCTTTGCCTGGCTCGTGGGGTTGCTGGACGACGCTGTGCAGACTGCCGGCCTGCGGATGGGGGCGGATTTAATGTTATTCCGAAAGTCGTTACATTCGATCGAAGGCGTGATGCGGGACCTTGGTGCCGAAGGTATGCGGATGGACGGCGTATTGCTCGAACAATTCCTGCGACACCTGGTTGCCGAATGGCCCCGCAGATGGTTCGCCGGGCCAATGACGCGGGACTACGCGACTCGGCTCTCGAACTTCGATGTCGCGCGTTGGGCCATGGAACTTCCGCACACGACCCTGAGGTTCTGGTTAGGCCATGTTCGTGATTGGCAGAACGCATGGAACTCGGCCGCCAAAAACAGGCCGTGAAAGGAAATAGAGATGCAACCAATAAAATCACTCAACCACGTCGGCATTGCAGTCAAATCGATTGACGAGCAAAAGCCTTTTTACGAATCCGCACTTGGGGCAACGTTCGAATGCTACGAAGACGTGCCAACACAGAAGGTCCGCGTCGGGTTCTTCCGTGTTGGTGACGTCAGGCTGGAACTGCTGGAACCCACCGATCCCTCGAGTCCGATAGCCAAGTTTCTCGAAAAGCGGGGTGAGGGGCTTCATCATCTTGCCTTTACCGTCGATGATATTCAGGCACGAATCAACGAACTGAAGGAGGCCGGCCTCGCGATGATCGACGAAACACCACGCGTCGGCGCGCATCACATGCAGATTGCATTCCTGCACCCGAAAAGCACCCACGGCGTGCTTACGGAACTGTGTGAACCGGTCCGTTGATTCAACTCTTGCCAGAAACAGCGTTAACAAAATGCTTGCCCCCAACTTCCAACTCGGCGATGATTTTGCACCCGTTACCTACGACCAGTGGCGCGAACTGGCCGAGCACGACCTGAAAGGTGCACCGTTTGAGAAGAGACTCATCAAGCGGACCTACGAAGGGATCGACATTCAGCCGCTGTACACCAAAGACCACTGGCCTTCGTCCGACGACCCGCTCGGCCTGCCCGGTCTGCCCAAGTTCGCCCGTGGCGGAAAGGCGCTGGGCTCGGCCCAAATGGGTTTCGATTTGCGGCAAGAGCATCGCCACCCCGACTTGGTCGCCTCGAATCAGGCGATTCTCGATGATTTGCAGGGTGGTGTCACCTCGTTGCTGTTGAAACTTGACTCTGCAGCAGCCTGCGGGCTTGACCCGGACGATCCCCGTGTCGGCGACTCCGATGGGGCCGGCGGAATCATGGTGTACACCATCGACGACTTGGACGCCGTGCTGAAGGACGTGGAAGTGGGGATGGTCGGCATCGCCCTCGACGCGGGGGGAGCGTTTACGCCCGCCGCCGCGCTGCTTGCCGCCTTGTGGCAAAGGCGTGGCGTATCGAACGACGAGGCTCGTGGGTCCTTTGCCGCGGATCCACTCGGCACCCTGGCTCGCGACGGCAAGCTGCCGATGTCCGTGGATCAAGCGCTCTCGGCAGTGGCAGAATTGGCCGCCTGGTCGGCTCGCAACTTCCCACAAGTCACGGCGATTGGCGTCGATACCGGCGTTTATCACGACGCGGGCGCGTCGGCAACGCAAGACTTGGCGTTCGCCTTGGCAACGGGCGTCGAATACCTGCGAGCACTCACCGCAGCCGACCTCGAAATCGACGCTGCAGCACGGCAGATGCTGTTTACCATCAGCCTCGGAACCCACCATTTTCGAGCCATCGCCAAGCTGCGGGCCGCCCGGATGCTCTGGTATCGCGTTGTCGAGCAGTGCGGCGGATCCGCCGCGTGTGAGGCCATGCTAATTCAAGGGCGAACGGCGCGACGATCCCTCACCGCGCGCGATCCGTACGTCAATCTGCTCCGCAACACGGTATCTGTTTTCGCGGCTGGTGTCGGTGGTGCCGACATCATCTCCAGTGCCCCACTCGATGCGGCAATTGGACAACCCGACGCGTCGAGCCGCCGCATCGCCCGCAACACGTTGCACGTTCTCCAGGACGAATCGCACCTGAACCGTGTGATCGATCCAGCCGGCGGCAGCTGGTATCTCGACTGGTTGACCGAGCAAATGGCCGTCAAGTCGTGGGAGATCTTCCAACAAATCGAGAGACTCGGAGGCATGCGGCAAGCGCTCGAAAGCGGCTGGGTCGCTGAACAAATCGATGCTGCTTACGCACCTCGAGCCAAGGCAATCGCCACCCGAAAGGATGGTGTCACTGGGGTCAGCGAGTTTCCCGATGTGGGCGAGGAGCCGGTGGTCCGTACACCGGTCGACACCGCTTCGCTTCGCAAAATTGCCGCCGCGCGGCTGAAGAAGCCTCGCCAGCCGTTGCCACCGATTTCGTCGGTGGCTGCGATGGTCGAGGCCGCCACCGCAGGGGCAACGATTGGTCAGATCGGCGCCGCAACGGGCCTTCACGAGACAAACGCGTGTGCGCCGCCGATCGCACCACGACCACTCGCCGAGCCGTTCGAACAACTCCGCGACGCGAGCGATGCCTGGCTGGCAGCAAAGGGCGAACGACCCAAGGTGTTCCTCGCCAACATGGGCCCCGTCGGCACACCATTCTGCCCGCGCGGCGTTTTCGAAGAATTTCTTCGCGGCCGGCGGATTCGACGTTGTCACGAACGACGGGTTCGCCGACGCTACGGCGGCGGCTGCCGCACTTACCAACAGCGGTGCCCATATTGCGGTGATTTGTTCGTCCGACAAGCTCTACGCCGACATCGTCCCCGAGGTAGCGGGAAAACTCAAAGCCGCTGGGGCCCGATGCGTGGTGCTTGCCGGGAATCCAGGCGAAAACGAATCCGCGTGGCGAGCCTCGGGGGTCGATCGGTTTATCTTTATCAAGTGCGACGTGCTGGCCACGCTGCGGGACCTGCTCCAAGAGGAAGGAGTACTGCCAGGATGACACACATCCCCAATTTCAGCGATGTTCCCCTGACCGACGAAAATCAACGCGTATCGACGCGCGACCAGTGGCAACAGGTGGTGGCGGACGCCGACGACCAACTGGTTTGGAACACGCCTGAGCAAATTGACGTACGGTCGCTGTATTCGGCAGTTGATTGCAACGGCCTGGAGCATTTGGACACGCTGCCCGGCCTGGCTCCATTTGTGCGAGGCCCGTACGCCACGATGTACACGCTGCGGCCGTGGACCGTGCGGCAATACGCCGGCTTCTCGACCGCCAAGGATTCCAACGCTTTTTACCGTCGCAATTTAGCCGCGGGGCAGATGGGGCTGAGCATCGCCTTCGATCTGGCGACCCATCGGGGCTACGACTCCGACCATCCGCGTGTCACCGGCGATGTCGGCATGGCCGGCGTGGCGATCGATAGCATCTATGATATGCGTGCGCTGTTCGACGGTATTCCGCTCGACCGGATGAGCGTATCGATGACCATGAACGGGGCGGTGCTGCCCATCATGGCCCTATACATCGTAGCGGCTGAAGAGCAGGGAGTCGCGCCGAGCTTCTGGCCGGCACGATCCAAAATGATATTCTCAAGGAGTTCATGGTTCGTAATACGTATATTTATCCGCCGGAGCCCAGCATCCGCATCATTGCGGATATTTTCAGGTTCACCAGCCAGCGCATGCCGAAGTTCAACAGCATCAGCATCAGCGGCTACCACATGCAGGAAGCCGGTGCGACGGCCGATCTGGAACTCGCCTATACGTTAGCGGACGGTCTGGAATACGTGCGTACCGGCGTGAAGTCGGGGCTCGCGGTCGATGCCTTTTGTCCACGGTTGAGCTTTTTCTGGGCGATTGGCATGAACTACTTCATGGAAATCGCCAAGCTCCGCGCCGCGCGGATGATTTGGGCAAAGCTCATCAAGCAGTTCGAGCCGCAGAATCCCAAGAGCACGTCGCTTCGCACCCATAGCCAGACGAGCGGCTGGAGCCTGACGGCCCAGGATGTCTACAACAACGTGATTCGCACGTGTATCGAGGCGATGGCGGCCGCCCACGGTCATACGCAGTCGCTACACACCAACGCGCTAGACGAAGCACTGGCCCTACCCAGCGATTTCTCCGCACGGATTGCACGCAACACGCAACTGTTCCTACAACAGGAAACAGACTCGTGCGATGTGGTTGACCCCTGGGGCGGCAGCTACTACGTCGAACGACTGACCCACGACCTGGCCCAGCGGGCGTGGCAGCACATCTGCGAAGTCGAAGAACTTGGTGGCATGACAAAAGCCATCCAGGCCGGCATACCCAAGATGCGAATCGAAGAAGCGGCCGTACGCACCCAGGCCCGCATCGACTCCGGACGGCAGCCGGTTGTGGGAATTAACGAATTCCGCCGAACCGACGACGAACACATCAAGGTTTTGCACGTTGACAACACGGCGGTGCGGCAATCGCAAATCGCGAACTTACAGCGGTTGCGCGAGGAGCGTTCGCAGGCCGATGTCGACGCGGCACTCCAGGAGTTACGACACGCGGCCAAGACCGAATCCGGCAACCTGCTCGAACTGGCCATCAACGCTGCCAGGGCGAAAGCGACCGTGGGTGAGATATCGTCCGCCCTAGAGGACGTATACGGCCGTTACGAAGCTCCGGTACAATCGGTACAAGGGGTCTACGGAAGCGAGGTTGGCAACATGGCACATGCGGACGAAGTTCGAGAGCTTGTCAAGAAGTTTGAAAAGGCGGAAGGGCGACGGCCACGCATCCTGGTCGCTAAGATGGGCCAAGACGGTCACGATCGCGGTCAGAAGGTGATCGCCAGCGCGTTCGCCGACCTTGGCTTCGACGTGGATATTGGGCCCTTGTTCCGTACCGCGGCCGAAACCGCCCGTCACGCCGTAGAGAACGACGTGCATATAGTGGGCGTCAGTTCGTTAGCGGCCGGGCACCTTACACTCGTACCAGAGTTGCGGAGCGAACTGGCAGCCATGGGCCGCGAAGACATCTTGATCGTCGTCGGTGGAGTGATTCCGCCGGAGGACTACGACGCGTTATACAAAGCCGGAGCCGTGGCGGTTTTCGGACCTGGCACCGTGATTGGTGACGCAGCCGTCGAGTTGCTACACGATTTGGCCGAACGGTTGGAGCTTACGCTAAGCTGATGTTCAAACACTTCAAGCGGCGCAAGGTCGTCGGGCGATAAACCAACCGGCCAGGAAGAGAATGGGCAGCACACCTCGACGGCGAGCGCTGACGCTTGACGACTACTACAACGGCGTATTGTCCCGCGACATGGCAATCCTGCCGCGGGCCTTAACGCTCATCGAGTCGACGGGTAAACCGCAGCAAGTGTTGGCCGAACAGCTACTGACGCGGTTGCTGCCGCACACCGGTGGCGCGATGCGCATCGGCGTGACAGGCCCACCTGGAGTAGGGAAAAGCACGTTTATCGAGGTGCTCGGGATGCACCTCGCCGGTCAGGGCCGCCGTGTCGCGGTGTTGGCCGTCGATCCTTCGAGTGGTGTAAGCGGTGGCAGCATCCTGGGAGACAAAACACGGATGACCCGCCTGTCGGCCGAAAGGTCGGCATTCATCCGACCTTCGCCCTCGGCAGGCACGCTCGGAGGCGTCGCGCGCAAGACTCGCGAGACTCTGCTGGTTTTCGAAGCGGCCGGTTTCGACGTGGTATTGGTGGAGACGGTTGGCGTCGGTCAGTCGGAGACGATGGTGGCGGACATGACGGATTGTTTCCTGGCACTGATGTTGCCCGGCGCAGGGGACGAACTGCAGGGTATCAAACGGGGACTCCTGGAACTGGTGGACGTGATCGCCGTGAACAAGGCCGACGGCCCGAACCGCCGGGCTGCCGAATTGGCGGCCGGACAACTGCGCCGCGCACTCGACTGGTTGGCCGGCCACGGCGGCGACGCCCCCGAGGTGCTTACCTGCAGTGCTCGCGACAGCGAAGGGGTCGAGAAAGTCTGGCAAGTGCTCGCGGAGAGATTCGCGCGAATGGAGAGAAGCGGCGACCTGGTCGAGCGGCGCTGCCTGCAAAACAGGCGCTGGTTGTGGCATATTGTAGACGACCGGCTACGGCAACGAGTCCGCGAGAACGCCGAAGTGGCGGGTATCCGCGCAATGCTCGAAGATCAAGTGGGCTGCGGCCAGCTTGCCCCGGAAGCGGCCGCGCCAAGATACTTGACGCATTCGGATTTGCAGAATAGGCAAGCGATAAAGGATCTAATGATGGCCATTCAAAATCAACTGGTCGAGAACCTCGAGCAACGCCGCGAAATCGCCCGGCAAGGTGGCGGGGCAGAGCGGCACGAGAAACGTCGCGCAAATGGCCTCTTATCGGCTCGTGAGCGACTCGATGTCTTTTTCGATGCCAACACCTTCCAGGAATGGGGGATGCACGTCGACCACGATTGCCACGACTTCGGCATGGAAAAAAAGTCGCTGCCATGCGATGGCATTGTGACGGGCGTCGGATGGGCCGATGGGCGGCCAGTCGCCGCCTTCAGCCACGACGCCACGGTGGGTGGCGGAGCATTGGGCAAGCGTCAAGCGAAGAAAATCTGCGACATCATGCACTATGCCCTCGAAGCAGGCATGCCATTCATTGCGGTAAACGATTCGGGGGGGGCACGCATTCAGGAGGGGGTCGAATCGCTATCCGGCTATGGGCAGGTCTTCTACAAGAACGTGCTGCTTTCGGGTTGCGTGCCGCAAATCGGCGTGATTGCCGGTAACTGCGCTGGCGGGGCCGCCTACTCGCCTGCGTTGATGGACTTCCTGGTGATGACCCGTGAGAATGCGAACATGTTCATCTGCGGCCCGCAGGTGATCAAAGCGGCCACCGGCGTGGAGGCGACCATGGAAGAAGTCGGCAGCGCCGCAGCCAATGCCAGCATTAGCGGCAACGTCCACTTTGTGGCCGACGACGACAGGCACGCGATGCAGATTGTGAAAAACCTACTATCGTACTTGCCGCTTCACAACGTCGTGGATCCACCACATCGCCCATCGGCAGACATCTGCCTGGATGCGGACGAGGAAATGGACAATTTGGTACCTGCCGACGCGAAGGCCTCGATGGACATGTACGCGGTGATCGATCGGCTGGTCGATCCGGCGAGTTTTCTGGAAGTGCACCGCGATTTCGCGCGGAACTTGATCGTCGGCTTCGCCCGCATCGACGGCATCGTCGTCGGTCTTATCGCCAACCAGCCAATGGTGAAAGCGGGCACCCTCGATATCGATGCGTCGGATAAAGGGGCCCGGTTTATCCGCTTCTGCAATGCGTTTAACATTCCACTGGTGACTCTGGTAGACGTACCTGGTTTCCTGCCCGGGGTTCCGCAGGAACAAGGAGGCATTATTCGGCATGGTGCTAAAATGCTATTCGCCTACTCGTCGGCAACGGTGCCGAAGATCACGGTGATCACTCGCAAGGCGTACGGCGGTTCGTACTTGGCGATGTGCAGTCGCGATTTGGGAGCCGATATGGTCTTCGCCTGGCCCACAGCCGAGATTGCCGTGATGGGTGCCGAAGGCGCGGTGAATGTCCTCTATCGCCGCGAGATCGACGCCGCCGAAGACAAGGCGGCTACGAAAGCCAAATACATTGAGGAGTATCGCGACCGCTTCGCCTCGCCCTTCATGGCGGCGGCGCACGGTATGATCACGGACGTCATTACCCCCGCACAAACACGTGGTGTGGTATCGCTGGCCTTGCGTAATACGCTCACCAAGCGCGAGACCAGGCCACCAAAGAAACATGGATTGATCCCGCTATGATCATGATTCTGCCACTTACCATTGCCACTCTGCCCGCCGACCCTACACTTGGCGATGTCGTCCAGTTCGTACTGAACGGCTTGTTCGTAGTGGTGGTTGCCCTTTCGATCCTCGCGCTAGGCTGCAGCCTGATCGGCTGGGCGATTCGCCAGTTGGCAGTTCAACCACTTGCAACGACACCGACGGCAACGCCGGAAAATGAACTGCACGACCGGACCATCGCAGTCATCGCGGCGGCCGTGGCGACGGTGATCGATAGTCCTCATCGCATCGTCCATGTTCGCGGGCTCACGCCAGAAGACGCAGGTTGGGCCCTGCAAGGCCGCATGCAACACCACACTTCTCACACCCTACCGCATCGAGATCAGCGATGAAGAAACTACGTATCACTGTTGAAGGCAAGACCTACGATGTCACCGTCGAAGTGCTTGACGCCCCTCAGCCCCAGCCCAATGCTCCCAACCCTGCCCCAGCAATAAGCAGTGCTCCCCTTCCGTCGGTGAACAGAGCAGCAACCGCCCCCCAGCAATCACCGCAGGCAGCGTCGCCTGGCGCAATTCTCAGTCCAATGGCCGGCGTCATTAAGGCGGTTGAGGTGCAACCAGGGGCGCAGGTGGCGGCCGGTCAGGTCCTCGTACTGCTGGAGGCAATGAAGCTCGAAAATCGCATCACTGCTCCCTCAGCAGGCACGGTTCAAGCCGTGCACGTCAGCGTCGGCGACTCGGTGGGCGAGGGGCAGTTGTTGCTCGTACTGGAATAAGCGGCCATGATTCACAACTTCCTCGACATCACAGCGTTCAATGCGGTCACGTGGCAAATGGTGTTCATGTGGGCCATCTGTGGCGTGCTGACGTACTTGGCGATTGTCAAACAGTTTGAACCGATGCTGTTGCTGCCGATTGCATTCGGTGCCCTACTCGCCAATTTACCCTCGGCCGAATACCTATTGCACGAGGCGACCGACGAAGAGCCGGGTGGATTGTTCTACTACCTGGGCTTGGGAATCGAATGGGAGATCTTTCCCCCTCTTATATTTCTGGGGGTAGGCGCGCTTACGGACTTCGGGCCGTTGATTGCCAACCCGAGAACGCTGCTCCTCGGAGCGGCGGCGCAGGCCGGCGTGCTGATCACGTTCCTTGCCGCCTACCTGACGGGGTTTACACCTAACGAAGCGGCTTCGATTGGCATCATTGGCGGCGCCGACGGCCCTACCTCTATCTTCATCGCGAACAAACTGGCACCCGATCTTGTCGGCCCGATTGCCGTGGCCGCGTACTCTTATATGGCTTTGGTACCGCTGATTCAGCCGCCCATCATGCGGTTGTTGACCACCCATAACGAACGGCGTATTCGCATGGCGTCGCTTCGGAAAGTCGGCAAGCTGGAGCGACTGCTGTTCGCCTTCAGTACTTTGATCGTCTGCATCCTCATTGTACCTTCGGCGTCGGCGCTGATCAGCATGCTGATGCTGGGCAACATCCTCCGCGAAAGCGGAGTGGTCGAACGTTTGGCGCATGCCGCACAGAACGAAGTCATCAACGTGGTGACCATATTCCTGGGCACCTGCGTCGGCATCACGATGGGAGGCGACACCTTCTTGAGGCCCGAAACACTCAAAATTTTGGGCATTGGAGTATTGGCCTTCGCGATATCTACCGCGAGCGGGGTTCTCATTGCCAAGCTGATGAACCTCGTCAGCCCCAACAACCAAATCAACCCGCTGATTGGATCGGCGGGCGTCTCGGCGGTTCCCATGGCCGCCAGGGTATCCCAAACCGAAGGACAACGGGCCGACCCGCAAAACTTCCTGCTAATGCACGCCATGGGCCCCAACGTGGCAGGTGTCATCGGCACGGCCGTGGTTGCCGGTTACTTTATACACCAACTTTCGTAGACACGGTTTGCTCGGCGACTTCACTCGGGGATGGCCTCGATACGATTGGCAATCGTGTCGAGCACCGAGGCGTCTTCAATAGTCGAGGGCACTTGGAACGCTTCACCATCCACCAAGGCCCGCATCGTGCGACGGAGGATCTTGCCAGAGCGCGTTTTGGGCAACTGAGGGACGACCAGGACATGCTTTAGCGAGGCGATCGGTCCGACCTGTTCGCGAACGAGGTGCACCAGTTCTTCCTCGAGCTGCAAATCGTCGATGGTCTCCCCGCTCTTCAGGACTACAAAACCTAACGGCACTTCACCTTTGAGATCGTCGGCCACGCCAATTACCGCGCACTCGGCCACAGCGGGGTGCTGCGATACAACTTCTTCCATGGTAGAAGTAGATAGTCGGTGACCAGCCACGTTGATGACGTCGTCCATCCGCCCAGTGATAAAGACGTATCCATCTTCGTCGATGTAGCCGCCATCCCCCGAGTTATAATAGCCGGGGAAATCGTCGAAATACGCCTTCTGAAACCGAACGGGGTTGTTCCACAAGCCACTCAGGCACCCTGGTGGCAAAGGCAGTTTGGCGACGACCGCGCCTTCCTCATTGCGGCGCGCGTCGTGCCCCGCGTGGTCGAGGACGTGCATGTCGTATCCCGCAACAGGCCTGCGCCACGGAACCTGGCTTGATTGGCAACAACTGAGTGCCAGCCATGTTGGCGATCATCGGCCACCCAGACTCGGTCTGCCACCAATGGTCGATAACGGGCACGCCAAGTAGTGTCCGGATCCACTCGAGCGTCGCTACATCGCATCGTTCGCCAGCCAGGAACAAATAGCGTAGCCCGCTGGTGTCGTATTGCTTTAGCAAACGTCCCTTCGGATCTTCGCGCTTGATGGCGCGGAGCGCTGTCGGCGCAGTGAACATCACACGCACATCGTGTTCCTGCACCACCCGCCAGAACACCCCAGCGTCCGGCGTACGAATCGGCTTGCCTTCGTAGAGCACCGTCGTGCAGCCGTGCAGCAGCGGTCCGTAGACCAGGTACGAATGACCAACCACCCAGCCAACGTCGGACGCTGCCCAAAACACCTCCCCCGGCTTGACGCCGTACACTTTGGCCATGCTGAACTGCATGGCGACGGCGTGACCACCATTGTCGCGTACCACTCCTTTCGGACGCCCCGTGGTTCCCGAAGTGTAGAGAATGTATAGTGGATCGGTTGCTGCAACTTCCACGCAATTTGCTGGGGAAGACGACTCGACGAGGCTGAGCCAGTCGACGTCTCGGCCGGTGCGCAAGTCGGCGCGGTGGAAAGTCCGCTGGAAAACCACGCATTTATCTAGTTGAAACTCGCTTTGCGCGAGAGCGTCGTCGACAATGTGCAAGTAGTCGATCGTCCGATCGATCTCTTGGCCGCAACTGGCTGTGAGCAGTATTTTGGGCTTGGCGTCGTCGATGCGCACGGCCAATTCGTGGGGTGCGAAGCCGCCGAACACAACAGAATGAATCGCGCCAATACGCGCGCATGCGAGCATGGCCATCACCGTCTGAGGAATCATCGGCATGTAGATCACGACCCGATCGCCCTTCGTCACGCCCAAATCTCGAAGCCCGCCCGCCAACCGGGCAACTTCGTTCGTCAACTGTTGATAGGTATATGCCTTCTGTACCCCCGTAACCGGCGAGTCGTAGATCAAGGCCGACTGACTCGCACGCCCATGCATGACGTGGTAGTCGAGTGCAAGATAGCAGGTATTCAAGCTGCCATCGGCGAACCACGTGGCATGCTCGTGCTCATCGAACGACAACACCTGCGACGGTTCGCGGTACCAATGGATTGCGCGGGCCTGCTCACGCCAGAACCCCTCCGGGTCATCAATGCTCCGATCGTGCGTTTCCCAGTAGTCGATGCTCTTCAACACTCCCACACCCCTTGCTCAGTCAAGTGATTTTTGGGCCGATGGGCTCCAGTACACGTAAAGGAGCAAACTGCGTGCCACCCTTTGGCAGAGAAACAGGCGATTGCCAGGTACGCAGCGTCGCCGTAGTGAGCGAAAATGGACCACTACCGCACGGTGGCCGCACGAACCAATCGGTCTTGCCACCTCTACCAGGAGATTCCGCACGGTGAGTAGCGTGGTATCGCCTTTCCGCGGTGGGGCATGCCGTTTGCTTCCCCTCCTTACGGAAGCGATGCTGGTTCTTTAGCCGTGAGGATGCATGATGTCGACAACCACAATTCCCGACTTGGCGAGTGGCCGCAGCACGATCGTAACCGCCGAGCAGCACATCCTATTGCAGCAGCGGCAGTACTCGCCGGATGCTACCGGCAGCTTCAGTTGGCTGTTGTCGGGTATCACGCTGGCCACCAAGCTGACCGAGGCAAGGGTGCGGCGCGCCGGGCTACTCGATGTCCTGGGGACAGCGGGCCAAGTAAACGTACAGGGAGAAGTGCAGCAGAAGCTGGATGTCTACGCCGACGAGGTGCTCAGCCACTGCCTGGGCGTCAGAGAGAGCGTGGCGATCATCGCCTCCGAGGAAAATGAGCACGCGAGGATCTTCGACGGCCGTGCGGGTAGCGGGAACTACATCGTGGTATTCGACCCACTGGACGGCTCGTCGAACATCGATGTGAACGTCAGCGTGGGCACGGTTTTCTCCATTCTGAAAGTACCCGACGAGCTCCGCTCGCTGGACGATCCGCGAGTAGCCGTGTTGCAGCCGGGATTCAAACAACTCGCGGCCGGATACGTCGTTTATGGGTCGTCGACCATCCTGGTCTATACCACGGGGCACGGCGTGCATGGATTTACGCTTGATCCAACGATCGGTGCGTACATGCTCAGTCACGAGAACATTCGGATGCCGGAGCATGGCCCTTACTATTCGTCGAACGACGCCTACTGGGATGAGTTCCCGCCAGAATACCGAGACTATTTGTCGTATCTCCGCAGTGGCAAGATGGGACGACGGTACTCGCTTCGGTACATAGGCTCGCTGGTGGCCGACTTTCATCGTACCCTGCTGCGCGGCGGGGTGTTTTTGTACCCTCCCACTAGGCAGAATCCCGGTGGCAAGCTGCGACTGCTGTACGAAGCCAACCCAGTGGCAATGATTGCCGAACAAGCGGGCGGTGTCGCAACCAGCGGAAGCCAGCGGATCCTCGATATCAAACCAACCGACATCCATCAGCGGACGCCGCTGGTAGTCGGCAGCAGGTCGGAAATGGACGTCTTCGCTAAGTTCGTCGGTTCACGGCATGAACTGAACGAAGATTGAACCGTTCATTCGAATTCGAGTATCGGCTGATCGACGGCAAGCGTGTCGCCGACAGCAGCCAGTGTCGAAGAAATCTTCCCGTTGCGTTCCGATCGGAGTACATTCTCCATCTTCATGGCCTCAACAACTGCCAAGTCTTGTCCGATCTCAACCTCGCCACCAGTGGCTACCAATAGCTGCGTCAACAGGCCCGGCATCGGCGAGAGCAATTGTTTGGAGAAATCGGGCGGCTCTTTCTTCGGCATGCAAGCGAGTAGTTCCGCGGCGCGGGCGGTGAGCACCATTACGTCGACTTGCGAACCCCAATGGAACAGCCGGTAGATCATGTTTCGCCGTTCGACTTGAATGCACACGTAGTTTCCATTCACTGTGCCGTTGAATAGCGGCTGCCCAAACCGCCAGTCGCTCAGCACTTCGTACGATTCTCCACCGTACTCCACGCGATGACCATCGCCGGCTACCAGCGGGGTGACGACGGCAGAATGATGCTCGCCGCGAATCACTAGCACCCACTCCGAAGGTACCTCGCGTTCGTAGCCCGGAAGTTGCCCACTGATCGACGCGGCACGGTCCATGTATCGGCGATGTATTGATGCGGCGACCACAATCAACAAGGCTGGATCGTCGTGCACCACATCTTCAGCGCGGAACCCCTGGGGGTACTCGCTCGCAATCATGTTGGTGCTGATACGGCCCTCACGAAACCGAGTATGATCGATCAGGGCCGCCAAGAAGCTGATATTATGGGCCACACCGCGTATGCAGAACTCATTAAGCGCCTTGCGCATGTGGGCGATGGCCGTGTCGCGAGTGGCACCATGGGTAATCAACTTGGCGATCATGGGATCGTAGTGCATAGACACTTCGCTCCCTTCGTAGACGCCGGCGTCTACCCTCACGCTGGCCCACTCGGCGGGTGGACAGTAGCGGACGAGGCGACCGATCGAGGGCAAGAAATTGCGAAACGGGTCCTCGGCGTACACGCGTGCCTCAATTGCCCAACCGTGGTGCTTGATGTCGTCCTGACCAAACGGTAGCGACTCGCCCGCGGCCACGCGAATCATCAGTTCGACCAGGTCCAATCCTGTGACTAGTTCGGTGACCGGATGCTCGACCTGCAGCCGAGTGTTCATTTCGAGGAAGTAGAAGTTCCGCTCCGCATCGACAATGAACTCGACCGTACCCGCCGACACATACTCGACTGCACGGCTGAGAGCTACCGCCTGCTCACCCATGGCGCGGCGCGTTTCGCTGTCGAGAAACGGCGAAGGTGCTTCTTCGATCACCTTTTGATGCCTTCGCTGCAGAGAACATTCCCGTTCGCCCAGGTACACCGCATTGCCATGCGCATCGGCCAGCACCTGGATCTCGATATGCCGAGGTTCTTCGATGAACTTCTCAATGAAGACGCGCCCATCGCCAAATGCGGTCCGTGCTTCGCCAGTCGCTCGATCGAATCCATCTCGGCACTCGGCATCGTTAAAGGCGACACGCATCCCTTTGCCGCCGCCGCCAGCACTCGCCTTGAGCATGACGGGGTAGCCGATGCTTTGCGCAACTTCTATTGCGTGGTTCGCATCGCGAACGATGTCGGCGTAGCCCGGGACGGTACTGACGCCAGCTTCTGCCGCTAACTTCTTGGAGGTGATCTTGTCGCCCATCGAGGTAATGGCGTGCGGTCGCGGGCCGATGAACACGATGCCAGCGGAAGCAAGCCGCTTAGCAAACTCGGCATTCTCCGACAGGAATCCATACCCGGGATGTACCGCCTCGGCGCCAGTTTCACGACAAGCTTCGATGATGTTGTCCATCACCAGGTAGCTTTGCGCGACGGGTGGCGGACCGATCAGTACGGCTTCGTCCGCTATCTGCGTGTGCAGCGCGTCGCGGTCCGCCTCGGAATAAACGGCAACCGTCCGGATGCCCATCCGCCGCGCCGTCTTGATGACACGACAGGCAATCTCGCCCCGATTCGCGATGAGGATTTTGCTGAACATGTTCTACAGGGGTATGTTCCCGTGCTTACGCCAGGGGTTGTTGAGTTCCTTACTACGCAGCATGGCGAGCGAACGACAAATTCGTTCTCTCGTATCGCGTGGTGTAATAACGTCGTCGATGTAGCCGCGTTTGCCTGCGATGAAGGGATTCGCAAACTTGGTTCGGTATTCCTCGGTTAGCTGATCGATACGCGCTGGTCGCTACGGTCGGCACGAAAAATGATCTCTACTGCCCCTTTTGGCCCCATCACGGCAATTTCGGCGCTCGGCCAGGCGATATTGACGTCTCCACGCAGGTGCTTGGACGCCATCACATCGTACGCCCCGCCGTAGGCTTTGCGCGTGATGAGCGTAATTTTTGGCACCGTTGCTTCGGCGTAAGCGTAGAGGAGTTTCGCACCATGCTTGATAATGCCACCGTACTCTTGCGCAGTGCCGGGCATGAAACCGGGTACATCGACAAACGTGAGTATGGGAATACTAAACGCGTCGCAGAACCGTACAAAACGTGCCGCTTTGATTGCCGATCGAATGTCTAAACAGCCTGCGAGCACCAACGGCTGATTGGCGACAATGCCGACCGGGTGTCCTTCCATGCGGGCAAAGCCGACCAGGATATTCTTGGCGTGCTCGGGCTGAATCTCGAAGAAGTCGGTGTCGTCCACCACTTTGAAGATCAGCTCTTTCATGTCATAGGGTTTGCTCGGACTATCGGGCACAAGGGTGTCGAGCGATGGTTCGCAGCGGCTTGCTGGATCGGGGGTGGGTCGATGCGGAGGCGGCACACGGTTGTTCGCAGGCAGGTAGTTGATGAACCGCCGCAACATCGCCAGCGCCTCGACATCGTCTTCAAACGCCCGGTCGGCAACCCCTGATTTTGTAGAGTGCGTAACCGCGCCACCTAGTTCTTCGTGAGTGACTTCCTCGTGCGTTACCGTCTTCACCACGTCGGGACCAGTGACGTACATGTACGAACTGTCTTTGACCATGAAAATGAAGTCGGTCATGGCTGGGGAGTAAACAGCCCCGCCGGCACAGGGCCCCATGATCAGCGAGATCTGCGGTACGACCCCCGAAGCCAATACGTTGCGTTGAAACACCTCGGCATACCCCCCCAGCGACGCCACTCCCTCCTGAATCCGCGCACCGCCCGAATCGTTCAGACCGATGACCGGCGCGCCGACCTTGATGGCGTGGTCCATGATCTTGCAGATTTTCTCTGCGTGGGCCTCCGACAGGGATCCGCCGAACACGGTGAAATCCTGGCTGAACACGAATACCACGCGGCCGTTCACCATGCCGTAGCCGGTTACTACGCCGTCGCCAGGGATGCTCGTTTGATCCATTCCAAAGTCCGAGCAGCGGTGCTCGACGAACATGTCCCATTCCTCGAACGTGCCGGGGTCGAGCAGCAGTTCGATCCGCTCACGGGCAGTCAGCTTTCCTTTCGCATGCTGCTTGTCGATACGATCCTGACCGCCACCCAAAGCTGCAGCGGCTCGTTTTTCTTCAAGTTGACGGACGATTTCTTGCATGCTGTTGTTTGCCCTGCGTCCTAGCCACGAAAGCCTTCTACCCTACCACGAAAAAACCTGACTATCTTGTCGCACATCTATCAAGACTTTTCAACGTGAACTCAACAAAGAGCACGCGTAGGCACCACCTGCCCTCGGCAATCTGCGGCCTTTCCTTCTACCGTGACAGGCTTAGTTTCCATGATCGTTACTCCTCGCGGCCCGGTAAGACTCATGGCGGGACTGGATGCTCCATCGTGAAGGTAGTAAGTGCCTTCATGTAGTTGGCCCGCTCCAGGCCGCTCGGATCGGGACAATTCCCGCGGCTCATGCTCCCCTTTAGTTGCTCGACGGAAACGTATTCCTGTTCTTCCAGCCACAATTGCAGCTCGCCCAAGATCGTCGAGATCACACCGGGGCCTTTCATGAGCACGATGCTCGCCATCATCGTTACGTCGGCACCGGCGAGCAGCAGCTTGACAACCCCCTGCATTCGATGAATTCCGCTGTTGCCGGCTAGCGAAATGTCCAACTGGTCGCGGAGTATCGCAATCCAGCGAAGCGGAATTCGTGCCTCGTGGCGGTTGCTGAGCACCAAATCGGGTTTAATCTCCAGATTGTCTAAATCGATGTCGGCCTCGACATAGCGGTTGAACAGCACCAAGCCGTCGGCCCCAGCCAGCGCCAAGCGACGGGCAAAGTGAGGCAAACTGCTGAAGTTCGGGCCAATTTTCACCGCCAGCGGTATGCTCACCGACTGGCGGACGCTGGCCACCAGATCGGCGTATCGCGCCTCGATGTCGTCGGCGGTCACGTGAGGATCGGTAGGCACGAAGTAGATGTTCAACTCGAGCGCATCCGCGCCTGCCTCCTCAATCATCTTTGCGTAGCGGACCCATCCACCCGGCGACGACCCGTTCAAGCTACCGATAATCGGCATGCTGACGGCGTTCTTGGACTGTTCGATACGGCGCAAATACTCGTGAGGACCGGTGTTGTAGTACGTAAACTCCGGAAAGTGAGTCAGCGACTCGGCGAACGACTCTGTTTGATAGTCGTATAAACGCGCCACCTCCATTTCTTCGTGCTCAATTTGCTCTTCGAACAGCGAGGGCATCACGGCAAACGCCGCGCCTGCGTCTTCAAGCCGCTTCAGCATATCAACATCGCCCGTTAGCGGTGAACAGGCCGCCACGCCAAGCGGGTTCTTCAATGACATGCCTAGGTAACGAGTGCTGAGGTCGACGGCCATGTTCACCCTTCCGCTTCGCAGAGGTTATTGGAGATTTCCCGTTCTACTCCCGCCATTTGCTCGTAGTAGTGCCACTGATCATCGATATCCTGTTGGGCGAGCGCGAACATTTGCTCAGCATACTCTGGATTGGTCCGGGCGAGCATGGCAAAGCGGGCTTCCGACATGGCCAAATCGCGGAACGGCTTGGTTGGCTTGCGACTGTCTAAATGGAAGGGGTGCATCCCGGCGTGGGCATCACGCGGATCGTAACGGAACAACGGCCAGAATCCTGTTTGTACAATATCTTTCTGATGCGTCATCGAAGTAGTCATGTTGATACCATGCGCGATGCAATGACTATACGCCAATATCAACGATGGCCCCGCATAGCTTTCGGCCTCATGAAATGCCTTGATGGTTTGCGCCGGGTTGGCTCCCATGGCCACTTGTGCGACGTACACGTTGCCGTAGGAGACAGCCAGCATGCCAAGATCCTTTTTACGAGCCTGCTTCCCGCCAGCAGCAAACTTCGCCACCGCAGCACGCGGGGTCGCCTTCGACATCTGTCCACCGGTATTCGAATAGACGCCGGTATCGAGCACCAGGACGTTGACATCCCGGCCGGTGGTCAAGACGTGGTCGAGGCCACCAAACCCGATATCGTACGCCCAACCATCGCCACCAACAATCCAGACGCTGCGCTTGACGAACACGTCCGCGATACCCGAGAGCTTGGCGGCGTCCGGCGACTTGCTGGCCTCCAATCGCCGCCGTAAATCAGCCACCCGTTGCCGCTGTGCATCGAGATCAGCCTCGGTCCCTTGCGCTGCCATTTCGATGGCTGCCACCAAATCGTCGCCGAGCTCGGAAGACAATTGGTGCAGCAAATGCGTGGCGTAGTCGAGTTTCTGGTCCACCGCCAATCGCAATCCCAACCCGAACTCGCCGTTGTCTTCGAACAACGAATTGCACCACGTAGGCCCTCGGCCATCTCCATTGGTGCTCCAAGGCGTCGTAGGCAGGTTGCCACCGTAAATCGACGAGCAGCCCGTTGCATTTCCGATGAGTGATCGGTCGCCGAACAGTTGGCTCATCAACTTGAGATAAGGTGTCTCGCCACAACCAGCGCAGTGCCCGAGAACTCGAACAAAGGCAGCAGCAACTGCGATCCCTTCACCGTATCCGTCTTGGCGTTCGCGCGATCGATTTCCGGCAACTCGAGGAAGTGTGCAAAATTCTCCCGCTCGCGTTCAAGGTGAGCCACCTTGGGCTCCATGTTGATCGCCTTGTGCTTGACCGCCTCCTTGCTCTTCGCCGGGCACACATCGACGCAGACCCCGCAGCCTGTACAATCGTCCGGGGCCACCTGGATAGTCAGGGAGAAGTCGGTATAGTCCTTTCCTTTCCAGGCAACCGACTGGAACCCAGCGGGTGTGTCATTGCACACGGAGGTCGGGTAGGCTTTCGAACGGATCGCCGCATGTGGGCACACCAGGGCACAGAGTCCGCACTGGATGCAGATGTCGGGATCCCAAATAGGGATTTCCTGGGCGATGCTCCGCTTTTCGTACTTCGCCGTAGCGGTAGGGAATGTCCCGTCGACTGGCATGGCACTTACCGGCAAGAGATCGCCCTGCCCCGCCATCAAGATGGCAGTTACCCGCTCGACGAAGTCATTGCCACATTCGCCAATCATCGCGGGGCGGTAGAGGTCGCCTGAAGCATGGCCAGGCACCTTCACTTCGTGCAAGGCGTCGATCGCTCGATCTACCGCAGCGAAATTGCGTTCGAGCACTGATTGCCCGCGCTTGCCATAGGTCTTCTCGATGGCTTGCTTGATATGGCCAATGGCTTCGTCGCGAGGCAATACATCCGACAATGCAAAGAAGCACGTCTGCATGATGGTATTGATCCGCGACCCCATCTCGGTTTCACGGGCCACCTGGTACGCATCGACCACATAGAACTTGAGTCCCTTTTCGACAATCTGCTCTTGCACTTCGCGGGGCAGGTGGTCCCAAACTTCGTCGGGAGGATAGGAGCTATTCAGCAGGAACGTGGCCCCCGGCTCGGCAGCCTGGAGCATATCGATGCGATCGACGAAGTTAAACTGGTGGCACGCGACGAAATTCGCGCGGTCGACCAGATACGACGAGTTGATGGGACGGGGGCTGAATCGGAGGTGAGACACCGTGACCGATCCAGCTTTCTTTGAATCGTAAACAAAGTAGCCTTGGGCATACTGGCTGGTGTTCTCGCCGACGATTTTCACCGAGTTCTTGCTGGCACCCACTGTGCCGTCGCTGCCCAGCCCGTAGAAGACGGCGCGCATCACGTCGTTGTGCTCGGTCGAGAACTCTGGATCCCATTTCAGGCTGAGGTGGGTCACGTCATCGGTGATGCCGACGGTGAAATGCCGCTTTGGATCCGATGCGTTGAGTTCGTCCAGAACCCGCGCGACCATGGCCGGCGTGAACTCCTTGGAGGAAAGCCCGTACCGCCCACCGATCAACACCGGGCACGTCTCGAGTCGCCCGGTCTCCGCCAGCGCGGCGAGTACGTCCTGGTAGAGTGGCTCTCCCATCGCTCCTGGCTCTTTCGTCCGATCGAGTACGGCCATCCGGCGTACGGTCGGCGGTAAAGCTGCCAGGAACGAATCGGCGTCGAACGGCCGGTAGAGACGGACCTTCAGCAGCCCCACCTTCTCTCCGGCGGTGACCAGCTTCTCGATGGCCTCCTCGGCCGCCCCCACGCCCGATCCCATGAGCACGACCACCCGCTCGGCATTCGCTGCTCCCACATAGTCGAACAAACGATACTCGCGGCCGGTGAGCTCGGCGAATCGCTGCATCTCCTCTTCGACAATCCGCGGTAGTGCCAGGTAGAACGGGTTGGCTGCCTCGCGGGCCTGGAAGAAGACGTCGGGGTTCTGCGCAGAGCCGCGCAACACCGGGCGGTCGGGATCCATGGCGCGATCGCGATGCGCCTGGATCGCACCATCGTCTACCATCGCTCGAACGTCCTCGACGGACAATTGGGCGATTTTGTTGACCTCGTGGGACGTGCGAAATCCATCGAAGAAATGCACAAAGGGAACCCGCGATCGCAACGTTGCCGCCTGGGTAATCATCGCCATGTCTTGTACTTCCTGCACCGTGCAGGAGGCCAGCATGGCCCATCCAGCTTGGCGAACAGCCATCACGTCGCTGTGATCACCAAAGATCGACAACGCATGCGTCGCGAGTGTGCGTGCGGCAATGTGAAAAACCGCCGGCGTCAATTCGCCGGCGATTTTGTACATATTGGGAATCATCAGCAAAAGGCCTTGCGACGCAGTGAACGTCGTCGCGAGTGCCCCCGCTTGCAGGGCCCCATGTACGGCACCGGCAGCCCCCGCCTCGCTTTGCATCTCGATGACGTCCGGCACCGTTCCGAAGATGTTACTCCGCTCCTGTGCGGACCACGCATCGGCAAACTCCCCCATCGGCGAGGCGGGAGTGATCGGATAGATGGCAATCACTTCATTGGTCAGGTGCGCGATGTACGCAGCTGCTTCGTTCCCATCCACAGTTACATACTTCGTGGCGCTCACTTCAAACTACTCCCTTTTGTCACTCTAGTCCCATTGCCACGCACGCAAGTCGGGAGGCGTGGCTCCGCAATCGACGGCTGTCGACCAGCTTCGCGCGGCGCCGAATCGCCTCCCGCTGAACTGGCGGCTATTTCCCAACCTTTGTCGCCAGTTCGCTCCACTTGTTGACCGCTTCCTGAAACTCGGTCATTTGGGTTTCCGAAATTTCACGCATGCAATCGAGCGTTTTGCGCACCAATTGCTCGGTCCTCGCGCGAAAATCTTCGGGGTTGCTCGCTTCCGCAACACGCAGCGCTTCTTCCAGCGATTCCAGGCCGGCTTGATACTGCCGATCTAACGTATCGCGGTGCTTGCGCGCAGGTCCGAAATGGTAGCAGCCCACTGGTGCTGGAAGTCGCGAACCTTGTCGAGCCAGGCAGCTTGCGGCGTGGGGAATCCCGGCCATAAGGCCCCCCATTGCCGAAACATCTCCTGCTGCATCTTAATGTTCGACTCCGCAGCCTGACGGATGTTTTTGAACACATCGTCGTAAACATTGCTGGCTGTCTCAATAGCCATAATTTTTCCTCCTCCACCGAAGTGGTTGAAATAGACCACGCTCGTCTAGTTGACGCGCGCTCACCGATCAAAACCAAACATTCTGCCCGATCGCTTTGCTGCGTCAGCACGGGGCGTGTTTGCGAATTTGATGCCAAACACCCCTTAATGCAACGCAGCTACTTCACCTCCTCTCACCCGCGACGGGGGCACCTATGTTGCGTGAGCGATACGCCCGGCAGTAACATGGAACTGTCGTGCGTTTGCTTGTACTTTCGCTTCTTCGTTAGGCGTCCGAACATGGCTGGTGAACCCATTCTCATCAAGCGGTATCCGAATCGACGCTACTACGCTCGGCATTTGAGCAAGTACGTGTCGCTGACCGATATCGAACAACTCGTCTCCGAAGGGCACGATGTGCAAATCCGCGATAGCCAAACCGACGAAGATCTTACTCGGTCCGTGCTAACGCAAATCATTATGGAGCAGCATCCCGACAAAATGGCCTTGTTTCCGATTGACATGCTGCACCTCATTCTCCGCTCGAACGATGCGATGTCCGGTTTCCTTCGCGACTACTTCCGTCAGTCGCTTACTTATCTCGATTACCTTCAGCGCCATAGTGGAGGACCAAAGTCGCTGGTGCAACCAATGCACTGGATCAAAATGCTGCTGGATACGGTGGCTCCCAAACCGGATGCACCCTCACCAGACGACTCCCAAGAGGAAACTGCAAAACTGAACACCCGCATCGCCCAACTCGAAGATCGCCTAAGACGCCTCGAAGAGCCAGACGCCTAACCGCGGGCGTCCAGTTTCCGTTGGTCCATTACGCGGGCGGGTGCCAGCCAGCATCGGCCCACAGCTCGCCACTCACCGCCGAATTGGAAATCATGAAGCAAACTGCATCCGCAATTTCCTCGGGCTTGATGAGCCTTCGAAGCTGAGTGTAAGGCAAGACGTTCTTGTCGAGGAAATCTTGCCCCAGGGCACGTGCCATCGGCGTATCTGTGAAACCGGGATGAATGATCGCGCAACGCACACCATGGAAGATGGCTTCCTTCATCAGCGTGGCGGCGGCACCTTCCAGGCCCGCTTTGGCGGTCGCGTAGGAAATCTGACCCTTGTTTCCTTGCGACGAAACGGAGCCCAGAAACACGATGACACCCTCCATCTCTTCCTCAGGCTCCCACCGCTTCAATCCCCGACGGCGTCGCTCTTGGGCAATGCGGGCGACCATTTCCATCGCCCAGTAAACCGGCGCAATCAGGTTAATTTCCGTCACCTTTCGGAAGTCTTCGACCGGGTACACACTCGCCTTCCCGGTCTCCTTGTCCACTCGAACGGTCAGAGAATCCCGAGTGATTCCAGCTGCCGGAACGCAGATACTGACGATGCCATGTTTGGCCGCAGCATTGTCGAACACGCTCGCGCGAAACGCGGAATCGCTGGTGTCGCCAACGATCGCTTCGGCAACCTCTCGGCCCTCAGCTTTGTTGATCGCCTTGGCTACCTCGACGACCCGATCGCTTAAGTCGACCAGTAACACCGCTCGAGCACCACGCTTTGCAAGATCTTCAGCAACCGCTGCTCCAATGCCACTAGCGGCTCCTGTTACCACTGCCACCTTCTGCGCAATATTCATAGCATGACCTTTTTGAAGTGCTTCCTTCGGAACGGTGGGGCGCGGCAATGGAGCTACCGCCACCGCTGGGGCTGGGCTTACCGGCCGCGGAGCCGTTTGGACGGCTTTGTTCGACACCGGTGGCCTTTTTCCCAGGGCATCAAGTGAGTGAATCGCCGTGTCAAACTGCCTTTCAACCAACTGCCACTGGTTTCGGGCGAGCGAGGTCAGCGAGTTGACCCACTGCTGACGCACTTCCCGAAATGGGTCGAACCACAACTGCTGTGGCCCCGGCTCAATCCCCCACAGCCTGGACCAGTTGGTTAGCGCTTCGGTCTGCACCCGAAGCCCCTCGTCGGCCGCCTTCCGCCACTGGTCAATCCATACCTCGTAAACACTCGAATTGTCCTGTTGAGTCGCCATAATCTTCTCCCGCAATGTTTTTTTGTAGCGAACCGTGCTCTCACGGACTTGCGTGAGGATGCAAAAAGCATGCCCCACTGGAGCTTTTAATGAAGTCTACGGCCCCACGTCGTGACAAATTGCTGCAAGTGCGTAAAAAAGCCCAGCGGTGCTAAATCGGTCGCGCAGACGTCGATACGACCGCATGCGACCTGGTTGCGAAGAGTGTGCGGGAGCCGCACTCTCACGTGTGCTAAATCGCCCACAAGCAACCGCAGTGGGATAGTCCTGCCGATGCGGCCCGAGGGACGGAGCTCTCCTAATCCGGGCGGTGTCCGCTCCTCCCGGAACCTATCTGCGGGCTTGCCTTGCACTCAAAGAAACCGCCGTGGGCCAGTTCCACGGCCAAGCCGGCGTAGTAGTCATCGCTCCCCGCCAGGGGCGCGGGCGTGGCGTCAAGCGGCTCGCTCCCCGCCATCTTGGTGTACAGGCCGCCGCTGATGCGACTGCGGAGAAACGCGCCGGGCGGCGTCGCAACGAGGCTCCCGACGGCGAGAGCCTCGAAGGTGGTGTGGTGAACGCCGCAGCCAACAACGACGATCCGTACAGGATGCCCGCGTCCCCGCTTGCGGGCTTGGACCGCGACTACCCGCAAAGCTCGATTGGGTACGGCGAACGCCACCGCTTCGGCATCGACCAGGCGGGCCTGTTCGAGGCGGCGGTAGAAATTTAGAGTCCCACGATGGCGATGCCCCGCGAGCATCTCCCGGGGAGGAGGCAACTTCGCTCCGCGGCCACGACTACCAGGGCGAAGCGTCGGTCCACGTTGTTGGCAGCAGCAAGAAGAACCCCACAAGCAGAATAAAACGGCGATGAGAGCGACGCAACGCTGTGGAGCCGAAGATTGGCCATCTGAAAAGCGATCACCGCCTCGGAAGCTGCTATCTCAAGGGGCTGGCAGGGGACGCGATCAACGTGATCCTAGCCGCCGCTGGGGCGAATCTCCGCAAACTCCTCCGGGCCATCGCGCCCCCGCTGATCGATTGGCTCACACGCTGGCTCACACTTGCCATCGCCAGCCAAGATCGCCGCTGCCAGTGGGGCATGGCAATCTGAGCTAGGCCAGCTTGATCAGGGCCGATCGATGGGAAGTGGGTTTTTCAGGGACGCCTATTCGGCCGCCGAAGAGCAGAACGCCTGCTGGGGAGAGTTGGCAACGGAAGAGTCCAGCTCACCGATACGTATTCGTTGCAATCGATGATGATCACGCGTGCCGAGCCGACCCGGCTCGGCTGCGCAACGACTCCTCCTGTTGGCATGCGTTACGCCTGATGTGGTTACACTCATTGCCGCTGCACCCGTCGGGACACGTCCACGTCGCCCACCGTCGGGAGATCTTGCTCATGCGGATAGTAGTAGACCGTGATCGCAACGGCGTCGCGCAGCAAGTCGATCTTGCCTAGTTCAATTCGCGACAACTTCAAGCCGCACCTCGCTTCCAGATCGGCGATGAGTTCAGCATGATTCTCAGGGCGAATGAGTTCGATCCGATCGTAGAAGATTTCTTCCCGTGCCTCTTGGCGGAGGAAGGCCAGCGATTCAAGTACCGCAGGCATGGCGACGATAATGCTGTTGACACACACCAGCTCGAGCCAACTTACCATGCGACCGGCCAGCGCGTTAATGGTCGCCACGCCGATCACGACAAACAAGTACGACATTTCGCGAATGGGAATCGCGTCGGTGCGGAAGCGGAGCACGCTAAAGATTGCAAACAGTCCGAGTGCCATTCCCAGTTGCAACTCTAGCTTCTTCATCGTGACGCAGATAAAGAACGTGATGACATTGACCATGTAAAACGAAAACAGAAAGTCCTTGCTTCGCGAGCGGCGGGAATAGACGTCGCGTACGATGATCGTCAGGACAAACAGGTTGAGCACGAAACGAGCCAGCATCGTGATGATGTCGTCGTCGTACAGCGGTATTTCGAGTATCTCCATGGTGAGCGGCCGTCAATGGCAGAGGAGGCTGAGAGAACGAAGAGTGGCCTTGAAACGGTTGCCCTTCAGCGTCGGATCGAGCAAGAGGCTGCCCACGCAATACTTGCTGATCCGTGAAGGAGGCACTTGCATTGCTCGTAGCCGGCGGACGATGGGCGAGCGTCGTGAGCGCTTCGCCTGTTTGACTTCGATGATCGCGATTCCTGGCAAACTCACCCAGTGCTCGCACAAGTCCCAGAAACTCAGGTCGAAATCGATGGTTGCACGCTCGACTCCCGCGTGCCCGATCAAGGCAATCCGCGAAAACGAAGTCCACACTTGAGGCGTGAGCTGGAGCGGTCGACCAGTTTCCGCGGCAGCCATGGCGGCTGCCTCCCCGTCGAGCGTCGATCGGATTGCCGGGAGTTGAAGGCGTCGTTTCACCGTGCGCCCTTGTTCGTTTTGGTCTTCACCTCGAAGAACGTCGTACCGTTGGAACTGTAATCCCGCATCCGATATTTCCGGCGATGCATCCTCCCGTTGTGGTGGTCACGATAACAGTCGCGGGCGGGCGTATCAAAGTAGAGGGTTGTGTATTGCGTCGCGCACACCCTGTACATCCAGCACTCGAAAGAGTTCGGCTACCGCAGCAAACAACTCGCAGAGGCGTTCCTCGCGCAGGACAAACTTGGTGTCAACACGGTCCATCAATTGCACGCTGTCCATTTCCTCCAGTGTGATGGACGGCATGGACGCAATGATGCCAGGCAGCGACTGGTGTTCGTCGGTCGATCGTGCCGGACAATCGAAATTACTTGCGAGGAAAACCATCGATCTCCTCACCGCCGTCGCGAGAACAAAGGGCGCGAAGGACCCGCTTGTCCATGTCGTCGACCAGAAAATGCACCGATCCGTCGCAAGCCAGAGCGTTGGCGCCCGAACGATGCTCTGCAAAGACGCGCTCATCTTCCCAGGCTTTCGGCGGCAGCACCTCGTTCACCCCCTTGTCGATATGGCTGATGTTGCTTCCCGATGCCCAAGTCCCGTTCAGGTTCTTCACCTCGCCACCCTTATTGAGATCGACACCGCGTCCCGTGCACTCCACCACCGCAATGGTATTGGATAAACCGTCGGTGATGCGTGCTAGCGTCACCGCTGGCGGTTCGACCAGCTTGTCACTGTCGGGCAGCCCCTTCGTACCGAGCAAGACGCCGCGCTGAGGACCGTAGTCCTGGTCGGTCGCGGGGTTTGACTTGTCCTTGTCGGGTCCCGAGACGCCAAGGTAGTCGATGCAGGCGAGACCCTCACCGGCTTGGCCGCCCAGATTGATCAACCGGTCTTCCGGTCCGCGATGCGAATCGACGGTGGAGACGCTTGGACAGAGGTAGATCGGGATCGGCACGCTGGCCGCCGGAAGATTCACGGGGTCCGTCAACGGCAGATCGAAGTCGATTTGCACACGGAGCGATTCCTCGCCAAGATAGCCGAGGATAATGCTTGTCCAGGCGTAGTCGAACGTCGTGGGGTTGGTGCGGGCCGCCGACCACTTCTTGCCGGGAGGGAATTTCCCATACGTGGCCTCGTAGTTCGCCAGTGCTATCCCAATTTGTCGGAGATTGTTTTGACAGGTCGATCTCCGACTGCTTTCACGCGCGGATTGGACCGCTGGCAGGAGCAGGGCGATTAGAATTCCAACGATGGCCACAACAACCAGCAATTCTACGATCGTAAAACCGTGGCTTCGTGGACGTTGGTGACGAGGCGACTTCATACGATTGTGAACACAACGACAATGAACGAGTAGGTATTTGCCGGCGCCGACCCTGGAGGCATCGGGCGTACTTAGCAGGTTACCCGCCGAACCCGAGTCGAGTCGGACGGCCGGACGGCCGAATCGTGCGGTCTCCGCGAGTGTCGCAAACACTTCTTCTTTGGCATCCACGCCCAAACCATTGGCTAACGTTGGCGTAGTTTGCAAGCCGTCTGCCGAGTCGGTGCGGTCCAAGGCCAGCAGCAGCAGCAGATCGTCTGCCCACGCTCCGCCGCTGTCCAGACCGCTATTGGTCGATTGATATGAGGAAGAAGCGTCGATTGAAGCAGTCGGCTCGGTAATGGCATCATAAGTAGCAGATTGTTGGTGGTTTAACTCCACCCGGTCTGCCTCCGCGGCCAGATCACTGGTCGCCGGCAGGTCGCTGTTCGACGCTTCGGCCGTGACAACAAGCGAAACGCCTTGGCTAACGGCGGCTGGAATGGACGCCCCCAGATGATCGCGCCACACTGTGTAGTCAGCCAAGTTGACTTGCCCGTCTGAGTTGCCATCCGATTCGGTTCCCGCAGCAACCGTCGTACCGAATTGGCTCTTCCACTTGTTATAGTCGGCGGTGTCGACGGTGCCGCTGCCGTCGTAGTCGCCCGGAATCGAAGGGCCCAAGTTGCCATCGGTGCCTGGTGAGCCTCCGGATTGCAGGCTAGCCCGCCAATTGCCCGGATCGTCGTAGGGGTCGCCTACGACCAGGGTGGGGTCGGCGGCGTCCGCATCGAGCGGGCCGATGTACTCCAGCGAGGGCCCGGTGCCGTCGGCCCCGGTCGGCCAAGGTGCTATGTCGTCGTAAGTAAACGACTGCAACACCACCCCAAACGAGTCTAACAACGTGACGGGCTCGCCACCGTTGCTGAGGCTACCCGAGTAGGCCGTTGAAGTAACGTTGGTCACCGTGGGGTACTGGGCCTGGAATGCTGCCACGTTCTCGGGGACCACGATTCGCTCACCTACCGCGAGCGTGTGGCTCGCGAACGTATATCCGCCGGTTGAAAAATCGGTGATCTGTACGCCGCCCAGTTCGATCGGCTGCGTGCCGATATTCAACAGTTCGATGTACTCCAAGTCTCCCGCCGGCGCAGGGTTGTACATCAGTTCGACGATTCGCAGAGACAATGGCTCGTCGAGCGTAAACATCTTGTCGACCTCGGGACTCCAGTCGTTGGCGGTGCCGGCCTGGGCGTTATCGAGAACACGAGACTCGCACGCGCGTCGATTCGCTCAGGCTAATAGCACTGCCCGTGTAGATCTGGGCGGTTGAACTAAGGCCGCCGCCGACGTCCCGAGGATCGGTCCCGTCCAGCGTGTAGTAAATGGTTCCACCACCATTGGGGTTTGTCAGCGTCAGATCGAAGGGCGCAGTGAACTCGCCGCCAACCTGGCTCAGGATCGGCGCAGTTGAGGTTCGCCAGCCAGTCGGTTTTGCCAACGCCTGACGCGCTGGTGTTATTGAAGATATCGATTACGGTATCGGTGCGGCTCTGATAGGGGCCATTAGCGAAGAAGAAATGGTCGGTAGTGTACTGCACGTTGGTGGCCCAGGTGGATCCGGTCTTGTCGGGGCTGCGGTTGTCGCCCCAGCGGGCCGCCTCGCCGTTTATGGCGTCGGCAATCTCGTCGACGCGTGCTTGCCACACGGCCTGCGCATTTGCCGGTGTCAGCACGCCTTCGTTCCGCATTAGTTCTTCGACGCGATCGGAGAATCGGAGCCGATACTCGTCGCTACCCATCAGCTTATGGTGGATGCCGGTGGGGCCAAATTCATGTTCGCCAAAGTCGTTGATTACCTGATTCGTATGATCGTAGTCTTGATTGCGCCCGTCGCCGGCGGCTGCATTCTGATCGTTCGGGAATGCGTGCTCCTGATCCCAAGGGTGGAATCGCCATTTACCGTCGGGGTCGACACTATTGAACGACGCAAACCAGTTGAGTTCCCCCCAGTCGTAGTTGCCTGCATAGTAAAGTACGATCATATAGTTGATAAACGCATCGACATCGAGCATGTCGGCCACCTGTTGATATTCCGCCAGGCTCGCCATGTTGTCGTCGACTTCGTCCAGTAAGGCCTGGTACGCCAGCTGCGCGGCGATACCGCCATCGGCCTGCTGGTATTTGTCCTGCGTCCCCCCGTGCAACAGATTCTTGCCTTCAAAGCCCTTGACCACGAGGTAATCGTCTTTATCCCCGCCGTAGTATTCTTCGGCAAACGCGTCGGTGGGACGTTCATGGGCGTTGTAAATACCCCAGTACAGGCCGTTGATGTAGAGATGGACCCAGCGGCCATGAGGAGCCTCGACGCCGGCCAGGTTGGAAAGGTCGGCGACGACCTGGTCGTGAATAAACGTCGCGTACGGTCCCTGCGTTGTCGTGTTATTGACGTGGAACGTGTAGTTGTACTGGGCGTCGAGTATCAACGAGTCGAAGTCGTTAGCCACAGCGTCACCCGCATTCACTGAATTCCCGAACAGCGTGTCGGACTCCAGCTTGGTGTCGTAGGGCTGCTTGAACTTGACCTCCAACGAAAGCTTGTCGCTTCTCCAGTTTCCGTTCTGTCGAATGGTACTCGAGTGACCCTGGATCTCGACCGTTGCGTCGATCTGAAACTCTTCGGAGAGATCGTGAGTAAAAAACTCGAGGGATGCATAGCGTTCGTCGCTCTTCTCGCGCCAATCGTCCGTCTGCGTATAAATGCCATGGCCGTCGCCAGCAGAACCATTGCCGAACAACTCTTCCCAATCCATGACAAGCGAGATGGTTGGAATTGACTTCAGATCTTCCTTCAGGTTCGCCGCGCCGACGGCGCTGATAACGTTCGGGTCGATTTCCCAATCGGGCCCGGAATTGCCCCACGTAGTGAAGGTCGGCAGCCCGCTGCCATCTTGACCGAGAACCTGGTCAAGGAAGAGGTACGACTGGGTGTCGACATTCGTGGGATAGTAGCCGGCCTGGAATGCGGCCGCGCGGACCGTCACCACGCCGGCGTCGGTGTGGCTGAGCGTCGCCGGATCGATCGTGATCGCGCCCGAATAGGTAAGACCATTGGTCAGCGTGGGTCTAGAGCCGTCGGTGGTGTAGCGAATGGTCGCCCCCGGCTCGACGACAGGCCCGGGACCCACTGCGGAAATCGTCAGATCGAACGGTGCATCGTAGAATCCACGGTCGTGCGAGAAAACAGTGTCGGTGATGACACCGAGGTATCCCGCACCGTTCTCCATGTGCGGCGTGGGCGTGACCAAGAACGCTTCGGCTACCGCGCCGGCGGCCCGCTCGGCCGTTAGTTCGGCGTGTACCAGAAAGTCACCCGTGTCGCTGGTATGGTTGGCCGCATAAATCGCCAACACATTGTCGCCCTCTTCGATGGTAGGAAGCCAAGTGGTAAGATCGATGACTGCCGGCGATCCGGTGATCGTGGAGTTGCCAATGTTCTGCCGAGCATTGAGCCCGCCAGTCTGTCCGCTATCGAGCCAGTCGTTTCCGATTTTAAACGTTGTCGGAATCCGCTCGCGCTGAATCTGTCGACCGTTGAGGAACAGGAGGTAGCCGTTGTCGACCCGCAGTTCGAGAGTCATGGACGTGAGTTGGGCCGCGTCGGTCACTGTGAAAGGCATGCGGACGTAAGCGGCAATCTCACCCGACAACGAAACGGTACTGTCCTGCCAGGGGCTTCCATATCCGAAGCCGAGACCATTGGTGGTGTTGATCCAGCCATCGCCCGCCGTCGCCACGTAGTCGATCTCGGTCCAGTGATCATCGACAGGGGCGTAGATGCCAGTGAACGGCCGGAACTGCGCGGGCGATCCATCACCCGTGGCAGACGTACCCGCGGACAGCAAGGTCTCGGTGGCCGTCGAGTCGACACCTACGCCAAAGCCGTAGGACACGTCCGGAGATTGTTGCGGGTAGAGATTGTATTCGTGCGCAATCGTCGTTCCGTCGGACAGCACCAACCCCAAGTAACCGGGCTCCTGTGAGAGCTGGAAGTTGGTATGCAACTCGTCGCCGACGACGCCTATTTCGCCATTGTTGCCGGAGGCAAAAACGAGCAGGGTTTCGCCCGCCGCAAGATTCGTGGTCTCTGCCGTTGCGGGGATTTGCCACTTCGTTCGGTTGAACGCGTCGTCGGTAAGATGCCAACCTGAGACGTCTGCGCTCATAACGCCCATGTTCTTCAACTCAATCCAGTCGTGATAGTGACCGGCAGCGTCTTGGATGCCTGTATCGTTCTCGGCTAGGAATTCGCTGATCACCACGGTCAGCGGAAGCCGATCTTCCAACGCTTCGCAGCGAAGTCGGCGACCTTGGTGGTGTGCTTGGTTCTTGAGAGATCGGGAGGTGGATCGGCGTAGCATAAGGAGCAAGACCAGGACAAGACATAAGAGGTTGAATCGAAAACCGCGGCCGGCAGGCACGCAGTAACTTAACCCGTAGAAACTATCCCTCAAGAATACACGAGTTCCCGAGGTCGTTTTCCTTTGCGGGAGCCTGTTTTTGAGACACCTCGACGGGTTTTGAGACACCTCGACGGACACGCTTCCGACGACGTCGGATCCCACGACTTCTAAGATCTATTTTGGGGCTCAAGCCCCAGCAGGACACCAAGGACCGGCCCAGGCCCATAGAGGCGACGGTGCTTCGAGAAGCCGGGATGTAGAAGAGGACGCCAGACTACACGCGATTGATCGTTGCGCCTTCAATGAGCCGCCGAAACTCAAGTTTCAGGTTACCATGACCGGTGGCTGGATTTCGGCAACAAAGCAGGCGGTAGGCGGGTGTTTTCCGATCGCCGTACATTGAACGCGGGAGCGGTTGTCGCTGCGGCGATCGAACCCGCCCCATTTTGCGACAAAGCCCTTGGATTCGTTGAGGGATTGGATAAGACTGTGAAGTTGACACGCTGCAGATTTTCCGCCGACCGGCTCTCCTTTCGTCGTTCCAGGCCTTTCGTCGTTACAGGTTCCATCCATGACACAATCAGGCGATCTACCACCGGTCGGCGTAGTTGGCCTGGGGTTGCTGGGCTCAGCACTTGCAGAGCGGGTTCTCGCAGCGGGGTTTCCTACCCATGTTTATAATCGCTCGCGCGATAAGGCTGCTCCCCTCGAATCGCTCGGTGCCACTTGGTCGGACAATCCCTTCGCTGATTGCGATCGAGTGATTGTGTGCCTGTACACGACCGGTGTCGTGGTCGACGTACTCGAATCCCTGGCCACCTGCATGCGTCCCGGGCAAATCGTTATTGATACGACGACGGGGGATCCGGAGGAAACGGCCGCGTTGGGGCATCGGCTTGCCGAACAGCAAGTCCAATACCTCGAATCACCCATCGCTGCATCCAGCGAACAAACGCGGCAGGGAAAAGCAATGGCGCTCGTCAGCGGTCCGCAACCCGCCTTCAAGCAATGTAGCGACATTTTCGCGACCATCGCCCCCCAAACTCACTATGTTGGTGGTTGGGGAAACGCCGGGCGCATGAAGTTGGTGAACAACTTGATCTTGGGACTCAATCGCGCGGTGCTTGCCGAAGGGTTGTGGTTTGCCGAGTGCATCGGGCTCGACCCCGCCACCACGCTTGAAGTACTTCGCCAGGGGAACGCCTATTCCGGCGTGATGGATACGAAGGGCCGCAAAATGGTCGAAGGCGACTTTACCCCTCAGGCCAAGCTCTCGCAGCACGCCAAAGATGTACGTCTCATGATCGACCAGGTGCGTCAGCAAGGTCTGCACCTGCCGTTCACGAGCCTGCATCTCGCCCTATTGGCACAAGCCGAGCAACTTGGGCTGGGCGAACTGGACAACTCGGCAATCATCCGCGCCGTCGCGGCCGCAACTAACCCATCGTAAACTTGAAGAAAGCTCGCTCTCCATGACTTCTTACAGCCGACGTACCTTCTTGATGAGCACCGCGGCGGCGGCGGTTTCCCTGCCGGGTTCGCGGGTCGGCCGTGCAGCGAGTGCCAGCAATAAGGTCCGCTTGGGTCTCATCGGCTGCGGCAGTCGAGGCAAGGCGTTCTTGCCTTTTGTTTCGGCCGTGTGCGATCCCGACCGACAACGCCTTGCGGCGATGGCCAAGGCTGCCAATGTCGCGGAAGACCAAGCGGTAACCGATCTGAGACTCCTCCTCGATAATCCTGAGATTGACGGTGTGATCATCGCTACGCCTGATCATTGGCACGCGCCAGCGGCGATCCTGGCATGCCAAGCCGGCAAGCATGTGTATGTCGAGAAGCCGGTAAGCCACAATTTTCGCGAGTCGCACCTGTTGCTGGAAGCGGCAGAGCATGCGGGAGTGATTGTTCAGCACGGTACGCAACAACGCTCACGGCAGTTTACGCGGGATGCAATCGACATGCTTCGCGGTGGTGCAATTGGCGACGTGTTGGTCGCAAAAGCGTGGAACATTCAACATCGTGGCAGCATCGGGAAGCACCAGCCGAGTGATCCCCCCGCGGCGATCGACTACGACATGTGGGTGGGGCCCGCCGAGTGGTTGCCCTACCAGCACAACCGGCTGCATTCCGATTGGCACTGGTGGTACAACTTCGGGACGGGAGACATCGGCAACGACGGTGCCCACGAACTCGACTACGCCCGGTGGGGATTGGGCGTCGATGCATTGCCAACCCGAATCGACGCCGTGGGTGGGAAGTATTTTTACGACGACGACCAGCAGTTCCCCGACACGGCCACTTGCACCTTTGAATTCACCGAGGACGCGTCGCCCAAACAGTTGCTGTTTGAAATGCGGCTTTGGTCGCGCAACTATCCCATGAACTGCGATTCGGGCGTCGAGTTCTATGGCACCGATGGCCAGATGTTTCTCAGCAAGCGGGGAAAACTGCAGGTCCGCGACGCCGACAATAAAGTGACCATGCAACATCGGCCGGCGAACGAAAACAACAATGCCCACATCGATAATTTTTTGGAATCTATCCGCGGCAACCAATCGCCCAACGCTCCGCTGATCGAAGCCCACCGAAGCATTGGCCTGATTCACCTGGCAAACGCGTCGTTGAGAGTCGGAAGATCGCTCGCATTCGACACGGCGACCGAAGAAATCGTCGGCGATCAACAGGCCGGTCAACTTATGAGGCGGCGTTATCGCGACGGTGGCCATTGGGCAATCCCCGCGAGTGGAGCGTAACGCGCACGGTCAATCGACAACGTACTCCGACCGTCGAAGCGCAGGGAAGCCATGTTGGGCAACGCGATCCGAGCCAGCGCCTGTTACGCGAACAAACAGACTTGGGTTAAATGAATCGAGTGAGCGCAGTGAACACCCTGTTCGTACATGTCCTCAGTATCGGACTGGTGGTCGCTTTGGCACCGCTAGTTCGAGGGGCGAACTTCAAGGTAAACGGCAAGGCCGACCGCATCGAACTGGTCGATGGCGACCATGCGATCGCCACGTACGTATACCACGACCCTGAAATTCCACGCCCTTATTTCGCTCACTTGCACGGCCCCGGCGGCGTGCGAGTGTCACGGAATCATCCCCCAGTCGAGGGTCGTGACAAGACCGATCACCCAACGTTCCACCCGGGGCTGTGGCTCGCGTTCGGCGACTTGAGTGGCGCCGATTTCTGGCGAAACATGGCGACCGTTGCGCATGTCCGGATGCTGCAACCAGCCTTGGTAATCGATGACAAGATCGCGTGGGCGGTCGAGAATCGCTATTTGCCTGCCAACGCGGCAGCAGGGCCGATCTGTAGCGAAGTTTGCCGATACGAGTTGTACGCTACGGACATCGGCTACCTACTTACTTGGGACTCCACTTTTTACGGCGATGGGGAATTCTGGTTTGGCGATCAAGAGGAAATGGGGCTTGGAGTACGAGTGGCTACGCCCCTGCGCGTCGAAACAGGCGACGCGGCACTGCCTCCACCCACCGGTATTATTTTGGATAGCGAAGGCCGCCGCAACGCCAGCCAGGTGTGGGGAAAGTCGGCCAAGTGGGTGGACTATAGCGGGATTCTGGATGGCGCTGCCGCCGGCGTGGCGATCTACTGCCATCCAAAAAATTTCCGCAAGACGTACTTCCACGCCCGCGATTACGGTTTCCTTGCCGCCAACGCGTTCTCAACCGCGGCCTTCGACTTGGGACCGGCGACAACAACGGTGGTTCAGCCCGGCGAAACGCTGAGGTTGCGATACGGTGTGCTATTGCACGCTGGCCAACCGCTCGGCAGCGATGCGCTCGACGCGGGGTGGGCGGAATACCTGAGAGTCACGAACCCTTGCAAAGCAAAAACGTCGCAAGAAAACAGTCGCATTACAGGACCCCGTTAATCCATGCAGGCCATTGATTGGGCGATACTGCCGATTTATCTGATCGGCATCACGCTGCTCGGAACGTGGACGGCGCGTCGCGTAAAAAGTTCGGGCGACTTTTTCATGCCCCGGCGGTTCGGTAAAGCGATGATGCTCACCTTTGCATTCGGCACGGGGACTTCCAGTGACCAAGCGGTGAGTGTGGCGTCGAAAACACTCACAAACGGGCTTTCGGCCATCTGGTGGCAGTGGCTATGGCTTCCGGCGACACCGTTTTACTGGCTGATCGCTCCGATCATGCGTCGGTTCCGTGCCATCACCACCGCCGACGTCTACACCTTGCGGTACGATCGCAGCGTCGGCATGCTATTCGCAGCGGTGGGTGTGGTCAGCCTGTCGGCAAAGATCGGCTTATTGCTCAAAGGCGCGGGTGCGATGGTCGATGCCGTGACCGGGGGAGCGGTGCCTGCCTTCTGGGCAATTTTGGTGGTCACCGTGCTGTTTGTCATCTACGGCATGGCCGGTGGACTGGGTGCAGCCATCGTCACCGACTTTGTCCAGGGTATCATGACAGTGATCTTTTCGTTCGTGCTGCTGCCATTTGTATTGCAGGCAACGGGCGGACTCGAAGGGGTGCGCCATACGCTGCACGCCTACGACCCCGAACTCTTGAGCCTGGTGGTGCCTGGCAAGATCGACCTATTCTTTGTGGTGATGTTTTCGATACAGGCTCTGGTGGGCATTGTTGCCTATCCATTCATCATGGGCGTGTGTGCTGCGGGGCGTACCGAAATGGACGGCCGAGTCGGCTTCATGTGTGGCAACATCTTGAAACGCATATGTACCGCTGCGTGGAGCCTGACTGCGTTGGGTGCAGTGGCGTGGTACCTGAACAACGATGCCGATTTGAGCAAGTTCAACCCCGACCACCTGTATGGTGATATCGCCCGATTGTTTCTTCCCGACGTATTGCCTGGCCTGTTGGGCGTGTTTCTAGCGTGTTTGCTAGCTTCGATCATGAGTTCTTGCGACGCCATCATGATTTCATCGGCTGCCTTGTTTACCGAAAACGTCTACCGCCCACTGGCGGCGGCTCATCCCGACCGCCACTATATCGGTGTGGGTCGTTTGGCGTCGCTGGCGGTGGTGGTTGGCGGCGTGTTGTTTGCGTATAAGATTCCCGATGTTGTCGCGGCGCTAGCGTTCTGGTTCAAAATTTCTCCGACCATCGGAATCGCGTTCTGGATTGGCCTGCTGTGGCGTGGAGCGACCCCGCTGGGCGCCTGGGCGGGGACGCTTGCGGCGCTGCTGGGATGGTTTGTGGCCACCCGATCGGCAACAGCAGCCTGGCTTGCGGATACGCCGCTCTTGGCACGCACGCAGGCGGTATCCATTGGGAGCGACGGGGTTGCCGAATTGAATGAACCGTGGGTGATTCTGGTGTACATGGTGGCCGGAGTGGGTGCGTGCATCATCGTCAGCCTGGTAACGCCGAAAACACCGCACGAACGCCTGCAACGCTTCTACGATTTAACACGGACCCCCATTGAACCGGGCGAAGTCGTGACGGTTCCGTGCCATCTTCCCGCCGGAGTCACTCCGCCTCACCGCACCATGCTACTGACCATCGGCGGCCTGGAGGTCCCGATGCCGTCGGGCACGTCGATCGTCGGCTTCCTGGGGGGCTGGTTGATGGTCGCCATGCTGATCGGCGGGTTTCTGTGGATACTGCGTTAGCGTGCCCGGAATACCTGGCAAACAGCATCTATTTGTCACCAACGGCGAAACGATATTCGCCCGCTTCGATCTGCAGTACGACACGCCCGGCTGCCGATCGTAGATGAGATGTTCCCGGACGCGAGGTCGCCAGTTCTCCCGCTTCAAGAATATCCTCCACAGCTTCGGCCGGCACGTGGACGGTGGCGGTACAGTTGGCGGGGATGGAAACGTGTAATGCCAGGCCTGTCGCAACTTGCTCCCATCGCACATGGATCGGCCCCCGAATCGATTGATAGGTTGCCTCGGCCCACTCAATGCCCGGCACAAGGTGTGGCTTGATAATGGTGTTTGCGAAACCGGGTGCCGCGGGATCCGGAGCAATACCCACCAAATGCTTATAGAACCACTCCATGATCTGCCCCAGCATGAAGTGGTTGTGCGATGAAAAGTGGTTCGCGTCCCAGGCCTCGGTCATGCTCGTTTCGCCGAGATCGAGGATAAACGCGTATCCCGGCTTGGAAGCATTTGTAAGGCAATCGTGCAATACGTCGGTACGCCCGCTTGCGGTAAGAGACTCGAGTACGAATCCCCAGCCGACGTCGCCGGCGGTGGTGGCGTTGCCTTGTTGGCGAATATCGCGAACCAGCGACTCCAGGACCGTGGGGCGATCTTCCAAATGGGCGAGGTGCATGGCCAGCGCCATGCCGCTGGCGCACTGCGAATTCGTGCCATAGGTGCCATCGTTGTTTCGGAATTCTGCCTGCCAGGCTACCCGAATGTCGGCGGCAAGCTTGCCAAACCGCTCGGCGTCCTCGGGCTTATCGAGCAGCTCAGCAATTTTCGACATGGTCGCCGCATTTTGGTAGTAGAACGCGGTCGCCGTGTATACCGGTGGAGTGAGTTGCGCCGCACCGGGTCGACTGGCAGGCCCCAGGTCGTACCAGTCGCCGAGCCCTTCGACCAGGATTTGGCCCTCAGCCCGAGCGCCCAGATAATCCATGTACCGCTGCATCATGTCGTAATAGCGCGACAACAACGTGGTATCGCCGGTAAACAGATAATGCTGCCAGGGAACCATGATGGCCGCGGCGCCCCACTCAGCGGCCGCACGAAAGGTGCCGGGAAACTTCGTATATTCGGGAGCGATGTTGGGCACCAGGCCGTCGTCGGCCTGTGAGTCGGCCATGTCCTGCAGCGACTTGATGAAGATGCGCGACACGTCGAACTCGTAACGAATGGCGGGGCCATTCAGATGATATTGCTCGAGCCACCCCAGCTTTTCCCGGTGGGGGCAGTCGGTAAGCACCGAGACCATGTTGGATCGTTGAGCCCAACGCACGAGCGAATGTATGCGATTAAACAGGTCACTGGAGCATTCAAACTGCCCCACCGGTCGGGCGTCGGCGTGCACCACTACTCCTTCGAGGCTGGCAAGGCTGGGTAAATCGCCACCCGGCTCGGCGGGAATTGCCTCGACTTCAAGGAACCGACACCCTGCGTAAAAGAACTGTGGAAACCACGATTCCGGCTCGTCGGTGGCTTTGGTGTACTGCCAGTAGGCCGGCCCACGATTGCCTCCGCACGTATCGCGATTGATCCGGCCTTCGTCATCAACGACTTCGGCATGTGTCAATCGAATCGTACTGCCGGCGGGGCCGGTGACCTTGATACGCGGCATGTACGCCGCATTCTGTCCCAGGTCGAACACGGACACCGCCTCGCGCATCGACGTCGAACCAACCGGCTGAATTGACTCCATGGCCCGAATCGGAAGTGCCGAGTAGCTTTGACCCCGGAGTCGACCCGAGGGGCGGACCAGCCGCACCGCGTGCTCCCAATGCGACGCGTCGAATTCAGGCCGATGCCACACTTGCTCTTCCTTTCGGGCGTCGTAGTCTTCGCCGCCGTAGACATCGTTGTAAGTTACGGGGCCGCGGGAGACTCGCCATTCCTCGTCGGTACCAAAGAAATCGCGCGAACCGTCAGCGTATCGCAACTCGATATGCGCGATCGCACGCAGCGGACCGAAAGTGCCTTGGAACTTACTAAACCGGTTGCGACGTTCGACATGATGCATGCCATCGCCGAGCGCTAACCCTACCGCGTTCTCACCCTGCTTGATCAGGTGTGTGATATCGTGGGTTTCGTAAAGGCACGTGCGGTCGTACTTGGTCCAACCGGGGGCCAGCAACGCGTCGCCCGACTTTTCGCCATTCACAAACAGTTCGTAGTGTCCCAATCCACAGACGTGCACGATTGCCCGCTGCAACTCGGGTCGGCAAATGATCATCTGTCTCATCAACAGCGCTTCGCTCTCCCAAGGCGCAACGATCCACGCTCCGCGCCAGTTGTCTTCGTCGAGCACGCCCATTGTCCAAGTGCCCGTTTCGCTCCAAGGGCTCGGCGAATCGCTGCGATCCCAAACCCGCACCCGCCAGAACACCTGCTCTGAACTCTGCAGCGGCTCGCCTTCGTAGCGGACGTGACACTGCTGAGACGAACTTTGCTTCCCGGAGTCCCATAAGTCAGGTGTGCCGGCGTCGAGCAACTCTTCGTCAGTCGCTGCCACGACTTGCCACGCCGTTTGCAAAGCGCCGCGCGATTTGCTGGTGAGTTGCCAACACAGCAACGGATTTACCGCATCGACGCCGAGCGGGTCCACAGCGTACTCGCATGTCAGCTGGTTCGCTTCGATCGCCAGCGCAACGGCCTGACCCAGGAAGAAGGCAGCACCGAGGCCGATTCCGCAACAGGTGAAGCAACGCTGAGTAATGGAACGCATGGTGAGAATCGATATTCGTGGTAGAAGATTCGGAGACGTGCGGACACTTGCTGCAGGCAGGCGGCGGCACCCGAGGCAACAAAGCTTGCCGGGCGAGTAACAGGTGGCGAACTCGCGACGCCGCAACCGGCTTGGCGGTGGCGACCAGTGTGATGCGCTGCCTCAGGTCTTTTGCGCGGCCGGTGGCTTGGTTTCTGCCTTCTTTTTCCGAGCTTCGAGCCGCTCTCGAAAGTCTGGCAGATTTTCGGCGGTAATCGCTTCGACACTTACGTGGATCGCGCCCCTGCCGACGACCGGTAGAAACGCATTTTCGCCATCGCACAATTGCACCAGCAAGTTCACCGCGTCGTAGCCGTAACGGAAGGGATCTTGAGCAATGGTCGCAAACACGTGTCCTTCATCGATCCCGCTGAGTGTCTCGTCTCTTGTATCAAATGTGACCAGCTTGACTGCATCGAGCTTACCCGCTTCCCGGAGTGTCTTGAGCATCAGGGGTGCATGTCGGGCGTTCATGCCCACCAAGCAGGCGATGTCTCCGTGCTCTGCGAGTATTTGACGGATGTTCTCCATGCACTCTTCGTCGCTGCCTTCGTCGGTGTAGAAGCCAACAACCTCAAACCGGGGGTCGACAGCCGACTCTTCCGGAACCGGCGATTGCTCAATGCGGGTTTTGAACCCCTCTTTCCGATCCTGCATGTTGCTCTTCGTCAGGTTCGCCATCAACACGGCAACCTTGCCCCCCTCGGGAATGGCCCGTTTTACGAGCGATCCCGCCATGAGTCCCGCACTAAAGTTGCTGGTGCCGACAAATCCATGCCGGGCCGATGTTGGTGCGTCGGAGTCGAAAGTCACCACCGGCATGAAAGAGGCCAAGGTATTGATGACCATCACCTGCCCTTCCGCGTCCAACGGGCTGACGGCGACACCGTCGAAATCCCCAGTGCCGACCGCCGTGAGCAACTGGTTTTGCTGTTGTATGCTCTCGGCCTGATCGGGCATGCGCACCTCGATGTCGACTTTCAGGCGGTCGGCGGCTTCCCGTGCACCAGCGACCGTGAGGTTCCAGTAATCGCCTGAACCGCCCGTGATAAAGGCAAGCTTAGAAGGCAAAACAGTGGAAGCGGGGGCGTCGGCTCGATACCGATACCAAGCAGCCGCAGCGATTGCCACAATGGCCGCCAGCCAAAATACGCGTTTACCTAGCATACGATGGTTCTCCGCCTCGTGAAAAAATAGAATCGTGGCCGCCATCGCACAGACTGAGGTCGGCATCACGCGGAAAAGCAATTGTTCCTTAAGCCAGCAGTTCCTTACGCCAGGACTTCTTCTACAATACGTGCCGGCTCAACCCCCGTGAGCCGCTGATCCAGCCCTTGAAATTTATAGGTCAAGCGGTTGTGGTCTAAACCTAACAAGTTGAGCAGCGTGGCATGCAAGTCGCGAACGTGCACGGGGTCGCTCGCAACGTTGAACCCCAAGTCATCGGTTTGACCGTGTACATAGCCTTGTCGCACTCCGCCTCCTGCGATCCACATGGTAAAGGCATTGGGATGATGATCGCGGCCATCACCGTCACCACCTTCGACCATCGGAGTGCGGCCGAACTCACCACCCCAGATTACCAGGGTATCGTCAAGCAGTCCGCGCTGCTTCAGATCTTTGACCAATGCCGCGGCCGCCTGGTCGGTGCGTTGGCAGTTGAGCTGCAGGTCTTTTACCAAGTTTCCGTGTTGATCCCACGCTTCGTGAAAGATCTCCACAAACCGCACTCCCCGCTCGACCAACCGCCGCGCCATCAGGCACGTTGTGCCAAAAGAGGCACGCCCTCGCTCGGCACCGTACATGTCGAGAATGTGCTGTGGCTCGTCGCCTAAATCGAGCGCGTTCGGAGCAGTGGCTTGCATTCGGAACGCCATCTCATACGCATTGATGCGCGTGGCGATTTCGGGATCGCCTATCTGGTTTAGTTGGTGCCGATTGATTTCGTTCACCGCAGTAACGGTATCCGCCTGTAAACGCCGGTCGACACCTGGCGGATTCGACAAGTAGAGCACTGGATCGCCTTCGGTACGCAGCGGCACTCCTTGATGCACCGTGGGCAGGAATCCGCTTCCCCAATTCGCGGCACCGCCGCTGGGGCCTTTTTTCCCGGTGCTGAAAACCACGAAACCCGGCAGGTCGCGAGACTCGCTTCCCAGTCCATACAGTGTCCACGCACCGAAACTTGGCTTGCCAAACTGTTGCGAACCGGTGCTCATCAAGAGTTGGCCAGGCGCGTGGTTGAATGCGTCGGTTTGCATCGAACGAATGATCGTGATGTCGTCGACGATGCTACCCAGATGCGGCAAAAGCTCCGACAATTCGACCCCCGATTGTCCAAACCGCCGAAAGCGGAACTTGGGACCGAGCAATTTGGAGTTCTTGTTGATAAACGCAGCTCGGTATCCCTCGACAAGCGAAGGAGGAGGAGGGGTCCCGTCGTGACGCGTGAGTTCGGGCTTGTTGTCGAACAAGTCGACCTGGCTCGGCCCGCCGGCCATGAACAGGAAAATCACATTCTTGGCACGTGTTGGATGATGGCTTGCATGACTCGCCGCCGCCGCTTCTCGCACTCCGGCGAGGTCGGCCAAGGCCATTCCGCCCAAGCCAATCCCGCACCGCTCTAAGAACCACCGCCGTGCGACTTGGCGGGGGTCGGCGTTACGATAGTAATGGTCTTGGCAGTTCATCTTCATTGCCGCGTAATAACTTCGTCCAAATTCAAGATCACACGAGCGGCCGTGGTCCACGCTGCGATTTCTTCCACGTCAGCGTCTTCACCTTCGCCCAACAGCTGTTGGGCATCGAGGTCTCCCTGCTCGAGACGCGACCGCTGCGTGTTGACGAACGACAGGATGACCTCCGCCTCCAAGTCGTCCGCTGGCCGGCCGAGACAACGCCGGAACATGTAGTCTACCCGATCGCGTGGTTCGGTGACTGCACTTTTAACGGTGGCGGTCGCCAGGGCACGGGCGCATTCAACAAATATCGCTTCGTTCAACGAAACCAGTGCCTGGGTTGGCGTATTGGAGCGTATCCGCCGCGCACACGAAGCCTCCCCCGTGGGGGCATCGAATGTTTGATACACCGGATACAACAACGACCGGTAGCGAAACGTATACAAACCACGCCGATACTTGGCGGCACCTGTGTCGAACGGCCATGGCTTAACCGAGTAGCTGGCCGGGGGAACGAACAGGTACTCGGGCGCGGGAGGATAGACGCTCGGACCGCCGAGTTCGCGATTCAGCAAACCGCTAGCCGCCAGGTTCACGTCTCGAATCGTTTCGGCGTCGATGCGAAAACGTGCTCCCCGAGCGAGCAACCGGTTCTGAGGATCGCGCTGGAGTAGTTCTGGCGTGACCCTGCTGGACTGCCGGTAGGTAGCCGATGTAACGATCAGTCGATGGATGTGTTTCAGGCTCCAGGCATTGTCCATCAATTCGACCGCCAACCAGTCGAGAAGTTCCGGATGGCTTGGCGGGGTGCCCTGAACGCCAAAGTCTTCGGCCGTCTCCACCAGACCAGTGCCGAAGTAAGCCTGCCAGATCCGGTTGACGATCACGCGGGCGGCGGTTGGCGAGCGATTGTCGACCAGCCAGCAAGCGAAGTCCAAGCGATCGGGTTCGGCCGCGCCTAGCGGGTGCAGAAACCCTGGCACCCCGGCAGTCACCGGCTCCGCCGGCTTCAAGAAGTCGCCGCGGGCAAGCACGTGGGTGCGCCGAGGCCGGTCGCGCCGCTTGAGCACCAGTTGCGAGATCCCGTCGGGATGTTGCTGCCAAAGCGATTCAATTTGCTGGTTGGCCACTTCCCAGTCCTGGATCGTGGTTCGCCAGTGGGAAAACAGTGTTGCTTCTTCCGCTGCACTCCAGGAATCCGCCGACCGCTGGACAATCTGGCGAATGTTCGTCGGCAGCGCGTCGCCAGCCGAGGGTTCGACATCGGTCAAGGCGAAACGAAAACGCCCAAGATTGTTAGTATAAATGTCTTCATGGTAGCTCTCACCGTGTTGTTGCACCAAGTGAAAGGTCAGTCTCGAGTCACCGGCAATCGGAAGCGGCTTGTCGAACACGAACACCGCACTGTGTGCCACGTTGCTCCTCCCTGGACCGCGATCGATGCTCCAAGCAGTCGTGCGGTCGTCGTCGATCGCCATGCTGGCGGGCCCGGTGAATCGCTCCTGGCCACTTCGATCGTCGAACCGCTCGGCCAGCGGCCCGCGATTTGGATTGACGTCGGCTGACACACGAGATATGGGCACGTTGCTGGTGCCGCCCGATTCGGAACCGTGATGCACGGTAACCTTCATCTCGGTCAGCGCGCAGAGTCCTTCCGTCGAACGCCCAGGCCCGTTGTGCGGCAAGGTCGGGTGCGGCAGCAATTCAAGACGCACCGCAGTAACTTGTTCCAGGTTGGTGCGGACCGTAAATTGGGTGGTCACCTGGGAGGGTGAGTAGCCTTCGGCCAGCACCGAGCCATCTTCCAGCAGACGGTGCTTCTGCCCGCCGCTGCCGTCCAGTTCGGGGCGTGCGATCTGCCAGTCGTTCATCTCGCGCGCCTGGCTCTCCGCCCAAGCCACCATCCGATCTCGCCAATCGAGGTTCGTGTCGCGGAGCTCTTGCTCGATGCGTGCGATGCCAGCCAGCAGTTCTCGGCGCTGTTTTTCGGCTTCGCGTGGGTAAACAGTGGCGTGGGCTTCGTGATCGTTGTTCAGAAAAGCGAGCAGGCGATAGTAGTCTCGATGGCTAATGGGGTCGTATTTGTGGGTATGGCATTGAGCACATTGGACCGTCAGACCGAGGACCGACTTCCCTAGAATATCCATACGAGCAAACAGCGCCTCCATGCGAAACTGCTCGGGATCGATTCCGCCTTCTTCGTTCAGCATGGTGTTTCGCAAAAACCCCGTCGCGATCAATTGGGATTGTTCGGCGTTGCTGAGCAAGTCGCCGGCAACTTGCTCCACGACAAACTGATCGTAGGGCATGTCGTTGTTGAGTGCCTGGACCACCCAGTCGCGGTACATCCAAACATCGCGCGGGCGATCCTTTTCAAATCCATTCGAATCTGCATAAGACGCCGCATCCAGCCAAAGTCGTCCCCACCTTTCGCCGAAGTGCGGCGAGGCCAGCAGTTGGTCGACAAGTTGGGCGTACCGCTCGTCGCTCGGCAGGTCGTCCGCCTCGGCCTGTTGATCCAGCGCAGGCGGCAAGCCCAGAATGTCAAGATAAAGGCGACGCAGGAGCACGCCATGATCCGCGGCAGGCGATGGGCTAAGGCCCTCCGACTCCAGGCGCGCGAAGACAAATTGATCGATCGGGTTCCGGGCCCACTCCGCGTTCGCGATGGACGGCACCTGCGATCGATGTGGCTGGACAAGAGCCCAGTGCGGCTGGTACTCGGCGCCCTCGGCCACCCACCGCCGCAGCACCTCGATTTGTTCTGTCGTCAGAGCTTTTCCCGAGTCAGGCGGCGGCATCCTCAGTTCTGGATCTAGCGTCGCGATGCGGTCGATCAACGCGCTGTCTGAAGGCTCGCCAGCGGCGATTACCTGCTCCGCGCCCATTGCCTCGTCGTCCCCCGACCAATTGTCCAGACGCAGCAAGGCTTGGCGGTGCGACGGATCGGGGCCGTGGCAATGAAAGCAGGCGTCGGACAGGATCGGTCGGACGTCGCGGTTGAAGTCGACACTGGATTCCGGAGCGGCATTTGCCGAGTCACCCGCACACGACGCCACCGCGAACAGCAGCCCCCAGGAAGCTCGCGACGTCCGCCGGATCGCCACTCGGATTGCAAAAACGTACATGTTCAACGTAGTCAGAATGGCTATCTTACCGAAGGAGGGGATCGTCGCTATCGTTGCGGCCACCCAACCTGGCGAAGACTTTGTTTTCGATGGCGTAGGAAATGCTGTTGACCGAACCGTCGCACAAGGCCATATGCAACGCCACAGGATGGACGCTGCCAAAACGCCAGCGGGCAAGGGAGCTTACCGCAATTTGGTCGTCGCGAACTGGCGAGTAACGGTCGTTGCCGTCCGCGGTAAAACCCTGGTTGTCTTGATCGTGTCCGGTAAACAGGCACTGGTCGTCTGACGAATCGAGGCCAGTCTCGTAACTGGTCGGTTTCATGGCTTTTTCGCCAAGCAACGCCGTCTTGGATGCGCCATCGGTGACACGACCGAGCTTCACCATGCTACGCTGGTAGACCACTCCGTTGTAGTAACCCCCATCGTAGGGAACATTGCATAGCCAATGGTAGCGCTCCTGCCCCACGATGCCAGGCCCGGTTTGCTCGCCCATATTGCGATTTCCGGCATTCGCGCGGAAATCGCCCCGCGATACGAAGCATTTTTTTGACACGCATCCAGTGGCATTATGGGCCAGGAAAGGGGTCTGTGAATCAATAAACGGATAAGGTTTGACTTCTCGACGCGATGGACACATGAACTGCTCCAGCGGAGTTTGCACTAACACCAACATCTGCTGCTGGTGGGCCTGTAGGTCGCCTCCAAACACCGCCTGCCAGAAATCGCCAGCCAGCGCTCGTTGCGAATCGAGTTCCATAAACTCGAGTACGTTGAACGCCCAGCCGCCGGGCTGATGTCTATCGTATCCGCGTGCCGCATCGCCAACCCAGGCGTACCCCCAGCCGCCGGTCGGCAAGTGGCCGTGCGCCGACTCGTGGTTCAGCATCGCCAGGGCAAGTTGCTTTAATCGCGACTTACATTCCAGGCGTCGTGCCGACTCGCGTGCCGCTTGTACCGCTGGTAGCAGCAACGCGACAAGGATGCCAATCAAGGCAATCACCACCAGCAATTCGACCAAGGTGAAGCCGCGAACGCTGCTGCGTGCCATGCGACGCTTCTCCTCTACTTTACCCTAAGACTCTGGCGACAACGAAATCTCGGAGACGGCCTCGAAAATGCTGCTCACGATCGAACGCACCTCGCCGCGGCAATTATCGGGCAAGCTGCGCAGGCTCAGCCATTCGCCCGCTGCAAATTCCAAGCACGTCCAATGCGAACTTGATGCCGCGAATCACGCCCAAGGCGGAATTGCCGCGGACGCGATAAAGCTCGCTCAATTTGACCAGCGACTTCTGCAAGTCCGCCACACGCGCATGATTACCCTGCTGGGCCGCCTCGTAGACATCGACAAACAGGCGGGGAAACACGTTGGCCCCGCCACACACGCCACCGTGTGCTCCTAGCAAAATCGACTGTGCAAGCAGCAAGTCGTGGCCGGTCAGGAGGGTCCAGTTCTGGCAGGTCGATGTGGCCTCGCGAATCGATTGGAAATAGTCCAGGTTACCCGAGCTATCCTTGATGCCCACGATGTTGGGCACGTCGCAGAGTTCGGCAACGGTAGAAGGCTCGAATGCGATCTTGGTGAGTACGGGGATGTTATAAAGCATGACCGGCAGAGGCGACGTGTCGGCCAGAATCCGTGTCCCGTAAGCGAGTTCTTCCTGCTCGTGCGGGAAATACACCGGCGGGGCAAGAACCACCGCACTGGCCCCCGCGTTGCCGGCGAATTGAGCCAGAGCGATGGACTCTTGCAGCGAGGTATCGGTAACGCCTACCAGCACGGGAATTCGACCTGCGACCAGTTCGCATACCCGATCGACCAACTCACGTCTCAGTTTATGGCTTAGCGATAGTCCTTCGCCGGTGGTGCCAAGCACAAACAAGGCGTGAACCCCCCCCTGCACCAGGTGCTCGACTAACCTGCTCAATGCAGCCACGTCCAGTTGTTCGTCTGACGCCAGCGGCGTGACCATTGGCGGAACAATCCCTCGCAAGGGTTGGGATAATTTACAGTCGCTCATACGTGCGCTAGCCCCAGATTTCCAATCATGACTTTTCTGTCGGCTCGTCGGTGGCGGGCCAATTCCCTTCGACCATTGGTGTTGCATCCATCTTCTGGGGATCGACAACTACGTGCTTGATATGGGTACGCTTCCAGGTATAGGTGACGTGAACCAAGCCGTCTGCAGTCTGGATGATCGCGGGATAAGAAAATCCTGCTTCGGCGTCTGGATCGTTTTCCAATTCCAAGGCGGCCATCCAGTCGATTCCATTGTTGCTCACCGCCAGATTCAGTGGGCTTCGCTGTTCGCTGCTGTGATTGTACACCAAAAGGTGCCGACCATCGGCCAGCGTGACCGCGTCGACTCCAGCACTTGGATTAGGCAACATCGTCGGTTTCATTTCGCCCCAGCTGAGACCATTGTCGGCCGACCAGATCTCGAAAACACCACTCTCCCGGGTACGGCCAAGCGATTGAAGGCGACCGTTCCCATGGTCGAGGAGCGTCGGCTGGATGGCTCGAATTCGTTCGGGATCATTGACCGGGGCGGTTTTGCTCCACTTCGTCGCAGTGGCATTCGTCATTTCGAAGTGGACACGCCAGCCATTGTGCTCGGTACTTGAAGGCAGTAGTACCGTCCCGCTTGAAAGCTCGATCGGCTTGCTTCTGATGGGGCCGAGATAACCTTCAGGCAGACGACGCGGCTTCGACCAGGTGTGGCCCTCGTCGTGCGATACCATCAGCATGCCCCACCAGTCGCGGGGAGTGGGACCAACCTTGTAAAACAGCAGCAACGGGCCGCCGGTGGCCTGAAACAGCACCGGGTTCCAGGTGGGGTAGCGTGTCTGAGCGTCTTGAACCCCGGTCGCCACTTCTTGCGGCTCCGACCACCTGCCACGTGTCTTTCTTGACGTCCAGATGCCCACGTCCGGATGGCGTTCGTGCGTTCCGCCAAACCACGCAGCGAGCAAACCGTCATTGGTCTCGATGATCGTCGAAGCGTGGCACGAGGGAAACGAAGCTGCTTGGAAAAGGAACTCTTCGAGCCCAACAGCATCGCTGCCCACTGCCGGGCGGGATAGCTCGACCGCGCACAGGCAAACAACGATGCCGCTTAGGCAGCAGTGGCTCAAGAGACTTTCCCTAACGGTACGAGCGATGCTCATTGTTTCCATTGGCTGAAGAAGAAGAATCAGATGACTTCGAAAACCAGGAGGCGGCGGTGGGGATGTGAGACGCACGAACGCCCAGTGCATTCAGTTCAAGATAGACGATGGAGCGTTGGAGCTAAGTTCCGCTCCCGCCTTTAATTGAGACAGATCGGACGACTTGCGGCGGCAGAAGGAGCAATTGTGCGCGAAGCGGTGGTTTTGCGAGCGAAGCGAAGCGACGCAACATTCGCCCCAGGTACGTCGGTAGCCAGTCGTTCGGTCACGCGCCCCGCAGCCACGAGATTGGGCGATGCGCGGAGTCGCCTGGCCCCAGGAGCGTGCTCTTTTCCATCGCTCACGAGCGTTGCCCGCAGCGGCTGCATAAGACAGCTTTCGCTTTGCAAAATATGGCACTTCCAATTAGTTGACGAGCCGTTAGTTGCAAGCGCACAATGCGTGAAGAACGACTGGAATCCCAGCTGCTCTTCAAGAGGGTTCCAGTTGCCGACCAAGCGAATGCTGTCGAAGGCTCCTTATTTTACACTGCTTTTCCCATAAGACGCCTATTTACTTTAGCGGCTCGTTTGAGCCATCACTCTCACTGCCACGTACATAGGATCACCCTATGAAGAACAACGGTAGCCACTCCCAGCAGGTCTACACCCAACTCCGCGATCGCATCGCCGCGGGGGAGTTGCAACCGGGCGACGTGATGTCCGAGGCTTCGCTCGCCAAAGAGTTTGGCGTGAGTCGCACGCCGATTGGCGAAGCATTGCGGCAACTTGCCCACGAAGGAGTTGTGCATCAGGTGCCACGCTTCGGCACCATCGTTCGCGATATCCCGGTGCGGGAACTGGCAGAACTGTTTGAGATTCGCGAGGCCCTCGAGGGGATGGCGGCCACCAAAGCAGCTCACAAGATTACTCCTGCCGCGATTGAGGAATTGCGTACCTTGTGCGCGGTGATCGATGCCGAAATCGAGCGAAATCGCGAACTCGGAAATCAAGCACTTGATCGAGAAGGTTTGCGTCGTTTCTTGGCGGCCGACATGGCATTTCATATGCTCCTCATTGCTTCGGCAGGAAATGAACGTCTACACCGGATGCTCGAACAAACTCGAAGTGTATCGTCGATGTTTGCCGCCCGCCGCGGCGAGCATCCCATGTCGCGTGTGGAGATGCGCCAACGCCGCACACAAGGCAATTTTGCACGCGCTCGAACAGCGTGACGCCAACGAGGCACAGCGACTGGTCGTCGATCACATTCGTAAGTCACGCGACCAATCTCTTGTCGAACAAACCGGCTCACTAGCACCCGCCAGCCTGGGATCGATTAACCTTCCCGAATTTATCCGGAGAGACCTGGTTGCGCCGTAAGACCATGGAGCGTATTGCGATACTTCAACGCATCGTCTGCTATGTCCACTCGTCGTTTCACTTTTGACTCCAACCCGCACTGAGCAATGATAACCAGCTGCCCCAGTTCATCAGCCGCTCTCGCCGCAAGCCCGCTGTCCAGTTTGCGGACAGGCCAACCGGATCGCAGTACCAGCGCGATGCGTCCGAAGCGTCCTGTTGCGCGGTGTCCCCTGCCAACCTCCTCGGATTTCATCCGCTACTTGCCGGTAGGTCTCGACGATGGAGACTATTCGGCTCGGCTGCTGGGAGTAGGTTGTACGCATGTTGAGCGCGGAGATGTGTATCCGAAAATCGAGCATCCCAAGATGTATCGACTTGATTATCGCACCGGGCGCGTCTTACCCGAATTGCAGATGCTGCTCCTGACCGACGCGCGTGGTGAGTTTGAATCTCGCGAGGCGGGCTACGTGCCGATCCATGGCCACGCCGTCGTGTTCCTGTTTCCCGGAGTATGGCATCGCTATCGCCCCGATCGTGCGCATGGCTGGACCGAGCGGTGGATCTCGCTGAACAGCATTGCCGCCCAGCAGTTGGTAGCCGAAGGCGTCGTGAGCCCCGAGCGAGCGGTGCTGGCATGCGACGACGTGGCTAAGGCGGTTGCCGCCTTCGACGTGTTAGCAAAGCACGTGGAGACCTACCCCGATCGGCATCCACAAGTCCTCGCCCAGGCGGCCATACAGCTTATCTGCCTTGCGTCGGGTAAACGCCCCCAGATGGCGGAGCACGATACCGTTATCAGCGGTCGCTTGGTGCCGTCTCGAGGCGATGCGATCGTCGAAAAGGCGCGGGAGATCGTCTGGAACCACCGTCATTTGCGGTCGGTATGCGTGAGCGAAGTTGCCAAGCAGTTGCCTGTCACGAGGCGGACGCTCGATCGCCGATTCGCCCAGACTTTGGGCCACTCGGTGCTCGACGAGATCAATGCCTGCCGCATGTGGCGGGCGAAACAGTTGCTCAAGGAAACCGACCTGCTGATCAAGACGGTCGCTTACCTAGCGGGTTTTCCAAGCCGCGAACGGATGCGACTGTTGTTCCTGGGTGAGGAGGGACGGACCCCTTCTGAGTACCGCGAGCAGGTGGCCCCCGCCAGGATGGCAGGCGACGACTGAAACCACGACGAGCGGGGCCGCAAGGCCGCCCCGCTGTCTTGAAAGCAGGCACTTTGTTGACGCCAGATTTTTTCCAAACCATTACGATAAATGTTACCTGCATCCAAGTCACACAGCGGGCTCTACTCCACCAAGCGGGTTCGCCAATCCCAGCCAAGACGAGAGGAAGTGAGATGGCATTCTTCAGGCGGCTTACTACAAGCAAGCGTGCTCGCGGTTTTACCCTAGTGGAACTGCTGGTAGTCATTGCCATCATCGGCATATTGGTGGCGCTGCTGTTGCCGGCGGTGCAAGCGGCACGCGAGGCAGCGAGGCGAACCCAGTGCAAGAACAATCTCAAGCAGATTGGCTTGGCGTTCCTGAACTTCGAGAGTACCCACAAGCGGTTCCCTGGCGGTGGTTGGGGATTCTACTGGACCGGCGACGCCGACCGTGGCGTGGGTCCCAGCCAGCCCGGCGGATGGGTGGCCCAAATCTCGCCGTTCATCGAAGAGGCTGCCGCCGCCAACCTGGGCAAAGGTTTGCCTGGCGACATCATGTCGCCCAATTCGCCAAAAAAAATTGCGATTGGCCAGGCTATGGGCATCCCGCTCAAGGCGTTCTACTGCCCCAGCCGACGTGCCGTCGGCACCTATCCGTCATTGGAACCCGATGGCACTCCCAACCAACCACCTTATAACGCCGTGGCACCTCCAGACGCGCTGTATGCCAAGACCGACTACGCGGCCAGCGGCGGCGGAGGTTTCCTTGGTAGAGGGCGTGGTCCGCAACCTGTCTGCTATTTCAGATATCCAGATTGTACAGGCTGGAGTGCTCCTATCGGCGGCGGCCCAAATTTTGATGGTATCGTGGGCTACCGGCAGGGCGCTTCGATCCGTCAGATCACCGACGGTACTTCGAAGACGCTCATGGCCGGCGAAAAGTTCATCCCTATCGAGCGCTATACCAGCGGTGATCACGTTGGCGACGACAACTCGATGTACGTCGGGTACGACGTCGACACGATCCGGACCGCGAGCGGCCAATTGGATCCGAATAATGGCGCCGTGTCAGGATCGTTGCCGCGTCAGGATGAAGAGGCGCCGAATGCTAGCGAGTCGCACGGCGACGTATGGTTCGGCGGTCCGCACGGCGCGCTGAACGTCGTCTTCTGTGACGGCTCGGTCCGTACCGTAGGCTACGATGTTGACCCCGAAGCCTGGAACGGCGCTGGCCGACGAGATGGCGGCGACACAGGCCGGGAGCGACCACACGATCCACTTTAGTAGCGTTAACACCAGCGTGGCAAACCTCCGTCCAATGTACTACCGCCGCCATCCAGGCCTTCGGTTGATTTCTGGCATGGCGGCGCGTGTAGCGATTCTGTTCGCCACAATCCTTGCCGGTGCGGCGAGTGCTGATGCGGCCGAAAGCGGCGACGACCGCTCCGTTTACCTGTTCACTTCCTTCGAAGAGCCAGCCGACGCGGGGCTTAAACTGCTGGCGAGTCGCGACGGCCTGGCCTGGGAGCGGATACCGGGCGTTTTTCTCAAGCCGCACGTCGGCGGCAAATTGATGCGGGACCCAAGTCTGGTTCGCGGTCCCGACGGATGGTTTCATCTGGTCTGGACGACCGCGTGGCGCGGCGATCACGGTTTTGGTCACGCCCGTTCGCGAGACCTCGTGCACTGGTCGCCGCAGCAATTCGTACCGGTGATGGGCCACGAGCCTTCGACCGTCAACGTGTGGGCTCCGGAGGTGTTCTACGACGAACACGACGATCGATACATCATCTGCTGGGCGTCGACCCTCCCGGGACGGTACCCCGATGGGGAGGAAGAGCGGGATAACAACCACCGGATGTACGCCACGACCACCACCGACTTCATCTCGTTCACCCCAGCCGAACTTTTCTGCGAACCTGGCTTCAGTGTCATCGATGCGGTGATCGTCCCGTTTCGCGACGAGTATCGGCTGGTGCTGAAAGACAACACGCGGCCAGTGCGAGCATTGCGGGTGGCGAAAGGCGAGTCGCCGCTAGGACCTTGGTCGGATGTCAGTGATCCTTTCACCGCGCACTTGACCGAGGGGCCGACCATTGCCAAAGTTGGCGACCGCTGGCTGATCTACTACGACGCCTACGGCGCGAAGCAGTACGGCGTGGCGGCCACAAGCGATTTCGAACATTTCGACGATGTGACCCAACAAGCGTCGTTTCCGGCGGGGCACAAGCACGGCACCATCGCTCGGATCACCCCCAAAGAACTTGAATACCTGCACCGCGTCGGCAGCGAGCAAGTCTCGGGAGTAGGAACACCGTTTGCGCCGCAGGTGCCGGCCGACGAGGTCGCCAAACGCCTTGCCGCCATCGATGCCGTGATCGATCAGGGCCCGTTCGACGCCAGTTGGGAGTCGTTGGGCGAGTTTGAAACCCCCCATTGGTATGCAGATGCCAAGTTCGGGCTGTTCATCCACTGGGGAGTTTACGCAGTGCCGGCATTTGGAAGCGAGTGGTACCCTCGCAACATGTATGCCCGCGGCTCGAAAGAGTTCGAACATCATCTGGCAACCTACGGCAAACATGCGGAGTTTGGCTACAAAGATTTTATTCCTCGCTTCAAGGCCGAACATTTCGACCCCGCGGAGTGGGCCAGGCTTTTCAAAGAGGCGGGGATCGAGTACGTGGTGCCAGTAGCCGAGCATCACGATGGGTTCGCGATGTACGATAGCGCACAGACGCAGTGGTCGGCCGTCAAACGTGGACCGCACCGCGATGTGATTGGCGAACTGGCGGCTGCGCTACGGAGCGAAGACATCGTTTTCGGTGCCTCGTCGCATCGCGCCGAGAACTGGTGGTACTTTGGCCAAGGAAAGTTAATTGATTCGGATGTCAAAGATCCGCGGTACGCGACGTTGTATGGGCCGGCCCACAATAAGCGCGTCTCGGAGAACCAGTCGGAGCCGCCGAGCAAGGAGTTTCTCGACGATTGGCTGCTTCGCTCGTGTGAGATCGTCGACAAGTACCAGCCGCGCGTGATGTACTTCGACTGGTGGATTTGCCAGCCGGTGTTCCAGCCCTACCTACAGCGGTTTGCGGCGTACTATCACAATCGGGCCGCCGAGTGGGATGCCGAAGTCGCCATCAATTTCAAAGAGTGGGAAGGCTATTCGTTTCCCCGCGGCACTGGCGTGCTGGATGTCGAGCGTGGCAAGTTCCCCGAGATCCAGCCGCAGTTGTGGCAAACCTGCACCTCGGTGTCGAAGAACTCGTGGGGGTATGTTGCCAACCACCAATACAAGCAAACGGAAGAACTGGTGCACGACTTGATCGACATCGTGAGCAAGAACGGCGTCTTGCTTCTCAATATCGGGCCCAGAGCCGACGGCACCATTCCCGACGAAGAACAACAAATACTTCGCCAAATCGGCCAGTGGCTGCAAGTCAATGGCGAAGCGATCTACGGCACCCGTCCCTGGACAAGATTTGGCGAAGGCTCAACGCAATCTGCCGGCGGTTCGTTCACCGATGGCTCCGCAAACAAATATACTGCGGATGACTTTCGTTTTACGACCAAAGGACTGCGCTCTCTATGCGATCGCCATGGCATGGCCCGAGAGCGGGCAACTGACCGTCTCCTCGCTTCCGCGGCAGCAAGCAAAAGTAGGACAGGTTACGTTATTGGGGTATGATGGCGAACTGCGGTGGCAGCAAGCATCCGAAGGTCTCCGCGTCGAATTGCCACCCGAGCCACCCACGCAGTACGCGCACGTGGTGAAGGTCACTTTTGCCGACTGATTCATCCGAGTTGGATTACGCCACCGTTCAACGACCACTTATCGCGAGCCTTGTAGTAATGCCTTCTGCTTCGACAACCATCGCTGTCGTCATCGGAAATCGCGACTTTTTTCCAGACCACCTGGTGTCCGAAGCGCGGCGCGACGTGCTGCAACTGTTCGAAGCGGTTGGTATCACCCCAGTGATCGTTAGCGAAGAAGAGACGAAGCTCGGCGGCGTCGAAACCCACGCCGAGGCCCGCGGTGTGCCGACCTGTTCAAGCAGCACCGCGACGAGATCGATGGCGTGCTCGTGGTGCTGCCCAACTTCGGCGACGAAAAGGGGGTCGCCGACACGCTGAAACTTGCGGGGCTGCGACGTGCCCGTGCTCATCCAAGGCTATCCCGACGACCTCGAGCAACTCGACGTCGCCCGCCGGCGCGATGCCTTCTGCGGCAAGATCTCCGTCTGCAACAACCTCGTGCAGGCGGGCATCAAGTTCTCGCTGACCAGCCAAGCACGTTTCCCACCCACGTCCGACAGCTTCCAGCGCGACCTGCAGAAGTTCTGTCGAGTGTCTGCCGCGTGGTGAACGGACTGCGCGGCGTTCGCCTGGGGGCCGTGGGCGCGCGACCCGGCGCGTTCAACACGGTGCGTTACTAGCGAAAAGATCCTCGAGCGTCACGGCATCAGCGTCACCACGGTCGACCTGTCCGAAATCCTCGCCGCGGCCGGCCAGCTGGACGCCGGCGACCCGGCCGTTGACGGCCAAGCTCGAGGAAATTCAGCAGTTATGCCCGGCCCCCGGCGTGCCGCCGAGAAGCTCGTGCAGATGGCGCAAGCTGGGCGTGGTGCTCGCCGACTGGATGGACGCAACGCCATCGACGCCACCGCCATCCAATGCTGGACCTCCGTGCAGCAGAACTTCGGCTGCAACGTCTGCACGCTGATGAGCATGATGAGCGAGAAGTTCATGCCCAGCGCCTGCGAAGTCGACGTCACCGGCGTGCTGACGATGTATGCGATGCAGCTCGCCGTCGCGAACACCGGCGGCGCTGGTCGACTGGAACAACAACTACGGCGACGACGACGAACAAGTGCGCCTGTTCCACTGCGGCAACTGGGCGAAGAGTTTTCTGCCCGACATCAAGATTGCCAACGCCCCGATCCTGGGCAGCACGCTCGGCGTAGAGAATACCTACGGGGCACTGGAGGGACGCACCGCCCGCTGGGCCGACTGACGTATGGGCGATTGACGACCGCCGACAGCGAGGGCCGCATCCGCGCTACGTCGGGCAGGGTGAGCTGACCGACGACCCGCTCGACACGTTTGGCAACCGCGCCGTGGCCGAAGTTCCGCGGCTGCAGGATTTGATGCAGTACGTCTGCCGGAACGGATTTGAACATCACGTGGTCATGACACAGTCCCACACCGCCGAGGTGCTGGCAGAAGCCTTTGAAACTTACCTGGACATGCGACACGTACGTTCATGCTTGAGCGAGAAACATTCAGCGACGAAGAGCTCCGCCTTCGAAGTATCCGCTATCGACAGGACGTGCTGCGATACATTACCGCCGCCGGCGCCGGCCACACCGGCGGAAGTCTGTCGTGCGTCGACATCCTGAATGTGCTGTACAACCGCGTCCTCCGCGTCTCGCCCGAGACGTTTGCCGCGACGATCGCGACCGCTACGTGCAAAGCAAGGGGCATTCGGTCGAAGCCTTGTACGTGGTGCTGGCGGACGCGGGTTCTTTCCCCTCGAACGAACTCGAGACGCTCTGCCGCTACCAGTCGCCGTACGTCGGCCATCCCACGCGCAAGGTCCCAGGCATCGAGATGAACACCGGTGCCCTGGGGCATGGCTTGCCGATTTGCGTCGGCATGGCGATTGGCGGGAAGTTGCGGACGCCGCGCCGTATCCGCGTGTTCACGCTGCTGGGCGACGGCGAATTGGCTGAGGGATCCAACTGGGAGGCGGCCATGTCGGCGGCGCATCACGGCTGGACAACCTAACCGCGATCGTCGATCACAACACGCTGCAGATCACCGGTCCGACGCGCGACGGTCTGCCGCAACGAGCCGCTGGAGGACAAATTCGCGAGCTTTGGCTGGTCGGTCGTTTGCATCGACGGGCACGACATTGGCCAGACTGACGGATGCGCTTGACCCGAACCGGCGGAAGCACGGCAAGCCAACGTGCATTATTGCCAATACGATCAAGGGCAAAGGCGTGAGCTTCATGGAAGGTGAAGTGGTCATGGCATCATGGCGTCCCGAGTGACGAGCGAGTACTCTGCTGGCCATGGCGGAGCTGGTCGCGGCCGAAGAGCGTGCGAGAGGGGCCCGCGATGAGTGCACCCGCGCCAAGCGTTTACTCGAGCGACGCCAGACGTCTGGCCGAGCAACTTGGGCTCACCTGGGGCGAGCGAATCTCGAGGTCTTTGCGGACACCTTGCTAGAAGCTCGCCAACGGACAATCCTCGACATACTAGCGGTCACCAGCGACTCGCGCGGCTCGGGTAAACTCGACCGCTTTGGCAAGCAACTCCCACAGCAAATCGTCGAAGTCGGCATCGCCGAACAGAACCTGGTGGGCATCTCGGCCGGATTGGCGGCCGTCGGGCAAGACGCCATTCGCCGTCTCGCCGGCCTGCTTTCTCACGGCCCGGTCGCTGGAGCAGATCAAGAACGATGTCTGCTATTCCGACGTGCCGGTCGACGCTGGTCGGCATCAGCGCCGGCGTCAGCTACGGCGCGCTGGGAAGCACCCATCATTCGCTGCACGACTTGCCGCGCTGCGAGCGATATCTAATATCACCGTGGTTGCGCCTGCAGATAACTTTGAAACCGAGCAGGCGGTGCGATTTGCCGCGACGCACGACAGGCCGGTGTATCTACGATTCGGAAAAGCGGCGATGTACCATTTGCCCCGCCCGGGCCGATTTACCGCCGGTACGGCATCGGTGCTGCGACCAGGCAACGATCTTGCCTTTATTGGTACCGGAGAAACAGTGGTGCATTGTCTACTCGCTGCTGAGAAGCTTGCCCGCGACGACGGCCTGGAGTGCCGGGTGCTGAGCATGCATACAGTGAAACCGCTAGATGAAAATGCGGTGATGCAAGCCGCTGGCGAATGCCGAGCCATCGTTACCGCCGAAGAGCACTCCGTGTGCGGCGGTTTGGGTGAAGCGGTGGCAGGCGTGATTTGTCGCGAAGGAGCGGCTCCGCCACTCTGCATTGTCGGCATCCCCGACGAGGACACGGCAACCGGAAGTCAGGCCGACATCTTTCGCCACTATGGGTTGTCGACCGAAGGGTTGGCACTCGCGGCGCATCGCGCACTGGCTGGCAAGGAGGCAGTGCTGTGAGTTACCTGCTTGCCTTTGATCAGAGCACGTCGGGAACCAAGGCGCCGTTGTTTGATTACCATGCGCAACTGATCGATTCGGAGTCGCTACCCCATCGCCAAATCTATCCGCAACCTGGCTGGGTGGAACACGACGCCGAGCAGATTTGGCAGAATCTCTGCCAGGCCGCCAAAGTGTTGCTGGACCGACGGCATGATCTCACGCAAGCCGTACGTGGCATCTCGATTACTAATCAACGTGAGACGATCGTTGTGTTCGACCGTGATACCGGACTTCCGATAGGTCCGGCCATCGTGTGGCAATGTCGGCGAAGCGCCGACATCTGCGGCGAAATGATCGACGCCGGGCACGAGGAACTGATAACGCAAAAAACCGGCTTGAAGCTCGACGCCTACTTTTCGGCCACCAAAATAGCGTGGATCCGAAGAGCGCATCCTGAGATCGCCGCACGCATCGACCGTGGAGATGCGCTCGTTGGCACCATAGATACTTACCTGGTTTATCGTTTGACCGGCGGCCAGGTGTTTGCCACCGATCACACGAACGCGAGCCGCACTCTGTTCTTCAATCTCCACAAGCGATCCTGGGATCGCCAACTCTGCGAGCTATTTGAGGTACCTATCGATGCGTTGGCCGAAGTCCGGGAAAGCTTTGCCAGTTTCGGCAACACCGATCTATGCGGGCTGCTGCCCGAGCGGGTGCCGATTCACGGAATCATGGGCGACTCGCAAGCCTCATTGTTCGCCCAATGCTGTTTCGAACCTGGTCAGACCAAAGCGACGTTCGGAACCGGAACCTCCGTAATGATGAACACTGGGGACAAGTGCATGACGCCAGACAATGGCTTGGTTGCTGCCTTGGCGTGGGTTCGCGATGGCACGCCGACCTACGCCGTGGAAGGACTGATCAACTACTCGGCGGCCACCATTTCGTGGCTTAAGAATCAGCTAGGGCTAATTGCCGCGGAAGCCGATTGCGAAAAACTGGCCAATGCGGTCGATAGTTGCGAAGGGGTCTACCTTGTGCCTGCTTTTTCCGGCATGGGGGCTCCCTACTGGCGACCAGAGGCGCGAGCGGCCATCGTTGGCATGACGGCGTTCACGCGGAAAGAACACGTGGTACGAGCCGCACTAGAATCGATTGCGTATCAGATAAACGACGTGCTGCAGGCGATTAGCGGAACCGGCGTGGCCCCGCGCCGGATTCATGCGGACGGCGGCGCGACGCAAAACGCCCTGCTCATGCAAATGGTAGCCGACACCACCCGCCTTGAGATCGTCGCGACCGTCGCGCCTGACAACTCGGCGCGTGGCGTAGCCATGAGCGGGCTGTTTGGACTCGGGGTGGTCGACTCGCTTGAGCAGCTTAGCGAGCTTGCGTGTGCGTCGGTAACTTACCTGCCGAAGCTGAATCCGACGATAGCTACGTCGCGAATCGCGGGATGGCACTCGGCAGTACAGCGAGTATTCTAACACCCAGCTGTTTTGAATCCTCTTCACACGACAGGTATGGCAACGATGAAACGGTCCACAACCACTTGGCTGTTGGTGGTCGCCCTGTGTTTCCTGGTCACTGGCTGCTATCGGCCTGTCGATAGTGAATCGGGCTCCGCACCACCTGAAGCGGTAGGCGAGCCGATTGAAAACGGGCGAATTGCCGTTGTGGTCTCCACGCTCAACAACCCCTGGTTCGTGGTGCTTGCCGAGGCAGCAAAGCAGCGGGCAGAAGAACTGGGGCATGAAGCGGTCGTCTTCGATTCGCAGAACGACGTCGACAAAGAGGCGTCAATTTTCGAGAACGTGCTAGCCAGCGGATATCACGCCATTCTTTTCAATCCTACCGATGCAGACGCGTCGATTGCCAATGTCCGGCGGGCGAAAGGCAATCGCGTTCCTGTGTTTTGCATCGATCGTGAGATCAACGCGGTCGACGTGGCGGCGGCCCAGATTCTTTCGGACAATTACGCGGGCTGCGTGGAATTGGGCCAGTACTTCGTCGAGCTAGTCGGCGAAGAGGGCACCTACGCCGAACTCTTGGGAATCGTCGGTGACAACAATACGTGGAATCGCTCGAAAGGGTTTCATAGCGTAGTCGACCGCTTCGATGGTTTGCGAATGGTGGCGCAGCAATCTGCGGACTTCGACCGAACCAAGGGCCTCGAAGTCATGGAGTCGATCCTGCAAGCTCACCCGGACATCGATGCAGTATTCTGCGGAAACGACGCGATGGCGCTGGGGGCCTATCAGGCCGTGGAGTCGGCCGGACGGCAGGGTCACATCAAGGTGTTCGGATTCGACGGAGCAGAAGACGCAGTTCAGTCGATCGCCCAAGGTAAGATGGAGGCTACGGCGATGCAGTTTCCGAAAAAGATGGCACAAATGGCGGCCGAGTATGCCGACCAGTGGCTCGCAGGAAAACGTGATTTCGAGCAGAAGATTCCCGTGGCTGTGGAACTGGTGACGCCTGAAAACGTCGAGCAGTATGGCGATTATGGCGCCAAGGAGTAACTCATGCCGCGAAGCTACTTCGCTTGTGCTGCCATCGCCATCGTCGCCGTCGGTTGCTGGTTTGTGCCCCTGGTACGCGTTGTTCCGCTAAGCGGTGCTCGCTCGTCGGAGGGACAATTCGATGCGAAAGAGGTGGCAGAGCAACTTTGGGACACGAAGCTATCGGCCTCCTTTTCCCGCGCCACGGACGCGGCTGCGGCAATCGAGGCCCTCAAGAACGATCCAGAAGGTGCTCGTCAGCAGTTTGGCATTGGCAAAGGCGTGAGCCGCAGCATTCTGCTCTACCTGCACGCGACCGGCACCGTCGTATCAGTCGACAAGAATGGCGTAGCCCTGAGTCTCAGCGACGACGACTCGCCTGAAGTTATCTTGCAGAAAGGCATGATCTTTGGAAATGCCGTCGGCGATGCGACGGGACTTATTGCATCACGGGACGTCGAAACGTCGCAGCAGTTGTATGACGTGTCGAACGAGCTGAATCAGCTGGTAGAAGAGCGGGTCATTCCACAACTCGATAGCGTGTCGCTAGTCGGCAAGCAAGTTGAATTCGTAGGCTGTGCGACCGTCAAGGATCCTACCCGCCTGAAGCTTCCGCTTGAAGTGGTACCGGTTTCGATCTCCGAACATTGAGTAGCGCCATGATTGCTTGCGACGACAACAGTGAGTCGATGCCGATTCTGAAGGCCACAGGCATCGTCAAGACATTCCCGGGGGTGCGGGCGCTGGACGGCGTGAGCCTTGCCATTTTTCCGGGAGCGGTCAATGCGCTATTGGGGGAGAATGGGGCCGGCAAATCGACGCTGATGAAGATTTTGACGGGGGTCATCGCTCCCGACTCGGGAACTATTTGCCTGGCTGGCGACAATGTCGCATTTCGCACTCCGCGCGAAGCCCAGGAGGCGGGCGTCTCTATCATCTTCCAAGAGTTGAACATTGTTCCCAATATTTCTGTCGCCGAGAACATCTACCTGGGCCGAGAGCCCACCACGCCCGTGGGGCTGGTCGACTTCGCCCGCATGGTTCGCGACTCGGCAGCACTCCTGGAGCGACTGAGGCTTCGCGTCGATGTCCGGCGGCCGGCAGGTCAGTTGAGCGTTGCGTCCCAGCAAGTGGTCGAGATCGCTAGAGCCCTCTCGTTTCAATCGAAAGTGCTGATCCTCGACGAGCCCACCAGTGCGCTCACAGAGGAGGAGGTTGCCGCTTTGTTTCGTGTGATTCGCCAGCTCAAGAGCGAGGGAGTAGGGCTGGTGTATATTACGCATCGTTTGGAAGAACTTGCAGAGGTCGCCGACGACGTAACGGTGTTCCGGGACGGCAAGTTCGTGGCCACGAAGCCGTTTAGTCAGACAACGCCCGATGAACTCGTGCGGCTGATGGTGGGACATGACACGATTGCGTCTAGCGAGCCTGTCATGGGCAATGTTGCGGAACCGATACTAGTGGTCGATCAGTTGTCGTTGCCCGCATCGGGTGTGGGCGACGTGTCGCGGGCGAAAGTCGACGACGTCAGCTTTCAGGTTTCGCCGGGGGAAGTTCTGGGGATTTATGGTCTGTTGGGCGCTGGTAGGACTGAGTTGCTGCAGGCGGTGTTTGGAGTGTATCCGCGACATGCGACTGGGACGATAACAGTTGGCGGAAAACGACGAAGGTTCGGTTCGCCGGCCGACGCGATACGCGCGGGATTGGCGTACGCGCCTGAGGATCGCAAGAATGATGGATTGGTTTTAGGAATGAGCGTCGCACAAAACATCAGCCTCTCGTGCTGCGAGCGAGTTTCCACGGCACGCCTCCTTCAACGCCGGCAGGAGGACCAATTGGCAAGCGACTATATTGCCCGGCTCGCCATTAAGACTCCCAGTCTTCAACAGGCGGTGCAGAACTTGAGCGGTGGCAACCAGCAGAAGGTAGTGCTCGCCAAGTGCCTCGCCACGAACCCTCGCGTGCTACTACTTGATGAGCCGACCCGTGGCATCGACATTGGTGCGAAGCAGGAGATCTATCGATTGATTCGCGAACTTGCCTCCCAAGGGCTGGCGGTCGTGTTGGTTTCGTCGGAAATGCCCGAACTCCTTGCTCTGTCGCATCGCATTCTCGTGCTTAGCGAAGGAAAATTGACAGGAGAGTTTAAGGCCGCCGAGGCCACCCAAGGCCTCTTGCTCAAAGCCGCCCTGCCCTCTTCGAAACGCGCACGTGTAGCGTAGGTGACCTGATGCCGTGGAAACAAAAAATTGCTCCGCTTCAATCGCTCATTGCGCTGGCGTTGCTGACAATCTGGCTTAGCCTTTCGACCGACGCTTTCCTGACACCGGGCAACGGCGTTAACGTGCTTCGCCAGATCTCGGTGAATTTGTGCCTGTCGATAGGCATGACCTTGGTCATTATATCGGGGGGAATCGACCTTTCGGTCGGCTCGGTGCTCGCGTTCGCCGCGGCCGTCTCCGCAGGACTCCTCAAGAACGGCGTTGACTTGCCGATGTTCGACTCGCATTTGGAATTTACCGTAGCGGGGGCGGTAGTGGCCGGCGTATTGGTGGGTGCCGCCCTGGGTGCGGTGAACGGGCTGGTGATTACACTGCTCGGCCTGCCACCCTTTATTGCCACGTTGGGCATGCTCAGCATCGCTCGCGGCCTGACGGAGTTGTGGACCGGCGGCTATCCCATCACGGGACTCGGCGAAGACTTTGGCCTATTGGGAACCGGACACGTGGGCGGAATACCGGTGCCAACCTGCATTGTGATTGTGCTTGTCATCGTGTTCGCCGTCGTGACCCGAAGAACCAAGTTTGGGAGGCATTTGTATGCCGTAGGTGGAGCCGAACAGGCCGCTCGCCTCAGCGGTGTCAATGTGAATCGGGTAAAAATGATAGCCTACGTTTGCGCAGGAGCACTCGCGGGTGTGGCCGGGCTGTTGCTTACCGCCAGGCTCGATTCGGCGACTCCCACGGCAGGGGAGACGTTCGAACTCGACTCCATTGCTGCAGTGGTCATCGGAGGCGCCTCGCTATCCGGAGGACGTGGGTCGATTTTCGGAGCGGTGCTCGGGTGCTTGATTATCGGCATCCTGAACAATGGCCTGGTACTGCTGGGGGTCTCGCCTTTTTGGCAAAAGGTGATCAAGGGCATGGTGATCATCGTGGCCGTTGCAATCGATCGCCTCAGTCGGGGAGCAAAGTAACGCGATGAATCTACTGACCGCTAAGTACCTAGTTGAAACACCACTGCCAGTTGATGCTGCGGCCGCGGTGCTCGCGGGCGAACAGTCGTCGGGTACGTTTACGGCTGTACCTGGAGAGACAGAGGCTTTAAAGCAACGCTTTGCTGCCCGTGTCATGCACATCAATCCTCTCGAGCGTGTTTCTCAGCCAAGCCTGCCCGGATGCCGGCCCGCAGCGGGCAGCTACCACCGGGCCGAGGTCACGATCGCCTGGCCCGAGGAGAATTTCGGCACGAATCTGCCGGCCCTACTTTCAACGGTTGCCGGCAACCTGTTTGAGTTGAGCCAGTTTTCTGGACTTCGCTTGCTTGATTTGGAGTTTCCTGCCACCTATTCGCACGAATTTCGAGGGCCGCGACATGGAGTACTTGGAACGCGGCACAGCACGGGCGTATCCGACGGCCCGATGATCGGTACGATCATCAAACCAAGTGTTGGTCTATCACCCGAGGACACCGCCGCACTAGTCAAGCAACTGGTCACAGCCGGCGTCGACTTTGTAAAGGACGACGAGCTCATGGCAAACCCTCCGCATTCCTCATTCGATGAACGATTGGCGGCCGTGATGCAGGTGGTTAATGAGCATGCTGCAGCGACCGGGAAAAAGGTGATGTACGCTGCGAACATTTCCGACGATATCGATGCGATGCATCGCCACTACGACTCGATCATTGCTGCCGGTGGCACGTGCGCCATGCTTAGCCTGAATAGCGTTGGTCTGGCCGGAGTAAAAAGCATTTGCGACCGCGGCGAGTTGGTAATCCATGGGCATCGAAATGGCTGGGGCATGCTCACACGTCACCCAGCGTTGGGTATCGATTTCGCCGCTTACCAAAAACTGTGGCGGCTCGCTGGGGTCGACCAAATCCACGTCAATGGCATCCAGAACAAATTCTGGGAGCCGGACGACTCCGTGGTTCACTCGATTCAAGCATGCCAAACGCCGCTACTAGGGGGCATGGAAATTCTGCCCGTTATTTCTTCGGGACAATGGGGTGGCCAGGCGTTCGAGACTTTCCGCCGAACACAGACCACCAACATTTTGTATCTAGCTGGCGGCGGCATGCTGGCCCACCCAGTAGGGCCGGCGGGTGGTGTAGCAGCTATTCGACAGGCTTGGACGGCCGCTGCCAACGGTGAGACGTACCATGATGCCGCTAAACACTACAAGGAATTCGGGCTAGCCGTCGACAAGTTCGGCGCATCCTGAACGTCAGCAACCCCTGTGACGAATACCGCGCTCCAACACCTGAAACTTGCCTTTTACGGCGACGACTTCACCGGGTCGACCGATGCGCTGGAGAGTCTTGCGATTGCTGGCATGCGATGCCGATTATACTTGGAAGTACCGACAATCGACGAGCTCACCGCTGACGGCCCCCTTGAAGCCATTGGAGTCGCTGGTCGATCCCGGTCGCTGGCCACGGAGGAACTCGCGGCCGAATTGCAGCCGCAATTCGCAGCGCTGAAACGCCTAGGGGCCAGGCACGTACATTACAAGGTGTGCTCTACGTTCGACTCTTCGCCGAGTGTCGGGAGCATTGGCAGAGTGATCGACATCGCGATGCCAGCGATGGGAGTCGAGTTTGTGCCGTTGTTGGTGGCAGCACCGGCGCTCGGCCGCTGGTGCGTGTTCGGCAACCTATTTGCCCGCCATGGCATTGGCAGCGACGGTGAGATTTACCGCCTAGATCGACACCCGGCAATGCGAAATCACCCAACGACGCCCGCCGATGAGAGTGACCTGCGAGTTCATTTAGCGAGGCAAACGCCAAAGCAGATCGGCCTGGTTAATGTGCTGGCAGTAGCTCAATCGGTCGACCAGGTTGAGCAGATAGTCCAACAACTGCTTACGCAAGGTCGCGAAATCATCTTGTTTGATGCACTAGAGGACAATCATTTGAAAACGATCGGCGCCGTGCTCGACGGCCTTGCGGCGAAGACTGGCAGCCTATTTAGCATCGGTTCATCGGGAATCGAAACGGCGCTTTGCGCGCATTGGGGCAAGGTTTCAGGCGAGAGTGTCGCCTTGCGGTCGCAAGCAGCCGAGCAGCAGGGACCGACACTCGTGCTTTCTGGTAGTTGTTCGCCGGTAACCACGGGTCAGATTGACTTCGCTCTTACCGAAGGATTCGAGGAAGTGCGGTTAGACATCGTCGGCATTTCTGACGAAACACAACGCGATACACAGGTTGCGAGTACGGCGCAAACCGCTGCTAGTTTGCTCGCAAGCGGCCGGAACGTATTGGTCCATAGCTTTCGCTCCGCTGCCGATCTCCTTCGACCCAAAGTTGAGGAAACGGGAACTGGCCGTGATGCGGGGGCCTGGTCTGCGGCGTCGACCATCGGCACGGCCCTGGGAAAAATCGCGGTGCATTGCGTCGTTTCGACAGACGTCGCCACGCTCTGCGTCGCGGGTGGTGATACGTCCAGCTACGCGGCGCACACGCTTAACATCCGGTCGCTCGAGATGGCATCGATGTTTGTTCGTGGCGCCCCGATCTGCCGGATTGCCTCCGAACATTCACTGCTGGACGGGCTTCCAATAGTGTTTAAGGGTGGGCAGGTCGGCCCCAGGGACTTCTTCGTCCGTCTCGCAAATCGCTACGCATCGCAGTAGGTTACGAATCCATGATCGCAAAAACCCGTCTTGGGACACTTGGTCTCATTCATACGTCAGCCACCCTGGTGCCTGTGTTCGCGGAACTGTGCCGCGAATGGCTTCCCGGCGTCAACGTATTCAATCTTTCGGACGACAGTCTGATTAAAGAAGTCATCGCGCACAACCGACTCACACCGAGCGTCACACGACGGGTCGTCGGCTATGTTGCGGCGGCGGAATCTGCCGGCGCCGATGTGGTGCTGGTCACCTGTTCGTCGATTGGGCCCGCAGTGGAGTTGGCAGCGCACGTTGTGAACGTGCCGGTGATTCGCGTCGATCAAGCGATGGCCGACCGCGCAGTGCGAAATGGAGGTCGAATCGGCGTTGCAGCCACGTTGCAGACAACGCTCGAACCTACCGCCGATCTAATTCAGCGGCGAGCGGAACTCGCCGGCACGACTATCCGTATTCACGAACGACTGTGCGAGGGGGCCTTTGAAGCACTGATGGAAGGGGCCCCGGAAAAACACGATCGGATGGTAGCCGCCGCCCTGGAGGACCTCGCTTGCGAGGTCGACGTGATCGTTCTCGCACAAGCATCGATGTCGCGTGTCGCCGGCCAAATGAAGACATGCGAAGCGAGTATCCCCATGCTAACTAGCCCAACGCTGGCGATCGAATATTTGGCACAAGAGTACCTATGCGCGAAATCTTGAAATCCCTGGAGCGAACGTGTGTGGCGATCGCGGTGATTTCGTGCTTCGTCATCGCCTTCGGGATGGCAACCAACCGAGCCGCGATATGGCAGCCTGCAGCCGTGACAGTGACGGTGGCCACGGCAGTTGCCCTTGGTATGGCGCCAGGTCTCCGCACGTTTCGCTTCACAGCCTGGGTGATCGTCGTCGTTGTGGCGGCGATGCTCTATCCGCAGATTTTTCAGCCGTATCCCTCAGGAAGTACCGAGTATAAGTGGCTGCTGTTGCTGATGATTCAAGCGGTAATGTTCGGCATGGGGACCCAAATAACGCTCCGCGATTTTGCCGGCGTGGCAAAACAACCGTGGCCTGTGGCGATCGGTCTCGTCTGTCAATTTACGATCATGCCAGTGGTGGGCTATGCCTTGGCGATCGGGTTCGGCTTGCCCGCCGAAATTGGTGCCGGAATGGTACTTATCGGCTCGTGCTCGAGCGGTTTGGCGTCGAACGTGATGGTGTACCTGGCGCGAGCCAATCTGGCGTTGTCGATTACGCTTACTGCTGTCGCTACGATGCTCAGCGCCGTTGATAACGCCATTTTGGATGACAACCTTGGCCAGCGGTTTGTTGGCGGGGACAGCCGTCGATGTCCGCTTTTTCCCTTTGATGGCCGGCATTATCAAGATCGTGGTGGTACCGACGGGGGCAGCGCTGGTTCACGATTATTTGCGACACTGCTCCGCGACCGGCGAGCGAATCGTGCGGAGTCTGGCGGGCATCGGCGCCATCGCGCTAAGTGTCTCGCTCCTCGGCGCATGGCCCGATGGTATTGCGAGTTTATCCGGCAATCAGGCCATGGTTTTCGAATTAGTGCTGTTCTTGCTAGGTGGAGTCTTATTCGGCGTCGTTTACCATGAGGCGGCACAGCGATTGACGCCGTTAAGCCGACTGATGCCAATGGTTGCCATGATAGGCATTCTGTACGTCACCGGTATGACCACCGCTGAAGGGCGGCACCATTTGCTCCTAGTTGGCTTCGCCTTGGTGGCGGCGGCAGCACTTCACAATTTGTTGGGGTACTTCTTGGGATACTGGATGAGCCGCGTGTGTGGACTGGACATGCAGTCGTCGCGAACCGTTGCCTTTGAGGTCGGAATGCAAAATGGCGGAATGGCTACGGGGCTCGCCGCCGAAATGGGAAAACTCGGCACGTTGGGTTTGCCAGCAGCCTTTTTCATCGCCTGGATGAACATTTCCGGCTCGATGCTTGCCAATTTCTGGCGTCGCCGTCCCGCTACCGCAAACGATTTCGCCTCCCCTGAACCACCGCCCATTGAATGACCTATGGCATACTTTGATCGATACAAGTCTCCACTCGCGTACGCTTGCTGTGCACTGCTTTATCTGCTTTCCAAACCGGCATTAGCGCAACAATTGCCCGTTCGTACAACAGACGATGGGCAACTTGCCTACGTGGCTGACGAACACGGCAATCGCGTTCCCGACTTCTCGCACTGCGGATACCTTGGCGGTAACAACCGCCTACCGATCCCTGGCGGTCGGGTTGTTGTCGAGCCACAAGAAGGTGACGACGGCGAGCGAATTCAAGCGGCGCTCGACCACGTCGCTAACCTGCCGATAGGCGACGATGGATTTCGCGGGTCGGTCCTACTGCGCGAAGGGAGGTATGAGGTTGCCGGCGCCCTGCGCATTCGCAACAGTGGCGTGGTGCTTCGCGGGTCCGGGGCCGACGAAGGCGGAACAATAATTGTCGCAACCGGCACATCGAGGCGATCCCTAATTCGAATCGAGCCGAAGAGTGGCGAAGAACTCACGCTTGGCACTCTCACAGAGGTAGTGGACGAATACGTTCCCGTAGGGGCCACGCGATTGCGCGTCACGCAGGCCGACATCGTTTCTACAGGAGATCGCGTGCTCGTCACGCGACCATCCACCGACGAATGGATCGAAGTGCTCGGCACACGAGCACCAGGCGTAGGTTGGCGTGCTGGTCGATGCGACATCCGGTGGGACCGCGTTGTTACCGCGGTCGATGGAAACCAGTTAACTTTTGATGCGCCACTTACAACAGCCATTGAGAAACAATACGGCGGAGGTACTGTCGCCAAGGTCATTGGCAACTCGCGAATTCATCACGTTGGTGTCGAGAATCTCTCGCTCATCAGCGAGACCGACAGCGACAACCGAAGCGACGAGGAACACAGTTGGTTTGGCGTAGTGGCAAACCATGTGGAGAATGCGTGGATACGTTGCGTTCGGTGCAAGCATTTTGCCGGCGGAGCGATTCTGCTTCGCGAAGGTACCAAGTGGATAACCGTGGAAGATTGCCTCGCGCTCTCCCCGATTTCGGAGATGGGCGGTTATCGGCGGCACAGTTTCTTCACGCAGGGCCAGCAAACATTATTTGTGCGGTGCTACGCCGAGCAAGGCCGCCACGACTTCGCCGTGGGTCATTGCGCGCCTGGGCCGAATGCGTTCGTGAACTGCTACGCACACAAGGCGAACAACGATAGTGGGCCGCTGGAATCGTGGGCAAGTGGCGTGCTGTTCGATAACGTGCGTATCGACGGTGACAACCTGTCGCTCGTCAATAGATGGACCCAACCACCTGGGGCAGGATGGTCGGCAGCAAACTGCGTACTCTGGCAATGCCAAGCCGCAATCATCCGCGCGTTCCGGCCTCCCACGGCGAACAATTGGGTGCTGGGATACTGGGCCGAGCCGCAAGGCGACGCGATGTACGTTGGACAAAGCGATTTCTTACGCCCTCTCAGTCTCTATCAAGCCCAGTTGCGTGCGCGCCTTGGTGATGAAGCTGCAACCTTCGTCGAACCGCTGCTTCTCGACCCAATCGCCTCAACGAATCCCACGTTGTCAGAAGCAGCGGAGTTTGTCGCTACGTCCCACGCACCCGCCCTGACGCTCCACGACGTGATCGAGCAGCGCATCACGGAAGCGGGGGTCGCAACGCGCAACATGTCCCGCGAGGGTCTCGATAAAGCGGCTCATTTGCGGACCGACAACACTGCAAACGAGCAACCGCCGCTGCGGCTTATCGAAATTGTCAACGGATGGATCGCGGTCGATGGACGAGTCCTTACCGGCGGGCATCTCAATCCTACCTGGTGGCGGGGAACGCTTCGACCCGACGATGCAGAGGCCTTCGGGCCGTCGATTACGCGGTTCGCACCGGGCCGATATGGCACTGGGCTCACCGACGAGTTGGACGCAGTGATTCAGCAGATGCAAGCGCAGGATCAAGTAGTTTACGACCACCACTACGGCCTGTGGTACGATCGGCGTCGCGACGACCACTTGATGGTACGACGGGCGACGGGCGACGTGGCCCCGCCATTTTTCGAGCAGCCGTTTGTGCGGCACCGGGTCGGGCGTGGCATGGGATGGATTGAGTCGGTACGACCTCACTAAGTTCAATAAGTGGTACTGGAGCCGCCTGCGACACTTTGCCCAATTGTGTGACCAACTAGGCTTGGTACTTTTCCACCAACATTACTTTCAACACAATATTCTCGAAGCCGGTGCTCACTGGGCTGACAGTCCGTGGCGTCCGACGAACAATGTCAACTCGACCGGACTGCCTGAGCCACCGCCTTACGTAGGCGACAAACGCATTTTTCTGGCTCACGAGTTCTACGACACCACCCATGCAAAACGAGCCGCACTGCATCGCGGCTACATCCGGCAGTGTTTGCAAAACTTCGCCAATCAGCGCAATGTTATCCACTCCATCAGCGCCGAATACACCGGCCCCCTGGAATTCACGGAATTCTGGTTAGACGAAGTCGCCAAGTGGTCCTCAAACAACTCGGCGACACCGTTGGTCGCGCTCGCGACCACCAAGGACGTTCAAGATGCAATCCTGGCGAAGGCAAAGCATGCAGGTACAATCAATGTGATCGACATCCGGTACTGGTGTTACGATAAGAACGGCGAGTTGTACGCTCCAGCCGGGGGAGTTCACCTCGCTCCTCGTCAGCACTTGCGGCAATCGAAAGTCGCGTCAGCTAGTCCGGCGTCGATAGCTCGCGCGGTGCGGCCGAGTATCGACTGCAGTTTCCGCAGAAGGCGGTCACTTATTTTGCCGACCTATACTGTCGCAGCCCGCGCGACGGCTGGGCCGCAATGATGGGAGGCGGATCGTTGGCGAACGTTCCGAGACTGCCAGAACCACTGGAGCGCGCAATCCTGGACATGATACCGGTCGAAGATTCCAATTCAGGTTTGCTGCAACTGGCCAACCCGGGGAAAGCTTACCTCCTTTACTTAATCGAGCCGACACGTGAGTTGGAACTGGAACTCCCCGCCAGCGATGCGGCTTACACGGCGGTGTGGATATCTCCCGAAACCGGGGCCGCGACACGTGGCGAGTCGGTTACCGCGGGTCGGTCGACAATCGTGGTACAACAATCGGTGTTGTGGCTCAGTGCCGAGCGATGAGGTCGCTGGTCGTTGGTACTATTGTCGTGGCAACCAAACCGTCATTTGCGAATCGCCGCGGTTGCCCCAGGCGAAATAGGGAATCAACTGGCAGTCGATGGATCTTCCGTCACCGGTCGCTCGAGGGCGATAGAGTTCCTGCCAGGGGCCGCCGGGCGCACGACCAGATTGGTGTTCAATAGAGTCACTCCACCCAAGTGATCTTGCCGCGTAGTGCACTGAGAAATTTGCATCGGGTGCAATCGCAACGTTGTGAAAATCGACGTCGGCCGGAAGATCGATCGATTCGAGACAGTACACAATCGGACCACGTTTGACCGCCAAATGGTTGCGTGTCTCCTCCACCAGAGGATGCGACTCCAGCAGGGTCACTGGCATGGGAAGCGTGAGCGTCACCATATCACCGGCCTTCCATTGCCTGCTTAGCGTGTGGTAGTACCCAGCCTGGGTCAGCTTCAGTGGGGCCTCGTCGTTCACCTCGATCATTCCACCTCCGGCCCACCCTGGGATTCGAAGCTGGAGCTGCCAGGGCCGCTCGCCGGTCTGCTCGATTCGCAAACGCACCGTCCCGTCCCAGGGGTAGTTCGTTTGTTGCTCGAGTTCCACCCTTTCTCCCTGGATAGACGTTCGCAGTCGATTGGAACCATACAAATTAACCAGCACCTCGTCATCCGCTTTGCTGTACGCATATCCGCTGAACTCGGCGATCGTACGCACAACGTTTGGGGGACAGCAATAAGACACAAGGAACGGGGCACGCGTACGGGACCATCGCAAATCCACCGGCAGCGGATCAACATTGCGGAGCGGATTCACGTAGAAGTAGTCGGTGCCGTCTAAGCTCACTCCCGAAAGCACTGCGTTGTACATCGCAAGTTCCAGCCAGTCGATGTACTTGACATCGGCCGTTGCCGCGAACATCCGCCAGTTCCACATCGCCGCTCCGATCGCAGCGCAGGTTTCGTTGTGGGCGGTAGTATTCGGAAGTTGATAGTTGCGGCCGTACGATTGATGCACACGCGAGATCGCGCCCTGGTCGGGGCTTCCGTCGGGCGATGCCCCGTCGTACAGGGCGCCGCAGCCGCCCGTTACGTAAAGCTTCTTGGCAACAACATTGTTCCAGATGGCGTCGAGTGGCTCCCACAACGACGCATCGCCCGTTTCGAGATACAGGTCGGCCGCCCCGGCGTACAGGTAGTTTGCTCTAACCGCGTGTCCGGCCGCCTCGCGCTGCTCGACGAACGGGATTCGGTCCTGGTTGTCGTCGCTGCCTCCATGCACAAGATGACGCAGATCGAATAATTTTCTGGCAAGGTGGAGATATCGCTCCTCGCGGGTGGTGCGATACAATTCCACCAGGCCCATGTAGTGCGACGGGCAAACGGAATTGCGGGCGATCTCCGGGGTCGGCTCGGCAAACGCGGTCTCCAAGAACAGCGCTGCCCGCTCAGCCACTTCGAGCAGACGACGGTCGCCGGTAGCGCGCGCTCGAATGCAGCCCGCGGTCATTAAGTGGCCCATATTATAGACTTCGAAATCGTGGCGATCCGCCAACGGTCTTGCTGACCTGTCGCCATTTCGCCGGCGTATCAGTACGGGGGTATGCAGATAGCCATCTTCTCGCTGAGCGGCAGCAATTGCGTCGATTGACGTCGCTACCGCCTGTTCCAAAGTCGCGTCGTCGTTCACCGCGAGCACGGCGCATGCAGCTTCGATCCACTTGTAAAAGTCTCCATCGTTCCAAGCTGCGCCGTGGTAGTCGCCTTCGGCCTTTCCGGCAGCAATAAGAAAGTGCTTTAAGAAGGGTTTGTACTGCGTGCCACGCATGATTTCCCACATGGCGGGAATCGATCGTTCGCGGCAAACGCGGCTGCGATCGGTCCAAAAACCATCGGTCCAGTTGACTTCGGCAATCCCGACTGGCTGAAGCCGGGCGTTGGGACTTTTGGACGTATCGGTAATGTATACGTCGCTCCCTAGTACCGAATCGACACCACCAATGATGCAGACGCTGATCGATAGAAGAAGAAATCTTCTCATTGATCGTCCTCCAGGCAAACGACGCGCACACACAAGTACGGCTCCTTGGGGAGCGCTAATTTGCGTCCTTTGGTGTCTTTATAGATATACTGACTATGCTGCTTAACAGTAAACTCGCCATCAACCGGAGTGACGTTCATGTTCCACGTATCGAGGATGTCGACGCTGAACTTCATTCCATCTTTCAGTTCGTGCCTGGGCAGGACAAACTCCCATTCGGCTGGTGTTTGGCGGCCAAAATAAATCAGGTAGTACTCCGCTGGCTTCCCAGCAACATTCGTGTGTTGCCACTTGTCGATAGGATCGATACCAGTCGCAGGGGCATCTTCCAGCACCTGTTTGAGAAAAGCGATCCGAGCTGGGCTCTCGCCCTTCAGCTCGCCGCCCTTCGCCCACCACAAGACATCGTCGTCGCACAAGTAGCATTCGCCGTGTGTCACGTAGGTACCCGCAATGGTTCCCTGCCAGAAGCGATGCACCATTTCTTCCGCCGTAAGGTTGCCCCATCGCAGCGGAATGTCTCCCTCGTACTTCACTTCGTCCAGCACAATCGGCTTGCGGTACGCATCGCGGTACAAGACAGCACGCGCTGCATCCTCGGCCGCCGAGCCATTTTGGATGCTGGCATGGGTTAGTTTGGGATTATTGTGGTTGTAAAGCAGATAGCCGTTGTGAATGCCGGTCAGGCGGTTGAAGGGATCTGCCTTGGTAACCACGTCGATCATTCGATCCCAATCCGATTCCTGCTTATGCTCCATGAAATCCCACTCGTTGGCCAGCGACCACCACACGTTGCGAAACGAGGCCAAGCGGCTGACGATGTAGCGCAGGTAGCGATCGTCGGCCTCGTCGCTCATGCGATCGAATCCCCAACGCCCTTGATCGTATGGGTGGAGTAAGATGAGATCGGCCTGTATACCCAACTCGGCCAGTTGATCGATGCGCCGTTCCAAGTGGTGAAAAAAGGCCGGATTGTATCTCGAGAAATCCCAATGGTTCGGGGGCGTCCCCTCGAAGGCGTAGAGTTCAGGGTCGTTTTCGTTCCAAGTGTATCGCTTTGGAAACACGCACATTCGCACTTTGTTGAACGGCGATTTGGCTAGCGTTCGGAGCGTTTGCTCTTGTAGCGCCGTAGGCTGCGACGTCCACGCGTAACAGGTCGTGCCGATGGGCTTATAGGGAGTGCCATCTGCATAGGCGAAATGATATTGATGCGCTACGCGTACAGGACCATGGTTGCCATCGCTAGCAGCGTCGACGTGCAGTTCACCGGTATGGCCATGGAGTTCTTCGGCGTTGCTGCGAGTAGCGTAGGTCCACAGGCCTTCTGTGTCGGGGCTAAAGCGCACGCGGTAGACGCCGGCGCCATCATAGAAGCCAGGTACTTCAATACGTTTGTCGCCCTGTTCGAAAGTCGCCGACAGTTGTATCCCAACAAAGGGATTCCCGTGCGACGGACCGTTCAGAACCAATTCAAATCGCCCCCACTGTTCGCAGCGATTGGCTGGCGCCGATGCTGAGCCAACAGTTACGCCCGCAACCACGCCGGCCAGGGCCATGAAAGCACCGACATAGCCGATCCTGAGTACTGTCATCCAACCACTCCAACGCAATGTTTTTCTGTGATTCATTGTCAACACGCAAACAATCTAAACTGGGACAAATTCTGGCCAGCAATGGTACCGACAATCCTGCCGCAACACCCCGACGATGCCGCGAGTCTGCTATTCTCCGGGCTGGACCGAAGCTTGGAGTTCCACGTGGATTGGGCCGAGATCGTCGCGACTCGCGATCTTCTCACCGTCGACCCACACCGATAGCCCCGCACCGCGTTGGTACCGCTCCCCGGTGCAATCCCAGATGAGGGTCACGCAGCGATCGTGGTAAGGTACGCCGTCGAGGCAAAACCAGGCCCAGGTGTCGCTGGGAACCAGCGGATCGATTTCGAGCACGAGGTCCTGGCGAGGGACGATGCCCGCCAGGCCGTGAATGACGAGATCGTTAAACGTGGAATGATTGTAGTAACGGCTTCGTTGCGCCTTAGGCCCTGTAATCAGCCATTGCCCCGTTACTTCGTCGTGATACTCGCCGATGTAAGCGACACCGTGTTGCTGGTGGGCGGTGGCGTAGCGGAGCATCTGTTCGAAGAAATCGTTCGGCGTGACGTAGGGCTGTTGTGCACCTCGCAGGACGTTCATCATGCCATTGAGTGTTTGACTTGTTGCAAACGGCCAAACTGCACCGTCCCACTCGCACGTGCCGGTGCCGTGTGTCCGGAAAAATGGATGGCGTCGCTCAGCGGTGGTGAGCCCCCACGGTGCCCAAAACCCCTCGGGATCGTTCACCTGTTTCCAGGCGACCGCGTGGTTGGGGGAAGGGATATCGAACATCCAGGGAACATAACCAATTGCCTCGCGAGCGTCCGACAAGCCGCCCGACGCCAAGGCCACTTTGAAAAACTTGGACTGTTCGTCCCACATAGAGTCGGTCAACCGCTGTCTTAGATTGGCCGCCTTTGTCGCAAACTCGGCCGCTAATCTTGGTTGCTCGGCCAGGTTTGCGATCATGGAAATTGCCTCTGCGTTGGCGACCATGTAGCTATTGATTGTGGGTCGTACGTTCTGGACTTGGCGTCCTCCGCTAATCGATTCTTCCATTCCGTCGCGGACATCGTACTGCCAGAATAGTCCGTCGACTCGTTGCCGCTGAGATTCCCACAGTCGGTAGTCGTCAATCAGCGCACCGAGTCGCTCAACCACTTGCGACTCATCGCCCGTCACCAGGAAGCGGTCGTAGAGTGCCGCAGCAAGCCAACTGCTGAACTGATGCAAATGCTCCGCCGGGCCACCGCTCGGACCTGAACTCAGCCAGAAGTCGACGTACTCGTCTAGCAAGTTGCTATCTCGCAGCCATCGACCTTCGGCAATGTGGTGTCCCAGGGCGCAGGAGATTGTGTTGTAGGGCCCGGCGTGACCGACGGGCACGATGAATTCGGTCAGCACTCGTCCATGGGGCGTCTGAACGATGTGCTTCCTATACGTCCACCAGCGAAAGTAGTACGTCTCGTTGAACCGCAGTGAAGGGCAGTCGAACAGCGGAGCGTTGTCGGCAATCCAATCGAACGCCTCGCTATTGGGTACGGCGTTCTGCACATCGCTGGCATCACACGCGTTGAAACGGTCGACATGCTCCCGCACCTCAGCCGGATCGAGCACCAGGTGGCTGCATTCCGCCCAAGCGTGGCTCGTCGCCAGCACCGCGAACAAAGCACAGGCGACTCGCCGCCCGCCATTGTAAAGCGGCGGGTCAAAAAGATTGCCAAAATAGGTCCACATAGGTTCGCGGGGTTTCGATGTCGCGCCGCGGCGCGGTCGGTTCGGTGCCATTGAGAAACTCTTCGATGTTGGTGTAACCGTCCTCGTTGGCGTCTTTCACGGCGTCGCCACTGTCATGCGGATCGAGACCGAATCGCGTCTCCCACTCGTCTGGCATCCCGTCGCGGTCCGCGTCGTCGTACGGTCGCCCCGAGTAATCGGGATACCCGCCTACTTGCGTCACATCGGTGATGATGCCCTGCCCCTCGTCGTAGGTCACGGTGCCTGTGCGGACCATTTCAATGATTCGTTCGTCGACGGCGTCGCGCCTGGGACGCGTTGCACCTGAACTGTCGAGTACGGAGGCGTAAGCCTCGTCGGCCGATTGCATCTCAAGGTACGCGTGCGGGTACGGACGCTGGGACTTCACTTCCGCGAGAACCTCATCGGGCGACAGGACGCGGACCCCCTTGGGAAGTGACTCAGTAGGCCGCGGAATGTCGACTTGCACTCCCCCGTCCCAATTGTCTTGCGTTACACGCTGGTTACCTTCCACCACGTTTCCTGCCACGTACGCCTTGCCGAAGTCGAGCAGGTAGTAGGCACTGCGGCGTGCTTCCGGCTTCAGGATACGATGAGCGATCGGTTCGTCGGCAGGCGTCACTGGGCCGGGCTTGTAGTAGTTATTGATCAGCGTATAGAAACTGCGATGGTCGCCGCCGTCGACCGTCCGGTGCCGCCAGTTGTAAAGTACGTTATTGACGAAAGTAAAATCATAGTTCATGCCGACGGAGGGATTCCGTCCGGTGTTGCATGCCCACAGATTGTGGTGGAACGTACTGTTGTAACCGCCGAGCGTACTGCCGAATGCATGGTTATAAGTATCCAGCCCTTCGCTGAAAATCGAGTACTGGATGGTGATGTTTACGGTCGGAAGCTTGAAGGCCTGCGTGCTACCCGGGGGTAAGTACATGTGGCGGTACATCGACAGGTTTTCGTCCAATCCCCAACTGGCCGATACATGGTCGAGCATGATGTTGCCGATTGGATTGCCGCCAAGCGAGTCATTGCGGTCGCCAACCCACGTAGCGCCGCGTCGGAATCGCATGTGGCGGATCACGACGTCGTGCGTGTCGATTTCAACCGTGTCGCCGGCAATGCAAACACCGTCTCCAGGTGCTGAACCGCCGTGAATCGTCAAGTACGGGGCGCGAACGAGGATCTTGCTCTCGAGGTTAATGATTCCCGCTACATTAAACACGACAATACGCGGTCCGCCCGATTCAAGGGCCTCGCGAAAGCTGCCAGGACCAGAGTCGTCGAGATTCGTAACCACCATCACTCGACCACCGCGCCCGCCAAAACTGTACATGCCCCCGCCCTGAGCGCCAGGAAAGGCAGGAATCGAGGCTTGCGGCAGGTCGTCGGGGCTTCGCGCGTCGGGGATGTACGGCTTGCCTGCCTTGGCGGCCGCCTCGATTGCCGGTTGTGCCCTCGCCCACGCCTCGTCGGAGCGGCGCCGCACCTCGGCGGCCCGGCGTTGGCTCTCGGAGGCGACATCGCTAGGCACCGATGGGTATTGAGCGATGGCGGGCGGGCAAGTGCCGATGGTCCAAACCAAGCCGATAGCGACGGATAATATTTTCAAGTAGTTCATAAGCCTCTCAATGTTTATCGCCGATCTTCGGCATCGCGACGTCCGGCCATTTCCCGCTCTGCCTGTTTCAGGTCGTAGCCTCTGGCGGAAAGATAGTTATTGATGCGGCCCTTGTACTTGCCGAACCAAGCGTGCTTTTCATCCGAGGATCCCGCATCCATGGCATATTCACGTGCCTCGAGAAGACAGGCCTTGATATAGCGCTTCTCTTCCGCTTTGAGATCGGGCAGCAGTTCCAAGTAAGCCTTATATGTAATCGGTACAACACCGTAGGTCATACCGTCCTTAATCTGGTCAACCACGTTGGAGTCGAGTTCGGCACCTAACATGGCAACGAATTTGCGATGGGCCGTCACAACAGCCCGCTCCGATTCGAGTTTTTGTCGCTCAATCCGCTGGTCGAATGCGGCAGCGTCGGCTTCTTTCTTTAAGGACGCAATCGCGTCGTCACGTGCTCCATGGATGTCGCGGAGCGTTCGATACTGATTCGCCACGATATCGGCGACGCGCTGCCCCTGAGCGGCTTCTTCTAGGCCCAAGGAGTCCACAATACGGCGCACGCGCTCGGCAATGGCCTGGCGATACGCTGCCTCTTCGGCCGACAACTCAATCGAGGAATTCACCTCATCGGCTAATGCCAGTGCGGCGAACAGCCAGACCGATGCGATTACCAGCATTGCAACCGGCCTAATGTAACAAGCAAAGACCAATCGGGTTGCTTTGGGGTTGGGCACCATTGCTCTCATTCGAGTCACGATCGCGACAACTCGCCTCAAACCGAGCCCCGCGGTCCGCACGTCGTGTTGCGAAACTCCGCTAGCAAAGAAAAACAATCCCGTACCGCGATGCTGCCGTCTCGCGGTACGGGATAAAAGCCAAATCGCAATGGCGATTGGCTACGCTCGTTTTCGCAATCGGTGAGCCAATGGGACTACTCCTAACAGCAACACGACCATCGTTGCCGGCTCAGGAATGGCGGCGTTCGCGACCGAAAGCGACGAACTTGCCGCGGCCGTCATGCCGAAGTTGCCTTTCCAGAGGGCGTAGTCAGCAGCGTCGACAATTCCTGCGCTGCCGCCGGTTTCGTCGCCATTGCCACTCAAATCGTCCATACCACCCAGGTTATCTCGCCAACGGGTGTAGTCGGCGATGTTCACAACTCCGTCACCATTGAAATCACCGGCCAAAGCCACGATCAGGCCTTCGGTGACGTTCAGAATGCCGTTGCCCGTGAACCAGTCGCGCTTATTTGCAGCACTTGAGGTGAGACTTCCCCATGTGCCAGGTACTTGCTCGATGTCGTCGAAGAACAGCGATGCGATCGTATCGGAACCCGAAAAATTCAAATCAAACACGGCATCGGAAAACAACTGGACGTCCGCATCGTCGTTCAAGAACGCGCTGGTGATGCTCAGTGTTCCGGCCTCGACAATCGTATCGCCGCTCCAGTCGTTGGCCGGGTTGGTGACGATCCACTTGCCGGCTCCCTCTTTGACGACGTTGATGTCACCCGTCGTTTCGCTATCCGCAATCAGCGGGGCGAACGTGTTGTTGCCGGTGTTGGTGCCGGATAGCACAAAGTCGCGGTCCACCGTGCCGAAGGTGAGCGGCGTGTTGTTGTATGCAGTTGCGGGCAAATCACGGTAGCCCCCGTCGCTTATACGCACTCGGGTTGGGCTGCTTATCTCAATGATTGTCACGACATCATCGTCATCTTCTGGGTCAGGGACAATGCCCTGGCCAGAAATTGTCATACCTGGCACCAGGTCCGACGTATCGTTAATGTCAATTACCCAATTGTTCTGATTTGTACTTCTCTCCGTGGGTGCCCAGCTGTTGCCGACCGTGTCACCGTTTCGTGGTGCGGCAAAACCAATATCAACAGCGCCGGTGTTGGTGAACGACACCGTACCGGTTCCCGATGCGTCGATTCCACCACCATGGGTACCGAGCGTGAACAATCGGTCGGTGCTTGCATTGCTGCTGCCCGTGTACTGGAGCGTACCCCCCTGCATCACCAGGTTCGAAGCCGCGGACGATGCGTTCCCGATGCTGCTCACCTGTCCGCCATTGGCCAACGACGTGACCGCCAGCGTGGTGCCAAGGTGTGCGGTTGCACCAAGGTTACCGACCGTCAGCCACTCGCCTTCGATGCGGGTAGTGCCGGAGTAGTTGTTCGTATTCGACAACAATACGCGGCCAACACCCTGAGCAGAAGACGTATCGCCGCCGTTGGTAGCCACCAGGCTTCGGCTGCCGGTAAGCGCATTTTGACCGGGCAGTTCGAGGGTGCCACCGCCGCCCCCCAGGCGGTACGTGTTCTGGTACGGCGTGAGAGTGCCGGTGTACTGCGTGGTCGAACCTCGCTCACGCGCTGCCAGGCTCATGTCGCGGACGTTTGCAAGTGCGGCACTGCTGAAATCGACGTTTTGAGAATACTCGTTTGTAGCGAGCATCAGCCCGCCATGGTCGTAAGCGCCAAAACTCTGCATGTCGTCTGCAAATAGTTGGAAGCCACCACCGCTACTTGGTACAGCGCCGACCAACCAAGTAAAGGCGTTCGTTCGGTTGTTGAACAGCGACAGAAAGGTGCTTGAATCGGGACCGGTGAGCGTCCCATTCTCCAGGCCGATGCCACCCGCACGAGAGACGACTGGGCCTCTCGGCAATCCACTGCTGTTGGTATTGATGTCGTTGATGGTCGCCAAGTGGAGCGTTCCACCGTGGACTTCCGTGTAGCCGGTATACTCGACATTGTTGAATCCTCCTTGACCATCGCTCGTCTGGCTACCCTGCATGAACAGCGCTCCGCTGCCTCGCTTCGAGATTGCTCCTCTGTTGGTCGCCGGCTCGGTAGCATGATTGGCAACCACCCCCGTAATTCTCGTTGTGCCGGAACCGCCGATGCCGTACTCATGCAAATCGTAGTGGGCACGCATCCCGCTCGCACCTTCTTCGTCTTCAATGTACTGGGTGCCCGAGAGAACCAGTTGCTTGCCCAAAGGGAGGAAGTTATTCCAGCTGCGAGAGTTGGTCATCTGCAAGTCGCCGGAAAACTCGATCGAATGGTCGCCGGCGATGTTAAACACATTAGGCATGCCCATGTTGTTCGCAATGTTCCGAGCGTCGTCCGTTGACATAAAGGTCGCACCGTCCGAAATGAGTTGTGCCGTGCCCAAAGACATATCGTGCCCCAGAGTAATATTGCCACTCGCATGGACTCGGTTGGAGATCGAGTTGGCGGTCAAGAGCATCGTGGGGCCGCCGATACGGATGTGCCCGTCGCCGGCCAGGGTGCCCGTTCCCGAAACAACGATGGTCCCTCGGGCCCCTTGGGCGTCATTTCCGGACGCATTCAATCCGAAGTCAAACGCGATGGGATCAGGGGCGGTATGCGGATTGTTGTCGGGCATCGTGAGCGTGCCCGTAATAATCAGTTGCTGGCCTTCCGGCAGGAAGCTGCTAAGCGTGGGCATCGTGGTGGAATCGGCGGCGCCGCCGGCAACCGTGATGTTCCCACTAAGAGTCAGGCTATTGGTACTCGCGTTCGTGCCGTCGGTGCCGACATCCAGGTTTTCCCTGTTGATGAGTATCGGCGAACTGATCGTGTTGGTGGCCCCGGCCACTCCGCCACTTACAATCAAAGCGCGTCCTCGATTGAACGCGTAGATGGGGTTATCAGGATCGGTATTGTTGTTCTGCTCGTAGTTCTCGAAAACCAGAGTTCCTGGCCCGGCGACGTCCGTCGTGACCAGTCCGGCCGTACCCCCCAACCGCAACGCGGCGACGGTCACGCTTGGATTCTGAATGTTCACCGTCAAGTTGCTACCGAGCGGCACCGCCAGATTTGCGCCCGTGGAGTTGGAGATTACCGACGGGTCGGGGTCGACATATCCAGGATTGTCGGGAAAGCCGGATTCGACCCAGTTGGCGTTATCTTGCCAGGGCTGCGAACCAGTTTCGGTCGGCACCCAATTCCAATTGTCCAACAGTTCCACTTGGGCTGTTGCTTTGTCGACAACCAGTGCCAAGAGTGCAACCGCAACGACAATAACGCCTGTCATCCGTTTCATAGCAGAAAACCCTTCGTGAACTACTTGGTGATCGGGCAGCCATATTCTGCCGAAGTCTGTGCACTCGCGATAGCTGTACGCCGGCAATGAATTCGCTCGGCCTCTATCCGAGAATCGCTGCTGGACGAACCATCGCCACCCAGCAAGAACTAGTGCCGCGCGACGATAGTTCGAACCACGGGGTGACACGTCATTCGTCAGCCACGTAACGTTCCTCATTGGGGAAAGGCTCGGACCACCGTCGGAGCAACTCCCCAAGGGGGAAAAACCTGCGGGGTGTGCCCGCGCCAAAAAGGACGCGGGGCAACTTCCCTGCATGCAACGTTCTACTACTTGCGACGACGAACCATCGCCACGCCTGCCAAACCGGCCAGTCCCACCAGCACCACGCTGCTGGGCTCGGGAATGCTGGAAATGGTGAGGATCTGTGGCGCAAACGGATTATTGATGGTGTTCATCATCCCGCCTAAGGGAGCACCGAGCGGGTTATCCGGGTCCGTGGTATCCGAATCGTACAAGGTATCAACATTAAGCGTGAGCTGCTCTTTGGGGTTGAACAAGTAGTTGAAGTTAATCCATTGAGCATTTGGCCCACTGCCGTCCGCCAACATCACATCGGGACCATGGGAGATGGCTGCTGCGATGGTAACAGTCTGGTGATTGGTAGCCTGGGCCGCCGCGATCGCCTGGTGCAGCGGGCTACCTGGGGCAAACTGAATATCCATCGCCTCGCCAATCGGATACCGGTTCTCGACAGACTGGGTGCCAACGAACTCGAATGGGCGGAACTTCTGCGAACCCAGCGATGTAAAGTTGCCCGGACCTTCGATGATGCCGTTCGTCGAGTAGTCGTTGAAGTCAATAGCATCGTAGCCTGGTGCTTGCACCGTAGTGAAGGAAGTCGAGGGCGCGATGGTCAACTCGTCCCAGTCGGCGCCTGCATTCGTCGGGTCAAGTACCCAGTAATCGAGACCCGTGTAATCGTCCGGATGGGTGGGGGGATTATTCACCGAACTATCCGAGACACGGCTCGGAGGCATGTTGTTATTGCGAAAGGTCATGCGGTAGACGAGCGGATTGCTCAACTCGAACGGCGTAATGCTATCGACCGGTAGCTTGACGTACATGACGCTCTGTCGATTGCTGGCGACGCGGCTGGCGAGTTCCGTGCTGGTGCCGCGGTTTTGCGTCGCGGCCGACCGGCGAAGTTCCGCGTCGGCACCGCCGGGCCAGAAGGTGCTGATCTTACGGGCATCTGCATTACTGCCGCAAAGAATCGCGACGACCGCGATCAGGCTTAAATTCTTCATCAATTTCATTATTCATCTCCAAAGTTGAACAGGACAAGGTTGATTGCCGGCAACGCTTGGGCAGCACGGCGGATCAGAAAACATCACAGAATTTTGTAAGGCAAGGCCTCGCGACGATTTCGCTGCCGCGAATGCCCAACCACCAACTAATTCATACGCAACCCTCCAGCTAATAGTGTTGTCGACGAACGAGCGAATCGATTAGCAATGGATGACAAGACCGACAACGTGGGTCGGTACGGGTGGGATCCCTTGTGGGCGACCGCCTGTCGGCCCCCGCGCATGCTTCTATCCTAACCAAACGCCACGGATTTGGCAGAAATTGGAAGCCTCCTTTTCGGACGTTTTTTTAGATTTTGCCCGACACCCGTCTTGCAACCAATGGCTCGTCTATTGCGTTTTTTCGCCAGCCTCAACGACCTGCGGCGTTGACGAGCGAATTGAGGTACTCTTCCAAATTCGTGTAACCATCGCCATCGGCGTCGAGAGCGCCATCTTTTGCATCCGTGGGGTCCAACCCTTGCGCGACCTCCCATTCGCCAGGAATTCCGTCGCCGTCGCTGTCCCATTCGCCCGGCCGGTGGACCTCTGGGTAGTCTTCCCACCCTCCGACGTCCTGCTGCGCGTCCGGCAGACCGGGCAGTCCGCTGCGGCTTCCCTGGTAGGTTGCTGTGCCGCGACGGGTTTCTTGCAGCACGCGACGATCATGGTCGTCGAGCATCGGCACATTGCAACCGACGTCGTCCAAGACGTCGTCGTACGCGTCTTCCGCCGACTGGGTCTTTACGTGCGACTCGAAGAACGGCTCGTCGTACAAAAAATCGCTTAGCGGTTCGTTGCGAGGTTCCACGACCCCGGCCAGCGGCCTGTCGGCACCGTATCGACCCTCCATCACGTTTCCACTGACGTAGTAGTCTTGCGGGCCGAACGCGTGGTTGCGCTCCGGTTTCAGCACATGGAACACCGTGGTGGCGGGGCCCGGCTTGTAGTAGTTGTTCACAAAGTTTACTTGCTTCGCCCCACCGTCCGTGGTCCGGTAGCCCCAGTTGTAGACCACGTTGTTGCGGATATCGAGTCGCCCGGCGTGGATGTTTGCCTGGTCAATCGCCCCCGCCAGACTCCAATTGCGTCCCGCGCAGTGGGCGAGCAGGTTGTGGTGGAAGCTGCCGATGTCGCCACTGATGCTGGCGGCAAAGCCATGCTGTTTTCCGTCTTCGTACTTGCGGTGTCCAGCGATATTGAGGGCTTCGCTGATGAGCGTCCGCTGGAGCGTGATGTTCTTTGCCCCGCGCGAACTGAACGCCTCGTCTTGCGTCCAACTGATCGAACAATGATCGATGATCGAATGGTCCGTGCTGGCCATTCCCATACCATCGAGCGTTTCACCGGAAGTGTTGCCTGGGCGAACGCGCAGAAAGCGGATGATATTATCGTGAACTCCCAGCATACCGAAGTTGTAATTGGAAATGCATATCCCCTTGCCAGGTGCGGTTTGGCCAGCGATGGTGACGTAATTGTCCCGCACCGCAAGACGGCTTTCGAGGTGGATGCGGCCCCCCACGTCGAAGACGATCGTACGTGGCCCGCTGGCCTCCACGGCCTCGCGAAAGCTCCCCGGACCACTGTCGTCGAGGTTAGTGACTTTGATCACTTTCCCGCCGCGACCACCGATGGCATACCGTCCGTACCCTTGCGCCGGGGAATGCCAGGTGCCGCACGCGGAACGACCAGACGTCACCACGCGTGACTTTGCCTGCGGCGTCGACGGTATCGACCCTCCAGCAATAATGTTCCAGGCTGTCATTCGGAGGCACGTCGATTCTAAATGAGGAATCCTCCGTTTCGCCCATCAGGCTCGAAGAGCCTGTATCGGCTTCGTGAAGCGATCGTCGCGCGACGTTCCAGTCGCGATCGTGCGTGAGATAGACACGGTGCCTGGCAGCCGAGTCGGCGGCGGTCCACGACAACTTTACGCATCCACGCTCGCCATCGACGTGCTCGTCGAAGTTGGCCGGCGCGGGCCGTTTTGCTTGTTTGCGAGGATCGCCTCCTCCGATCGCCAAGCCATTGAGCACTAGCCTCGCGTCTTCTTGCGCACCATGGGCAGTTAACCGCGCGGTGACTGTTTCGCTCTCGGCAACTTCGAACTCAAGAAATGCCGCGGCGATGTCCGCATTGTCTTCGGCCTCTCTGCTCGGCACGGCCTGGCTTTTCGCGTTGCCGATGGCAAGCGTCACCCCCCCCTCTGCTCCATTTTGGGGCCAATTGTGGTAGGTGATCAACGAATGCGAACCCGCGGGAAGCCCCGCGATCGAAATCTCGATTGCACCGGTCGCGGTGATACCGTCGGCGGCCAGGGTCGCACCCGTCGCCAATGCGTGCTTGTGCAAAAACCCGGCCAATGGCGTTCGCAAGCCTCGCAGCGTGACCCGGACATCCGCAAACTGCTTGGAAACTTCCGTCTCTTCTCCGATTTCCCACTCATGCCATGCCAAGGTTTCGGCGTCGCGGCGTCCGGTCGGGGCGCTCAGGTCGACGCGGATCGGTTCGACCTCCGAGGCGATCGAAAAACCGACCAGGATAATGAATGCGGTAAGCTGGTAGCAAAGCATATGGATTCTCTTCGCTCGGCTTGGTTGGTGGATACAAGGTGCCCCGATGGTCATCTTCGTGGTTGTTGCTTCGCCGTTCTTCAATCGAGGCATTTACGGGGCCATCCAGACGGTGATACTGCCTGCCTCGGGCGAACTGCGCGGCACGCTGGCTCCCCTGCTCTGGCCAACGGGAAAAAGAGGGATGACCAAGGTGTGGAGCAAGAGGTCTGAGGCATCAATCTCCATTCGACGCAATCGACGCAGCCTTCGCAAGCGACAACGGCGTAAAACAGGGCGCTTATTGCGACACGTGCGATGGATGCGCCGTGCACCGTGGTGTTAGGATGTACGGTCTACGCTTCCCAACCTAACACCAACGCGGAAATCCTCTGCGCTTCAGGAACCCGCACGCTGACGCTTTCAAGCTACCAGATGACCAGCCCCAGCATCGCCCCGCGATATTTGCTGCTGCTAGCCACCTTGGCGGCCAGCAGTCCAGTGGTGGCGGAGGGCCTCAGGCAAGCGTTTGAAACTCCGCCAAGAGCAGCAGCCCCCTGGGTGTTGTGGCATTGGGTGAACGCCGCCGTGTCGAGCGAGGGCATCAGTGCCGACATCCATGCCATGCAGGACGCCGGGCTCGGGCGTGCATTCGATGACGATCAAAGGTCCCCTCGATCCGCCATCGTACTGGCCGCCCGCGGTGCAACTCACGCCGCCATGGTGGAAGCTCGTACGTCACGCGGCAGCCGAAGCCGATCGCGCCGGTCTTGAGCTTGCCACGCATGTCGGCGATGGCTTTGCAGTCGCCGGAGGGCCGTGGATTACGCCAGAACTGTCCATGCAAGAAATAGTGTGGAGCCATCTGCTGGTGGACGGCGGACAACGGGGAGAGCACGTCTTACGTCAGCCGCGAACCGTGGAAGGCTTTTACCGCGACATTGCCGTACTGGCCTTTCCCGCCGTGGTTGGCAGCGGAGTGTCCAGCAGCAGCGTTCCCGTCCAGGTGCGTTGCAGCACCGGCGAGTCTGTACAGCAACTCGCAATCCCCGGCAACGAGACGCGGTTTCGCTCGGCCGAGCCATGCACAATTACGTATCGTTTTGAAGAGCCCTTTTGCTTTCGATCGGCCTTCGTTCGGCCTGATGGGAACAACATGCAGTGTCATCGGCTGAGAATCGAGGCAAGCGACGACGGACAAGCGTTTCGCCCAGTGGTCCAACTCCATCCCCCGCGGCACGGATGGCAGGACGGAGATCGCGCGGTGACCCATTCGATTCCCCAAACGACGGCTAGGGTGTTCCGATTTACCTTCGATCCGGAAGGCACCGAGCCAGGAAGCGAAGATTTGGACAATGGCAAATGGAGCCCCGTGCTCAAAGTCAAGGAAATCCGACTATCAAGCGAGCCGCGGATTCACCAGTTTCGTGGAAAGAGTGGCTCTGCATGGCGCGTCAGTCCGCGGACAACCGAGTCTTTAGTTCCCACTTCCGCCTGCATCGCTTTGGACACAATTCGCGACGTCACCGAGCATTTGGGCCCCAATGGAGTTCTCCAGTGGAGCCCACCGGCAGGGACATGGACGATTCTCCGAATTGGTCACACCTCCACGGGAAAGACGAATACCACCGGCGGCGGCGGCAAGGGACTGGAATGCGATAAGCTCAACGCCGAAGCGATTCGATTGCAGTTCGACCGATGGTTCGCGGAAATTAGGCGACGCGTGGGAGTCGAGTTGGCGTCTCGGGTGCTTCGCCGCGTCTTCATCGATAGCTGGGAATGTGGCAGTCAGAACTGGACCCCCGCGTTCGGCGAGGAGTTCCGCGTGCGGCGCGGGTACGACGTGACTCCCTACCTGCCTGCGGTGGCCGGATACCCCGTCGAGAGTGCCGAGGTATCGGAGCGATTTCTCTACGACATGCGACGAACAATCGCCGAACTGCTCGACGAGCGGTTCTTCGCCACGATGTCGCAATTGGCCAAAGAGGTTGATTGCACGATTGCCGCGGAGTGCGTGGCCCCCACCATGTTGAGCGACGGAATGCAGCATTTTAGGCATGTCGATGTTCCCATGGGTGAATTCTGGTTGCAAAGCCCAACGCACGACAAGCCGAACGACATCCGCGACGCCGTGTCGGCTGGTCACGTGTACGGCAAACAGGTGATTGCGGCCGAGGCGTTTACCGAGCTTCGCACCACATGGAGCGAGCATCCGGCAATACTCAAGCCGCTCGCCGATCGTCACTTTGCACTAGGCATGAACCATTGCGTTTACCATGTGTTCGTGCAGAATCCATGGCTCGATCGGGCTCCTGGCGCCACGTTAGGCGACATTGGACTCTACTTTCAACGAGACCAGATTTGGTGGCCCGCATGCCGGGCGTGGGTCGAGTACTGTCACCGTGTCCAATCGTTGCTGCAACAAGGCACACCGGTGGTCGATATCGCCGTATTCACGGGTGAAGAACTTCCAAGGCGATCGGTATTGCCAGAACGTCTTGTCGATTGTTTACCTGGGTTGGTCGGCGAGGCAGCGAGGGTCCGAGAGTCGGGTCGTTTAGCAAACCGCGGACTTCCGCTTCGCGAGCTACCGCGCGGCGTCAAACACGCGGCACACATTACGCAACCACGCGACTGGGACAACGGATTCAATGGATACAAGTACGATTCCATCAATCGCGACGCGCTAATCACTTTGGCCACCGTCCGCGATGGAAAGATCGTGTTACCAGGCGGGGCAAGCTACGCGCTGCTCGTTGTCCCTGGCAGTCGACCGATGAATCCGAATGTAGAGCGGATGACGCCCGATGTGATTGCAAAGCTAAACGAGTTGGCGGAAGCCGGCGCTAACATTCTGTTCATGCAACCACCTACAATGTCGCCTGGGCTGGAGAGGTATCCCGAATGTGACACCGAAGTCCGAAGACTTGCCAAAGACTTGTGCGCCCACCCCAGCGTCCGATGCGGTCCGTGGCAGCAAGATTCGCTCGCGTCGTTAGGAGTCGACCCCGACCTCGAGGTGCGAACTCAATCGCGCGTGAAGGGCGGGATGTAGTTTGGGCCCACCGCGAAACCGACCACGCAGACATCTACTTCATCGCCAACCAGCAAACAGACGAGCGGAGGCTAACGTTTGTTTTGCGATCGAAGCACCAGGCAGCCGAACTCTGGGATCCCACGACGGGCGCAATCCGGCGCATAGCGAGCCGCTCAACCAAATCAACGAGGCGAGTGCTAGAACTTGAGCTTGCCGCCCACCAGTCGCTATTCATCGTGCTGGACGACAAAGAAGACGCGACGAAACCAACGCTTTCCGAGCCGCCGATGCTCACCACGCGACTGCGTTCAAGGTGGTCCGTTGACTTCGCGTCGGCGGTCGGCCCGTCGCCCGAAACGATGGAGCTCGAGTCGCTTCAGGACTTGTCGGAATTCCCCAACGCTTCGCGGCGTTATTTCGCCGGCCGGGCAACCTACACCAATCACTTCAGTTGCGCAAGACGGCGGGCATGACTTGGCTGGATCTGGGGGACGTTGCCAATGTGGCAGTGGTACGTCTCAACAATCAGCCCTGCGGTATTGCTTGGACGGTGCCCTGGCGTGTGGATGTGACCGACGCCATCACAGCCGGGGACAACCATTTGAGCGTCACCGTGTTTGGAACATGGCGGAATCGACTGCTGCGGGACCGGCACCTTCCCGAGAACGAGCGACACACCTGGACCACAGCGACGATGCCATCCGACGACCGACCGCTAGCCCGCTTTGGATTGCTCGGACCTGTCAGCCTCCTCCATCAATCCCTCGCTGCAGCAGCAGCAGCAGAGACAGTCCATGATTACCAGTTTGACGAACGAAAAGTTCCTGTTTGCAAGATCGCTACGAGTTTTACTCGCGCGAGTGTCGGGGTGGGCGATAACTTCGCTTGTCGACGGGTGCCGCCCTCCCCTATCAGCGATGAAGAGATGTACGCCGTGTTCCAGGAGTTAGAAACACCCTACAAGTACGGCGTGTTGCTGGAACCTGGCGAAAACGAATACTTTGACTGCCCCAATGTGTTTCGCCACGGCGATGCGTGGTACATGGTGTTTGTGAAGATTCGCGACCTAGTGGGCTACGAAACGTGTTTAGCCAAGAGCAATGACTTACTACATTGGCAGATGGAAGGGACGATCCTGCCGTTTCGCGATACCGGCTGGGACCGCTGGCAGGCCGATGGAAGCATTGCCTTGGTCGATCCCCATTGGGGTGGCGGCGCAACGCTGGAAAGCCACGACGGCAAGTACTGGATCTCGTATTTCGGGGGAGCGAAACAAGGATACGAAACCGATCCGCTGGCCATTGGTATGGCCTACTCACCTGACCCAACCAATGGCCAGCCGTGGCAGCGACTCGAATCTAATCCTGTGCTGAGCCCCGACGACGAAGACGCTCGGCCTTTCGAGCAAGCGACGCTCTACAAGAGCCACATCTTCCGCGACCCAGCACTTACGCTCGGCCAGCCGTTTGTAATGTTCTACAACGGAAAACAACAAGGCAAATGGATTGAACGGATCGGAATTGCGGTTTCCGACGACATGCGGCGATGGCAGCGCTATGGTGAAGACTGTGTTATTGACAACGGCAAGGGAATATCGGGCGACCCGCAAATCATTCGCATGAACGACTTGTGGGTGATGGTGTACTTCGGAGCCGGGTGGAAACCTGCTGCATTTGATACGTTTGCCTGCTCGCGCGACTTAATTCACTGGAGAAAGTGGGGCGGAGAGCACTTGATTGCTCCCTCCGAACCGTGGGACAAGACGTTTGCCCATAAGCCATGGCTCCTGAAGCACAACGGCGTCGTCTATCATTTCTACTGCTCGGTTGCCGGCAACAAGTGCACCATTGCGCTGGCTACGTCCCGCGACCTGCGACCGTAGCCCGGGTACGCTGTGTCTACAGCCTAGCCGTCGGCCAACTTGGTGCATTTGGCCGAGCGGTTGCCCACGGATGCTAGGCCAGGATGCCGTCGACGATTTCGCCGTGCACATCGGTAAGGCGGAATCGCCGCCCCTGGTACTTGAACGTCAATCGCTCGTGATCGATACCCATCAGGTGCAGAATCGTCGCATTCAAGTCGTGCACATGCACGGGGTTTTCGGTAATGTTGTAGCCAAACTCGTCGGTTGCCCCGTAGGTAGTGCCGGGCTTGATGCCTCCGCCGGCGAGCCACATGGAGAAGCACCGCGGATGATGATCGCGACCGTAGTTGCTAGCCGTGAGTAAACCTTGAGAATAGGACGTGCGGCCGAACTCGCCTCCCCAAACCACCAGCGTGTCGTCCAGCAGGCCACGTTGCTTGAGATCAATCACCAGGGCCGCCGAAGCCTGGTCGGTTTCCTTGGCCTGACCGCGAATCTGACTGGGTAAACTCGCGTGCTGATCCCACCCTTGATGATAGAGTTGCACAAATCGCACGTCGCGCTCAATCAGGCGCCTTGCCAACAGGCAATTCGCGGCATAGGTACCTGGCTGACGGGCATCGTCGCCATACAGGGCGAATGTCGACTCTGGTTCGTCCGACAAGTCGGTCGCAGCGGGAACACTCATCTGCATGCGAAACGCCATTTCGTACTGGGCAATTCGCGACTCGATTTCCGGGTCGAGTTCCTGCGAGTACTGCCAGCGGTTGATCGTATTGATCATGTCTATCTGCGCATGCGCCGCGAGCGACACACGCCATCGGGATTGGTGAGATACAGCACAGGCTCTTTGCCCGAGCGAAATTGCACGCCCTGGTGCTTGGAATCCAGAAATCCCGAACCCCATAACCGCGCATACAAAGGTTGCCCCCCCTGCCCTGCCGATACCAGCACCACGAAGGCGGGCAGGCTGCTGTTTTCGGAACCGATACCATAAGACAGCCATGCCCCAAGCGAGGGTCGGCCGGCGATCTGCGAGCCCGTTTGCATCATGGTGATCGCAGGGTCGTGATTAATCGCTTCGGTATACATCGACCGCACAATGCATATATCGTCGACAATCTTGCGATGGTGTGGCAGTAACTCGCTGAGCCACGTGCCCGCTTTCCCGTGCCGTGCGAATCCGAACAACGACCCCGCTAGCGGCAACGACGACTGATTCGTCGACATTCCTGTAAGTCGCTGGCCTTGTCTTACTTCCGGCGGCAACTCTTCGCCATTGCGGGCATTAAGCAGTGGCTTATAGTCGAAGAGTTCTTGCTGCGAGGGGCCGCCGGACTGAAACAAATAAATGATTCGCTTCGCCTTGGGGCGAGCGACTCTCGCCGAGGTGGTTGGTCCGCTGGCCTGACTGTCTGTCGCCAATTGAGCCAGTGCAGCAGCGCCTACGCCTGCCGAACTCCACTTGAAAAAATGGCGGCGATTTAGAGCAAATGCATCGGATCGATTCGCGAAAGACATGGGAAAGCTCGATTGAGTTCTATCGTTTCCAAATGGTGGCATCCAAGTTTAGGATGGCTTGACAGGTAGTGGTGAGGGCGGCAAGCTCGGCCAGGTTCAGGTCCGCTGGTCGATTCTTCTCTCCCAAGGAAACCAGCTTCTCTGCTTCTTCCAAATGCATCGCGTAGTAAGCCTGTTCATCATGCAGCAAATCAAGCACAGCCATCCGTTCGGTTTCCGACGGACTCCTGCCGGTTAGCGCGACGAATGCTCTCGCCACACGGGTACCAGGACTATCGTGTTCTCTGAGCAAGTTCTCGGCAAGCACCCTGGCGGCCTCGACAAATTGAACATCATTCATCAGCACCAACGCTTGGAGCGGAGTATTGGTTCGCGACCGTCTCACGACACATACCTCCCGCGTTGGAGCGTCGAACGCCAACATGTTGGGCAGCGGCGCGGTCCGCTTCCACACCGAATACACGCTCCGCCGATACAAAGCTTGACCCACCGATGGTTGATAGGCCGGCGACATGGCATTCGCCTCCCGCCATAAATCGCCCCCCGCCTGGTAAGGCGATACGGGCGGACCGCCGATCGCCTGGTCCAATAGTCCGGAAGCGGCCAAGGCAAGGTCGCGAATTTGCTCGGCGGACAAACGATGTGCCGGTCCCCGCGATAATAGTCGATTCTGCGGATCACTGGCTAAATTTGCGGGCGTGGCGACGGAGTCTTGTCGATAGGTTGCTGAAAGGGCGATGACTTTCGCAAGTCGTTTGACATCCCACCCGCTGTCGACGAAATCTCGCGCCAGCCAATCGAGTAGCTCTGGGTGCGTGGGCAGTTCGCCTTGGAGCCCGAAGTCTTCCGACGTGGCAACCAGGCCGGTGCCAAAGAAGTTGGCCCACAAGCGGTTGACGAATACGCGAGCTGTGAGCGGATTACGATCATCCGTCGCCCATTCAGCTAAACCCAGCCGGTTTCGAGGTGCATCGCCCGGCAACGGTGGCGACAGGCTTTCGGGCGTTGCTCGCGTCACCAGCGTTTGGTCGCTTACCGGCGCATTCGTACTGCCCGCGCGCCAGCACATGGGTTGGCCGTGGGGCGGGCATTTCGCGCATGACAGGAATTTCGTGCACTGCCTCTTCAGCCATCACATAGGCTCGCCAAGCGTCCATTAATTCCTGCGCGGCGACTCGACACTCCGGGTCGACCGCAGAGATGTAGTACTCCAGCGAGGGAGCGACGTCCGCATCGCCGGCTAATTCGCGGAGTTCACAGCTCTGTAAATCGCGACCATAGAACTGCACTTCGTCCACCACCCCGCCATCCAACCCACGCGAGCGGAATCGCTGACCGATCACCAACTCTCCTCCAAACCGCGCGTCGATATTGGCGGACTTAAGCACGCGGTTGCGAATTACTTCAACTTTGAGCGGTTCCCCATTCAGGTAAAGCTTTAAGCCGTCGGCTGAGGAAGAGCCATCGTACGTCGCGGCAATCTGTTGCCATACTTTTGCCGGGATCGGTTTGGTGGTGCGAACACCGATCGCATTGCCCGGCCAAACGCGATACAGCCGCGACTCGACGAAACCATCCTCGATCGTTAGATCCCATCCGCTGTAGCCAACATCGGTTCCGCCCGAGTGGTGCGCGAGCACGGCTTGCTCGGGGCGGCGTTTGGTCTCACGATACGCCATCACCAGCGTGAATGGAGTCCAGCGGTCTAGGCGTTGCACGCCTTTCGTGGTGACTCCCCGGTTGCCGTCCAGAGCCACGGCGCGGCGAGGGAAGCTGGATTCCTGCAATCGGGGTAAAGGTGAGTCGAGCACTTCCACTTGCGGAAGTGGCTGCGTGCGATCATGTTGGTCGGTAGCGGGATACCACGTTTCATCGTCGCTTGGTGCGTAGGGCTCATCAAAGTCAATCTCCAGCACCAGGTCTGGAATCACCAATTTCCCCGGCGACCGCTCCGCACGCCAAACTTCGAAGCAAAGGCGCACGTTCGCTTTCGCCTCTTGGTAGGCAGACTTGAATTGCATTAGTGTCGAATTCGCTTGCCTCAAAGCGATTTCCTGCGATTCGGTAGGGAGCAACATGGTCGGAGACGGAACCTTCGCCGTGGAATCGTAAACACCGCTTTCGTCGATCGAGTTAAAGAAAGCGGATAGTGCGTAGTAGTCTCGCTGTGTCACCGGGTCGTACTTGTGATCGTGGCAACGGGCGCACTCCAGTGTTAACCCAAGGACGGCAGTGCCAAACGTATGCACCCTGTCCGCAACCCCTTCGATGCGCCACTCCTCGAATACCGCTCCCCCTTCGTTCGTCATCCGGTGCAGCCGATTGAAAGCCGTGGCTAGCAATTGGTCGGACGTAGGGTTTTCCAGCAAGTCACCCGCCAACTGCCACCTGATGAACTGGTCGTAAGGCAAGTTCTCGTTGATCATCCGCACCACCCAGTCGCGGTAGGGCCATTGTGTGTTCAATTGATCCGACTGGTAGCCGTAGGAGTCTGCGTAGCGAGCTGCGTCCAGCCAACGCACGGCCATATGCTCACCAAACAGCGGCGATGCCAGCAACCTGTCGACTACTTCCTCCATCGCCGCCGCGCGATCCACCTGCACTGCGGACTCAAATCTCTCAATCTGTTCGGGGGTGGGAGGCAGGCCGGTAAGATCGAAAGATACCCGTCGCAGCCATCTGAGCGGGTCAGCTTCGGCCGCCGGGCGCAGAGAAGCTTCCTCAAGACCGGCAAGCACGAAATTATCGAATGGGGATCGCGGCCAGGCCGAGTTCTTCGTGGCAGGCACCTCGCATCGTTCCGGAACCGGCTCGAAGGCCCAGTGCCGTTGATATTGGGCCCCCTGCTCTACCCACCGGCGAAGCAATTCCTGCTCGCGATCATCCAACGTTAAATTCGACTCTGGTGGCGGCATCTGCTCGTAACTTTCCACCGACGTGATCCGCCGCAGAAGTTCGCCCGAAGCAATTACCTCCTGGGATTCAGACGCCACGTCAAGGCGTAGGCCGGCCTCGCGACTTTCTGAATCGGGACCGTGGCAGAAGTAGCATTTGTCAGAAAGAATCGGACGAATGTCGCGGTTGAATTCGATAGACTGTCCGTTGCCAACCGACATGCCGCTGAGAAGGAGGAACAAAACGAACACTCGAACGCCGCGACGAAAACGCATCTGGACAAGGGTTCGGGATGCCACGAGAAGACCTAGGTTAGTTGGAAGCAAAATTGTGTAGTTAGCCAAGGTGCTGGGCAGCAACCATCCATCTGTTGATCCGCCACTGACCTGGCCGCAACGCTACGTTCACGCCAGTTTGAATCTGGCGAACGCAGTGCGCCGATAAACTGTAAGGACATTGAGTGCAAGGCAAGGACACCTGTGGGCGTTTCTGAGTCACTCGACAACGCTACCGTCTCAAGTGGCCCATCGCTGATGTTTGACACGCCATCGTAAGGGAAGATGCTTCAAACCCCATTTACGGACTGACCGCAACCATTCAGATTGGCTGAATCGCTCGGGGAGAACGTCATTGAAAACCGCTTCGTGGGGCGGGGCCCAATCCCCATTCTAGCAACTCAGAAGGTATTGATCGATTGTTTGCAATCCCAGTACGTCGAACTTCGCAAAACGTCCGTCGCGGCCAGGCTCGAGCTGGACGCATCCAAGTCGTAGCCCGGGCGATATTGCAGGTCCGAAAAAAGGCCCTTTCGCTATCTTGACTCTAACACCACCATGGAATCGGATGGTGACAACGGGAGCCATTTCTACAGCGCCAACTCGCTCCGATACGGCACACAAGCTGGAAGCGACCAGCACGCAACCGCTCCAGGTGAGTAGAAACGGTAGATCACATGCTTGCAGCAATGTTATTCACAACCGTCGACTGGGTAGTTCTGGCCGTCTACTTTGTGGGCATCATGGGTCTCGGGCTCTTCTTCTGGCAACGCAACAACTCGGCCGACCAGTTCACCGCGGGTGGGCGGACGCTGTCGGGATGGCTCTGCGGGATGTCGATCTTCGCTACTTACTTGAGCAGTATCAGCTATTTGGCACTTCCGGGAAAAGCATTCGTAGGCAATTGGAACATCTTCATGTTCTCTTTGGCCCTGCCCCCGGCTGCCTTCATTTCTGTCAGCTACTTCGTTCCGCTCTATCGCAAGTCGGGTGAAATTTCTGCTTACTCATGGCTTGAAACCAGGTTCGGCTTGTGGGCGAGAATCTCTGCAAGTGGATTCTACCTCCTATATCAAATTGCCCGCATTGGGGTGGTGATGTATCTGATGGCGCTGCCGATGGCAGTGCTATTCGGCTGGGATATCCGCACCGTCATCCTCGTGACCGGTATCATTGTCACGGCCTATTCTTTCGTGGGCGGTATCGTGGCCGTTATCTGGGCGGATGCGATTCAAGCATTCGTGCTACTCGCTGGAGCGATTCTGGCGCTCGCGGTGCTGTTGGCCGACATGCCTGGAGGGGCGTTCGAAGTCATCGAGATCGGTAAAGCGAGTGGCAAGTTTTCTCTGGGTAACCCGTCGCTCTTCGATGTCTCTCAGCCCACGCTGTGGGTGGTGCTGGCATTTGGTTTATTCGATAACCTGCGGAACTTCGGCGTTGATCAGAGCTATGTGCAAAGATACATCGCTGCTCGCAACGCCCGAGAGGCGGCCAAGAGTGTGTGGCTCGGAGCGATGCTGTACGTGCCGGTCAGTGCGCTGTTTCTGTTCATCGGTTCGTCGCTCTACGCGTTCTACGAAGGTCACCCCTCCGAGACGCAGGAACTACGCACAATCGTTGCCAAGCAACGCCTGACTCAACAGGGAATGAACGGTGATTCGCCTGGCTACCAGCAAGAGCTAGATCGCTTGACGGCAGAGTTAACCGAGCAGGATCTCGGCGATCGAGTCTTTCCGCACTTCATGGCATCTCAACTGCCGCAAGGTATTCGTGGCTTGCTCATCGCGGCAGTTTTTGCGGCAGCGATGAGCACGGTTTCTACTTCCCTCAATTCATCGGCGACCTTGGTCATGAGCGATATATTCAAACGCTTGCTCCAGCCGAACGCATCCGACGCTCGATGCTTAGTTGTCTTGCGCTTAGCCACGATTGCATGGGGAGCAATGGGAACAGCGCTGGCGCGTTGCAGTCAGTAGCGCTTACCGAGAGCGCCCTCGATATTTGGTGGCTCTTTTCGTCCGTCCTTGGTGCGGCCATCGTCGGGCTGTTCTTGCTAGGCCTGATCGTGCCCACGCTCAGAAATCGCCAAGCCGTGTTTATTTTTGGCGTCGGGCTTGCAATCATCGGCTGGATGACTCTCTCAACGGGCGATTGGTGGCCTGCCCTCTTGAACAGCGTCGCTAGCCCCTTTCACCCACTGCTCGTCGTTGTTGTCGGTCCCGCGGCAATGATGCTGCTTGGACTCTTGCTAGCCCCCAAAGAGGCAGACACAGTGTGATCACCCCGGTATCCGTTTGAATACACGGCATAGGCACGGGTCCTCCTGCCTTGCCTTCATGGCGACCCACCGGAAGCCAAGGCAGTATGGACGTCCGGGCCGGAAGACATCGTTCCGCCAGCATAGACTGGCAAGACTACGATGAACCCAGAGGTTGTGCAGGCTTGTCGACCCGACGAATGGTTCTTGATTCAAGCCTGGGACGAGGGCTAGCGCAGACTAAATGCACCTTGTGGCCGGACCTCTTGCTTCGAGTTTCTGTGGCCGAACATCGCTTAATTCGCTCGAGTAAGCATGGGTTTGCACCCTGCTGCCGATGGGATATCTTCAAGGTTATGGACGACTGGGACGATCTTGAGGAAGACGACTTTGACGATGCGTTCGGGACGTTCGACGAATTGCCATGCCCTCAATGTGGCGTCGATATTCCCGACGATGTGGTGCGGTGTCCACTATGTGGTCAGGACTTGCCGTTGGAACCGAACCGGTTAGGTCACTCAAAATCTGGATGCTGTGTGATCGGCTTCTTCACACTCTTTATGTCCATCGGTGCATTGGTGCTGTTCTAGGTCTCAATCAACGGCCCAGTTTACTCACTCCGCCGGAGTCCAGAGTGCCAATCGATTGCCATTGCAACATGGCGAAGACTCACAAAAGGGAAATGATTTCGTAGCCAATCAGATTCTCACCCTCTTGAACACCGTCGTGACTTGGATGCGATTGATTAGAGATTAGGCGATTTGGTCATCAGCTTGTTCTCCGACTCCACGGAGAAGGTAGAGTGACGTGTAACGTTTTTTTCGGACATTGCTGAGGCTTATTTTGGTGTGGCAAGGAGAACCAGATCAATGCCTGTACGGAACCCGCTGACAGACGGCAAGGACGGATCGCGGAAGCGGCGCCGATACACGAAGCAGTTCAAGGAGGAAGTGGTCCAGATGCTCTTGGACGGCCACACCGCCGCGTCGATTGCGGAGCGATTAGGGCTTTCCGGCGCGAACCTGGTGTACCGGTGGAAGCGTGAGTTGATCGGCCAGGCGGGTAGAAGCCTTGATCCCTCACGCCCGCCGGCTTGCAAACTCTCTTGAACTCGCGGTCGACGGCGAAGCGGTCCCAAACGCGGCCATTGAATGGCAAACCGACCGCCTCGATTGCTGCAACCGTCTCTGGCCATAGCGGGCAACGCCGCTCAACTTTAGTTTTTGGACGCGGGAAATTGTGCCAACCATTCGATATGGCTGGCAGCGTGAAACAATCCTTCGGACCAAAACCGCAATTGATGCCGAGTAGAATCATTCCCTTAATCTCGGCTTCCGCATTGGCCACCATTTTGCGAATGTCACTGGCCGAATAAAGCCGCTCGCCCTTATCGCGACCGGCTGCCCTGATTGTCCGCTGCAGTGGCGACTTCAAAGCCTTCTTAGCTGCGGGCAACTCAGCAAAGACCATACGGGCAATCGTCAATCATCGCTTCAGCGTAACGGAACTAAGCGTTGCCTTCCGCGTTCCCTTCGCAAGTCGCTTCCGTAACCCCTCGAAATCTTCTTTCGTTAGGTGTTCGGCCACGGCTCGCCCAAAATGGCCGTTGATGATCTCGCAAACGGCTTCGTATTCGTCGAAAGTGACTTGGGCTAAGTCGCCCGTTTCGACGTGCGCTAGCTTCTCGCCAAGGAAATCGTCCAGCAGATTCGCAACCGTAACATTCTCAGGTGCCCGCCTGCCAGCCAACAGATAGTCGCGTTGTTCTAGGTATTCGTCTAGGGCTCCTTGCGGATCGCTCCAAGGCCCGAAGTAGTGAACCTTGCCGCCGAATCTTCTTTGCCCAGACTCCGCCGTTGTGGGCGTACAGGGGAAAGTCTGCATACGGTTTGTTGGGTTTCGTCGCCATTCTCAACCCTACCTTACGCTGCGGGCGTAGAACACCAATCACACGATTGGTCGCCACGGGGTGGTAAGGCCAGAAAACCAGAGAAAAATAGAGATACCGGAGGTGGGACTTGAACCCACACGCCCTTGCGGGCACTGGATTTTGAATCCAGCGATTCTGCCAATTCCGCCACTCCGGCAAATTCAATGACCGTAACAGCTTACGTCAAAATCCTGAGGTGTTAAAGGGGGCTCACGCGCAACTGACACTCCATTTGGCCTCGTTCCGCAAAACGGCCGGAACATGCACCATCGCAGCCGATCCGACCCGTCGCATTCGGTCTGCCGTGTTGTTGTAGTGCCGATTCGTGGCCCGGCACTTTGCCTCAAGAGGTGCTGCAGCGCGTCCTCGGATAGTGCATTAACCTTGGCGTTGGCAAGCGCTAACCGGAACCGTTGGACAGCCCCGTCGACGTCCAGTTCGGCAGCGGTTTTCAGCTTGGCGAACTCCACCCACAACAGACTCCTCTTCATTGTGCGGACATCCGACGGCAACCTGCGGCCAGGCCAGAGCCGTAACGCGGGAAGGGTGCCAAAAGTAGGCAAATACACTTGGGCTCAACCGCGAAATGCCTTCGAAAAGCGGGTTTTTTGGGCTCTGCCCAGCAACTTGCGGCAACCAGGGCGTCGCCAGTGATGGAAGCTTGCCCGGCGAGACTTTGGGGATCGAGCGTCCAACTCGGTACCAAGTGAGCCACCGTACGCCGCCGTTCCGACTTACTGGTGCTCGCCCGCCTGCGACGCAGCGGTCTCAGGCCGTTTCCGGACTACGAAATGCCTCCACGAAGACCCGATGATTGCGCTTCGCTAGCGGCTAAGGTCGAAATCACCTCAGCGACTAAGCGGCTCTGTCAATCTGCTCAGGTTGATGCACCCGACTTAACTTTTCGTTGCCTCGAATTGCGGGCGGCGTCCCCACCGCTGCAGAAGGATTTGGCAGCAAATTGTTCGAAATGGCAGGTTGCTAAAGCACGACCGAAAATAGCAGCACGAAGCCGAACATCAACAAGAGCGACAGCGCCCACCACAGAGGCACGCTGCTGTACCAATGATTGCCAAGACCGCCGCCGAAGTCCATCTTGGACCAATTGAAGGTCAGTTCGTCGGTCACCTGCTCAGGTCGTGGTGGTGGAGTGAGCAGGCTGACGATGACGCATACCACTATGCAAAATGCCCAGTTGACAACGCCCTGGTTGGCGTACGGGCCCAGGAAGGCGTGCACGTCGGCCAACGAAGTACCGGGCAAAGGCCCGAAAGTCCGCAGCCAGACCTTCATGCCCAGTCCGAACAGCAATCCCACGACGGCGGTGGCCATCGCCCCATAGCCATTGATCCTTCTCCATAGGGTACCCAGGAGAAATAGCGCCGAGAAAGGTGGCGCGAAATAGGTGAACAGTTCCTGGATGTAGACGAATAGGCTCGCCTTCAGCGAGCTAATGTACACGCCCATAACCACAGAAATCACCAACAGCAAGGCAGTGATCCAGCGTCCCCATGCGACGGTCTGCCTTTCGGTCAATTGAGGCAGCCAGTAACGCTTCACTCCGTCGACCGTAATCACAGTCGAGGTCGAGGTCAGTACGGCACTGACCGTTGACTGGATTGCACCGAATAATGCGGCCAATAGAAACCCGCGTATACCGATCGGCACGTAGCCCTCTAGCAGCTTGACGTAGGTCTTATCCGCCTCTGGTCGTATGGCGGCCAATCGTAGCTTCGCCTGATCATGCGGGGATAACTGCTGGAAGCGACGGGGGGCCTCAACAACGGCCTGTTGTTTCATTTCTTCGGTGGGTTCAGCAGCGCCAGCCTCCATGGCGGCTTCGCTCGCCAATTGATCCGCGTAGGCAGCGGTAGGATCGAGCAGCAGCAGGCTCGGGTTGATAGCAAAATAGATCATTCCCGGTACAACAACGATCAAGGGCAGTAGCAGTTTCAGGTACGATGCGAACGTCATCCCCATGCGTGCGTGGAACATGTCGCGGGCGCCGAAGATCTTTTGGATCAGGAACTGGTTGATGACCGTGTACCACAGGCCAATATAGAAAAAGCTGAGCACCCAATGAGTCCACGGGTTGGTTTCGTGTGTGAGTGGTTGCAGCACGGACAAGCGATCGTACTCGTTCTCCTGGATGATGCTTGGCCGAATCATTTCGGCGCCGTCCTTCCAAGGCCCTTCGTCAGCCCGATTGCGCTCGATCGTCAGTCGCAAGGCGTCAAGAATCGAGCCATCATCGCCCGCCAGATGCTTAAGGCCGAAGTAAGTAACACAGAGGCCCCCAATGACCATCACGATGATCGTCAGCAGATCCATCCACGCGATCGACTTCAGCCCACCCCAAATAGACCACATGCCCGCCGTGACCCCGATCAGACCGATCGCCGCGAATAGGCCCCAACGCACCGCGCCTGGCGCGGCGATGCCATCTTCGCTCATGGGGACTCCCAAAGCTGCGTCGAGCCCAAATACTTCTTCCACTACTAGTCCGCCGCCGTAGAGCACGGGCGCTAGGAAAGCCACCACATTCGCGATCACTGTCACCAGCGCGAACATGCCGCGCATTGGTCGATTAAATCGCCTTTCCAAGAACTCGGGCGCGGTGAAGACTTTGGCGGAATACAGGAATGGGATGAATAGCCAAATCAGGAACGTGAACGCGATGACTGTGCTCCACTCCCCGGTCGCTACACAGATGCCGTAAAGATATCCCGCGCCAATCAGCCCGATAAAGTGCTCGGTTGAAATGTTGGCCGCGATGTAGGACGCCCCCACTACGTACCACGGCAGCGAGCGGCCGGCGAGGAAGTAGTCCTCCGAGTTTTCGTTACGAGCGCGGCTAGCGAAGAAGCCAATCGCGAACAGGCCCAGAAAGTAAGCCGAAAAGGTGATGTAGTCGGGGGGGCCTAGTTCGAACCCCGCACTGAGAAGAAGCGGCGACATAGGCAGACAGCGAAATGGGGCTAAAAAAGGCTAGTTGGCGGGCTCAGCGTCCGTTCGCGGAGAGGAATATGTCCCCGTCTGCTTCTTGAAGGGAAAAGTCCTTGGCGGTCGAGCCGTCAGAGATCCGCTTCATCGGCTGGTCAAACGTTAGCTCAACCTCACCGTTGCCAAGCGGATTGTAAACGACTGTGCCGCGTTCAAACTTGCGCGAGAACGCGCCGTCTTTCCGCTCAATCCGTTCTGCAATCGCCTTGCCGATTGGCGCGTCCCAGAACTCATACCAGTCGTGCAGGTGGTCGGGTGTCTTGAGCGGGTTTGGGTCTGCGTACAACACGTAGCCATCCGAATGGGTCAGACCGAGCGTGGTAATCGCCCTCATGCGTCGTAGGTCTGCACGGTCGCCCCATGCTTCGAGGCAGTTGATCTGGGGTTCGCGGAAGATCTCTTCAAACGCGTGCAAAGCTTTGCGGGTGCTCTCCCAGGTGCCCAGCGTGCGGCCAGAGTATCCCGGCCCGGGCGGCGCCAGTTCCATGAACGCGCCGTTGATCATTTTGCCGTACGCGTTGGCCTCGTCGATGCGGTCATGAATGTTCACGATGATCAGTGCGTCGTCGCCAAGTCGCTTCCGCACTGCTCGCACGATCGGCATGTGTCCGTCCCAATCGAACATGACACCATCGTAGATGCCCGAGTCGACGGCGATTTTGCACTGCCTCGCAATGTTTTCGGCAAACGCTGGATTGTCGGGGTTTAATAGGAAATAGGGCTCGGGACCATTGTCCCATCCCAACTTGCGGCTGCCGTCCGGGTTACGCAGCCAAAACTCGCTATCTTCGGGCAAGAAGGAGCCTGGCGCGTTGCGCCAGCGGACTTCGAGCAGAAACACCATATTCGGGTTGATGTCGAGCATTGCCTGACGATTAGCCAGTGCTTGTTGAGCGCTGTCTTCCGTAAACCGAGTTGCCAGTCCGCCATGCTGATCGTCCCACACTGCGCCGAGTACAAGTTCGACGCCGTAACCGAGTTGGCTTACCGGCTCCTCCCACATCAAGCAGTGCTTAGCGGCGGCTGCCACGCGATCTCTGTTGCTCTCGAGTGGAACCGTCGGCATGTCAATGGGATTCCACGCTTGGAACACCGCTGGTTGTGCCTTTTTATCAACGCGATGCAAGATCGACTCGTCCGCGTACGACAGAAAGGGTAGCCCAAATATGAGGAAGAAAGCCGGAACCCCGAAGAGAACTTTCAGGCTGGCGAACCAGGAAGTCACTCCTAATGGTGTGCGGTTTTGTCGACGTTCACTACTGTTGCAGGCGCCCGGTAAGAACGGTTGCAATACACTAGTTCGACGGGGCAACGTTGCAGAAGAGTCGTCAAAAAACGCGAGGGTGGCGAGTTGCATCGAATACCCAACTTTGGAACCAGATGTAAACAAGACGAGCCATCGAACTTCTAAGGTCATCCCAAAAAATATCGATTTGGATCGCCCTTCGGAAGACACTATTCCGTAATCCTGTTTCAATAATGCGCACGTCCCCCAGTCGGTAAGCCGTGCCACGCTGCATCAACTCTATCGGCTCGCCATTCAACGAAACAGTGCACACAAGGAACCAATGAGCATAGCCAGTGCGAGCATCAGAGCAGAAGGCGTCAGCGTTGGACGGCGCAATCCGCATCAGAGCTGCGTTCGTCGCCGAGGTTTTCGCCGCCATGTGTCCTTCCGCAGTTGCGCGGATCACGTCGGAACATCATTCTGTGAAAAGTGCCCCGTAACTCACGCCAAGACTGCTTTTGCATGCAGGGTACTCCGTAACTTCTGATAAGCTGCACCTACTGTAGTAACAGACCTGAACGAGGGAAAGCGTCGATGCACGACGTCTACATGAACAAGGAGACGGGCTGGTACACGAACAAGGAGACGGGCTGGCTGGAACATAACGACTACTTCGGTGAGCCGTTGCATTCGTCTGTTGGGCGTGATCGATAATTCCGCAAAACCGTTTCGAAAAAGCGCATCTTGCACAATTCGACTTGACGACCAATCCGTGAGTTCGAGAGGATGGAGTAGGAGATAGAGCTATCGTGTCGCGGGGTTGTTCCAATGTTGATTGCAATGGTTAAGACAGCACACCAAGTAGGCCTAGCGACGTTTGTTGCCGTCCTTTCGTCGAGTCTCGCTTGGGCTAACCGGGTAGATACGTTTCCCTCGCCTGATGGGATTGCGCCCTCTCGGCACTACCGAGTTGAGGTCCGGGAGCCAGGCGAATTGTTTCGCGAGTCGTTCGTTTACAGCGTCGATTCGCAATGGAATACAAACCGGCACAGCACCGCTTCGTGGACGACCATAGCGACATCGGTGCCGGTCGAGGTCCGCGTAACGGCGCTTGATCGCAAAGTAGCGCACTGTCAGATTCTACCCTCCAGCTACAGCGTTGACTCGACCGTTAGAGGTGGGGCGGCTACTTTCACGCTGAGGCCAGGCCAACGGGTGTCGGTTGAGTTCGACCGAGTCCTCGATCACCCGCTGCTTATCTTCGCCGATAAGCAGCATGCGCCGCCGCCCCTGGCAGACGATGAGTCCCTGCGTTATTTCGGTCCGGGAATCCACGACGTCGGCTGGATACGCCCCCAACCAGGGGAGATCATCTACTTGGCGGGTGGGGCTTACGTACACGCGAGGATCGACGGACGCTCTGCGCCCCGCGTGAAGGTGTTAGGGCCGGGCATTCTGTCGGGCGAAAAGTACCCCAATAAGGATGTGGATGGGCGTAAGACGCCGCACTTGATTGACTTTGCGAGCGACTGCCCTGGGGTGGTGATCGACGGCCCAACTCTTGTCAACTCGCCACACTTCTGCATCGTCGCCGCTGGAGACCATTCGATCGTGCGGAACACGAAGATGATTGGCTGGTGGTTCAGCACCGATGGAGTGGGCACTGGTGCGAACGGCACGGTCGAAGACTGTTTCTTCATGGTTAACGATGACTCGCTCAAGTTGTACCGATCGGGCATGAAAGTACGACGCTGCGTCATCTGGCAACTGGAAAACGGTGCACCTTTTCAGTTCAGCTGGAACATGCCAGGACGGCAACACGGGTTCGATGTTCGCGACGTGGACGTGATTCGCGTAGAGCATGCATGGGACAATGACAATGAAGCCGTCTTCAACGCGATCCACGGTGGCAGCGGCCACATGAGCGGCTATCACTTTGAGGACATCCGTATCGAGAACTGCGACTGGCGTCTGCTGAGCCTGCAAATCAAACGCAATCGGCACGCGCATGCGAAGGTCCTTGGCAGCATCTCGGATGTTCGCTTGAAGAACGTCTCGCTTGCCGGTAGCGTGCAACGCCCCAGCCAGATCGTCAGCCACGAACCGGGAAGTACGATCACCGACGTGGCCTTCGAGAACCTGCGAATTAATGGCCGATTGGTAGAATCAGCCGAAGCGATGAATCTGACTGCTGATCCGCACACCACGGACAACATTAACTTCGTTGTCCCGAACGAATGAAGTTCGTCCAAGCGTGAGCTGCCCCCCTTATCTAGAAACACGGTAAGCACCCTGCCAGGGAATGATCCGCGACCGAGGCCGTAGCCGACGAATGCTCTTGGTTGATTCTTAGCACGATCAGCTGGTCGTTGAACAGTAGAAGCCGCTGAATACAAATTGACCTGGCTGTGTTCGATGCTAGCCCTCGCACACTGCAGTTGGCCCACGGTTCCCGTCGCTCAAATCAAGTTACTCGGTGGGGGCGCCTGACAGCATCGAAAGACGATATAGGCCCGCACCGTGCGCCGGCAGTGTCCTGCCTAGCCTGCCTTCGACAACTCCATCGGTTGTGCGTCTCCAAAGGTCACGCACCTTGTGTTTGCCGCGGATGCCTTCCCATTCCAGGTTAAGAGCCACTTCGGCGGGCTGGTCACTTAGATTAAAGAGTGCGACGAACCGGTCGCCACTGTCGGGATCCTGCGCTACCCAGCAGACTTCGGCGGCGGTCCCGAATACTTGGCGGTTGTTGCTGCTCTGCTGATTCACAGACAGGACCTCCGGGTTCGTGAGGTAAGAGAGTGATTTCTCGGAGGTTGTCAATGGATCACCACCCCACATCAGCGGCGACCTCGCGATACACCACAGGGTCATTAGCGTCTGGTGTTCGTCCCACGTGAACTGCGATTCACGCTCGGGGCCGTGAGGACGGTCCGCCAATGACAATCGGCCGATCGGCAACATATCGGCGTCGGGCCAGTGCGTGGGGCCAATGTAGCTTGACCAAGAGTTTAGGAGCCCAAAGTTGTGTCTAAGTGAGTCCCATCGGTCCCAGAAGTCTGCTGACACTCGCCATAAGTTCGCATGGCGGGCAAGGTGCTTGGCACGCGACAGCGTGCGCCTCGCCGCAAGACAAGCTGAGCACCATTGGTCTTCCGCATTTTTCAATGGCGCGCCGCATCATCTCGATCTCACCCGCGTGATACGGTGGAAACATCATGTCATCCGCCTTGATGTAGTCAACACCCCACGCTGCGTACAAGGCGAACAGGGAGTCGTAGTACTCCTGTGCACCGGGTTTCGACGCGTCAATGCCGAACATGTTATTGCACCAGTTGCAGGTGTCCCAAGGCTCTGCGATATCTTGTGCCTTATACTCGCTGCCTTTGACGGGCAAATTGTCGTAATACGCCTGGCGTGGTAGGCCCCGCATGATGTGTATGCCGAACTTCATGCCCTTCGAGTGGACATAGTCGGCAATGGGCTTGAACCCACGACCTCCTGCCGCAGTGGGAAACCGTTCCACCGCAGGCAGCAGGCGTCCCCATTGGTCCATGGTAAGTCGATCCATCGGCCGGCCCTCGCTGTCGAGTCGTACATCCGGATGGCCGTATCGCCGATTTGGATTGTCCCAATTGCCAGGGGTGGGATTGAACCAGATGTAGTCGATCACGACATACTCCCAGCCCAGCGGCTTCATTCGTTCGGCCATGAAATCGACCACGTTGCGGAACGTCGCCTCGTCAATGCGGCAGTCGTAGGCGTCGAAGCTGTTCCACCCCATCGGAGGTCGCTCAGCAACGCAGGTTGGCTGCGCATGCGTTATCATCGGAAGGTAGGCCAGCAGCAGGCTAGCATATATCCACGATCGAGACACACGCCTTTCTGCCAACCTCGCGGTTGGTATGGGTAGAACGATAGAAGAGCAAATATGCAAGGTGCGACGCTCCAACAAGTTCGTCAAGTATGACGATCAATTTCGTCTGATTCCCGATCTCATTACGGAAATCCCCACGGTGGATAACGGCGGAGTTTCGCCCGACTATCGCACGTACACATATCACCTTCGCGCGGACGCGCGCTGGCATGACGGCGTGCCGGTGACGAGTCGCGACGTACCGGTTCACCTACCAGATCATCATGGACCCGAAGGTGAACGTGGAATCACGCGAAGGGTGGGACGTTGTGGAGTCCGTCGAGACGCCGTAGACCACACGATCGTATTTCGCCTCAAGCGATCCTATCCCGATTTCGTCACGGAGACGTTTTACGACGAGTCCGTGCTTCCGGAGCATCTGCTGCGCGACCTGCGCGGGAAGCGCTTCCACTCGGCGAAGTTCCACCACGCGCCGGTCGGGTCGGGGCCGTTCAAATTCGAGAGCTGGGCCGCGGGATCGCATTTACGCTGGTCGCCAACCCCGACTACTACAGCGAAGGTCCCTATCTCGATCAGATCATCTTCAAGTTCGTTCCCACCGAGAACGCGTTGCTCGTGCAGTTGAAGACGGGCGAGATCGACATGTTCGACAATGCCAACATCAACTTCATCGGCCAGCTCGAGACCATTCGCGGGATTCGCGTGTACAGGACGCCGATGCTGATGTACGAGCATCTCGACCTCAATACGGAGCACCCCATACTGAGAGACCGGCGTGTGCGCCGCGCGCTGAGCTATGCGACACAAACAGGAGATCGCCGACCGTATCTACAACGGGCTGGTGAAGGTGGCGGCGCTGGATGAGTTCGACGCGTCGAACTACTTCTCCGCCGAAGCGGCCGTGCGCGCCACCTACGAGCCCGCGAAGGCCCGGCGGCTCTTGCTCGAGGCGGGGTGGAAGGACACCGATGGAGACGGCATTTGTGACCGCGGCGGCCAGCCGCTCAGGCTAGTTGCCGGCATGCCGACAGAGGCGCAGCGTTTCCGGGGACCAGCCCGGGTATTTGATACTGAAGAGAAGGCTTTTGAAGCAGTGTCGAAGCGTCAATACAAAGAAGGCGATGTGCTCGTCATCCGTTACGAAGGCCCCAAGGGCGGTCCGGGTATGCGCGAGATGCTGGCGACGACCGCTGCTCTTTATGGTCAGGGAATGGGCAGCAAGGTCGCGCTTATTACCGATGGCCGTTTCTCTGGAGCAACGCGCGGTTTTTGTGTCGGACATGTTGGTCCGGAAGCCGCTGTCGGTGGACCTATCGGCCTGTTGAAGGATGGCGACATGATCGTACTGGATGCGATCGAAGGCATTCTGAGCGTCGAGTTGAGCGACGCAGAGCTGGAGAGCCGGCGCAAGGAATGGCAGCCGCGGGGCAATGATTTCGGGTCGGGGGCAATCTGGAAATACGCCCAGACGGTTGGTTGCGCGCGTGACGGCGCAGTTACCCACCCCGGCGCAGAACGAGAGACACATGTCTATGCCGACGTTTAGCCGGATATCCGGCGTCATACTTTCTGGTGCTTTGGCCGGTTGCCTTCTGGCAGCCGGGCAGGCCCGCGCCCTTGACGGCAATGCGCAGTCCAGAGCGGCTGCAGTTGCGCCGCTTGAATTGTTCAAGAATCCGCGCGCTGCTTTGCGGCAGGGTATGGAAACCTATCGCAAGGGCGATATGGTGAGTTCCGTTGCGGCACTGAAATATGCTGCCGAGGGCGGTGAGCCGTTGGCGCAATGGAAACTCGGGCGCATGTATGCGGCTGGCGAGGGCGTCAAGAAAAACGATGTCGAGGCTTACAATTACTTTGCCCGCATCGTGCGTGACTACAAGGAAGACCAGCTCGATCCGCGTGACCGCTCTGTAGTGGCCAGCGCATTCGTGGCAGTCGGTGTGTACAGCCTTTCGGGTATTCCGCAATCACGCGTGCACAAGAACGTGCAGCGCGCCTTGCACATGTTCCACTATGCCGCGACTGTGTTCGGCAATGCCGATGCGCAATACAATCTGGCGCGGATGTATCTTGATGGAGCAGGCACAGAGCGCAGCCCGCGCCAGGCCGTGCCTTGGTTGCGGTATGCAGCGGAAAAAAATCACGTCGAGGCGCTCGCCGTATTGGGCAATTTGCTTTTCGTCGGCGATACGGGCATCGCGCGTCAACGGGCCAGGGGCATCATGTATCTGACGCTGGCGGCAGAAGCTGCGCGCAACCGTTCAGATCTTGGCTGGGTTGCGAAACTGCACGGACAGGCCATCGGCTCGGCCAGTGAATTTGATAAAGAGATGGCTCATCTGGAATTGAAGAAACATTTGCGCCGACGTTCGGTCGAACGCTGAAAATGTTTTTATAGGATATTGCGCAAGTTCTGCGCGCCGGAATTACAAACGCGCCATCCGGCGCGTTTTTGTTTTCAGGGACCAGTTTGTCCAATGCGCAGCAACCGGTCGTAGAACAGGTGATAGGGCGTCGATTGCGGATGGGCCCGTGCTTTTGTAACAAGCTCTGTCAGGTTTGCATCGCGCGCTGCTGCCGCGATAATCACATCGTGATGCAAGATCACAAATTCCTCAAATTTTGGTCCGGCCTGCTTTTTATATCCGTGCAATGCGAAAATGCTGGTTTCGCCGGTTTTGCCTTTCAGACCCGCAGCACCCAGTTCGACAAAGACAAACTCATCGGCAGCATCGCGTGTCGACTGGGACACGACGATCGGGCACGCAAATTCCTTCGTCGCCGATTCCAGTCGCGCTGCAACATTGACGGGATCACCGACGATGGAATAGTCGAAGCGTTGTTCGGATCCCATGTTGCCGACGAAAACATCGCCGGTGTTGATGCCAATGCCAATGCGTACCGGCTCATGGGTGACACCGCGCTTGCCTGCATCGACGGCGACAGTCGCGTCAATGGAAGGAACGCTTGCGAGCATTGCCAGCGCTGCGCCACAGGCCCTGTTGGCATGGTCGGGAACCGGTAATGGCGCATTCCAGAATGCCATCAGTCCGTCGCCGATGTATTTGTCGATTGTTCCACGTTCGGTCAGAATTGCACCAGTGAATGGTGTGTGCAGGGAATTGAGAAAACGGACGACGCCTTCAGCATCGAGCTTTTCCGACCGGGACGTAAAGTCACGAACATCTGAAAACAGGATCGTGACATTGCGTGTTTCGCCGCCGAGCGACAATTGCGAGGGGTCGGCAGCAATGCGTTCTACAACCGCTGGCGAGAGATATCTTGAAAACGCATTGCGCACGAATTGCTTTTCGCGCTCGGTCTTTCGATAGGCGGACACAAGGCCAATACTTGCCGTAGCGAGCCAGGTTACACCGGGGATCAGCGGGTCAAACAAAAATCCGGCATGACGGAAGGCGAGCCAGCTGCCAAGTCCTGCCGCGCCCACAAGCATCAGCGTCGTCAGACTTGCTGCAAGGGCACGGGTTTTCTGAATCATGACGACGAGCAGAATGGCGCCAAGCAATAAAAGCAGGAATTCAAGACCGGGTGCATAATCGGGGCGTACAAGCTGCACGCCTTGCAAAACCTGTTCGATCATTTCTGCATGGGCATCGACACCTGGAACGGATTGTTCCAGCGGCGTTGCACGGAAATCTGCCAGTGCGGATGCGCTGACGCCAACAAGAATGATGCGGCCTTCAATCTGTTTGGGATCGAAGGAGCCTTCGAGCACTTTCCATGCCGGGATATGGCGTGCTTCCTGCGTTCCGGAAAAATGCACACGTACGGTGCTGTCACCACCTGTGGGGATTGTGACGCCGCCAATGCGCACGGAGACAACGCCGGTTTTCTCGCCGAAGGCCGCTGCGCCGGATGAATTGGAGGACTTGATCAGATAGGTACTGGCACGTTGCGCAATGCGCAGGGTTTCAGCGCCAAGCGTTGGCAGGATCGTTGCTTCATCTCCTTCGCCAATGCGGACGAACAAGGGTATACGCCGCACCAGTAAATCCTGATCGGGAGCCATGTTGAACGAGCCGAGCCCCGGTGATGCTGCAACGAGGTTGGGGAGGGGCAGAATGGCTTTGGGAAAAGGCGTCAGAAAAGGCTTTGGGTCATCTCCATTTGTCGCCATGCCCCACTTCACGGGCACCGAGTTGGATGAACCGGTTCTTGCCAGCACATAACCGAGCACGACAGGGGCCGCAGCGACCGAGCGTTGCAGCGCGCCTTCATCCATCTGGCCCTTGTTGTGCATTGCCTGCTTCAATGCTTCGCGTTCGGGAAGGTCGGGCAAGCGATCAAGAATTGCCGTATTGGCAAGCCGGTCCTTGTCGGCGAACACGACGTCGAAGCCGATGGACGCTGCGCCTGCTGCTGCAAGGCGCGTTATCAGTTTTGAATAGGTATCGTGAGGCCATGGCCATTGGCCAAAACGCGCCAGCGATTCATTGTCTACGATGACAACGCGAACGGGAGATTGCGGCGTGTATTCGCGTGGGTGCCAGCGCTGATATTGATCGAAGACGGCATTTTGCAGTCGATCGACAACACCGGATTTGTCGAGGCCGGATGCGATGTAAAGGCCAATGGCCAGAGGCAGGAGGCTCCAGAACGCGCGCCTGATCCAATCGAAAACCTTGCGCGCCCTGGATATGCGGCGTGCTCTGGTCTGATCGGATACTCCCGCGTCAGTCATCATGCTCCCTTCGTCGCCAAATGCGCGCTACATATCCAGATCGATCCGGATCGGTACGTGATCGGAGGGCTTTTCTTTCGCGCGCATCTGCTTGTCGATGGCGACGGCGCCCAGCCTGTCGGCTGCCTGCGGTGATAACAGCAGGTGGTCGATGCGGATGCCGTTGTTGCGCTGCCACGCACCGGCCTGATAATCCCAAAAAGTGTATAGACCGTCGGCGTCGGTGGTTGCGCGCAGCGCTTCGGTCAGACCCAGATTGCACAGCCGCGCAAATTGCGCGCGTGTCTTCGGCAGGAACAGCGCATCGCCTTCCCAGGCCTTGGGATCTTTGGCATCACGCGCTTCGGGGATGACATTGTAGTCACCGGCGAGAACCAGCGGCTCTTCGAGACTGAGCAAATATTTTGCCCTTTCGATAAGCCGGTCCATCCATGCAAGCTTGTAGGTGTATTTCTCGGTATCGGGCGGGTTGCCATTTGGCAGGTAGATCGAGGCCACGCGCACGACGCCTTGATCTGTCGACACACATGCTTCCAGATAGCGTGCCTGCTCGTCGCCATCGTCGCCGGGAAGGCCCGTCTGAATGTCCTCAAGCGGTTTTTTCGACAGAATGGCGACGCCGTTAAAGGTCTTTTGCCCATGCACTGCGACGTTGTATCCGCAGTCTTCTATTGCAGCCCGCGGGAATGCGTCATCCTGGCACTTGATCTCCTGCAGGCACAGGACGTCTGGCTCAACTTCGCGAAGATAGCCGGTCAGGTGTTCGAGACGCTGCCGGATGGAGTTGATGTTCCAGGTTGCGATAATCACGAATGGTTTCCTTCAAAGGCCGATAACAGGTCGGGCCTGATACACACTAGCACCGGAGGCCGTGGCAATCAGCCCCAACGGCGATGCACCCACATCCACTGTCCGGGATATTCACGGATGAATTCTTCAAAGCGGGCATGTAACGCGGTTGTGGCTGCCAGCGCATCGGCTGCGCGGTCTTCGCTGTGGGGCACCTTCATTGGAACGAGACGGACGGCGAAACGCACGTGCTCTCCGTTTAGTGGCGTTCGCACCACCATCGCAGCGAAAAGCGGCACTTCGAAACTACGGGCCATCAATGCAGGGAACGTGTTGGTTGGGGCGGGCATGCCGAAGAATTCAACCTTCGGACCATAATAATCACGCAGATCGGCCATCGTCGCCAGGCATGCGCCATTTTGCAGAGCCCGCATGACCTTGCGCCCGGCATCGGATTGTTTTGGAAACAGGCCTGCCGGGTAGAGCGGTGCGCGCATCGTGCGGACATAGTTTTCGATGAAGGGATTGTGGATGCGCTGATAGATGCCGCAGGCTTGCGCACCAAGACGTGGAGCAACCGCCGCGCCTGCTTCCCAATTGCCGAGATGGACGCCGGCTACGATGAACCGGGTCTTGCCGGCCAGGGTCGCAAGAATTTCGGCCTCGTTTTCAAGCACCACGCGGTCGCTGGAGAGGATTGCGTCCAGGTGAAAACTTTCAGCGAAGACGCGGCCGAGATTGTCCCACATTTCCAGAACCCTCGCGCGATGCCAGGCGCTGTCTTTTTCCGGGAAGGCTCTGGCAATGGCATTGAGGGCACGCTGGTGCCTTGCAATCAGCGGAGCGAAAAGCCGCCAGCCCCGGCCGGACAGCCAGGACGCCGTCTCCAGCGGCAGAGCCCGGATAAGGCCTGCAAGCAGTAGAAACCCTGCATATTCCAGCCGGTATCTGATGAATGTCTTGGGTTTGGCCATTGATAGGGAGGGCTGGATTAGGAGAGCAGGAGGGGAGGTGCCGACGGTGAATCCGATGCGGGGCATTGGGCCGCATTCGCCATGGCTGTCAAGGCAGGGAGCCCACGCGCCTGTCGGTGGGCGGCTGGAGCGCGGCCTAAAGCCTGTCGGCCTCCTGCGATTTTGGCTCCTGCACGTTGCGCATCACCTCAGGCGCGCCCCATTGCGGTGACATGCCTTCCTGCATGACCCGCCGGCGCAGCGGCCCGATATTGGCAAGCGCCATGACGCCGGCCCCGCGCAACATGTCCATCGGCAGGATATGGGTCAGGAGGGCACGGTTCAGCATGTCCACGCCGATCGAACGGCTGGCGATGTCAGGGCCCCGCAATGCCGCATAGCGCTGCAGCACATCTTCTGAGCCGGGATCGTCCAGCTTTCCGGCCAGCGCCTCTACCAGGTGCGCGCTGTCGCGGAAGCCGAGGTTAAGTCCCTGAGCCCCGATGGGTGGAAACACATGGGCAGCCTCGCCGACCAGCGCCAGGCGATCGGCGACGATGCGGCGTGCGGCAAGCCCGCGGATCGGATAAAGGTTGATGGGGCGCAGTAGCTGCATTTGCCCAAGCAGGAAGTGGGCAGCGTCCTCAATTTCGCTGGCCAGTGCATCGGGCTCCAGAGCGGCGCGGCGTTCGGCCTCGCGCGGTTGCATCAGCCAGACCAGGCTCGATGCATAGCGGGCGCCGCTTTGCGGCAGCAATGGCACAAAGGTGCAAGGTCCCCAGCGCGTATGGAATTCGCTGGACACTTGCTCGTGGTCACGGTCGTGGGCGAGTACGGCGGTGAGGGCGGTCTGGCCATATTCCCAGGTTTGAACCTTGATTCCGGCCGCCTTGCGGGCCAGCGAACGGGCGCCGTCAGCCCCGACAATCAGTTTGGCGTAAATCTCCGTGCCGTCGGCAAGGCGTACCGTGCTTAGTTCGCTTTCAACGTGACTGCCGTCGAATTCATAGGTCGCAACCGGCGACGGCAAAAGCCGGATATTGCTGATTGTGGAAGCGTGATCCCGCAGCATCCGGGTTAGTACGTGGTTTTCGACGTTATAACCGAAACACTCCGCACCGATTTCGCGCGCCCGGAATTCCACGGGCGGGCGGCGGAAAGGCGAGCCGGTATCATCGGCGATGCGCATGACAGCCAGAGGCGCGCCGAGGCTCTGGGCCTTGTCGCGCAGACCGAGGGAACCAAGAAATCGCAAGGATCCCTCAAACAGGGCGACGGTTCGCGTGCCTTCGCGCAGGTCCGCATTGCCGGCCACTGCAACGCTATAGCCGGCTCCGGCAAGGCCGATTGCCGCGGTAAGGCCCGCCGGACCGGGCCCGGCAACAAGAATGTCAAATGAAAGTCCCATGAGGGGAAAATAGGACCGTTGCAGGCATATGGCGAGAGGCAATCTGTCGCCGGGCCGCGCCATGGTTTAAGGAGAGACCAAGGCGTTGCTTGGCGGCGCGGGCAGGGGGCCGGAGCGTCCGGCAATTGGCATGATCTTCAGGGCCATGGCCGTCCATTGGTTTACGGCATCGGGAGCCTTCGCAGGCATTCTTGCGCTCGAGCGGGCGTTTGCGCGCGATTTTCAGGTCATGTTCTGCTGGCTGGCTCTGGCTTTCGCGATTGACGGCATTGATGGAACGCTGGCGCGGCGGGCGCGGGTTCGCGAACATGCGCCACACATCGACGGTGACCTGCTCGACGGGGTGGTCGATTATCTGAATTACGTCATCGTTCCGCTTGCAGCCATCTGGAGCGCCGGCCTGATGCCGGGTAATCTGGCTATCATCGCGATTGGGATCGTCGCCTCCGGTTCGGCGGTCTATTTCGCAGACAGGCGGATGAAAACGGCGGATTATTGGTTCCGCGGATTTCCGGCTCTGTGGAATGTGGTGGCCCTGTATCTGCTTGTGTTCCCCATGCCGCCATGGCTGGTGTTCACGGTCCTGATGGCGCTGACGATTGCGATGTTCGCACCGATCGTCTTTGTCCACCCGATGCGCGTGGTTCGCCTGCGAGCCGTCACGCAAGTGTTCATGCTGATATGGTTTCTGGCTGCGGCCGTGCTGGTGTGGAACGGCTTTTCCGGATATTGGCCAGCCAGGGCGGTGATGGTTCTGGTTGCGATTTATTTTCTCGTCTTGCCATTCTTTCGCGGTTCGCTTTGGGCCGATGGCGACGGCGCACCACCGCAATGATTGCAATTGCAGCGGCAAGGAAGGGTCCCTACTATCGGGATATTGTTCCGCGACAAGCTGCAGGAGGACTGCGGCAGGAGGGCTTATGAGCAAGAGCGTACGCATTCACGAACCGCGGCGCGGCAGATGTCATGAAACTGGAAGACGTCGAGATCGGCAATCCCGGTCCCGGCCAGGTGAAATTGCGCCACCGCGCAATCGGGCTGAATTTTATCGATGTCTATTTTCGCAACGGAATGTACAAGCAGCCAACGCCATTCACGCCGGGCAATGAAGGCTCCGGTGATATTATCGCAGTCGGCAAGGGCGTGAAGGATTTCAAGGTCGGCGACCGGGTGGCTTATTGCTCGGCTATCGGGTCCTATTGCGAAGAGCGGCTGATCGATACCAAGACACTGGTCAAATTGCCCAAGACGATTTCCTACGAGCAGGGCGCTGCGATGATGCTGAAAGGGCTCACTGCGCAATATCTGCTGCGGCAAACCTATCGTGTAAAAAAAGGCGATGTTGTCCTGATGCATGCTGCAGCGGGCGGTGTAGGCCTGATCCTGTGCCAATGGGCCAAGGCGCTTGGTGCAACAGTGATCGGCACCGTGGGGTCTGCAGATAAAGTCAAACTGGCCAAGAAGGCCGGCTGCAAATATGTGATCGATTATTCCAAGGAAGACTTTGTTGAACGCGTCAACAAGATCACCAAGGGTGCAAAGTGCGACGTGGTGTATGATGGAGTGGGGCAGGCAACTTTTCCAGCTTCGCTCGATTGCATCAAACCACTGGGTCTGTTTGCCTCTTTTGGCTCTGCATCCGGCCCGATCAAGAATTTCGATATCGGGCTATTGTCGCAAAAGGGATCGCTTTTCTGTACGCGCCCGACATTGTTCACCTATGCGGCATCGCGCGAAAATCTCGACAAGATGGCGCGTGATCTGTTCAAGGTTGTTGCCTCGGGTGAGGTGGAAATCCCTATCCATCAGAGGTTTGCGCTCAAGGATGTCGTAAAGGCGCACAAGGCGCTGGAGTCCAGAAAGACCACTGGCACAACGATTATCGTCCCCTGACGGATATGGTCGCAATCTGGCTGGCAGGTCACTTAGGTTGCGGATGTGATAATTCTGCAACCATTGGGACCTTGCGACTCAGCTATACAGTTAAGCGTTGATGGCGAGGTTCCTCCCACCTCGGAAAAGCCGGATACCGCCTAGAAATGCCCGGCCAAGAGTGCAGTCAAACTCGGCCGGGTTCTTCTTTTAAATCCCTAAAAAAAGCTGCGACATAGTGGGCGCCGCAGGTGGTGCACGACATTGTGCACGTTCAGCCGGCAATTCCGTGCAGATCATATGCATCTGCTTTTTCAATCTTCACACTGACGATGTCGCCGGTGCGCAGTGGCCGCCGCGAAGACACATAGACGGCGCCGTCGATCTCCGGTGCGTCCGCCTTGGTGCGCCCCTTGCTTACGGTTGCGCCAGGTTCGTCAATAATGACCTGCAAGCGCTTGCCGATCTTGTTCTTCAGGATGCGCGCGCTGATCGCCTGCTGCTTTTCCATGAAACGCCTGTACCTGCGCTCCTGCTCTTCTGGCGGGACTGCCGGTAGCCCCAGGTCATTGGAAGCAGCGCCCTTGACGGGTTCGTATTTGAAAGCGCCGACACGATCGAGTTTGGCTTCATCCAGCCAGTCGAGAAGCAATTCGAAATCCTCTTCGGTCTCGCCGGGAAATCCGACAATGAACGTGGAGCGAATGGATAGCTCCGGACATTCCTTCCGCCATTTGTGAATTCGCTCGAGAGTCTTTTCCTGATTGCCCGGGCGTTTCATCGCCTTGAGAACTTTCGGGCTGGCATGCTGGAATGGAATATCGAGATAGGGCAGGATTGTTCCTTCGCTCATCAATCCGATAATTTCATCAACATGCGGATAGGGATAAACATAGTGCAGACGCACCCATGCGCCGAGTGAGCCCAACTCGCGCGCGAGATCATGGAACTGCGCGCGCACACTGCGGTCCTGCCACTGGCTCTGCGCGTATTTCAGATCAATGCCGTAGGCTGAGGTATCCTGAGAAATCACAAGCAGTTCCTTGACGCCGGCTTTGACCAGCTTTTCTGCTTCTCTGAGAACATCTGCAGCGGAGCGCGATGCCAATTTGCCCCGCAAGGCAGGAATAATGCAGAACGTACAGGTGTTATTGCAGCCTTCGGAAATCTTCAGATAGGCATAATGCCTGGGGGTCAGCTTGATCCCTTGCTCGGGCACCAGATCGATAAAGGGATCGTGCGCCGGAGGGACAGCTTCGTGCACGGCGTTCATGACGGAATCGTAGGCCTGCGGTCCGGTAATAGCCAACACATTGGAAAAGCGCGCCGTGATCTCTTCAGGTTCAGCGCCCATGCAGCCCGTTACAATGACTTTGCCGTTTTCATTCAATGCTGCGCCGATGGCTTCTAGGGATTCCTGCCTTGGCGGAGTCCAGGAAGCCGCAAGTGTTTACGATGACTGCGTCCGCGCCGGCATGGCTCTTCGTCATTTCATAGCCTTCCGCGCGCAGGCGGGTGATGATCCTTTCGGAATCGACCAGCGCCTTCGGGCAACCCAGGGAAACAAATGAAATGCGCGGAGCGCCTGTGGCGGCAGGCACGTCTTCGTCCTTGGTATATTCAGTCTTCGTTTTTCATGGACTTGCCTTGCCATGGAGCGCAAATTTACGCAACTTTTCTCCGCTGCCTTTGCCGGTTGCTGACCATGAGACGTTCGACCAATACAACTGATTTCCGTTGCGCGAGGTCAGATATGGGACTAATAGAACTTACAAGGGGCATGGGGCAGAGCCGGTTTGGCGCAAGCTTCAAAGCTAGTAATTGAGTCTATGCGGTTTGAAAGTTCGCTATCTGCGGGAGATCAATTGACGGTTTCAACGCACAGGCAAATAAGTCCTGGAAGGTATGACGAAGCGGGTTTCTTGCAGCAGTCGAAATTGTTTTAGCGTGCGTGGGGGGACCATGAGTTACAAGCTGGCAACGTGCATTACAGCGAAAGGACCGCGTGCGGTCATTGTACTGGATGACGAACGTGTAATCGACATCGCCAATGCGACGCGCGTTAATTGCGATGTTTCCGTAGCGGGCATCCTTGCTGATTGGCAAAAGGCCAAGGGCAGGTTGGACGCCCTGACCAAGCGCCGCGGCTTGCGTGGCATACCGCTCAAGAAAGCAAAATTTCTTGCGCCCATTCCAATGCCCGGCGCCATTTACTGCGCAGGCTCCAATTACGCTGACCATGCCGCCGAGATGGCGCGTGCGTCCGGTCGCGAGCCGCCGAAGGATCCGCATGATCTGGGTTTGCGGTCCTGGCACTTCATCAAGTCGTCGCGGGCGGTGGTGGGAAATAACCACACTGTAAAAATGCCGTCGAATTCCAAGAAGATAGACTGGGAAGTCGAGCTTGCCGTGGTCATTGGGCGCAAGTGCAAGGACGTGTCGGAGAAAGACGCTTACCGCTATATCGCCGGATACACGGTGGCCAACGATCTGTCGGCGCGCGACCGCGGCTTGCGCGAAGCGATGCCTGCTACGTCAGCTTTCCGCTTCGACTGGACAGCGCATAAGTCCTTCGATGGCTCCTGCCCAATGGGGCCATGGATTGTTCCTGCGAGTGAAATCAAGGATCCGATGAACCTTGGCCTTCAGCTGGAAGTCAGCGGTGTGACCAAGCAGGATTCCAACACCAAGCACATGATTTTCAATATCCGCGAGCAAATTGCCGACCTGTCGAGCAAGATTACCTTGTGGCCGGGCGATATCATCATGACCGGGACACCAGATGGTGTGGGCAACGGGCGCGGCGAATTCCTGAAACCGGGAGACATCGTCAAGGCGCGGGTTGAAGGCATCGGCGAGATCGTCACCAAGATGGCGTGAACGTACAGCCTGTCCGAAACACAAAACCCCGGTCTTGCACCGGGGTTTTTGTTTGGCGTCCCGTGTGGACAGCCTGATCTGACCGGACTAGTTTTCGCGCTGCATTTGAATTTAAAGGATGGGTCGATGTGTCAGCTTAGTGGAGTACACCTGATCGGGTCAGTGGCGTTGCCGGACACAAGGAGCGTTTTTACGACGCTCTCGAGCGAACTCGGCCCATGGCTGAAGCGCCTGCCCGATGGCGAGACAGGCGAGCGCGGCCGGTGGATATACTGGCAGCGCGAAATGCTGATTGCCCATCCCGATTTCGAACTGGCAACCGACATTCCCGAAATGGAACTCACCGAATGGGATGGCCGCCTGCTGCGCAAGGTGCCGTATGTGCGGCTCAAGGCCGGGCGGGATCCGGCAAAAGTCAAGATTGAAACCGGCTATTCCAAAGCGGCGCTGGATTCCTACGATGCGTTCAAGAAACTGCGTGCGGAGGGCAATATTGCGTCGGGCGTGAAGTTTCAGGTCTGCCTGCCGACCGCCATGGCGACGGCCTACCAGAACGTGGCGCCGTCTTCGATCAGGGATTTTCTCGCGATCTACGAGCCTGCGTTATTGGGCGATCTCCAGAGGATCGTCGACGGTATCCCGCATGAAGACCTGTCCATTCAATGGGACATCTGCCAGGAAGTTCTCATTTACGAGAGCTACAAGCCGTATATGCACCGGCCCGACAACTACAAGCAGGAGATTGCCGCCGAGCTGGCGCGCATCGGCAATGCGGTGCCTGCCGACGTGGATATGGGCTACCACCTTTGTTATGGTTCGCCAGCCGACGCTCATCTTGCCCTCCCCAAAGACATGGGCATCATGGTCGAGATGGTGCACAGCTTCCTGCCTGCGCTCAAGCGGCCAATGAACTTCCTGCACATGCCGGTGCCGAAGGATCGCTCGGACGATGCCTATTTCGCGCCGCTGAAGGCGTTGAAGATTCCCGCCGGCTGCGAATTCTATCTTGGGCTCGTTCATTACGACGATGCAGCGGGAGACAAGTCACGCATAGCTGCAGCGTGCAAGGTCATCGACACATTCGGCATATCGACGGAGTGCGGTTGGGGCAGGGCGGATCCCGCCCGCGTGCCGGGGCTGGTGGGCGCGCATCGCCGCATCATGGAAGCCCGGCCGGCCTAGTTGAAGGCGACCTTGAGGCCGGGCATATCCAGCCCGGTCAGTTGTGTCGTCCATGTCTGGCCCGGTTCTACGGGGAATGCGCGGGTAAGCGTTCCCGTGGTGATGATCTCGCCAGCCTTCACCGGTGGATTGAGCGGGTCATCGGCCAATACGCCTGCCAGATGGCGCAGGGCGTTCAGCGGAGAATCGAGCACATTTGCCCCGGCTCCCTGATCGATCGGAGCGCCGTCGCAGGACAGCGTGATCGTGAAACCGGCCAACGCACGGGCGAGGTTCCCCGGCGTCCAGCGTGAAAGCCTTTGCTTGGGTCCCACGATCATGCGCCCGTGCAGGCCGCCGCAGGCTATCGTATCGGCGATGGAAAATTTCCAGTCCGGATAAATCGATTGCACAACCTCAAAACCATGGGCGATCCAGTCCAGTGAACCAATGAGGCTGGCATCGTCCATGTCAGGGGTGATCGGCCCGGCGAGCCCGAAGACGATCTCCGGTTCAATGCGGGGCTCGCACAGTCCGTCCAGGGACAGCTTCCCGGTCGCTGCAGCATCGGTATGAAACAGGGTAGTGGCGAATACATCGCCCCAGATGGGAGCGAACACGCCGTACTCGTCCCAGATCGTACGATTGGTGAAGCCGATCTTGCGGCCAACCGGTCTTTCGCCGGCCGCGACACGCAATGCGCGCAAGCCTGCAGTTACCTGATAGGCGCTGGTGGTATCGAAGGCGGGGTTTTCGCTGCTGATTGGCGCGATCTGCCTGGCTGATTTCAAGCTCTGGAAAACTTGCGTCGCGATATTGCTGACTTCGACCCCCATGGCCGGCCTCCGTTCAGTCCAACGTCACCGTGCCCTCGGCAATATTCACGCGAAGGGATATGGAGCCTTCGCTGCGGCGCCATGGCTGCAGACGATAGGTTCGGAAGCCATGGATATAATACGGATCGGCTTGTGCAATTTCATGGGCTTGTGCCATGGAGTTTACACGAAGGATGAACATGCCTCGCCCATCCGGTTTGCCATCTTCGCCAAGGAATGGACCGGCCTGCAGCAACCGGCCATCCTTCTCGAGAGCCTTTACGGACGCGATATGGGCCGGGTGCACCAAATGGCGGTCGCCGGACTTTTCCGTCGGCTCCCAGAAGATGATGTAGAAAACGCTCCCCGAAATCGCGCTACGCGGCTTGCCGTCGGCATTCACTTCGGGGGGCTTTTCGAAACCGGCCATGTTTAACTAGCCATCTTCTCCGAAATGGCCTGATCGCAGGAGGCATTGCGCAGTTCGATGGTCTTGCCGTTCATGGCCTCCGCCATCCATTTTGTCGGTACGGTCTTGTTGCCGGCCCATGAGCACGGCCGCAGGGGTTGGGCCTGCCAATAGTCGCCGTAGTGGGTGACGTAGCTGTCATCAACCTGCTCGACTTCGGTCGTGTATTCGATGGCAAAGCCGTTCGGATCGACGAAGTAGGAGAAGATGTTCCGTCCCGGACCGGAATGACGTCCGATGCCCCAGCCCACTTCGTGTTCAGCCAGCCGCATACGGCCGACGCCCTGCATCAGGCTGACGAAATCCTGCATTTCGAAGGCGGCATGATTCAGGGACGCGCCCTGGGATTGTGCCAGTGCTATCGAATGGTGGTTGGTCGAACAGCGGATGAAGCTCATGTGGCCGTTGTTGTCCGAGAGCTTGAAGCCCAGCACGTCGCAGTAAAATTCCATCTGCCTGTCGGCAGGCTGGCTGCATTGATTACCACATGGTTGAGGCAGGTCGGGCGCGCCGGATCGACAATGGTGTCGGCATGGCGCGGCGACGTCGCTGGAAATCCGCGGATGTGCTGGCCCTCTGGCGAAGACACTTCGAAGCCATAGCCGCCGCCGGCTTCACCGGGCAGGTCATGCGGGAGCCGAATGCACCCTGGCGCCAACGCCAGTAACCTTGGCGTGCAGGCCATCGACGGTTGCGTTGTCGGCGGCAGAAAAATTGATGGTCGCCAATCCCGGCACGCGGCTTTTCGTGCAGCGCAACGACATGGTGGTGAGGGCCAGTCGCGCGCAGATAGGCGGACCCGTTGGTCATCTTGACGTCGTCAAGACCCCAGGCCTTCTTGTAGAATTCGGTGCTTTCCTTCAGATTGAACACATCAAGTTCAATACTGCGCAGACCGTTGACTTTCGGTTCAGCCATGCTGGCCTCCTTTGTTGCGTAACCCCATTGGCTACGCAGTGTATATGCAGATCGGGCGATAGCCAATATCCCTGTTCACGAGGCTTGGTCGAGATCAATTTCCCGTTAGGTGCGGCCGCAAGCCGTGCAAGGCGGCTCGCGAGCGGCTACAACAATCCCATGACTGATTTGCTTCAATTTCAACGGGCCATTGCTGGTTTTCGGCGGTGTCTATTCAAACCTGCAGGCGCTGGAGGCCGTGCTGGCCGAAGCAGGCAAGCGGGGCATAGGCCCCGGAAACATGCTGTGCACGGGCGATATCGTGGCCTATGGCGCGGATGCCAGCGCGTGCGTCGAGCGGATTCGCGATCTCGGGATTGCCTCAATCGCGGGCAATTGCGAGGAGCAGCTGGCCCTTGAGTTGGCCGATTGCGGTTGCGGTTATGCACCGGGCACGTCCTGCGATGTCCTGTCCAGGACATGGTTTGCACATGCATCGGCGCAGGTGTCGGCAGGCCAGCGGGCCTGGATGGATGGGCTGCCCGAGCATCTGAACATCGCGATCAACGGGCTTACGCTAACGGTCCTGCACGGGTCGCTGCGCGAGGCGAACCGTTTCGTCTTTGCCTCCACTCCGGCGCGGGTGAAGCTGCACGATATCGATCAGGCTGGCACGGATGGCATCATCGCCGGGCATAGCGGACTGCCGTTCACGCAGGTTCTCGACGGCCGTCTCTGGCACAATTCCGGTGCGCTGGGCCTGCCGGCCAATGACGGCACGGCCCGGGTGTGGTGCTCGATCCTGAGCCCTGGCGAGCGACCGCGGACCCTCAAAATCGAACATGTTGCGCTGGGCTATGACCACGCTGGCGCTGCGCGAAACATGCGCAAGGCGGGCTTGCCTGAGGATTATGCGAAGGCGCTGGAAACAGGGCTCTGGCCAAGCTGCGACGTCATGCCGAAAGACGAAGGAAGCGCAACGGGCAGGGCGCTTGCGCCGGGCTCTATTCGTTTTGAGGCGGGCGCACTTGAGGACGCCGGTTGGCCGGTGGCACAGGAAAAGCTAGGCGTTGCCAGAGGCAAGTTTTCCGATCCTTACGTCACGGCCGACGGTGGCCGGCGGGCAGTGGTTGCGCTGGAGAAACTCGATACGCTTTGGATCAACACAGGCACATTGTGCAATCTTGCCTGCACGTCCTGTTACATTGAATCCACGCCGCGTAACGATGCGCTGGCCTATATCACCGCAGACGAGGTGCGCGCCTATCTCGATGAGATCGCGCGCGAGGGCCTGCCCGTACAAACCATTGGCATCACGGGCGGCGAGCCCTTCATGAACCGGCACATGATGGCGATCATGAGCGATGTGCTTTCGCGCGGGTTCAAATTGCTGGTTCTGACCAATGCAATGCGTCCGATGCAGCGGTTCAAAACGCAATTGCTGGAGATGCAGCGGACCCATGGCTCGCAGCTGACGATGCGGGTCTCGCTCGATCATTACACGGCCGATCTGCACGAGATGGAGCGCGGGCCCCGATCCTGGGAGCCGGCAATTGCCGGCTTGCGCTGGCTGGCAGGCAACGGCTTCACGGTGCATATTGCCGGGCGGCAATTGTCTGGCGAAGCCGAGGCGATAGTGCGCGCTGGATACGGACGCATGCTTGCCGATACCGGCCTTGCCATCGACGTGACCGATCCGGTGCAATTGGTGCTGTTTCCGGAAATGGACGAGCAGGCGGACGTGCCCGAGATTACCGAGGCCTGCTGGGGTATTCTGGGCACATCGCCCAGCGACATCATGTGCTCGTCCTCGCGCATGGTGGTCAAGCGCAAGGGGGCAGATACGCCTGCCGTGCTGGCCTGCACATTGCTTGCCTACGACAAGCAATTCGAGCTCGGCCAGACGCTGATGGAGGCATCAAAACCGGTGCCGCTCAATCATCCCCATTGCGCGAAATTCTGCGTACTGGGCGGCGCTGCCTGCAGCCGGTGACTATAGCTGCTGCCGGATCGGATATAACGACCGTCGCTGTTGCGGTCTGGGCTGGCTTCCGATTGGCCCATGCTCGGAATTCTTCGGCTGTCTCGTCCCCGTCTGAGCATAAGTCTTTTCCCCGTTGCACCGACCTGTTCCTCCGGGAACAGCCTCCGCGCGTTGGGCCACGTATGACTTCCTTCAGGATTTGAAAGCGCGCCGGAATGGCGCAACTGAAGGGGTCAAGACAATGGCAAACAATATCTTTCGCACAGGCACTTCTTCGCGCGACGTGATTGACCTGCGGTTCCAGTGGCCATGGGATGTCGCGGACAATGCAAATGGTAACGGCGGCGATGACGAGATATGGGGTAACTGGGTCGAGAACACCCTGACAGGCGATGCCGGCAACGATCTTATCTATGGCGAAGGCGGCAACGACCGGCTGTTCGGCGGCGACGGCGACGATGAACTGCACGGCGGAAATGATGATGACTATCTGTCCGGAGGTTCTGGTAACGACGCCTTGTACGGTGATTCCGGCAATGACCTGATGCGGGGCTATTCCGGGAATGACACGCTCGACGGCGGCTGGGGTCACGATACGCTGGAAGGCGGCGACGGCAACGACACGTTGTACGGCGGCAGCGGCTGGGATCAACTTTATGGCGGAAATGGCCATGATTACATTTACGGGGGCGACGATACCGATCAGGCCTGGGGCGGGACCGGCAACGACCGCATGTTCGGCGACGGCGGAGCGGATTACCTGCATGGCGAAGACGGCGACGACCGGCTCAATGGCGGCGATGGCGACGACCACTTGTTCGGCGAGGATGGCAACGACACGCTTTTCGGCGGCGACGGTAATGATGATCTCGATGGCGGCGATGGCAACGACACGCTCTCCGGGGGTACGGGCCGCGACCGGTTGAATGGTTGGTGGGGCGACAATACCCTCTACGGCGGTGACGGCGACGACACGCTATTGGGCGGAAATTCGCAGGGTACTGACCGCATGTACGGCGGTGAAGGCAACGACCAGTTTTTCATCGATTACCGCAACAGTTATTCCTATGGCGGTAACGGCGACGACACATTCAACCTGGAATCTCGCCCGGTTACCGACGGCCTCTCAGACATCAACACTGGCGTGCTGACGATTGACGGCGGCGACGGCTATGACAAGGTAGCATTCACTGACTCAGGAACGTTCAGCAATTTCTCTCGCTTCTCCGGGATCGAGGAGATCGAGACCCTCGATAACACGACACTTACGATGACGGAAAAAGATGTGTTCGACATGACGGACGGTGGCTTCCACCATCTGCTGATCGATACAGGCAGCAACAATACGTTGAACCTTGCCGACGATACATCGTTCAACGGCCGCTGGATCCAGCTCGATAATTCCAGCCGCTCGGACTTCCTCGGAATTTTCGGCAAGACCACCTTCGAGCACAACTACGGCTACTTTCTTGATGGGCAGACAGGTGGAAGCCCGATCATGACCGTAACAATCAATGCGGGCGCAACCGTGAATTTCATCTAGGGCAAGTGCTGCGCTGCTGGCGGGTGTAATCGCGATGACATCATCGGATGGTGCATGAATAAAAGAGGGTCGCATGGCATGTCATGCGGCCCGTTGCGTTTGTATGCCGAAGATCCAACGCGAAAATCAGCGACCCGCCACAGCTTTGGTTGCCATGAAATCCAGACCCAATTGCATTGTGCCTTTAGGAAATCCATGTCCGCCTGCGTGCAGGCAGAAACGAACCGGCTTGCCACTCTGGCAAGTGCTCCAGGTGCGGCACCAGAATTCGCCTTTCGCAGTCATTGTGTCCGGGCGCGAATTGCATTGATTGGTGATGCGCTGGACCGACAGACCCTCGAAGACATCGCCCTGATGCCATGCCCTGATACCACGTCCTTCCAGGGGAACCTGACGATCTGTAAAGCCATGTATGTGCAGCATGGCGCGCGGGCCGCCCGGACATTTTGTTGCGATGGACCCGTCTTCCTGTTTTACACCGCCGTCGGGCAAAGGTCGTCGCAGGCCGCCAGCAATAGCGACGACGCCGGCCAGCGGCAGTTTCGAATAGCAGGAGAAATACCACGCCATCGAACCGCCGGATGAAAAACCCGATACCACGGTCTCCAGCCCATTTACCGGAACGCGTTTGGCAACATCGGCGAGCACGGCTTCCACGAATTTAATATCATCGCGATTGCCGCGCGGCTTGTCGCCTTCGGGCCTGGCGGACCAACCGCGCCGGTCCGCGCCGCGAAAATTGAACATCGGCCCATCCGGCGCGACGAACAGATAGTCATGTTTTGTCAGCGTGGTGACCAACAGGCGGTTCTTGATTTCATTGGCGCCGGAGCCGCCGTGTCCATGAAAGAACACGAATGGCTTGAGCGGTCGTTTGCCGTCCCAGTCATCGGGATAACCAAGATAATAGGTTCCCGCGTTTGGTCCGTCGATCTTGCAGGGTGCAGACAGGGCGCAGGGTCTTTCAACTGCATTGGCCGGAAGCATTTGGCTTGCTGCTAGCGTCACGCCAAGCATGAAAGTTGCGAGCCAGCTAGTGTGTTGCATGGACAGGGTGATCACTGGTTTGCGCAATCGATTGCTCCTCACGCCGGCGATACTGCATCATTGGCCAGTTTGCAGTGCAAGCCAAGTGGTGAAACGCATTCATTGCGCCGTGCACCGGCGTCTTGCAATTTTGCACGCACGGTTTGACAATAATTTCAGGCGGTACTCCACACGACCGGATAGGCGGGGCAATCGATTTCGTCGCCCGGCTTCAGGTTGCGGAATGCATCGTCTGCCGGTGCGTAGGGGCGTGGCCGCCAGCGGATGTCGTCGCCGGTGAAGCGGATTGCCAGCGCGCGGCGGCGGCGGTCTTTTGTTATGTTCGGTGTGGCTGCATGCAGCGTCTTGCCGTGAAACACGAGCACATCGCCCGGCTCCAGATCCCAGGACAGGACCTTGTATTGCTCCGGATGTCCGTCGATATCTGGCACCGGGCCATCGAGCCTTTCGGCTTCGTCAATCAGGTCGCCCTTGCCGATACGAACGGGATGGTAAAGCTTGCCCCACCGGTGCGACCCGGCGGCAAAGCGCATGGCGCCATTGGCCGACGTGACGGGATCGAGCGGAATCCAGAAATTGATGAAGTCCTCTCCCTCGAACTGGAAATAGGGAAAGTCGTGATGCCAATAGGTCGGGTTGTCCGTGCCCGGTTCCTTGACCAGCAGGTGGTCGTCAACCAGCCGCAGTTTGTTTGCGCCCATGAAGGCGGCGGCAATTTCGGTCATCGGAGAATCGTAGACAAACATGCGGAATTGTTCGAGGCGCTTGTACATGGCGTGATCGGTGAAGAATTTTCCGCCTTCACGGCCATAGTCCTTGGACAGCGGGCCTGGCTGGGCCATCGAGTCCGAAAAGCCATCCTCGAGCAGGGCCAGCCAGTCCAGGCCCAACACGCCGCGCAGGCACAGTGCGCCGTCCTCGCGCCAGCCGCGCATATCTTCGGGCGATAGCAGGGCCTGGTTCATCTCCGGTGCTCCCATCAGCTCTTGCAAAATCAGATGCATCAATCTGGGCCAAAGTCGCGGTCTGTGCAACGGCGGTTTGAAGGGTCGCCATGCGTCCGGCGCAGTTCCGGTTTGAAAACCACCGGCAAGGCTTGATCGGGGCAGGGAAGGCTTTAAAGGTGACGGCCACTTCGTCAGCAAGGCCCGCCAATTCATGTCGACACAGCCCGAACCTTCCAATCTCAAGGCCGCCATGTGGGTGTCGGGCTGGGTGCTGCTCATGGTTACGATGGCTGTCGCCGGGCGGGAGGCTGCCTGGCGGATCGATGCATTTCAGGTGATGCTATTGCGGGCCATCATCGGGTTCATCCTGCTTCAGCCGATCGTGTGGATGTCCGGTGGCTACGGCGCGATGAAGACGGCGCTGCCGCTGCAGCATGTGTTCCGCAACGCCATTCACTATTCCTCGCAATATCTTTGGCTTCTGGCGGTCACGATCATCCCGATTGCGCAGGTCGTGGCGATTGAATTCACCATGCCGATCTGGACAGCCATTCTGGCTGTCCTGTTTCTCGGCGAACGAATGAACCAGTGGAAAGTGGCGGCCATTGTGCTCGGGCTGATCGGTGTCTGGATCATTGTGCGCCCGGGCGCCGGGCAGGCATCGTTCGGCCAGATCATCTCGCTCATCGCAGCTTTCGGATTTGCGGTATCGGTCTTTCTCACGAAAACCCTGTCGCGTACGGAAAGTGCGGCGCGGATTATCTTCTGGATGCTGATCATTCAGGGGATCATCGGCCTGATACCGGCGCTGATGTACTGGAAGCCCATCCCCGTGGACACCTGGAAATGGCTTGTCATTGTGGCCGCTTGCGGAACGTTCTCCCATTTCTGCATGGCGCAGGCGGTGCGGTTTGCCGATACGACCGTCGTCGTGCCGATGGACTTCCTGCGCGTGCCGCTGACCGCGATTGCCGGGTGGGCGTTCTATAACGAGATCATCGACGTCTACACCATGATCGGCGCTGCGCTGATCCTGACCGGAAACCTGTTGAACCTGCGCAAGGCGCCGCCGAAACCCGCGCTATAGGTTTGCCTGCAGCGCGTTTTTTCAGGCTTTTCACCGCGTGCGCGTGCGCACATCTTTGCGGCGCGGTGGCGGCTATTCTCTCATCATCGAAACAAGGCGAGGTCGATTGGCCCCGCACAAATGAGGAGAGAAGTCATGAAAAAGTTCGTTTCCGCTACTGTTGCTGCCCTGACCATCGGCGCCACCATCGCCCTGACCGCTGCTCCTGCTGAAGCCAAGTGGGGCCGCAACCGGGCCTTCTTCGGCGGTGCTGCTGCTGGCCTGCTAGGCGCTGCGATCATCGGTTCTTCCGCCTATGCCCATGGTGGCGGTTACTACTACGGTGGGTCGTGCTGGCGCGAAAAGCGTCCGGTGTACAACGCCTGGGGCGACTTCCGCGGCTACCGCTACATCCGCGTGTGCAACTAGAATTCAGGAAAGTCCGGGACGCGGATCTCCAGCCGCCGTCCTCAGCCGAAGCCCTCCGGTTCCCCCGCCGGAGGGTTTTGCTTTTGTGGCAATTTACATGCGGCAGCCGGGCTCAGGACAGTTTTTGCAGCGCGGGCATGACGTGTTTTGAAAACAGGTCCACAGAACGCAGCGCCGTCTCAACCGGCATGTCGCCGAAATAGAACTGGCCCAGTGTGTAGTTGATGCCGGATTCTCCGACCTCGCGCAGGAGATAATCGCGCACTTCGTCCGGCGTACCGGCAACGCCGCGCCGCTCCGCCGTCACCTGTTCGAACGTGTGCGCCCGTTCGCCCTGCATCGGCGAAGTCTCGTTGTGATAATAGAGGAAGTGAAAACTGGCGCGCCATTTCTTGTAGGCCGTGTCGGCGATCTGGCGTGCGCGTTCACCATCCTCGTCGATGACCAGAAAGAAACATTGTCCGAAGCGCACGGAATCCGGCGCATCCGCAGGCAGATTCCTGCGCCACACATCGACCCAGCCGCGGGTTTTCGGCGCCTCGCTCAGGGAAACGCAATTTGCACCGAGTTGGCCGGCGCGTTCGGCGTTGCCGTCGTTACCGATGCCAAAGAACAGCGGCGGATATGGCTTCTGCAGGGGCCATATCTGCATGGGAAGGCGATTGGCGTGGTAATGCTTGCCGTCGAAGGTAAATTCCTTGGCCTGCAATCCCTGCAGCAGCACCTGTGTATATTCATCGTAGATGCTGCGGGTTTCTTCCGGAACGAGGCCGTAGTTTCTTGCCTCGAACGGCGATACGCCGCGTCCCAGCCCCAGTTCCAAGCCTGCCGCCGCTCATCTGGTCGAGCATGGATATTTCCTCGATCAGGCGCAGCGGATGATATTGCGGCACGATGTAAACCAGCGGTCCGAAGCGGAGCTTTTTCGTGCGCTGTGCGACAGCCGACAGATACACGCTCGGCGATGGCGACAAGCCCGAGCGGCGTCGTGTGATGTTCGGCGATATGATAGCTCGTGATACCGGCCTTGTCGGCGGCTTCCACATAACGCAGCCGGTTTTCATAGAAGCGCTGGAATGGCTCATCGGTCGTGTCCAGATGATCGAATATGCCAAATTTCAAGAGTGCCTCCCGGATCGTTTCGCTACATTCCCGTTTAAAACCGTATTCTCTTCGCGTTCATTTTGTAAGCCATGAACGAAGCGCTGCATTGAACAGGGCAGGCTGCTCCATCGGATACGAAAGTGCCCGGCATCAGGAATGATCGTCAGTTGCGCACCGGGGATGGCCGCCGTCATCTGGGCATGAACGCTGGGCGTGGTAAAGGCATCGTCCTCTCCGCACAGGACGAGGGTCGGGCATTTTATTGTTGCCAGCAATGGCGTTGCGTCCGGCCTCGATACAAGCGCCTTGATCTGCTTTTCGTGATCCTCGGGAGTGGAGCGGCAAATCATCTCGACAATGGGCTTCTGGAAGGCCTTGTCATTGCGACGGCTCTTGCCGAGCATGGGAGGCAACCAGGCATTTGCCAATGCTTCCATGCCCTCCTTGTAGGCGAGATCCACCAGTGGCTGGCGCGCTGCGGCGCCGCCTTCAGGCTCGGCGCAGCGCCGGTATCGAACAGGCACAGCCGCTCCACCCGCTCGGGCGCCAGGCGCATGATCTGCAATGCACACGCGCCCGCCCATGGAAAAGCCGGCCAGCGCAAATCTCTCCGGAGCAATGGTCCAGCGCATGCCGCGCCATGCCCTCGATGGAATCGAAACCGCGGAAATGCGGGGCCGACGACATCGCAGACATCTCCAGTCCGGTGATCTGGTCGGGAAAAGACGCTTTCGTCGCACAGACAGGCCGGGCAGGAGCATCAGGATGGGGCTTGGTCGGACATGGAGACCCCTTCTTGCGACCCGTTGTGTCGCTGCACACTTGTTCGAGGAGGACGGCTCGCGGGCGTGCAAGTGCGCGGCTTTACACAACTTTACCTGCGAAACACAGGCGCCGAAACAGGGCCTCGCTCATTGTCTGCCTCATGCGGTCAGCCCCGCATCCGAACGAGACAGGAGACTGACAATGACCGACAGAATCGGAACAACCCCGAAAGCCACGGATTCAGATACTTCCGCAACTACACCAGTCGAAGCGCCCGCCGCCGTAAATGGTGGATTGGCGGCGCCGTCGGTCTGGCCGCGCCTGGTCGGACTGGGTGCCGTACAGGCCATGTCGCAGCCGTGGGGCGGACACGGTGGTCATGGCGGTTTCGGCGGCCGTCACGGCTGGCACCGTATGGACCCAGCCACCATGGGACCGCGCGTCGACTTCGGCGTCGATCTGATCCTTGGCCGGGTTCAGGCCAGCGAGGAGCAGAAGACCAAGGTCGGCAATACGATCAAGGCCATCCTGAAAGAGGCCCCGGACTTCCGGAAAGGCCATGAGGAAGCCCGCGATCAGCTGCTCAAGCTCCTGAAGGCCGACACGTTCGACAAGGGCGAACTGGAACGCCTGCGCGCAGAACGCATCCGCTCCATGGACGAAGCATCGAAGAAGGTGATTTAGGCCCTGGGCGAAGTTGCCGATACCCTTGACACCCAAGCAGCGTCAGGAACTGGTCGAATTCGCCGAGAAGCGCCGTCGGGGCTTTGGCCGCCACTAGGCGACGCCTTCGACGATTTGACCGCTCGAACGGTACGGGGCATGGATATGACGGACACGCAAAGCCTTTCCCCCAAGGCCAATGCCAAACCGGCGCGGACCGTTGCCATGCCCCGTATCCTGATGATCGAGGACGACGTGCGCCTTGCCGCGATGGTGCAGGATTATCTGCGCCAATCCGGCTTCGATGTCGCTCATTCCGCGACCGGCGCAGCAGGCGTTGAAAGCCAGCGCACGGCAAGCTGCGGATGTCGTCTTGCTCGATCTCATGCTGCCCGATGGCGACGGGCTGGACGTGTTCCGCGCAATCCGCGTCGACTCCCGGGCGAAGCCGGGCAGGCTCCCGGTCATCATGCTGACCGCCAAGGGCGATCCGACCGACCGGGTGGTCGGGTCTTGAAATCGGCGCCGACGATTACATCCCAAAGCCTTTCGAGCCGCGCGAACTGCTGGCGCGCATCCGTGTCGTGTTGCGCCGCGCATCGCGGCAGTGCTGGCCGGCGACAGCGAAGAGGTCGTATCCGGTTCGGACGCCTTGAAGTGGATGCGGATGCGCGCATTGCCCGCCTCGACGGCGACGAGCTGATGCTGACCAGCCATCAGTTTGCCCTGTTGCTGGCAATGGCGCGAGCGGCCGGGCAGGGTGCTTTCGCGCGAGCAATTGATGGAATACGCAAGGGGCGAGCCGCACGCCCTACGATCCGGCCTTCGACCGCTCGATCGACGTGCACATCGCGCGCATTCGCGCGCCATCGAAGACGATCCGAAGGCGCCCAAGCGTATCATCACCGTGCGCGGCGCAGGATATGTCTTCGCCAAGTCGCAGGATTGATGAGTCACAGGTTGTGGCGCGCGATGAAACGGCTTTATCTGCGCATATATCTGGCGGTACTGGCTCCATAATCCTGTCGGTGCTGCTGGCCGGGATTGCCTGGCGAATGTTCGGCGAGCGGGAGAGCTTTTTCAGCCGTCAGGAGTTTTTCGCCGAAGCCGCGCAGGCCATGCTGCCGCCGAGCTCAGCGCCCAATGTCGCCGAGCAGAAGAAGGCGCTGGACAAATGGCAGGCGCTTAGCGGCGTCGACGCTGGCCCTGCTCGACAGGGACGGCAAATTGATCGCGGGTGCCGGCCGGGTCGATGTCGGCCCGGTCGAGTGGCGGGCGCTTCCGGCGCACCGCGACAGTTGGCACCGGCGCGGCGTCGCCCTGAAAGACGGCACGAATGCTGATCGGCAGCATGGCCGCCGCCCCTGGGCTGCCTGTAGCGGTCCCGGCTGGATTATTGGCGCTGCTCGGCTCTCATCGGCATTGGCCGTTGCGCTTGCCGCCTGGCCGGTCGTGCGGCGGATGACGCGCAATCTTGAAAGAGCTGGAAACCGGCGTTGCCGCTTTCGGCGCGGGCGATCTGAAAGCGCGGGTTCAGGTCGGCGGCAAGGACGAGGTCGCCCGGCTGGCTGACCACCTTCAACCAGACCGCCGAGCGGATCGAGCAGCTGATCACCAGCAACAAGACGCTGCTGGCCAATGCAAGTCCATGAATTGCGCTCGCCGCTGGCGCGCCTGCGCATGGCAGTTGAGGCCTCGGCGACCGCGCGCCGCCCGACATGCGCGAGGAAGTTGCACGCAACGTTCGCGAACTTGACCAGCTTGTGGAAGAAATCCTCACTGCCAGCAGAATGGATGTGAACGGCGCCGGGCATACAGCGACTGAAAATGTGGACCTGGTCGGGTTGGTCGCAGAAGAAGCAGCGCGAACCGGAGCCAATCTCGATGCCGGCAAAGTGCCGGATGTCTGGGGCGATTCCAAATTGCTGCGTCGCCTCGTGCGCAATCTGCTGGAGAATGCCCAGCGGTATGGAAACGGCTCGGAGGTGGATATTTCGGTGCGCGAATTTGCGCCCAATATCGTTCGCATCAGTGTGTGCGACAGGGGCAACGGCGTGCCGGAAGCCGACCGCGAACGCATTTTCGAGCCCTTCTTCCGCCGTGGTGGCGCCAGCGAGGCGAGCGGGGGCGTGGGCCTTGGCCTCGCGTTGGTGCGCCAGATCGCCGAAGCCCACCGTGGGAAAGTTCGTTGCCTTGGCCGTGATGGCGGCGGCGCTTGCTTCGAGGTTGAACTTCCGGCACATCCTGTGTGAGAAAATCACAACAGGAAACGTCCATGTCTGCTTCCACCAGTCCGGTCACGCCTCGCTCGCGGCCGCCCTTCCGCGCCGATCATGTGGGTTCGCTGCTGCGCCCGGAACGCCTGAAACAGGCCCGCCATACACTGCTCGGACCTCAGACGCCGGATTCCCATCTGGGTCCGCATGACAATGCAGAACTGCGCGCAATCGAGGACGAATGTGTCCGCGAGGTTGTCGCCATGCAGGAGCGTGCCGGATTGCGCTCTGTCACCGATGGCGAGTTCCGCCGCCGGAGCTGGTGGCTAGACCTGCCGATGAACTGGAAGGGTTTCAAGGCCGACCGCACGGGAACGATGGAATTCACCTGGCGTAACGCCAAGGGCGAACGCATGCCATTTTCCCGACTGTGGACCACGGGAAAGATCGAATGGCAGGAAAGCGCAACGGCGCGCGCGGTCAAATATCTCACCAGCGTTACGAAAAAGACAGCGAAGGTGACCATCCCCGCACCATTCCTGATGCACATGTATGGCGGTGGCGACAAAGGCGTTTTGGAAGCCCATTACACCGATCTCGAGCAATGGTGGGGTGATCTTGTCATTGCCTACAAGAAGGAAATGGCTGCGCTGATCGCTGCGGGCGCGCGCTACATTCAGTTCGACGATACCTGCATAGCTTTTCTGTGCGATCCGGAACATCGCGACACGGTGAAGTCATGGGGACGTGACCCCGATCAATTGCTGGAAGACTATTGCGCGCGGCTGAACGCAGTCATCGACGGGCTGCCGGAAGACGTCACGATTACGCTGCATCAATGCCGTGGCAACCGCGAGGGCAATTGGGCTGCCGATGGCGGCTATGATCCGGTCGCAGATGCGCTGTTCAACAAATGCAATGTGCATGGCTATTTCCTTGAATGGGATTCTCCGCGCGCGGGTGGCTTTGAGCCATTGCGCTTCCTGCCGAAAGGCAAGGTTGTTGCGCTGGGTCTGGTCAATTCCAAATCGCCCGCGCTGGAAAACCCCGACGCTATCGCAAAGCGCATCGATCAGGCCGCAAAATTTACACCGCTTGACCAGCTTGCTTTGACACCGCAATGCGGCTTTGCCAGTTCGATCGGCGGTAATCCGCTGACTGAAGCCGATGAAGAGGCAAAACTGGCATTGGTCGTTGAGATTGCCCGCAAGGTATGGGGCGAAGCCTGAGTTCTTTTAATACGCAATGGAGTTATGAAAATGCGCGCATTTGTTTTGCCCGAGCCCAAAGGCATCGACGCCTTGCAGCAGGTGGACAGGCCGGAGCCAAAACCGGGCCGGGGTCAAATCCTGGTGCGGGTACATGCCTGTTCGCTGAACTATCGCGATTATGCGATCGCGGTGGGCGCATACCGGGCAGGGTCAAAGCCGGACCTGATTCCGTTGTCAGACGGCGCGGGCGAGGTGGTTTCCGTCGGCGCGGATGTCAGCAAATTCAAGGCGGGCGATCGTGTTGCCGGCAATTTCTTCCAGCGCTGGATCGGCGGCGAACCGGCAGCCGATTCCCATGGCAGTGCATTGGGCGGAGGCATCGACGGGATGCTTGCCGATTATGTGGTTCTGGAAGAGGGCGGGGCCGTGCATGTTCCAGCTCATCTCAGCTACGACGAAGCTGCGACCCTGCCGTGCGCAGCAGTCACCGCCTGGCACGCCCTTGTCGAGCACGGCGGATTGATCGCCGGCAAGACAGTACTGGTTCAGGGCACGGGCGGCGTTTCGATTTTCGGCCTGCAAATCGCGCGCATGTTCGGCGCAGGGGTGATCGGCACATCTTCCAGCGAGGCAAAACTGGCGCGTGTGCTTGAAATGGGCGCTGCCCATGGCGTCAATTACAAGTCGATACCTGATTGGGACAAGGCAGCGCTGGAGCTTACCGGCGGGCGCGGCGTCGATCAGGTGGTCGAAGTGGGCGGCGCAGGCACGTTCGCGAAGTCGATCAACGCCATCCGGGTCGGGGGCAAAGTCTCGATGATCGGCGTGTTGTCGCGCCAGGCTGAAATCAACCCGATGATCATCATGGCTAAACGGGCCAATGTGCAAGGAATTTCAGTTGGTTCGACGCAAATGTTCGAGGCGTTGAACGCTGCCCTGGCGGTTAACAAGGTCAAGCCTGTTATCGACCGGGTATTCGATTTCTCGGAGACCAAAGCGGCCTATGAATATCTGAAATCGGCTGCCCACTTCGGAAAGATTGTCATTCGCGTCGCAAAATGACGATAAAAGGCGGGAAACGCGGTTGATGCCGGATTTCCCGTCGAAAAAGATCGAAATACGATCAAGTCTTTGATCGATCAAACCCTTCTGCTACAACCCTGCCAGATTCCGGCTGGTCGCTTTCGTGACCGGCCGGGCAATCATGCAAGAAGAGGGGAGCAGAAATGTTCAAACCAACAATCGTAGCCGCAATGGCTGCATCTGCGGCATTGGCCGCCTCGCCGGCTCTGGCGCAATCGGTTGGCATGGCCACCGCAAAACAGGGCGCCTATACATATTCGGCCGGAGCGGCCATTTCGAAGATCGCGTCCGACAACGGTCCTGTCCATGCGCATTCAGCCTTATGCCGGCACCAGTGCCTATGTGCCGGTGTTGAACAAGGGCGAGGTCGAGTTCGGGCTGGCCAACCAGCTGGAGACGTTTTACGCCCTGCGCGGAGAGGCGATCTACAAGGGCCGCCCGCAGCCAAACATCCGCGTTGTTGCGGTGATGGTGCCGTTCGGCGGCGGCTTCTATGTGAAAAAGGATTCACCGATCAAGACCATGGCCGACCTGAAGGGTATGCGCGTTCCTGCAAAGTTTACCAGTGCCCGTGTTTTGCACACGCTGGTGGAAGGCTCCCTGGCCAATGCCGGTCTGAAATACAGCGATGTCAAACAGGTGCCGGTTACCACCGTGCCGTCAAACGCCGACGCGTTTGCGCGTGGTCAGCTTGATGCCTTCTTCTTTGCCACCGGATCGGCCAAGGTGCGGGAAGTGGACGCGAAGGTTGGTGGTCTGCGCGCACTGCCGTTTAATGCGGACGAAAAGTCGGTCAAGGCAATGCAGAAATTCGTGCCGGTCGCTATCGTCACGACTACGCAGCCGCGCAAGGGGCTTGCAGGATTTGCAGTCCCGACACCTTCGATGGAATACGCATATCTGGTGCTGACAAACGCAAAGGTGAAGGACGAAACAGTCTACAAGCTGGCGAAAGTCATGCACGACAACAAGAAGGGTCTGGTTGAAGGCTTCCGGCCGCTTGCCGGGTTCAATCCTGCCAAGATGAGCCGCAACATGGAAGGCATCACCTTCCATCCGGGCGCCATCAAGTTCTTCAAGGAAACCAACCAATGGCCGCCGAAGTAAGGCCGGCTAATTTCTGGTGACTGTACGGCGCTGCAGCCCTGTGTTGCAGCGCCGCGTCGTAATGAAAACCACATCTTGCAGAAAAGGCGGCTTCGCGTGAGCGAGCATTCAACTTCCGATTCCGTGGCGGAAAAATCAGGTAGCACCATCCGGCTGTACAGCATCATGGCCAGCGTCCTTACGCTGCTGTCTGTCGCCTGGGCGCTGGAAGTGCAGCTCTACGTCGGGCTCTATCTGTTCAATGAACAGTTTCTCGTCACGATGCTCGGCATTGCTCTTGCTGCCGTGTTCATCGGTGTTCCGGCCCGCACAGGGGCAACCAAGACCTTCGTCCCATGGTATGACTGGGTGCTGCGCATTTGCTTGCTGTTGCCTGCGCAGCATTTATCTTTTTGAAATTTCCCGGACTATTCCGAATTGCAAAGCGAGCGGCCCGTTGATGGCCTTGCCGTTGCAGCGATAATCGTGCTGCTCGTGCTGGAAGCATTGCGCCGCACCGTCGGTAACGTGCTGGTGATCGTTGCGCTGGCTTTCTCGTCTACGGATTGCTGGGCCAGTTGATCCCTGGCGAATTGCAGGGCAGGCCGGTCAAACTCGATCAGCTCGTCTATTACCTTATCTGGGATGGCGGCTCGATGCTCGGCACGCCGGTGCTGGTTGCCTCGACAATTGTCATCGCTTTCGTGCTGTTCGGTTTCCTGTTGTTTGAATCCGGCGGGTCGGATTTCTTCACCGACGTGTCGCTTGCGTTGATGGGACGCTATCGCGGTGGATCGGCGAAGATCGCCATCACGGCTTCAGGGCTTATTCGGCTCGATTTCGGGAAGCGCCGTTTCCAATGTCATGTCGACTGGCGTGATCACCATCCCGCTGATGCGTCAGGGTGGGTACCGCGCGCAAACCGCAGGTGCCATTGAAGCAGTCGCGTCCACGGGCGGGACAATTGATGCCACCCGTCATGGGTGCTGCAGCATTCCTGATGGCCGAGTTCCTGCAGGTTCCCTACAGCGATGTTGTAATCGCGGCGCTGCTGCCGGCCATCTTGTATTACTATGCGCTGTTCATTCAGGCGGACCTGATCGCTGCGCGCGAAGGCATCGAACGTGTGCCTGAAGACAAGATACCGGCAATTGCGCGTGTCATGCGCGATGGCTGGCATTATCCGCTTCCATTCGTGGTGCTGATCGGCGGCATGTTCTGGATGAACTGGTCGCCGCAAATGGCGGCATTGATTGCGTCGGGCGTATTGATCGTTCTGGGTTTTGTCTTCGGCTACGGCAAGCTTCGCATGACGTCCGCCGGCCTGCTGCGCGCCATTGTGCAGACGGGCAAGACATCGCTCGACATGATGACGATTACGGCGGCCGCCGGGTTTATCATCGGTGTCCTGAACGTCTCGGGCCTTGGTTTCTCGCTTACCTATGTTCTGGTGACCATTGGTGGCGGCAATGTCTGGCTGCTGCTGGTTATTTCGGCGATCGTTTGCATCATTCTGGGCATGGGCATGCCAACGGTCGGTGTCTACGTGCTTGCTTGGCAACGCTGGTTGCGCCTTCGCTGGTGAAGGTCGGCATCACGCCGATGGCCGCGCACATGTTCGTCATGTATTTCGGAATGATGACGATGATCACCCCGCCGGTTGCGGTGGCGGCCTTTGCCGGTGCGTCGCTGGCTGGCAGCGATGCCATGCAGACCGGATGGGAAGCTGTGCGTTTTGGCTGGGTTGCCTATCTCATTCCGTTCCTTTTCGTGGCCGCTCCATCGCTCCTGCTGGACGGCACGCCTTTTGCGATTACGCAGCAATCATCACCTCGCTTTTCGGTGTCTGGATGGTGTCGGCTGCGGTCGTCGGATATTTCCGCCGGCCATTGCGCGGCGTGATGCGTGCATTGTTCGCGGTTGCAGGAATTGTGATGTTCGTTCCTGCCGGTGCAATTCCCTACGGTCATGTCGTTGATCTGGTCGGCCTGGTAATGGGAGCTGTCCTGGTTGGCCGCGAATGGACGGCCGTTAAGCCGCCAACGCGCACTGGCGGTGTCCAGCCAAGCGGAAATGCCGCGTTATAGGCGCAATCGCGCGTAACGGGCCGGCGTTCAGGCCTTTTCGCTGCCTGTGAAATGGGATAGGCCTTAAGCAGGATGGTTGACCTGACAGGGGCAGCCAAAACACGAAAATACCGGGAGAGAAACGTGGCTCAATACGGTCTAGTGACCTACCAGTCTGCACATGGCGCCAGGGCAGGGATATTGGTCGGCGGCATAGTCGTTGACGCAGCATTTGCAACCGGCGAGACGCGCGATGAAAGCGTGATGTCGATCCTGGAAGATTGGGCAAATGCGCACAGGCGTCTGGAGGCTGCATCGGCTAAGGTGAATGGATCTGCTGCCGGGGCGATGAAGGTCGAGGAACTGACGCTATCGTCGCCGGTGCCCATGCCGGGTGCAATCTACTGCGCCGGCGCCAATTATTCCGACCACGTCGCGGCCATGGCTGCCCGGCAGGGCCTGCCGCCTGAACCAAACCCGAAAGAGGCAGGCCTAAATCCGTGGCATTTTCTCAAACCCTCACGCACAGCGGTCGGGGACAAGACGGATATCCACGTGGTTTCAAAGGCTCTGGATTGGGAGATCGAGCTGGCTGCCGTCATCGGCACGAAAGCGCGCAATGTCAGCGTGGCAGATGCCCTCAAATATGTTGCCGGCTATACAATCGCCAACGATCTTTCGGCGCGTGACCTGTCCCGCCGCGATGGCGTGAAGGATACCACCCCGTTCAAATGGGACTGGATCGGCCAGAAGTGCTTCGACGGTTCGTGCCCGATGGGTCCGGCGATCATTCCGGCATCGCAAATAGCGGACCCGATGAATTTGCCGATGAAGCTGTTCGTCAACGGCGAACTGAAGCAGAATGCCAATACGGGCATGATGATCTTTTCCATTGCAGACCAGATCGCACACATCTCCACGCGCATGACATTGCATCCGGGCGATGTGGTGTTGACGGGAACGCCGTCTGGCACGGGCGCCGAAAGTGGCACGTTCCTGAAAGCCGGCGATGTCGTGCGTGCAGAGATCGATGGGCTTGGCGCGCTGACAAACCGGATCGCCAGCCTTACGTCGAACGAGGCGTGAGCGCTGTGAAGATCGATCAACTGTTTGGCGTGGCCGGGAAGGTTGCTGCAATCACGGGCGGGGCAAGCGGGTTCGGTCTTGCTGCCGCGCGAGCGCTGGCCACGAACGGGGCTAATGTCACTATCATTGATGTCAATGCCGACTCCCTTGCCGATGCGGCGCGGGAACTGGCTGGCGAAGGCCTTACGGTCGCCACTGCCGTTGCCGATGTCACGGACAAGGCGGCAATAGAGGCGGCCATCGCTGGTGTTGTGTCACGGAACGGACGGCTCGATGTCCTGTTCGCCAATGCAGGAATTTCCGGCGGGCCCGGATTTTCTGAAAACCGATGGAACGCGAAATCCCGATACGCCGATCGAGAAACAATCGAACGAGCTTTGGGAAAAGGTCTGGGACATCAACGTCATGGGGATCGTGAAAACGGTCCAGTCGGCAGTGCCGCACATGAAAAAGCAGGGTGAGTGGCCGCATCGTCGTGACCAGCTCCTGTTCGGCCACCAAGACGGAAATATTCGTGGGCTCCGGCTATGTGATCTCGAAAGCCGCGCTCGGCCATCTGGTGCGCCAGCTTGCCCATGAACTGGCGGCCTTCAATATCACCGTAAACGCCATAGCGCCCGGACCCGCTGCAACCAATATCGCAGGTGGCCGCATGAAGGATCCCGAAGCAGCCGCGCTTTTCTCGCGGTACATTCCCATGCACAGGGTTGCGCAGCCACAGGATATTGTCGGCGCGCTATTGTTCTTTGCTTCACCGGCCAGCGCCTACGTTACAGGCGCAGAAATTCTCGTCGATGGTGGCGCCGTTCTCGGCATTGCCGACTGAAACAATCAAGGAGGAATCCATGTTCAAGAAGCTCGCACTTTCGATCGATGACGCCAAGAAAATTGCTGCTGCCGGTCGCGCCGAAGCAGAGAAGAACAAGTGGAATGTCGTGATCTGCATCGTCGATGATGGCGGCCATGTTATGTACCTGGAACGCATGGATGGCACTCAGAAGGCATCCTCGACCATCGCAGTGGAAAAGGCCCGCACGGCAATCATGTTCCGCAGGCCCTCCGGTGCTCTTGAAAAGGCGGTTGCTGGTGGCCGTGTTGCTGTTATGTCGCTGCCTGGTGCAACCACCGTGGAAGGTGGCATCCCGATTGTCGCCGAAGGGGAATACGTGGGGGCTGTCGGTGTTTCCGGTGTGCAGAGCCACGAGGATGCGCAGGTAGCGCAGGCAGGCATCAACGCTCTGGCGCAGGGTTAGTCGCAGCTGAAGTAAAGGCTACGCTTTCAAAATGTTGACGGCGGGCCTTGCTGCCCCTAACCCGTACCTGCGCGGAGCCGCTGGTTCCCGATCATCCGAGCGTTACATTGAAAGCAGCACCATTCGAATATGTCCGGCCGGAAAACCTGGCCGAAGCCATCGCGATTTTGTCGCAAGATGAGGATGCACGGCCGATTTCCGGGGGCCAGACCCTCGTGCCGATGATGGCGATGCGTCTTGCCCGGCCCACCCGGCTGGTGGATATCGCGCGCCTGAAGGAACTGGATGTAACGCAGGTGGATGATGATTGTGTGGTGCTGGGCGCCGCGGTCCGTCAGGCAAAAGCGGAGCATTCTGCGGCTGTTGCGAAGGCATTGCCGCTCCTGAGCGCGGCCTTGCCGTGGGTTGGGCATATACCGACGCGCAATCGCGGGACGATTGGCGGCTCGGTCGCCAATGCCGACCCGGCCGCGGAAATACCGCTGGTTCTGGTGACGCTTGGGGGAGAAGTGGTGGTCGCAGGCCCCGGCGGTGAAGACCGGGTGGCCTCCGAGGACTTCTTCATGGGTCCGATGATGACCGCGATTGAACACGCAACTCTCGTCACGGCAACCCGCTGGCCGGTGTGGAGCGGCGGCGCTACCGGCGTGGGTTTCCACGAAATCAGCGCCCGCCGGAGCGATTTTGCCTATGTGTCGGCTGCCGCACAGGTGATGATGGATGGATCGGGCAAATGCCAGCGTTGCAGCATCGGGATCGGTGGCGCAACGCCCGTTCCTACACGGCTTGCGCGAGCCGGTGCCGGCCTTGAAGGCAGCGGCCTGTCCGACCAGGATCTGGAAGCGGCGCTTGATGACGATATAGCAGGGCTGGATGTCATGAGCGATGGCCATGCGACGCCTGCCTATCGCCGCCGTGTTGCGCGCGCCCTGGCGCTGCGGGCCTTGCGGGACGCGCGTGACAATGCCCGCAGACAGGCGGAGGGCAGGCCATGAAAATTACGCTTGATGTGAATGGCGCAAGCCACACTGTCGATGTCGAGGCGCGGACCAGCCTGCTCGATTGCCTGCGTGACGAACTTGGTTTGACCGGAGCCCATACGGGCTGCGAGCATGGTATCTGCGGGGCCTGCACCGTGCTGATCGATGGCGCGGTATCGCGTGCATGCCTGATGTTTGCTCCGCAGGCCGAAGGTTACAAGATCACGACGATCGAGGGTGTAACGCCTGCACCGGGTGAATTGTCGGTCATTCAGGATGCGTTCTGCGAAGTACATGGCATGCAGTGCGGATATTGCACGCCGGGCATGATCCTGACCGCGCATGCATTGCTTGCTGGAAATCCGTCACCGACGCGCGAAGATATTGTCGATGCCATTTCGGGCAACATCTGCCGGTGCACCGGCTACGGCCAGATTGTCGAGGCGATCTCGCTGGCTGCAGAGCGGTTGAAGGGCTCCAATGTTTCAGCCGGGGGAGTGAAGGCGATGAGCGCTCCGGCTGGCTTCAAATTTCTGTCAACCAATCGCCGGGTTCGCGAAGACCGCCGCTTCGTGGTTGGCAAGGGCAAGTACGTTGCCGATCATCAAGCGGCCGGGCATGTTGCATGTTGCCATCGTGCATTCGCCGCACACGGCTGCAAAAATCATTTCCATTGATGCTTCGAAGGCGCTGGCGCTGCCGGGCGTGCATCATGTGTTGACTGGCGCTGACCTTGCTGCGGCTGTCGAGCCGATGATGAACGGTCTGGATACGCCGAAGGTGCAGCGCTATTCGCTGGCCGTGGGGCAGGCCCGCTACAATGGCGAATGGGTTGCAGCAGTGGTCGCAGAAACCCGCGCGCTGGCCGAAGACGCTGGCCGAACTGGTCGAGGTCGAATACGAACCGCTTGCCGTTCGTGATCGATACCGAGGAGGCCTATACGCCAGACATCGACGCCCGTGCATGCCGGGCCATGGATCGAATGTGCTGCTCGACAAGACCTTCAACTGGGGGCCGGTGTGAGGAAGATTTTGCTGCCGCCGACCGCAGCCTGACACTGCGGGTCACATGGGGGCGTTCGTCAACGGTGCCGATTGAAACTTTCGGCGTTGTCGCCGAATGGGATCCGTGGAGCGAAGTGCTCGATGTCTGGGCCTCGATCCAGATGCCGAAATATGCCGACCAGATCGCGCGCGCCCTGCGCCTGCCCGGTCATGGCGTGCGCGTGCATTACGATGTCGATGTCGGCGGTTCCTATGGCGTCAAACGCGGCATCAAGCACACGGTTCTCGTCGGCTCATCTGGCGCGCGTGCTGAACCGGCCGGTGCGACTGATCGAAGACCGGCTGGAGAATATGGTCTCCGGCGACGCGCACGGACCCGACCGCATTTTCGACGTCGACGTCGCGTTCAACAACGACGGTATCGTCAAGTCGATGAAGATGCGCGCGCTCGACAACGTCGGGCGCCTATGCAGGCCGCGCACCGTTTCAGCTCGGCAAGCCGATTGGCGCCATCGTCGGGCCGTACAAGATCAACAGCGTGCGCTATCACGCGGTATCGGTGACATCGAACAAGGCGGTGCAGGAAGCCGTGCGCGGTTTTGGCCAGGCGCCGACCAATTATGCCATCGAGACGATGATGGACAGGTCGCGGAGGCCTGCGGGATCGACCGGCTCGAAGTGCGCCAGCGCAACTTCATCCGCAGCGACGAATTTCCCTATCTGATCCCGAGCGGCACGCGCTACGACAGCGGCGATTATCACACCGTCGTCGACAAGGTGCTGGCGCATACAGACTGGGATGCGCTGGTCGCCGAACGCGACCGGCTGCGCAAGCGAAGGCATGCTTGGCCGGCATCGGCATTGCAGCCTGCCTTGAACCGTCAGGTGGCAATTCCTCCTTCGAGCCATTGCTCAATCCGGCCAACACGACGACGACCTGGATGGATTCGGCGCGCATCAACGTCGACGGGCTGGGCCAGGTGACCGCGACCATCCACACGACGTCGTCGGGGCAGGGGCACGAGACGCTGGCTTCCACGGTGATCGGCGAAGTGCTGGAGATCGATCCGTCGGATATTCGCATCGTGCGGACGGATTCCCTCGCCAGCCTGCCGTCCAATTCGCCGGTCGGCTCGCGCATGGCGATCATGCTGGGCGGCGCGTGCTTCCACGCCGCGCACAAATTGCGCAACAAGCTTACTGGCGATCGGCGCGCAAAAATCTCGGCTGCGCGATCGATGACGCTCGATTACGCCGAAGGCTCGGTAAAGTCGCAAAGGACGGCAAGTCGCTGTCCTGGGTGGAGCTCGTGACGTATCGGCCATCGCAATTATCATCTGCTGCCCGAGGGCATGGAGCCCGGGCTCGAAACGACCGCAGTCTACCAGGTGCCGACCGGCGACGAATTGCCGACAGGACGGACGAGTGCAGATGTATCCATGCCATTCGTTCGAGTTTCACGTGATCCTTGTCGCGATCGATCCCGATACCGGCAAGACGGACCTGCAAGCGCTATGTGATCGGTCACGATTGCGGCGTGGTGATCAACCCGCATATCGTCAAGGGCATGACGCTGGGCGGCATCGCCCACGGCATCGGCGCCAGCCTGATGGAGGAATTCGCCTATAACGAAAATGGCGAGATGATGGCGCAGAGCTTCATGGATTATCTGCTGCCGTCCTCGCACGAAGTGCCGCAGGTCGAAATCGTCCATCATTGCACGCCATCGCCGTTCACCGTCTTCGGCCAGAAGGGATCGGGAGAAAGCGGTTATCTGGGATCGCCCGCCGCGATTTCCGGCGCCGTCAACGACGCGGTTCGGCCGTTCGGCATTTCCTTCAACAAGCTGCCCATGCGCCCGGTCGCCATCGCCGACGCGGTCGCGGACGCACAAGCAAAACAAATCCTGAAACAGGACAACAGAGAGACACCATGATCATCGACTGCCACGCCCATCTCGTTCCGCCCAGCCTCATCAAGGCGGTCGCAGACAATGCCAAGGATTATCCCGACCTGAAGCTGGTGCAGCAGGGCGATGCTTTCGGATTTTCCTTTGCCGGCGGCAAGGCGACGCGTCCGGTCGCCAAACCGCTGAGCGACATGGGCGGCCGGCTGAAATGGATGGACGAGCAGAAGATCGAGCGCCAGGTGTGCGGCGGCTGGCTCGACATGTTCGGCTACGAACTGCCGGCCGAGCAGGGCGTGCGCTGGTCGCGCATGATCAACGAGCACCTGATGCAGGCCGCCAAAGACGAGGCGCGCTTCGTGCCGCTGGCCACCGTGCCGCTGCAGGACGGCGCATCGGCTGCCGAGGTTCTGCGCGAAGCGCACAAGGCAGGTTTCAAGGGCGCGATGATCGGCACCCAGCCCAAGGGCGTGGGCGGCGTGCTGGACGATCCCTCGCTCGAGCCGTTCTGGCAAGCCGCCGACGAACTCGGCTCGGCGCTGTTCATCCATCCGGTTTTCGAGAGTGGCGACAACCGCGTGCACGAATACGGCATGGCCAACGCGGTCGGGCGCATCACCGACACGCTGATCGCGGTCAGCCGCATCATCTATTCCGGCCACATCCTGAAGTACAGGAACGCCAAGGTGATCGTCGGCATCGGCGGCGCCGCGCTGCCGTTCGTGGTCGGCCGTCTGCGCCGCAACTGGTCGCTGGACCAGAAGCTGGGCAATCCCGACGAGAGCCTTGTCCGCGCTTGTATTACGACACGATCGTGCAGGATCCGAAGGTGCTGCGCTTCCTTGCCGACAGCGTCGGATGCGACCGCATCATGATGGGATCGGACATGCCGTTCCCGATCGGCGATCTGACGCCGATGAAGGTGGTCGAGGATGCGGGCTTTTCGGCGTCCGAGGCGAAGCACATGAACGGCGGACTCGCCGAAAGCTGTTTGGCTGATGTAGGGTAAGCGCCCGGTCAGGGAGACAGACATGACAATGGTCGATGATAAACGGCCGTCTGCGAAAGACGGATCGCAACGCACCTACCGCGACCTGCAACAGCATCTCGCAGAGCTCGAACGGCGCGGATCTATCTGCAGCGGGATCACCGCCAGATCGACAAGGACAGCGAACTGCATCCGCTGGTGCGCTGGCAATTCGTTGGCGGCATGGAGGAAAAGGATCGCAAGGCGTTCCTGTTCGACAACATCGTCGATGCCAAGGGCCGCAAATATTCCATGCCGGTCGTCGTCGGCGCGCTGGCCGCCAACCGGGAAATCTACAGCGTCGGCATGGATGCGTCGGTCGCCGACATTCAGGCCAAATGGGATCACGCCATTGCAAATCCCGTCGCTCCGCGTGTTGTCGAGAAGCGCGCCCTGCCACGATGTCGTCATTACGCGGCGCATGGCTTGAAGGGCAGGGCCGCGGGCTCGATGCCTTGCCGATCCCGGTTTCAACACCGGGCTTCGACAGCGCGCCGACGCTGACCGCGACCAATGTCATCACCAACGATCCCGGACACGGGTGTCCAGAACATGGGCACCTACCGGGCCGCGCTGAAGGCGCCGGACCGTCTGGTTGTGCGCATGGCCACGCGCGTTGGCGGTGCTGGCGGCTATCGTCACTATCAGGCGCACCAGAAGCGCGGCGACACGGAAATGCCCTGCGCCATCGTGCTCGGCTGTCCGCCCTATGTCGCGTTCATGGGACCGCAGAAGCTGCCCATCGGCGTCGATGAAATCGAGGTAGCGGGCGGGCTTGCCGGCGAGCCGATCAATGTCGTGAAGGCCAAGACCGTCGATCTGATGGTTCCTGCCGAAGCAGAAGTCGTCATCGAGGGCTATATCGACACGGTGAATGTCGAGCCGGAAGCGCCGTTCGGTGAATCGCACGGTCATGTCGCGCTTGAAGAATTCAACATGCCGATGCGCATCACGGCGATTACCCACCGCCAGCAATGCGGTCATCCCGTCCTACATCTCGCAGGTCGCGCCGAGCGAATCCAGCGTGATCAAGCGCGTTGCCTACGAACCCCTGTTCCTGTCGCACATCCGCGACACGCTCGGGGTCAAGGGCGTCAAGCGCGTCGCCTTGCACGAACCGCTGACCGGATCTGCTGCGCGTCACGACGATTGTTTGCGAGAAGGGCATGCCGAAAACCGAAGTATGGCGTGCGCTGCACGGCGCGGCCTTCTTCAAGGGCGACTGCGGCAAGATCTGCATGGCGGTGAACGAGGATATTGATCCGGACAATGCCGACGCACTGCTCTGGGCCCTGGCCTATCGCTCCAATCCGAAAGACGACGTGCAGGTCGTGCCGCATCGCGGACAGGGCCACGGACCCAAGCGCGAACATGGCGGCGAGGAAGATTCAACGCTGCTCATGGACCTGACCATGAAGTCGGACATGCCGCCGCTGGCGTCTGCCGAAGCAGCAATACATGGAAAAGGCCAAGACGATCTGGGAGGAATTGCAGCTTCCCTCGCTGCGGCCGCAGCCGCCGTGGTTCGGCTATTCCCTTGGCGACTGGCTGAAGGAATGGGACGAGGATGCAGAACGCGCCGCAAGCGGTGAGTATCTGAGGAACGGCGAAAAATCGCTATCCCGTCAGCGGCAGGGACTTGTCCCGGAGACAAAGTTCAGGCCAGGTGAAGACGAATAATCCCGCGATCCACGGCGTGTCAGAGCGCTGTGGAGCCCGGCTCGCGTGAACCAAACGCGTGAGAATTGTCTGGCCCTGTTTATCGCTTCAATGAAAGCGTGAGCAGATCCAGCGGCATAACAGGAGGCAATCAATATGAAGAAATCATCGCTATGGATGCTCGCTGCCGCTATGGCCGCTACGGCTTTTGCAGGCAATGGGGCGCATGCACTGGACAAGATCGAAATGGTTGTGTTTGGCCCGCCTTCGCTTGGCGCGTTTTTGCCGCCAATCATCAAGGCGCAGAAATTTGATGCCAAACATGGTCTGGACATCGCCTTCACACAGCGCCCGCCAGGCGCTTACAATACCGAATACAACACCGGGAAATTCAAGGTCGGAGGTTCGGCCGCAGTGCTGCAGATCGCACTCAGCGATACGCGCGGTGTGCCTTCGACGTATCTGTTCAACATATTCGATTTCTGGGGCACGATCGTTACGTCCGATCCGGCTGTAAAAACACTCAAAGACCTCGAAGGCAAAACCATTGCTGCCTCCAAGGCAACGACCAACTGGAAAATCTTTGAATGGCTGGCAGCCCGGCAGGGCGTAGACGTTTCGAAGTTCCAGGTCGTCAATTCCGATCCTGCCGGCCTGATGGGTTATGCCATGGCCAATCGCGCTTCGGCCATCCAGATGTGGGAGCCGGCCGTTACCACGATCAAGGCGCGGAAGCCTTCCGTGCGCACAATCGACATTGGAATTGCTGCAGAATGGAAGAAATACGCAGGCTCGTCCAACCTGCCATATCTTGGCGTCTCGGCGCACCGCGACTGGATTGCGCAGAACAAGAAACTGATCCCGCACCTGTTCATGGCTTACAAGGATGCGGGCGAGTGGGCGCAGAAGAATCCTGCGGCGGCGGCGAAACTCATTTTGCCCACCGGCAAGCCCGAGAGCCAGAAAGCAATTGCCGACCTGTTATCGGACAATTCATCGCTCGCGATGAACCTCAAGATGGCTGCGGACATCGAAAAGGAAATGAAGCAGGTGTACAAGTCCGGCGTCGACATGAAGTTCCTGTCGAAACTGCCGTCGGACGAGACAATCTATACCGGCAAATAAGCCAATTGCGTTTGTTCGCAGGCGCGTCAATCGAGACGGATTAAACCCGAGACGGATGAAACCGATGAGTGACTCAAAGACGGGGACAGGCGCCCTTGCGGCTGTTCCGGAGTCGGTCAAACGGGCAGGCCAGTACATGCTGCCTTTTCTCGTGCTGGCTGCAATCTGGCAGATCGCCTCAATGGGCATGCCTAAATATCTTGTACCGCCGCTGTCGGAAGTGTTCTGGCGGGTGGTTGATATTATCAAGCAGTGGTCGTTGTTCAAGGATGTGCTTGCAACTGCCGGCCGCATCATGGCCGGACTGGTGGGCGCATTTGTCTTTGGCAGTCTGGTCGCCTTTGCCATGCAGAAATCGCAGAAGGTTGAGCGGTTTCTCGGGCCGGTCCTGAATTTCTTTCAGGGAATTCCCGCCCTGTCCTGGGTGGTGTTTGCGATCATCTGGTTCAAGCATATCGAGTCACGCATCCTGTTCATCATGGTCGTGACGGCGTTGCCTGCGTTCTCCTTCCAGATCCTTGGTGCATTACGCGCCATGTCCAAAGACCTGTTTGAAATGGTGTTGTCGTTCAGGCCTTCCAGGTCGAAAATGTTTTCCGCCATGATCCTGCCGTCGATCCTGCCGGATATACTGACGGCCTGGCGGGTCAATCTGGGTAATGCCTCGCGCGTTGTTGTGGTGGCAGAACTCGTGGGCGCGACGGGCGGCGTTGGCTACCGCCTGCTCGAACAGCAGCAGGTGTTCGATATGGCCGGTGCACTGGCCTGGACGTTGCAACTGGTGTTCTTTGTTCTGTTGACGCAGAAAATCCTGAGCATGATCGAGACCTGGGCGTTCAAATACCGGGCGCAGTCGGAGCGCGGGCTATGAGCGAAACGGCAACACACGCTCCCATCGAGATTCATTTCGACAAGGTATCGAAGAAGTTCGGCGATTTCACCGCGGTCGAAGAGTTGACGCTCGATATTCATCGCGGCGAGATGGTGGCCATTCTCGGCAAGACCGGCTGCGGCAAGTCGACCATGTTCAACATGATCTCCGGCTTGCAAGAGCCTACGAGCGGGCAAGTCAAGGTTCAGGATCACGATCCGTTCGGGGACTTCGACTGGTTCCGGGGCAAGATTGCTATCGTATTTCAGAACGACCGGCTGTTGCCCTGGCGCACGGCGATCCAGAATGTGGAGCTGGCGCTTGAGATGCTCAACATGCCCGCCGATGAGCGCCGGGGCATTGCCCAGGGCTGGCTGGCCAGGCTCGGACTCGCAGGACATGAAAACGACTATCCACACGCCCTGTCTGGCGGGATGCGGCAGCGTGTCTCCATCGCCCGAGCATTCGCGACCAATGCCAGCATCCTGTTGTGCGACGAGCCATTTTCGGCGCTGGACGAAATCACCGCGAACCGGCTGCGCGAGGAATTCTCGGCGCTGGTGAAGGAAAACGGCAAAACAGCCGTGTTCATTACCCATTCCATCGGGGAAGCCCTGCAAATCGGTGAGCGTGTCGTCGTGTTGCTTCGTCCGGCCCGGATCGCGCTGGATGAACGCCCGCCCAAGGGGGCGAGCCGCGAGGAGCTGGAGGCGATCCGTGCCCGAATACAGGCAGTTTTGTCGCAATAAGTTGGCTTTTGCTCCATAATTCGCCGTCACGAGAAATTTTCGGGCGCATAGCAGCTTCCCTTGGCGCGCTCTGGCGGCTACCCTGATTGTGGACTACAAGCCGGGTTGGTAGAACAAGCCAAGGCGCGCAAAGCCGACGCACAGGGAGAAGGGTATGGCGGACGATTTACGGGTAACCCTTTCGCAGACTTTTGATGTCGGCGGCATCGAATTGAAGCGGCCTTTCCGCATTCGCCGGCTCGGCCATTTCGGTCTGGATGTCGATGACACGGAGATCTGCCGCGACTTCTACGAGCGGATGATGGGTTTTCGTGTGGCCGATCCATTACCGTTTGGCGACAGGTTGCCGCCAGAAGAGCGCGGCAAGCACGGTCCCGGCAATGGCTATTTCATGCGCCATGGCACCGACCATCATTCCTTCGTGATTTTTCCGCGCCGGGTGCGCCGCAAGATGTTGCCGCACATTACCGGCGACATGACCATAAACCAGATCACCTGGCAGGTGGGTAGCTTGCGCGAAGTTGTGGCCGGCACCCACTGGCTGAAAGGCGCCGTACGTATCGCGCGCACGGGACGCGATGCGCCCGGTTCGAACTGGCATTTCTATCCGATCGATCCGGCCGGTCATACCAACGAACTTTATTATGGCATCGAACAGGTTGGCTGGGATCAGCGCTCCAAACCGATGGTATTGCATCGCAAGCATTACACCGAGCCGCCGGACTTGCCCCATCGCTCCGAACTGAAAGAAGTTGAGGAGGGAATGGAAGCGGGGATCGATCTGCTCTCGGGCGTGCGTGGTATTGAGCGCATGGAAGAAAAATACGACGTCGGCGGCATTTTGATGGGCCGGCCTTTCAAGGTCGTGAAAGTCGGGCCGGTGCGTATCTTTGTTCCGGACATGGAAGCTGCGCTGCAATTCTATCAGGACATTCTTGGCCTGACGATTACCGAAGAGATTACCTACAACGGTCATCGTTGCGTTTTCCTGCGGGCCAATACCGAGCATCATTCGCTGGCGCTCTATCCGATTGCCTTGCGCAAAGAGTTGGGCCTGTCCGAACATACAAGCATGATGAGTATCGGCATGCAGGTTGCCGAATATGCCCAATTGCGCGACGCAGTATCATTCCTGGGCGATCATGGTCACAAGATTACAAAACTGCCGCAGGAATTGTTCCCCGGCATGTCCCACAATGCCTTCGTGACCGATCCGGACGGACATCTGGTTCAGCTCTATTTCAACATGGAGCAAATCGGTTGGGACGGCCGGCCGCGGCCGGTGGCGCAACGTCCGAAATTTGACAATGCGAACTGGCCGAAAACATTGCCTCTGGACAGTGACATGTTCAACGGTGAGGTCTATCTCGGCCCCTGGAGCTGAATTCAACTATCCAAACCACGAAAAGGAAAAAGACGTGAAGCTACTGACTTTCAAATACCGCGGTTTCAAGGTCGGCGTCGTCGACGGCGATCAGGTTCTTGACCTTGGCAAGGCGGCTGCTGCTGCCGGCAAGAAAGTGCCGAAAGACATGCGCGGGATTATCGCCGGGGGCGATGCCGTGCTCGCAACGATCCGCCAGGTATTGGCCGCCTCAAAAGGCAAGGCCGACCTCTTCATGCCGCTGAACAAGATCAAGTTCGCGCCGCCGATTACTGACTTCAAGAAGAACGTTTTCTGCGTTGGCCGCAACTACAAGGCGCATATCGAGGAAATGGCCTCGGCGATGAACCGGTCCGTCGATTACCCGAAGGTATCCGAATTCTTCACCAAGCCATACACGACCATTATCGCCCATGGCGACACCGTGGAGCGTCATGCTGCCTATACCGAGAAGCTCGATTACGAAGTCGAACTTGCCGTGATCATCGGCAAGGGTGGCCGCAATATCTCGAAGGAAAACGCGCTCGACCACATCTTCGGTTACACCGTGTTCAATGACGTGACCGCCCGCGATGCGCAGCGCGCCCATGGTCAGTTCTTCAAGGGCAAGAGCTTCGACTCGTTCGGTCCGATCGGTCCGTGGATCGTTACCAAGGATGAATTCGGCGATCCGGCTGGCCACAAGCTCAGCCTCAAGGTGAACGGTAAAATCCGCCAGAACTCAAACACCTCCGATCTCGTGCATGATGTTCCCTCGATCATCCGCGACCTCACGGGCGCATTGACTGTTGAGCCAGGCGACATCATCGCAACCGGCACTCCGTCAGGCGTTGCTGGTGGCATGAACCCGCCGGGCTGGCTGCAGTCGGGCGACGTAATGGAAGCCGAAGTCGAAGGTATCGGCGTCCTGCGCAACAAGATCGGCAAGTAAGCTGCAGGGGCCGGTATTACCGGCCCCTTTTTGCATCACTAACAGGGAGGCGGCAGGGCCGCAGGCGCACATGACTGTTGATATGCATTCTCACTGGATGCCTGAAGCATTGATTGAAGCATTGCGTCAGCGGAGCGACGTTCCTCGTGTTGCGAAGGGTGAAGATGGCCGCGAATATTTGTACTCCTCCTTTACACCGACATTGATGCCGGGACGCGAGGACATCGAGAGTCGCATTGCTGCCATGGATCGCAACAATGTGCAGACAGCAGTGCTGTCGCTTACCGGTGTCTATTCCATCGAACGGCTACCTATCGACGTGGCGCTGCCGCTCTGCCGGATTTACAATGATGCAGTTTCGCAGGCCTGCGCCAAACATCCCGGGCGTCTCTATGCATTTGCGGCCATGCCGTGTTCGGACATGGGAGCGTTGGTAGATGAATTCAAACGCGTCATGCAATTGCCAGGCATTGTTGGTGGACTCTTGCAGGGCGACGGCTTTTTGTCGAGAAAGCGTGCAGAAATGTACCGTCCGCTTTTTGAGGAAGCCAACAAGGTCAATGCAGTCTTTCTCGTCCATTACGGCAAACTGCCCAATGATCCGGATGCGCCCAAGCCCGACACATCAGACAATCCGCATTCACGCGTTGGCACACTCGACATGCAGTCGCGCATCTCTTCCAATATGTTGACGTTTTGCATGACGGATTTTCTTGATGCCTATCCAAACGTAACCGTGTTGTCGCACAATCTTGGTGGCAATATTCCGTTTGAGGTGGAAAGGCTCGATCACCGTTCGTTGATTGACCGTCCGCAGGATGTTCTGCCGTCGCAACGCTTTCGGGATTCGAAGGTCCTGGTCGATTGCAATTCGCTGGGCGCCAAGTCAATCGAGATGGCCTACGGCGTTTATGGTCCGGGCCGCATAGTCTATGGTTCGGACGGCACGGACTTCGGCATGGACTGGACGAACAAGGCGATAGCAAACGCGAATATTCCAGATAGCGAGAAGCAGGCAATCCTGGCTGGTACTGCAGCCGTGGCGCTCGCACGCGCGGGCGCGCGAATGCCAATGGCCGCCGAGTAGGCAATAAACTGCGAAGTGGTGCGGTCAGGCTTTTCGCGCGCGGCCACTGGCTGCAGCGAACAGACTTTCGGCACCGTCGCCGTCCAGCGGGCTCAAGGCAACGCCGGGTGCGCCCAATGTATATTCGGGATGCGCGTTGTTATCGAGAAACTGCTTGCCGGTGATATGCATGCGGCGGGCAATGGCGTGCAGGTCGTCGAGCGTATTGAGCAGGGACACATAGATCACGATGGATGTGTCACCGCGTGGCATGACACAATCGGATGTACGCATCCTTCCTCCCAGATGCATCGCTATGTCTTCGAGCAACGGGGTTGACACGGGTGCTGCGTTTTCCTCGTAGACAATCGCTTGCATGACGATGGCGCCAATCGTACGGCCGAAACGGGCCGATTCAGCCATTGCCAGGCGCACGCGCTCTTCAAGGGAGTGTCCGGCAAATTCCTGTCCATAGGGATTGCGGGGAAGGGCGCGCGGCACATCCTTGTCGGCGCCGGCAAACAGGCTTGTCGCTGCTTTCTGCAGTTGAGCGGACCAGGCGCTGACTTCATTTGGATGGACCCGATATTGTGCGGCAAGCTCCGGGATAGTTCGCTCGCCACGCAGCGCTGCAATGGCAACTTCAGCTTTCAACGCGGGGAGGTGATGCGTCGCAGCAAGATTTTGCATGTGAATGGTGTCCTTCCGTCGCACAAATTCCGCCAAACAAATTCGGCTGGACGTATACGGATGACGGTAGATGGAAAAAGATTAATGAAGTCTGGACGGCTCGAGGCGATGGTGTTGCTGTTTGGCACAGCATTGCGCGCATTCCTCTGTATTGTCTGGAATGCGCGCTATTTTCCCGGCGGCCTGCATATTAATAGCGAGCAAAAAATCAGGCTTTTGTTAACCGTAAAATTCTTTCACCAAAGCTGTCATTTCCTCACGGGTCGGCTTGAACGGGCTGGCGTTGATAAAGTGACTGTTGAAGGCATCCTCGATCATTTCTTCCATGTCACCGTCGCCATAACCGTAGTCACGCATGTTCTTGGGCATGTCGAGACGCTCGTTCAATCGGGCGAAAGTCTCGCTTGGCTTTTCGCCAGATGACAGTCCGAGTGCGGCTGCAATCTGTTTCATCTTTTCAGGTGCGTGCTGTTCGGCCAGGCGCGCGCAGGCTGGCATGGCAATCGCCACCATCGTGCCGTGATGAAAACCACGATCGCCAAATGTGCCGGCAAGGGCGTGCACGGGGCCAAGTCCCTTGTGTATGGCCACGCCTCCGGCGACAGACGCCATCAGCATTTCCGAGCGCGCCAGTTTGTCGGCGCCATTCTTGTAGGCCTTCTCCACATTGTTGAAGGCGCGTGTGATGCCATCCAGTGCGATCAGGTCGACATAGGGTGAAGCATTCTTGGACAGAAAACCCTCAACGCAATGGGCGAGGGCATCAATACCGGTTCCCGCGGTCAGGCGCGGGGGCAGGGAGAATGTGAGGTCCGGGTCGCAAATGGCGACCTTTGGAATCGAGAACCGGCTGGCTGCTCCGATGGATCGCGTCGTGGCAGTTGGGTGAATTCCCGCGCCTGGCGAGACTTCGCTGCCGGTCCCGGCAGTTGTCGGCACGGTGACAATGGGCACCAGCGGAAAATTGATATTCTGCGGTTTGCCGTGGAAATCGCTCAAGGGCCGGCCGGACGTCACCATGGCTGCGACTGCCTTGACCGTATCGATCACCGAGCCGCCGCCAATTGCAACGATGCCATCGCACTTGTATTGGCGATAGACTTCGGCGGTGCGCTCGCAACCTTCGCCCGTGGGATTTTCCGGGACGTCGGTGAAGGACGCAAAATCATTGCTGGCCATGGCGGCGGTGACCTGGGCATAGACGCCGGCGGCGACCAGGCCGGAATCGGTGACGAGAAGGGGGCGTTTGACGCCCAAATTCTTCAACTCCGCAGGCAGACGCGCAATTGCACCATGTTCCAGGATGATTTTCGGCAGCAAAAATTCCAAGGCATTTCTCCCAAATCCAGCATTACTTGCGAGACTGCCGCAGCGGGTGCATTCTGGCAAGAAGCAATACAAGCTGGAGACGTCCCATGCCGCGTATCCCCAATACCAATGCCGATATTCTGAACAGCCCGACGCGCCGCGGCCTGCCACGACAGGTTGATTACGGGCAGGCCAACATCACCGAATATGTCCAGGCAGTGGATAATTTTCACAAGGTCTTCGGCATTCGCCAGGGTGACCATGTGGTGATGCTGACAGATCCGCTGCTGGATCCGCGCATCATTCAGGCGGTGCAGGGTCTGTGCAAGTCGCGGGGCGCGACCTTCATTTCCTATATGGGTGAATCCACACGTTATGTCGCTGTGCCTGCAGAAGCGCGGGCGCTGCTGGAGCGCGCGGACTTCGTCGTCTCCACCTGGTTTGCCTCGGTGTTCGATCCCTTCTGCATCGGTTTGCGCAAGAACAAGGGTCAGCGCTGGGTGAAGATCACTTTCTTCCGCAATCTTGATTTGTGGAACACACCGCAGGCGCGCTTTCCCATCGAGATTGTCGGTGAGCTGATACGCGGCACGTCGCGGCTTTATCCGGACAATGGCCCGTTCGACATGCGCATCACCGATCATCGGGGAACGGATTTCACCGTTCCCTTTTCAGCCGAAATGCGTGACCGGATGAAGAAGGACAATCGCTGGCGCGGCCATAACTACGCCGATGAGAATGGCTGCTATGTGCATTACATGCCAACGCATGGCCCCAACATTTATGATCCGATCATGTTCGGTCACAACCCGATTACAAGGTTGGCCTGAAAGGCATCATCTATCCGCAATGGGCCGTGGGCTTCGACAAGCCGTTCGACAAGCCGCCGGGCGTCGAATTCGCCGACGACAAGGTCATTGCCGTGCATGGCGATACGCAAGAAGCCGAAATCCTGCGCGACTTTATCCTCGGCGGCACGCTTGAGGAGCTGGGCTGCGGTCACAATCCGAAGGCGCCGCGCTTTGACATATATCCTGCCGGGCCCAATTCTCCGGGCGCTCTGCACTTTGGCATCAATGGTCCGAAGGAAAGCGAATATCTCCGCCGGGTCATGCCCAATTGGGAAGAGCCGCACGTGCATATGGATCTGGTAACGTTTGACTCGACCGTCACTGCCGGCAACAATGTTTTGATCGACGACGGCTTTCTTCAATCGTTGCGCGACCCCAAGGTGATTGAAGTCGCCGCAAAGTATGGCGATCCGGTGGAACTGCTGGAAGAGTTTCCAGTCTAGGAGAGGTGTTCCTGCACTGGATGGTTCTGGCTCTTGCGTCGGGACTTGGTTAGCAAATCCTCGTGCAGTGGTGCTAACGCTCATCAACCGATCTGGTTTGGTCGTGTGTACAGGTATGGGCGGGGAACCTTAATCCTGAACAAGGAGAAAGACGTTCGTGCTCCAATCGAAAAGATATTCTCTTCCTCCTTTCTGGATTCTCTCCGGCGCCATGGTGCTGGGTCTAATGCTGGCAAGCACAGCTTTTGCGCAACCTTCGGGCCTAGCAGATGCCGAAGCGCATAAGCGATGCCTGGAGTTGACAGCGGGAGGAGCGGGGACAAGCGACAAGCCAACAGGCAGCAGGATTGAAAGAGCTTTTCGTGAATTCGGTCTTGAAGTTCTTATAGACGGCATTGCCAGTTGCAGGGCAGCCACTGCGGCATCGCCGCAAGATAAAAATCTTTCTGCCGGTGCGATCCAGGCCACGAAGCTTTTCAAACTGCTCATTATCGGCACCGGCAATGCGAATAAATCCGAGAACGAAATTTTCGCAATGCTGGCAGCCGATGCATTGAAGCTCAAAAAGCCTAATGCAGGGACGCCAATGGTGACCATGGTCGGATTTTATCTGGGCTCGGCATATGAATATGGCAAAGGAACCGAGGTCAACAAGGCCAAGGCAATTGAATGGTACGAAGTTGCCGCCAATGCCGGAAGCAAGATCGCCGCGCGTGAATTGAAAAGAATTCGCTCGCTCGCCGATCCAGCCAAATAGGTTTGCCGCAGTCGGGGCAACTGGTTGCGTGACAATCCTGTAATCCGGTCATCGCGCGCTCTAGCGTTTCACAAAAAACATGCGCGAAAGCCACGGTTGTGTCAGCGCCATGAATCCCGGCATGAAACCTGTCGGATAGTTTGTCAGGTTCACGTCAATACGACTTCGGCAAACCCAGTACGCCATGGCCGATGTAGGCCATGATCATGTTGGTCGAGATTGGCGCAAGACGCTGGATGCGGGCCGCGCGCCATTTGCGTTCGATGTCGTATTCGCGCGCCACAGCAAAGCCGCCGTGCGTCTGCATGCAGGCCTCTCCCGCATTCCATGCAGCTTCTGCGGTCAGGTAGCGGGAGATATTGGCCTCTTCGCCGCAGGCGGCGCCCGATTGATACAGTGCAGCGGCCATGCGCGTCATGGCGTCGGCAGCGCGGTATTCCGCATAGGCTTTTGCCAGCGGAAACTGCACGCCCTGGTTCTGGCCGATCGGCCTTCCGAAGATCACCCGCTCTTTGGCATAAGCAACAGCCTTGTCGACAAAATAGCGCGCATCGCCAAGACTTTCATGACTGAGCAGAATGCGTTCGGAATTCATGCCATCGAGAATCTGGCGAAAGCCGTTGCCTTCAATGCCGATGAGATTTTCCGCAGGCACTTTAAGATTGTCGAAGAACAATTCGTTGGTGTCGTAATTCACCATTGTATCGATGGGGGCGATGGTCAGGCCATTGCCCAGCGCCTCGCGAATGTCGACGAGCAGGATCGAGAGGCCTTCGGTATGTTTGGCAACCTTGTCGCGCGGCGTCGTCCGGCAGAGCAGGGTGAGGAGATCGGAATTGGCCGCGCGCGATGTCCAGACCTTCTGGCCATTGACGATGTAATGCTCACCGCTGCGTTCGGCGCGGGTCCTGAGTTGCAGGGTGTCGGAGCCGCTCACCGGCTCGGTGACGCCGAAGGACTGGAAGCGCAACACGCCGGAGGCGATGCCCGGCAGATAGGCGTTTTTCTGCCGGTCGTTGCCGTGGCGCAGCAGCATGTGCATCATGTACATCTGGCCGTGACAGCTTGAGGCGTCGCAGCCCGAGGCGTGAATTTCCTCCAGAATGGCGCCGCCGGCGCGCAGGGGCAGGCCCGAGCCGCCGAATTCTTCCGGTATCAGGGCTGACAGGAAACCGGCTTGCGTCAACTCACGCACGAAGGCGTCCGGATAGGCATTGGCGTCTTCCTGTTTACGCCAATATTCGCCGGGATAGCGGGCGCAGATTGCGCGAACTGCTGCACGGATTTCGGCGTGATCGCCGGAGGCCGGGACGGAGATGAAGTCGGTATTATCGGTCATCAGAATCTGCCCGGGCTGGTCTGGGTTTGCCTATTGGTGAGCCGGCGGGCTATCACCTGTCATCGAATTGGCAGACGGGACAGACAGATGCAACCGTTCGTTTATGTAGGCGCTCCGGCGCGTGTGGTTTTTGGTTCCGGCACACTGGCGCAGGTTGGTGAGGAGATCGACCGGCTTGGTGCCAAAAGGGCGCTGGTCCTGTCGACCCCACAACAAAAGGGGGATGCTGAAGCGCTGGCGGCGCAGATCGGGGCGCGCGCAGCCGGCGTCTTTTCGGGCGCGACCATGCATACGCCGTTCGACGTTACCGATGCGGCGCTATCGGCTGTGAAAGACAGCGGTGCTGACTGCACCGTCGCGCTTGGCGGGGGCTCGACGACCGGATTGGGCAAGGCAATCGCGTGGCGCACGGACTTGCCGCAGATCGTGGTGCCGACCACCTATGCCGGTTCCGAGATGACGCCGATCCTTGGCGAAACCAAAGACGGGCTGAAGACGACGTTCCGCGATCCGAAGATATCTGCCGGAGGTCGTCGTTTACGATGTGGACTTGACCATGGGTTTGCCGCAGCCGCTTAGCGCGACCAGCGGGATGAACGCCATCGCCCATGCGATCGAAGCGCTCTACGCCAAGGACCGCAACCCGATCATTTCCCTTGCATCGGTTGATGGTATCCGGGCTCTGGCGCGGGCCTTGCCGAAGATCATGGCCAATGCGGGGGACCGGGAAGCCAGAAGCGATGCGCTTTATGGCGCCTTTCTGTGCGGCATGGCGCTCGGGTCCATCACCATGGCGCTGCACCACAAGCTGTGCCACGTGCTTGGTGGCAGTTTCGATCTGCCGCATGCTGAAACACATACGGTTGTATTGCCTCATGCGACGGCCTTTAACGAGGCTGCCGTGCCGGATCTGCTGGCTCCTGCCGCAGCGGCACTGGGTGCCAGGACAGCAGGGCAGGGCCTGTTTGATCTGGCCAGCAAACTGGGTGCACCGTATGCGGCTGGCTGATCTTGGCATGCCGGAAGGCCGGTATTGAAAAGGCAGCCGATATTGCTGTTGCCAACCCGTATTGGAATCCGCGCGAATTTACGCGTGCCGATGTGTTGCGGGTTTTGAACGCGGCATATTTCGGACAACGACCGGAATAAACAAAGTCTGTATCGCGTAATGGCACGCGATTGGTCTGCTCTTGCGGGCGGATACAGTAATGGTATGAAATGCACTCAAGAATCTGGCGCAATGCCGGACGATCCTGGAGGGAATGAGTGATGAAACCTGCAATTCGGATAGCAATCGGTTTAGCCGGGATTGCCGGTCTGGCACTGTCGGCCAATCTCGCAAATGCGCAGACCACGTTGCTGTTCAATAGCTTTGCTCCGCATGCTGGCAATCTGCACCTGAAGATTGCCGCACCGTTCATCGCCAACGTCGAAAAGGTTACCGAAGGGCGGGTCAAGATAAAGCTCTCGCCGCAGAATCTTGCACCTCCGCCGGAACAGATGAACATGGTGAAGGCCGGCATCGCGGACGGCGGTTACATGCTGACCGCTTTCTTGCAGAAGTCACATCCGCCACTGCAATTGACCTATCTGCCCGGCACCAGCACGCGGCCGGATGTCGATGCAATTGCCCTGAACCGGACATACGACAAATACTTCAAGGCCAAGAATCCCATTACCGATGTTGTCCATGTAGGCTTCTTTGCTGGCGACCATGGCGGCTTTTACAATATGGACAAGAAGCCTGTGCAATCGGTCGAATGGTTCAAGGGCAAGAAGGTCTGGGCACTTCCTGGTCTGACGGCGCAGGCAGTTGGCGTTACCGGTGCGGCAATCGTTCCAGGACCTGCCGTTCGCATGCATGAAATTGTGTCGAAGGGCGTGGTGGACATGTTCTGCTGCGTCGACATGGAACATTTGAATGCAGTGAAGATTTCGCAATATCTGGGCGCGGTCACCGATGTCGACGGTGGTATCTTCGGACCAAAATTCACGGTCTTCTTCAACAAGGGCAAGTGGGCCCGTATTGCCAAGAAAGACCAGGACGCAATCATGCAGCTGGGCATGGGCGAATTGCCGAAATATTCGATGGATCTGAAGAAGATTGCCGATGGATTCCGTGCTGAATACATCAAGCGCGGCGTAGTAGCAGAGCCTGCATCTGCCGAGTTCAATGCGCAACTGCAGAAGCTCTGGGCGCCCATGTACGAAGCCTATTACAAATCGACGAAGTCTCTGGGTATTGACGGCAAGGCGGCGCTCGAATTCTACAAAAGCGAAGCGCGCAAGCTCGCAGCCGGGGGCTAAAGTCTTCGGGCCGCCAATAAAGACGTTTTGCAAAGGGCGCGTGGAATGCTTGCACAGATTTGGCGGCTGTTTGATTTCAGTCTGAAATTGATCATGGCGATCGTAATGTTTGCCATGATGACCATAACAACCATCGATGTGTTCGGCCGGTATCTTTTCAATGCGCCGATTCCCGGCGGCTTTGAAATCGTCCAGTACCTGATGGCTTTCATTGTGTTTGCGGCACTGCCCCTGACAACGGCCAGCAACAGCCATCTATCCGTGTCGCTTGTCGAGAACAGGTTGCATGGCGGGGCACTACGCATGCATCGCATCTATACGCTCGGTATCTCGGCCATCGCATTGCTTGTTATCGCATATCGCATCGCCGAGCAGGGTAACTCGCTTTCGCAATCGAAGCAGGTTTCGGGTTATCTTTCGCTGCCACTGGCGCCGATTGCCTGGGCAATGACATTCTTCGCCATATTGGCTGTTATGATCATTGCCATCATGTTCGTGCGCGGCGCGATGGGCCTTGATCCGCAGCTTACTTCCGTCGAAGCCTCCAGTATCGGAACCGATTGATGCTTGCATCCTCTCTCGGATTTGCCGCCGTCCTGTTTCTGGCGCTCACGGGTGTCCCGCTTGGTTTTTCGATGTTGCTTGTCGGATCGATCGGCTTTGCCATTTTGCGTTCCAACATGGTTGGACAAACGTTGATTGGTTTCAGGGACGGTGCATTGGCCATCGACTGGGACAATCTCATTGCCGGTTTCGCAATGGCGGGCCAGCAGATGTTCGATGTGTCGACCAATTATGGCTTTACGGTCATCCCGTTGTTCATTCTGATGGGCGCTTTCATTCATCGCGCCGATCTGTCCACGGAATTATACGATGCTGCCAATGCAATGGTCGGTCACCGGCGCGGCGGGCTTGCGATGGGGACGGTCGTCGCATGCGGCGGATTTGCAGCGGTGTGCGGTTCTTCCGTAGCGACCGCTGCAACGATGGGGCGTGTGGCCATGCCGTCCATGCGCCGCTATGGCTATGCGGATTCCCTTTCTACTGGAGCCATTGCGGCTGGTGGCACGCTTGGCATCCTCATACCGCCCAGCGTGCCCATGGTGATATTCGGTATTCTGGCGGAAGTGGACATTGGCAAATTGTTCATCGCGGGTATCGTGCCCGGTATTCTTCTGACGTTGCTGTTCGTCGTCGCTGTGGGCGTACGCACAGCAATCAATCCGGAGATAGGGCCTCCGGCAGAAAAGCTCGCATGGAATGCGCGGATGCACGCGCTGGGGCGCGTCTGGGGTATCATTGTCCTGTTCGCCATCATCATCGGCGGAATTTACCTGGGTGTCTTCACGCCCAATGAAGCGGCAGGTATTGGCGCAGCCGGTGCATTTGCCTTTGCCTTGTTCCGGCGCAAACTCAACTGGAGGTCGACCTTCGAAGCGTTGATTGAAAGCGCCATCACCTCCGGCATGATTTTCATTGTGACGATCGGCGCCCTGGTGTTTGCCAATTTCATAACCATCGCCGGTCTGACGACTGCCATGACCGATTGGATCAACGGGCTGAATGCAACGCCGATCATGATCATCCTGGCAATTTGCCTGATCTACGTGGTGCTGGGTTGCGTGTTCGATTCCCTGGCAATGCTCATTCTCACGGTCCCGGTTTTCGTGGCGATCCTGAAGCCCTATAACGTCGATCTCATCTGGTTCGGCGTCATTGTCATCATCGTCGTCGAACTTGGACTGATAACACCGCCGATCGGCATGAATGTCTTTGTCGTAAATTCGGTCGTGCCGGAAATCAGTGTCTGGACCATTTTCGAAGGTGTCTGGCCGTTCCTGATTGCCATGCTTGTCTGCCTTGGACTGGTGATGGTATTCCCGTGGCTGGCAATCGGGTTGCCCTCCCTTATGGGATCGCCGTAAAAGACGCGCGGAACCTTTTTTGGGAGCGGTAATGACTGGGCAGGCACGCAACGTACTCTGGATCATGGTCGATCAGCTGCGCTGGGATTACCTCGGCTGCGCGGGCCATCCCACGCTGAAAACGCCCAATCTCGACAAGTTGGCAGCGCGCGGTGTGCGTTTCGACCGGGCCTACATCCAGTCGCCGTTCTGCGGACCGTCGCGCATGAGTTATTATACCGGGCGCTATTGCCGCTCTCACGGGGCGACATGGAACGGGTTTCCGCTGCGCGTTGGCGAGCCGACGCTTGGCGATCATCTCAGGCCGCTGGGCGTACGCACCGCGCTTGTCGGCAAGACCCACATGATACCTGATCTGGAGGGCATGGCGCGGCTTGGCATCGATCCGAATTCCGAGATCGGAAAGCGCCTGAGCGAATGCGGTTTCGAGCCTTTCGAGCGGGATGACGGGCAGCATCCATACGGACCGGTAAAGGGCGATCCGGAATACAACCGCTATCTGGCTGAACACGGCTTCACAGGTGAAAATCCCTGGGATGACTGGGCCAATGCGGCCGAAGGCCCAAACGGCGAAATTCTGTCCGGCTGGCTGATGGAAAATGCGCACCTTCCGGCGCGCATTCCCGAAGAACATTCCGAGACGCCATACATGACCCGGCGCGCGATGCAGTTCATCGAGGATGCCGGCGACCAGCCTTGGCTGTGCCACCTGTCATTCATCAAGCCGCATTGGCCCTATATCGTGCCCGCGCCCTACCACAACATGTACGGGCCGAAGGATGTCTTGCCACCGATCCGCTCGGAAGCGGAAAAGCAGACGGACCATCCGGTTTTCCGGGCCTACCAGAACACGCGTATCTGCCAGGTCATGTCACACCCCAAGGTGCGGGACAGGGTCATTCCTGCCTATATGGGATTGATTACCCAGGTCGATGACCAGATGGGCAAGCTGTTCGCATTCATGGAGGAGCGCGGCCTGTTCGAGAACACGATGATCGTGTTTACCTCCGACCATGGCGATTATCTGGGCGATCACTGGATGGGCGAAAAGGATTTGTTTCACGATCCGTCCGTTCGTGTGCCGCTGATCGTGTACGATCCTCGCAAGGAGGCCGACGCAACGCGCGGGAGCGTCAGTCCGGATCTCGTGGAGGGCATTGATCTTGCGCCGACGTTTCACAGTTTCTTCGGCGGCAAAGCGATCCCGCATATTCTCGAGGGCAGGGACCTTGGCCCGCTCTTGCATGGCCAGCGCCCGGAATGGCGCGACTATGCAATTTCTGAATTTGATTATTCCACCCGTTATGCGCGTGAAGAGCTGGACGTGTCGCAGGAAGACGCGCGCCTTGTGATGATCTGCGACAAGCGCTGGAAATTCGTTCACTGCGAAAAGTTCCGGCCAATGCTGTTCGATCTGGAGAATGATCCGCAAGAACTGAACGACCTGGGCGGCTATCCCGATTATGCCCACATTCGCGAACTGATGGAGGAGCGGCTGAGCCAGTGGGCACTGCGCCATCATGCGCGGATTACTCTGACACCCGAACGCATCGACAAGATGGCTTTCAGTGAGCCGCCCGGTGTGCACATCGGCTTTTGGGATGCGCAGCAGCACGACGATTACTTCGGCGGTTCCTTCGACAAGCGCCCGTTTCCAGATCCGCGTGAGAACCGCAGGAAGCGCGATCAGGCCTCGGTTGATGCGCTGTTCCGCCGGCTGGATCGCGACAGCGACTAGCCTGCCGTCCTGCTCCGTACAAAATCGGTATAGACAGTGGCGCATGACTTGCGCAGACTGCACATAACGCGGTCGCGCCATTTCGGGAGGATCACATGATTATCGATTGCCACGCGCATGTGAGCGCACCGGTTCAGTTGTGGGCCTACAAGGCCAATCTTCTGGCGCATCGCGGTTCGCATGGCCGCGGCGGGATCAAGGTTTCCGATGAAGAAATTCGCGCTGCCGTTGAAGTGGAGCATTTCGGTGGCGGCGATAAAAGTCACATGGCGTTTCTCGACGAGGTGGGAACGGATGCGCAATGCATTTCGCCCAGACCCTTTCAGATGATGACATCGGAACGGCCTGCAAAAATCGTGCAATGGTTCACCGAGGAAACCAACAATATCATCTACCGCCAGACACAGATCTATCCCAAACGCTTCGTTGGCGTTGCGGGCCTGCCGCATGTGGCCGGAGACAATCTGGACATGGCGATCAAGGAACTGGAGCGCTGTGTAAAGGAATACGGGTTTCGTGGCTGTCTGATAAATCCCGATCCATTCGAAAATGGCGGCGAGAAAGCGCCGCCTATGGGCGACCGCTTCTGGTATCCACTTTATGAAAAACTTTGCGAACTGGATGTGGTCGGCCACATCCACGCAACCGGTTCACGCAATCCCGATCGCGAACCCTACACGCTGCATTTTGTCAACGAGGAGACAACAGCCGTGTTCGGTCTGATGAATTCGGACGTTTATACGGATTTTCCAAAGTTGAAGATTCTTGTCAGCCATGGCGGCGGGGCAATCCCTTACCAGCTTGGACGGTTCGAGGCGCAATCTGCCCGGGGCAAGCGGGGACTATTCTCCAAGCGCCTGCGCAACCTTTATTTCGATACGGTTCTTTACACCGAAGCCGCGCTCAAATTGCTGATACAGGCCGTGGGACCGGACCGCTGTCTCTTCGGTGCGGAATGTCCGGGCGTCGGTGCCGCACGCAATGCCGATACAGGGCGCACCTATGACGATATCGTGCCCATCATAAGGAGCTTCGACTGGCTCACGGACGCAGAAAAGAAGGCCATACTGGAAGACAATGCACGCAAGGTCTTCCGGCTGGATATCTGACGCCGATCTCGCCTGAGGGTGGATTCTGTCTGCGCCCTTTCCCTGCGTTATTGCGCAGGGACCGGCTCTATCGCAGACTTTTTCCTGCCGACGAAAATTTCCCATCCGATGAGCAGCGCCCCGCCTGCAAATCCGCCGATATCCGTCCAGATGGCGCCTTGGAATGCATTGGCAGGGATCATCATCAGGATGCCTGCGATGGCGAATAACAGGCGGTGCAGATATCCGATACTGCGTGTCATGTAGCCGGCCACGCCGACCGATACCAGATATACGCCCATGATAGCGGTGATGAAGGCCAGGGCAACATTGACCCATGTTCCATCCATCAACAGGTTTGGCGAGGAGACAAACAGGAACGGAACGATATAGGCCGACCAGCCGAATTTCACACCGGCAAATCCTGTCTTGACGGAATCTGCCTCGGCGATGCTGGCTGCAGCGTAGGCAGCGACAGCTACGGGCGGCGTGGTCATGGACATCATGCCAAAATACATGACGAACATGTGCGCTGCCATGTCGGACACGCCTGCCTGTACAAGCGCTGGTGCGACGAGCGCAGCTAGCAATACATAAACGCCGACGGTCGGCATACCCATGCCCAGGATGATCGATATGCCGGCGGCCAGGATCAGCAGAAGCGGCAGATTGCCCTCGCCAAGATTCACCAGCGTTGTCGTGAGCGCCGAACCCAGACCGCTGACATTGAGGATGCCGATGATGAAACCGGCTGCCGCAGCAATCGCCAGAATTTCCAGCGATGCACGGCCTGTCTCTACCATCGCATCCCAGACATCGCGCACGCTCATGCGCTTGCCATTGTAACCGGCGGCCATGCCGCAAGCGATCATTGCAAGGGATGCGTAGAGGGCAGCCGTTTCCGGAAATTCGTTCCAGGAAAACAGAGCGCCGATGACAACAGCAAAGGGGATTGGGAAAAACCAGCCGCGACGCAGGACGTCGCGCGCCTTGGGACGCTGGTCGGCGGGGACAGAGGAAAAATTACCCTTCGCCGCTTCAAGATCGGCCTGAATGAAAAGCGCGACATAGAACAGCACTGCAGGGATGGTGGCTGCGGCCACCACAGCGCTGTAGGGCACTGCAAGGAATTCGGCCATGAGGAATGCGGCCGTTCCCATGATCGGCGGCATCAATTGTCCACCGGTGGAAGCAACAGCTTCAATGGCGCCAGCGTGATGGGGCTTGTAGCCGGAGGCCTTCATCAACGGAATTGAAATAACGCCGGTCGTAACGACGTTGGATACGGCATTGCCCGAAATTGTGCCGAACAGAGAAGATGAAACGATGGCGATTTTTGCGCCGCCACCGCGCATATTCCCCATCAGGGAGATTGCGATGTCGGTAAAGAATTCCGAGCCGCCGGACTTGTTGAGCAACGCGCCGAAAAACAGAAAGGCAACAACAACTGTAGTCGCGACGCCGAGGATCGAACCAAAGACTCCGTTGGTATCAATGGCCAGATACAGCAGCATTTCGCGCGGATCGACGTAGCGGCCCTGCAGCGAGCCGGGCACCAGATGGCCAATCAGACCGTAAAGAATAAAAACCAGCAAAATGCCTGCAAGAATATTGCCTGCTGTTCGCCGCAAGCCTTCCAGTACCAGAATGAGCAGAATGCCGCCTACCAGAATTCCGTCGAGCGGAAAGCCGGGAGAACGCAAGTCAAGGTCCTGATAGAAAAAGCCGACATAGATTGCAGCGCCAGCGCCGGCGAGCGCCGCGAGGATGTCATACCATGGCGGCATGCCGCCACGATGGCTGCCGACATTGACCGTCAGAAAGAGCAGGGCAATCGCGCCAGCCAGAAAATACGCATTGTATGTCTCATCGATCATGTCGATGTTTACTGCGCGAAACAGATCCGCAGCCCTTGCGAGCGCGGCCAGTGTCAGAATGACGGCAATCGCGATCGCCAACGGGCGAACGACAGGTGCAATGGTAGTTTTCTCTGCGTCACCCTCAGCCATATGTCACCAGTTTTCCACCGCGCCGAGCGGATGAATTTGAAGCTAATTGTTTGGAATTTGGAATTGCCGGATTCTGATCTGCCAGACATCTCCTGGCAGAAGGTCTTGCGTATTCATCTATGACGCAAACAGAAAGCGAGGACCGGTGATTTTCACCGCCGGTCCGCGCAATTATTGCTATTTCTTTTTTGCAGGCCACATGCCTTTTTCCTTGAAGTACTTGATGGCGCCATCATGGAAAGGCACGCCGAGGTCAAGCGCCACTTCCTTCGGGTCGTAGCGTCCGAACTGACGGTTCACCTTTGCCAGAGCGTCCTGGCTTTCGACCAGCATCTTGGCGACCTGATAGGCCACTTCATTGGACACGTGTGCGCCAGCAACGAGCATGTAGTCTTCGGTTTGCACGTAGGTCGGGCCAACAATGCCAACCAGGTTGGCGGCAGGCTGAACCAGCTTGACGCCGCCCATCGGCATGTATTCGCGCATGCGCTTGATCGAAGCCTCGTCGGTGGGGAAGTTCAGGTAGCGAATGCCACCGGAAATCTTCGCATTGATTTCGGCAACCTTGCCGGCGCCAACCGCGAATGATGTCAATTCAATTTTGCCCTGGGCCAGATCGTCAGCGCCGCGCACGACGTGGGGAACCTTGACGCCGTCAAAATCGGATTCCTTCAAGCCGGCTGCAGCCATCTGCGACAGGACCGAACGGCGTTGCGACACGTTGGCGTCGTATCCGATCGCAACTTTCTTGCCCTTGAGATCTGCGATGGTCTTGTAGGGTGCGTCCTTCTTCACAAGCCACGACAGGTAATAGGTGAGTGGAACACCGATAGCGCGAAGGTTCTTGGTTGGCTTGCCTTCAAATTCGCCTTTGCCGTTGTAGGCAAAGAAGGCATCGGTTGAGCTTGCCAGCATCATGTCGAAACGCTTGGCGTCAATGGACGGCAGGATTTTCTGACCGCCGCCGTAGGGCACGACCCTGGCCTTGATCTTGGAAATATCGCCCATCACCTTGCCGAGGGCATTACCGAGGGCATAGTTCGAACTGCCCTGAGGGCTGGTGCCGATGGTGATCGTCTGGGCCGAAGCCCCTGAGACTGCCAGCGCTGCAACAGCCACGCCTGCAAGAAGAAGTGTTGATTTCACGATTTTCCTCCCTGATTTCCCGCTTAAGCCGGATTTTTACCGATTGAATTGATTAGCTGATTGTATTTACAGGCCCACTGCAAGGCAATGATTTTTCCGGTCCCGGACGTGTTTTTCGCCCTCATCAGTGAATGCTCTGCACGTGATCAGACAAGCATAATGATCGGAATATGAGTAATTTTACTGCTCTTTCGCGCAATTTGCCGGTGTTGTAGGGTTCATTTGCATTCATTGGGATTTCCGAGGGAGAGATGCACATGAGGCGAATTGTCGTTGCGTTTGCCGCGGGCGTTCTGGCCACAACCGCAACAGCAGGTTTGGCCGATACCATCAAGATCGGCCACATCTCGAATTTCTCCGGACCCTTTGCTGTGTGGGGACAGCAATTCAAACGGTCGATCGAAGCCTATCAGAAAGTGCATGGCGACACGGTCAACGGACACAAGATCGAAGTCCTGTATCGCGATGTGGGTGCGGTAAATCCTGCCAAGGCCCGGCAGCTGGCCGAAGAATTGATCCTGCGTGACAAGATCAAGGTACTCACCGGTTTCAGTCTCACGCCAAACGCGCTTGCTGTCGCGGAAGTGATTACGGAATCGAAGACGCCGCTGGTCATCTTCAACGCTGCGACGTCGGTCATCACGCGCAAGTCACCATATTACGTTCGTATCAGCCTGACGGTGCAGCAATACATCCGGCCTCTGGGGGTATGGGCCGGCAAGAACAGTGAAAAGAAAACCTCCTATACGCTGGTAAGCGACTACGCACCCGGACATGACGCCGAGGAGGCCTTTGTCTCGGGCTTCACAAGTTCTGGTGGCAAGGTGCTCGGCAAGGACCGTATTCCGTTGGCGACAACAGATTATGCCCCGTACATGGAGCGCGCAGCTTCGTCAGGGGCTGAATATGTCTATATCTTCATGCCCGCAGGCGCGCCATCAATTGCCATCATTCGCGAATTTGCCAAACGCGGGCTGAAACAAAAAGGCATGAAACTGCTGACAGGTGGCGAGGTGCAGGAAATTTACCTGCCTGCGATTGGCGATGATGTAATCGGCACGATTTCATCGCTGCATTATACGGAAACCAACACCAATCCCGAGAACATCCTGATCCGGAAAACCTTTACGGAGATGTTCGGTCGCGATGCCGTGCCAGATATGGGGGCGATCGGCGCCTGGGACGGAATGCATCTGATCTATGAGGCAGTCAAAGCCCTGGGCCCAAAATTCACAGGTGACCAGTTCGTTGAATTCGCCAAGGGCAAGACGTTCAAAAGTCCACGCGGTCCGATCCTCATCGACCCGATCGAGCGGGACGTCATTCAAAACATCTATATCCGACGTGTCGAAAAACGGGACGGCAAGCTTGTGAATATCGATGTCTATACGGAGAAAATGGTCAAGGATCCATGGAAAGAGGCCCATCCTCTTAAAAAATGATGGAGGCGGGTCCCATTCAGGTGACTTCGTCCCACGAATCACTGTTTTTAGCCGTGCTGTTGACACTTCTGGACTTGCCTCTACAAATGTAGCTGGCTTGAATTTTCGCAACCTTTGGGAGGAATGAATGCGTAAACTCGTACTGGCTGCCGCATCTGCGGCCGCTGTAATTGCCGCTGGCGCTGCGCACGCGGAAACCATCAAAATCGGACATATCTCCAATTTCTCCGGACCGTTTGCTGTCTGGGGCAAGCAATTCTCGCAGGCCATCAAGGCCTACCAGAAAGTACATGGCGACAGCGTCAACGGCAACAAGATCGAAGTCATCTATCGTGACGTTGGTGCGGTTAATCCTGCCAAGGCGCGCCAGCTCGCAGAAGAGCTGATCCTGCGCGAGAAGATCAAGGTTCTGACCGGCTTCAGCCTGACACCGAACGCTCTTTCAGTTGCGGAAATCATCACCGAAGCAAAGATGCCGACCGTGATCATGAACGCTGCGACTTCGATGATCACCTGCAAGTCGCCATACTACGTTCGCGTTTCCATGACCGTGCAGCAGTTCATCAAGCCGATGCCGGAATACATGGTCAAGAAGATGAACATCAAATCGGCTTATGTAATCGTTGCAGATTACGCGCCCGGTCATGATGCCGAAGCCATCTTCCTGTCCGAATTCCAGAAGGCCGGCGGCAAGGTTCTTGGCAAAGACCGGTTCCCGCTGTCGACGACTGACTTTGCACCGTTCCTGGAACGCGCTGCCGCAAGCAATCCGGATTCAGTCTATATTTTTAGCCCTGCCGGCACTCCATCGATCTCGATCATCAGCGAGTTCGCCAAGCGCGGTCTGAAAGCAAAGGGTGTGAAGCTGGTCGGTTCTGGTGAAATTCAGGAAATCTTCCTGGCTGCGATCGGCGATAACGTGGAAGGCACCTATTCGTCCAACCACTACACAGCTTCGAACAACACTCCTGCAAACCTTTTGCTGCGCAAGACGCTGGTTGAAATGTTCGGCAAGGACGCCATTCCGGACATTGGCTCGACTGCAGCATGGGACGGCATGGACTTGATCTATGGGGCAATCAAGAAGCTTGGTCCGAAATTCACGGCCGAGCAGTTCGTTGAATTCTCCAAGTCATTCAAGTTCAACAGCCCGCGTGGTGAGGGTGTGCGGATTGATCCGCAAACCCGTGACATGATCAACAACGTGGACATTCGTGTCGTCGAGAAAAAAGACGGCCGGCTGACCAACAAGGTCGTGGAAACCTTCAAGGACGTGAAGGATCCGTGGAAAGAAGCTAATCCCTGCAAGTAAGACAGGAATGGTGATTTGCTACCGCCGCATTTGTATGTGGCGGTAGCGATATTTCGACCCGGCGTGAGGGGGAAAACACGCAATAAACAAGCGGCTAATCACCGCGAGGGAGGAAGCATGAAGAGAGCTCTATTTGCGATTGCAGCTGCGACAATTCTGGCGACGAGTGTGGCAGCAAGGGCCGAGACCGTTAAGGTCGGGCTGATTGCGCCATTCTCCGGACCATTCGCGGTTTGGGGTACACAGTACAAGCAGGCGGTGGAGGCCTTTCAGAAGGTCAACGGAAACGAAGTGAACGGTCACAAGATCGAAGTGATCTATCGCGACACCGGTGGCATCAATCCTGCCAAGACACGTCAGCATGCTGAAGAGCTGATCATTCGCGAGAAAGTTAAATTCCTGAGTGGTTTCACCATGACGCCCAATGCGTTGGCAGTCGGTGAAATTGCAAACGAGACCAAAATTCCTGTCGTCATCATGAATGCAGCAACAGGCATGATCACACGCCGCTCGCCTTATTTCGTGCGGGTCAGCATGACGATACCGCAATACATCAAGCCCGTCGGCGAATGGGCTGCCAAAGTGGCCAAGAAGAAAACTGCCTACACAATCGTCAGCGACTATGCCCCCGGCCATGACGCCGAAATCTACTTCTCCAAGGGCTTTGAGCAAAACGGCGGCAAGATGCTGGGCAAGGATCGTGCGCCTATCGCGACCACGGATTTTGCGCCTTATCTTGAACGCGCTGCAAAAACCGGAGCGGAAGCGGTTTACATCTTCGTTCCTGCTGGTGCGCCTTCCATCGCCGCCATTCGCGAATTTGCTTCGCGCGGCCTGAAGGACAAGGGTGTAATGTTGCTGGCTGGCGGCGAATTGCAGGAGATATTCCTGCCGGCCATTGGTGATGCGGTTCTGGGCGCGATTTCCGGTCTGCATTACACAGAAACCCGCGACAGCGCTCTGAACAAGCAATTCCGCAAAGCGCTGGTTGAGCTGCATGGCGATAAGGCCATTCCGGACATCGCCTCGGTGGGCGCCTGGGACGGCATGAAACTGATTTATGAAGCCGTCGCGAAATTCGGTCCGAAAGTGACCGGCGATCAGGCAATCGGCATGTACAAGGGCATGAAATGGGAAAGCCCGCGCGGTCCGGTCATGATCGATCCGGATGAGCGCGACATCGTGCAGAATGTCTACCTGCGGAAAGTCGAAAAGAAGGACGGCAAACTCGTCAACATCGACTTCTACACCGCGCCCATGGTGAAGGATCCGTGGAAGGAAGAAAATCCGGTCAAGAAGTAAAAAACGAGTATAACACGCCCGGCTGGTGGAGCTTTTGCGCGATTTCTGATAGCGCAGGGCTTTGCTGCCGGGTGTGGTTTTCCGGCAATATATGGGTTGGATCAGCGTTCGACAGAAAGCGCCGGTCTCCGAGGGGGTAGTTAATTATGCAGGCAATCACGATCCTGCTTGATGGTGTTGCCTACGGGATGATCCTGTTCATCATCTCTGTGGGATTGACCGTGACCATGGGCCTCATGCGCGTGGTCAATCTGGCGCATGGCGCATTCGCCATGATCGGCGGCTATGTATCGGTGATGTTCACCAGGTGGCTGCTAAGCTTCGCCGGCGGCGAAAATGCCAGCTCATCTGCCGAACTTTGGGCTTTCTTCGGCGGCGTGCTTTTTGCTACAGTCGTTGTCGGCGTCATCGGCGGCATTTCCGAAATGACCATTTTCCGCCCGCTTTACCGCAAGGGCGAGCTGTCCCAGGTTTTGATGACCATCGGCCTGGTGTTCGTGGCCGTCGTCGGCCATGAGCTTCATGTTTGGCCCCAAACCCTATCCGGCCCCGATGCCCGAAGCGCTCGATGAACTGGTTAGCATCGGCTACCGCCAATACCCGCTGTATCGGTTGTTTCTGATTGGTGTGGGTGCGGTGCTGGCTTTGGGACTGTGGCTGTTGATCGAGCATTCCCTGTTCGGTGCGCGGTTGCGTGCTGCGGTGGATGATCCGGAAATGGCGCGGTCGCTGGGGATCAATGTCAACGTGCTCTTCACACTCACATTCATCGGGGGCTGTGCGCTGGCCGGGTTCGGCGGCGCAGTAGGCATCGGCTTTCTGCCGCTTGATCCGGAATATGCCTTGCGCAATCTGGTTTACTTCCTGGTGGTTGTGGCTGTTGGCGGCATGGGCAGTTTCCGCGGTTCGCTGCTGGCTGCTCTGGCCATTGGCATCATCCAGACGCTGGGAACCTATCTGGTGCCGCAAATCGGTTCCTTCCTGCTCTGGTTCCTGGTCTTCGCCCTTCTGTTATGGCGCCCGCACGGGCTGCTGCCACCAAAGAACGTATCATGACCGATCCATCACAACTCGCTGGCCGGGGCCCGATGGCTGCAGGCTTTCAATTCAAGAATTTCTGGCATCTGCTTCCGTGGGTGCTGGCGCTGGCGTTCTACTTTCATCAGGACGCCACTTCGGGCGGCTACCTGAGCCTTGGGCGCACGGTCCTGATTGCTATTCTGTTCACGCTATCGGTCGATCTTGCACTCGGCTACGCGGGCATTATCACGCTGGGGCAGGCGGCATTTTACGGCTTTGCTGCCTATACGGCGGGCATCCTTTCGGCCAAGGCCGGCATTAATGATCCGCTGATCGGCCTGCTGATCGCTACGGCCTTTGCGGCGCTGCTTGGATTTCTGACCGGGATGCTCATTTTGCATACGGAGGGCGTCACGATCATGATGCTCACCCTGGCCGTCGCCTCGATCCTGCAGCAGGTCGCCAATCAGTGGCGTTCGTTGACCGGCGGCGATGATGGTCTGTCCGGGATACGAATGTCCGAGCTGATGGGGGTCTGGAAATTCGATTTCTACGGTAAGACCGCGTATTTATACTGCCTTGCGGTGTTGTTCGTCTGGTTCTGTTCTGGCCTGGCTGATCGTCCATTCGCCTTTCGGCCGGTCGCTCGACGGCATTCGCCAGAACCCGCGCCGCATGCGCGCGATCGGTACGCCCGTCTGGTGGCGGCTTGTGGCCATGTACACCATCTCGGCTGCAATGGCGGGCTCTGCCGGCGCGCTTTACGCGCAAACGACGCGTGTTGTCGGCCTGTCGGTTCTCGACCTGCTGGCCTCTGGCATCGTGGTTGTCATGCTGGTTCTGGGCGGTGAGCGGCGTCTCTACGGGGCCTTCATCGGCGTTCTGATCTACACTGTCATTGAGCATTACGCGTCGGAAAAAGACCCCTTCTACTGGCAGTTTTTCATCGGCCTCCTGCTGATGGTCCTGGTGCTGTTCTTTGAGGGCGGCCTGATGGGCATCATCGACAGGTTCATGCCGGGGCGGGCGAAATCGAAAACCGAAGGAGGGGCCAAGTGAGCAACCCCTCTACACCGGCGGTTCTGTCCGTTCGCGGCTTGTGCAAGAACTTTGGCGCGCTTGCTGTCACACAATCGGTCAGCCTTGATCTGGCGCCGGGCGCGCGCTTTGGCCTTATCGGCCCCAATGGCGCGGGCAAGACCACGCTGGTCAATCTGCTGACGGGAATGTTGACGCCTGATGCTGGCACGATCACGCTCAATGGCGAGCGTATTGAAAAGCTTCGGGCCGAAGAACGCGTCAAGCGCGGCCTCGTACGTACCCATCAGATCAACACTTTGCTGATGGAAACCAAGGTTCGCGAGAACGTGGCAATTGCAGTGGCCGAGCGTCTTGGTTTTGCCTGGCGTACGCTGGTCTATGGCAAGCAATGGCGTCAGTGTCTGGAAGAAGCCGACAGCTATCTGGCGGAAATGGGCATTGCCGGAACAGGGGATCGCCTGGTTTCTGAATTGCCCTATGGCGAGCAGCGGCTTCTGGAAATCGCTATCGGTCTTTCTCTCAAGCCGAAGGTTCTGCTGCTCGACGAGCCGGGAGCGGGCATTCCGTCAACGGATTCTCACATCATCGACGAAGCCCTCGAACGGCTGCCGAAGGACATCGCAATTCTGCTCATCGAACACGACATGGATCTGGTCTTCAGGTTCGCCAAGGAAATTACAGTCCTGGTGCTGGGTCAGGTTCTGACCTCCGGGACACCGGCGGAGATCGCAGCCAATCCGGAAGTTCGATCGGTCTATCTGGGGCGGAGCAAGCAGGTATGACAAGTGCAATCGCCGTAAAGAACATCGTCGCTGGTTATGGGCCAACTGTCGTGCTGGATGGCATCTCGCTGGAGGTGGCAGATGGCGGGACACTGGCCCTGCTCGGGCGCAATGGCGTTGGCAAGACGACGCTGCTTTGCACCATGATGGGGCTCACCAATCGCCATAGCGGCAGTGTCCTGATGAATGACGAGCCAATTGACTCCTGGCCAACCCATCAGCGCAGTCGCAGCGGTCTGGCGCTGGTGCCCCAGGAACGGCGTATTTTCCCGTCCCTGACCGTGCACGAAAACCTGCTCGTATCGGTGCAGCCCAATGGCTGGAGCGTCGAACAGATTTATGAGTTTTTCCCGGGGCTTGCGGCAAGGCGAGGCAATGCGGGCAATCAGTTGTCCGGTGGCGAGCAGCAGATGCTGGCCGTTGCGCGGGCACTGGTGGGGGCCCCCAAAGTGTTGTTGCTGGACGAGCCTATGGAAGGGCTGGCGCCGGTTATCGTCGATGCGCTGTTCGATGCCTTCTCGAAAATTCGCGACGAAGGCGGCATGACGATCATTCTGGTCGAGCAGAAAATTGATCTGGCGCTTGAGTTCGCCAGCGATGCGGTCATCCTGGACAGGGGCCGGATTGTCTATCAGGACACAACGGCTGCACTCAAGGCCGACGAAGCCGCCCAGCATACCTACTTGAGTGTTGGCGCCGAAGCAGCGCATTAATCCATTGACCGGACCATCGGCGCTTGCCATCAGGCTCCGGTCATTGCCATAAGCAGGCCAAGCACGGCGCGCGCGCCGTCTCATGGTCAATTCAAAAAATCTGGAGCGAACAAGATGGGTCAATTCGGTATCGGACAACCGGTCCGGCGCAAGGAAGACGTGCGCCTGCTGACGGGCGGCGGCGAGTTCACCGATGACGTCGCTGTCGGCCAGACCTGGTTCGCGGCATTTGTCCGCTCGCCCCATGCCAATGCGAAGATCACGAATATCGACACGATAGGACGCCATGGCCATGCCGGGCGCCATTGGTGCTTTCACCGGCAAGGATGCGGTGGCTGCCGGGCTCGGACCATATATCAATGAAGCCAATTACAAGGACCGTGCCGGCAATCCGATGAGCAAACCGTCGCGGCAAATCATGCCGGTCGACCAGACCCGGTTTGTCGGTGAGGCCATTGCCATGGTGGTGGCGCAGACACAGGCCCAGGCGCGCGACATGGCTGAAGCTGTTGTTGTCGAATATGACGTCCTGCCTGCGGCGGTGGGAACGGCGAAGGCACTGGATCCCGACACGCCAAAGGTCTGGCCCGAATATGACAGCAATCTTGTCGTGCATTGGGAGTATGGCGACAAGGCGAGCGTCGAAAAGAAGATGGCCTCTGCGGCCAGGCGCGTGAGCGTGGATCTCGTCAACAATCGCCTCGCTGTGAGCCCGATGGAGCCGCGTGTCGTCAGCGCCGTCTATGACAAGGCGAAAGATCATCTGACAGTGTTCGCACCCAGCCAGGGCGCAAAGCGCATGCAGGGCGTGCTCGCCGGGTCCATGTTGCATATTCCGGAAGAAAAACTGCGCATCGTGTCGAAGGATACGGGCGGCGGTTTTGGCATCCGCAGCAAGATGTATCCGGAAATGGTCATGGTGGCCCATGCAGCGCGCAAGCTGGGCGGCAATGTGAAATGGCGTGGCGACCGTTCGGAAACATTCGTGTCGGACTATCAGGGCCGCGACCAGATAAACCATTGCGAAATGGGGCTTGATGCGAACGGCAAGATCGTCGCGCTGAATGTCGATACATTGTTGAACGTTGGTGCATATCTTTCGGAAAACGGCGTACGCCTGCCGATGGATGGCGGTGGCCGGATCATTCCCTGCATGTATCACGTCACCGATTTCTACTATTCGGTAAAACCGGTTTTCACCAATACGATCTGCACCGATACCTATCGCGGCGCTGGCCGGCCCGAAGCCAATTACATCATGGAGCGGTTGATGGATGCGGCTGCGGAAGCGTGCAATCTTCCGCGTGAGGAAATCCGCCGGCGCAATTTTATCCAGCCCTCGCAGATGCCCTACAAAACGCATCTGGGCTTCGTCATTGATACCGGGGAATTCGATGCCACCATGCAAATGGCGCTTGATGCCGGTGACTGGAAGGGCTTTGAAGCCCGGCGCAAGGAAGCGGCGGCGCGCGGTAAATATCGCGGCATCGGATTGGCTGCGTTCGTTGAAGGTGCAGGCAGCCGTCCCATGGAAGGCATGCGGGCCGCAGTCGACAAGACCGGCGGCGTCACCCTGTTCGCAGGAACTTATTCGCACGGGCAGGGACATGAGACGGTCTATTCGCAGCTCGTGAACGAGTTCCTCGGCGTCGACTTCGACAAGGTGACATTGGTGAATGGCGACAGCGATCGCACGCCTGAAACGTCCATTGGAACATTCGGTTCGCGTTCTTCCATGGTCGGCGGGATGAGCATTCGCATGAGTTGCGACAAGATCATCTTCAAGGGCAAGAAGATTGCCGCGCATCTTTTGCAGACTGAGGCAGAGAAAGTGACCTTCTCAGAAGGCGTGTTTCAGGCACAATCGGCCAGCATTACCTTTGGTGAAGTCGCTGCCGCTGCGCATGACCCCAAGCGCCTGCCGGAAGGCATGGAACCAGGGCTGGACGAGGAAGTCACCTACAAGGGCGACAGCGAGAACTTTCCCAACGGTGCGCATGTGGTGGAAGTGGAAGTGGATGCGGACACCGGCGTGGTGGAGATTGTCAATTATGTAGCCGTTGACGATTGCGGCGTGGTGCTCAATCCTTTCATCGTGCACGGGCAGGCTCAGGGCGGCATCGCTCAGGGCGTTGGTCAGGCGTTAACGGAAAACGTGGCATATGACGAGGATGGGCAGCTTCTCTCGGCGTCTTACATGGACTACGCGATGCCGCGCGCTCATGACATGTCGCATATCGAGGGCATGTTCAACATCGTGCCCAGCAAGACCAATCCGCTGGGTGTGAAGGGTGCAGGCGAGGCGGGTGCGACCGGTGCGCCGCCAGCCATCGTGGGGGCAGTCGTCGACGCGCTCAAGGATCTCGGCATCCGGCACATAGACATGCCTATGACGCCGGAGCGGGTTTGGCGGGCAATTGAAGCTGCCAAAAAAGGCAAGGCTGCCTGAGTGGCGGCTTTAGCCATCGCTGTAATATTGACTATACCGTAAGGGCCTAACGCGCCGGCCGGGAAACTGAATACGGCCGGAACATTCTGCGAGGATTTCATGACTGCAATTGTAGACATCATTGGACGCGAGATTCTGGACTCACGCGGCAATCCGACCGTGGAAGTGGATGTTCTGCTGGAAGACGGTTCATGGGGCCGGGCAGCGGTTCCCTCAGGGGCCTCGACGGGTGCGCATGAGGCTGTCGAACTGCGCGACGGCGTCAAGAAGCGCTATGGCGGCAAGGGTGTCCAGAAAGCCGTACAGGCCGTCAACACCAAGATTTTCGATGTTCTGACGGGCATGGAAGCGGAAGACCAGACGCGCATTGACCAGACGATGATTGAACTGGACGGCACGCCGAACAAGAGCAAGCTGGGCGCAAACGCCATTCTTGGTGTGTCGCTGGCGGTCGCCAAAGCCGCTGCGGAAGCCAGCAATCTGCCGTTGTACCGGTACGTCGGTGGAACCCAGGCTCGCGTGCTTCCCGTACCAATGATGAACATCGTCAACGGCGGTGCACATGCGGACAATCCTATCGACTTTCAGGAATTCATGATCCTGCCCGTCGGCGCGCCCTCATTGTCAGAGGCGGTACGTTGGGGTGCGGAAGTTTTCCAGGTGCTGAAGGCCGGGCTCAAGAAAGCCGGACACAACACCAACGTCGGTGACGAGGGTGGATTTGCCCCGAACCTGCCAAGCGCCGAGGCCGCGCTGGATTTCTGCATGGACGCGATCAAGCAGGCGGGCTTCAAGGCCGGCAAGGACATGTATCTGGGCCTGGATTGTGCTTCAACCGAATTCTATAAAAATGGCTCCTATCACTATGAGGGAGAAGGAAAAAAGCGCAGCCGAAAAGAGCAGGTCTCCTACCTGGCCAAGCTGGTTGCCGATTATCCGATCGTGACTATTGAAGATGGTATGGCAGAGGATGATTGGGAAGGCTGGAAAGCGCTCACCGATGCCATCGGCAGCAAGTGCCAGCTGGTTGGCGATGATCTGTTTGTCACTAACGTCACGCGCCTTTCGCGTGGTATAGCGACCGGCACGGGCAATTCGATCCTCGTCAAGGTCAACCAGATCGGATCCCTGACCGAGACGCTTTCTGCCGTCGATATGGCGCATCGGGCCGGATATACCGCAGTCATGTCGCACCGCTCGGGCGAGACCGAGGATGCCACGATCGCCGATCTGGCTGTTGCCACCAATTGCGGACAGATCAAGACAGGTTCGCTGGCCCGTTCCGACCGGTTGGCCAAGTACAACCAGCTTATCCGCATCGAGCAGCAATTGGGGTCGCAGGCCATCTATGCCGGCCGGTCGGCCCTCAAGGGTCTGAAATAGGGGCGTTGCGTCAGCTTTCGCTCAATTTTGATCGTTACAGGAATTTGCCATGACCAATTTGTTCGACCCGGTCCGCCTTGGCGATGTTGCCTTGTCCAATCGCATCGTCATGGCGCCGATGACGCGCTCGCGTGCGGACGCCAATGGCGTCCCTCTGCCGTTTGTGAAGGATTATTACGCCCAGCGCGCCTCTGCAGGCCTGATCCTGACAGAAGCGACGTACGTCTCGCGCATGGCCAAAGGCTATGTGCGCACACCGGGGCTGGTTACGCCCGAGCAGGTGGTGGCCTGGATGGAAATTACCCAGGCTGTACACGCCGCCGGGGGACGCATTTTCGCGCAACTTTATCATACCGGACGCGTAGCTCTGCCAGAGTTCCTGCCGGGCAATGTGTTGCCGGTCGCGCCTTCGGCCGTCGCTATCAAGGGCCAGAACAAGACCGATGACGGGCCAAAGGATTTTGTTGTGCCGCGGCCTCTGGAAACCGATGAGATCCCGGAAGTTGCAGGGGAATATGCTACGGCAGCCGCCCGAGCCATTGAAGCGGGCTTTGACGGGGTCGAAATCCACGCAGCGTCCGGCTATCTGATCCACCAGTTCCTGGATTCGGCGATCAACCAGCGCACGGATTTTTATGGCGGCTCGGTTGTAAACCGTGCGCGCTTCCTGCTGCTCGTGGTCGATCATGTCGCCGAGGCAATCGGCGCTGGCCGCACCGGAATAAAATTGTCGCCGCGTATCAAGTTCAACGATGTGACGGAGCCAGATGCGGAGGAAATGTATCCGCATCTGGCACGCGAGTTGTCCGAGCGCAAACTTGCCTATGTGCATGGGGCAAAGCAGGGTGGCTATGAAATTCATTCCGCATTCCGGCCGCTCTACAAAGGCAATTATATTGCCGGAGCAGGGTTCACTGCGGAATCAGGCAATGCGGCACTGGCCTCCGGCGCGGCCGATGCGATCGTCTACGGCAAGCCCTATCTTGCCAATCCGGACCTTGTCAGGCGCATGAAGGATGGTCTGCCTCTGGCCGATGCCGATCCGAAGACCATCTATGCGGGTGGAGCGCAAGGCTACAGCGACTATCCCGCTCACGCCTGATTTCCCGTCTGACGTCTTCCGGCGCGCTGGCGAGCGGGCGGCAATCCCATCAAAAGAGCTTGGTAACCCGAATCAGGGCATGATCGGGACGGCTGGGACATTGTGGGAGATATTTATGCCTGTGAGGTCATCCCGGCATTCATTTGCTGTTGTTGTTGGAATTCTTGCCGCATGCCTGCTGGCCGGATGTACGCGGACGGATACACGGCTTGCCGGCGCTGGAGCAGGTGCTGCGGCTGGCGCTGTCATTGCCGGGCCTGTCGGAGCGGCAGTTGGCGGTGTCGCGGGTGCTGTCGCCGGACCATCGATCGCCCGCCGCTAGACCTTCACGGAAGCCTGAGCAGGACCGGGAGCAGGCCCGAGGTTTGCGCCCATTGCAGCAGGTAAAAGGCAGGAAACGCTGCCAGAAAAACCAGCGCTTCCAGAAAGGTCGCCACGACCTTGCGCGGCCTGATATTGACCCATTCGACCCCCTGCCAGTTGCCGATCCGTGGCCAGAACCTTGGCACAGTGCGGCAGTAGGATGCGTAGGGCTCGCCATGACGTTCGAGCAGAGCAGCTTCTTCCTGCCTCACCAGCGCGTAAAACACGGCATAGGTGAGGGCGAATGCAATACCGCCCACAACCAGCGAACCACTGGCAAGGCCAGCGCCCGTGGCGCCGAAAAACGAGAAGAGATACAGCGGATTGCGGCTGATGGAGTAAGGCCCTGTGGACACGAGATCGAAAAGCTTGTGCCCGTCAATGAACAGGATTGACCAGGTTCGCCCGATCACACCAGCGGCAATGAAAGCAAGGCTCAGTCCAAGGATCGTGAGCCGCATCGCAGAATCTGCCGGCCAGCTTGGCGCGGTAAAGGCAGCAAGAAGAAACAGGATGGTCACGGCCATCGCGAGAAATGCGCGGCGGCTGAACATGTTGAAAAAGACAGCGCGCTGGCCGAACTGTGGCATTGGGCTCACTTTTACGAAGATTGGAAGGCCAGTGGGCCTAGGGTTGGGTTGCTATAAGCAATGCGGCGCGTTGCAGCAAGACCGGCCCATGGCCGGGTGCCGCTCGCGATCGAGCCTGATCGACTTCTGCAATGACTTTATTGAGTCCCGGACCCGCGTCACGACCTGAATACTTACTGCTGCGGGATGTTGGCTTCCTTGATGATCCTGGCAAATTTCTCGCGGTCGGCGCGGTACAGCTTTTCGAATTCTGCCGGCGTTGACGCGACGGGGTCCAGTTCGAAGGTTGCGAATCTCTTTTTCGTGGCCTCGTTTTCGACGGCCTTCTTTGTTTCCAGATAGAGCTTCTGGACGATAGCGTCCGGCGTCCCCTTGGGTAAAAACAAGCCCATCCAGCCGCGATTTTCAAAACCGGGCATACCCTGTTCCGCGATCGTGGGGACATTGGGCAAAGCCGGAGAGCGCTTCAGGGTGGAGATGCCAAGCGCGCGCACCGCTCCTGACTCGATATGTTGTTTGGTGCTTGAGGAAGGCACCAGCGCGAGCTGGACGTCATTGCGGAACAAGGATTGGAACAAGGGCGCATCACCACGGAAAGGCACCATGGTGAATTTGGCGCCCGTCGCCCGCTGCAGGATTTCCATGGTCAGATGCAGCGAATTGCCAACACCGGTAGAGCCATAGTTCAATTCGCCCGGTTTGGCTTTGGCCAGTTTTACAAGCTCCTGAAATCCCTTCACGGGTACTTTTGGATTGATGACCAGCAATGTCGACGTTGAAGCGATCTGTGTCACGCGGATGAAATCGTCGTCCGGGCTGTAGTTCAGTTTCTTGTAAATTGCAGGCGCAATTGCGTGGCCATTGATGTTGAAAAGGATTGTGTAACCGTCCGCCGGCGATTTCGCGACAGAGCTGGCGCCAATATTACCACCCGCGCCGGCCTTGTTTACGATGATGAAGTTTTGTCCCAGTTGCTGCTGCAATTGGGCAGCAATGATGCGAGCCACAGCATCGGTTGCGCCGCCAGCAGGATAGGGAACAATCACGCTGACCGTGCGATCCGGCCAGCTGGTCGATTGTGCCAATGATGCAGAAGACCACGAGACCGCAAGCGCTGTGGCAACGAACGCAAGTTTGGGAATTTTCATCATCTTCGTCGTTTCCTGCCTCATGAATTGCGGCTGTTGTCTCGCGTTGCGCGGGTCGCAAATTCGGGATTTTTGATTACCGGCTATAGCCAGCCGATTGCCCTCTTGCTGCATAATCTGCATTGGATTTATCGCCTTTACAAGACCGGGCGTTGCCAGCCGAAGAGCCAGTCGTCGCAAGGGTCAGTATGTCTTTATGCGAACCATTGTTGCGGCTCTTCGCAAAAGCTGCGGTGTTATTTTTGGCGGGCGATATGATCGTCCGTCACTGTAACGAAGCCGATAAAAGCCATTTATCAAGCTCCATATTTGTTCAAGCTCAAGCCGGTTGGGCCGCCGGCACAGACTTTTCGTCCGGCATCCGGCGTGGCAGCAAGGTCACGGACAAAAGGATAGCTGCAGCGCATACGGCAAGGATCTGGAACAAGCGGTCAAAGCCCCAGTTGGCATGCACCCACGCCAGAAATGGAATCGAGACGGACATGACCGCAAAGCTCAGCACATAGCGTGCGCCATAGACCTGCGCGCGCAGTTCGCTTTTTGCCATGCGCCCTATGAGAAAGTCAGTAATCGGAACCTGACCGAAAGCGCCGAACATGAAACAGAAAGCGACGATCAACGCAGGCCAGCCAAACAGCCCCGGCATAAGGCCAAAGAAGATAGTCTGAACGAGTGCCGCGACGATAAACACATTTCGAGGCCCGAACCGGTCGAGCGTCGCTCCGGTTACGAGCTGCGCCATGGACGCAACGGCAAATACCAGAAATGCAATCCATCCCAATTGCGTGGCCGAACCGATGATCGATTGCAGGCGTTCATCAAAGACCTTTGGCAGAGAAAACGTTACGGCCTGGAAGATCAGGCTGGACAGGGCGGCCGTGATGAAAATAATCACGGATATGCGCAGCAATGTGCTTTTGTCGATGGTGATCGTTTCGCCGCGGCTTGCAGAGACAGCAGCGTCCTTGCGTACGGCATGGGCATTGCGTTCGCCGATCTCGGCACGCATGAGCCAGGCATACGCAAGCCCCAACATGATGCAGATTATACCCGGTGCGATGAAGGCCAGCCGCCATCCACCGTGATCAATGAAATATCCGGTGACCAGTGCAGCGCTACCTACGCCCATATTACCGTAGACACCATTGATGGCGATGGTCATTCCGGTTTTCGCGCGACCCTGCACGAGCAATGCAAGCCCGACCGGATGATAGATCGCCGCGAATATGCCCAGTGTGAAGAGACCAATCGAAATCTCGATTGGCGTGCGGGCAAGGGCGGTCGCAATGGACGAGAGCCCCAGTCCGACAAAATAAACAGCCATCATGCCTTCCCGGCTCCAACGATCTGCCAACCGGCCCGCGGGGAGGGAGAACAGAGCAAACGACACAAAGCCCGGAGTGGCATAGGCGGCGAGCTGCGCGTAGCTCAGGCCCCATTCCCGGTTCAGCGCGACCGCCGCAACCGTGGCGAACACCAGCGTCGTGAGATGATCGAAGAAATGTCCGATGTTCAGAAGTGCAAGATGCAGTTTGTCCTTACTGGTCGGCTGCTGCATAGGCGTTTCCTGTCTTGTGATTTTCCGGCTGTTTTCCAATAACCACTGGCCGTTGCTGCCCCCCCTCGCGAATCCGGCTGCCGGGGACTTCTGGAATTGTCCCACGGCGGCAGTGTTTGCGCCAGAGGGTCAATGGGTGCAGGCGTTAACGAACTGGCAACCAAGATGCGGCAACCATGCACAATGGTCATTCGCTACCGTCTTCGCAGTTTTCTGATTCCGCTGGCGCTTTATTGCGTGGCTGCGCCCGTGAGCGCCTATTTCGTTTGGCATGCCGTCAATGGCGAGCGTGGACTGAGGGCGCGTGAGATTTATAGTCGCGAGATCAGGCAGCTCGTGGACGAAGCCAAGGGTTTGGCCGCGCAGAAGGCAGCGCTGGACAGGCGAATCTTTGCTTTCCGGGCGCAGGCCGTCGATCAGGACATTCTGGATGAGCAGGCCCGCATCGTATTGGGCAGGGTTTCTGCTGCTGATGTCGTCGTATTCCTCCCCAAAGCGGCGCAGCCGTGATCAAGGCACCCGCCGAATAAGCAAAGACCCTGTTTAACTTACATTGAGTTAAAAATAAGAATTACCTCACTTTCAGTTAAGTGCAATAAATCGTTCTATATCAGTTAATTACATAAATTTTACAGCGTTCAAAGTCCTCTCGCTTTCTTCTTCATCCTCAGCTAGTTTGGCCGGACAGGGCGGAAATTGCCCGTCTGATTTTGAGGAACCCCATGGCCGCTCCCCGTACCGCTGCGAAGAAGACCGCTGCGCGCAAAGGCGCTTCGAATGCGTCAGCGCCGCTTCGTAACGAACCAGTTACATTGCCTGCCAAATTATCCAAGGAAGAGGAAATTGAAGCCTACCGCACGATGCTTCTGATCCGGCGGTTTGAGGAAAAATCCGGCCAGATGTACGGCATGGGTCTGATCGGTGGATTTTGCCATCTCTACATTGGACAGGAAGCTGTCGTGGTCGGCATGGAAATGGCGTCCAAGGATGGCGATCAGGTCATTACCGGCTATCGCGATCATGGCCACATGCTGGCCTGCGGGATGGATCCGAAGGGTGTCATGGCGGAGCTGACCGGCCGGCGCGGTGGCTTGTCGAAAGGCAAGGGCGGCTCGATGCACATGTTCTCCCGCGAGAAGAATTTCTACGGCGGTCACGGCATCGTCGCAGCCCAGGTTTCCCTCGGCACCGGACTGGCTTTTGCCAATCATTATCGGGGCGATGATACGGTCTCCATCACCTATTTCGGCGATGGCGCAGCCAACCAGGGTCAGGTGTACGAGAGCTTCAACATGGCGCAGCTTTGGAAGTTGCCCGTGATTTATGTGATCGAGAACAACCGCTATGCGATGGGCACTGCAATTACACGTGCGTCGGCGCAGACGGATTTTTCGCGGCGTGGTCTTTCGTTCGATATTCCCGGCGAACAGGTCAACGGCATGGATGTGCGTGCCGTGAAAGCGGCGGCTGACAAGGCCATTCAATGGTGCCGCGACGGGAAGGGCCCGTATATTCTTGAGATGCAGACCTATCGCTATCGTGGGCATTCCATGTCGGACCCGGCCAAGTACCGCTCCCGCGAGGAAGTGCAGAAAGTTCGCGACGAGCAGGACCCGATCGAGTGGGTGCGCAAGCGCATTCTGGATGAAAAGATCGCCAGTGAGGATGACCTCAAGGCAATCGACGCAAAGGTGCGCGCAACCGTCAATGAAGCGGCAGAGTTTGCGACCAATGATCCCGAGCCCGATGCATCGGAACTCTACACCGACATCCTTCGCTAGGGTGTGACCGTCTCCTTTACGAAGACAATAGATTTTCTGGAATGATCTGGCTCCGTGAGCCGAGTTTGAGGTAGTTCGATGGCGACCAATGTTTTGATGCCGGCCCTGTCTCCAACCATGGAAGAAGGCAAGCTTGCAAAATGGCTGAAGAAGGAGGGCGATACGATCAAGGCCGGAGATGTGATCGCAGAAATTGAGACCGACAAGGCAACCATGGAAGTGGAAGCTGTCGATGAAGGCATACTGGCAAAGATTCTCGTCGCGGACGGCACGGAAAATGTCGCCGTCAACACGCCCATCGCGGTGATTGCCGCTGACGGAGAAGACGCAAGCGCAGCACCTGCGCCAACAGCTGCAGCGGCGACGCCCGCTGCCACTGAAGCTCCTGCACCTTCTGCTACAGCAGCACCCGCTCCGATTACCGCAACCATCATGCCCGACGCCGATATTCCGGCCGGCACCTCAATGGTGTCCATGACCGTGCGTGAAGCGTTGCGCGATGCGATGGCTGAAGAAATGCGCCGCGACGGCGATGTCTTCGTGATGGGTGAGGAAGTTGCAGAATACCAGGGCGCCTACAAAGTCACGCAGGGATTGCTGCAGGAGTTTGGCGCCAAGCGTGTCATCGATACGCCGATCACCGAACATGGTTTTACCGGTGTGGCGGTTGGTGCGGCCTTGTCCGGGCTGAAGCCGATTGTCGAATTCATGACATTCAACTTCGCCATGCAAGCGATGGACCAGATCGTGAACTCTGCGGCCAAGACGCTGTATATGTCCGGCGGCCAGATGGGTTGTCCGATCGTGTTCCGCGGACCCAACGGTGCTGCCTCGCGCGTGGCTGCCCAGCACAGTCAGGATTTTGCCGCCTGGTATTCCAATGTTCCGGGGCTGATCGTGGTTTCACCCTATACAGCAGCCGATGCAAAGGGCCTGCTGAAGAGTGCGATCCGAAATCCCAATCCGGTGATCTTCCTTGAAAACGAGATCATGTACGGACAGGCTTTCGATGTTCCGGAAATTGAGGATTATCTCGTTCCCATCGGTCGTGCGAAAGTTGTGCGGGAGGGAACGGATTTGACGATTGTGTCATGGTCCATCGGAATGCGTTACGGACTGAATGCAGCCGAGGAACTTGCGAAGGAAGGCATTTCGGCAGAAGTGATCGACCTGCGCACGATCCGCCCGATGGATATTCCTACAGTGGTTGAATCGGTGAAGAAGACTCATCGCTGCATCACCATTGAGGAAGGCTATCCGCAATCGGGTGTCGGTGCGGAAATTGCTGCGCGCCTGATGACCGAAGCTTTCGATTATCTGGATGCACCGGTCATTCGTATCACCGGCAAGGATGTGCCCATGCCGTATGCGGCCAATCTGGAAAAGCTGGCGCTGCCGAGTGTTGGCGAAATCGTACAGGCGGCGAAAGCCGTCCTGTATCGTTGAGGAGTTTGAGATGCCTACCAAAATCCTCATGCCTGCGCTTTCTCCCACGATGGAGAAAGGCAATCTCGCCAAATGGCTGAAGAAAGAAGGCGACGCCATTAAGTCCGGCGACGTGATCGCCGAGATCGAAACGGACAAGGCCACGATGGAAGTCGAGGCCGTGGACGAAGGTGTGCTCGCAAAGATCGTAGTGCCAGCAGGCACGGAAGATGTTGCTGTCAACGCGCTTATCGCGCTCATTGCCGAAGACGGCGAGGATGTGGCCGAAGTTGCAAAGGGCGGGGGAGGCGGCGCAGCGCCAAAGGCCAGCGAACCTGCACCTGCGGCAACTGCGGCACCTGCGGCGCCGACAAGTGCACCTGCGGCCGCAGCACCCGTAGCAGCCGCCAGTGCTGCGCCAGCAAGCAATGGCGCACGCGTGTTTGCTTCGCCACTCGCACGCCGGCTGGCGAAGGATGCGGGGATCGATCTTTCCAAGGTACAGGGTTCGGGTCCGCATGGCCGTGTTGTCGAGCGTGACATTGAAAAAGCCAGGGCCGGTGGCGGCGCCGTGCGCAGCGCGCCTGCAAGCGCTGCAGCACCTGTGCCAATGGCGAGCGGTATGGCCGACGAAACGGTCAAGAAATTCTTCGAGCCGGGCAGCTATACCGAAGTGCCGCATGAATCGCATGCGCAAGGTCATCGCGCGCCGCCTCGTGGAAGCCAAGCAGACCATCCCGCATTTTTATCTGTCGCTCGACTGCCGCATCGATGCATTGTTGATCGCGCGTGAGGACATTAACAAGCGTGCGCCCAAGGACAAGGACGGCAAGCCTGCCTACAAGGTCTCGGTCAATGACTTTGTCATCAAGGCGCTGGCCGTTGCCCTGCAACGGGTGCCGGATGCGAACGTGACCTGGACGGAAGGGGCAATGTTGCAGCACACCCATTCGGACATCGGCGTTGCGGTTTCCATTCCCGGTGGTCTTATCACGCCGGTCGTGCGCAAGGCCGAAAGCAAGGGTCTGGCGACCATCTCCAATGAGATGAAGGATTATGCCGCTCGCGCGCGTAATCGCAGGCTCAAGCCTGAAGAATATCAGGGTGGAACGTCGGCAGTTTCAAACCTCGGCATGTTCGGCATCAAGAACTTTTCGGCAGTTATCAATCCACCCCATGCCACCATCCTTGCGGTCGGGGCAGGCGAGGAACGCGCCATCGTGGATGATGGACAGATCGTCGTCGCCAACATGATGAGCGTTACGCTTTCGACGGACCATCGTGCGGTCGACGGGGCACTGGCTGCACAATTGCTCTCGGCGTTCCAGGATCTGATTGAAAACCCGGTTGGTATGCTGGTGTGACGGGCCGCGCGCGCGCGAAGTTTCTTTTCGCGGCGCCCGAGAGCTGCAGATGATCAAGAAGTTTGCCCAATATCTGTTGCTCGCATTGGTATTTGTGGCCTTTACGGCGTTTTTGCTCCAGTTCATTTCGCCGGTCCGCGAGGCGTTGGCTTTGGTGCTGGAATTGGAGGCCGCCCGCGCTTCGCAGGATGCCCGAAAAGTATCGAACCTGCTGGCACCAGCCGTGTTCTCCGATCTTGATCGGGCGCGCAAGCAGGCGCTGTCGGCGCCGGAGCGGGTTGTTCGCAGTCTGCCATTTGGCGACAAGTTCCTCATCCTCACGCTGCGGGCTGCCGTGCTGGAGAAGCGGCTTGATTACCGCATCGTTCGGGAGGGCTCACCTGGGGCCTTGCACGTTGCAATGCTGCAGGCCAATGCAAGGCTGGAAGCAACGCCTGCGTCTGCCACGATTCCACTGTTTGGGATTCCGACCGGACCTGGGCGCGTTAGCGTCTGGGTCGGACCGGCGCAAGCGCCCTCGGTGCTAGGCTATGCGCTGTCGGTATTCTGGAACGTTCGGGGCGAAGTAATTACAATGAAAGATGGCAGGCGTATCTTCGACCCTTCCATCATGTTGCGCACTTCGGAGCGGGAAAACGCCCGCCTGTTTGGATTAGCAAAGGGCCCACAGGGTGATGAGGTCCTACTGGCTTATCTTAAGTACAAGGGGGAGCGGCAGAAAATCTGGCTGCCGTTGGAAGACTCACAGCGTAATTTGAATTGAGTGAGGATACAGTTTCCAGCGACGTAGAATATCGCGAAACGATGCGCGCCGGCCTACCTCGCCCAATACTCGACAAGCTTTGAAGTGGGCCAGTAAACTAGCCGCCACGAAAGCAATGGACAGCACGATGAACCGCAGCGACAAGAAGTTTCTGACAACCCATGTCGGCTCGCTACCGAGCCTTGTTACACTGAACGAGAGTGCTGTCGATTACGACAAGCAATTGCGTAACGCGGTTTCGCTTGTTGTCGCAAAGCAGCGCGACATGGGTTTGGATATTGTCAACGAGGGTGAATACACCAAGGGCGGTGACTGGCTATCGTTTGTCGAAAGCCGCTTTGGCGGGTTTGAAGCGCGCGATTGGCCTGAAGGCGAAAAGCCGCTTCTGGCGCGCGGCAAGGACCGCGACGATTTCGCTGCGTATTATAAATACGCCACCGAGAAGGGGATACTTTTCTACAATCCCGGCGATCAGATCCAGCATGCCAAGCGCAAGATCTGGGTTTGCACAGAGCCGGTTACCTATGTTGGTGGGGACGAACTTGCACGCGAGATCGACATCACCAAACAGGCAGCAGGAACAGATGATGTTTTTCTAACCTCGACTGCGCCAGCCAGTATCGAGCCTTATCGCCGCAATGAATTTTACAAAAGCGAAGAGGAATTCCTGTTCGCAATTGCAGATGCCTTGGCTGTCGAGTATCGCGCCATCGCCGATTCAGGTTTGATCCTGCAGGTTGACGATGCCTGGCTGCCAGCCCTTTGGGATCGCATCGGCATGGATATGGGAATGGACGCTTTCCGCAAGCGTTGCGCGCTGCGATGCGAAGCGCTCAACCATGCCCTGAAAGGTATTCCGGAAGAGCAAGTCCGCTATCATCTTTGCTGGGGCTCATGGCATGGGCCGCATGCCTATGATCTGGAACTGAAACACATCGTGGACATCATGCTCGGCGTGAAAGCGCAAGCCTATCTGATCGAAGGCGGCAATGTGCGGCACGAGCATGAGTGGCAGCTTTGGGAAGACCTGAAACTTCCCGCGGGCAAGATTCTCATCCCCGGCGTTATCAGTCATTCGACCGAGACGATCGAACATCCCGAACTCGTCGCACAACGCATTGGCCGCTACGCTTCTGCCGTGGGCAGGGAAAATGTCATCGCTGGAGCAGATTGCGGTTTTGGCGGGCGCGCTCATCCGCAGATTGCATGGGCCAAATTGCAGGCGCTTACGGATGGTACGAAACTGGCCAGCAAAAAGTGGTTCTAATTTGCTGGTATTATATCCGTCCGGTCTGAACGATCTTGCGGCTAGTTTCCTGGAAATGCAGAAGTTGCGGTCTGGCTGGAGAATCTCGTCTGTCATCTGCGACGCAGTTCAAACTTGCCAGAGCCGTTATTTGTCAACCTCGGGTATAGTCACACCTTCGCCGCTCTTGGTTTTCGTCGTTGGAACGATACTTGGTTTACCGGCTATGGACAGTTCGGTCACCGCTACCTGCCATGTTTCGCCGGGGCCTGTGACATAAAACTTCTGTAGTGCAGGGAGATTCGTTTTATCGGTCGTGAATTTACCCTGCACCAAACGGTATTTCTTTCCGCCTACTTCTGTGCCATCGGTGCAAGTGATGTCCGTAGCTATGCTAGCCTGTCTCGTCAGCATAGCTGATGCTTTATCTACGGTATCCTTCGGCAACGTATGGGCAAGCTTCCAGCTTTTACCCTTGTCAGTCGACATCCAGATCCTGTTGCCTTTGTTGATGGAGCGCAGTCCATGTTCATCGCTGAGTGTCATACTGTGCGCAGCACCGACAACAGTCGTTGAAACCTCTGTTACTTTGCCGGCAAACTCCGTTCTGATGGTCGCCGCGTAAGGAAACCCTGCATTACCTTGTTGCATAAGTCTCCGGAACTCGGATTCACACGCAGCATCAGCCAGAACCGAGAAAGCGCCCGTTACAAACAAAACCAAACCCAAAAACAGTCGCATAATTACTTCCGATGTTGGCGTTGTATTCTGATTGGAGATCTTGGCGCCAGGTCCAATCTTTGTTGTCTTCCATTTGGTTATGGAAAACGGGCGCGCCGTATCACAGCGCCGCGCCCATTCAATCTTGCATGTTATTGCGCCAAACCCGCATCTGCGAGCAGCTTCTTCCATTTGATAATTTCTTCGCGAACATATTTGTCGACATCTGCCGCGGGCATGGACATGGGCTCCTGTCCAATCTTGCGCGCCCGTTCGGGCATGTCGGGCTCTGCCATTACAGCTGCGAGTTCCTTGCCCAATCTGTCAAACGCCTGTTGTGGTGATTTTGCCGGCAGGAAGATGCCGGACCAGCTTTCCATTGCAAAGTTCGATATTCCCGATTCCTGCAAGGTCGGCGTGTTTGGCAGTGTTGGCTCACGCTTGCCGGAAGACACGGCCAGCGCCTTGGTCTTGCCTGCGATCAGAAGACCGCGTGCGCCGGAATTTGAATCGAAGAACACATTGACGCGGCCAGCCAGCAAGTCCTGATAAGCGGCCTGCGCACCGCGATAGGGCACGTGCAACATCTTGACGCCCGAGAGCGCCGCGGTAACTGCCATTGCAATGTGCTGGCCGGAACCATTGCCGGCGGAGGCATAGCTGACCTTATCGGGATTGGCTTTGGCGTAGGCAATGAGCTCCTTCAAATTATTATAGGGCGCATCCTTGTTGGTAACGAGCGTATAGCCTCCGATCATTGTTAGCCCTGCGGGTTTGAAATCACGCAGCGGATCGTAGGACAGGTTCTTGTAAAGTCCGGCGTTGAGCGCAATGTTCGATAGTGCGCCAAACAACCATGTGTAGCCATCTGGCGTTGCTCTTGCCACATAGTCCGACCCCACGCGTGTGCCGGCGCCAGAACGGTTTTCAACGATGACGTTTTGCCCCAATCGCTTTTGCAGCCGATCTGCAAGAATGCGCGCCATGATATCGAAGCCGCCGCCAGCAGCGCTGGGCACAATCAGTTTGATCGGCTTGTCCGGCCAGGTTTGTGCGTTTGCGGAATTGAGCGCAAGCCCGCCGATCGACAAGAGTGTTGCTGCCGAAAGCAAGATAGCGCGGAGATTGAATTTCATGTCTCTTTCCCTCCGGTCCGGCCTTACCGGCAGGTAGGGCAGCGGACATGGTTTTTGTAATTGTGTTTATGACACCTGCCTGCGCTGAGCGTTACTCAGACGGGCAGGCGCCAAGACCAATGTATACGAATTTCTGCAGAAGGAAATTCAAACCGTTCGGGGCGATCGCCGCGGCCGCTAGCCCGGCGGAGATCCGGGCCGTCTTATCCCCAGCAGCGCGCGCAGGTTGATCATCGCCAGAAGACTGAAGGCGACAAACAAGGCCAGAAACACCCAGCTCCACCAGGACGCTATCCTGTCTTCCTCCAGAAGGAAGATGCGGTCATTGCCGCGCACGACACGCGCAGTGACTGTATCGCCGGCCTTGCGCGTTTTACACATGCTGGTGGAATTCAAGCGGACACGCTTGCGGACGATACTGGTCGTGCCGGGCGGCGAATAGCGGAATGTCGCCAGGCAGTATTCGGACTTGGTGCCGAACAGCCGGCCAGCGCTGCCGGCAGGTGAGCCGCCGTCAACGATACGCAGTTCTTCGACAAGGGCGAGCACACCCGAGCCGAATTGTGTCGCTGTCTCCTGATCGCGCGCGGCCTGGCTGTATTGTTGATACAGATAGCCAAAGCCAAGCCCGATCATCAGAGGCACAATGAAGATGAGCAGGGGGCCTGCCTTACGCGTGACTTTGCTGGCTTGGCTCATCGAACGTGACCTGTCTTCCCAGTGAAAAGGGGACGCAATGCGTCCCCTTGGATTTGGTGCAGATTGCCGGGCCCCGCCTATTTGGGATGACCGTTGGCGGCAATCAATTGCTCTTCGAGCTTGCCGAGCATCAGCATCGTTGGCAACACGTTCTGCACGGATGAATTGGGCTCGCGGCCTTCCTTTATGGCGGCGATGAATTCGCGGTCCTGGTTTTCGAAGCCATTCATGGAGGGCGCAACGCCGGTCAGGTCGATCTTCTTGCCATGGCCATCGGTCAGGTCATCGTAGAACGAAACCCAGGTGCCGTTGTCGCACATGTAGCGGTAGGGCGAACCGATCGGGCCGTCATCGTTGAATGACAGGGACAGCACGCAAACAGCGCCCGACGGCACTTTCATGACAATGCCCATGTCCATGGCGATCTTCAGCTCGGGATGATAGGGGCCCTGAACGGCAAAGGCTTCCGATACGCTTTCTCCGGTCTGGTAGGCGAACAGATCGACCGTGTGGCAGGCATGATGCCAGAGCAGGTGGTCGACCCACGACCGCGCCTGACCAAGTGCATTCATGTTCTTGCGGCGGAAAAAGTGCGTGTGTGCCTGCAATTGCTGCAGCTTGATTTCGCCAGCGCGGAATTTCTTGTTCAGATATTGGTGGCTGGGATTGAAGCGGCGCACATGTCCGGCCATTGCCGTGACCCCGGTTTCCTTTTGCACGCGCACGATGCGCTGCGCATCGGCTGCAGAATCGCAGATCGGGATTTCGATGATCACATGCTTGCCTGCGCGCATGGCGGCTTCGGCCTGATCGGCGTGAATCTGGGTGGGTCCGGTAATGATGACTGCGTCGACATCGTCGCGCTTGATGGCAGCTTCGTAATCGGTTGTTGCAAACGGAACCTTGTATTCCTTGGCGACCTTTTCGGTGCCTTCCTGGGTGCGGCTTTGCAGCACTGTAACTTCGGAGCCTTCAATCGCTGCGATAGCTTTCAGATGCGCCACGCCCATGGCGCCACTGCCGCTGATCATGAACTTCATCGTTCTGTTCCTTTCGGTCGGTCGGGGGACAATTGTTTCCGGCAAGGGCGATAGCACGGGCGCGCGCGCAAGAAAACGGGCAATCGGCCGCGCCCGCGCTTGCAGGTCTCTTACGCTGAGCGGACGGGCTCGCCTATTTGCACGCAATCAATGTGGCGACCTCGTTATTGCCCGGACTTTTGACCGAACACGCCATGCCCGCGACAACAGCGGTCCGTTTGGCCTTTTTCCCGGCTATTGTGATTTTGGTCTGCGAGCCGGACACCTTGATCCGGAAGGTCTTGCCATCCTTCATCTTCAGGCGAAGACGGCGGCCTTCCTGCCTTGTTTCCGATATGGCTCCTTCAACGCTCATCAACTTGATAACGGCCTGATCCTTCTTTCCCCGGAAAACCAGGGCGTCTTTCAGCCTGGCGACGACCTTTGCATCGGATTTCATGACACGGGTGATGAGCTGCTGGACCTTTTCGCCGCTGACGGGGGTGATTTCGCGGCCCAGCTTGGTCGGCATCGGACATGAATTTCTTGTCTTTGGTCATGTCCATGAATGCCTTGCGCAGGGCCGAGAGGCGATCGGCCGGTATGTCCGGCGGCAGTACGAACGGCCGGCCGATGACAAGGCGCGCGTCGTTCAGTTCCATGATCTGGCGATCGGCGGGATTCTTGGCCAGTTCCATCGCGAGTGGAACATCCGGCAGATCGGGGTGCTTTTCGGTCGATGACTGGATAATCAGGTTGTAGTCATTTTTCCAGTTCGGGTTGGAGGCCTTTGTTGAGCCAAAGGAGCTGCACAGCCCGTGCACTTCCTTGCGCTGCATGGCCAGCTCAACTGCCGTGGAGGAGGGGTATCCGGCGACGATCTTGAATTTGGCGCCCAGCAGATTGTTGACCAGCGCCGGAACAGTTTCGGTATCGTTGGGTCCGCTGCCGCCGACGATCATCTCGGTCTTCAACAGGTCCTGATAGTTCTTTACCGGAGCGTCCTTGCGCGCGATGCAGACGGTGACCTCGTTGTTCAGGCTGCCCAGCCAGTTCAGTTTGACCGGGTCGAACTTCGGACCCTTGTGTCCGAACAGCGGGAGAAATGGCACCGTGCGCTGAATGTTGGCGAAGACCGTGCCGTCCTTGGGCGCCACATTGTACAGGTAATTAGTCGCCACCACGCCGCCGCCGCCTGGCATGTTCTGCACGATTGCAGTCGGACGGCCTGGGATGTGGTCGACGATGTGGCGTGCCAGGAGGCGGGCATAGGTGTCATATCCACCGCCGGGCGTGGAACTCACGATGATGCGCAGGCGCTTGTCCTTGTAAAAGTCTGCCACCGGCTGCTGCGCGAAAGCGCTACCGGCGGTCGTCAGTGTCGCCGTAAGGACAAGAAATTTCAGAACGCGCATGCGACCCTCCCTGATGATTGCTGCAGCGTCGAGCGCTGCATGTTTTATATCGCGTCACGATTAGTGTGCGTCGGTTTGAATCTCCTGTCAAAGTGCTGATATTTTCTCGACCGCTGGCCTGTAAGACCAAAACATTGCAAACTCGGGGCAACCAGCATCGCCACGGGAGCGCACATGCCCAGTTCCATCACCCGCGTTGAGACGCCGTCCGGCAAGAAATACATGACCCAATTGTGCAAGCACTGGGGGCACAAGTTGAACGTAACCCTTGAAGAAGAGCGGGGGCGAATTGAATTCGACCCGGCCCGAGCCTGCGATTTGAGTTCAGATCCGGAAGGATTGAACCTGCGGGTCATTACGGGGACCGACGAGGAACTTGAGCGCACCCAGCAAACCGTCATCAACCACCTTAAACGCTTCGCTTTCCGGGAGGAGTTCGGCGACGTCACATGGACGCGCGAAGGGTAGGATCAGAGGCTACCGGCTCTTCCCGGTTCCGCTAAAGTTTTAGTTGTTTCGTCTGCAAAGCTGCAATTCCGGCGCGCTAGGCTGCCGCTGGCTCAAATTTGCAGGACAATGGTATGGCTGACGAGACGATACAGGCTGGCGCTTTCTGGGGCTATTTTGCTGAACACCAGCACAAACTGGCTGCTTCCCTTGAGTTGCTGGCCGAGCGTGGCGGGTGGCTGGCGGCAGAGCTGCGGGGCGAGCAATTCGAAGCGGTCTCCTGGCGGCTTGGCGAAGTTTGTGCCGGTCTGCGTGCCGAATTCCGGTTGTCGACAACAGGTGCGCCCATCCTGACCATTAGCGCAGGAGGCGATCCAGCGCTTTTCCCGATCGTTCGCTCCATTGCCCGGTCTGCACCGGAAAACAATGGGTGGATCGTCGAGGGATTGATCCGCCGTGCTAAGTTCGAACAGGTCGCAGCGCACTTTCCGGGAATTGCCGACCGAGCCCGGTGGGCCTATTCCATCCAGGGAGACGCGATCAAACTCGACTTAATGCATGACTTTCAAGATAATAATAAAATAGCGCAATTCCATAGATTTAAAGATCAGATTATAATGAGACTTCTGGGGGAAGAATCCTTCCTCAACGGCCGGCCTCTTGTGGACGCCGTTTCCTATCAGGACTGGCTCGAAGCCGTGCCCGGCGGCCGCTCGTTCCCGCTGCGTGAACTTGCAGCCGGATTCGAAAGCCTGCGCCAGAGCAGGCCGTCACAATCAAACCGGCCATTTTCCCGGCAAGACATGGATGCTGCCTGAAAACGCGTGGCAAGGATGACTCGAATTTATTGATAACGCTGCTACAATTACCTCCGGGGGCGATCATATCGCTTTGTTCCGCTGTGCATGACAGGCGGACACGCCCAGTGTCGGACACGACGAGGAGGACAGGCGATGGTTTTGAATTCCCTTAGCGGGTTGCCGGATTTTGCAATCTATTTTTGTACATCAATCGCGTTGTGCGTACTTTTTCTGCTGATTTACACGAAAATAACGCCAAATGAAGAGTTCGATCTCATTCTGAAGGAGCACAATTCTTCGGCAGCGGTGGCATTGGGACTCAGTCTGGTAGGGTTTTCGCTGCCGTTGGGAAGTGCGATTTATCACTCCTCGAACGTCATTGATTGCGTCATCTGGGGCGTCATTGCACTCGCCGCGCAATTGTTTGCCTATTGGCTGGCCTGGCTTGCGCACCCCAATCTGGGGGAAGCAATCAGGAACAATGCGATGGCGGCTGCATTTTGGGTCGGGTTTGTTTCGCTTGCTGCGGGCCTTTTGAACGCAGCTGCGATGACCTATTGAGGACGGAGAGACGAATATGGCGAACCAGGAAGCACGCCGCCGGTCGAGTGTCAGCGAGCCGGGTGGTGGACGTAAACGTACCCTTGTGGTGTCCCTTCTGGCGCTGGGCGCCGGGGCTGCAGGGGTAGGCGCCTATATGGGGTCAGGGTCGGAGACGGCAACAGCAAACCGGATATATACCTCGCAGCAGCAATGCGAACGCGACAGCGCGGTCCCGGCGGAGGATTGCCGCAAGCAATTTGTGGCTGCCAAGGCCGCACACGAAAAAGCTGCGCCGCTGTTTCCCAGCAAGGAAGCATGTGAAGGCGAATACGGCGATGGAAAGTGCACAAATCCGAGTTCCGGCACGCGACATTCCTATTACATACCTGCCATGACCGGTTACATGATGGGCCGGGCAGCCAGCGGGGGGTATCAGTCTGCGCCCCTTTACCAGCGACGCGGAGACCCGCCCGGGCAATATCGCCAGATGGCCGCTTTTCCGCAGCCACAGCCAGGCACATCGCCGTCGTCGCGCAGCAGTACCGGATCATCTTTCCGCACACGGACCTACCGGACCAATCCAGGATCGAGCCGTGTCTATACTCCCTCCAGAAGTGTTTCGCGCGGCGGGTTCGGAAGCAGCTCGCGCGGATTTTCGGGCGGGTAGTCTGATTTAACCGTACGTTAAGTATAGAGCGTGGTTACTGCCTCCATGGCCGTTTACACGGCCATCTGACGTCACAAATTTGCCTGCCATTAACCTTGCAAAGCTAGCGTTGAAATCCATGTGGTCCAGATTTTCGGACCAGATGTGTTCATTGATTTTGCGCTGCGGCGCATGCGTAAAGAGTTGCGAGGCTACATGGCGACTGAGAAAACAAGCGTTCCTCCCCGTTCGCACTTCGGGACGCGCGGCGTTGACATGTCCGCCCTTGATCGCAGGCCGGTGCCCAAGAGCAAACGTCCGGCACCTTCGGATCGTGATGGAAGCGACAAAAAGCGCACCATGGCCATGACCCTGGTAGCAGTCGGGGCAGGGGCGTTCGGCCTTTGGGCCTTCGCAGCCAGCGGCAGCACCAAGGATGCACATGGAAAAATCTATTCGAGTGTTGGGGAATGTGCCCACGATGGTGCGCTTGCCCTCGCTGAGTGCCAATCAGAATGGCGGCGGTCTCTGGCGCTGCATGCCGATTATGCACCGGTTTACAAAACCGAACAGGCTTGTGTTGCTGCGCATGGCGAAGGCAAATGCATTCCCGCCACCGAATCCCGCGATGCCGAACGGCGCAAGTCCTACATTCCCACTATGAGCGGTTATGTCATGGGCAAGCTGATCACCGGCGGCTATCAGTCTGCGCCGCTGTACAAGCTCAAGGCCGATGAAGGGCACAAGCACCGCATGACTGCTGCCCCTGAACCTGTGCGTGATGCTCAGGGCAAATCCATGAGTGCATTTGTCTGGATGTCGCGCACAGTCAAGCCGGTCGCTGCTGCCTCCGCGGGCCGCCCGTTGTTTGCCAGCGCGCAGCCGCGCCTGGGTGAACGGCCCACACCTGCGGGAATGCGTGCGCCTGTTGGTGCGCCAGCGGCTCCCGTCGTACGTGGCGGTTTGGGCGGCGCGACCAAGGCAGCCGCCGCGGGCGGTTAGTCCAACGTCTTGACCTCTGTAAAGCGAAGCCTGCTATAGTGTTCCGGGCAACCGGAACACACGATTCATGCAACGCATCGCGATCCCCCAACGCGCCAATTTCAAGGCTCGCGTTGAAGAACTTGGCTTCGATTTCCACACGATCGATGGTTATCCCTATTGGGACGAAACGGCCTATTACGCTTTCACCTTGCGTGAGATCGAAGACGATATCGAAGGTCCGAGCGAAGATCTGGCCGCATTATGTCTTGAATTTGTAGATCAGGCCGTCGGCAGCGAAGAGATTCTGGAAAGTCTTTGCATTCCTGAACACGCCTGGGGACTGTTACGCGACAGCTGGCGGCGCAAGGACCCTTCGCTTTATGGCCGTTTTGATTTCGCCTACGACGGCAAGGGGCCCGCAAAGCTTCTCGAATACAATGCCGATACACCCACATCGCTCTATGAAGCGGCAGTTTTCCAATGGGTGTGGCTGGAAGACAGCATGGCGCAGAAACATTTGCGCGATGACGCAGACCAATACAACTCGTTGCATGAAAAGCTGATCGAGCGCCTCAAGTCTTTCGGTCACAACAAGATGCTGCATCTCAGTTGCATCGAGGGATCCATCGAAGACAACGGAACGATTGCCTATATCGCCGATTGCGCCCTGCAAGCCGGTCATCGCACCAGCATGCTGAAGATTGGTGAAATCGGCCTGGCGGGCGGCGACACTTTCGTTGATTTGAAGGACCGTCCCATCGACTGGATGTTCAAGCTCTATCCATGGGAATGGATATTTGAAGACGAGTTCGGCAAATCGCCCGCAATGCGCAAGACTTCGTGGCTGGAGCCGCCCTGGAAGGCGATCCTCTCGAACAAGGGGATGCTTGTCCATCTGTTCAAGATGGAACCCAATCATCCGAATATTCTGCCGGCCTATTTCGAACACGACCCGGAGAAGGAAGCCCTCGGCAGCCGGTTCGCCAAAAAGCCCATCTACTCAAGGGAAGGGGCGAATATTCTGCTGGTGGATGGCGATCAGGTTGCCGGCCGGTCCGGCGGTGATTACGGGGAGGAAGGCCACATTCGCCAGGCCCTTGTGCGCCTGCCTGAATTCGAGGGCAAATATCCGGTGGTTGGAAGCTGGATCGTTGGCGATCTGGCCTGCGGATTAGGGGTCCGGGAAGATACCAAGCTGATCACCACGGACGATTCCCGCTACCTGCCGCACGCGATCATTGGATAAGGCCATGCGCGTCATTATCATCGGCTTTATTGCAGCCGTTTGTGGCGTCATGGCCTGGTTCTGGTTTCAGCCGGTATGCGAGGGCGGGACTGTTGTGGCCGATGAGGCTGCGTGTGTCAGGTCCGCCGGATTTCGACGCTGCCTTCTGCCGGCAGGCGTTCAGCCGCACAACAGAGATTGCAAAGGTCTCGGGGGCGTCATATCCATCGCTCTGGGAATGTAACCAGCACTGGCCCAAATGCATGCAACGCGGGCCGGTTGGCGATGCCGTTCCCGTGCCATCATCCTGGTGCATTGTTCGCGGGGCCGGAGGGGCCATAGCCAGGCTCGCGCCACAATATGATAATCGGCGGCAATAGGGCCGGCAGGAATTACGCAGGAAACATGAAAGCCAACAAGCACGTAACCGTGACGGTCGGATCGACCAAAGTTTCGTTCGGTAACGATCTGCCACTGGCGCTTATCGCCGGACCTTGCGCACTGGAAAGCGCTGATCATGCGATGCGCATGGCTGAAGCGTTGAAACGTATTTCAGAAAGACTTGGCATTGGACTGATTTACAAATCGTCCTTCGACAAGGCCAACCGAACATCGGCTGGCGGCAAGCGCGGCGTTGGACTTGCCGATGCGCTTCCGGTTTTCCGTGCAGTACGGGAAAAATTCGGCCTGCCCGTTCTGACAGACGTGCATGAAGGCCCGCAATGCGCAGAGCTGGCAGGTGCGGTGGATGTTCTGCAAATACCTGCATTCCTCAGCCGTCAGACAGACCTGCTTGTCGCAGCCGCCAAAAGCGGATGCATAGTCAACATCAAGAAGGGTCAGTTCCTTGCGCCATGGGACATGAAGCACGCAGTCGCCAAGGTAACCGGAGCGGGCAATGCCAATGTTCTGGTGACGGAACGCGGCGCCAGCTTTGGTTACAATACGCTGGTGACAGATATGCGATCGCTGCCGATCATGGCGCAGGATACCGGAGCGCCGGTGATCTTCGATGCGACCCATTCAGTACAACAACCCGGCGGGCAGGGGACGTCGTCGGGCGGTCAAAGAGAATTCGTGCCTGTCCTGTCGCGCGCCGCGGTTGCGGTAGGTGTTGCCGGCGTTTTCATCGAGACCCATGACGATCCGGAAAATGCGTTTTCGGATGGACCCAACCAGGTGCCCTTGCATGAGTTCGAAGATCTGGTGAAGCGACTGATGGAATTCGATGCGCTCGCGAAGCGTGGTTGAGTCCAAGTCTGCAAGTCTTGAATCTATTTGCTTTGAAAAAAATCCGGATTGGCGCGCCATTTTTTGTGACGCATCGCTCGTCTTGGTAAACTCTCTGTAAAACAAGGTGTTGTCGTTGCATTAACCAAGATGATCCGCACAAAATGAATGATGGCGGTGACTTTTAGATCAAGTTGAATCCGATTGTGTAAATGAGCGGACAAGTTTCCCTGAAATAGTTTGCCTTGCGCGGCCTGTTCCGCACGGGAAAGCAATCGGGGAGTATCAAATGAACACGATGCGTAAGGGATCCATGCTGGTTGTTGACGATCAGCCGAATTCCATCGCCGTGGCGACGCAGGTATTGCGCACGCTGGGCTACGCCGACATCGACAGGGCAACGTCTGTTGAAGAAGCCTATAATCAGATCGTCAACAAGCGCTACGCTGCAGTGTTTTGCGACTGGCACATGCCAATGGCCAATGGGTTGCAATTGCTGCAAGAGCTCGAGCAGCGCTTCCCCAGGGAACGTCCCAAATTCTATTTCCTGACGATAGACAAGAATTGGGGACGCATGGCCGATGCACGCACAAATGGCGCGGACGGCTTTATCGTGAAGTGCACGCGCCCGATATTACTGAAAGAAAAAATCGCCAAGGCGCTGGAAGCGGCTTGAGTACGAGGTGTCTTCAGGGTTGGTGTGGGGCCGCAATCAGCCCCAGACTTCCTTCGACACGTTCACGATGAATTCGAGCTTTGCCCATTGCTCGTCTTCGGTCAGCGTATTGCCTTCCTCGGTCGAGGCAAAGCCGCATTGACTGGACAGGCATAATTGGTCGAGGTCGATGAATTTTGTGGCCTCGTCAATGCGCCGCATGATTTCGTCGCGGCTTTCCAGCTTGCCGGTCTTTGAAGTCACCAAACCAAGTACGACGGTGCGGTCCTTGGGCACGAGGCGCAGCGGTTCGAAGCCGCCTGCACGGTCGCTATCGAATTCCATGAAATAGCCATGCACCTTGATGCGATTGAACATCACATCTGCAACCGGCTCGTAACTGCCTGCACCCATGAATGTCGATCGGTAATTGCCACGGCACAAATGCATGGTGATGGTCATGTCATCGGGAATATCCGACATGGCCGCGTTAATGCCATCGGCATAAATATTGGCCATGCGAATTGGCTCGTCACCGCGTGCGCGTGCAGTGGCGCAATATTTTTCGTCGCACAGCATCGCAATGAAGACTTCATCAAGTTGCAGGTAGCGGCAACCGTTGTTGGCAAAGTCGCGTACGGATTTGGAATAGGCCGCTCCCAGGTCGTTGAAGAATTGTTCCAGCGATGGATAGACGCTCTCTGGTACGGCTGCGCGGCCCGTGCGGCCATAAATTGCCGAAGGTGCGGGAATTGTAATTTTGGGAACGCGCGTAGTGTTGGCTTTCACGAAATTGAAATGCTCGATCATTGGATGGCTTGAATATCCGACCTTGCCGACGGCTCGCACGCCCTCGGCGCGCGTGTTCATGCCCGAGAACGCTACGCCCTGATCCATGACATAGCGTTCCAGCCCGTCCAGTCCCCAGAGATAGTCCAGATGCCACCAGCTGCGGCGAAACTCGCCGTCGGTGATGGCTTGCAACCCGACATTTTCCTGTTGCTTGATGACCCGGCGAATTTCCGTGTCCTCGACTGCCTTCAAGGCCGCCGCATCGATCTTGCCTGCGGCAAGTTCCTCGCGAGCCTTCCGGATGCTGGCGGGGCGCAGCAAGCTGCCGACATGGTCAGCACGAAATGGCGGTTTGGAACGCTTCATGAGGGTAGTCTCCGTTCAGGCGGTCAAATGGCAATAGCGATGCCCGAGCCGGGCACCGGGTTGTCACACTGCCATCCTGAAACGGGGAAATCAAACGGCAACCAGACAGGCCTGCCGGAGCGAGCCCTTGGATACGTGTGTTGCGATCCGGGCGCTGCCGAGCATGTCGATGAGAACATTCCCAAATGCATCGCGTTCGCGATCGCTTGCCAGCAGGCTGGCTGGCGTTTCCATTGAACTGCAGGCGAGGCACTCGTATTTCGCGCGCAGTTTTTGCGTCGCTGCAATAGTAGCAAGGTCCGCCGACATTTCAGCGCCAGTCAGGTGCACGAGCTGCGCAGGCCGGCCGCTTTGCATATAGGGAGCAAGCCTGGTTGCGAGCGTAGTTTCACCGTCACTTGTTCTTGAAACAATGGCCTGAAGCGAGGCGACGCCTTCGTTGACTTTCTGCTCTGCCATTGCCAGTGATCTCGTTGCGATCCGACGGGTGGCAGTGGCTGCGGTGTCCCCGGTTCCTTCACGCCAACTGGAAGTACGGCGTGAACGCGCACTCACAGGCGTTGCGGCAACTGGCTCGGGCCCATCCACCAGAAGCAATTGATCGATGCGCGGGTCGCTGCCAGCCAGTGTTGCGGCAGGATCGGCGCGTCCGGTGCTGCCCACTATGAGAATGTCCGAGAAACGGCGTGCTTTCAAACAATCGACGACATCACGAAAATTGTTTTGTGTTGTAAAGTCTGGCGCATTTTTTGCCGAGCCTGGCTTGAGGCGAAGGGAAGAAACCCCCTGACGGGCAAGGCGGCGGGAGATGTCCACTGGCAGCCGTGGCCAGTTTATGTTCACGTTATGGGGGCTGTCGATGAAGACAACGACCTTGCGGGTCTCGTAGCCGCCGTTCGGCTGGCACAGGATGCCGGCAAAAGCGTGCTGCTGTCCTGCATAGACCGGTGTTTCGATATAACCTGGTCCAGACATGGGCTTGAAGGCGTCGAGCGCGCGAACATTGGCGATACCGTCAGTCTTTGGAACTGAAAATTGTTCGACAGCCTGGGTCCAAAGGTTTTGTGAGCGTCTGGCTGCGTGACTGTCAGCGGTTCCACGAACGAAACCCTCGAATTTCTGGGCCTGCACCTTGTCTACCCAGGTTTCGAAGACGTTCTGAATGGTCACGAAATCATCAGCGCGCGCATCGGAGAGGATACGAACGCTTGCAGCATTGCAACCGTTGAGGCCACGCCAATGGAATTTCTTAAGTTCTTCAAGCGTTGCCGAGCAAAGCCGGTAGCCAGCGATATTGACACCGTCAAAGGGCAGGTCGAGCGGCCGCTGTGCCTGCAGGCCCTCGTTCGCGCGCAGAAGTTCTGCGACGAAGGATTTTCCGCTTGCGGGCGGTGCGAGCAGGACCAGCTCCTCGACTTCGCTGCGTGAGGCAGCTGTCATGGCCGCGAAAATTGCCCCCAGACGTAGGCCTGCGAGACTGATCCGTGTGACCCCGGCGCTCGTGCGCATCCAGTCAAAGGCCGCGCCGACATTGCCCAGCCAGTTTTCCAGAATATCGGGATCCAGCGACGAGCCGGTGGAATTGCCTGTGCCGCGATAGTCGAAACACAGGACCGAAAGCCCGCGGCTGGACAATTCCTCTGCGAGGGCGAAGAGGGAAGCGCGGTGGCGCAATTCTTCCAGACCGAACGTCCCGCACAGAAGCACACCCTTGCCGGAGGTGCCGGGGAAGAACTGCCCAAAACAATTGTCGATACTTACCGGCTGCATGAGCCACCTGCCCAAGACTAATGAATCCAGGATACAGGTGACCGGAAAGTGCTTAAGCAGGGTTGAAAACAAGCGCCGGAACTGCGCCTGAGCCGGCAAACGGCAAAGGTTCCGCAATTTAGAGTAAACCGCCAGTTATCCGCGTCCGCGGTAGGGGGTTACTCCCTGTTCGGGAACCCAGACACCGGCCGGCAATTTCCCCGTCTGCCAGAAAACGTCGATGGGCATGCCTCCACGGGGAAACCAGTAACCGCCAATGCGCAGCCATTTTGGTTTCAGCAGCGCCACGAGGTCCTTGCCGATGCGAACAGTGCAATCTTCGTGGAAAGCGCCGTGATTGCGGTAGGAACCCAGGTACAATTTCAGGGATTTGGATTCCACGAGCCATTTGTCCGGGACGAAGTCGATCACCAGATGGGCGAAGTCGGGCTGGCCGGTGACCGGACAGATGCTGGTGAATTCCGGCTGGGTGAAGCGTGTCAGGTAGTTGGCGCCCGGATGCGGATTTGGAACGCGGTCGAGCCGCGCCTCGTCTGGCGAGGAGGGCAAAGAAACAGGCTGACCCAGGGTCAATTTGCCCTGTTTCTGCCGCGGGCCCGGTTTCGTCGCCATGTGATGCTCCATCTCTGCGGGATGCCGGCTGGTTTAATCATTCGCCGGACATGCTGCAACCGGCAAGACCTTTGACATGCAGTTCCGGCTATCTCATGCTGGAAAAAAAGCCGAACACCGGCGAGCAACAGGGAACGACATGGGAAAGCAACCGAACTTTCTGTTTATCATCACCGATCAACACCGCGCCGATCATCTGGGTTGCTACGGAAATCCGATCGTACGCACACCCTCAATTGACTCGATTGCAGCGCGTGGAACGCGGTTCACCCACAATTATGTTGCCAACCCGATCTGCATGCCCAACCGCTCCTCTATCATGACCGGGCGGCTGCCGTCCCTCCATGGCGTCAGGCACAATGGCATTGCCCTGTCGCGCGAGCACACAACGTTCGTCGAGGTGTTGCGTGCAGGCGGGTACAAGACCGCCATCATCGGCAAGGCGCACTTGCAGGGCATGACTGGCATGGCGCCGTCCATGACTTTCAAGGCAGAAGAAGGATTGACCGAGCCTGCCGAAGACTATCGCGATGCCTACAGGGACCAGCGCAAAGGCCCGATGTATGAACTCGAAGTCTTGCCCCGTTGGGACACACCGCTTGCCGAACGAATGGACGGGCATTTTTACGGCTATGAACACGTGGAGATTGCCGACGACCATGCCGACAGGGCAGGCGGGGACTATCTGCTTTGGGCTCGCAAGCAGCACAAAAATTTCGACAAACTGGTTGGTCCTGAAAACGCGATGCCGGACAACCGGATCAACGCACCGCAAGCCTGGCGCACGCGCGTGCCCGAAGAGCTTTATTCGACCACATGGATCGAGCAACGCACCGTTGCGTTTCTTGAGCAGCAGGCAAAACAGGACAAGCCGTTTTTCGTGCAGATGTCCTTCCCCGATCCGCACCATCCCTTCACGCCGCCCGGCAAATACTGGGACATGTTCGATCCGGCCTCCATGCCGTTGCCGCGTTCTTTCGGCAAGGGCGATCTGCCGCCGATCAAGGCGATGGTAAAGGCGATGCAAGACGGATCTGATCCGCGCGACAATCAGGCTCCGTTTGCGGTGAGCGAGCGTGAGACGAAGGAGATCATCGCGCTTACCTATGGCTCCATCGCGATGATCGATGATTCCATTGGACGGGTGCTCAATGCGCTGAAACGGCTTGGTCTAGACGACAACACAGTTGTCATCTTCACATCGGACCACGGCGACTACATGGGCGATCACGGCATCATGCTGAAGTTGCTGCTTCACTATCAGGGTCTGGTGCGCACGCCGCTGATCTGGAGCGATCCGGGAATGACGGCGTCAGTCAACGGAAGCCTGACCAGTTCGATTGATCTGTCGGCTTCCATCATGCGCCGGGCAGGCATACAGCCGTTCAATGGCAATCAGGGGCGCGATGTGCTGGCGCCCGAGAGCAATGGGCCTGAAGCCATCATCATCGAGGAAGACAGCCAGCGTGCAATGATCGGTTATGACAAGCCCCAGCGGCTGCGCACGCTCATGACCAAGCGCTGGCGCATGACATTGCGCTCAGGTGAAAACTGGAGCGAACTGTATGATCTTCACAACGATCCGGACGAGATCGTCAATCTGTGGGATGATCCGGGTCACGCAAAGGTGCGCTCGGAATTGTGCGAGGTGTTGTTGCGCAAAACCATCGAGATGCAGGACAGGGCGCCGCTGCCATCCTATCGCGCTTGACAATTCCAGGTTCAAAAGGAGAGGGCGCGCCAACCCGAGAGCGCGCACTTTTTATTTGAAGTGATCGCTGCTCAGTACATCGAATTCGGCAGGAACAGGGAAATCTGCGGAAACGCAATCAGCAGTGTCATGATGAACACTTCGCAGATCAGAAACCAGAAACAGCCGCGGAAAATCGTGTGCAGTGGTATCGTGTTTCCAACGACGCCGTTCACCACATAAACATTGAAACCCACGGGCGGCGTCAGCAATCCTATCTCGATATATTTCACGACAATGACGCCGAGCCAAATGAGATCCATGTTCAGCGCTTTGAACATGGGCACGAAAACCGGCATGGTTATCAACAAAACACCGAGTGGGTCCAGGAACATTCCCAGGATGAGATAGACGATCGAGAGCGCGATAATCAGGTGTAGTGGATCAAGCGACCAGGAACCCACCATCTGCGTTAGCCAGGCAGATGTGCCGGCCAGCGCAAGAAACTTGGTGTACATCACCGCGCCCATGCCAACGAAAAATATCTGCGCCGTTGCGGACATGGATTCCTTCAGTGAAGCAATGAGCAGTTTCAGGTTCATCTTGCGCTGAAGGAGGCCGATGAGCAGCGCCAGCAATGCTCCGCCTGCGCCTACTTCCGTCGGTGTGAAAATGCCGCCGTACAAACCGCCGATGATGCCGAATATCAAAAGAACCAGTGGCCAGACTTCGAGCAGGGCCTGCCAGCGTTCCTTGCGCAGAGTTCGAAGTGTTTTCAATCTTGATTGGCGGAGCCAGCGCGGGGTTCAACCAGCAGCGGATAACAATCATCGCGCCGTACACAACCGCTGTGAGCAATCCCGGCAGGACGCCTGCCAGCAGCAATTGTGCAACCGATACTTCGGCAAATACGCCATAAAGTACGAACAGAATGCTTGGCGGAATAAGGGCTGCCAGCGTGCCGCCACATGCAACCACGCCTGCAGCAAGCGCCTTGTCATAGCCGTGGCGCAGCATTTCCGGCACGGCCAATCGCGCCATGGCCGCTGCCGCCGCGACACTGGAGCCGGATGCCGCGCCGAAACCCGCGCACGCCATGTTGGTTGCAAACGCCAGACCGCCGGGAAGGCCGCTGAGCCAGAGATGCGCGGCACGAAACAACGCCTGGGCAATACCGGAATTCACCACGATCGAGCCCATCAGCAGAAACATCGGGATGGCTGTCAGGTCCCAATTGGCGGAAAATTCGAACGGCACCGTGCGCACGATGCTCAGGGCTGCATCCAGGCTGGTCAGGGACCAGAAGCCGAAGAATGCGACGAGGCCAAGTGCGACGCCGATGGGAAAGCCGATGCGCTATCAGAAAAAGCGCGACGGAGAGACTGAGTATGGCCGTTGCAAAAGTTCCCATAATCTCAAACCTCCTGCGCTGCAGGATGCGCAGGCTTTTTTGATGGGGAAATCAATTCCAGCAATACGTAAACGGCCATGAGAAAGCCTGCGACCGGCAGGATGAAACGGGACGGCCATACAGGCACGAAACCGAAAGATGTCTCCCAGACTTCACCTTCGGAATATTTTACAAATGCTTCAATGCCGGTCTGCCAGGTGAATACACCTACGTAAATGACTGTGCCAATGCGGGCGATGGTTTCAAAAACATTCCGCACGCGATCAGGCATCATCTGCGTAAACAGATCGACTGTGATGTGTCCTTCGTTCCGGGCAATCCATATCCAGGGCAGATAAGCAATCGCCACCATATAGAATGCGGACACGATTTCATTCGTACCGCCAAAGGTGATGTTCAAAAAGAATCGTGCGGACACATCGACCGAAACATGGACCATCATGGCGATGCCTGCCGCTACGGCAATCCATAACAACGCGTTGATCGGATATTCGAGCCATTTCTTCAGGCCATCCATGTTCGCCCCCGGGCGGTTATTGATGTGATAAACAACCGCCGGAGACCTGTGGACTCCGGCGATAGATGTTGCCTGTAATCAGAACTTGTCGGGATCGATCTTGGAATAGGCTTCACGCCAGAGAATGTCCGCAAACTTCTGTATGTCGCGGCCGATTTCCTTTTCGAAGCCCTTCCACTTCTCGACATTCTTGCGGTAAGCGGCGATGACCTTCTCGCCGTCTTTCACGCGGAAGCGCTTGGCTGCAGCGAGGTTGATCTTCTGCTGTTCGACATCGAATTTCTGGACAATCGCTTCAAACTCGGCCGGGTTCTTCGGCTTGACCAGCTTGACGCCCTTTTCCTTGATGACGGTCTGCAGGTTGGCTTCGTTGTCGATGATGAACTGGCCAATCGCCACGTGGCCGGACATGTAGGCGGCCTTCCTCATGTGCATGATCTTTTGATCGCGAGTGAATGAGTTCCACACCTTGCGATTGAGAAACAGGCCAATGGCGGGACCGGTCAGGCCAAGGTCGTAGTCGGTCACGTATTTGGCAAAATCCGCGTAGCCGAAGGCCTTGAGCCAATAGTCGACGCCAAACGTGCAATCGATGCCGCCGCGTTGCAGCAAGCCAACAGCCTCAACCAGATTTGCGCCAACAGGCACGCCTCCAAGCATCTTGATCAGATTGGTGTTGCCATTGCCGGTCACGCGCACGCGCTTGCCCTTGAGCTCGGCAAGCGAGTCGACCGGAGTACGGCAGGTGAGGCGATAGGGCGAAGTCGTCCAGCCCGACAGCGGCACCGAATTCAGCTTGCGGAATTCTTCCAGGCATTGCGGGCAATTCAGCACCATCGTTTCTACCGCAGCACCCGACGCTGCAACAGTGTGATCGCCGAACACGACGTTCGAGTAGATCAGGCTGGATGTTGCCGGCAGAAGGTTCGGTGCATAGGTGGGAATGGCAAGGCCGGCAGCCATGACGTTGTTTTTCACATTGTCAAAAGTTGTCTTGGCATTGGCCAATTGTCCGCCAGGAATGATTTTCCACTTGATGGCGCCCTTGGTCTCCTCTTCAACTTCCTTGGCGAGTTTGGGCATTGCCTTGGAGTTGATATGTTCCACAGCAGGCGGCCAGGAACCATAAACGAGGTCAGCAGCGTACGTGCCGCCGGTTGTCAGCAGCAAGCCTGCGGCCAATCCTCCGGCAACCGAAGTCCATTTCAAAACTGTTCTGTAGGTGGTCATACCAATCTCCCTGGCGAAAAGGCGCGTCTATGGGACGTCATTTGCTGGCAAAAATATAAATGCTTTGCCTGGGGGCCAGCCTAGCGAAAAATCCCGGAGGCGCAAGCGTCGCGTACCCGATGCGCCATCAGGACTGAGCCACGCAGGACAAACTTGATGCAGGTCAAGCCGTGGGCGGAAGTGCGCAAACGGGCAGCACCCACAGGACGCCGTATTCACGCCGAAGCCACTGTGACGGCGGCTAGATGGCCGGACCCTTGAGTTCCGGGCTTTGAATGATGCCAGTCATCTGTTCACGCGGAATGGCCATGATCGCGTTTTCGTCGAAGAGATCGCCCATTTCCGAAGTCACACCGGCTTTGGCAATTTCCTCAAGGAACTTGCGATGGATGCGATGATCCTGATCCTCGTATTCGATCTGTCGACCGCCCTGTTTGACCGACGTCGAGCCGCCACCTTCGTTGCTGACCCGGCGCAATGAAATAAACGGATACCTGGCGCTGCCAATGCTGCAGGCCAGATAACGGGCAGGGATGTTGCTGGTGTTGAAATGCTGGTGGAACATCCAGAATGGCGGGGTGTACATGAAGCCATGCCGCCAGGGTATTTCAACGAAATCGGAATCCCCTTCATACCAGAGCAGGGAATAGCCTTCACCGCTGACAGCATGCACATGCGTGCCTGCAGCGTGGCGATGGGCTTTCTTGTAACGCCCCACAGGAATTTCCGACGTGTGCGAATGCATTGTTCCATCGGTGAACTGGAAGAATACATTGCGCGAACCTTTGCCGCGCGCGTCGAGATCGTACAGTTTGAAGCTGGTGAGATCGCTGACGAAATTCGTCTCCCAGATATTGATCGTGGCGGCATTGCCCTTGCGTTCATAGGTGCTGTGTTCGCCTTCGCCCTGAAAGCGATTTGCTGCCCCGACACGCTCGGGAAATGTGTGCTGGTTGTTAAAGATGAAATCGGTGTTGTGATAATGGTTCAGCGCCAAAGGCGCATCATTCGTGCAGGACAGGCGGACATTTTCACCGCCCGTGGTGTTGTACATCTGGTATTCGCAGTTCAACGGAATTGAGAAAACCGCCTTGGGCCCCCATTCGAAGGACTGACGATCGCCGCCAGGGAGTTAAATCGTTGTCGAGCCGTGCCCGGACAAGACATAGAAGAAGGCCTCATAGAGGTGCTTTACAGGCCGGGTCTTTTTACCGGGCTCGATTTCCAGAACATAATTCGCGCAGAAGTCTCCGCGGCCATGGGTGTGGGCGAAGCATCCGCGAGCGTCGTACCGGTCCCAGGGGCCGGTTTCCAGCGCCAACAGGTCATGGCCAAAATTGAGGTGGACGGGTATTTTCTCGCCTTCCACCCATTCCAGATAGGGGTCACGGAAGAAGCCGGGATTGGCTGCAGCGAGTTCGCTATAGGGTGATTGAATGGACATGTCGCCTCCCAAGTTTTGTCATTTTGTCGGTTTAGGGTGCAGTATTACAACTGGCGTTGGAAAGCGAACCCGAAATGCTGTGGCCGCAGGTTTTTCCGCTGCCGATTCCCGCTGGCCGGGATGGTAGCGATTTTTTCCGAGCCTCCCCCATCTTCAATTCTACTTCGCTCATTTTAGAGTGTTTTTAATTTCGCAGCTCTGGACGTTGAAAAGTGGAATTTTCTTTCATTTGCAGACAATTAGAATAACTTAAAAGTAAAAAAAACTGTTTGCCTAATATATTTGGTCATGGCTAATCCGGGACGGAGCCAATCAACAGGAGAAGACATGAAAACATTTTTGCTTACATCGTCCGTCGTCGTATCGCTTTTGGTTGCCGGAGCCGCGCATGCAACCGGTGTGATGACATGCAAGTCCGGTCCGCGCTCAGGCTGGAAGTCCCAGGCCGATTTGAAGGCGCAACTCGTCAAGCAGGGCTGGAAAATTCGCAAGATCAAAGTCGACGGCGGATGCTATGAGGTTTACGCGGTGAATGAGAAGGGAAAGCGCGTGGAATCCTATTTCCATCCAGTGACGCTCAAACACCTGACAACGAGCAATCAGGATCTGCATTAAACATTCGGAACAGACACGTGATTTCCTGCGGCCCTCGCTTTGCAACTAGCAGATGGCCCACACGCTTTGATGCTATCGAAAATACACCTGTTACGCTGCCTTGGCAGCGTAACTTCAGGGCCGCAAATCATCCGGGGCCGCAAATTTTCTGGTGTGGTGAGCGGATTGGTTACCGGAGGCCATGCGGAACCAAATTCGCATGGTCATGCCACGGCCCAACATCAATTGGCAGACCGACCAATAGCCAAGTTGCCGGCAACAGAGATTCCAAAACAATCGGCTGGTGAAATAATTGGCGGAAGGGGTGGGATTCGAACCCACGGTAGGCTCTCACCTACGGCGGTTTTCAAGACCGCTGCCTTAAACCACTCGGCCACCCTTCCTCATGCCTGCACCGCGCAGGCCGGCCCGCGCATGTGAACGGGCAATTGACCTTGACCAGATGGGCGGAATATTTTCAAGGTGGGGGAGCGATTTTTCGCAGAAATGCCGGGCTAAACTATTGGGAGAACACTGGGCCGGGCGCTGATCGATGACGGCCAAGCCGCAATTTGGCCGGAATTTACCGGCTGTGTGGCGTCCGGGCGATCCGGACTTGATCCAATCCATGCGCAAACGTCTTCTGCCTGTGTTAGATAATTGAATTCAGGCGGCTCAGGGCGTGCTTAATGATTCGGAAACGGACCTGTAGGATAAGTGGGGCGGTAGAATTGGTGCAGAGCGATCGTTCAACTCTGATCCGGCGGGGCTTTCGATGGGCGAGCGATTGCTTGCGTCTGGCCAATACTGCGAATGCTTGCGTTAAACTGAGTAAAGTGTGCACTTTTATGAGTTCATTGCGTCTGCCCTGGAACATCCCAGCCGGTAAATATTCGCTTTTGGCCACCATATTCGGTGCCGGTTTCCTGTTGGCCGGGTGCGCACAGGAACCTTCGCAAGAGCGGACCAGCGGCGTCTGGCGCAAAGACAATACCAACGAATATTTCTCCCAGAAGCGTTATGGTTCTGCCAGCCCGCGCGTTGTCGGCAACGGGCGCCGGGTTCCACGCGGCGGTGGGCGCTATCTCGTCGGCAAGCCCTATAAAATTGCCGGGAAGCGCTATTTCCCGCGCCAGTACAGCGCCGGACATACCCAGGTGGGCAGGGCTTCGTGGTATGGCGATGCCTTTCATGGCCGCAAGACCGCCAATGGCGAAATCTACGATATGTCATCGATCAGCGCTGCCCATCCCACCATGCCGCTGCCCAGTTATGCCCGCGTAACGAACCAGAAGAATGGCCGCTCGATTGTCGTGCGCGTCAATGATCGCGGGCCCTTTCATGGCGGCCGTGTGATGGATCTGTCGAAACGGGTTGCCGATCTCCTCGATTTCCGCAGGGCCGGGACGGCAACGATCAAGGTTGAATATATCAAACCCGCCGGTCTGGCAGGATCTGATGATCGCCAGCTATTGGCTTCGTTGCGTACCGATGGCTCGCCGGCGCAAATGGACGGGTCGCCAACATTCGGGCGGACAATGATCGCCGAACGCAACCGGGAACCTGAACGCCAGCCGCAGAGAGCCCCTGTGCCGGCCCCGGCGGCGGTTGTTGCCTCTGGCCGCAATGAACCTGCCGCCAGCCCTGTGATCGAGACGACGACCGCCGGACGGACAACACTTGCCCGCAACGGTGGAGCAGGCGCTCCGGACGCGACCGTGCCCGAAGGCGAGAATGTCAGCCTGCCTGCAACATCCCCGCTACCTGTCGCCAGGCCGTTTGATCTGGCCACCATACCAGGCGCTGCCACGCCGATAGCTGCGACAGCAGCGGGCACAAACGTCGCCCGGGTCACATTCTTTGCGCCATTTTCACCCCATGCCAGCCAGGCGCGACGCCTGCGCAAGCGTGCACCGTTTGCCGGCCTCGATCTCACCGGCCTGAAACCCTTGCGGCGTGCTGATTAATCGTATTGCCCTTTTGGGCAGGAATTCGCTCATCCGTCGTTGATTCCAGCCCGGTATGCGTGCACATTCAGGTTCCACCTGACTCTCGAACCAGAATCGCAGCCGACGCCATCGTATGGGCCATTTGCTGAAAACTATTTCCTTGCTGGCTGGACTGTTGCTGACCACCATTCCGGTTCAGTCGCAGACCTTCCGCACGTCTGCGAAACACGCGATCCTGATGGACGCGGAGACGGGCAGCGTTCTTCTGGAAAAGGACGCCGACGAACTGATGTCGCCTGCATCCCTCGTCAAGATCATGACGGCGGAACTGATATTCCGGGAAATCAAGGACGGGCGTTTGCGGCTCGACCATACCATGACGGTATCGGAAAAAGCATGGCGCGAGGGCGGTGCAAGTGCCCGCGGTTCGACCATGTTCGCGAAGTTGAATGAATCCATCAAGATTGCGGATCTTTTGCGCGGATTGATTATTCAATCGGGCAATGATGCAGCAATCGTTTTGGCCGAAGGGATTTCGGGCGAAGAATTGGCTTTCGCCGAACTGATGACAAAGCGTGCGCGCGAACTGGGTCTGCGCGATACGCGTTTCAAAAATGCCTGGGGCAAGTTTGACCCCGATCAGAAGACGACCGCACGCGATCTTGCAAAGCTGGCCGTGCACATCATCAAGACCTATCCCGATCTCTACAAGATATTCGGCGAAACGGAATTTACCTGGAACAAGATTCGCCAGCTGAACCGCAATCCGTTGTTGACCATGGGGATCGGCGCTGACGGATTGAAAACCGGAAATATAGCAGATGCCGGGTTTGGTCTGGTTGGATCGGCGGTGCGCGGAGAGCACAGGCTGGTCGTTGTGATCAATGGCGCAAAAACTGCTCGGGACCGTGCTGAAGAAGGCAGAAAACTTTTGGCATGGGGCTTCCGCTCTTTTGATCCGAAAGATCTGTTCAAGTCCGGCGAGGTCATCGGCACGGCAAGTGTTTACGGCGGTGACATCGGCCGGGTTCCGCTGGTAGCAAAGATCCCGATCAAGGTTCTTGTGCCACGTGGCTCAAGCGAAAGACTGACCGGCAGAATTGAATATACAGGGCCGCTGCTCGCGCCCATCGAGAAAGGCCGCAAGGTTGCGCAATTGCGTATTTACCGCGGCAAGACGCTCGCGCTGGACGTACCTTTATATACCGAGATTGACGTGAAGACGGGTGCGATTTATTCGCGTGCTTTCGATGCTGCGTATGAATCCATTGTAGGTCTTGTCCGCAAATACGTCTTCAAATCCAAGTAACTGCATCCTTCATGGGGCCATCAGTGAACGCAACCTCAAGAAGCGCTACGGGAAAGGGTCCGAAAGGGCGCTTTATCACGCTTGAGGGCGGCGAAGGCACTGGCAAGTCAACGCAGATTGAACGTCTGGCAACACGGCTTGCTGCAAAAGGCATCGACACCCTGTCCACACGCGAACCAGGCGGTTCCCCGAAAGCCGAGAAACTGCGTGAGATCATACTGTCTGGCGGCGTCGCGCCCCTGGGGCCAGTGGCTGAAACCCTTGCATTTGCAGCAGCGCGCATCGACCATATCGACGAGACAATCAAACCTGCTCTTGCCGAAGGCTGTTTCGTGCTGTGCGACCGCTTTATGGATTCCACGCGCGCCTATCAGGGTGTGCTTGGGGATGTCGATGAAAAACTGATCGATCAGATCGAACTGGTGACTGTTGGTGACACGCGTCCGGATCTGACGATCATTCTGGATGTTCCGGCAGAGACCGGCATGGCGCGTGCAAATTTGCGCCGCGCCAACGCAAAACCGGACCGGTTCGAAGCCGAAGACATTGCCTTTCACACCAAGGTCCGCGATGCCTTTCTGGCAATCGCCAAAAAAGACAGCGCCCGATGTGCCGTGATCGATGCGAGCCAGGCTGTGGATGTTGTGGAGCGCGAAATCTGGGCGCTTGTCGAGAAGAGAATACTCAAACGCGAAGGCCGCAAGCCGTCAAAATCGCGCGGAGCAACTTCGCATCTGCGCGTGGTCGAAAACCAACCTGAAAACTCTCATCCATCGCCGCCAACTGGCAAGAAGGACACGGCATGAGCCGCCGTGGCGCAACAGAAGATGCTCCTGCTGAAAGCGACCGCTTCGGCACGGCGCCCCATCCACGCCAGACATATCAATTGTTCGGGCAGGAGCGCGCAGAACTTGCGCTGCTGGAAAGCTACAGGGCAGGGCGGCTGGGACATTCGATCATTCTTGGCGGACCGGAAGGGATTGGCAAGGCAACGCTCGCCTGGCGTTTCGCGAGATTTCTGCTTGCCCATCCCGACAGCTCATCTCCTGAGGTGCATGCAGCAGCATCCCTTGAGATAAGCAAGGATCATCCGGTTTCGCACCGGCTGGAAGCGCTTTCGCACAGCGACGTATTTTTGCTGCGGCGCGAAGTCAATCCGAAGACCGGCAAGATCGGAACGCAGATCAGTGTCGACGATGTCCGCCGCATGATCGAGCGCTACCATCATGCCTCGGCATCGGGTGGATGGAGAATTGGCATCATCGATTGTGCGGATGATCTGAACAAGAATTCCGCAAACGCCCTTCTGAAACTGATTGAAGAGCCACCGCCCCGCAGCCTGTTCCTGTTTGTTGCAAACCGGCCTGCACAGGTCATGCCGACTATCCGGTCGCGCTCCCAAAAAATGCTCCTTCCTGCGCTTGATCCAGCGGACATCGGCCGGGCCATTGGCGCAATCGACGACATATGGTCCGAACACAGCGAGGCAGAGATAGCCACGGTGGCGGCCAAGGCGCATGGCTCGGTGCGCGAGGCGCTGCGATTGCTGGACGGCGACAATAGCCATCTGGACGATCTGGAACGGCTTTTGCAGCGTTTGCCCGCGATAGACTGGACTGCCGCGCACCAATTGGTCGAGGCGCTATCCTCCCGCCAGAGTGAAGACTTCGATGCGGTCATGACGGGCGTTTATGACTGGCTGGACGAGCAGGTGTTGCAAATTGCTACCCAAAGACCGGGCGATGTGGGCACTCTTGCGCGGTTTGCGGAGCTGTGGGAGAAGATCGCAACTTCCGTCCGCAGGACAGAGGGCTTCAATCTGGACCGGCGGCCATTTTTGCTCACGATGATAAATGATCTGGCAGGAGCAGCTGCCGTCGCCGCCAATGCCAATTCTACCACCAGGTAAAATCAAGACAAATCATGTCCGCTCGAAAAGAATATTGCATTACGACCGCCATTCCTTACGGCAATGGCAAGCCGCACATCGGGCATGCGTATGAGCGCATTGTAACCGATGCCATCGCACGCTTCATGCGGCTTGATGGTCGCGACACTTATTTCATCACGGGCATGGACGAGCACGGTCTGAAAATGCAGCAGACCGCATCACGCGAAAACATTTCGGCGCAACAACTGGCGGACCGTACATCGGCGCAGTTCAATGAAATGGGCCAGCAACTCAATGCGGTTGCCGACCATGTGATCCGTACCACTGAACCGCGCCATTATGCTGCCAGCAGGGCAATCTGGCAGGCGATGGAAGCGCGCGGCGATATATACCTGTCGAAATACAACGGCTGGTATTCGGTTCGCGAAGAAGCCTATTTCGATGCCGGTGAACTGACCGACGCGCCGGGTGGGGGAAAACTTTCACCGAACGGCACGCCGGTCGAATGGGTTGAAGAAGAAAGTTACTTCTTCAAACTGTCCGCCTATGCTGATCGCCTGCTTGCCCATTACGAAGCCAATCCTGATTTCGTAACGCCGCGCAATTATTTCAACGAGATCATTTCGTTTGTAAAACGCGGGTTGCAGGATCTGTCGATCAGCCGCACAACCTTTGACTGGGGGGTTCCGGTTCCCGGTAATGACAAACACGTCATGTACGTGTGGGTAGACGCGTTGACGAACTATATCACCGCCTGCGGTTATCCGGACCAGTCCTCGCCGCTGTGGCGTTACTGGCCAGCCGACGCGCATGTCATCGGCAAGGACATCACGCGGTTCCATGCGATTTACTGGCCTGCGTTCCTGATGTCGGCCGGGATCGAAATTCCAAAGCAGATTGTAGTGCACGGATTTTTGTTCAACCGCGGCGAGAAAATGTCGAAGTCGGTTGGCAATGTGATCGATCCATTCACATTGTCCGAACATTATGGCGTCGATCAATTGCGCTATTTCTTTCTGCGGGAAGTTCCGTTCGGACAGGACGGCAATTATTCCCACGACGCGATCGTCAATCGCATCAATGCTGATCTCGCCAATGATATCGGCAATCTCGCACAACGCTCGTTGTCGATGGTCGCGAAGAATTGCGAGGGCAGGGCGCCCGCCCCCGGTTCATTCACCGACGATGACAAGGCAATACTGGAACAGGCCTATGCTCTGCCGGCGAAAGCGCGCGCTGCCATGAAGGACTACGCGTTGCATAATGTGCTCGCTGATATCTGGCGTGTCGTGGCAGATGCAAACCGTTATTTCGCAGCGCAGGAACCATGGGCGCGGCGCAAGGACAATCCGGAACGCATGGGAACCATCCTGTACGTCACGGCGGAGGTTTTGCGCGTTGTGGCCATCATGGCCCAACCGGCTATTCCGGCAGCTGCGATTACGCTTCTGGATCTGGTGGGCGCAGCGCCGGATCAACGCATGTTCGCACACGCCGATGCAGCATATGCATTGGCCGGTGGTACGGTTCTGCCGGCGCCGCAGCCGGTTTTTCCGCGCTATGTCGAACCGGAGTCCGTAAAGGAATAGGCCGGATGTTGATCGACAGTCATTGCCATCTCGATTTTCCAGAGTTCGCGGATGATATGGACGCGACACTTCAGGCTGCGCGGGATGCTGGCGTACAGCGCATGATCACGATTTCAACGCGCATGGATCGCTATGATGTGTATCGATCGATAGCCGAAGCCCATGACAATGTCTGGTTTTCGACTGGCACGCATCCACATCGCGCCCATGAGGAACCGGATATCAGCGTCGAGGAAATCGTCGCGCGCTCGGCCCATCCCAAATGCATCGCCATCGGCGAAGCGGGGCTCGACTATCATTATGACAAGTCGCCACGCGATGTAGCCGAAAAAGTATTCCGCAGACATATTGAGGCGGCTCGTCGGACAGGCCTGCCACTGGTCATTCACTCGCGCGATGCCGACGAAGACATGGCAGCGATCCTGCGAGACGAGGCCGGGAAGGGGGCTTTCCCGGCCCTGCTCCATTGCTTCACGTCATCGCGCGCGCTGGCTGAAACCGGTCTGGAACTGGGACTATACGTGTCCTTCTCCGGCGTTCTGACATTCAAGAACTCCCAGGACCTGCGCGACATCGCCGCCGATGTGCCGTTGGACCGGCTGCTTGTGGAAACCGATGCGCCGTTTCTTGCGCCCGTACCATATCGCGGCAAACGCAATCAGCCAGCCTATGTTGCGGAAACCGCGCGCACGCTTGGGCAATGCAAGGGCGTCAGCGCTGAAAAGATCGCGGAGGTCACTACGGCAAACGTGTTGCGGCTGTTCTCGAAAATGCCGGGACTGCCTGCATGAGCCTGACCGCCACAATCCTTGGCTGCGGTTCGTCGGGCGGAGTGCCGCGGCCGGGGCAGGGTTGGGGCGCTTGCGATCCTGCCAATCCGAAAAACCGGCGACGGCGCTGTTCGCTGTTGCTGGAGCGTCAGGGACCGGACGGTTCAACCATCGTGCTGATCGACACATCGCCGGACCTGCGCGAGCAATGGCTTGCTGCCGGTCCATCAGGCGGCGGTCACGATCATCTGGACGGCATCCTGATGACACATTCGCACGCCGATCACACCCATGGCATTGATGACGTCCGGCCATTGGTGATCAAGGCGCGCAAGCGCATAGACATCTTCATGGACCAGCCTACCCGGTCTGCGCTTCTAAGCCGTTTCGGGTATATTTTCGAAACGCCGCCCGGTAGCCAATACCCGCCGCTTTTGAACATGAACGAGATCCGCCACGGCGTTGCAGCCAGCGTCGATGGACCAGGTGGTCGCATGGATGCGCTGCCGTTTCTGCTTCGCCATGGCGACATGGACGCATTGGGTTTCCGGATCGGGGCCATGGCCTACACGCCGGATGTCGTCGGGATACCCGAGGACAGTATTGAGTATTTGGCGAACCTCGATCTGTGGATCATTGACGCACTGCGTTACACCCGTCATCCCAGTCATTTCAGCCTGGAAGAAGCTCTGGACTGGATCAAGCGCATGAAACCCCGGCGCGCCATCCTTACAAATCTGCACACCGACATGGATTACGAACGGCTGTGCTCGGAGCTGCCGTCGGGAGTTGAGCCTGCTTATGATGGATTGGTCTTGCCGATCTGAGCCACCGCACATATCGGAATGTATTTATGAGGAGTATTGATATAATTGTATGATAATACTCAATAATTCTATATTCTGACATACAAGGTTTAGTTCCATAATATATATTATGCGAATCACTGATGTGGCCCGAGGTGCTTTGGTGATCCCGCCGGTTTGCGCTCTCGCCACGCTTTCCTTCGCTTGATCAAAGCCAGTTCCCCGTGGTCGCCAGGGCATTTCCAACTTGGCTGCCCGACACTCAGTCCTTCAATCAAAAGCCCGGCGCAGGCCGGGCTAAAGAGTTTGCCAATATTCAGTTGGCTCAGTATTTCGCCATCACCGGCGCTGCCGTGCCGCCGAAGCGGTAGTTCAGACCAATTCGTGCGATGTGAAAGTCTGTCCGGTTGGCCTGGTGGTTGACGGTTGTTGGCGCACCGCCAGCAACGACCGAATGGAAATTGGCATCGCGGAAGCGGACGAAGAGATATTCGCCCTTCACGCTCCAGTTTTGATTGAGCGCATATTCAAAGCCCGCGCCTGCCGTCCAGCCCCATCGGGGCGATGCCGATCCGCTGGCCAATCCGCCGCCGCATGGGGCAACGTTACAGGTATCGGAGAAGCGGTATTTCAGGTCGCTGGCAGCGGCGCCTGCTGTGACATAGAACAGCGTCTGGCCGTATGTGATGCCTGCCCGTCCGCGCAAGGTTGCAAGCCAATTGGCCTTCTTGATGCCGAAGCTGTCGACTCCGCCCTGAAGCCCGACGGCCTTGTACCCAAGGTAGTTAAAGTCACCTTCGAGGCCGAACACACCCTGCCCTGACTGGACATTGTAGCCAGCCTGCAGGCCACCGGTGAAGGCTGTTCTGCGCGGCATCGCAGCCAATGCACCAGCGCCGTTATAAGGCGCGTCCGTGGCAATGACGGGATTTAATTCGGTGACGCTGCCGCGATTGGAAAACGCAGCACCTGCGTTGATACCGGTATAGAACCCGGACCAGGTCGATATCGGTGCATAGACAGGTGCGGGCGCGATTGCGGGCATCCGGCTGGGAATATCGGCAGCCATTGCGCCGCATGTGGAGATGATAATTGCGAGTGCTGAAATCGTGGTCGACCTGATCATGAATCTGTCTGCCAATCCGAATGAGACTCAAAGGGAAATCCGAGAGCCGCAATCTAGATGCGGGAGACTTACGAATGGTTAACCATGATCGCTTGGCGAATTCACTGGCTCGGATGGCGTCTCCCGTTCGGGCGAACCCGACAGCATCCAGCTCATAACCACAAGCGCACACAGGCTGCCCAGACACTGGGCGACAATGAACACCGGCAGATCCATCGGCCTGATCCCGGAGAATGTATCGGTTAGGCTTCGGGCGATCGACACGGCAGGATTGGCAAAGGAAGTCGAGGCCGTGAACCAATAGGCGGCGGTGATATATAGACCGACCAGCCAGGGTATCGCCGGTCTGGCAAACCGGATGCCGCCAAGGATGGTCGCCATCAGGCCGAAGGTCGCCACCCATTCGGCAAACCATTGCGGCCCGCCGCTTCGCACTTTTTGGGAAAACTGCAAAAGCGAAAGATCGAACATGGCGTGGGCCGCCAATGTACCGAGTATGCCCCCGACGATTTGAGCGGCGATATAGGCTACTGCGTGCGCGGGCTCGATCTCGCGCTTCACGGCAAACGCCAGCGTTACCGCCGGGTTGAAGTGAGCGCCAGACACCGGACCGAAAATGGTGATAAGCACGACGAGGATTGCGCCGGTGGCAATGGTGTTTCCCAACAGGGCCAATGCTACGTCCTTGGTCAGCGACTGGGCCATGATTCCCGAGCCGACCACCGTGCAGACCAGAAGGCCTGTCCCGAGCGCTTCTGCGGCCAACCTGCGCTTGCTATCGAACGGCACGTTAGCGTACTCCGCCAGTTGCGCCGCTCATGGCGCCGATGTCCGCAAGCTGCTTTTTCAATTCTTCCGCGCTGAGCGTATCGAATTTCAAAGCTGTGAATTTTACAATGCGGGCGCTCATCTGCGCATAGGCGCGGGCAAAGCCTTCCCTCTGCCTGTCGGTTGAACCCTCAATTGCCGCGGGATCGGCAATGCCCCAGTGGGCGGCTGCCGGCCTGCCCGGCCAGACCGGACATGCCTCTCCTGCAGCGTTGTCGCAAACTGTTATGATGAAATCCATGGCTGGCGCATCCGGCCCGGCGAATTCGTCCCAGCTCTTGGAACGCAATCCCGAGGTGTCGTGCTCCAGTTGCGAAAGCAATTCCAGAGCAAGCGGATGAGGCTCACCCTTCGGCTGGGAGCCTGCGGAAAACGCGCGGAACTTCCCCTGCCCTTCGCGCTCGAGGATCGCCTCGGCAAGAATGGATCTGGCTGAATTGCCGGTACACAGGAACAGAACATTGTAGACTTTATCACTCATCGTTTTTTGCCTTTTGCTCCGTCAGATATTTCGCAGCCAGCGCCGCCCGCTGGTCCACACACAATTGCATCCAGCAATGGCTCGCAGATTTCCGGCGCCCCCTGGCAGCAGTCTTCCATAAGAAAAACCAGCAGTTCCCGAATGGCTTTCGGGCTGGCGCGGTAGTTGATCGCGCGGCCGGCCCGTTCGGCCTCGACCAGTCCTGTGCGGGTGAGAATGTTGAGATGGGCCGACATCGTGTTGGGCACGATCTTCAATCGCCGGGCAATGTCGCCAGCCTGAACACCGTCGGGCGCGGCACGCATGAGCAGGCGGAACACGTCCAGACGCGTTTCCTGGCCAAGAGCCGCAAAGGCGGTGATTGCTTCCTTTGATTCCATATTTCCAGAATAATCGAATTAATAACGAAGTCAATCCGGTTATTGCCCTGCGCCACGCATACGGCGTCGAGCGCAACGATTTCGTGACCAGCTCAAGTATTCGAATACTGGAATGTCATATTGAGCCGTGATAACGCTTGGAGGGTATGGCGGCACTCGCCGCCAAAATCCGAGGAAACTCCCATGGCTCGCATCTTCGTCGCTGCACTGGCTTTATTTGCCGCGTTCGCCCTGCCCGCAAACGCCCAGAAGGCCGAAAAAACTGAACACAAGCTCATCATCCATGTCTCGGATAACGATCCGGAAAAGATGAATCTCGCTCTCAATAATGCGGCCAATGTCTCGAAGTATTATTCGGACAAGGGGCACGAGGTCGAAATCGAGATTGTTGCCTATGGTCCGGGCCTGAACATGCTGACCGCAGCCTCGCCGGTAAAGGGTCGCGTCACTTCCTTCATGAAGGGCATGCCGAATGTCGCCTTTGCCGCCTGCGGCAACACGATGGAGACCATGAAGAAGAAATCGGGCAAGGACGTCGTGCTGCTCGACAAGAACATCAAGATTGTCCCGGCCGGCGTGACAAGGATTATCGAATTGCAGGAACAGGGCTGGAGCTATCTGCGCCCATAGAGCGCTGCTGCCCGCTGACATCTACAAAAGCAAAAAGCCCGGCGCGAAGCCGGGCTTTCTTTTGACCAGCGCTTGGCTGATCGGATTTTTAATTCTCAGTACTTGGCGACTACGCCGCCCGACGGTCCACCGAAGCGGTAGTTCAGGCCGACGCGAACCATGTCGACATCCTTGGTGCGCAAGAAGCAACCTGGGATACCGCATGCACCAACTGTGTCATAAACGAAGTTACCCTTCGAGAAGACATGCAGGTATTCGATCTTTGCCGACCAGTTGTGCGTGAAAGCATATTCCACGACCAGCACCCGCGACGAACGAAGTCTGTGTCGTGCTACGCGAAGCCAGAACAGGGTTACCAATCGAAGCCTTGAGATCATTGAATGCAACACCGGCCGTCAGGTATGGCAAGGCATTGCCCATTGCGTAACCAATGCGACCACGCACGGTACCGAACCAGTCAACACTGCGACGCACAGCGCGTACCGCAGCCGAAGCCCGGAACGTCGGGGGAAGAGCCCTTCCAGTTCGCCCAGGACAGGTCGGCTTCAAGACCGAGAACAACAGCGCCCATCTGGTAATTATAACCGACGGTGCCGCCGATGGTCCAACCATCCAGATTATTGCGCGGGAACGGGCCAGGAGCCTTGGGCCGCACGGTGGAGTCCAGCCGGGCGTCGCAATGCGTTGCATTCGACCAAGAATAGCCAGCAACTGCACCGACATAGAAACCGGTCCATGTGAAGATCGGGGCTGCCATGACAGGCGCCGGGGCCGGGTCACGCATGGGAAGATCGGCTGCCGAAGCTGCCGAGATGGACATTCCGACAGCGGCTGCTGCGGCGATGAGATATTTGCGCATTGTATTCTCCTGTTTAATCTACTTGTTCTTATGAAACCGGTCCGTCCGACTTGAAAAATCTATAAGCTCTGTTAAATCTGGTCGTAAATCGCTACCGGACACGTTTGGGGCAACTTGTGGTCCTTTCACGGCTGTATTTCGATTGGTGTTGTAATAGGGCAACAAAATCGGCCACATACGCGCCACAATTGGGCAAGAGCAGTCGACTATCCTGGCCTTGATGGACCCTTTATGCCCGGTTCGGTTCATAGCCCCGTATTGATGCCGATTCACCCGTATTGGAATTCCCTCAAAAGGGAATCATCCTGCTTTTCCCGCTGGTTTTCTTTTTGCCCCGGCTCGGCTAGAGCCATATGCAGATGCACAGCGGTGATATCGCCGCTCGCCATTGAGGGACCACAAATTGGATCAAGCCAGCGCCAGCGAGCGCCCAAGCCCGGACGGCGGAAAAAGCTGGCAGCAAACGGCATATTGGCCGATCCTGGCCCTCGTCTGCACCATGTTCTTCTGGGCGACGACCACGATCATCGTGCGTTCCACGCGCGGAGAGATTCCACCGCTGGGGCTTGGCTTCTGGCGAAACTTCATTGCCTTTCTTATCATCCTGCCATTCGGTTTTGCGGCGGCGCGGCGACAATGGACGATCATTCGCGCAAATATCTGGTTTCTGGCGTTGATGGCGGCGCTCTTGTGGGTGGGCGGCAATGCGCTGCTGTTTGTTGCGCTGCAATATACCATTGCCATCAACGCAGGGGTGATCAACTCGGTCGAGCCGATCTTCATCATCATCGCAGCGGCGGTTTTGTTCCGCGAGCGGATATCTGGCCTGCAGGCGCTGGGGATCGCGCTATCCCTGCTGGGCGTTCTGGTCCTGATTGCGCACGGCTCCCCTGCCCGGCTGCTGGAACTGAAACTCAATATCGGCGACCTGATCGTCACCATCGCCTATGTCTTCTGGAGCCTGTACGCGGTTCTCCTGCGCAAGATGCCACGCGGGCTCGATCCCGCGCGCCATGCTGCTGGCGCTTGCCGGTCTGGGCGCGCTGTTACTGCTGCCGTTCTACATCGTCGAGACGATCATGGTGCGCCCCATGCCGGCGACGCTGACGTCCGTGTCGGCAATCGGCTTTCTGGCGCTGTTTTCCTGCGCCCTGGCAATGTTCCTCTGGAACTATTCGATCGCCAACATGGGGGCGGTTCGGGCCGGTCAGTTCCTGCATCTGATCCCGGCGTTCACCGTCATACTGGCAATCGCAATTCTGGGCGAACAGATGGGCTGGTACCACATCGCCGGGATATTCTTCATCGTGGCAGGCCTTGCAGTTACCTCACGCGGGTGACTGCAATAATAAGGCTACGCTTACGTTTGCGAAATTCTCAGGTCGCGATTCAGGAATTTCGTAGCGAAAACGTCTTTCTCCTGCTAATATATGGATCGCAGGCGCTGGTTGACCGATTTTGAATTATTGAAAACGGCGAACATTTGGGCCTCGGCAACAGGCGGATCGGCGGAGAATTCAAACCGCGCGGGCAAGGATGCGCCCATACAGGCAGAGCCCTAAACAGGCATAAATGTGGCGCCCCGTAGCCACGGAGATGTTCCAAGGTCATGAGCAAAGGTAAAGACTTCCGGCCACGGCGGCGCGGTTTCGATGATGATGAGCCGATGCCGTATGATGATCGGCCGAACCGGTTTCAGCCCCGCCAGAATTTCGGCGATGCATTTCCGGCACCAGACATGGGCGGCGCACCAGCAACGGCGCCTGTGGAAGCAACAGTGAAGTGGTTCAAGGCCGACAAGGGCTTTGGCTTCGTGGAACTCTCCGATGGAAGTGGCGACGCGTTCCTGCACGTCAACGTGCTGCAGAACGCCGGTCATGAATCTGTACCTCCCGGCACGAAGCTGAAAGTCATCGCAGCACGTGGCATGAAAGGCATGCAGGTGAGCAATGTACTGGAGGTCGATACGTCGACAGCCGTTGCACGCCCGCCGCGCTCTTTCGACAGCCCACGTTCGTTTGATGGCCCTCGCTCGTTCGATGGACCTCGCTCCGGTGGAGGCGGTCCGCGCCCCGGCATTGATCCGTCCACAGCAGTCAGCGTGCAAGGCACAGTCAAATGGTTCGATGCAGCCAAGGGATTTGGCTTCATCGCAGCAGAGGACGGCGGCAAGGATATTTTCATCCATGTCTCGACCTTGCGCGATGCCGGTCTGGCGACGCTTGCTGAAAACCAGCAGGTGACGGTGAAGATTGTCGAAACTCCGAAGGGCCGCGAGGCCGTCGGCGTCAGCGCCAACTGATCCAGGCTTGTGCCTCAACAATATGCAGCGGGTATTGGCTCATTGCCAATACCCGTTTTTGTTTGCTCCGATTCTTGCAGCATGAATGCACCAACGCGCTCCTCTAACAAGGCCTCGCCATGCCACCGATCCGCACACCGTCACGCGACATTGAATCGCTCCTGGCCATTATGGAAGATTTGCGCGACCGGCAAACCGGTTGTCCGTGGGACATTGAACAGACATTCGAGACGATTGCGCCCTACACGATTGAAGAGGCGAGCGAAGTTGCCGATGCAATTGCCCGCAACGACATGCTCGATCTGAAAGATGAACTGGGCGACCTGTTGTTGCAGGTCGTCTTTCACGCGCGCATGGCAGAGGAACAGCATCTGTTTTCGTTCGGCGATGTCGTGCAAGCGATAACATCCAAAATGATCCGGCGTCATCCACACGTGTTCGGCGACAAGCAGGGACGAAACCAGGACGAAGTCAACACGGCCTGGGACGCCATCAAACGTGAAGAAAAGGCCGAACGCTCCGCAGCGCGCAAAGCGTTGGGTCTGGCGCCTGATGATCCAACGAGCGTCCTCGATGGTGTTGCAGCAACTCTGCCGGCACTTTCGCGCGCGGTGAAATTGCAATCGAAAGCCTCAAGCGTCGGCTTTGACTGGAATGATGCGCGGCAGGTTCTGGCAAAGATTCGCGAAGAGTGTGACGAACTCGAACAGGAACTCGACGGCAGCAGCGCAGAGGCCATTCAAGGCGAAGTGGGCGATTTGCTGTTTGCTGTTGCCAATCTTGCGCGCCATGCCCGCGTCGACGCGGAAGCAGCTTTGCGTGCAACAAACGAAAAATTCCGGCGCAGGTTTGCCTTTATCGAAGCCTCGCTTGCTGCGGCCGGCAAGCAGCCCGCAGAGGCCTCACTTGAAGAAATGGACGGACTCTGGAATTTGGCAAAACTAAAAGAACGGCAGGACTGACTATTCCATAGAGAAATTTTTGCCCCAAGCGATAATTTCGCAAATGCTTACTGTCCGGCTTCGCGGACAACAGCACCCACAGACAATGCAGCCGTTGCATTTTCAAACTTGCGCATGAAGCGTTCGACGCGTTCGGGCGCGACACGCACAATCATCTCGAAGGCATCATCGCCATCGCTGTTGCGCGAAAGTACTTCGGTATTTTCATAAACCCAGGCCAGCGCTGCGCCTTCGCTCACCGGAATGCGAACGGAAAACTCGCTGCGACCGGCTGTCAGTACATCTTCAATCTGTTGCAGGAGACTGTTGATTCCCTCCCCTGTCACTGCAGACACGATGCACGCACGCATGCCGCCTGCGTGATTTACAACACGGTTGCGCAATGCTTCACGCTCGTCTTCCTGCAACAGGTCGGCCTTGTTCCACACTTCGATAATTCTGTGCCGGGCTTCTTCGCCAATGCCCAATTGTTCCAATATGTCCTCGACGTCGGCGCTCTGCGCTTCGGTGTCGGGATCGGAAATGTCGCGAACATGCAAAATGATTTCGGCTTCCAGAACTTCTTCCAGTGTGGCTCGAAACGCCGAGACCAGCATGGTTGGCAGATTCGAGATGAACCCCACCGTATCGGACAGCATTACCTTTTCGCCATGCGGCAATGAGATGGCGCGAATGGTTGGGTCAAGAGTTGCAAAGAGCATGTCCTTGGCCACAACATCGGCGCGCGTGACACGGTTGAAAAGCGTCGACTTGCCGGCGTTGGTGTAGCCGACAAGTGCGACGACCGGGAATGGAACTTTCTCGCGCGACTTGCGGTGCAGGCCGCGTGTGCGCTTGACCTGTTCCAGTTCCTTTTCCAGACGCGAGATCCGCTCCTGAATGAGCCGCCTGTCGGCTTCGATCTGGGTTTCACCCGGACCACCCATGAAGCCAAATCCACCACGCTGGCGCTCCAGATGGGTCCACGACCGGACAAGCCGCGATCGCTGATAGGACAGGTGGGCAAGCTCAACCTGCAGGCGTCCTTCGCGCGTGCGCGCACGCTTGCCAAATATTTCAAGAATAAGTCCGGTGCGATCAATGACCTTTGTGCCGAAGACTTTTTCCAGATTGCGTTGCTGCACCGGAGACAATGCGCAATCCATCACGATGAGATCTGCATCGCCATCCTTTGCCGCCGCAGCAATTTCGTCGGCCTTGCCGCCGCCGATGTAGGTGGCAGGCCGCAATTGACTGAGGATTACAATTTGCGAGCCTGCAATTTCCAGATCGATGGCGGCGGCCAATCCGACCGCTTCGGCAAGCCTTGCTTCCGGCGTGCGCTCGTTGCCGTCCTGGCGGCGGGAGGATGCAGACGCCTTGGCTGACAGATAGGGTCCAACCACATACACCCGCGCATGCGTCTGCTCTTCGCGCTTGAAATCGATCCCGCTTCCAGGTCCGGTAGAGGGGGAAATGGTATCTTTCAACGCGGCTCCATCGCGACCAGAAGACTTGTGCATGCAGCCAGGTTCACGGCCGTCTGCCTGTTTCAGGCGCACTCACGCCAAAGGCGGATTACGCAGGTTTTTAGTCTGATAGATGGCAGTTGCGCGGCCCAATTCAAGGCCGACCAGACTAGGCCGGTCAGGAATGGCCTGCCGGCAGTGTCTGCACGCGCCTGCGGTCTTATCAAGGCTTGTCTTCGCCTTCCTCGGCGTTTTCGAACATTTGCAAAGGCTGGCCGGGCATGATGGTCGATATGGCATGTTTGTAAACGAGCTGGGAATGGCCATCCCGGCGCAGCAGGAGACAAAAATTGTCGAACCAGGTCACAACACCCTGCAGCTTAACGCCGTTGACCAGAAAGATTGTCAGGGGGACCTTGTTTTTGCGAACATAGTTCAAAAAAGTATCTTGCAGATTTTGCGTGCGTTCTGCCGCCATTTTATTATTCCCCGTTAGGTAGCGCAGCCATAGGTTGCGCAGGTCTGGACTTTTCGCCAATTCTCACCCGGCTGGCCGAAGCACTCGCCGTTATGCCCAGCATAATGGTTTGCGGTGCGGCGTCGAGGGCCAAAATCGATATTTTTCCCGCATTTTCGCCCTGTTTGGGCCTGTCAATCAATTCCCAATGATTTCAGCTTCCTGTGCAATGCAGATCGCTCCATCCCTATAAATTCGGAGGTCCGCGATATGTTCCCGCCAAAACGGCTGATCTGGGCAATCAGGTATTCGCGCTCGAAAAGTTCACGCGCCTCACGCAACGGCATGCTCATGAGTTTTTCACCCCCACTGCCCGTCGGGGTTGCCGGCACCATTGTTCCTATTTCTGCCGGCAGCATGGCTGCGGTTACCGGCGTGTCGGTATTGCCGGTTGCAAGGATCATCATGCGTTCAACATTGTTGCGAAGCTGGCGAATATTGCCGGGCCAGTCGTGCGATTGCAGCACGGCCATGGCATCGTCGGCTATTTCGCGTTTCGACATGCCGGTCGTCAGCGCCACCTGTTCGACAAAATAATGGATCAGTTCGGGAATGTCGTCCCGCCGCTCGGCAAGTGAAGGTACGCGTATCGGCACGACGGACAGGCGATGGAACAAATCCTCGCGGAATGCTCCGCGTGCAATGGCTTCCTCAAGGTTATGTCCAGTGGAGGAGATGATCCGTACATCCACATGCACCCGGGTTGCACCCGACACGCGCTGAAAATTCTGGTCGACCAGCACACGCAAAATCTTGCCCTGTGTTTCGCGCGGCATGTCGGCGACTTCGTCGATATACAACGTGCCGCCATGGGCTTCCTCCAGCGCACCAATCTTGCGCGTGCGCGCGCCGTCGCCCTCGATGCCGAATAATTCCTCTTCCATGGATTCGGGTGTGATGTTGGCGGCGTTGATGGCGACAAACGGTCCATTGGCGCGGGACGAAATTGCGTGAATGAGACGTGCAGCAAGTTCTTTGCCTGCACCGGGAGGACCGGACACGAGGATGCGGGAATTGGCTGGCGCCACTCTTTCAATAATCTGACGCAATTGGTTGGCTGCCACCGACGATCCGACCAGCTTGTTGGCTGCGCCTGCGCGCGTGCGCAGTTCGGATACTTCGCGCTTGAGACGCGAGGCTTCCAGCGCCCGTTCGGCCACCAGTACAAGCCTGTCGGCCTTGAACGGCTTTTCGATAAAATCATAGGCGCCAAGCTTGATCGCCTGAACGGCAGTCTCAATGTTGCCATGACCGGAAATCATCACGACCGGCAGATTGGGATGTTGTTCCTTGATGATTTCCAGAATCTGCAAACCGTCCAGTCGCGACCCCTGCAGCCAGATGTCGAGGAACACCAATTGCGGCCTGCGCGCCTCAATTGCGGCGATGGCTTCGTCGGAATTGCGTGCCGTTCGCGTCCCGTGTCCTTCGTCTGAAAGGATACCGGCGACCGCATCGCGAATATCATCTTCGTCGTCGACTATCAGAATGTCCGTTGCCATAACCTGAATGTTCCCCGACCTATTTCACGTTGGTTGCGACAGGCGCGCCCGTCGACACTGCCGCATCACTTTTGGACGCGTCGGCTGCAGTCTTGTTGTCTTTTGGAAAATACAATCGCACCCAGGCTCCCTGACCGTTGGGCGCATCATGCAGTTCAATTCCGCCGCCATGGTCTTCCAGAACCTTGGCAACGATGGGCAGGCCAAGGCCCGTGCCTTCAGCTCGCGTGGTGACATATGGTTCCAGCAAGCGGCTTCGGTTCTCCGCCGGAAAGCCGCGCCCGTTGTCGATAATATCGATTGTCACCATCCCGTTGCCCCCTTCGGCGAGGGTTACGCTGATCGCCGGATTCGCGATGTGCGTTTGCGCACCTTTGATGCCTTCCGTTGCATTCTTGATGAGGTTGGTCAGCGCCTGAGACAGAAGTCGTCTGTCGAAATAGGTCTGCAACGGATCGTCCGGCAATTCTTCCGTAATCTCAATTTCCGGGTTGCCGACCCGCATGAGAAAGACAACCTGTTTGACGCATTCGCGAAGATCGTCTTTCTCCAGTCGAGGCTTGGGCATCCGGGCGAAGGACGAGAACTCGTCAACCATGCGCTTGATATCATCCACCTGTCGCACAATCGTGTCGGTGCACTGATCGAAAACATCGCGGTCTGTGGTAATCACCCGTCCGTATTTTCGTTTCAGGCGCTCGGCCGACAACTGAATCGGGGTCAGCGGATTCTTGATTTCGTGGGCAATACGGCGCGCCACATCAGCCCATGCCGCCGTGCGCTGGGCGCTGACAAGGTCTGTCACGTCATCGAGAGTGATCACCTGACTGCGGGCTGCATACGTGGATTGCTCGCTGGTGACGCGCACGATGAATGTTCGCTCGGCACCACGCCGGCTCAGGCTGATCTGGCCCTGAAAAACCCGCATGGACGCGCGGGACGCCTCTGCGAGAATGTCTTTCAGTTCGGGCAACAGGGCCGCCAGATTGGCGCCGATAAAGTCCGGGCCGGATTCGCGGGAAATCTCCATGAGGAGATCCTGTGCGAACTGGTTCAGAACCGTGACCCTGCCAATGGCGTCGGCGCCGATAACCGACGCCGGTACGCCAGACAGGACGGCCTCGGTGAAAGCCCGCCGCTCTTCGTTGATCTTGCTTGCGGTAATCAGCTTGTTCTGCTGCTGGCGCAATTCGGAGGTCATGTTGTTGAACGTCTCACCAAGATGAGACAGATCGCCTTCTGCCCTGTTGATCGGCACCTGCACATACAGATTGCCTGAAGAGACCTGGTCCGTTGCTGCAATAAGGCGGCGGATCGGTTGCACAAGCCTGTTGGCAAATGACAGGCCAAGAAGCGCTGCTGCGAACAACATGGTCAGAGCAATCAGGGCAAACGTCACGGCAAAGGTAAACATCATGTTGCGACGAAGAGCATCGAACGCCTGATAATATCCAATCAATGCTGAGGTCCGGCGCGGGAAGTCGGCAACGAACGGTTCAACGCCGCGCTCGGCATAGATGAACGTGTTTTCCATCCGTTCCATGCTGCGCAAAACAGCCAGCGTGGCCCCATTGTCGAGAAGGATGCAGGCCTTCTCATTCTTTCGGGCGTCTTCGAAATCGCCTTTCTCGGGCTTGATGACGCGCGATGTGGGCGGCGTGCCGCGTTCAATTATTTCGCCGTCCGCCTTGATGAGCGCCGACGAGGTAAAACCCAGAATGCTTGATCGAGATGTAAAATAGAGCCTGAACAACGCCCGGTCGGATTCGAAAAGAGGCTGGATGCGATCAAGATCCGATGCAGCAAGGGCGGCGTCGCGCAACATGACCTGACAATAGGATTGGCTGACGATCCTGGCCACACGCCCGGTGTCGCCGATGAAGTTGCCAACGTCCTTCATGAAAGGCGGATTGAGCGTGCGCTCGAGCGTGAACGAACCGACCGTGGCAATCAGGATAGCGGGCGCAGCAGCGATACCAGCAAACAGCGCGGCCATTCGCAGGTGCAGCCGCGCTCCCGCTGCCCCTGCCCTGCGGGCCGCAAACAGCCGCCACGTTTCCACGAGCAACAGCAAGATGAGCAGAACGATGAAGAAGGCGTTCAGCGCAAACAGTGACAGCACGACCTGGGTCGATGGCGACACCGGCGTGTAATCGGCAACCACAAGCGCGGTGAAAATTGCACTCAGAACCGCGAGCACGACTGCCCCGATACCAAGGCGGGTCAGCCATCGCCGTCCGGTATGTTCAGCTGGGCCTGAAAGCCCGGGATCTGGCGTGTAATCGGTTTCAGACAAGAATTGCTCGAAAACTTCCCCGGATCAGGGCTTTAGACGCGTCCGACCGCGTTCGTTGCAATTATACAACGCTGTTGCAGAATTGCGACAAAAATTGGATTGAAAACATGTTCATCACATGAATTTGCACCCGGGAAGAGCAACGTCGACGAGGTTCAAGGCCCAATGGGGCGATTGTCTTCCATGATGATGAGGCAGGGCGCTCCGGCCTTTTGCGCGCAGCGCGCCAGGGTCCGCTCGCGTGCGACGGCGATCGAAGGATTATCTGCGGTAAAGGAATAGGTCTCGCGTTTTGTCGAGCGGGCGAGCGCCTTGTGGCCAGCGCGTTTCAGGTAGCTTTCGATGAAGGCATTGGCTTTCGGGCTGATGCGCAGCTGTTTCGATATCTCGGCCGCCCGGGAGAAAGGTTCCGACCTCGCCGGCTCATTGCTTCTAACGGCTGCACCGGAGGTCGAGGCAACCGGCGGTGCCAGATTTACCAGTACGATGCGGCAGTCATCGGGTCCCGATGGCTGTTGGCACAGGCGCAGTGCTTCCTCGCGCGCGCGGCTGATATCCCTGCTTGCCATTGCAAAAACGCCTCGACCGGATTTGGGCGAGAACGCAAATGCCTTTTCACCCGGTGCTGCAAGGTAGCGTTCAATCGCTGCCGTCTGGGAAACCGGCAAGGCGCTCGCCTGCAAAAGCGCCCCGGCATCATTCGGCGCGAAGCCGGGCAGATTGCGGGAGCGCAAATATTCATCGAAACGCGGCAACCAGACGCTGCGCCCTGCTCTACCGGTGAACAGCAAATGTCCATCGCGCGGCAAGGCTGCCACGGTTGCATATATCGATTGTCCGCCAATTGCGGCAAAGGCGCCGTGCATTCGTGCCGCAAGCAACGGGGGGAAATAGGAATCGTTCTCAGCGTATAACCACAGGTTCGGCACGCGGGTCGCCTTGCCGTAGGCTGCCACAGTGTCGACAAGCAATTCTTCCTTTGGGCACGTCCGGAAGCGCAACCCACCCGAGACGTTGATGACCGCACGCAATCCTGGCGGGTTGCGTGCCCCCAGCGCAATCACTGCCATCCCGCCAGTCGAAGCGCCGATCGCGATTACACGTCCGGCATCGGCATCTGGCCGTTGTGCAATGCGCTCCATCACGGCTTGCAGGTCATCGGCCGCAAATTCAAAGCGCGGCTTCATGACCGTCGAATCGCAGTTCATCGGATAGGGAAAGGGACCCTCAGACCGGCCAAATCCACGGCGGATAACCACGACTGTCAGATAGCCTCTGCGCGCGATATCGCGAGCGATGAAACCGTAGTGCGCAGCACGTAAAGACAACATGCGCTTTTGGCTGGCAGGCCTGCCATGGGTGATGAGCGCCACTGGCAGACGGCCTGTCGCGTCCCTTGGCCTCACCACGAGCGCCTCAAGCCGCACGCCCTTCCCGGCTATGCTTACGTCGAGAAATGTGTCTTCTTCGGTGAGCTGATCGAAATAAGGATTTGCAAATGCTGACGGTCCTGCAAACGAGGCAAAGGCCCAGATGATACATGCAGATAACCGGCGCAGCATTGAAGGCTTCCGCTTCAGGGACTGATTGACAGTCCCAGTCTAGCACCGTTTGGCGAACCGGTGCAGGCCACGATCGATCAAGGATCGCCTAACGCGGTGAGCGCATCAGCCGAATGTCAAGTTCGCGTATCTTCTTGCGCAAGGTGTTGCGATTGACACCAAGAAGTTCGGCAGCCCTGATCTGGTTCCCACGGGTGGCAACAAGTGCGGCGGTAATGAGCGGCAACTCCACTTCCCGAAGGATGCGATGGTAGAGGCCGGGTGGTGGCAGGTCCGAACCGTGGCTTTTGAACAGGGAAGCCAGATAGGTTTCCACCGCGAGCGACAGGTTGACTTCGCCCTGGGCCATTACCGCGTTCTGACCGGAACCCCTGGGAGTGCCACTGCCGGCCTCGCCTTCCAGCGGTTCCTGATTTTTGCGGCCATAATCCAGTTCTGCAGCAATCAGGGGCGCGGTAATTGTCTCCTGCGGATAAAGCGCAGCCAGCCGGCGGATCAGGTTTTCGAGTTCGCGTATGTTGCCCGGCCAGTGGTAGGCCTTCAATTCGTCCAGCGCGGCGGCGTCCATGACCTTGCGCGGCAGGCCTTCCTTTTCCGCGATCTTGAAAAAATGCTCCACGAGATCGGAAATATCCTCGAGGCGCTCGCGCAATGGAGGAATTCTGATCGGCACGACATTGAGGCGGAAGAACAAGTCTTCGCGAAACAGCCCCTGGGCAATAAGCGTGCGCAAATCCTTGTTGGTTGCAGCAACGATCCGCACATTGGTCTTGATCGGATTGCGGCCACCTACCGTTGTGTACTCGCCCTGCTGTAATACGCGCAGCAGCCGGGTCTGCGCTTCCATCGGCATGTCGCCGATCTCGTCGAGAAACAGCGTCCCGCCTTCGGCCTGTTCAAAGCGACCGGCAGAACGAACCGTGGCTCCCGTAAAGGCTCCCTTCTCATGGCCGAACAATTCGCTCTCGATGAGATCGCGGGGAATGGCAGCCATGTTGATGGCGACGAATGGCCCCTTCTTCCGCTTGCCATATTCATGCAGCGCGCTTGCAACCAATTCCTTGCCGGTTCCCGATTCACCGGCGATCATCACCGTCAGATCGGTCTGCATCAGGCGCGCAAGGGTGCGGTAGATGTCCTGCATGGCCTGGGAGCGGCCGACCAATGGCATGCCATCGGCTTCGACGGGCGCCGCGCGCGGGGCATGGATTTTTGGTTCGCTCATTGCCCGGCCGACGACGGCAACCAGATCCTTCAGATCAAACGGCTTTGGCAGGTAATCGTAGGCGCCGCGCTCGGATGCGCGGATGGCTGTCATGAAAGTGTTCTGCGCGCTCATGACGATGATCGGCAGGTCAGGCCTGAGTTTTTTAATCCGGGGCAGCAGGTCGAAGGCATTCTCGTCCGGCATTACGACATCGGAGATGACCAGATCTCCCTCGCCCGCCTGAACCCAGCTCCACAGGGTCGCCGCATTGCTGGATAGCCGGACATCGTATCCGGCACGCGACAGGGCCTGTGACAGAACTGTCCTGATCGCCGCATCGTCGTCTGCTACCAATATCTGGCCTTTGGCCATGGCGAGCTTCTTTCTTTAAAGGAAGGACGGTCAGACTGTTCTGGCGCGTCCCGTCATGCTCCTTCTACGTCCCCGGCCGGACCTTCGACTTCTTTCCCGGCCATGGGCAGCAGCAATTTGAACACTGTCCGGCGCGGGCGGCTGTCGCATTCGATGATTCCGCCGTGGTCACCGACCAGTTTTGCTACCAAAGCAAGTCCAAGGCCAGTTCCGGACGTCTTGTTGGAAACAAAGGGATCAAACAGGTTCGGCATGATTTCAGCCGCCACACCGGGACCGTTGTCGCGGACCGCAATTTCGAGCGGCAAGCCGATGGGCTGGCTGCTGGCGGTTCCCCGCATCCGCACGCCGGGCCGGAAGGCCGTCGAAAACTCGATCTCACCGTCATCGGTCTTCGCGCCTATGGCCTCGACGGAGTTCTTCACCAGATTGAGGAATATCTGGACGAGCTGGTCGCGATTGGCCAGCACCGGAGGCAACGATGGGTCATAGGTCTCTATGAACTTGATATGGCGGCCAAAACCGGCTTTTGCCAGTTGCTTCACGTGGTTCAGCACCGCATGAATATTGACGGGTTGGCGGGGGGCCGGACGGCCATCGGAAAAGGCGTCCATCCGGTCAACGAGTTTCACAATCCGGTCGGTTTCCTCGCAGATCAGCCTCGTCAGCGCGCGATCCTCGTCCCCCAGCTCGCTTTCCAGCAATTGAGCCGCGCCGCGAATGCCCGACAGCGGATTCTTGATTTCATGGGCCAGCATTTCGGCCAAAGCGGTTACCGAACGGGCTGCACCCCGATGCGTCATCTGACGGTCTATTTTTTCAGCAATTGTGCGCTCTTGCAGCGTAATGATTATTTTTTGTGCATCATCACCCAAGGGAGAGGCGTTGACGTCCACGATCCGCTCAATGCCACTACGCGGCAACCCGATATGGACCCTGTACTCATTCACGCTGGCGTTACGCTGGGCCACGTCGTCGATAAGCGCTTGAAGCGGGCTGGAAAACCCCAAAATATCGGCGAGACGACTGCGCCCCAGCTGACTTGCCGCCATTTCGAAAAAGACTTCCGCCGCCGAATTGACGGCAACGATATGGCCATCTGCCTGAACAATGAGCACTGGCAGTGGCAGTCCCTGCAAGGCCTGTCCTGCGAGGCCCGTCAGGGCGGGATTGCTGAACGTGGCCGGATCGGCGCCGGGTATTCCTCTGCCGTTCATCTCAGGCGGCCCTGGTTTCGTTTGCGGTTCGGGTGTCTTGTCCGGCTGGATCAGCGGTCATGAGTTCCACAAGGCAGCGGCGCACAATGGCTGGCTCTTCGCTGGTCACCAGCAAGGCGCGGCTTTTGGCAAGTGACGTGTCCGGCTCTGTAGTCACCATATGGTCGGCGTATCCAGCCAGGTGTTTACGCGCGTGACGGATACCGGCGCGTGGTCCGAGTGCTTCGATCAATGTTTCCAGATGCTCCAGCGCCATTTGGGCTTTGGCTTGCGGCGACATGATTTCAGGCCGCGCGCCTGAAAGACCACGGGCAATTTCCCCGACAAGCCAGGGTCTGCCCACAGCTGCGCGTCCGATCATAACGGCATCGGCAGCCGATTCCTGCATGATCTGGCGGGCATCGTCGAGGGTTTCGCAGTCGCCGTTGGCCACAAGCGGGATGACGATGGCTTCGCGTACCGGACGAATTGCCCGCCAATTGGCCCTGCCCTTGTAAAATTGTTGCCGTGTCCTGCCGTGGACGGTCACCAGCTGGACACCGCAATCCTGCGCCCGGCGCGCCAGATCAGGCGCATTATGGCTGCTATCATCCCAGCCCAGGCGCATTTTCAGGGTAACCGGGCATTTCACTGCCGCAATCGTCGCTTCGATCAGCGTCGTGGCGTGCGTGAGATCGCGCATCAGGGCCGAGCCGGACGACTTCCCGTTCACGCGCTTGGAAGGACACCCCATGTTGATATCAATGACATGGGCGCCCGATGCCTCTGCCATGCGAGCCGCTTCCGCCATCCAGCGGCCATCGCAACCTGCAATCTGGACGACATGGGTGGCAATGCCTTGACCTTCAGCGCGCAGCCGGGCTTCCTGACGCCCGTTGACGTATTCGTCCGAAGCCACCATTTCCGATACGACGAGCGATGCTCCACTATCCTGCGCAATTCGGCGCATGCCGATATCCGTCACTCCGGACATGGGCGCAAGCACAGCGCGGCCAGTCGTCACGACGCCGCCAATGGAAATCCCATTGACCAGATTGCCTAAATTTTGAGCGTTATCAGACATGCATATATCATAGTCACAAACGCGCTGTTTGCAAATTGATTTGATTGCGGCATGAATGGCTTTTCGCCGCAGGGGCGGCCGAGTTCTGGCATGGATCTGGTGAAGACAAGCGACGTCGGGATCATCGTGGTGGCCGCGGGCCGGGGCATGCGCGCCGGCGGCGGACTTCCAAAACAATACTGGGCACTGGGCGGCCGCATGGTGCTCGCCCGTACCGTTGAGGCTTTGGGAAATGCGCTGCCCGATGCGACGCTTGCCTGCGTGATCCACCCCGACGACCGCGGCCTCTTCGATGAGGCGATGTCGCAAGTGCGCACAAAGCCAGCCCAGATACTTGACGCTGTTCCCGGCGGGGCGACGCGGCAGGAAAGCGTACACGCGGGACTGAAAGCAATAAGTGACATTAATAATGGAATAAATATTGTTTTAATTCATGATTCTGTACGTTGTTTTTGCGATACTACATTAATTACAGATCTGGTCAAAGCGGCCCGAAAGTCCAGGGCGGTCATACCAGGTATCGCGATCACGGATTCCCTTAAACAGGCCGATGAAAACGGCCTTGTTCGCGGTGCTGTATCGCGTGAGGGTTTGTATGCTGTTCAGACGCCGCAGGCTTTCGACATCGCCTTGATAAGCGGAGCCCATGCCGATGCAGCGGCAGCAGGCGTCGGTGATCTGAGCGATGATGCGGCGTTGGCAGAATGGGCGGGCGCTCCAGTGACGATTATCCCGGGTTCACCACGCAATTTCAAACTGACTACCGGAGCCGACTTTGCCCGGGCTGAGGCCATGCTGATGATGGATTTGATGGATATTCGAACGGGCACAGGTTTTGACGTGCACGCTTTTGCGCCGGGAGACGGTGTCTGGCTCGGCGGAGTAAAGGTTCCATTCGACCGAAAACTGGCGGGTCATTCGGATGCCGATGTGGCGCTGCATGCGCTGACCGACGCTATTCTGGGCGCGATCTCGAACGGCGATATAGGCATGCATTTTCCGCCCTCGGACCCGAAATGGAAAGATGCCGCTTCCGACCGCTTCCTGCGCCACGCCATAGATCTGGTTCATGCCCGGGGCGGCGTCATCGGCCATCTGGATGTGACGATCATTTGTGAAGCGCCGAAGGTCGGGCCGCACCGCGAAGCGATCCGCGCCTCCATCGCCGCCATCGCCGGTGTCGCGATGGACCGTGTGTCCGTAAAGGCCACAACGACCGAAAAGCTCGGCTTTACGGGCCGCGGCGAAGGGATCGCAGCGCAGGCCGCAGCGACGGTGCGCCTTCCGCTCAAGGAGACAGAGGCATGACAGGCAAATCCGTCCCGACATGGCCGCAGCTGGAAGCACGCGCTGCAGACGTGCTGAGCCTTTACAGGAAAGCCGGATGGACCATCGCCACGGCGGAATCCTGCACCGGCGGACTGATAGCAGCGGTGCTGACCTCGGTTCCCGGCTCTTCCGACGTCATGGAACGTGGCTTCGTCACCTATACCAATCAGGCGAAGATGGACCTCTTGGGCGTTCCAGCCAGCGTCCTTGATGCTCATGGAGCGGTGAGCGCACAGGTGGCAGAGGCGATGGCCAAAGGCGCATTGCAGGCTTCGCCCGCCACCGTCAGCGTGTCGGTTACGGGGGTTGCCGGACCGGGCGGCGGCAGCGCGCTGAAACCCGTCGGGCTGGTGCAATTCGGCTGCGCAAGGCGCGATGGGCCGCTCATACTGCGCGAGATGCGCTTCGGCGATCAGGGCCGCGGCGCGATCCGCCTGGCATCTGTCGACACAGCGCTGGACTTGCTGCTGGAGCAGGTTGCCCGGGCATAGGCCGTCCCCACGACCGGGCAGGCGCGACGGGTTATTTTTTTGCCGGCCGGGACCAATCGCCGATCATCTGCAACTGGCTTTTTTCCGCCCTGGCAAGCAATCCCAGAGCTTGCTGGACCGAAGTGCCGGAAACCGGATCCACCGAAAGCCCCCAGCGGACTGCCTCAGCCCGGAATGCAGGATCGCCTGTCATGGCGCGATAGGCATTTCTCAGTGCGTCCAACTGGCCTGCAGCAAGACCCGCAGGCCCGAGCAGGGCCCAGTCGTAATTGCCTTGCATTTCCAGCAGTTGCAGAGACTTTCGGACAGCGGGTTGGGCCATCGCCTGTGGCAAGTCGCTTGCACGGGGCACTTGTGACAGCGCTCCGGCGCCGGGAGGCGCAAACCTTACCAGCGGAGCCAATGCACCGTTGGCCATGGCTTCGCCCAACTGGCTGCGCAATGTGGCAATCGACAATCCGCAAAAGCCGTCGACCTCGCGGCGGCGAAAAGCCAGGGCAAGTTGGGCGGTGTTGGCATAGCCGGACACCAGACGCAGGGGCTGGTTGCTTAGGGTTGCGTAGGCACGGGCATGAAGGAAACTGCGTTCGCCGGGAGCCGTCGTGCCAAAGACCGCCTCGTGATTTTTGAGACTTTGGCCGGTGCGGGAGGCGCAGACATATTCCCCAGCCTCAATGGCCCCGATGGCGGCAAAGGCGGCCACACGCCCGGCCTGTCCGCGAATGACCATCTCACGCAAGGCATAGCCGGACACCATGGCCAGATGTCCGCCATTGGGCGGGGCGTCACGCGCCAGCCATAGCGCTGCCTGCAGACTGCCGCTGCCAGGCATGTGGCGCAAGACAACCTCGGTTCGTGGCGGCAGGAACCGGTGCAGATGCCGGACATAAAGCCGTCCAATGAGATCGTAGCGCGGTTGCGGGCGCAGGCTCATGACCCCCTGCCCGCGCGAAGCGCCACCCTGCCCGTCGCCGCCGCCGGGGGCAAAACCGACAATAAGTTCGATCCGTGTAGGTAAAGTCTGCGCATGCACCGGGCCTTCCCACAGGCCGAGGCAGGAAATGATCGCAGCTACAGCGCCAGCTGCCGCCGCGCGCGGAGTCATGCGGATGCCGTTCCCAGACCTTTGGGGGAAACGCCATATACCTCATCGGCCCGTTTTTCGAAGGCTTCGGCAAAATGCCTGAATGCCCTGTCGAAAACAGCGCCCATTATCAGGCTCAAGGCGCGGCGTCGGAATTCGTAGTCGATCTTGAAACCCACGATTGCGGACTTGCCGTCGCCGCTGGCCGCTGAGAACGTCCAGTTGTTTGCCAAATGGCTGAAGGGCCCATCGATATATTCGACGAGGATCTGTAGCGCATTGCGGTCCAGCGTGACCCGACTTGTGAACCTCTCGCGGATCGCCTTGTAACCGACGCTCATGTTCGCGATGAGGACTTCATTGCCATTGTCGTCTGTCTTCCGGCTGCGCACAGTAAGGCCCGTGCACAGGGGCAGGAACTCGGGATAACGCTCCACGTCCGCAACAAGGTCGAACATGTTTTGTGGTGTGTGCGCTACGGTTCGGGAAGTTTCAAAACTTGGCATGTCATTTGGGCGATAGGAACAGAATCTGCCCCTCTCCTACCACGATCACGCCACTTGTTTATAGCGTCCTGGCGCATTTGTGATTGCGGTATAAACGACGGGCCGCGACCAAGATCAATGCCGCCAACGGGCGCCGGTGTCGGGCATGACATTTGCCCCAGCGCTCAAGGTGCCAAACTCAAAGCCGTCAAAATAAATTCCGAGCGTATCGCCATCGCGCCACACAACGCGCGCACGCAGAACGCATTGCTTGGAAGGTATTGTTAAGCGGAATGTGGCCGGCAGTTTCGCGTTGCCCGAAACAACGATGCGAGCACCGTCAGCGTTCAGGTTCCGGACCACACATTCGAATGGCTCAAAGTGTGTATCGGCGGCCAGCTTGGCACCCAGGAAAACTCTTTGCCGCGCTGAAGAACGCCTCTCGATTTGTTCTGTTTGGGTCATGATCTCTTCCCGTCCACCATGCATTTGCCTGGCATGGTGAATGTTATCAGAGACAGTGACAGCATTCAGATAAACCGTTTGTTAACCTAAACGGCGGTGATCGAGATTAACGCTCGGCACTATCGAAGCCTGCGCTACTTGGCGAAAACCTGGCTCATGTCGGCAAAAGACTTGAACTCCAGCGCATTTCCCGACGGATCGAGGAAGAACATGGTGGCTTGCTCGCCAACTTCGCCCTTGAAGCGCACATGCGGCTCGATGATGAATTTCGTGCCGGCTTTCGTGAGTTTTTCAGCCAGCCGCTCCCATTCGCCCATCGGCAGGATGGCACCGAAATGCCGGACCGGAACATCGTGTCCATCTACTGCGCTGGTCGCCTTGTGGCCGATTTCCTCCGGAGCAAGATGCGCCACGATCTGGTGGCCATAAAAATCGAAGTCGACCCAATTGCTGGCGCTTCTTCCTTCCGGACAACCAAGCAGCTCGCCGTAAAAACTGCGAGCTTCGGGTATGTCACGCACGGGGAATGCGAGATGGAAGAGTGGTATTGCGTTCATTGTTGTTTTCCTGGTAACGGCAATCGATGCGGATCGGGTTTTCTCAGACGCTTGCGCCAAGTTTTGCTGCTCGGGCTGCCTGCAGCTTTGCGAAATCCTCGCCGGCGTGATGGGACGAGCGCGTCAATGGCGTTGCGGACGTGAGCAAAAACCCTTTCGTCTGCGCCACGGTTTCATAGGACTTGAATTCCTCGGGCGTAACAAACCGGACGATCTTGTGATGCTTGCGCGTGGGTTGGAGATATTGACCAATCGTCAGGAAATCCACATCGGCCGAGCGCAGATCGTCCATCAGTTGAAGGACTTCCTCGCGCTCTTCGCCAAGTCCAACCATGATCCCGGACTTGGTAAAGATCGTGGGATCGATCTCCTTCACGCGCTGCAGAAGCCGGATGGAATGAAAGTACCGGGCGCCGGGCCGCACGCGCAGGTACTTCGAGGGGACTGTCTCAAGATTATGGTTGAACACGTCCGGCCGGGCGGCAACCACAACTTCAAGTGCACCGGGTTTACGCAGGAAGTCCGGCGTCAGAATTTCAATGGTTGTGCCGGGCGCTGATTTCCGGATGGCGAATATCGTCTGGGCAAAGTGATCGGCGCCACCGTCAGCCAGGTCGTCCCGATCGACGGAAGTAATGACGACATGGGACAGTCCGAGCTTGGCGACCGAATCTCCGATGTGCTCAGGCTCCAACACATCGAGCGGCGCAGGCATTCCGGTCTTCACATTGCAAAAGGCGCATGCCCTTGTGCAGGTATCGCCCATGATCATGAAGGTGGCGTGCTTCTTTTCCCAGCACTCACCAATGTTGGGGCAGCCGGCCTCCTCGCAGACCGTGACGAGGCCGTGCTCTTTAACGATGGCGCGGGTTTCGGCGTATTTTGGCGATCCGGGCGCCTTCACGCGAATCCAGTCGGGCTTGCGCAAGACTTCCTGATCGGGCCGGTGCGCCTTTTCCGGATGGCGCGGACGCACGTCCTCGGTCCCGACAGGAATATCCTTGCTGCGGGGATCCTTGTTCAATGTGTCGATCAGAACGGCCATGGGTACGCCTCTGGAATCGGCTATTGCCGCCGGGAATTGCCCACTATCTAGTCCGTCATCCCGCGCACGCCAAGTGCGCTCCTTCAAAACATGCCCCCGGCAGCTTCACTTTGCAGCCATATGTGACAGCTGGCCCGGGTCAATCAATATGGACCGGCTCGCAACCTTCCGGCACGCCGGGGTGAAAACAATTGCCGTCGTGGTGGGACGGCATGGCTACGAAAACGGGCGCTGCCCAGCAGCGCCCGCGTCTAGTCGAATCGCCGCAGTTCAGCGACGGCCGGTCTGGTTGTTGTAATGCTGCTGGGATGCCTTGGCTGCATTGGCGTTGTTGACAGCCCTTTGATTATATCCCGATTGCGCCGAAACCGATGTCGGCATTGTCGCATACATCATGACGGCAGCTGCGATCGCGATTAAATACTTCATTATGAGCCTCCTGGACGTTTCATCTCTGACAAGACATCAGCAAGCTAGGCGGGAATCACCCAGCGCACAAACCTAATCTTGCGCGCAAAAGCGCAAACTTTGGGCGAGCGCCAGGCCTCAAGCTGCAGCCATGAATCGCGCCGTCGCCATCAGCGCGCCAGCGCAATCATCCTGAAACGAGCTGGAAGCTGCCTGAAGTCACCGGATATCGAGCGGATTGTCCGGTGATGACGGAGGATTTTGCCGGCCGCGGATAGCCTGCCATGCCCACAGAACGATGATGGCGCCGATCGCAGCAGCGATGAGATGGCTGGTGAACCCGCGCAAGGCAACGCCGCCCGCCTCAGCCAGCGAAGAGCCTACGAAAGAACCCGCGATCCCAACGATGATGTTGGTCAGCAATCCGTGATCGGAGCGGGTGACCTTTTCGGCAATCCAGCCGGCAATCGCGCCAATGATGAGCAGGGCAAAAAAGCCAACGCCCGGCGTTCCCAAAATTCCAAGTGGCTGGTTCATGCAAATCTCCCTGAACATCAATCCAACAATAAGGCCAACCATATCGCGGCAATTGCCAACATGACAGAGAGAAAATGCTGCCAGTTGACGATGTCTGTTAAATCATGTGCGGGAAGCCAGAGCTTCGGCTACGCCTCGCCAGACCAGCATCGCGCCGCCCATGAAAACAATGGCTTCGATGATATAATCGTGGATGCGCACGGGCATGCGCTCTACCAGCCAACGCGCAGTAAACGCCCCGGGAAGCGCGACCAGCCCGATAACCAGCGCCATCGCCCAAGCAGACGCATCAAGAGCACCGGCAGTCTGGAAAACGGCAGTTTTGGTGATACCCATCACGACGGATACTGCGGCATCCGTTGCCACGACCGCCCGGCTCCCAAGACCTGCCGCCATCAGGATCGACAACAGCACGATGCCGGAACCGGCAGTGCCACCTGCCAGCATTCCATAGCCGAAACCTGAAGCGCCGAGTCCGGCGCCAGACAGGGCTATGCCACTGCGCTTCAGCCAGCGCTTGGCTGGCACCAGCAGCATCAACGTCGCCCCGATCACTACCGCAGCCCAGGGCCCCGACAGCAGGGAATAGGCCCAGGCTCCCAGCGCGCAGCCAGGTGTCGCGAAGGCTGTTATCAACGCCGCCTTGCGCCAGTCCACCAGATTGCGAAATGCGGCGATACGTCCGGCATTATTCAGGATTGAGGCAACGCCAATCACCGGCACCGTGGCTTCCGCACCGATGGCCGGCACCAGCACGAGGGGCAGGATCAGACCGCTGCCATAACCGGTAATGCCACCCAGGACGGAAGCAATACAGCCGACACCTGCCACGAGCAGTAGCTGGAACAGGGTGACGCCGAAGAGCGGCAATTCCGGATTGGGCATTCGTGGCGCCTTGCTCCGGAACTGGCCGGAAACGCAGATCAGGTATGGATAACCCGGCCGTATGCATCCAGCACGCTCTCGTGCATCATCTCCGAAAGAGTGGGATGCGGGAACACCGTATGCATCAGCTCTTCCTCGGTCGTCTCGCAATTCATGGCGACGACAAAGCCCTGGATCAGTTCGGTCACTTCCGCGCCAACCATGTGAGCGCCGAGCAGCTTGCCGGTTTTCTCCTCGAAGATCGTTTTGATCATTCCTTCGGGCTCGCCAAGCGCGATTGCCTTGCCGTTACCCGCGAAGGGGAAGCGGCCGATCTTCACCTTGAGCCCCTGCTCTTTGGCTTTCGCTTCGGTCAGGCCGACGCTGGCCACCTGCGGATGGCAATAGGTACAGCCCGGTATCATGGCCTTGTCCATCGGGTGCGGATGCAGACCCTTGATGGCCTCGACGCAGATGACACCTTCATGCTCGGCCTTGTGCGCCAGCATGGGCGGTCCGGCGACGTCACCGATGGCATAGATGCCCGGAACATTGGTACGGCCAAGGCCGTCGATGACAATGCAGCCACGGTCTGTTTTGACGCCCAGCTTTTCCAGCCCGAGGTTCTCGACATTGCCGACAACGCCGACCGCAGAAATCATCCGCTCGGCTTTCAATTCCTGCTTCTGGCCCTTGTCGTCCTCAATGGTGCAGGTCACATCGGCCATGCCCTTGGTGACCTTTGTCACCTTGGCCGAAGTCATGATCTTGATGCCCTGTTTTTCGAATTGCTTGCGCGCATGTGCGGCGATTTCCGCATCTTCAACCGGCATGATCTGCGGCAGCAATTCCACAACCGTTACGTCCGCACCCATGGTGCGGTAGAAACTTGCGAATTCGATTCCGATCGCGCCCGAGCCCATGACGATGAGCGATTTGGGAAATTCCTTTGGAACCATCGCTTCGAAATACGTCCAGATACGATCGCCATCGGGCTCGATGCCGGGCAAGACCCTGGGCCGCGCACCGGTCGCCACGATAATATGTTTGGCCTGATAGGTGCCCGCGCCAAGCGTGCCCTTCGGCACGGGGTTTTGCGGCTCCATCGCCTTCTTTTTCGAAGCGGCTACAACCACTTCACCGGCCTTGGCGATCGTGGCCTCGCCCCAGATCACGTCGACCTTGTTTTTCTTCAGCAAGAACCCGACGCCGCCATTCAGCCGGCCCGACACGCCGCGCGAGCGCTGCACGACAGCTGCGGGATCGAACGAAACGGTGCCATCGATTTTCAGGCCATAATCCTTGGCGTGGGTGGCGTAGTGATAAATTTCGGCCGAGCGCAACAGGGCCTTGGTCGGTATGCAACCCCAGTTAAGGCATATGCCGCCAAGATGCTCCCGTTCCACAATTGCGGTTTTCAGACCAAGCTGGGCCGCACGGATGGCGGTGACGTAGCCGCCAGGTCCGGAGCCAATGATGATGACGTCATATGCTGTGGCCATGAGAACTACCCCGGGAATCCGTGAAACCAGTGCCAAGGCGATAGCGGTTTTGGTGCCGGGGTGGCAAGGCCCCGGGGCATTATTTGGCGTATCCGGCCGCCAAAGCCCCTGCCTGCACCGGTTTTTACGCAACCTATCGGATGCTTTTGCGTTGCTTGAGGGAACGCAATGCCCACAAACGCCAAAGGTGTTTGGCTGAATTTGCCGGGGCAGCAAATGGAGTGAACTTATGACAAGCCAAAAATCATCCAGTTTGAGGGCGAAATCGGTGCGAAATGCTCTGGCCATCGCCGTGGCCTGCGCCCTGCCCCTGATTTTCGCGTCCCACGCCTCTGCGCAATCCCGCATTGGCGTGCTGGAATGCAATATTTCGGGCGGCGTCGGATTTATCATTACATCGCAAAAGGCACTTTCGTGCGCTTTTCGTGGCACGGACGGTCGCGCCGAACGCTACGTGGGCACAATCCGGAAATTCGGCCTCGATATCGGATTTACCGGGCCAGCCAAGCTGGTTTGGGGAGTTTTCGCGCCCAGCAAGCCCGGTCCGGGCGCCCTGACCGGAGATTATGCAGGGGCGAGCGCCTCAGCGAGCGCCGGCGTTGGCCTTGGAGCCAATGCCCTTGTGGGCGGCGCACGCCGGTCCATCAACCTGCAGCCAGTCTCGGTTCAGGCCCAAACCGGCGTCAATGTAACAGCGGGCGTTAGTGAGCTGTTTCTGCAGTATATGCCCCGGTAAACCACGCCAACAGGGCCTTCCCATCGCTGCGAACACATGTTTATCTCGTGGCGACAGACGTGCTTCGCGTCTGGGGAGGCATTATGGCAAAAATTCCGAATAATCTGCGGGCGCATATCAACGGCGCCTATCCTGACAATACGGTTCTGATCGGCAGTGTACTGCCCGATGGTTTCGCCCAGTTCACACCGCGCGGGAGCGTTTACGTCTATGACGATACGCATCTGGCGATGTGGGAACGCGGCCTTGGGACCACGAACGACAATCTGTCCGACGGCAGCAAGTTGACGGTATTCTATCGCAACATGGCTTTGCGCGAGAGCGGCCTTCTGCCGAGGGGCGGCATCGCGCGCTTTTACGGGACAGCCGTCCTCGTCAAGGAAGGGGCGCAGCGCGATGAAATCTACAACGGGATCATCAAGCATGAACAAGCGCGCGATCCGGACAAAAAAGGCTTTGGCGTTCTGATCAAGATCGATCGCGCCGAACATATCGACGGCCAACCGTTGACGGACTGAAGCAAAAATCCAGGGAGGGAAAATATGAAAAAAACCATCGCGCTGGCGATCGCAGCATGCGCCATCTCGGCAAGTTCTGCGTTCGCGCAAAATGCCGAGAGCTTTTACAAGGGCAAGACGATCTCCATCCTCATGGGAACAGGACCGGGTGGCAGCTATGATCTGTATGGACGGCTGCTTGCCACCCATCTGGGCAAGCATATTCCAGGCAATCCGACCATTATTGTCGAACACATGCCCGGAGCTGGCGGTGCAAACGCGGGAAATTTTATTTTCTCCAATGCGCCACAAGATGGCAGCAAGATACTCATGACCCATGCGCTTCCGCTGGTGGAAAAACTTTCGGGCCGCAAGAATTTGAAATTCAAATCCGAGAAATTCAACTGGATCGGATCATTCGGTGAGATCACGCAGATTCTGACCCTGTGGCATGATGCGCCCGTCAAGAAACTCGCCGATCTGAAGGAGAAAAAGGATCTCGTGTTAGGGTCCATGGGCACCGGGCATCTGAGCTATCAATGGTCATCGCTGTTGAAGGATTCCATTGATGCGCCCTATCGCGTGATCGCTGGATACACCAATGGCGGCTCGCTGAACCTGGCAATGGAACGCGGTGAAATCCACGGATGGGTCGTGGCATGGGAAAGCATTGCAGGCCAGAAAGCCAGTTGGCTGAAGGACAAAAAGGTAAACATGCTTGTGCAGTTTACGCTGGAACGGTTGCCGCAATTGCCCGATGTCCCAACCATCATTGAAATGGCGCCACCCGAAAAACGCGACGTTGCAGAACTTCTGGCAGCAGGTACGCCAATCGCGCGCGGACTTGCCTACGGCCCCGGCGTGCCGAAAGAAAGAGTTGCAGCAGTGCGTGCAGCCTTCGATGCCGTGATGAAAGACAAGGCGTTCATCGCCGAAGCTGACAAGCGGCAGTTGGCGTTACGTTATCGTTCTGCTGCAGAGGTGCAAAAGCTCGTAGAGCGAATTACCGGCGCGTCGCCAGACCTGATCAAGCGCACAATGAAAGCAGTGGGCGCTTCAAAGTAACAATCAAGTTGTGATTGTCAGCTGTCTCCAAAACATGAGACTATGGACCTGCAGAGCACCTGTTCTGCAGGTTTCGTTTTGCGTATTTGCCAGCGACTGTTCTGGAGTAGAAGGCCGGAGCATCGCTGCATCGAAACGATGATTCTTTTTCAGGGGGCACGAATGTTCAAGGGAGTGGTCCGCGTTACGGCCGCTACAGGCTCTGCGCATTTTTCGCGCGTCATTGGCCATGCAGGTCTTGCGATCCTTGCATCTTTGGCCGCGACCAGTTTCACTGCCCATGCGCAAGATGCCGAGAAGTTCTACAAGGGCAAGACCATTTCCATTCTGATGGGAACAGGACCCGGCGGCAGCTACGATCTTTACGGCCGTTTGCTGGCAGCGCATCTGGGCAAATATATTCCCGGCAAACCCGCTATCATAGTCGAGCACATGCCGGGCGCTGGCGGAGCAAAGGCCGGCAATTTCATTTTCATGAATGCCCAGGATGGCAGCAAGATTCTTGAATCCCATTCGCTGCCTGTCATGGAAAAGCTGAACCCCAGCAGCGCCATCCGTTTCCGGTCCGAGCAGTTTCAATGGATAGGCGCATTCGACGAGATCGCACAAATTCTTGCGATCTGGCATTCAACGCCCGTCAAAAGCCTGCAAGAGCTGAAAGCAGCCAAGAATATTGTGTTAGGTTCTATGGGAACCAGCCACCTGAGTTATCAATGGGCCGCTTTGTTGAAAGAGGCCACCCATTCGCCATACCGGTTGATTGCCGGTTATGCATCGGGCGGAACACTCAATCTTGCGATGGAACGCGGTGAAATTTCCGGTTGGGTCGTGTCCTGGGAAAATCTCGCTGGTCAAAAGCCGGAATGGCTGCGCGACCGCAAGGTAAACCTGCTCGTGCAATTCACGCTGGATCGCATGCCGCAACTGAAAGACGTTCCGACGCTGATTGAATTGTCCCCTCCGGAAAGCAGGGACATCGCGCAACTGCTTGCAGCCAGCACGCCAATATCACGGGCTCTGGCCTATGGACCGAAAGTGCCAAAGGAGCGGGTCGCCGCCATGCGCACTGCATTCGACGCAGTCATGAAGGACGAGGCCTTTATTGCAGATGCAAAGAAACGCCACCTGTCCTTGCGATATCGTTCGGCCGCCGAGGTGCAAAAACTTGTCGAACAGATCACCCGCGCTTCGCCTGACCTGATTGCGCGCACGATGAAAGCTGTAAGCCCGCAAAGCACCAGGAAGTAGGCAAATATTATTCGGAAAAAATGAGTGCTAGACCCATGGCGTCCTGAGGCGGGACAATCAACATCCCGCCTTTTTCGATGACCGGGACAGCATTTTCCGCCAGCACGTGTGTCGTGAGTGCAATATCTTGCACACTGAGCCGCACCGCTGCGAAAGCGCCATCGGGCAGCCCTTCCGGCAATATCTCCGGGAGATATGTCGCTGCAAAGGCCTCAGGCGAACAGACCTCCAGTATTTGTCTGTCTGAGAGATCAAATGTCATATGATGACCTGCGATCCCGGGCGACCGTTGATCGGTAAAATTTGCCAGGAACGCCAGATGTGCCGATGGATCACGCGCCAGCAGTGTGACGCTTTGAATGCCCGTCACGCCATTGGGATGAACCTGAAATGCGGCGTTCCAGAAATTTTCCGGTGCATGTTGCTGGCAGGTGAAAAAGCCTGCAGCTGGTAGTTCTGCAGAGCGAACGAAGGCCAGGGTAAAAGCGACATGCATTTGCCGGCCATCGGGTGACTTGCCATGGCGTTCAAAATGAAACGGCTCGAAATCGCCAATTCCTTCGTATTTGAATGCGTCATGATCAAACTGCGCATTTTCGCTATGCAGCGCCAGCATTGCAAAGCCCTCGCGGCGCTGCAGATAATCATGAACAAAGCCCGCGAACGAAAACAGATGCGGATCGGGATCAGCCGGCGCGTGGAAATCAGCGCCCATTGAAATCAGCTCGATGAACGTATCCGGGAACTGGATGATGTGATTTTCCGTGCCCCATGGATGGCGATTGCGCGCCCCGACAAAAAAGCCCAGACGTTCATAGAGCGCTTTTTGTGCTGCAAGATCATGGGCGGCGAGAACGGCATGATCGAACGGACGTGGCATGTTTAGCCCCCTGTCATTGCATGCCATCCTATAACGTGCCGCTACGCGACCAAAGCGCAAAGTTGTTACGTTGCCGCTGGCTCCTGCGGCATTTCAGGCCCTTGCGGCTCTTGCGGCCCTTGCGGCTCTGCCGGTGCTGATTTTACGCGAAGAACAAAATAAATCGCCGGTATCACAAGCACTGTCAAAAGCGTCGACGAAATAAGGCCGAACAGCATGGATATGGCCAGGCCCTGAAAGATGGGATCGGTCAAAATGGTAATGGCGCCAATCATCGCCGCAATGGCGGTAAGCAGGATCGGCTTGAACCGGATGGAACCGGCCTCAATCAACACATCTTTCAGGTCGCGATCTGCACCTCTCGCACTCTGGATAAAATCCACCAGCAAGATTGAATTGCGCACGATAATGCCTGCCAGTGCGATGAACCCGATCATAGAAGTCGCGGTGAACGCTGCGCCAAGCATCCAATGCCCGAGCATGATGCCGATCAGGGTCAGCGGCACCGGTGTGAGAATGACCAGCGGCAACAGGAACGAGCCAAATTGCGCAACAACAAGTATGTAAATTCCGACTATGGCGACCATGAAGGCGGCGCCCATGTCCCGGAAAGTCACCCATGTGACCTCCCACTCGCCGTCCCATAACAGGATCGGCTTGGGAGCTTCTTTCGGCTGGCCGTTCAGGCGTATTTCCGGCTTCGGCACCTTGCCCCAATCGGCCTTGTCGATGGCTTCCTGTACAGCAAGCAGACCGTACAATGGCGCTTCGAAACGCCCGGCAAGTTCAGCCATAACCATTTCGGCAGGCTGGCCATTGCGACGGAAAATCGGATAGGACGCCTTTTCACGCGAGACGCGAACAACATCACCCAGTTCCACGACACCGCGATCACCGGGCAAGAGATTTGCCGGGACGGGTGTGGACAAGGCGGTTTCATCAATGGTGTTTTCGCCCTTGCCGCGAACCAGCCGGATCGGAATGGGATGACGGCCGCCGTCGCGGTGCGAATATCCGACGGTAACGCCGCCATAGAGATATTTCAGGGTTTCGAAGATATCGCGATGATCGACCTTGTGAAAATCAAGATCGTCTTCGGCGACCGCGACACGTACCCGCTCCTGTCTGATGCCAAAGGAATCATCGACGTCGACAACAAACGGGATGGACTTGAATACGTCTTTCAGCTTGGCGGCCACGGCCCTGCGTGTGTCGGGATCGGGACCGTAGATCTCGGCGAGAAGCGTTGCCAGCACTGGCGGTCCCGGCGGCGGCTCAACGACCTTTACCGTGGCGCCATCGGGAAACGCGAGCGCCTTGATGCGATTGCGGATATCAAGCGCGATGGCATGGCTGGCGCGTTTACGATCACCCTTGCCAACGAGGTTGAGCTGAATTTCTCCCAATTGCGGTTCGTTCCGCAGATAGGAGTGGCGAACAAGTCCGTTGAAATTGAACGGTGCGGCCGTGCCGGCATAGGCCTGCATGGACGAAATTTCGCTAACGGGCGTCAGGAGGTTTGCAATTCTTTGCAACTGGCGGTCCGTATCTTCAACCGACGAGCCGCGCGGCAGATCGAGAACGATTGCCAGCTCAGACTTGTTGTCGAACGGCAGCAGCTTCACGGTGACGCTCTTGGTCGCAAACAAAACGAGAGACAGCGCTGTGGCCAATCCCGTTGCAATCAGAAAAAGCCAGGCGCGTGTCTTTGTCGCCAGAACCCAGCGCGCCACGACAGCATACCCCCTGCCGAGCACGCCGCCTGAATGATGATGACTTTCAACCTCGCCTGGCGTTTCCAGTGCTTCGACATGGTGCGGCTTGCCGATCTTCATCATCAGCCACGGCGTTATCATCACCGCAACAAAGAATGAAAAGATCATGGCCGCCGAGGCATTGACCGGGATCGGGCTCATGTAAGGGCCCATCATTCCCGACACAAACAACATGGGCAGCAGAGCAGCAACTACAGTCAACGTGGCAACAATGGTTGGATTGCCGACTTCGCTGACAGCATCTATCGCGGCTTCGGCCCGGTTGCGACCGTCGCGCATGGCCCAGTGCCGGGCGATGTTCTCGATTACAACTATGGCATCGTCGACTAGAATACCTATGGAGAAAATCAGCGCGAACAGACTGACGCGGTTAAGCGTGTAGCCCAGAATACGCGCAGCAAACAGCGTCAGGAGAATGGTGATCGGAATGACGATCAGAACCACTATGGCGTCACGCCAGCCAATGGCAAGCCATACGAGCGCGACGATGGAAATCGTTGCGAGCGCAAGATGGAAGAGAAGCTCGTTGGCTTTTTCATTCGCCGTCTCGCCGTAATCGCGTGTGACATGGACATCAAGATCGGCCGGAATGATATTTCCGCGCGCGCCCTCTACCGACCGGAGGATGGCATGGGCAACCGTCACGGCATTGGTGCCGGGGCGCTTGGCCACGGCAATCGAAACTGCGGGAATACGTTGCAACTTTCCATCCGGTCTCTTGGACAGATGAGATACCCGGTTTTCCGCCGTATCGGTTGCCAGGATGACTTTTGCCAGATCACGCACATAGACCGGCCGGCCATCGCGGGTTGTAACGAGCAGATTTCCGATCTCCGGCAGCGTGGTCAGCGTCTGTCCGGCGGACAATTCCTGCTGCTTGCCATTGGAGCGAACCATGCCCGCGCGGAAAGTGCGGTTTGCGCCTTCCACCTTGGCCGCAAGCTGTTGCAGCGTGACACCGGCCAGCGCAAGCTTGCGTGGATCGGGCTCCACGCGAATTTCTTCCGGCTGTTCACCGACAATGTAGGTCAGGCCGATGTTGTCGAGCCCGGTGATTCGAACCTGAAGTTCGCGTGCAACGCGCGTAATCGCGTTTGGTGTCCACCTGTGCGCTGCTTCCGGCTTGGGAGCGAGTGTGAGCGTGACTATGGCAACATCGTTGATGCCGCGTCCGACGATCAGCGGTTCGGGAATTCCCACCGGAATGAGATTGAGATTTGCACGCACTTTTTCATGCACGCGCAAGATGGCGGTGTCCGATGCCGTTCCTGTCAGAAAACGGGCCGTTACAACCGCGCCATCGTCACGGGTCTGCGAATAGACGTGTTCCACGCCGTCGATGGACTTGATGATCGTCTCGAGTGGCTCGGTGACCAGCTTGACCGCGTCAGGCGCCTTCAGTCCAGCCGCCTGAATGTGGATATCCACCATCGGCACTGAAATCTGCGGCTCTTCCTCACGCGGCAATGTGAGCAGCGCGATCAGGCCCAGAATGAAGGCCGCCATCAGGAACAGCGGCGACAGCGGCGACTGGATGAACGCGCGCGTCAGCGAACCTGCGATGCCAGGTGTTGGCGCAGCAGAGCCTTGATGTGAATTGCCGTGCGCGTGGTCCGGACCATGTGCCGGTGAAGGTTCGGGCGTCGTGGTCTGGCTCACGGAAGCACCACCTTGTCACCGGAATTCAGACCCGGTCAGAATCTCGCGTCTTCGGGCCGCTTTGCGTTTCAACAAGACCGCCGGGAATGACAGCCACATCCCGCACGCCTCCGGTGTCGCTGACTCTTACAAAATCAATTCCGGCGCGTGTCGTGATGGCTGTATCAGGAACCGCCAGCACCGTGCGTTCGGCAACTGGCACGCGCACGAGAACGCGCTCGCCAACGAAGAAATCGCCAAGACCGGCCACTTCCACGTCTGCGATCACGCGTCCGTTTTCAATCTGCGGATAGACTTTCACCATTCTGCCAGTGGTGACTTTGGTTTCGGAGAGGCCTGCCCTGTCGCCGACCTTGACGTCTGCCCCGACCTTGAGGAGCGAGGCGTGGCGTTCCGGCAAGGCCAGACGCAGATAAAAGCCGCCGCCTGCGATCCGCGCTATTTCCTCGCCCGGCATGAAGACCGCGCCCTTGGTCACCGGCACACGCAGCACGCGTCCGGTTGCGGGAGCCAGTACATCGCCCTCGCTGGATTGCTGGACGATGACGGCGCGCTCGGCGCGCGCTGCATTGATCTGGTTGGTGATAACATCTGCCTGCATCCGCGCCTGGTCGAGACGTTGCTGGGTGGTGGTGCCGCGGGCAATCAGTGCCTGCGCGCGATCGAGTTCACTGGCGGCATTGGTCAATTGCGATTGCAGCGCCTTGAGGCGTGCATCTGCTGCGCGCAATTGCAGGGCGAGCTTGTCGTCCACCACGCGGGCGATGACATCGCCATCCTTGACGGCCGAGCCTTCCGTCACCTTCAGTTCCACAAGCGTGCCACCAATACGCGCACGCGCAGGTACGACATCGCGGGTCTCAACCCGGCCGAAGACCGCCTTGAACTCCGTGACCTTCTGCGGCGCCAGATTGAGCTCGGCCGATGCTGCCGGGCGCCCTGCCCCGGCAATGACGAGAGCCGCCAATGCGGCGGCAATGGCAATTGGCGCTGTGCCGGATGGCCGACTCATTTGAAGGCACAGCCGATGGGGCAGCCCATTTTCTTGAACGCCCATGCGGCTGGGCAGAACCCGGTGAAACCGGCCTGCAGCATGTTGAGGCCGATAAAGGCCGTGAACAGCCAGAACCAGGGCGACACCCACATCGTCAAGGCGATGGATAAGAGGGTCATGATGCCGGCAAAAACGAAAACTGCGCGATCGATTGTCATATCAGGCTCCTGTCAGACCTTGCCGGAGCATCCAAAGGCCTGCCCCGGCGATTCTGCGATCTATATATTCATATTATTGAATATGTACAAGCCCCTTTGTGCGGGCTCGCCAGAGAGCTTTTAGCCAGAGCTTGCCCAAAGCTCCTTGATACGCCGCAAAGCCCGGCCCGGCCTTCAATCGCTCCTGCCGGTCCTGCGCGTAAGGGCAAGGGCTGCGACCAGCCCGATGGCCGCGCCAATCGGCCCTGTGATGAAAGCGCCCGACATGGCGGCCTCCATCGCCCGGTCATGGGTGTTGGGCGAGAGTATCGAGATCAGCCAGCCGCCGCCGAATGCGCCAATCAGATATCCTGCAATAAGGGATGCGATGGAGATCAAGGCGCGCATGAAATTTCCAGTCTGCCAACTCAGGCCGGCGGCCGAAGCCATGAGAGAAATGTGTATACGACCAGGGCCACCGCGAACGTACCCATCAGACTTGCGCCCGGCAATTGCAGCCATGCTAAATCGCCAGAGCACAAACAACACAACAAACGCTCCGGCCGCAATTGCTGTACGTGCCAACACATTTGAGCCAGCGATGGCCGGCGACGAATGCTCCTGCTGTTCCAATTCGTAAAGCCAACAAAAGAGGACCGTAAACACGAGCGTCCCTGCAATCATCATCCCATAGCCGATATTACCGGAGGTCGGCCGCACTATCAGTAATAACAGGACTCCGAGCCAGGGCCCGGCTATCGAAGCAAGAAAAGGCGGCCAGAAACGTCCGGGGTTAGCAGGCCGGCCACCGGCTGCCCCAATCCATGTGCGATGTTTTGCAAACCCCACGAAAACAGCGATGCTGAGCAAATAATACAGCCCTGCCAGCAATACCGCGCCCCGGCCCGCCCGGCCCGCAAACAACGCTCTGAAGACTTCCATGGCAGCGGGAAACCATCGCAGCAAAAATTCCGCCGCCAGCAGGGCCGCCATCCCGGCCACCAATCCCTGCCCCAAACCATAACGGCCGATCACTTGTGCCAACGCTATTGCAATGACTACACCACCGGTCAACGCGACGGTGGCGCCGATACGGAACTCCAGACCACGCTCGCCAACAAGGCCCGAAACCTTTTCCATTGCGCCAGCCATTTCGGCGCTTTGGAAAACAGCCAGTACAATTGCAAATGCGATCACGATGCACATTGCCCGGTAGCGACTGGTCTGTGAAGCTGCCAACCGCCGGCGAAGCGGCGGGACCATCAAACGGAAAATTTCAAACCAAGCGTAAGTGGCGAGCATCGGAAAGATTCCCAGCGCCATGACGGATAACCTTGCCATCGCTGACCCGCCCGTATCCGTGCCTGAAAAAAATTGTGTCATTGTATCGGGAGAAAGCCCGGGGATCGGAATGAAAGCCAGCAATCGATAGGCAAAGATCGCGCCAAGGGTCACCAGTAACCGCTGGCGGAACTCGGAAGACGCGAGCCAGTCCTTATCGTAGAGTGCCGTTGGCGCTTCCTGAGCCATAGCCAAGCCTTCCGTTGCGCTGGATGCGAGGCAAATCTAACCGGATTGCCAAGTTTGCGCGACCAAAACGTTCAACGCGGGCATAATGTGTGCGGGTTCGCACGAAGCGGCTCTCTTGGCCCAAAGCGCATGTATCTCAAGCCGACGAGGCAGCTGTCTCTGAACGTATGCCGCAGCACGCGGACAAACGTGCGATGGTGTATGTGTGCAAGGCACAAGCCCCTTGAGGGATCACATGCGGAATTGTCTCGTTATCCCTGCCCTGCTGTATTGCGCCGCGCCTGCCATTGCCGATGACCGGCCAAGCCTGTGCAACACAAAGGAAGCGCCGGCCTTTTCCTGCGCCACCGGGGGCAAGATTGTCTCGCTCTGCGCCAGTGGCGACCTGGGCGAGAAACAGGGCACACTCACCTATCGCTTCGGCACGAAACGCAGGATCGAACTGCAATATCCCGCGCCCGGCACCAAACCGCAGGCAGCTTTCAAGGGCGGCGTTACCGGATACAGCGGCGGCGGGGCCGATTTCATCCGTTTCAAAAGCGGCGATGCGACCTACACGCTCTACAGCGATCATTATCGCGGCAACGAAAGCGACGGGCTGACAGTCGAGCGCGGCGGCAAGACAATTGCAGCGTTCAAATGCCGGGCACCCGCCGTCAACCCGCGCGAAGGCTGGGGCCGCATCTACAAGGCCAAATTGCCGCGCAGTACGGATGGGTTCGATGTGCCGGGCGTCGGGGAGAAGTAGACGGGCTGCGAACTCCCAGGTGACGCCATCATCCCGGTATTGCCTGCCGTTTATACCTGTGGTTTCACATGCCTTCGACGCTGACGAGGCGTCCGGAACTGCATGCCTCGCGCATGGCTTTCAGACCAGTATAGACCGGCCCGGTGTAAAAGCTGTTCCAGGCGTCCATGGACGGGAATTCCAGAATGACAATCCGGTGCGGGGTCCAGTCACCCTCGTGCACATGGTGCGTGCCGCCGCGCGCCAGATATTTGCCGCCCACCGCCTCAATGGCCGGTTTCACCTGCGCCATATATTGCTGGTATTGCGCCATGTCGCGGATATCGACATCGAAGATGACGTAAGCTGGCATGGGGGTGCCTTGTGCAGTTCAATACAAGGATAGTTGCGACCAATTGAGATGGGCGCAAGCAACGAACAGGTTTCACACCAACCGGCTCTGCTCCTTCGCAGCGGCGATAAAACTTGCAAACAGCGGGTGCGGTTCGAAGGGGCGTGATTTCAACTCGGGATGATATTGCACGCCGATAAACCAGGGGTGTGTGTCGCGCGGATATTCCACCGTCTCGGGCAGCAGTCCGTCCGGTGACAGCCCGGCGAATTTCAGGCCGTTTGCCTCCAGCCGTTCGCGATAGGCCGTGTTGACCTCGTAGCGGTGGCGGTGGCGTTCGGATATCTCCGTGCGATCCGTATATCTCGGCGATGTGCGTGCCCTCGACCAGGCTTGCCCGGAACGCGCCAAGGCGCATGGTGCCGCCAAGGTCGCCGCCCGCGCGGCGCTCCTCAAGCTGGTTGCCGCTCATCCATTCGGTCATCAGGCCAACGAGCGGCTCGGCACATTCGCCGAATTCCGTCGAGGATGCCTTTTCGATGCCGGCCAGATTGCGCGCAGCCTCGATCACCGCCATCTGCATGCCAAAGCAGATGCCGAAATACGGCACCTTGCGTTCGCGTGCGAAACGGGCGGCTGAAATCTTGCCTTCCGAGCCGCGTTCGCCAAAGCCGCCGGGCACCAGAATGCCGTGCACGTTTTCCAGATAGGGCGCGGGGTCTTCCTTCTCGAACAGGTCGCTCTCGATCCATTCGAGATTGACCTTCACCCGGTTGGCGATGCCGCCATGGGTGAGCGCCTCGATCAGGGATTTATAGGCGTCCTTGAGGCCGGTGTACTTGCCGACCACGGCGATGGTGACATCGCCCTCGGAATTGTGGATGCGGTCGGAGACGGTCGTCCCAGCGGGTCATGTCGGGCTTGGGCGCCGGCTCGATGCCGAAGGCGGCCAGCACTTCGCGGTCCAGCCCGGCCTCGTGATAGGCCTGCGGCACGTCGTAGATGCTGGCGGCGTCGTGCGCCTCGACCACCGCGCTTTCGCGCACGTTGCAGAACAGGCCGAGCTTGCGGCGCTCGCTCGCCGGGATCGGGCGATCCGTGCGGCACAGCAGAATATCGGGCTGGATGCCGATGGAGCGCAGTTCCTTCACGCTGTGCTGGGTCGGCTTGGTTTTCAATTCACCGGCAGCGGGAATCCACGGCAACAGCGTCAGATGCATGTAGATGCAATGGCCGCGCGGCAGGTCGTTGCCGAGCTGGCGGATCGCCTCGAAGAACGGCAGACCCTCGATGTCGCCCACCGTGCCGCCGATTTCCACCAGCACGAAATCCACGCCCTCGTTACCGTCGAGCACGAATTCCTTGATGTGATTGGTGACGTGGGGAATGACCTGCACGGTCGCGCCGAGATAATCGCCGCGCCGCTCCTTGGCGATGATCTCCTGATAGATGCGGCCCGTGGTGATGTTGTCGGCCTTGCGCGCCGGTGTTCCGGTGAAGCGCTCGTAGTGGCCCAGATCCAGATCGGTCTCCGCGCCGTCGTCGGTGACGAAGACCTCGCCGTGCTGATACGGGCTCATGGTGCCCGGATCGACGTTCAGATAGGGGTCGAGTTTGCGCAGGCGGACCGTGTAGCCACGCGCCTGCAGAAGGGCTCCAAGAGCCGCCGATGCGAGACCTTTGCCAAGGGAAGAGACCACGCCGCCAGTGATGAAAATATATCGCGCCATGGGAGTTAAGGGGTAACCGCAGCGAGGTGATTCGGGGAGAGAAAAAATGCCCCTGTCAGCCAGAAAGTGGACTTATCCCGAGGCTTGATCGCCACGGCACACAAACAGGACAGCAAGGCAGCCCACTCATCGACCGTGAATTGAAAAGGGCCGGAAAATCCGGCCCTTGGTTTGATTGTGTTACTGGCCACCGGCTGGCGGGCGCGGCGGAGAGCCTGGCGCGGGAGCGGCGGGAACAGTCGGGGCAGCAGGAGCGCCTGCGGCAGGAGCGCCCGGCGCGGCGGGTGCATTGCCGCCCTGATCCATGCGCTTGAGCTGATCGAACAATGACGGAGCCTGCCCGGCCGGTTTTTTGTCTGCGGGCTTGTCGCCCGGTTTGGCGGGGGCTGTCGTGCCGGCCCGCTTGGCAGCATCGTCGAACACGGATGTCGGCTTGCGGTTCACGTTCGCCAGAACGGCCAGTGCGATCGAGGTGAAGAAAAAGATGGCTGCCAGGATAGCAGTCGCGCGGGTCAGGGCGTTTGCCTGTCCCCGGCCGGTCATGAAGCCGCCGCCGCCGCCGCCGCCGATGCCAAGCGCACCGCCTTCGGACTTTTGCAGCAGCACCACAACAACCAGAGATGCCACCACCATCAGGTGTATGACGATAAGTACCGTTTCCATAAAAAATCCGTTCCGTGTCTGGGCCCCGGCAGTGCAGAACCCTGCCCGGGGATCACGACAATTTGGGGGCCTGATACACGATTGCAAGCCGCCGGGCTAGCCATTGATTGTGATTTCGCCTCATCTGTAGGCGGCAGCAATCCCCATAAAGTCCCTCGCCTTGAGACTGGCTCCCCCTACCAGCGCGCCGTTCACATTGGCAACCGCCATCAGTTCGGCAGCATTTTCCGGCTTTACCGAGCCGCCATAGAGGATACGAACCCCCGCCCCGTCCGCGCCAAGGGCCTGTTCCAGCTCCTTGCGGATAAAGGCGTGGACCTCGGCAACGTCCCCGGCTGTCGGGGTCAGCCCCGTACCGATGGCCCAGACCGGCTCATAGGCAATAACGAGGCTGGCTGGCGTCGCACCGGCAGGAAGCGAGCCTTTGAGCTGGCCGCCGACGATGGCCAATGTCTTGCCAGTCTCGCGCTGCTCGCGGGTTTCGCCCACACACACTATGGCCACAAGCCCCGCCCGCAGGGCTGCCTCGGCCTTGGCCTTGACGGTCGCATCGCTCTCGCCATGGTCGGCGCGGCGTTCGGAATGTCCGACGATCACGTGGCTGCAGCCCAGATCAGCCAACATTTCGGCGCTGATGTCGCCTGTATGCGCGCCGGATGGCCTGGCATGGCAATCCTGCGCACCGATGGCCAATGTTGCGCCAGCGGAGGCCTTTGCCTGGCCGATCAGCGTCGCAGGGGGGCAGACCAGCATGTCGATCTTGCTGCCAAGACCGGCGTCGAATTGAGCAGCCATGGCCTCGATTTCGGCCACAGCACCCTTGAGACCATTCATTTTCCAGTTTCCGGCCACCAGCGGGCGCGGCGCGCGGCTTTTTGCATTCATGATGATGCCCTGTTTCCAAGCCCGCTCACTGGCGGGCGATTCCCCTTGGCTACATCCCGGTTAGCAGAGGCTGGGAGCTGCGGCAAAGGTTTCCGGCATTCGTTGCGTGTGGAAGCAGGTTTCCCTATATACGTGCGCAAACGGCAGGGCGGATTCCCGCGCCGGCCCCTGTTTCCCGGGAAGCGCCCATCGCGAGGCCCCCGCCAAAAAGGACTGACGATGCTCGAGGCCCTGCGTAACGCGTCGAAAAACTGGCTCGGCAAGATCGTGCTGACGGTCATGTTCAGCCTGTTGATTTTGAGCTTTGCCATCTGGGGCATCGGCGACATTTTCCGAGGCTTCGGTTCGGGCACGGTTGCAAAGGCCGGTCCCGTAGAAGTTTCGACGGAAGAATACCGGGCCGAATACCAGACGATGTTGCAAAACCTGCAGCGCCAGCTGGGCCGCGTTGTCACCAACGATCAGGCCCGCAAGGAAGGGCTCGACCGGCTGGTTCTCAACCGCATGATTTCCGAAGGTCTGATCGACGAGAAAGCCAAGGCCATGGGTCTTGCCATGAATTATCAGGCAATCGCCAAGGGCGTGCTCGACGATCCGCGCTTTCGCGGCCCGACCGGCCAGTTCGACCGGCTCGCGTTCCAGCGCGCCCTGAGCGACAACGGGCTTAACGAGCAGCGTTTTCTGGAAAAGCAGCGCGAGAATTATCTGCGTCAGCAGTTGGGCAATTCCTTCTCGGGCAATGTGCAAATTCCGCGCGCGGTGCTGGAAATCTGGCATCGCATGGGAACCGAAACACGCAGTGTTGATTTTTTCACGCTCACTGGCGCAAACGCCGGAGCCATTCCCACGCCAAGCGACAAAGACCTCAATGCTTTTTATGAGGCGCGCAAGCCGACCTACCGTGCCCCTGAATATCGCAAGATCGTAACGCTTGCGATCACACCGGACAAAGTCGCCAAGCCGGATGCGATCACCGACGATGAAGCCCTGAAGCTTTATGAATCGCAGAAAGATTCAAAATATACCGAGCTTGAGAAACGCGAAGTTCAACAGATCATTTTCAAACCGGGCGAAGACAGCCAGGCACAGGAAGCGCTGAAAAAAATTCGTGGCGGTGCGAAATTCGTCGATGTCGCCACCGAGCGCAAGTTGACGGCGGCCGATATCAATCTGGGTACGCTGGCGGAAAAGGACTTCGTGGATCCAGCCATCGCAAAATCTGCTTTCGCCATCAAGGCGGGCGAAACCAGCGACGTCGTCAAAAGCCGGTTCGGCCTGGCGCTCGTGCATGTGGTCTCGGTTCAGGCCAAGACCGTCAAGGCATTCGATGCGGTGAAGGCCGAGCTGAAAAAAGAACTGGCCGCAAAACGCGCCAATGATGACATCCGGAAAATCTACGAAAAAATCGAAGACCAGCGTACCTCCGGCAAGGTCCTGACAGAGGCAGCGAAAGCTGCCGGTTACACAGTGCGCACCATTGACGCGATTGATGCGGCTGGCCGCGACAAGGCCGGCAAGGATGTGACAGATATCGTCGAGAAGGAATCGTTTCTCCGTACTGTTTTCGAATCCGATATCGGCGTTGATAACGACACCATCACAGTGCGGAGCGGCGGTTATGTCTGGTTCGAAGTGGCAGCAATCGACGCTGCCCGCGACCGCAAGCTGGAAGAAGTACGCGCGCAGGTGGAAAGTGCCTGGAAGGCTGTTGAGATTTCCAAGAAACTTCGCGAGATGGGCGAAGGCTATGTCAAGGCCATCGAAAGCGGCAAGACCATTGCCGATGTCGCCAAAGAGGCAAAGCTCACTGTCACTAGCGCGCCGGACGTAAAGCGCGGCACCCATGCGAAACTCGCAGCGGGCGTCGTCAACCGGATATTCTCCCTGCCGGTTGGAAAACCCGGTACGGCAGTCGGCAACGGGCTGGAACGCGTTGTGTTCGTCATCAATGACGCCAATGTGCCGCCGCTGGTCGACAAGGGCGAAGAGCTGGAACGTGTCGAAAAGTCCCTGCAGAATGCCTATCAGCAGGAATTGTTTGAGCAATATGTCGCGCGCCTGCGCAACGGGTTGACCGTAACGTATAATCCGGTGGCAATCCGCAACGTGGTCGGCGGTGAAGCGAACTGAAACGCACCATGATGCACGCAGATTTCGAAAGCTTCCGGCTTGCCTATGATACGGGCAAGCCCGGGCTTGTATCTGCAACGCTGATTGCCGATCTGGAAACGCCTGTCTCTGCATTCCTGAAGCTGACGCAGAACCGCAAGGGCAATGTCTTTCTGCTGGAATCTGTGGAGGGCGGCGCAACGCGCGGGCGCTATTCGATCATCGGCATGGACCCGGATCTGATCTGGCGCGCCAATGGCGACCGTTGCGAAATAAACCGCAACGCGCTCAACGATCCCGACGCGTTTGTGCAATTGCCCGACAAGCCGCTGGCGTCCCTGCGTGCATTGCTGGCTGAATTGGCAGTTGACGCAGACCCGTTGCTGCCGCCGATGGCGGCGGGCGTTTTTGGTTATCTTGGTTATGACATGGTGCGGCAGATGGAGCGCCTGGCTCCCGCCAAACCCGATCCCATAGGTGTTCCCGAGTCGGTCCTGATACGACCGACGTTAATGGCCATCTTCGACAGTGTGCGCGACGAACTGATTGTCGTCACACCCGTGCGCCCGCGCAGCGGCGTCAGTGCGCGCGCTGCTTGGGAGAGTGCGCAGGCGCGTCTTGAAGCTGCCGTGGCAGTTCTTGACGGACCGCTGCAACATGTCCCACCAGAGGCTGACCCGCATCTGCTGGCCTCCACGGCCACTTCAAACACCGATGAGGCTGATTACCTTGAGATGGTTGATCGTGCGAAAGAATACGTGCGCGCAGGAGACATATTCCAGGTCGTCTTGTCACAACGCTTTACTGCACCCTTCGACCTGCCGGCGTTTTCGCTTTATCGCGCGCTTCGCCGAGTTAATCCTTCGCCGTTTCTTTGTTATCTCGATTTCGGCGGTTTTCAGATTGTTTGTTCGAGCCCGGAAATTCTCGTGCGCGTTCGCGATGGCAAGGTAACGATACGGCCCATCGCCGGAACGCGCTGGCGCGGCAAGACACATGCAGAGGACGAAGCGCTCGCCAATGAACTCCTGGCCGACGAAAAAGAACGTGCCGAACATCTGATGCTTCTCGATCTGGGCCGCAACGATGTCGGCCGCGTGGCAAAGATCGGCAGCGTAAAGGTGACAGACCGTTTCTTTGTCGAACGGTACAGCCACGTCATGCACATCGTTTCAAACGTCGAGGGTACGCTTGATCCCTCGCACGATGTCATCGACGCTCTGGCGGCAGGTTTTCCCGCAGGTACGGTCTCGGGTGCACCAAAGGTGCGCGCCATGGAAATCATCGACGAACTGGAAAAAGACAAGCGCGGTATCTACGGCGGCTGTATCGGCTATTTCGGTGCGTCGGGCGAAATGGACACTTGCATTGTGCTGCGCACGGCCATCATCAAGGACGGGCAAATACATGCACAATCGGGAGCCGGTATCGTTTATGATTTCGTTCCTGCGAGCGAGCATCGCGAATGCGTTAATAAAGCCATGGCGTTGTTCAAGGCCGCTGAAGAGGCCGTCCGCTTTGCGAGCGGCGGCAAACGCGGGCAATGAATGCACCACCCGGTCGCCATTGACGCCGGGTGTGTGTAATATCTTTTGCAGGGGCGACATACGATGCTACCCCTGCCACAGATTCGCTGGCGACCTCAGATCGCGTATACCGGCGGCACGCCGTAATGGGTATGGACGCGCTTGTCCCAGTCGGTATCGCCGTAGGAATCGTCAGAAAATTCCGGTGCATCCTTCAGCTGGCCTTCTGTTATGCCCGTAACATAACCGCCGAGATTGGTGTCGTATTTCAGGGCGTTCCACGGCACCGGATAATGAGTCTCTCCCAGGCCAAGGAACCCGCCGAAGCCGAGAACAGCATAGCGAACCTTGCCGCTGACCTTTTCGATCATGAGATGATCGATCGAGCCTATCTGGTCGCCCTTGGGCGAATATACCGCCGTATCGCGAACGCGTTCACTCGAAATGATGGTGTGATCGGGATGTGCCCGTTCCATGTCATTCTCCTTTTTTGCTGTGTTGACGAAACGCGCGGGTTGAAAATTGGTTCCCATCCAGAGCCCATGCTTCGGCCCTGTTCACGGCGTTGATATTTTGCTATTTCGGCCCATGGTCAAAGTTATCCTGATCGACAATTACGACAGCTTCACATTCAACCTTGTTCATTATCTGGGCGAGCTTGGCGCGGAAGTTGCTGTCCATCGAAACGATGCCATTTCGGCCGCTGACGTCATGGCAGCGCGTCCCGATGCGATCGTGATTTCACCTGGTCCCTGCACTCCCAATGAGGCCGGCATCTGCCTCAACCTTATCGAGATGGCTGCGGGCAAGGTCCCGTTGCTGGGCGTCTGCCTCGGGCACCAGTCCATTGGGCAGGTGTTCGGCGGCGACGTCGTGCGCGCACCCCTGCCCGTGCATGGAAAGATGGCCACGGTGCACCACAATGCAAAGGGACTGTTCCGGGGGATCAATGGTCCCTTCCAGGCGACGCGCTACCATTCGCTGGTCGTCAGACGCGACACCTTTCCCGCCGAACTCGAAATAACTGCCGAACTCGAAGACGGTCTGGTAATGGCGCTCCAGCACCGCACCCTGCCGCTTTACGGCGTGCAATTTCATCCCGAGAGTATCCAGTCCGAGCACGGCCATCTGATGCTGCGAAATTTCCTGGATATGGCCCGGGAATACGCCGGCCACACCGCCTGAGTGCCTAATCGGACTTTCCTGAAGCCGTTTCTCTTGACTTGACCGCCCTGCGCTCGGCAGATGCAGTTTATATTGCAGCGGCTTACGCGCCGGAGGGCGCACGGGCCGGACAAAGGACCGGAGAATTTCATGGACGCGTTCAAACCCACCCTGGCAAAGGTCGCCTCGGGCAAGAGCCTGACCCGCGCGGAGGCAGAGGCAGCGTTCGAGGATTTGCTATCAGGCGACGTCACGCCGGCACAAATGGGCGGCTTCCTGATGGCGCTGAGAGTGCGCGGCGAAACCGTGGACGAATATACCGGTGCGGCCTCCGCCATGCGCTCCAAGATGACCCGGGTACGTGCGCCCGATGGCGCAATCGATATCGTAGGCACCGGCGGCGATGGTTCCGGCTCGTACAATGTCTCCACGCTGGCGTCGCTGATTGTAGCGGCATGCGGCGTTGCCGTCGCCAAGCATGGCAACCGCGCCCTGTCGTCGCGATCGGGCGCCAGCGATGTGCTCACGGCATTGGGCGTCATCGTCGGCCAGAAGCCGGAACAGATCGAAGCCTGTCTGTCCGAAGCCAAGATCGGGTTCATGATGGCGCCCAATCATCACGCTGCGACCCGGCATGTCGCACCCGTTCGGGTTGAGTTCGGCACGCGGACGATTTTCAACATTCTCGGGCCGCTTTCCAATCCGGCCTCCGTGAAGCGGCAGCTTACCGGCGTCTTTTCCCGAAGCCTGATCGAACCGATGGCGCAGGCCCTGGGTCAGCTTGGCTCGGAAGCTGCATGGGTCGTTCACGGCGCCGATGGACTGGATGAACTCACTACGACCGGCGCGACCTACGTCGCCGAACTCAAGGACGGCAAGGTCCGCAGTTTCGAGATCACCCCGGAAGATGCCGGGCTCGTCCGCGCACGTCCGGAAGACCTCAAGGGTGGCGATCCGGATTACAACGCTCAGGCATTGCGTGATGTACTCGACGGAAAACCCGGCGCCTATCGGGATATTGCGCTGCTGAACGCTGCTGCTGCGCTCGTCGTTGCCGGCAAGGCCGGCAATCTGAAGGATGGCGTGAGCATGGCTGCAAAGGCGATAGAAGATGGACGGGCGAAGCAAACACTTGCTAAGCTCATTGCATGCAGTAACCGCGTGCAGGGATAATCAACATGGCTGACATTCTGCAAAAGATAGAAGCCTACAAGCGGCGCGAAATTTCCGAAGCCAAGGTCCGCGTACCTTTCAAGACGCTGGAACGCCAGGCCCACGACCAGACGCCGCCGCGTGGCTTTGCTCATGCAATAGCGGACAAGATCGAAGGCGGCGAGTTGGCATTGATCGCCGAGGTCAAAAAGGCCAGTCCCTCGAAAGGATTGATCCGCGAGGATTTCGATCCTCCGGCACTGGCCAAGGCTTACGAAAGCGGAGGCGCGGCCTGCCTGTCCGTTCTGACCGACGAGCCATCGTTCCAGGGCAAGCCGGAATTTCTCACGCAGGCCCATCACGCTACGAGACTTCCAACCCTGCGCAAGGATTTCCTGTTCGATCCCTATCAGGTTTACGAGGCGCGTGCCTGGGGCGCCGATTGCATTCTCATCATCATGGCATGCCTGGACGATGAAGATGCGCGCGCGCTCAACAAGGCTGCGCACGATTTGCAGATGGATGTTCTTGTTGAAGTCCATGACGAGGGTGAGCTGACGCGGGCGCTCGAACTGGAATCGCGCCTGATCGGTATCAACAATCGCGACCTGCATACGTTCAAGACAAGTTTGGAAGTCAGTGAAAAACTTGCGCCGCTTGTGCCCCCTGGACGCATCATCGTCAGCGAGAGCGCCATCAATTCCCACGATGACTGCATGCGCCTTGCAAAGTGCGGCATTCAAACCTTTCTGGTTGGCGAAAGCCTGATGCGACAGAAAGACGTCCGGCACGCAACGCGGACACTTTTGCACGGCACGATTGCTTCCGAGCAGGCGGCCAAATGAGCGAGCTGACGCATCTGTCGTCTTCGGGCGAAGCGCATATGGTGGACGTGTCCGGCAAGGACGATACACAGCGCATTGCCGTGGCCGAGGGCCGCGTGGTTATGAAGCCGGAGACGCTCGAACTCATCCGCAAGGGTGATGCGAAAAAAGGCGACGTACTTGGAACCGCGCGGCTTGCCGGCATCATGGCCGCCAAGAAGACCCATGAACTTATTCCGCTCTGCCATCCGTTGATGCTCAATCAGGTCATTGTCGAACTCGAACCGGATGAGAGCCTTCCGGGAATTCGCATCCGCGCCACGGCGCGGGTAAGTGGCAAGACCGGCGTGGAGATGGAAGCGCTTACTGCGGTAAGTGTCGCCTGTCTGACGATCTACGACATGTGCAAGGCAGCGGATCGTTTCATGCGGATCGAAGGCATTGGCATGACCGCAAAATCGGGCGGAAAATCCGGCGACTGGGCACGCGCGAACGTCGACACAGATGTCGCGCAGGATGGCGGCTAGGCAGCACACAATGGCAAAGTCCCCTCTCCTTCCGGTTGCCGATGCCCTGGCCCAGGTTCTTGCCAGTGCAACCGGGCCGCTGGCTTCTGAAACGATACCGCTGGCACAGGCACACGGACGCCGGCTGGCGGCAGATCTGGCTGCCATGCGCACACAGCCGCCCGCGCCTTTATCAGCGATGGATGGTTATGCAGTTCGCCGCGCCGACATCGAAACTGTGCCGGCAAGTCTTACGCAGATCGGCGTGAGTGCGGCGGGCCACGGTTTTGCGGGCACGCTTAGCTCCGGCCAGACGGTACGGATATTCACCGGTGCGCCGCTTCCCGATGGTGCGGACACGATTGTCATTCAGGAAGACACCGAAGCCAATGGCGCCACCATCGTCATGAAAGAAGCCGAACCGTTGGGTCGCCACGTGCGCGCCGCCGGTCTCGACTTCAAGAAGGGCGATGTACTTTTGAAAAAAGGGCGACGGCTTGGCCCGGCTGAACTTGCGCTGGCTGCTGCCATGAACCATGCAATGGTCGAGGTAACGCGCAAACCGCTCGTCGCCCTGCTGGCAACGGGCGATGAACTCGTGCCGCCCGGCGTGGAGCCCGGCCCGGACCAGATCGTTGCCTCCAACAATTTCGCAGTTGCGGCCTATGTCGAAAAAGCCGGTGGAGCGGTTCTCGATCTTGGCATCGCGCGCGACAATTTTCCCGAGATCGAAGGCGCTATCGGCAAGGCGCGGGACGCCGGCGCCGATATCCTCGTCACGCTGGGCGGGGCCTCGGTCGGCGACCACGATCTTGTGCAGCGGGCGCTGACCAACCAAGGCATGGACCTCGGCTTCTGGCGCATTGCCATGCGGCCAGGCAAGCCGCTGATGCACGGCTCCATCGGCCCCATGCGGGTGCTGGGCCTGCCGGGAAATCCGGTGTCAGCGATCGTCTGCGCAATCCTGTTCCTTGTGCCGCTGGTCAGGGCGCTTACCGGGGACCCGAATGCGGGTGCTGATGCCTCAATACCCGCCATTCTGGGGGCTGACATGAAGGAAAACGATACCAGGCAGGATTATGTTCGCGCCCGGCTGGACGGACTATCGGGCGGAATCGCCACCGCCACCCCATTTTCGCGGCAGGATTCATCCATGCTGGGCGTTCTGGCCGAGGCGCAGGGACTTTTGATCCGCGCACCGTTCGCTCCGGAAGCGAAAAAAGGCGATCCCTGCAGGGTGATCCTTCTGGATACGCCATCCGTATGACTTGCGGCGCGATCGCCGTGCCGGTTCAACTGTCCGGGAGATTGCCAATTCGCCCACCGCGGATTAGTAACGGACAAAGACCAAATCAAATGCGGGAGAGAACTCAATGCGCGCCTGGTATTTCACCGAAATGCCCTACCCCTATTTGCCGCCATTCGAGGATATTTCCTCCATCCGTGTCAATCTGCCAAGCAAGCATTTCGATCCCAAGATCGGCGCCGATCTCTACAACCGCTATCTCGACGAGCACATGATCGCCGACGAGGCCGGCCTTGATCTCATGGTCAATGAGCATCACCAGACAGCCACCTGCATTGATACCTGCGCGCCCCTGTCGCTTGCCATTCTGGCCCGCCAGACGAAGAACGCGCGCCTGTGCATCCTCGGCAACCCGATCGCCAATCGTGGTGACCCGATCCGTATCGCCGAGGAAATGGCGATGGTCGATTGCATCTCGTACGGCCGGGTGGAAGCCGGATTCGTTCGCGGCGTGCCTTATGAGATTTTCGCTGCCAACACGATCCCCTCACAGACGCTCGAGCGGTTGTGGGAAGGCGTCGATCTTGTGGTGAAAGCCTGGACAACGACCGATGGTCCCTTCAACTTCGAAGGCAAGTTCACCCACAAGCGCGCGATCAATATCTGGCCGCGCCCTTACCAGACGCCGCATCCGCCGGTGTGGGTGACAGGCTCCAGCGATGTCGGCTCGGTGCGCCATGCTGCATCGAAGGGATTTGTTTTTGCAACCTTCCTGCAGCCGTACGAAAAAGTGAAGGTTCTGTTTGACGCCTATCGCTCGGCCTACAAGGACAATGGCCAGCCGGGCGGCGGCGGCCTTGCCTTCATGCCCCTGATGTATGTTGCAGACAACGAAGCTGAAGCGCGCAAGGGTGCAGAAGAACTCGCCTGGTATCTGAAGGCCAAGACCGAACCGCAGTTCCGCAATCCTCCAGGCTATGTGCCGGTGCAGTTCAATGTCGCAGCCATGAAGTCTGCCGACGACACCCGCGCATCACGTACCGATGGCATGCGCAAGATGACTTTGGAAGACCAGCGCGAACAGGGCGTCGTCATGTACGGCACGCCCGACCAGGTGGTGAAACAGATCGAGCGGGAATACGAGCGCATCGGCGGCTTCGACCATCTGCTGATGATGATGCAGGCCGGCTTCCTCGATCACAAGCGCACAGTCAGCAACATCAACCTGTTCGCCAAGGAAGTCTACCCGCGCATCAAGCATCTTGCCGGAACGCGCGAGCGTCTTGGCCTGCAAGCGGCCGAGTAACGCCTACGGGAGCAAGATCATGAATGCCGATGTAAAGCAGCAGCTCGCGCCCGGGGGCATTCTTCGGGCGGCGATCAACCTGAGCAACCCGCTGCTCGTAACCGGCAAGGCTGAAAACGGCGACCCGCAGGGCGTATCACCGGATATGGCGGCGGCGGTCGCGGCGGCTCTCGGCGTCGACGTCAAGCTTGTAACTTACTCCAACCCCGGCCTGGTGGCCGATGGCATGGCGAAGGGCGAATGGGACATCGGCATGATCGCGATCGAGCCTGAGCGCGCCGCGACCATCGCCTTCACCGCCGGCTATGTGCAGATCGAGGCGACCTATCTGGTGCGCGCCGACGCGCCGTTCCAGACCGTCGAGGAGGTCGATGCACCCGGCGTGAAGATCGCCGTTTCCGGGCGCAGCGCCTACGACCTTTACCTGACCCGCACCCTCAAGCACGCCGAGCTGGTACGCGGCTCCAATCTGGCGAACGCAACCGTGGTGTTCGGCGAACAGAACCTGCCTGCGCTGGCCGGCCTGCGCCCTGCCCTCATCGACGACCAGAAGAAGTTTCCCGGCTCGCGCATTCTTCCAGGCATGTTCACCGCTGTCGCGCAGGCGGTCGGTTCCAATCCGGCCAACAAGGAGGCGGCCGCCTGGCTGTCCGATTTCGTCGAAAAGCTGAAGGCCGACGGCACGATTCAGAAGTGGATCGACAAACACGGCGTCACCGGCCGCCTGATGGTGGGCGACAAACGCTGAAGACAAACAAAATTATCGGGTGATGTCATGGCGCTGCAGCTTTATAATTTCGCCGCCTCCACCTGTTCGCAGGCCGTGCGCTTCGTATTGCAGGAAAAGGGTCTCGCCTACGAGGACATCATCCTCAACTCGCCAACCGGCGAACATCTGCGCGAGCCGTACCTTTCGCTGAACCCGAACGGTGTTGTGCCGACGCTGGTGCATGATGGTCAACCCATCTGCGATTCCACCGTGATCATGGAATATCTCGACGAGATCGCGCCGCAGCCCTCGATGGTTCCGCCAGACGTGCTCGGCCGGGCGAAGATGCGCGAATGGCTGCGCTATTTCGAGGAAGTGCCCCACCCGTCCATCCGCTATCCCTCGTTCCATTATTTCATCGGCAAGAAACTGGCGGACAAGAGCAAGGACGAACTCAATGCCTTTGCGGCCCGCCATCCGATCCGCAAGGATTTCTATTCGGAAATGAACCCGGAAGGATTTACGCCGGACAAGGTCGCTGCCGCCGAAGAACGGCTCACGAAATGCCTCGACCGGGTCGAGAAGACCTTGTCGGGGCCCGGGCATGACGGCCCATGGCTGATGGGCGCCCAGCTCACCGTTGCCGATGCCTGCCTCATGCCGGTGATCGACCGCATGAACGATCTCGGCATGAGCCATTTATGGGACAAGGGCGCACGTCCCGGTATCGCCCGTTGGTACGCCGCGATCCGGAAGCGCCCGGCATTTGCGACAACATATTATGCAGGCACGCGCCTGTCGGAAAATTACGGCGTAGCGCGCAACAAATCGCATTGACGCGCGCGGTCACGCCAAAGCAACTGCCAGGCTGCGTTGGTACTGCACTTAGCCCAGGGCTTCGTCCCTTGGCAGGTCGCCTTCCTGGCCATGACCTGCGATATCGCGATCGAATTCATACAGACCAGCGCCCGTCTCGAGATCGCTCGATGCTACCATGTACTTGTCCAGCACGTCGGAGATCAGGGATTCTTCCTCGATCTGCTCCTTGACGAACCACTGGCCGAAATTGAACGTCGCCCAGTCACGCTCTTTGAGCGCAAGGTCGACTATTTCGTTTATGCGAGCCGAATTGTCGATTTCGTGCTGCATGGTCTTGCGCAGACAATCGCCCAGATCGGATGGGTCCGCAGGCGGCGCTCCAATTTTGGCAATGTGCGCAGCGCCACCTCGATTATTTATGTACTTCAGGAACTTGAACATGTGGTTCCGCTCTTCGAGCGAATGCTTGTAGAGAAAATCTGCAACTCCATTGAAATGGTTAATTTCGCACCACGATGCAAATGACAGATAGACCTGAGCCTGATAAGCCTCCTCCGTCATCTGGGCGTTCAACATTTTCTCCATGTCGTCCGAAAGTCGTTTGTCTGGCATTGTCAAAACCCCGTTTTTGAATTCTTGTCGCCATTGCGCAGGCGAGCCAACGGCCGCGGCTCTGCATTTAGCAACTGCATTGTCGCCATACAGTTCCCTTGATACCGGGAATTTCCACGAACAGGTTGACACAGAACACAACATGAACGATATATTTGTTCATGTTTTGTTTAGCGATTTACTCCACCCTGCAAACGCCTCCTGAATCGGAGACGGGACTGCTGGCCGGAGCGCGCCTCCGGACGGGTGTGAATTGCGGATTTTTGATGCGGGGCTTGTCGAGATGTTGACCAGAAAACAGAGCGAATTACTGCGGTTCATCCACGAGCGCCTGAAGGAAACGGGTGTGCCGCCCTCCTTTGACGAAATGAAGGACGCGCTGGATCTGCGCTCCAAGTCCGGCATCCACCGGCTGATCATGGCTCTGGAGGAACGCGGCTTTATCCGTCGGCTGCCCAATCGAGCGCGCGCGCTGGAAGTGCTCAAGCTGCCAGAGGCCTCGACCCCGATGGGAACCGGCCGCAAATTCGAGCCTGCCGTTATTGATGGCAATCTCGGAAAAGTGCGCAAGCCCGCTTCCCCAACCGAGGCGCCGTCCAACGACAATGTGTCTATTCCGGTGATGGGGCGGATTGCTGCGGGTACGCCAATTTCAGCGATCCAGAACCATAGCCATACGATCAGTGTCCCGCCTGACTTCCTGAGTTCCGGCGAACATTTTGCGCTTGAAGTGCGTGGAGATTCGATGATCGAGGCAGGCATTTTCGACAACGACGTGGTCATCATCAAGAAGCAGACGAATGCGGATTCCGGTGATATCGTCGTCGCGCTTGTCGACGATGAGGAAGCGACATTGAAACGGTTACGCAGGCGCGGTGCGTCGGTCGCGCTTGAAGCCGCCAATCCGTCCTATGAAACCCGTATTTTCGGGCCGGATCGCGTGCAAATACAGGGCAAGCTCGTCAGCCTGATCCGGAGATACTGAACGACAGGCCGCTTTGCCCCGCATCAAATATTTTCATATTTTGCATTGAAATCAGACTACTGTATATAATAGCTAATGTAATACATTAGCTATTCTGGCTTGGTCCATGCGTTATCTTGGGCATTGTCCGATGCTGACTGCGGGCTTGCCGCAGCTGCCGATTGCGACGCCGGGCGCGCGACTGCCCTGGACCACGGACGGTCGTAGAGCGGAGTGCGACCGGACTCAAATCGTATCGTGCCATCGCCTGCCAGGAAAAAGCGGCTTGCGCCGTGTTCGCGCAGCCATGTCCGGTCGATTATCTTTTCAGGTCCCTTGCACATATTGCGAGCCTGCAGCGGCGTGATCAGAATGTCCGCGCGGATACAATCCTCGGCAATGGCCTCCGGTGTGAGGGCAAGAACCAGCACCCGGCCGTCCCGAAGGCGGCCCGTACAACCCTTGGGGTCGCAACGTCCGGTCCCCTCCAGACCGGGAATCTCGGCCTTGCGGCGATCGGCGTCGGAGGCCAGCCATTGCGAAACGCCGAACAGGTTGCTGCGGGCATTCAGCACGTCGAGCTTTCCCTTCTCGTTCCGGAAGGCCGCAATTTGGCCCTGGGCCGACACGATCAGGTCCGGCAGAGGCGTTCGCATTGCCAGCACAATACCGGCGGCAGCGATGGCTATGCCACCCCAGCGAATGGCGGTTTGCCAAATTGTCAGCCACAACAATCCAAACGTCATCAGCAATAATGCGCCCGCACCAAAAGCCGGCAGCAGGATCACAGAGCCCTTCAAGCTGGCGACCCATTTGGCGACCTCCATCATGAAGGCTACGCCCTGGCCCATCAGCCACCAGATCGGACCATCCAGCCCGAAAAACGACGCGACGACACCCACTACCGCAGCAGGCATCACGACGAACTCTATGAGCGGCAAAACGAGCATGTTGCCCAGCAGGCCATAGGGCGTGATGCGATGGAAATGATAGAGAGCGTAGGGATCGGTGGCTATGGATGCGACCAGCGTCGTGACACCCATCGCCATCAATACAAGCATGATCCTGCCAAACGGATCGGCGCGCAAGTCACCGCCCGGGTCTCCTTTGGCCGGACGCATCCCCCAGGGATCGTTGCTGTCGGCTTGCCCGGAGCGGCGCTGAAAGGCTGCGATCATCGCGGCAACGGCAGCAAAGGACATCTGGAACGAGGGGCCTATCAAGGCATTGGGATCAAGCGCCAACACGATGAGCGCGGCAAGGGCGAGATTTCGCATGGAGATCGCCGGGCGGCCGGCAACAATCGCCCCAAGCATAACAAGGGTCATGATCAGCGACCGTTGCGTGGCGACTTCCGCGCCGGAGAATATGCAATAGGCGACTGCCCCTGCCATCGCGAACAGGGCCGACCAGACCTTGATGGGGCGCGAGAGAGCGAGCGCGGGAAACAGCGCGAACAATGCCCGCAAGGCCCACAGGAACAGGCCGGCGGCAAGCACCATGTGCAGGCCCGAAATGGAAACGATGTGATAAATGCCCGCGGCGCGCAGGTCTTCATTGGCTTCTTCGGAAATCGTACCGCGCTTGCCGGTAACCAGAGCTGCTGCAACAGCGCCATTGGTGCCCCCGATCACCTCGGCGATGCGCGCCGTGAGCCAGTTCCGCCCCCTGTCGACCCAGGCATTGAAACGGGCAAGCAATGGCACATCAAGGCCCGCAATCTTCGCGGGTCTGGAAACAAGATTGCCGACGGCCCCGATGCCCAGAAACCATGCGTCACGGGAAAAATCGTAGCCGCCAGGTTCTGCGGCCAGGGGCGGCGGTAGCAATCGCAGGGTGGCAGCTATGCTGGTACCCGCCGTGAAATCCGGCGTCCAGCGCATGGAAACACGAACCCGCTCCGGCACATCGGCTGGCGCCAGCCCGGCTATGGTGGCAGGCCTGACGACGAGCCGTGCACCGTTCGTCCGGATGTCGATCGACTCCACATAAAAGGTCGCCTTGGCGATGGTCATGCGCTGGATGACCGGGGCCTCGACCCGTGCCGTCTTGAGTGCCCCTGCCGCAAAGCCTGCGAACAGAAAACATGCGGCCAGCGCTGCGCGCATCAACGCAATCTGACCGCGCCGAAACAAGACATGCGCCGCAAAGCCTGTCAGCAAGGGCGCGCCAAGCGCGACGGCAAGCACCGGTTCACGTCCGGCAGAGAAATAAAGCAGAACGCCAGCGCCAAAGAATACCGGCAGCCACAGGAACAGCCGGCGCTGCTCGACTTCTTCGCGCGCATGCGCGCCGAGCCAATGGCCGGCTGCCCGCACCCAGCTTTTCACATCCCACAACGCAAGGTCCCTGGCGGACAAAATGTCCGTCAGCATGCCTGCGCGGGTCATTGGTCCCCTGCCCCGTCGCATTCGCGGCTTTCCGCCTGTGCCTACCCGTCAGCGAACCAAATATTTGCGCGCGCCGGTTCACTGGCAGGGATACGCGTGATACACGGCGATCCTACGCAGGGCAGCGCACGACCGGAAGCCCCCGGAACCATTTATTGTCACGTTTCCAGTATTACGAACGCAGACATTGGTTTCCCGAGGAAACGGACGGCGCTGTTGCGTTTTTTGGGACACAGGCCGGGGCTTGCCCGGCAGGATTGAGTATATGACCGCTTCGAAGACCGTTGTTACCCGTTTCGCACCGTCACCGACGGGTTTCCTGCATATCGGCGGCGCGCGCACGGCGCTGTTCAACTGGCTTTACGCCAAACGGTTCGGCGGAAAGATGCTGTTGCGCATTGAGGATACGGACCGTGAGCGATCCACCCAGGCTGCCATCGACGCAATCATAGACGGCATGCAATGGCTTGGGATCGACTGGGAAGGTGACACGATCTATCAGTTCGCCCGCGCCGACCGGCACAGGGCTGCTGCACTGGAACTCCTCGACAAGGGCCTTGCATACAAGTGCTTTGCCACGCCGGAAGAGTTGACCGCCATGCGCGAGCTGGCGCGGGCTGAAAAACGGGCGCCGCGTTATGACGGACGCTGGCGCGATCGCGACGCCAACGATGTCGCGGCCATGGAAGCCTCCGGGGCCCGCCCGGTTATTCGCCTGAAGGCGGCCCAGGAGGGAGACACAATCGTTGACGATCAGGTGCAGGGCCGCGTCGTCTTCCCCAACAAGGATCTGGACGACCTGATCCTCCTGCGTTCGGATGGAACAGCAACCTACATGCTGGCCGTGGTTGTTGACGATCACGACATGGGGGTGACGCACATCATTCGCGGCGACGACCATCTCACAAACGCAGCGCGACAGACCCAGATCTATCAGGCGTTTGGATGGGATGTTCCGGTGATGGCCCACATCCCGCTCATCCACGGCCCGGACGGCGCCAAACTGTCGAAGCGCCACGGCGCACTTGGCGTTGAGGCCTATCGCGCCATGGGTTATCTGCCGAGCGCGCTGCGCAACTATCTTGTCCGGCTGGGCTGGAGCCACGGCGATCAGGAAATATTCTCGGACGAGGAGATGATTGCCGTTTTCGATCTGCCGCAAATCGGCCGTTCGCCGTCCAGATTCGACTTTGCCAAGCTGGAGAACATGAACGGGCAATACATGCGTGCGACGCCCGACGACACATTGCTGAACGTCCTGCTTGCAACGCTGCCCCATCTTCGCGGCGGGCCGCAGGTCGCTGCGCAACTCGACGCCCATCGCACGGCGCAATTGCGTGCAGCCCTGCCCGGCCTCAAGGAACGCTCCAAGACATCTGCAGGAGCTTCTGGACGGCGCGGGCTTCCTCTTCGCAAAGCGCCCGCTGGACATGTCGCCGAAGGCGGCCGAGGTTCTGGCCACAGGCGGCTCCGACCACTTGCGCGCGCTCCTGCCAGCATTTGAGGCGCTCGACCAATGGACATCGGAAACCACGGAAGGCGCGGTGCGCGCCTATGCTGAACAGACCGGCGCAAAACTCGGACAGATTGCGCAGCCCCTACGTGCGGCCCTCACGGGACATCTGATTTCACCGGGAATTTTCGATGTTCTGGCGGTGCTGGGAAAGAGTGAAAGCGTTCAAAGGTTGCGTGATCGCGCGTCGTGAGCAGGTTTTTCCATTCCGGAATGGCAATTTGCCAAAAAAGCACAGCTCAATTCGTGGGCAAAGTGGACGCGATTAGTTAATGTCTATAGGTTTCAGATACTTAAAATTACAGTTTCTGAACGCTACAACTTGCTTCCCTCCATCGTTGGGCTTGATGCAGGCCAAGCAATCGGATAGCTAGCGTGCAACCACCATTTATTCCGACTGGACTGAAGCTATAGCGCCATCGTGTCAGGCGCTCCAAGTTGAAGGCTGACAACATGAGTCGAAAAAAACGCAACGATAACGATCGGCAACAAATCCGTTGATATGCCTGTTCGGGACGGCACGATTGGCCCGTCCGTTGTCGACATCGGCAAGCTCTACGGACAAACCGACATCTTCACTTATGATCCCGGGTTTCTGTCGACCGCCAGTTGTGAATCCAAGATCACCTATATCGACGGCGACAAGGGGGTGCTGCTGCATCGCGGCTACCCGATCGAGCAACTCGCCGAGCATGGCGATTATCTCGAGACATGTTACCTGCTGCTGTACGGCGAACTGCCGACAGCCTCGCAGAAGGCAGACTTTGATTACCGTGTGACCCGCCACACGATGGTTCACGAGCAGATGGCCCAGTTCTTCAGGGGTTTCCGTCGCGACGCCCATCCGATGGCCGTGGTGGTGGGTTGCGTTGGCGCCCTGTCCGCTTTTTATCACGACTCGACGGATATCAATGATCCGCACCAGCGCATGGTTGCCTCGATGCGGCTGATTGCCAAGATGCCGACGATCGCTGCAATGGCCTACAAGTATAACGTTGGTCAGCCCTTCGTTTATCCGAAGAACGATCTGGATTACGCTTCCAACTTCCTGCGCATGTGCTTTGCCGTCCCATGCGAAGATTATCAGATCAATCCGATCCTTGCCCGTGCGCTTGATCGCATTTTCATTCTGCATGCCGATCACGAGCAGAACGCTTCGACGTCGACGGTGCGTCTGGCCGGCTCCACCGGCGCCAATCCTTTCGCCTGTATCGCTGCCGGTGTTGCAGCCCTGTGGGGGCCAGCACATGGCGGCGCGAATGAGATCTGCCTGCGCATGCTGGAAGAGATCGGAACGCCGGATCGTATTCCGGAATTCGTTGCCCGCGCCAAGGACAAGAACGATCCATTCCGCCTGATGGGCTTTGGACACCGGGTTTACAAGAACTACGATCCGCGTGCGAAGATCATGCAGAAGACATCGCATGAGGTTCTCGCCGAACTCGGCATCAAGGACGATCCGACACTGGACGTAGCGATGGAACTTGAGCGCATTGCGTTGCACGACGAATATTTCATCGAGCGCAAACTCTATCCGAACGTCGACTTCTATTCCGGCATTACGCTGAAGGCGATGGGCTTCCCGCTCACCATGTTCACCGTGCTGTTTGCCGTCGCCCGAACCGTCGGCTGGATCGCTCAGTGGAAGGAAATGATCGAGGATCCGAACCAGAAAATCGGCCGCCCGCGGCAGCTCTATACTGGTCCGGAGACGCGAGATTATGCGCCCATCGGCAAGCGCTAGGCGCACCCGCTCGTTCATCAAAGGGCCGCTATGCGGCCCTTTTTTGTTGCAGTTTCCCGATCGACTAGTTTGATCGGGATCGCTTCAGAACCTGCAGGATTGTGCGCGCTGCAACGCCGCTTGGGGTTTCGCCTTCCGGCAGGCGCATGGCATTTTCGATTTCATCGAAAGCCGCAAGCTGGCGTGCGCGCGGTTCGCCTTCACCCAACAGGGGCAACAAGGCCGCGGCCAGGGCCTTGGGTTCGGCTGCCTCCTGTATGAATTCCGGGATGACCTGACGGCCAGCAATAATATTCGGCAGGCCGATAAACGGTGTTTGCACGATACGCCGGGCAATTGCGGCCTCCAGCGCCGAGACCTTGTAGGCCAGAACCGTTGGCACATGCGCAAGCGCAAGCTCCAGCGTCACCGTGCCGGATGCTGCCAGCGCCGCGCGGGCATTGCGGAACAATGCATATTTGGCTTCATCGCCTGAGACGATTTCCACCGGCACGGTCCATGATTTGGCAGCGGCCGCAAGTTCCTCGCGCAAATGGGGTACTGCTGGCAGTACCAGTTTCAGGCCGGGTAGCGCGTTGTGCAGTATCGCGGCGGTTTCACCGAAGACCGGCATCAACCTTCGTATTTCGCTACGCCGCGAACCGGGAAGCACTGCCAGCAGAGGCCTTTTGTCTTCCTCGACACTGCCAGGCCCTCGCAAGACATCCAGTTTCTCGACGAGGGGGTGACCGGTATAGGTACACGCAGGACCGCCCAGTCTTGCATGAGCGGCCGGCTCGAACGGCAAGAGCGCCAGCAGGTGATCGACATAGGCTGCCATGCGGCGCGCCCTGCCCGGTCTCCAGGCCCAGACACTCGGGCTGACATAATCGACGATAGGGATTTGCGGGCATTGCGCGCGCACCTTGCGCGCCACGCGATGGGTAAAATCCGGGCTGTCGATGATGACGAGAATATCTGGCCGCGTTTCGATGATGGCCTGCGCGGTTTGATTGATGCGCGCGATCAAGCCCGGCAATCTTGCAAGCACCGGCAGGAAGCCCATGACAGCGATGTCGGCCATCGGGAATATGCTCTGGAAACCGCGCTGCTGCATGGCAGGGCCGCCGACACCGCGAAACTGCGCTGCGGGATTCAGGGCCCTGAGAGATTGCATCAGGCTGGCGCCCAATTCATCGCCGGAGCTTTCACCTGCGACGATGAAGATATCGAGCTCGCCATGGTCCGGATCGAGCGGCGAGCCCACGGCGATCAGGCTCCGCTCTCTTTGGTATCGCGCGGAACACACAAGGAGCGATCACCGCCGGCACGGATGAAATCGAGAATTTCATGCACTTGCGGATGGGATGCAAACTCCTCGGCGACATCGGCCAGCCGCTCTTTCAAAGTTCCTTCCGCAGCAAACAACAGGCGGTATGCGCGCCGCAAATCATGAATGGCATCACGGGAGAAATTGCGACGCCGCAAACCGATAAGGTTCAATCCTGCAAGACCCGCGCGATTGCCCAATGCCATGCCATAGGGGATGACATCGTTCTCAACACCGGCAAGACCGCCGATGAATGCATGTGCGCCGATGCGGACGAACTGATGCACCGCAGAACCGCCGCCCATGATGACATACTCACCGATCGATGTATGTCCGGCGAGCATGACATTGTTGGACAATATGACATGATCGCCGACGTTGCAGTCATGTGCGACGTGAGAATTGGCTAGCAAGGCGCAATGATTGCCGACACTTGTTTTGCCTCCACCGCCTTCGGTTCCCGGATTCATCGTCACGCCTTCACGGATGATGCAATCATGCCCGATAACGAGAACGGTGTGTTCACCGTGGAATTTCAAATCCTGCGGCTGGTGTCCGATGGAAGCGAAAGGAAAAATCTGCGTGCGCGCACCGACAATGGTGTGACCATGAACAGCTACATGGCTTTTGAGCACGACGTCATCGCCCAGCTCGACGTTTGGTCCAACATGACAGAAAGGACCTATCGTTACATTCGAACCGAGTTTCGCACCGGATTCTATGATAGCTCCGGAATGAATTTGAGTACCCGTTGCAGGGTTTGTCATCGAACGCACCCCGCCTACTTGTCGATAATCATGGCGCTGATTTCAGCTTCAGCAACGACTTGTCCATTAACCTTTGCCTCCCCCCGATACCACCACATGTTGCGGCGGGAATTGAGTTTGGTCATGTGATATTCGACACGGTCCCCCGGCAGGACCGGCTTGCGGAACTTGCACTTGTCGACAGTCATGAAATAGACGAGCCGGGGACGCGAACTCCCCGTTGAGTGGATGCAGATTGCACCGGCCGTTTGCGCCATCCCCTCAATCAGTAATACGCCAGGCATGATCGGGTTGTCGGGAAAGTGTCCCTGAAACTGCGGTTCGTTGGCGGTCACATTTTTTATGCCGATACAACTATTGTCGCTATCGACCTCGATAATTCGGTCCACCAGCAAAAACGGATACCGGTGCGGCAAATATGTCATCAGCTTCTGAATATCGATTGTGTCCAGAGTGATCGTATCCGTACCGTCCATTCCTGAAATCCTGTTCTTTGCATTTGCCCGGGCAAACAGGCCCGTTCCATGATGGTTGCCGTTTCCTATAACTGCCTCAGCGGATGGCCCGCAAACAAATTCAGCGCGCTTGCGGCCCTGGCTGGCTCATTGCCGGTCGCGCTTCGTGCGGGCGATCCGGGTCAGAACTGCCTGTATCCGCCAGAATTCGCGCATGGGTTGGGCAGGCGCCCCACCCCATCGCCCACCGGCAGGCACATCGTTCATAACACCGGCCTGGGCTGAAATTTGTGCACCCATCCCGATTTTAAGGTGCCCCGCCACGCCGGCTTGTCCGCCAATGGCGACGTAATCGCCAATTTCGGCAGAGCCAGAGATCCCGACATGGGAAACGATGATACAATGGCGGCCGATGACAACGTTATGGCCGATCTGCACCAGGTTATCGATCTTGGTACCCTCACCTATAATCGTATCGCGGTTTGCCCCACGATCGATGGTGCAATTGGCCCCTATTTCCACGTCGTTCTGGATGATGACACGGCCGATCTGCGGCACCTTCCAGTGTCCACCAGGTCCCATGGCAAATCCAAAACCGTCCTGACCGATACGAACGCCCGGATGGAGCGTTACCCGGTCACCTATCAAGGCGCATTGAACGGTGGCGCTGGGACCGATGGCGCAATCGCGACCAATCTGCACCCCTGGACCAATCACTGCCGCTGCGCCGATCACCGTTCCCGATCCGATGCAGACATCCGGGCCGATCACGGCGCCCGGATCGATTGTGACATTTTCCTCCAGACGAGCCGAGGCATGGACGAAAGAGCCGGGTGATGTCCCGCTGGCAGCAAAGCTGCTGACAGGCCGCGCAGCCTGCGGATACATGCGCGCTGCCACAATCGCATAGGCCTTGTAGGGTTCGCGGCATACCAGCGCCACCATAGCCGCCGGAACCTTGTTGACGTAGCGTTCGGAAACCAGGCAGGCCATTGCCCCGCAGTCCTCAAGACTGTCGGCATATTTGGGATTGTCGAGGAACACCAGCGTATCCGGTCCGGCATCGTCGAGGGGGGCCAGTCTTTCCACCACGCGGCACAGATCAGCGCCTTCGGCCGCGATTGCGCCAGTCCACGCCACAATGTCGGCGAGGGTTGGCGTTTCTGCGCGCTGGAAGAATGCCGGTTGTTTCATGCTCTGCGATACCGCCGCAACTTGACCAGAGGCCTGGATGCCAGTGGTTCTCATAAAAATCGCCGGACCGTTTGGCGGCCCGGCGATCATAATGGCTGTGTCTGACGTCAGATCAGAACGAACCGCCGCCGGAGAAGCGGAACGCCTGGGTACGGTCGCCGTTGGCCTTCGACAGTACGAATGCGTAATCGAAGCGGATCGGACCCAGAGGAGACTTCCACAACAAGCTCATACCAACGGACGAGCGAATTTTGTGACTATCCCTTACAGAGATACAATTGCTCTGGGTTTGCGGAACGAGATAGCCCGGGATACTTGTATGGGGGGCCGTTGGCGTCGCAAAACAGGCTGTGTTAGCCGGCAGGCCCAAGAGTTCGGAGAAGTTTTCCCTCCCACGATAGCCATACAAAGTACCCGCGTCAGCAAAGACCGCACCCCTAAGTCCGAGATCTTTTGGCAGGCCAAAGATCGGGAACTGCAGTTCAGCCGTACCTCCGTAGTACATTGTACCACCAAGTGAACCTGTACGCGGATCAACCGAGAAGTCGCGTGGACCAAGTCCGCCTGGGGCAAAGCCGCGCACAATATTCGATCCGATATTGAAGTTGTCGATGATGCGCAGTTTCTCACCACCATAGGCAAACATGTGACCGCCCTGGCCTTTGACCATCAGGGTCACGTCGTCCCACACCGGATAGAAATAGGTGATCGAACCCGTGGAACGCACGAACTTCGCCTTGCCGCCAAGCCCGGCGACATCAAAGTTCGCCTGCGCCAGCAAACCACTTGTCGGGTTCTTGGCATTGTCCAGCGTGCTGTAGGTGAAGGTAATGCCTGCCAGCGAAGTCAGACGCGAGCCAACGGCTTCCTTGATTGCAAGCGATGCTTCACCGTTCGACATACAGGTCAGATCCGGTGGAAGATAAGGATAGCCCGGAATAGCATTACCGGGTCCGCAGTCGTTGTACGGGCGCCGGGCATCATTTGGCAGCGTGATTTTCGTATTATAGAGCGAATAACGCAGGCCAACCGAGAATTCGTCGGTGATCGGGATGCCAAGACGCAGGGTTGCGCCAGTCACGCCGGATTCATAGAGCGAATAGCGCGAGTTTTTCGTCTGCTTGTGGAACAGGTCGATACCAGCCGACATGCGGTAACCCATGAAATAGGGTTCCGTAAACGACAGATCGATACCCTGCACACGCTGGCCAAGTGTTGTGGCAATGCGCACAAACTGGCCGCGGCCAAGGAAGTTGGATTCAGACAGCGAGACTTCGCCAACGAAGCCGTCCTGTGTCGAGAAGCCGCCAGACACACCAAACGATCCTGTCGGCTGATCCTCGACGTTCACCACAATAACCACGCGGTCAGGAGCGCTTCCGGGCTGGTTTGTGATGGCAACACGCTTGAAGAATCCAAGATTGTTCAGGCGGCGCTCGGCCTTGTCGACGAGCACGCGGTTGTAGGCGTCGCCTTCACCGAATTCGAATTCGCGGCGGATGACGTAATCACGCGTACGGGTGTTGCCGCGCACGAGGATCTGCTCGACGTAAACGCGCGGGCTTTCCTCCATGACGATATTGATATCGATCGTGCGTGTGCCGGGGTTTCTTTCGGCGCGCGGACGTGCGACGGCGAAAGCATAACCCTTGCGGGCTGCTTCACGGCTCAGACGCTCGGTCGCTTTTTCAACCTTGTCACCGTTATATGTCTGACCCGGCGAGATGCCGACGACGCGCCGCAGATCCTGCGGGTTCACATCGTTGATGCGCGAATCGACGTTGACCGAACGAACCGTGTAACGCGGACCTTCATCGACGGTGACATTGATGATCCAGCCACGGCGCTCTTCGCTGTAGCGGGCATCGGAACCAACGATGCGGAAATCGGCATACCCGTTCTTCAGGTAGTACCGGCGGATCCGCTCGAGATCGGCGGAGATTTTCTCCGGATCATAGACGTCGGTCGTTTTCAGCCACGAGAGATAGTTCATCTCCGTGGTCGTCATGAGGTTCCGCAACCGCCAGGAACCGATCGCCTGGTTGCCAACGAAATTGATCGACCGTACGCCAGTCTTGCCACCTTCCTTGATGGTGAACACGACATCGAGACGGCCATTCGGCAATGACACGGTACGCGAAGAGATGGTCGCATCGCCGCGCCCTGCCCTGCGGTAAACGTCGCGCAGGCGTTGAACGTCGGCCTGCACGGTGGAAGGACTATAGGAGCCGCGGGCCTTGGACTGCACCTCCCCGGCCAGCACCGCACCCTTGATCTTGCTGTTGCCTTCGAAAGCAACACGATTGATCAGCTGGTTTTCGCGGACGCGCACAACGATGGCGCCGCCCGAACGGGAAACCTGCACATCGGAGAAAAGGCCTGTCGCGTACAGATCCTTGACCGCCTGATTGATGCGCGCCTGACTGGTCCCATTGAAGTAGGACTTGATCGTCTCCGCATCAACGCGCTGGGTGCCCTGAATCACGATTCGCTGGGCGGAAGCACTATTGACTGTCCAGGTCACGGACACGAGAACCGCGGCAATCAATGCAAAGCGGTACATTAAACTCCGGAAAAACGTCATCGGAAGAGTGTTCCCCGTATAAACAAATCTGTTTCGCCTGCCGTCTACCCGAAAACGACGCAAGCAGCGTCGCTTTTGAGCCGGCACGCCCGCATGGTGAACCTATTGGTTCCTTGCATCCGCGCCCTGCCAAGGTGTTATTTTCCAGAGCGATTCCCCGCTCTCCTTCGGCAAAACGTTTCTACAAGTTTTAACCATTCGTGCAAATGCAGAATCGTCCGATTTTAATGAATTTACCGTTTCCGTTGCATGGTTGCCACGCAACAGGGTTAAATTCCGGTTAACCGAACAGTCTGAGCAACTTAGGCCCAACGTGAAGGATGTCGTTGAAGGTCGCGAAAACCATCAGCGCCAATACCAGACCCATTCCGATGCGAAACCCGATCTCCTGCCCCATCTGGCTCAACGGCTTGCCCTTGACGGCTTCGACGGCAAAATACAGCAAATGACCACCATCCAGGGGCGGAATCGGGAAAAGATTGAGCAAACCTACCGAAATTGACAGAATTGCGGCCAGATTGATCAGCGCCGACAGGCTGACCTTGGCAACTTCCCCGGAAACTTCGGCGATCCGGATGGGGCCGGAAATCTGGTCGGTCGATTCCCGCCCGGTGAACAATGCCGCCGATATAAGCGCCGGTACGCTCGATCACGAACCAGGTTTCGCTCGCCCCGGCGACAATTGATTCCCCGAAGCCATACTTGCGTATCTTCCAATCCTTTTCGTTGTTGGAAGCAACGACGCCGAGCATGCCGGCCCGGTTCACGCCGAATGGCGTCTTGAATTCCCGCAATTTGGGGGTTGCAACCAGCGTCACTTCCTTCTGGTCGCGCAGGACTGTGAAAGTCAGCTTTGTGTCCGGCGAGGCCTGAACGATCCGCTGCATGTCACCCCAGGCGTCAATTTTGCGACCGTTGATCGTCAGCACCAGATCGCCGGCCTTGAAACCGGCAACGTCCGCCACTTCGCCTGCCTGCACGCGCGCGACACGAGGCGAAAGCTCCCCGCGACCCGAAAAATAGAAAGTTGCCGCAAAAATCACGATTGCCAGCAGGAAATTGGCGAAAGGACCGGCGGCAACAATGGCCGAACGCGCGCAAACGCTCTGGCCGAAGAGGCTTTCGCGCTTTTGCTCGGGTGTCATGACCCTGGACAATTCCTCGTCCGACATGCTTGCGGCATCCGCATCGCCGTAGAATTTCACATACCCACCCAGCGGGATGAGCGCCAGACGCCAGCGCGTGCCCTTGCGGTCGGTGAACGAAAACAGCTCTTTGCCGAAACCAATGGAAAAGGCCTCGACCTTCACGCCACACCAGCGGCCAACCAGAAAATGGCCAAGCTCATGAAAGAAGACGACGATGCTCAGGACGAAGACGAATGGCACCAAATAGCCGATGAACGACCATAGCAACTGCAACACATGCATCTGATGAACTCTCTCTGGCACGGCATGACGCGAGCAACCGGCGCGCATCAATGGTTAGCAAAATGTTACTAAGACAGACGCCGTCACTTACGCCAAGATGGTCCGGGCCATTTCTCTTGCATTATGGTCAACAGCCAAAGCCTCGCTGACGCTGGCAGGCGTGTTTCCCATTCCCGCGGCCAGATGCCTCGCAAACCCGGGACACCAACCGGGCAATTCCGCCAAACGAAATCGCACCAGCGAGAAATTTCTCCACCGCAACCTCATTGGCAGCATTCAGCACTGTCGGCATTGCGCCGCCCTTGCCGGAGCGCATCGATGGCGATGCCTAAAGCCGGAAAACGTTCAAAATCCGGCCTTTCGAAGGAAAGACTACCGATTTCCGCCAGATCCAGCGGCCGCACTCCGGTTTCCAGCCGGTTCGGCCAGCCAAGGCAATTGGCGATTGGAACCCGCATGTCGGGATTGGCCATGCCGGCGACCATCGACCCGTCGGAATAGGCCACGAGCCCGTGCACGATCGACTGCGGATGCACCAATACGTCCAGACGCGCGGCCTCTATGGCAAACAGGTAATGCGCCTCGATCAGTTCCAGACCCTTGTTCATAAGGCTCGCCGAATCCACCGTCACCTTCGGGCCCATGTCCCAGTTGGGATGGGCCAGCGCCTGTTGCGGGGTCGCGGTGGCGATTGCCTTGGCATCCCATTGCCGGAACGGCCCGCCCGAGGCAGTCAGGATCATTTTGGAAATCTGACGCGAGTCCATGCCGGCCATCGCCTGGAAAATCGCGTTGTGTTCGCTGTCCATGGGCAGGATCGTTGCGTTGCGCGCCCGCGCCATCTGCATGAAGGGATGACCGGCGCACACCAGACATTCCTTGTTGGCCAGCGCTATCGCCCTGCCCTCGCGAACGGCGGCAAACGTCGGCTCGACACCTGCAGCGCCTGTTATTGCGGCAACCACCAGATCGGCGGGGCGCACTGCCGCGTCGCGCAGCGCAGCCTGACCGGCAGCCGCCTCGATGCCGGAGCCTGACAGTCCTTCGCGCAAGTCGCCATAGGCGCTTTCATCGGCAATGACCGCATGACGGGCGCCAAGCCTGCGCGCCATGATGGCCAGCGCAGCCGCATCACGGCCGCCAGCTACAGCTTCAACGCAGAATTGACCGGGCACGGCCTCAATGACGCTGGCAGTCGATTGTCCGATGGAACCGGTGGCGCCAAGTATAACCAGACGGCGCGGCTCGCTCTGCGCTGCTGCGCGCGGCACGTCGCCACTGCTCGCTACCGGTTTCAACTTTGCCGTGGTCACCATGAAAAAAGTCCGCCCGCCACATTCACCGGACCGCCGCGCAATGCCCCGAGCAGGGCGGCACAGATTGCTGCTGCGGCGAAGCCGTCCAGCCTGTCCATCGCACCGCCATGGCCCGGAATCAAGTTGCTGGAATCTTTCACACCGTAGCGCCGCTTCACCGCTGATTCAAACAGGTCGCCGCCCTGCGAGATCATCGCCAGAACCAAGGCCATTGCAATCAGCTTGCCGGGATGGGCGCGGGTAGATGGCAGCAAGGTCAGCAACAGCAGGGTTCCTGCCGCAGCGCCCCCCGTTACACCCCCGATGAAGCCGGACCATGTCTTGGACGGCGAGACGCGCGGCCACAATTTGGGACCGCCGATGGAGCGGCCTGAAAAATACGCCAGAATGTCCGTGCCCCACACAATGGCAAACAGCCAAAGGATCGCGATAAGTCCGTGCTGCAATGACATGCGCAAGACAAGGACGGAAATAAGCAAAGCACCGGCATACAACATGCCAGCGCCACTCCACACAGGTGCGGCCCGGCCGATAAAAGCCATCACGATCGCAAACGCTGCAATTGCCATGACCGCATAAATCGCGAGCCCGCCCGATGCCATGGCAGCCACGACAGCCAGAGCTCCTGCTCCAACGAACAGGCGCGGCGAATAGGCTGGAATATTCAGCAGGCGTTGCCACTCCCAGTGAACGGCGAAACCTGCAAGCAGCCAGAACAGGATAAAGACCTGACCACCCGCCCAGGCCGTGCCCAGCGCAAGAATGATCATTACTATTCCCGAAAGTGCGCGCAGGGGTAAGTCTGATTGCGGTGATGATGGTGGTTGCGTAGCCGGCTGACTCGTCATCAACCCGTCAACGCATTGTTGGCGACGCTTGCCCGCGTGCTCACGTCACCATAGCGGCGCTCGCGTCTTGCAAACTCCTGCAATGCCTGACGAAAGGCTTCGGTGTCAAAATCGGGCCAGTAGATCGGCAGAAATACCAACTCCGCATAAGCGGCCTGCCACAACAGAAAATTCGACAAGCGCTGTTCGCCAGATGTACGAATGATCAGATCTGGATCGGGCATGCCGGCAGTCGTCAGTTGATCGCAGAAGGCCGTTTCATCAATTGCTGCTGCATCAATCTCGCCCGATGCGGCCTTGTGCGCCAGCGCTTTTACAGCATCGAGAATTTCCTGACGTCCACCGTAATTGAATGCAACGGCCAGCGTCATGTTGCGATTGCCTGCAGTCAATTCCTCTGCTTCGTGAAGAAGCGACAGGATGTCTTTTGGCAAATCCTTGCGGCTGCCAATGATGCGCACGCGCACGCCATTGGAATGCAGCTCAGCAAGATCGTTGCGAATAAAATGTTTCAGAAGACCCATCAGGAAGCCGACTTCCTCGGCAGGCCTGCGCCAGTTTTCGGCGGAGAATGCATAAATCGTAATGAAGGGGATGCGAAAATCACCTGCAGCGCGAATTGCCTTGCGCAATGCTTCCACACCGCGGCGGTGCCCCTCTATGCGCGGCAGGCCACGCGACAGAGCCCAGCGGCCATTGCCGTCCATGATGATCCCCACATGGCGCGGGCGTCGGCCTTCAATGTCAACTTCGACGGGTGTGGTCATGGGCCTGATCGATTTCCGTATTGAGTTCCTGCGTACCACCACTGCCGGCAACTGCCCGCCATATCCTCTCACACACGCATTCCGGCCCATGAGGGCCGGCATTTCCTCACGTCAGGGCTAGACCTGCATGATCTCTTTTTCCTTGCCGGCAAGAACGCGATCTACTTCGGCGACAGCATTGTCTGTCGCTTTTTGTATCTCGCCTTCGCGACGTTTTTCGACGTCTTCGCCGATCGTCTTGTCCTTCAGAAGTTTCTTGACCTTGTCGATGCCGTCGCGGCGGACGTTGCGTACGGCAATGCGCGCTTCCTCGGCATATTTGTGCGCGACCTTCACCAGTTCCTTGCGGCGCTGCTCGTTCAATTCAGGAATCGGAATGCGCAATACCTGCCCTTCGGTCTGCGGATTAAGGCCCAGACTGGATTCGCGGATCGCCTTTTCAACCGAAGCAACCATGCCGCGATCCCAGACCTGAACCGAAAGCATCCGCGCTTCGGGCACGCTGATCGTGGCTACCTGATTGAGTGGCGTGCGTGCGCCATAGGCATCAACATGAATTGGATCAAGCAAACTGACCGAGGCGCGCCCCGTGCGCAATCCGTTCAATTCATGGGTCAGTGACTGGACCGCTCCACTCATGCGCCGCTCGATATCGCCCAAATCGTAGTCATCACTCATGTCGTTTGCCCTTGGTCGCTCGCCTTTTGCCGGCTTGCCCTATTTTGTCTGCCCGGTTACGTGCCGGCCATTCCAATGCCGACCGGCATCATAAACTTTAAGAATGCCAATGTATCGGCGGTGTACGCATATCTCCAGACCTGAATGGAATTTGGGCAAAAAACTTGGCGTCCCCTGTTAATTCCTTACATATTCGCAACAAACGCGGCCCAACTGCCAGAATTCAGGGTGTGACCAGTGTCGACCGGCTTTCGCCCTTCAGGGCGCTTGTGATTGGCGTATCGCCCTTCAGGGCAAATACAATGATCGGTATGGAATTCTCGCGCGCCAGGGCAAACGCCGCAGTGTCCATGACTGCCAGGTTTTTCTCGATGGCCTCGCTCTGGGTCAATTGCTCGTAACGGGTGGCAGTCGGGTCTTTTTTCGGGTCGGCGGAGTAAACGCCATCCACCTGTGTCGCCTTCATGACCAGATCAGCGGAAAGCTCGGCCGCGCGCAGGGCAGCACCAGTATCGGTCGTAAAAAACGGGTTGCCAGTACCACCGGCAAGAACGACGACGCGTCCCTTGTTCAAATGATTGAGTGCTGCCTGGCGCGAATAGGGCTGACACACGTAAGGCATGGGGACCGCCGAGAGGGCTCTGGCAGGTTGCCCAACCATTTCGATGGCATGCTCGATAGCCAGCGCATTCATCACGGTGGCGAGCATCCCGATGGAATCCGCACGCGCCCGGTCAATACCCTTGTCGGCGCCTTGTATTCCGCGGAAGAAATTGCCCCCGCCAACGACAATGCCGATCTGAACGCCCAGCTTTACGGCACTGGCGACGTCCGCAGCGATGCGCTTCAAAACGTCCGGATCCAGCCCATGGCTTTGCGATCCCTGCAACGCCTCACCGGAAAGTTTCAAAATGATCCGTTTCCAGGCAATCGCCATGAGTTTCATCCATTCGGGGTCAGCAGCCAAACGCGCCATGGGTATCGCGATTCGGCAGGATAAAACCAGCGCGGGCCGCTAGGACAGAAAGAACCCCCCGGGTTTATCCCGGGGGGCCTGTTACGGTGCCGAAGCGTCGGGGGGCGAGAGGGGCTGCCGCAGCGCCGTATTCAGATCAGGTCGATCAGTTGCACACGCGGATGTAGCGGTAGCCGCGGAAGTCGCCCCAGGCGTTGTACACCGGACGCTTTTCGCGCCAGCACGACCCACCGTAGTAGTAACCGCCACCATGGGCATAGGCGGAAGAACCGATGATCGCAGCGCCCAGCAGGCCGGCAGCAGCACCGCCGAAGAAGGCCCGGTTGCGGCCCCACTTGGCTTCAGCAGGAGCAGCGGTCAGGGCGATGGTGGCGCCGATGGTCAGGGCAGCAACAGTAGCGGAAACGAACTTTTTCATGACTTCTCTCCTCATTTGTGCGGGGCCAATCGACCTCGCCTTGTTTCGATGATGAGAGAATAGCCGCCACCGCGTCGCAAAGATGTGCGCACGCGCACGCGGTGAAAAAGCCTGAAAACAGGCGATGCTGTGAAGCCTAGGGCTGGCGGGTTTCCGGCAGGAACCAGGTGACCAGGCCAATCGCCGGCAGGAAGGCGCAGATATTGAAGACGAATCGCAGGCTCGTCATGTCTGCCAGCTGTCCGAGCACGGCGGCCCCGATGCCTGCCATGCCGAAAGCAAATCCGAAGAACAGTCCGGAGATCAGTCCCACCCGGCCGGGCATCAGCTCCAGCGCATAGACGATGATCTGCGACATCGAAGCGGACAATATGAACCCGATAATTACCGTCAGCACGGCAGACCAGAACAGGCTTGCATGGGGCAGCAGAACGGTGAAGGGCAGCGCACCGAGAATGGAAATCCAGATGACATATTTGCGTCCGATCCTGTCGCCGATCGGACCACCGAAATAAACGCCGGCAGCCACCGAACCCATGAACAGGAAAAGGTACAATTGCGCATCACGCAATGGCACCGCAAACTTTTCCATCAGGAAGAACGTATAGAAGGTCGTGATACTTGTTGTGTAAAAACTCTTGGAGAACGTCAGCATCAACAAAATGCCGATGATCGCAGTCAGCTTCCCTTTGGACAGGCCAAGCGGATTGGGATTTGCCACATGGCGCGAACGCGACTGGCTGATACGCAATTGCGTGGAAACCCACCGGCCGACAAAATACAGCAGCACCACCGTGGCAAAGGCGACAATTGCAAACCAGCCGATACCGCGCTGTCCCAGAGGCAAAATCACAAACGCCGCCATCAACGGACCCGAGGCCTGGCCGAAATTTCCGCCAACCTGAAATGTCGATTGCGCAAGGCCATGGCGTCCGCCAGCGGCCATGCGTGCAACGCGTGAGCCTTCAGGATGAAAGATAGCCGAACCAAAGCCGACCATGACTGCCGCAAACAACAACATCACATAGGTCGTCGCTCCGGCGAACAACAGCAATCCGCCCATCGTCGCGCACATGCCGAATGCAAGTGCATAGGGAAACGACTTCTTGTCTGTCACCATGCCGACAATTGGTTGCAGAACCGACGCAGAGATCATGAAGGACGCGGCAATGATCCCGACCTGAAAGAAATCCAGCTTGTAACTTTCCTTGAGAATGGGCAGGACCGCCGGTATCAGCGCCTGCAACAAATCATTCAGAAAATGCGCCAGGCACATCGTCCACAGAATGACATGGACAGACCCGTCATAGGCAGGCCTGGCCTTTGCCACGCTCTCCGCTGCGGCTGTGGCAGCATGTCCTGCCAAGTCATCGGTGGTCGGTGTCGATGTGCTCATATGGCCTATACAAAATGCGGATCGCAAAAAACAATACGCGGCGAACCTATCCAGCTCACCGCGTATTACAAGGATCAAGCTGCGCAGGGCAGCTATGCAAACAGGCTATCAGCGCGCCATACCGGCAACTTCGGCGGCGAAATCCGATTCCTGCTTTTCGATGCCTTCGCCAAGCTGGTAGCGTACAAAGCCGGTCACCTTGATCTCCCCGCCTGCTGCCTTGCCGGCCTCGGCGACAGCCTGCGCAACGGTCTTGGCCGTGTCGTGGATGAAGGATTGATCGAGCAGGCAGACTTCCTTGTAGTAGGTCTTCAGGCCGGACTCGACGATCTTCTGCAAGACGTGATCTGGCTTGCCGGCATTCTTGTCGCGCAACACGTTCTTTTCGCGTTCCAGAACGGCAGGATCCAGACCAGTCGAATCCAGAGCCAGCGGCGAGGACGCGGCAACATGCATGGCAATCTTGCGGCCCAGATCGTTCAGCGCTTCAGCGGATGCGCCGGATTCCAGCGCGACCAGAACGCCGATGCGGCCCATGTTGTCGCCGACCGAATTGTGCACATAGCTGGCAATCGCGCCGTTGGCGACTTCAAGTCCGGCAGCCCGGCGCAAAGTCATGTTTTCACCGATGGTGGCGATGGCGTTCGAAATCGCCTCGCTCACTGTGCCGCCAGCAGGATAGGCCGCAGCACTAAGCTTTTCGCTGTCAGTCGTACCCGACTTCAGGCAGACGTCGGCAACATTGGCCGTGAGCTTCTGGAAATCTTCATTGCGCGCAACAAAGTCCGTTTCGGCGTTCATTTCAAGAACGATGCCGCGCGTACCTGAGGTGCGTGCAGCCACGAGACCTTCTGCGGCAACGCGGTCCGCTTTCTTTGCGGCCTTGGACAGGCCCTTCTTGCGCAGCCAGTCAACTGCTGCTTCGATTTCGCCGTTGCTTTCCGAAAGCGCCGACTTGCAATCCATCATGCCTGCGCCGGTCATATCGCGCAGTTCCTTGACGAGGGCGGCGGTGATTGTAGCCATGGTATGTCCTCTGCTGTCTGTTTCCGGAATTCATGAACCGGAATGTCGCGGAGCGTTAAGGGAACACATCAGCGGGAACCGTTCCGGCTCCCGCATTCCCGTTGTGATAGCAATCGTGCGGTTGCTGCCCGATCAGGCAGCAGCCTCGATGAGATCCTTGGCCTGCTGGATCCAGCCATCGCGATCGATGCGGCCATTCAGTTTCAGGTCGCCGTCGACTTTGGCAACATCGGCAGCTTGCATTGCGGCGATCTGCCAGTAATGGAAGATGCCACCTTCGTTCAGGCGCTTTTCGAGCTGCGGGCCAACGCCAGTCAACTTTGTCAGTTCATCGGGAGCGCCACGCGGAGCAACCAGAACTTCGAAAGCCTCCGTCGAGGACGTGTCCACGGTTATGGCGGGCGCTTCATCGGCCAGAGCTTCTTCGACCGGAGCTTCCATCGCACCGATATCGACACCCGATGCACCAGCACCGCGTGAAATGCCGTCAATCGCCGCGCGGGCAATGAGGTCGCAGTACAGCGCAATCGCGCGGCCAGCGTCGTCATTGGCCGGGATTGGATAGGTGATGCCATCGGGATCGCAGTTGGTATCGAGAATGGCCACGACCGGGATGTTAAGGCGGTTGGCTTCCTTGATCGCAAGCTGTTCCTTGTTGGTGTCGATCACGAACATCAGGTCGGGAATGCCGCCCATGTCCTTGATACCGCCAAGGGCCTTGTCGAGACGCTCGCGCTCACGCGAAAGCATCAAACGCTCTTTCTTGGTCAGGCCGGTTCCACCGCCATCCAGATCGTCTGTCAGCTTGCGCAGACGCGAGATGGACGCCGAAATGGTCTTCCAGTTGGTCAGCGTGCCGCCGAGCCAGCGGGAGTTGATGAAATATTGCGCGGAACGACTGGCGCTGTCGGCAATTGCCTCGGTCGCCTGACGCTTGGTTCCGACGAACAGCACGCGGCCACCCTTGGCCACCGTGTCGGATACAACCTTCAGTGCCTGATGCAGCAATGGCACGGTCTGGGCGAGATCGATCACATGGATGTTGTTGCGGACACCGAAAATATAGGGACCCATCTTCGGGTTCCAGCGGTGAGATTGATGTCCGAAATGCGCACCAGCTTCCAAAAGCTGGCGCATGCTGAATTCTGGCAGCGCCATTATAGTCTTCTCCGGTTATGCCTCGGCGGAGTGCTGACGGGCCGGATGGCCTGCCACCGGAGCGATCCTTGAATCAGGAGCGCGTTCATCCGCCTGTGGAATGGAGCGGCTTATAGGCAGGTTTTCGTCCGTAAGCAAGCGCTGCGCTGCAACATTTGGCCTAGCGGGAAAAATGGACAGGCACGCGAAACGCCCGTCCCGCGCCGCGTGGCGGGGGCGGAAATGGGGAGGAACGGCGAACTGTGGCCAAAGCTGCGCGATCGAGCGCGGCGTGCCCAGCCGATTTCGCCAGACGAATGCCGGTCGCTGCCCCTGATGCGGCGATGGAAAAACTGACGATTGCAGTTCCGCTGCCAAGCTCAGCAAGGTGGCCGGCAGGCTTGTTTCGGGCCAGACGGGCAGCGACCAGCCCGCGATAGGCTGAGGCTGATGCCGGATTGGCCTGCCGCGCTGACCGCTTTGCACTTGTTTGCGAACTGCGCCCTGCCCGGCGTGCTCCCGCAACCTGCCCATTGGCTGTAGTGCGCCGGTCTTCCAGGCGAGCTTGCATCCGGGCTTGCCTGCGCATTTCCAATCTCTTGCGTAGCCGATCCAGGTTTTCCTGCTTCATGGGGCTCGATTGACGCTTTCGGCGCTGGATGACCTTCTGCTGCCTGGTCGCCTGCCTCTGCCTTGAACGTTGCTTCAGCGCCTCCCGGCGCGCTGTCTCATTCTGCGCGACCGGGTCTGACCGATGAGCCGGGTCCACTTTGCTCGCTTTAGGTTTTACCTTGACCGGGAGTAACCCGTCGGGCGCTGGCGCAGGCGGTGTCAAAGCCGGCGGCAGCGCTGAGGGCAGCAATGGTGGGGGCAATTCCGGCGGGGGCAGAATATCTGCCGCCAGCGCAGTTTGCGTTGGCGGCATATCAAGTGCAGGCATGGCCACCAGATCTGGCGCCAATGGAGGTGGCAGGTCCGGCGCTGAAAGTGAGACTGACGGTGCTGCCACCACCGAGACCTGGATGACCTGCTCTTGCGGACTTGAGGGCGCGTTCGTCCTCTGCAGCTGCCAATAGGCCCCAAGCGCCACGGCTGAATGGACCAATACCGATACAATCAGCGCGGGCACGGAGAGAAGCTTTTGCCGCGTCGTACCGGCCAATTTCAGTTTTGGGGCAGATACCGCGATCAATGGCGACCGCGCATTCTTACCGGGCTCAAGCGCTACCGGCTGCACAGGGGGCGCTGCGCACGATATGGCTTGTGCAGACAGCACCGCCACCCCGATGACTGGGGCTGCAGCGGGTCCACCAGGGTTCACATCGTGGGGCGGACTAATTCCCCCTGTTATCAAACCATGCAAAATCACGTGCCCTGTTTTGCGCCAATGCGCTCATTCTTCAATGCCAGCACAAGTGTATCAAGTCACCCGCCGCGATCAAACGGTCCGGAAAATCCCTCGATAAAGAATTGCGGCAACTCCGTGTATCTCATACCCTCGATACACAAAACGATTCATGAGGGGAAAATGCGGGCTGCGGGGCGATGTGTCGCCAGCTTGGCGTTATTGTGCTTGAGCGGCGCGGCAATTTCCGAGCCGGCCAAGGGATATCGCCAACTCGGATTGAAGGGCTATGTCGTTTCGTGGAACGCCCCGCGAACTAATCGCGAACGGGTTCTGAAATGGTCTTTCCTGCCTGCGTCCTATGCCCATCAGAGCGCGATCAATTGCAAGAGCATGGCGCCAATCAACTCGATCAGCAAAATGATCGGTGCAAATGCGCTTCAACAGGAAACACAGGCTGCATTTGACGAGTGGCACAAATATGCCCGCGTTTCATTTGCACATAGCGACGACTGGCGATCAGCTGACATCCTTATCGGCACGCAAGCTCATCCGTCCGGCATTGCCTTCGCCAACATCGACCATGACCCACAACCTGGCAGCCACACCGCTACGATTACGAAAGCGCTCATTTGCCTCAACCCTGATGTGCGATGGAAAGTAGGCTTTGACGGTGATCTCAAGTCTTACGATCTTCGCATCATCCTGATGCATGAAATCGGTCATGTGCTCGGACTGGATCACCCCGGTCCGGCTGGCCAGATCATGTCTTTCCGGTATCAAGAAAAATTCCGCTCCTTGCGAGATGGCGACATTGCGGGAATTGTGGCGATTTATGGACCGCGTCAAATTGCCGAACAAACACCGAAGCACAACGCACAACCCAAATGAATTCCAGTGAAACTCTATCTAACCCAATAATCCTTAATATGCGTCATTTGCTATACTGATATCCGATTTTAACATGATGCCGGAACCATTTTAGCTCCGGAAAGTTGTCATCCTGTAACCCAACTTGCAGTCGCTTTGTCGCTTACAACTATTGTAGGCGCGGTCCTGCAAAGTCATCAGGAGATCTACTATGAAAAATATCCTTGCGAGCGCATCTATTATTGCACTACTGGTCGCCAGCCCGGCTCTTGCCCAGACCGCGAATCCGGATGCAACCAAGACACCGCCTATTGCAGAGAAAATGGAGCCTTCCAAGCCTGCAATGGATGCGAAGACAGACCCGATGAACAAGGCGCCTGTAACGGCTTCGAACGTCGGTGAATGGCGGGCGAGCAAGCTGATCGGTGCAAATGTCTACTCTGCCGGCAACGAAAACATCGGTGACATTAACGAACTGATCATCGATGGATCTGGCAAGATCACCCGCGTCATTGTTGGTGTCGGTGGTTTCCTCGGCATGGGCGAGCGCAACGTAGCCCTCGACTTCGGCCAATTGAACTTCGCCTATGAGAAGGACGCCGTGAAAATTTCCAGCAGCTTCACGAAGGACAGTCTTCGTACGATGCCGGTATGGGATGCTTCCAAGTGGGACGCCGACAATCGTACCGCCACACCGTCAACAAACATGCGTCCGGTTCGCTAGTCGAGCTTCTCGCAAGAAGTAATTTCGTCTGCTGTACTGTAATCTTACGATACAGGCCCTGGAGCCCCATCCTCGCGGATGGGGCTCTTGTTGTTCTGTCGTCGGAAAATGACTTACCGAAATTGATCCATCACGCACCGCGCACGCGATCGATGACTGCAACCGCATCGTCCGGCACAACATCACCGCGCCATGCCACGTGCCCGTCGGGACGCACAAGTACGAGTTTGCGTTCATATAGCGCCGCGATTTTACCATCCATGATGGCATAGGTGGCGATTGGCATTTTTGCTTTTCGCGCTGCATCCAGCAACGGTTTCGCATCATCAAGCGATGCGCCAAAACGCAAGAGAACAAAGCCCTTGCCAAAAAGGTCTATCGTCGATTTTCCTGCTGCTTCATCCAGCCAGCCGTGAGGCGCTCGAGCGCCGGGCCTCGCCGTCTGTGTATAGGTTGTCGTGGTCACAGGCGGCACGGGTGTGCCATCCTGCACGCAGATCGGCGAAGCATCATACCGATAGCCGACTGTGATCCCCTCCTGTTCGTATTCCTCATTGAAATTATTTTTCAGGATGAGATCGCGTCCCTGGGCGCGGATTTTGTCGCCGTCCACATTGTCCTTGTTGATATCCGGCCCGCAGGGAACACTGATGAGGCGCAGAAAATTGCTGGTAGCTGCTTCGTTATTATAGATCGCGACCGGCCGGCGTTCGGCCTCATAACTGTCGAGCAAGTTCCGGCCACCCCAACCGGAAATATCAGCATTGAGTTTCCAGGCCAGATCGACAGCTTCCTGAATTCCGGTATTCATGCCAAGTCCACCGGTCGGCGAATATTGATGTGCCGCATCGCCGCAAATGAATACCCTGCCCTTGCGATAGGAATTGGCGACACGGCGATGACGCTCCCAGGCAAGCAGTGAATTGAGTTTGTAGGATATGCCGGTTCCGACCGCTTTGCGAATATAGGCGTCGGCATCGAAGTTTGAGAAATCCGTCATCAACTCCTGCGTCACCATCGAGATGCGCCACAATCCCCTGCCGTCCACTGAAATGAATTGTGCCCAATAACCGTTTTCATCGTAGACCCAATACATCATTGCCATGAAGCGCTTGTGCAACTCCATCAGCTCTTCTGATTCAAAGAAGATATTGACGTCGAAACTCAGGCTTTTGGAGTCTGGCATGGCGATGCCAAGGCTCTCGCGCACCATGGATTCCGCGCCATCGCAACCAACCAGGTAACGTGCGCGTATTTTTTCCTGCCTTCCGGTGTCGCGGTTTTCAATTGTCGCCGTCACACCGTCTTCGTCCTGGCTGAAATCACGAAAAATCGTGCGGAACCGCGCATCGACTGTTCCGCTCTCCAGCGCCCTCTTCTGGATCATCGGGTCGAACCAGAGTTGCGAGCAGCGTTGATGACCCTCGGGTGTATGTGGCCACACACGATCCTTGTAGGCCGGAAAATGAAAGCTGGCGATTTCATAACCCGTCAGGGACGTAACAAAGGAAACGTTCAGCGGATGCTCCGGAGGCCAAGCCTTTTCGCGCAACTCACGGGCAAATCCCCAGCGCCGGGCAAATTCCATCGTGCGCGTCGAAATCATGTTCATTTTCGGATGAGAAACGACGCCATCGCGGCGTTCGATCACCATGCAGGGCTGGCCCTGAAAACCGAGTTCTGCGGCCAAGGCCATGCCGACAGGCCCGCCACCGGCGATAAGAATGGGGGTATCGAAATGTCCGCTCATGGAATTCCAGCCTAGCCAGACGAGGACCAGCACAACTGGCCAACATGATAGATTTGCGGTACATCCGGCCCAATACTGGCAGCCAGGTCAAGACAGTATAGTCAAGACAGGAAGCACAAGCTTGCAATAGCGGAGATCGGCAATGAGCGCGCTCGCTGAACGTCAACAACACTCTGGTTCGACCATCAAGGTCGAGCAGGTCAATTCATATCTTGGTGCTGAAGTCAGCGGGCTGGAGCTGTCCGCCCATCTTTCAGATGCCGATATCGCTGTCCTCGAACAGGCCCTTGCCGAGCATCAAGTGCTGGTGTTCCGGGACCAGCCCCTGGAGGCTGACCGGTTCATGAGTTTCGGGCGCAGGTTCGGACGGCTCAGCGTGCATCCGTTTTCGCCCAATGACAAAGCCAATCCGGAACTCATTCTGTTCAAGAACGACGAAACGACGCCACCCTGGAAGACCGATTGCTGGCACTCGGACGAAACCTTCCGCAAGACGCCCCCGATGGGAACAATGTTGCATGCGCTGGACGTTCCCAGGTTCGGCGGCGACACAATGTTCGTCTCCATGACCGCAGCCTGGGAGGGATTAAGCGACAGGATGCAGCATTTCCTGTCGGGACTGGAGGCCTATCACGACTTTCTCCCGTTCAAGGACGTTTTTGACGATACGCCGGAACAGAGGGAGAAGCTGGCACAATACGAGCGCGATTATCCCCCTTCCCTGCACCCGGTTGTGGCGCAGCATCCCGTGACCGGGAAAAAGCTGATCTTCGTCAATCCGCAGTTCACGACACGCATCAAGGGCATGGAAGATGCGGAAAGCCGGCAATTGCTGAACCAGCTGTTCGACCTGGCCAAGGTGCCCGAATATCAATACCGCCACCTTTGGTTCAATGACACACTGGTATTCTGGGACAATCGTTCCACCCAGCACTATGCGGTGCATGATTACTTCCCCAAGCGCCGGTATATGCAGCGCGTAACCATCGGTGGCACCCAATCGCCGCAAGCAGCGTTCGGCGCAGTCGATCCGGAGAGCATCCGCAGCCGGAAAACGCGTGCGCCAAGCGAATTGCTTGCCCTGCACGGCGGCCACGCTCCCAAAAAAGGCACCTGAGACACCTGTTTTCACGATTTCTGATCTGCGGCAAAATCAGCTAAGGTTCGGTCTGGAGCACAGGAGCCTGTTGCCTGCCGCACAGGTGCATCTCACAGGAGGGTCCCGACATGGGAACTTGGATAGTCCTTGGCGTCATTGCCGCAATCGTAGTCTGGCTGATCGCGACCTATAACGGGCTTGTCAGCCTGCGCCAGCGCGCAAGCCAGGCTTATGCCGACATCGACGTGCAGTTGAAGCAACGCCACGACCTGATCCCAAATCTCGTCGAGACGGTCAAAGGCTATGCAACCCATGAGAAGGAGACGCTCGACGCGGTGGTCAAGGCGCGCAACGCTGCGGTCAATGCGCAGGGACCAGCCCAGCAAGGCGCGGCCGAAGGTGTTCTGGGAGCAGCGCTTGGACGTTTGTTCGCCCTGGCCGAAGCCTATCCGGATCTGAAAGCGAACACGAACTTCCTGCAATTGCAGGAACAGCTCGGCGATGTTGAAAACAAGCTAGCTGCCGCGCGGCGTTTCTTCAACAATGCTGTGAGTGAGTTTAACGCAGCAATCCAGGCCTTTCCGGCAATGCTGTTTGCAGCATCAATGGGCTTCCGGGAGCGTGAGTTCTTCGACGTCGGCGAAGAACAGCGCAAACAGCTGGATGCGCCACCGTCTGTAAAATTCTGATCCGCAGGAACAGGCGCACCAATGCTGCCGGCCTTCGGCCTTTACACACACATAAGGGCAAACCGGGTTCGCTCGGTTTTCCTGATGATCATGCTGTTTCTGCTTGTCTATGCGCTGACCTATGCAGGCGCACTTGCTGGAGTTGCCGTGACGCGCAACTGGGGACTGCAGGCCTTGCTGGCGCAGGCATGGAATGATTTCCTGATAGCCGCGCCATTCGTGACAATAGCAACGCTGATCTGGGTGACGATCGGCTATTTCTTCAACCGGCAAATCATAGATGCAATGATCGGCGGGCATTCCATTACCCGTGCCGAAGAGCCGCGCCTTTATAACATGCTGGAGAACCTTTGCATCTCGCGCGGCATCAAGACTCCCCGGCTGGAAATTCTCGAAACCGATGTTCCAAACGCATTCGCTACGGGCGTGAATGAACGTCAATATGCCGTCACACTGACGCGCGGGCTGATAGCCACGCTGACAGATGATGAACTGGAAGCGGTGATGGCGCATGAATTGACGCATATTCGCAATGGCGATGTGCAGATGATGGTTATCGCCATGGTGATTGCCGGTGTTGTGGCATTTGCATGTGAGTTGATATTCCGCGGTATCGGCAGAACGAGCTGGCGATCCAAAGACTCATCCAGCTCCTCCAACAATGACGGCAAAGGCAAAGGCGGCGCTGCCGCCGCGATAGCCATTGTCATGTTGATTGTGGCCGCTGCGTGGGTGCTGTCGTTGCTGATCCGCTTTGCGCTGTCGCGCACACGAGAATATCTTGCCGATGCCGGAGCCGTCGAATTGACGAAAAACCCTGATGCCATGATATCAGCGTTGCGCAAGATCAGCGGCAAGAGTGAAATTCCGAGTGCCCCTTCCGGCATCATGGAAATGTGTATCGACAATCCGCGCGAGGGTTTTGCGGACCTGTTCTCCACGCACCCTCCTATCGAGGCACGCGTTCAGGCCCTTGTGGATTATGCCGGTGGACGTGACGTTATTCTCGAAGACCCCAAGACAAAGCGCAAATTCCGCAGTCCCTGGTCGCCGGCAATCAACAAGACACCACAGGTGTGAGCGGAAATTCGAATAAATTATGTCTACAATTGCATTCAATGATCCTTAACCAGCCGAGCTGGATCGCCCGAAAATTAACTTTTCAGATACGACTGTTGCGTAATGTCATTTTAGTTGGATCGTCTGCTAATTTTACATAAGTTAGCATGATTTAACGTCTAGGACGTTAGTCTTTATTCATATTAACGCTTTGGTGATGGTGCGTGTAACGTACCGTCAGCGTTTGTCATGCACGTTACCCCTTCCTTAACAAAAGGGACGGGGACATGAAAATGGTGCGGGCATTCTTCAAACGGTTTGGCAATGATCGAAAAGGTTCCATCGCTGTCATGATGGCGCTTACCATGATCCCTGCAACCGGCCTTGTGGGAGCTGCAGTTGACCTCGGCCGCATGATGCGTGCTGCCAACCAGCTTCAGATCGCAGTGGATGCAGGCACCCTCGCCGGCGCGATCATTGCAACCAACAGGCGGGAAGACCGGGCACAGTCTACATTTCAGGCGACGCTTTCGCGGGACACGTTCGGCGCAAACGCAACAGCTGTTTTCACGACCAGCAGCGAGCCGAGCATCGGCTCCATCTATCGTGGCCGCGCGACGGCAACCATTCCAACAACGGTCATGAAGATCATCGGCATCAAATCGGTGACCATAACCCGTGCGTCCGCCGCCCTGTTTGGCACCGGCGACAATTCCTGCATCCTCACCCTCGGCGGCGAGCTGGATCTCGATGACGACACGCTGACGTTCAATGGCTCGCCAAACATCAACCTGTCGGGCTGCACCATTCGCTCCAACAAGAGCATCAAATGCAATGGTCACAGCACGGGAGCCATCGCCTCGATTGCAGCCGGTAATGTCACCAATTGTCCCAACCCCATGCCCGATGCAGGTATCGTTCCGGACATCCACAGCGTATTGGCGGCAAATATTGAGAAGAAATGCGGCGCAATTACCGGGAACACCACCTGGAACGGCACCACAATCCCCAGCGGCGGCGATGTGATAACCCTCTCGAAGAATGGCTACAAGGAAGTCCATGTCTGCGGCAATTTGAAGTTGACAGGCACAGGCACCCTCGCTGGAACTAGCACTGCCAGCGACACGGTAATCGTCGTGGAGAACGGCGATATCCAGGTCCAGGACAATGCCAATCTCACCGCACCACGCACAACATTCCTGCTGACCGGTGAAGACCTCGGCGGCAAGATCACATTTCCCAACGGTAATGGACACAGCGCACGTCTGGCCGTTTCCTCGTCGACCGCAACCACAAACCCCTGGGCCGGTGTCGACATCTATCAGGATCCGCGTTCTTCGACCGTTATCGACATGAGCTGGGGACCGGCTGCAACGCTGATTACCGATGGCATCACCTATCTGCCACGTACGTCTCTTGTATTAAGCGGAAACGCCGAAACCGGCCCGAGCCAGTGTTCGAAACTGATCAGCCATGCCTTCCGCATAAATGGCGCTGTATCACTGAAACAGGATGCAACGGGCTGCACCAGCCAGCAGGTTGCACAATTCAGCGCCTATCCGCGCATCCTGGAATGATGAGAAAAGGAATACATTACCGCCCGGCCCGCCAATCATCCTGCCCGCGGACCGGGCGGTCAGGCACTTGCCGGCGCGCACTATCGCCGGGCCGTCGCAGTGATGTGCGGAGGCTACCTGATTTTAAGAATTCCTGCCGATATGAGCGATCAGTTTCACAATAGCGCGATTTCAGAACCATCCAATACGATAGTCGACGATAAAATTAATCTACTTACGGTGTTTGTCGCCAACAAAAATATTTGCAAAAAATCAAACCCTTAATGACTGCGAGGCGGCGCATCGCGATTTTCTAAGGAAACTAGACCTCTTTCGCCAAAAACCGTTAATTCGTAGCGCCTGAAATCGGGCGTTGTTAATATTCTCCGCCGCTACCGGTAAGTTTCTCGCAGGTTTTCTTTTTCGTTACCTATTAGTAACCGCACTTCTAAAGAGTCCATTAGACATGCGCTCATAGCTTAAGGGATCAAATTTATTCAACTTGAACGGTTGGTCCCATGTTTAAACGATTCAAAACCCGATTTGTCCGGTTTGCTGGCGAAAAGAAGGGTACCGTAGCCGTCAACTTCGCCATCACGGCGCTCCCGCTTGTGATGGTCAGTGGATTTGCCATTGATTATGGCATCATGTCCCGTGCGGCAGTTCAGCTGCAGGCATCTGTTGACAGCGCCGCTCTTCAGGCAGCCAGCGCAACCGTCATTGCAAACAGAGAGACAATTGCCAGAGCAGTTGTCGCTGCTTCGCTGGCTGAAAAAGGACTTGCAGGCAACTCCAATGCTTCGGGCGCCATTGTGACCAAGGGATATCGTGTGACCGGCACAATCCAGGTCAACACGATCATGATGCAGATTGCGGGCATCAAGCGTGTAACGGTGACACGTGCCGGCACAGCTTCATTCTCAGTTCCGCCGTCGCAGGCGTAACGGACAATTCCTGCATCTTCACCCTGGGTGAAGGTCTTCAGGTAACAGACGATGCGACAACCTTTAACGGCTCGCCCAGTGTCAATCTGTCGGGTTGCTCGATCCGTTCCAACCGTTCGATGAAGTGCAATGGACACGACACCGGCGCCCAGGCATCTTACGCCGTTGGCACCATTACCGGTTGCGCGAACCCGCAAGCTGGCGCAGATCCGGTCCCTGACGTGTACTCGGCCACGTCTTCGAACATTGAACGCAAGTGCGGCACGTCCAACGGCGGCGCAAGCTGGTCAGCCAATGGCACAATCCCTGCGAGCAGCAATATTATTACTGTCGACAAGGGAACCCACACGGAAGTCCATGTCTGCGGCAACCTGAACCTGAGTGGCAATGGCACCCTGACTGGCCTTTCGCCAAGCAATGACACTGTCATCATCGTCGAAAACGGGCAGGTTAATCTTGGCAACAATGCTGTGATCAACGCCAATCGCTCGACGATCGTGCTGGCGGGCGGCAACGGCTCCGATCCGGTGATCGACTTCCCCAATGGTAACGGCAAGGCTGCAACCTTGAATGTATCGGCAGGAACGACTGCCGACAGCCCATGGAAAGGATATGCGATCTACCAGAACCCTGCGATCCATGATGATGTCGACATGACCTTCAAGCCTGGCGCCAACCTGAAGATTGATGGCATCGCCTACTTTCCGAATGCCAAGATTACCATGCAGGGCAACATGACGACCGGTTCGAGCGGGTGCGCAAAATTTGTCTCCAGCGAGTTCGTCCTGAACGGTACGGTTGATTTGCGCCAGACATCGACAGCCTGCCAGGCACTGGGTGTTACGCAATATGAAACACCTGGAACGCCCAAGAAATACTCCTACCTCACGGAATAAACAGCAACGCAGCTCTCTCGAAACCCCGCCTGACGGTGGGGTTTTTCTTTGTGCGTCTGCAGCTTTTGAAACTACGGAATTGTTTTATAGCCTTCGTCCAAATGGAAACGCTTCATTAACCAATACGCCTGTTAACATTTGGAACGCATCGCATTTAACCAAAACTTTGGCCGCTTCCGGTATGGTCATGCTGGATTTATTTTTAGTGCGTAGTAGGTCGAAGGATAGTGCCATGACCATCAAATGCAATTTTCTCCCGCGTTGGAAGCAGTTCCGCCACGAACAGAGCGGAACGACAAGCCTTATTTTTACATTGTCGATCATACCCATGATGTTGATGGGTGGTGCTGCCATGGATTTGTCCCGGGCAGTCAGGGAGCGCACGGAGCTTTACGCCGCCACCGACGCGGCGATCCTTGCGGCCGCGCGGCTCATGAAAACGGCCAATTCCACGACCCTGTCCTCGGTCGCACTGGCACATTTGACGGCCAGTCATAATTCGCCGAACTATTCCATTGAAAGCGGGCCCGTCGTCAATTCGACCAAGACCGAAGTGTGCATGACCAGCACAACGAATATGCCCACGACAATGATGAAGATCGCCCAGATCAATTATGTGACCTTGCGGGCAAAGTCCTGCGCGAAGGTCGGCGGTACAACCTACGAAGTCGCTCTGGCGCTGGACAACACCGGCTCCATGAGCGGCACCAAAATGTCCGACATGAAAGTTGCGGCAAAGAACCTGATCGATCAGTTGTTGCCCGCGAACCAGCCACTCCAATACGCGCAGGTCAGCCTGATCCCGTTCAACTATTCGGTAAAGGCATTCGATCCCGACACCATCGCGCAACCGGGCAATTCTGACGAAAGCACGCGCTTCGCCAATGTCACCTGGCTCGACCAGAACGGCGCCTCATCCATCCATTGGGAAACACTACCCCAGGTCACAGGCGGCACATTCGCACCCGCGAACCGCTTCGAGCTGCACAAGAATATCGGTACGACATGGGCTGGCTGCCTTGAAGAACGTCCGGGCGCCTATGCCCTGGCCGACCAACCTTCCAGCGCTGCAACACCGGATTCGCTTTACGTCCCGCAGTTCGCGCCGGATGAAGGCGATAATGCAAGCAACAGGATCAACAGCTATCTGCCCGACTACGGAAACTCCATCTGTGCAAACCCTGACGTGTACAAGACACGCGATGGTCAGTCGCCATATTTCAACGACGGCCAATCAAAGCTCTGCAAGTACAAGCCTGGCGTACAGGTCACCGTGGTTCCCGGCGCATGCACAACGACGCAAGTATGTACCCAGACCAACAACACCAACCCAAGCGACTTTTTGAACCGGCTTATCCAGCATGCAAAGTATGGCCGTTCGGCCGCCAAGCCGGTAAACGCGTCCATGTCATTGCCGAAAATCAGCGATGACAACAGCCTGCTGCACAACGTAGATGGCGGTGGCGGTGGCGGTGGCGGTGGCAACAAGCCCTGGTGGTGCCCATGGTTCCCAACCAATCCGCAATGCACAGGTGGCGGTGGACCAACCTGCACGAACGTCACGACGTGTGAGCCTGATACGACCGTCACAACACCGAAGACCATTACTGCCGATACGTCGAGTGGCAAAGGTCCGAACCAGTTCTGCACCATTCGCCCGGTCACGCAGTTGTCGCAGAATGCGGCAGCACTCAAAACCGAGATCGACGCGATGAGCGCTGGCGGCAACACCAACCTTGTTTCGGCGGTTTCCTGGGCATGGAAAACGATCTCCCCGAACAGCCCCTATGCCAACTACAAGGTCATCAAGCCCTATGCCACTCCAAGCCATGAAAAGGTGATCGTGTTCATGACCGACGGTGACAACACCTGGGGCTCGACGAGTAACTCGAACGGCAGTTATTACAGTCCATTCGGCTTCTTCTGGAACAAGCGCCTCGGCAAGGCCGACGCTCCCGGGAAAAGCTGCAACAACCAGGACGTAGGCAGCAGCAATGTGACCTGCTACATGGATGCGATGACGCTGAAAGCCTGTAATGCAGCAAAAGCCCAGGGGATAAAGATCTACACTATTGGTTTCAGCACTGCCTCAGATCCGATCAGCTCTTCGGGTCAGTCGCTGCTGCAATCATGCGCCACGTCTTCGTCGAACTACTATCTTGCGACGAATGCCAGCCAGCTCAATGCAGCTTTCGCAGCCATCGGCGACAGTCTGCAAGGATTGCACATCTCACGCTAGTGGGCGTAGTGGAAACAACAAAGGCCCGGCACCCTGCCGGGCCTTTTTTTTGCGCCCGATGTTACACCTGCTCGACTTCGACGATCCCGGGAATGGCCTTGATGGCGCCGGCAATCTGTGGCGTGATCCGGAAGCGGCCCGGCAGTTTCACTTCCACTTCACTGCGATTGCTTTCCAGCAACAGCACAAGTGAAACCTCCCCCTCGCCTTTTGCCGACAGGCGCTGATTGACCGACGGCAAGGGCTTGTCGTCACGAATGAAGATGCGCAGACCCTGACGGACCTTGCGCGCAGCCTCCTCCAAAGGTTCGGCAGACGCGATACGCGCACGCACGTCTTCACCGTCTACACTGGCCAACAAGGACACAAGCACAATGGCGCCCTTTTCCAGAACGTCGCGATACTGGTTCAGCGTTTCCTGAAACATGATCGCTTCATATTGTCCGGATGGATCGGAGAGGGTGACAAAGCCCATTTTTGAACCGCTGCGCGTGCGCCGTTCGCTGCGATCAAGCACTGTTGCTGCCAGTTTCGCCGCCGATGCGCCCTGCTTTACGGCGCGGGAAAAATCCGCCCAACGCTCGACGCGCAATTTCTTGAGCAGGCTTTGATAATCATCCAGCGGATGACCGGACAGGAAAAAGCCGACTGCATCAAATTCGCGTTTCAGGCGCTCGGCCGGCAACCAGGACGCGACATTCGGCATTTGAATATCCTGCGCCACATCATCACCGAACAATCCGACCTGACCTGCGTCGCTTTCCGCCTGGGAGCGATTGGCGATTGCCAGAATTTTTTCAACGCTCGCCAATGCACGTGCCCGATCGCGTTCCAGTTCGTCGAATGCACCTGCCGCAGCGAGGCTTTCCAGCACCTTCTTGTTCACCTCGCGCGGGCTGATCCGTGCCGCGATGTCGCCAAGACTTGCAAAAGGACGATTGCCGCGCGATGCGACCAAAGCCTGCGCCTGTCCTTCGCCGACACCCTTGACCGCCGACAAGGCGTAACGAATGGCAAGCTGGCCCTGTGCATCTGCGTGCACTTCAAAGTCCGATCCCGACCTGTTGAGCGAGGGCGGTTCCACGCGGATGCCGAGCCTTTGGGCTTCGTTGCGAAATTCGGCCAGCTTGTCCGTGTTGCCCTTGTCCAGGGTCATGGATGCCGCGATGAACTCGACGGGATAATTGGCCTTGAACCAGGCGGTCTGGTAGGCGATCAATGCATAGGCTGCGGCGTGCGACTTGTTGAAGCCATAGTCGGCGAACTTCGCCAGAAGATCGAATATGTCGTCGGCTTTGGATTTCGGTATTCCGCGCTCCACGGCGCCGGTTACAAAGCGGTCGCGCTGGGCGTCCATTTCCGCCTTGATCTTCTTGCCCATGGCACGGCGCAGAAGATCTGCTTCGCCAAGAGAATAGCCCGAGAGAATCTGGGCAATCTGCATCACCTGTTCCTGATAGATGATGACGCCATGGGTTTCCTCCAGCACCTGCCTGATTTGCGGGTGGATGTAATCAGGCTCCTGCTCGCCATGCTTGACGGCGCAATAGGTCGGAATGTTCGCCATGGGGCCGGGACGATAAAGCGCGACGAGCGCGATGATGTCCTCGAGCCGGTCCGATTTCATTTCGGCGAGCGCCTTGCGCATGCCGGCGCTTTCAAGCTGGAACACGCCAATCGTTTCACCGCGTCCCATCATCGCATAGGTCTTGGCGTCGTCGATCGGCATCTTGTCGATATCGACATGAATGCCGCGCTTTTCCAACAGGCGCACAGTGGTGGCCAGCACCGTCAGGGTCTTCAATCCGAGGAAGTCGAATTTCACCAGCCCCGCAGGCTCAACCCATTTCATGTTGAATTGCGTTGCCGGCATGTCAGACTTCGGATCGCGATACAGCGGCACGAGTTCAATCAACGGACGGTCGCCAATCACGATGCCTGCCGCATGCGTGGAAGCGTTGGAATAAAGACCTTCCAGCTTCTGCGCGGTCTCCAGCAACATGGCCACGCGCTCGTCATCACGCGCAGCTTCCGACAAGCGCGGCTCGCCTTCAATTGCCTGTTTCAGGGACACGGGCGCGGCAGGATTTTGCGGCACCAGTTTCGCCAGCCTGTCCACCTGCCCTAGTGGCATTTCCAGAACGCGGCCGACATTGCGCAACACACCGCGTGCCAGAAACGAACCGAAGGTGATGATCTGGGCAACGCGATCCTCGCCGTAGCGTTGACGCACATAGCGTATCACTTCGTCGCGCCGCTCCTGGCAGAAGTCGATATCGAAGTCCGGCATGGACACACGTTCGGGGTTGAGAAACCGCTCGAACAGCAAGCCGAAACGCAACGGATCCAGATCGGTAATCGTCAGCGACCATGCAACCAGCGAGCCTGCACCCGAGCCGCGCCCCGGCCCCACGGGAATGCCCTGCTGCTTGGCCCATTTGATGAAATCGGCAACGATCAGAAAATAGCCGGGGAACTGCATCTTGATGATGATGCCCAGTTCGAATTCCAGCCGCTGTTCGTAATCCTCCTCGGCAAGATCTGGCGCCAGTCCATGCACGGCCAGCCGCGCCTTGAGCCCCTCGCGCGCCTGACGTTTCAGCTCCTCGACTTCATCTGTTGCCTCGCCGCCTGCGCTGGTAAAGCGCGGCAAAATGGGTGCGTGGGTTTGCGGCCTGTAGGAACAGCGCAGGGCAATCTCGACGGTGTTCGTCAATGCCTCGGGCAGATCGGCGAACAGCTCCTGCATTTCCGCCCGGGTCTTGAAGCGGTGATCGGGCGTGACCTTGCGCCGGCCGCTTTCGCCAACAAGCGTGCCGTCGGCAATGCATAGCAAGGCATCGTGGGCCTGATAATCGGACTTGGCGGCAAAATAGGGTTCATTGGTTGCAACCAGCGCAACGCCATTGCGATAGGCGTAGTCGATCAGCCGTTGCTCGGACATGTCCCGCTTTTGCGGCGGCTTGGCGCTGCCGCCATGGCGCTGGATTTCGATATACAGGCGATCGCCGAACATCGCCCGCAACATATCCAGACGCGCAACTGCTATCTGTTCGCGATTGGCTGCAAGGGCAAGATTGGCCGGGCCGGACGGTCCGCCGGTCAGCGCGATCAGGCCTTCGCAGCGTTCGGCCAGTCGCGTAATCGGCACATGGGGAAGATCGCCGGCTTCCGGATCGAGCCACGCGCCCGAGGCAAGGTCCATCAGGTTCACATAGCCCTGACGGTTGGCGGCCAGCAGAACCAGCGCGGCGCGCCCTGCCCGCGTGTCGTCGGCGCGCGACCCAAAGGATGCCGCATCGCCGAAATCAACATTCAGATGAATGCCGATAATCGGCTGGATGCCTTCCTTGGCCAGCTTTTCGGAAAATTCCAGGGCGCCAAACAGATTGTTGGTATCGGTGATGGCCAGTGCCGGCTGGTTATCCCGTTTGGCAAAGTCGATCAGCTTGGAGATCGTCAGCGCGCCTTCGCGCAGGGAGAACGAGGTGTGCAGATGCAGGTGGACGAAGCCCACCGCCTTGCAGATGTCTGCGAGATCCTTTGCCGAAGCTGCGCCCGGGGCAGTCGCGCCTTCCGGAGAAACCGGGGTGTCGTTTTTCTTGCTGGCCATGGGCTGTGCGACTCATCAAGCGGAAAGGTCCGCCAATGGTACTCACACAGACCTGCAGGTCGAGCGTTTTCGGGGAGTTTGGCGGGGAACTCCCCGCCATCAACAAGCAACGGTGCTGCGGCCTCAGCCGAGACCGGTCGTGCGCGTGAGCAGGGCTATGAATGTCAGGAAAGCGCCCAGGGCTGCCAGCTCCATGAGATCTGAAAGAACACTACGCAACATGGCCGAACTCCTCTTTGATCCTTATATATTCCTTATATGTTTCTGTTTTGTTCTTGTCCATATTAATCGCACATCTGGATTGTCGAAGCGGGCCTTAATACCTATTTATGGTTAATGGGCCGGGGCAAGGTGGAGGGACACCGATGCTCGACAAACACACTGCCCGCGCCCTCGTCGGCATGGGGCGGATGTCTTCGCAAGAATATCTTCGCCTCTTCGGCGAGGAATTGCGCAGCGGACACAAACCGGAAATCGACCCAGCGGAAAAGGCTCACGGCAACGCGGCCGGCTGCAAACCTGCCGCTAAAGCAGTGGCTGCCACTTCGCGAACCTGCGCCGGACCGCAATTGCCAAAGGGGCTCACGCAACGCCATTGATTGCGCGCTTCCATTGGTGCTGCGGTCAATTCTGCGCGATGCAGCAAAATGGTGTCAGTCCCGGGCGATACCCGGGCTGGTGCCTCGTGCGGGCTTTGCCTCGCCGAGAGCGGAAATAATCCGCATGGCCAAGGCAAATTCGCGCTCGAGTTCGGCAAAAATCGGGTCGGCATTTTCGACCAGACGCATTTCGTCGAATACGAACAGGTCGTTATCTTCCTGGACAAAGACCATCACCCGCCTGCCTGCCGCTGCAACATAGCATTTCTGGTCCTTGACCAGCGGCGCGATGCTCTCGATCAGGCGGGCAACGACAGCGTCGAAGTCCGGATTGTGCTGTCCCTGATGCCAGCGGACACGGTATTTGCCGGAGTATTGCGAGCCGGCCAGGCCGCTGGGTGCCTGGCCGCCTTCTCCTTCGTCCGGGAAAACGCCATGGGTCGTCAATTCAAACGGCTGGGCGTTAACCGCCGTATTCTCGCACACGATCATGAAGTGAACGGCGGGATCGTCGTCTGCCTCATAACGCGCAAACCAGAACGGCATGCGGTCCAGCGTGCCGTGAAAGACATGACCGACTTCCGATTTCCGGTAAATCGGACCGAAAGGCGAAAGCGTTCCATCCGGCAAACCCGCAGGGCTGGACGTGTACTTGAACCCGAGCGCACTGGCCATTTCCGGCAGGACCGTCGCGCGTGCGAACGTGCCCTTGCGCAACCATTTGTCGGCACAAAAGGCGCCCCAGACTCCGCCACCGCCGACCAAGGCAGAGCCCGTCCACATCTCATCCGGAACACCAAATCTGGCTGCAATGAACACCACCGCCGCAGAGAAAATCACGCCTGCCGCACCAATGGCGACAATGGTTTCGAGCGGCATTTGAGCACGCTGCGACCGGAACTTTACGTACAGGCCCAGCAATGCAAGAGAAACGATGACGAGCGCGACAAAGGACCCGAAATAGGACAATCCCAGCCACCAGAGCAGCACGGTATAGATCGCGCCCAGCGACACCACCCCAAGACCTGCAGGATAAATATAACGCGTCCATCGATTTTCATTGAGGCGCTTGTGCACATCCCGGCACAGGGCGTCATATGCCTCCCATGGTCCATCATTCAGGAATATTGACGGATCGAGCCGATGCTTTTGCTGGTTTGTGTCCATGGATATTGCTCCCCAGGAAGAGCTGCGCGACAGCAGCGCAAAACTCGATGAAGCCGTAGAGCGCTTCAGGTAAAACAGCCGTGCGCTATGGCACTTCGACGATCTTGCCTTCGGACAGGGTAACACGACGGTCCATGCGCCGTGCAAGTTCCAGATTGTGAGTGGCCACCAGCGCCGCCAGTCCTGTTGCCTGTACCAGCTGCGCCAGGGCATCGAACACGTGATTGGCGGTTTTCGGATCGAGGTTTCCCGTCGGCTCGTCAGCGAGCAGGACACGCGGCGCATTGGCGACCGCCCGTGCGATAGCCACGCGCTGCTGTTCGCCGCCGGACATTTCCGCCGGACGATGGGTCACACGATGGCCCAGACCCAGGTATTCCAGAAGTTCGCGCGCACGTGTTGCGGCTTCCGTCCGAGAAAGTCCGCGGATCATTTGCGGCATCATCACATTTTCCAGCGCCGAAAACTCCGGCAACAAATGATGAAACTGATAGACGAAGCCGATGCGATCACGTCGCAGTGCAGTGCGCTCCTTGTCTCCCAGTTTGGATGTCGGCTCGCCCGCAATATACAACTCACCGCCGTCGGCATGTTCCAGTAGACCGGCAAGATGCAGCAAAGTCGACTTGCCGGCGCCGGACGGCGCAATCAGCGCAACCGATTGACCCGGCCACAGATCAAAATCGACGTCGCGCAATATCTCCAGCGGCTCACCGGCCTGAAGATAGCGGCGCTGGATGTTTCGCATTTGCAGGGCGGGCGTTTCGGACATGCGTATGGCCTACTCGTAGCGCAGCGCATCGACAGGATCGAGCCTTGCCGCACGCCACGAGGGATAGACTGTTGCCAGCACTGACAGGACCAGTGCCAGAGCAAGCACCTTCAATACGTCTGCCGGGACAAGCACCGAAGGAAGATGGCTGAGGAAATATTGCCTGGAGTCGAACAGGTTGAGATTGAACGCCGAATTGATCGTCTGGCGTATGGGCTCGAGATTGCGGGCAATCAGCAGGCCCAGCAGGAAACCCGCCAGCGTTCCCAAAATGCCTATCAGCGATCCGGTCAGAAAAAATATGCGCATGATAGCGCCGCGCGTTGCACCCATCGTGCGCAGAATAGCGATCGCCCTGCCCTTGTCTTTCACAAGCATCGTCAATCCGGAGATGATGCTCAACGCCGCCACGATGATGATCAGCGTAAGAATAAGGAACATGACGGTGCGTTCGATTTTCAGCGCGTCGAAGAACGACTTGTTGCGCTGGGTCCAGTCGACAACCATCATCGGCTCGTTCAGCGAAGCCTGAAGACGCGCGCGCATCCCGTCCATGTCTTCGGGCTTGTCGACGAATGCCTCAAGCATTGTCACGCCGTTGTCCATGTTGAAGAACGACTGGGCTTCGTTCAGCGGCATGTAGACGAAACACTTCGTCGAAGTTCGACACGCCGATGTGAAAGATTGCCACAATTTTATAGGAACGGATACGCGGCGCCATGCCGAAGGGTGTCGCCTCGCCGCGCGCCGTCAGCACCGTGATTTCATCGCCAACCTGCAAGCCGTGCTGGGCCGCCATTTCCTTGCCGATGGCAACGCCGCCGGACTTGTCAAAGCCATCGAGCGTTCCCTGCAGCAAACTCTTGCCTATGCCCGGCAGCCGCTTGATATCCTTTTCCAATACACCGCGCACCAGGGCCCCGCCCTGCTTCTGCGGTGATGAAACGCCTGCCGCCCCTTCCACGACAGGAAAGATGTGCACCATGCCCGGCACCTTCGAGAGGTTTGCGACGGTGGCATCGTAATTGACTACCGGCTTGCCGATGGACTGCAAGAACATGTGGCCATTGATGCCGATGATCTTGTTCATCAGCTCGATATGAAAACCGTTCATCACCGACATGACGACAATCAAGGTCGCGACAGCAACAGTGATGGCGATGAACGATATCGCTGCAATCACAGAAGGAAGAAAGCGCGAGCGCCGCGAACGCAGATAGCGCGAGGCAAGCGACCATTCGAATCGGGCAAATGGGAAAGTCGCGGAGGACCTTGTTGCAACGCCCGCTTCGGCTTTCACAGAACCCATGCCAGGTGCGGCTTTGTCCATCGTGCTTCCATCAACCTTTGTCTGTAAGTTTGTTGAGCGTTTCTTCGGGCGACAGCATCTGACGTTCGCCACTGCGGCGGTTCTTCACTTCGACCTTGCCTTCGGCCAGCCCCTTGGGACCGACAATCACTTGCCAGGGCAGGCCAATCAAATCCAGCCGCGCAAACTTCGCGCCCGGCCGGTCGTCGCGATCATCATACAGCACATCGCGGCCTGCCTTGCCGAGTTTGGCATAAAGGTCCTCGCAAGCCGCATCGGTTGCCGCATCGCCGGTTTTCAGGTTGGCCAGACCGACATGGAACGGCGCCACGGCATCAGGCCAGATAATGCCCGCATCATCATGGTTTGCCTCGATGAGCGCCGCTGCCAGCCGGCTCGGACCAATTCCATATGAACCCATCTGCACCGTCACGTCCTTGCCATCAGGTCCGGCAACGACCGCCTTCATGGCGGCGGAATATTTCGTTCCGAAGTAGAAAATATGGCCAACCTCGATTCCGCGTGCAGAAACACGCGCAGTTTCCGGCAGAGCCTCGAAGGCTGCCTTGTCGTGCATTTCCTCGGTAGCAGCATAGGAACTGGTCCAGGCATCGAAAATGCCCTGCATTTCCTCCCGGTTGTCGAAATCGACATTTTCACCCGGTGGCTGCATGGACAGATAATCATTGTGGCAAAAGACTTCGCTCTCACCGGTTGATGCCAGAATAATGAATTCGTGGCTCAGGTCGCCGCCAATCGGGCCGGTGTCGGCGCGCATCGGGATGGCCTTCAGACCCATGCGGGCAAAGGTGCGCAGATAGGCAGCGAACATCTTGTTGTAGGAATGACGCGCACCAGCCACATCAAGATCGAACGAATAGGCATCCTTCATGAGGAATTCGCGCGAGCGCATGACGCCAAACCGCGGGCGAACCTCGTCGCGAAACTTCCACTGGATATGATAGAGATTGAGCGGCAGGTCCTTGTAGGAGCGGACATAGCCACGGAAAATTTCCGTAATCATCTCCTCGTTGGTCGGACCGAACAGCATGTCCCTTTCATGCCGGTCCTGAATGCGGAGCATTTCCTTGCCGTAATCATCGTATCGCCCGGACTCGCGCCACAGCTCCGCTGACTGGATCACCGGCATCAGCAGCTCGATTGCGCCAGCCCGGTTCTGCTCCTCACGGACGATCGCGTTGATCTTCTGAAGCACCCGGTAGCCCAACGGCAGCCAGGCATAGATACCGGCGCTTTCCTGACGGACCATCCCGGCCCGGAGCATGAGGCGATGGGAAACGATTTCCGCCTCCTTGGGGTCTTCCCGAAGAAGCGGCAAAAAATAGCGGCTGAGGCGCATGGTGTACCCGGAGAGTGCGAATCGGTTGACGGCAATTACTTTGCCCGTCGCATGGTTCCAACAGCAATCAGGCCGGAATCTCAAGTCCCATCTGGATTTAGGCTCTTGTTCGCCACCTTGGCAGAGGTGAATCGGCCCACCCCGTGGCAGACGGCGAGCGAAACATGGAAAAATGCAGCGAAATCAACACAGGCTGATCTCCCCGCCCCGAAATTAATAATGGGCATTGGGATTCGTCCCCCCAGATTGTAACAATTGTTAAAAATATTCACGTCTGGAGACAAAATTTGATGACAATCAAATTTTCGTGGGCTAGCTTGCCCCCGCATCCGAAAGGAGGCCGCTGCCGGAAAAACTGGCCAGCGAGTCCGAGTCGCGGGAGGAAATTCCGACGGGGAAATCGTCTTTAATGACATCCGGCACAATGTCGGCTCTGGAATGGCAAAAGCTGCCCAGTGATAAAATATCCCTCTCGGAATTTGCGATCGACCTAATGGCGCAGCCCTCACGGGCAGCGCCTTTTTCTTTTCGCGTCTGAAGGACCTATCCGGGGGCCAGTGCCCGCTTGCGAAACGTGACCAGCAGGTGGCCGCAAAAGTTGACCGGAGCGCCCGCAGCCAGCCCCATGGCATGGGCCATTGCCTCGGCGAGTGGGAGGGACACGCCCACGCCAAGCAGTACAATGCGTGCGGCAATTGCCACTGCAATGACGATTATCGCGGCAATCAGGTTCACACTGCCGAAGGCCAGGATCTGCTGCGGCAAAGTTGTTGCGTGATCACGAAAAACAAAGGCGCGATACAAAAGAAATCCGGTGAGCAGGCCAATGCCCTGCGCCAGCGTGACGGCAAGTTCGAAGCGAACAATTTCCGACAGCGGAAACCGGATCAGAAAATTCACGCCCGCTGCGCATCCCCCGGCGATCGCGTAACGCATGATCGTCGCGGTCAGTGGATTGTTTTGCAGATATTGCAACCAGTCTCGCATGTCACATTCCGATGGCGCCCGCAAAGAGCGCGCAACTGGCAAGGCCCAGAGCAAGGCTGACCCTGTCTTTCAACGAGAAGGCCACGGGATCGTCATCCATTTCCCCGCGTGCGCACAAAATCCAGATGCGGCTCAACCAGAGAAACAACAATACGGGAAACAGCCATAGAATGCTGGCAATATGGAATGTCGAAGCCGCAGCAGTTTCGTTCGATAGATACAGTACGAACAGAACAATACTTGCAACCGCAGCGGAGACGCCAAATGCAGCAATGATCGGTTCATCGTCGCTCTTATAACCACGCCCTGCCAGCAGGCCACCTCGACCGCGCGCAGCAGCAACTTCGACAAACCGCTTGGCAAGTGAAAGGGACAGAAACAGGAACATCGAAAATGCAAGCAGCCATGTTGATGGATCTGCCGCTGTCGCAACCATTCCGGTAACAAGGCGCAGCGTAAACAGTCCTGCGAGGGTCGACGTATCAAGAAACGGTATGCGCTTGAGCGAGATCGAATAAGCCAGCGTCGCGACGAGATACAGGAGTACGCAAATCAGGATCGGCAGACCTGCAAATGCGGAAACGGCAAGGCCCGCAGTCAGCATCACTGTGCATAGCCCCAGCGCTCCAGGCAGGGAAAGCCTGCCGCTGGCCAATGGCCTTGCCGATTTGGACCGGTGTTTTCGATCATTCGGCATATCGATAAAGTCGTTGACGATATATGTGGCGGAGGCCGTCAGGCTCAAACCGGCAAAGGCAAGGCCCGCAGCCAACCATGCCTGCGCATCATTTGCCAATCCGGCCAGAAGCAAGGGTGCAAACACCAATGCATTCTTTGCCCATTGATGGATGCGCAGTGCCCTGATCCAGATTTTCAATCTGGCCGGACGCAGGAAATGTGCAACCGGCTGTTTGATCCGCTCCGCCTCGCGCGCAACTGCTGCGCTGGGCTCCACCAGGATCATGCCCTGGCTTGCGCGCCATACAGGAAGGTCGCTTGCACTATCACCGGCGTAGTCGAAACCCTGCGGATAGCGCATCTGAAGCAGGCGAGCCTTCGCCTCGCCTTTCAGATTGCGCACCCCGTCGCTGCCAATCACCTCATCGACAAAAGGAAACCGCACCATCAGCCGGCGCGCCGCCTGTTCGTCTGCCGCCGTGGCAACAACCACGGATTGACCGGCAGCCTTGCAGGCAACGGCAAAGGCTGCGACCTCGTCGTTGATCGGCAGGATTGCCGGATCGAGCTGGACCGATGCAGCGACACGGCGTTTGAGATAAGCCCTGCCCCTGAACGCCCAGACCACAAGCTTAAATGCGCTCAATGGGTTCACGCGAACCATTGCTGCCATGCTTTCGAACAGAAGATCGCTGCGCAGCAAGGTCTGGTCCAGATCCAGAACCAGCGGAATGGCTTGCGTGTGTTCGCCCCGGCTGGCGTCGCGAAAACGCACGCGGCCGTGTGCCGGAATGGGACGATCTTGTATCAAAGGTTGCAACGCACCTGTCCTCGCGGCTGGCGATGATGGTTCTGCGTTGCTGCAATCAGGAATGATGCCACGCGCGCGCGGCCGGATGCATAACTTTCAAATGCGGCTTGTAAAGGTTAACGCACCGGTGCGGCCTCAGCCGTCGAGAGATTTCCCGGTTTCCTCTTCGGCCTCGCCGCGCGCCCAGGCTGCTTTTGTCTGGCCGTAGAAATCGGAAAACGTGCCTTCGGCAATCGCCTTGCGCATTCCGGTCATCAGATCCTGATAATAGGCAAGGTTGGCCCATGTCATCAGCATCATGGCAAGTATCTCGCCGGACTTGACCAGATGGTGCAGGTAGGCACGTGAATAATCGCGTGCTGCCGGACAGCTTGATGTTGCGTCGAGTGGCCTTGTGTCTTCGGCGTAGCGTGCGTTCTTGATGTTGATGCGGCCAAAGCGCGTGTAGGCCATGCCGTGCCGTCCCGCGCGCGTGGGCATCACGCAATCGAACATGTCAACACCGCGCCGCACTGCCTCCAGCAGATCATCGGGTGTTCCCACGCCCATGAGATAGCGCGGCTTTTCCTGTGGCATATAGGGCGTGACAGTCTCGATCATGTCGAGCATCACGTCCTGGGGCTCTCCAACGGCAAGCCCGCCAATGGCAAGGCCGTGAAAATCCATGTCGGCAAGTTCCTTGGCGCTGTCGACACGCAGCTTGTGCACATTGCCGCCCTGCACGATGCCGAAGACTGCCCTGCCCGGTTTCGCACGAAAGGCCTTGCGTGATCTTTCTGCCCAGCGCAACGACAGCTCCATCGCGCGCTCGATCTCCTCATTGCTGGCTGGCAGGCGTATGCACTCGTCCAGTTGCATCTGGATGTCGGACCCGAGCAGATCCTGGATCTCCATCGAACGCTCGGGTGTCAACACATGCGAGGAGCCATCGATGTGCGATTGGAATGTCACGCCATTCTCGTCTAGCTTGCGCAACTTCGCCAGAGACATCACCTGAAAGCCGCCGGAGTCCGTGAGAATGGGATGCGGCCAATTCATGAACTTGTGCAACCCGCCCAGCGCGGCGACACGTTCAGCGCCGGGTCGTAACATCAGGTGATAGACATTGCCCAACACGATGTCAGAGCCGAGCGCCTTGACCTGATCGGCATACATTGCCTTCACTGTCCCTGCAGTGCCAACAGGCATGAATGCAGGCGTGCGTACGACGCCGCGCCCGGTGGTGATGATACCAGAGCGTGCGCGTCCGTCTGTCTTCGTGATCTTGAAGGAAAAATCCTGGCTCATTCACCTACCCCGGGGCCTGTGTGCAATCTTGCCTCAGCCTGTTCTGGAATACCAGACCTGCAATCACGCTCATTTGCGCTTTTCCCGAAACAAAAGGCAGGCGTCACCGTATGAATAAAATCGATACTGCATTGCAATGGCGTGTGCATAGGCGTTTTGCATCGTTTCCAGCCCTGAAAACGCACAGACCAGCATGAACAAAGTTGATCGCGGCAGATGAAAATTTGTCAGCAGAATATCGACCGCCCTGAATGTGTAGCCGGGCGTGATGAAGATAGACGTGTCACGGGCAATCGTTTCTATCGTGCCGTCCTCTGTAACAGCGGTTTCCAGAATGCGCAGGCTCGTTGTGCCGGCCGCCACTATGCGCCCGCCACGCTTGCGTGCCTGCGTTGATCCGGTCGGCAGCATCGCGCGATATTTCTCCGAACTCGGCGTGCATGACATGATCGGCCGTATCGTCCGCCTTGACGGGAAGAAATGTTCCGGCGCCCACATGGAGTGTGACCGGAACAATCTCGACACCGCGCAGATGCAACGCCTCGACAAGCGCAGGTGTGAAGTGCAGGCTCGCAGTGGGCGCTGCAACGGCACCGCTGTTTTTGGCAAAGAGCGTCTGGTAATCATCGGCGTCGTGCGTATCGGCTGCCCGGCGGCCTGCGATGTAGGGCGGCAAAGGCATTTCACCGATCCGCTCGATCGCTTCATCGAGATGGGCGCCGCTCAGGGCAAACTCAAGCAGTACTTCGCCTGCGTCGCCGCGCGCACTGACTTCTGCATCCAGATGGCCTAACTCGCAGGCATAATTGTCCGCATCATCGCCAAACCGGATGCGGTCGCCCTGCTTCAGGCGCTTGGCAGGCTTGGCAAATGCACGCCAGACATTATCGCCCTCACGCTTGTGCAACGTGACTTCAATGTTAGCGCGATTGTCCTGCCGGACACGCACGCCATGCAGACGCGCGGGAATGACCCTGGTGTTATTGACGACAAGCACATCGCCGGGCTGCAACAAGTCCGGCAGATGCGAGACGGTGCAATCTTCAAAACGTGATTGCAACCGCCCTCGCTGTCGACGACAAGCATACGTGCGCTGTCGCGCGGCTCTGCAGGCCGCAACGCTATGCGTTCGGGCGGTAGTTCAAAATCAAAAGCGTCAACACGCATGGGACTGCATGGCAGACAGACCGGTGGCCGGAAATACGGAACGCGGGCGTTTGCCCGCGTCCCAAGTCCATCGGCTATCCGCACCTTGCTATTGGCATAAGCCTCAGCTTACGCGGGCCGTTACGATCTTGTCGGGATCGCGCACGGGTTCGCCGCGCTTGATCTTGTCGACGTTTTCCATGCCCGACGTCACCTCGCCCCACACCGTGTATTGCCGGTCTAGGAAACGCGCATCGCTAAAGCAGATGAAGAACTGCGAATTGGCCGAATCCGGATTGGAAGAGCGCGCCATTGAGCAGACGCCCCGCACATGCGGCTCGGCATTGAACTCCTGCTTCAGGTCGGGATATTTGGAACCACCGGTGCCGGTGCCATGGGGGCAGCCGGTCTGGGCCATGAAGCCGTCAATCACGCGATGGAAAACGATGCCGTCGTAGAAATTCTCGCCGGCCAGCTTCTTGATGTGAGCGACGTGATTGGGCGCCAGGTCGGGACGCATGCTTGATGACAACCGGGCCCTGGGTGGTTTCAAGTGTCAACGTATTGCCTTGATCGGACATGATATCTCCTGGTTTGGAAGGGCTTGAGCGCTCAAAGCTCAGCATGCCCCTCGCTTGAATGGTGCTGACTTAGCTGATGGGCCGCCCGAGGTAAACTCGCTTGCAGCCCGGCATCTGAGCTATTTGCCCAGACGCATCGTGCCTATCTTGTCGGGACCGCTGACTGTTCCGCTGCCCGGAGCACCGCGCTTGACCTTGTCGATGGCTTCCATGCCGCTCGTTACCTGTCCCCAGACAGTATATTGGCCCGTCAAACCGCGGCAGCCGGAATCATCGAAACAGATGAAAAACTGGGAATTGGCGGAATTCGGGTCCTGCGAGCGGGCCATGCCCACGGTGCCGCGCTTGAAGACATATTGGGAAAATTCGGCTGGAAGATCAGGCAGTTTGGACCCGCCCGTGCCAGTGCCGGTCGGATCTCCGGTCTGGGCCATGAAGCCCTCCATCACGCGATGGAATACAATTCCGTCGTAGAACTTCTGAGAAACCAGCGTCTTGATCTGGGCGACATGCCTGGGGGCAATATCGGGCAGAAGGCGGATGACCGTGCGGCCGTGCTTGGTGGTCATGACTATCGTGTTGGACGCGGCATTCTGCGCCATGGCAGGTCCGGCAAGCATGGCAAGAGCTGCCAGCGGGATCAGAAACAATTTCAGCAATTTCATGGAAAGCCTCGGGTTTGGGAGTTTGTGTTCACAAAATGGATGCCTGCCGCTCAGGACTTGCGGGCTTTTGCCTTGGCCTTGAGCGCACGGGCAACTTCCGGCGGTACGAACGATCGGACGTTACCGCCCATAGCAGCGATCTGGCGTACCAATGTCGCAGTAATATGGCGGACGGCCGGACTGGCCGGCATAAAGATGGTTTGAACCTCGGGGGCCATTTGCCCGTTCATGCCCGCCATCTGCATTTCATAATCCAGATCGGTGCCATCGCGCAGACCGCGCAACAAGGCGATTGCGCCCTGCTCCCGGGCCGCATCAACGGCCAGCCCGGCAAAAGTCGCCACTTCAATTTTGCAAGCATTGCTTGCGGCTATCGAGGCTGTCGTTGCCTTGATCAGTGCGGATTTCTCCTCCACCGTGAACAAGGGAGATTTTCCGGGGTGGGTGCCAATGGCGACCACGATCTTGTCGAACATGGGAGCGGCACTGGCCAGCACATCCAGATGGCCGTTGGTAACCGGATCGAAGGACCCGGTGTACACTGCGATTTTGCCGGAATTCCGGGCATTGGATTTGCGAAGTTCAGGGCGATTCATGCGCCAATGTTAACGGCAGGCAGCTGTCGCGACCAGAGGAAAGTGACACGATAATGCGCAACAATCTGCTTGTGGCAATTCTGGCGATAGCAACCGGCGCGGGCGGTTTGGGGACCGCAATTGCCCAGATTGCCCCTAGCGCGGCAGAAGTCCGGGCATACACGGGCCTGCATGCTGCGGCTGCCACGGACGATGTGGCAAACATCGCAAAACTGGCAGCCAGCGATCGCGCAGAGTCTTGTCAGGACTGACCGCAATGGCCGCACACCATTGCACGTGGCGGCGTTTCTGAAACGCCGTCACGCCATTCGAGCGCTCATAAAGGCCGGGTCGGGAACAGCAACGCTGGACAAGCAGAAATACGACGCCGTAACCATTGCCGCCGTTGCCGATGACCCGCAGACCCTGAAGGTATTGCTGGATAATGGCGCGTCGGCGAAACTCACCACGAGCATATACGACGGAACGGCGCTAATCGCGGCAGCGCATCTGGGGCATGAGGAATGCGTGCGATTGCTGATCGCCCACGGCGCTCCGCTTGATCACGTCAACAATCTCAACTGGACGGCAGCGATAGAAGCCGTGATCCTGGGTGACGGTGGCAAACGCCATCAACAGACACTTAAATACCTGATTGACGCTGGGGCAAATACCAGACTGGTCGATGCCAATGGCAAGACGCCGCTCGACCACGCAAGGTCACGCAAATTCGCTGTAATGGTGCAGATGCTGAAAGCGGCGAAAAAATAACGGACCCCGATCACCGGAACAGATGCACTGCCAGGCCTCGCATGGAATCGAAGACGTCCGATGCACCGGCCAGCCGCAGCTTTTCGTGCAGGACATCGCTGGCATGTCCGCCACCAACAAAGCCTACAACGTTCATGCCGCCCCTACGGGCAGCGGTCACGCCTGCCATGGAATCTTCAATCACAAGGCAACGGGACGGATCGGCGCCCATTTGCGATGCTGCATAGAGAAAGACATCGGGCGCGGGCTTGCCGCGCTTGACCTGCGAGCCGGAAAAAACGTGCGGCGCAAAAAACTCCATCAGCTGCACCCGCGCCAGGTTCGCCTGAAGCAATGGCAATTGCGTCGAGGACGCGACGCATCGCGGGTGTTTCAGCTCAGACAGAAGTTCAGCCACCCCCGCTATCGCCGACAATTCAGTTTCGAAACGCTTGCGCACCGCGCCATCAACCTTTTGCCGGAATCCTTCCGGCAGAGGCGTGCCAATGTCCTCCTCAACACGCCGCCAGATTTCATTGACCGGGTGGCCAGCGTATCGGTCTGCATATTGATGCGGCGTGAGATGCAGATCCAGTTCCCGCAGGGAAGCCACACAAATTTCCGACGCCAGTTCCTCCGAGTTTATGAGGACGCCGTCGCAATCGAAAATGACGAGATCGATATCTGAGAGGGACATTTGGATTTCCGTTCTGCACTGCCTGTTTCATAGCGGCAAACGGCGCGCAAGGGAAACATCGCAAGGGAAACAGCTGCAGCTGCCACATCAAGCCGCTGAACGGTACGGCTGTCATTCGTCGCCGTGCGTCAATTGCCTGCTTCGGCTATCCCGCCTAGTGTCGTTCGAAACACGAACACATCCGCAGTCCCAAACTTCCGGGCAGCGGAAACGAGGATAGTGAGCATGGGAATACGGGCCGGGGCCGAATATCTGCACGGGTTGCGCGATGATCGCGAAGTCTGGATCGGCGGCAAACGGGTCGCCGATGTTACCACGCATCCGGGACTTCGCCGGGGCGCGCAGACGCTTGCCTCGTTCCTCGATCGCCAGCACGAGGCCAGGTACATCGATGGTGTGACCTATACCGATGACCAAGGCGAGCGCTGCCAGACATCCTTTCTGATCCCCAAATCCGTTTCGGACATCAAGCGTCGCGGAGCAGCTTTCTACGAATGGGCCAAATGGTCCAATGGCATGTTCGGCCGTACTCCCGACTACAAGAATACATCGCTCATGGCCTTTGCTGCGTCGAACAGGTTTCTTGATGCAGAGCGTGGCTTTGCACGCAACATGATCAATTTCTATGAGCACGTGCGCAAGAACGATCTCGTACTCACGCACACGCTGGTCAATCCAACCTTCAGTTACGATATGGCGTCAAAGGGCCAATACAGCGACAAGGTTGCCCTGCATGTCGTGAAAGAAACCGATGCCGGGATCATCGTGCGCGGAGCGCGATTGCTTGCCACACTCGGTCCCCATGCGGACGAGATCGAAGTGTTTCCGGCATCCGTGCTGCGCGCCAATGCTGACAATCACCAGTTCGCCTTTGCCTTTGCGCTGCCTGTTGCAACCAAGGGCCTGAAGCTCATCTGCCGCGACAGCTATGACGAAGGGAAATCGAACTTCGATGCACCGCTGTCCTCCCGCTACGAGGAAATGGATGCTGTTGTCGTTTTCGATGACGTGCTTGTGCCATGGGAACGGGTCTTCATGTACAATGATCCCGCGCGCGCCAATCAGGCGTTCGGCGCGACCAACGCACTGGTGCACATGATGCATCAGGTTGCCTGGGGGAAGCTCGCGAAGACGGAGTTTCTTGTCGGCCTCTTGTGCGCCATGGCGCAGGCGACAGGCAAAGACAAGGACATGGGAGTCAAGAACCATATCGCCGAGGCGATGTGGGCGGCTGAAAGCGTCCGCGCCTTCCTATACAGCGCGGAGGGCCAGGCGCACGAGGATCAATGGGGCAATTTCGTTCCGTTGCGGCGCCCGCTTGATGCCCAGCGCAACCTTTATCCGCGTACCTATCCCAGACTGATCGAACTGGTGCAGATCATGGGGTCAAGCTCGCTGATGGCAACACCCGGCGAGGCGGACTTCTCCAACGAAATCACTCCCTATGTCGAACAATATTTCCAGGTCGCCAACCTTGCGAGCCGCGACCGCGTGGCCTTGTTCCGCCTGGCGCAAGATGTCGCCGTGTCGGGCTTTGGTGCACGGCAAACCCTTTACGAGCGCTTCTTTTTTGGCCCGCCCCAGATCATGGGATCGGTCTTTTACGATCTCTACGACAGGGATGCGATGATAGACCGTGTAAACGCTCTTCTGAAAAGCTAGCTTCGCATTCCTGCTGCGTGACCGCGCGCACCGAAGTAGAATATGAAAACGTAGGCAGGCAATGCCAGCGCCAGATAGGCGAGCTGGAAGTGCATTGCCTGTTTCAGCAATCCATACCACCAGGGCATGAGAGCACCACCGGCGATTGCCATTATAAGCAATGCAGCGCCGGTTTCCGTCCGCTGCCCAAGGCCGCGAATGGCCAATGGAAAGATCGCCGGCCACATCATCGCATTGGCAAAACCCATCGCCGCAACGAAACCGACCGAGACATATCCCCGCGTCAGCAAAAGCGCCAATACACAAGACAACACCCAGCGCTGCAGACAGCGCAAGATACGCTTGTTGCGAAATGAACCGGGGCGTCAGTGCAACGCCCAACAGATATCCTGCAAGCATGGCAAAGAGCGTTGCCGAGGTAAAGAAACGCGTCTGGCTGAGTGGCAGGCCGAAGCTTTCGCCATAAAGGCCGATGGCATCGCCTGCCATGACTTCGACGCCGACGTAGAGAAATAACGCCACGACCCCCAGCCACAGATGCGGAAATGAAAAAATGCTGCCGACCTGCCGTTCTCCGGCGCCGCCCGCGTTCGCCTGCGAGGGCTTTATATCCGGCAAGCGGGACAGACCAATCGACAACGCCATGACCACAAGCACGACAGCCATGGCCATGTAGGGCCAATACACCTGCCCCGCGAATGCATTGAGCAAATCATCACGCGCCTGCTGATTGGCTGCTGCTTTTACTTTCGCTGCAAAATCGTCCAGCCCGCGCAGGGCAATCGCACCGAACACAAAGGGCGCCAGAAAGCCCGCAAACTTGTTGCAGATGCCCATGAAGGCAATACGCCGCGCCGCGCCGTCTATTGGTCCGAGAATGCTTATGTAGGGGTTCGCCGCAGTCTGCAGCAGCGACAGACCTGCGCCGATGACGAACAGGCCCGTCAACGCACCCGGATACACGCGCTGCGTGGTAAAATGCCCGAACAAGGCAGCGCCTGCAGCCATGAGCAGAAAGCCCAGCGCCATGCCCTTCTTCATGCCGGTTGTGCGCAGGATGGCGGACGACGGCAAGGCGAGAAAAAAATACGACAGATAAAACGCCATCGGCACGAGGAAGGCGTTCACGTCGTCCAGATTGAAAGCCAGCTTGACGAAGGTGATTAGCGGTCCGTTCAGCCAGGTGACGAAGCCGAATATAAAAAACAGCACGCCGATGGTGAGGATGGGGCCAGTGCTGGCGCGCTCAGTTTCGTTCGGCAATTAGGTATCCCGCGAATTTCGGCCGACAACAGCAATCACACTGCAAGGACCATAGTCCACGAATATGGGCGGCGCGTCTATTCGACAGACGCTTCACCGCCCTCGCCGTCCTCATCTTCGCCCTCGTCGGGAATATGCTCGACCGAGACTACCTTCTCTTCCGCATCGGTGCGGAAAATAATCACACCCTGGGTCGAGCGTCCTGCGACGCGAATACCGTCAACCGGACAGCGGATCAGCTGGCCGCCATCGGTCACCAGCATGATCTGGTCACTCTCGGAAACCGGGAACGAGCCTATCAGCTTGCCGTTGCGCTGCGTTGACCGCCATGGCGACAATGCCTTTGCCGCCGCGGCCCGTGACGCGATATTCATAAGAAGACGTCCGCTTGCCGAAACCACGTTCGGAAACTGTCAGCACGAATTCCTCTGCCGCCGACAATTCGATGTAGCGTTCCTGCGACAGGGTCATCACGCCATCGCTGGCGCCCTCTTCTGCCTCTTCGGGAACCTCGGCTTCCGTTTCGCCATCAATAGCGCGGCGCATCCTCAGATAGGCGGCGCGTTCTTCGGCGCTGACATCGATGTGGCGCAGGATCGTCATGGAAATAAGCTTGTCGCCCTTGGCCAGATTGATGCCGCGCACGCCGATCGAATTGCGTCCCTTGAAGACGCGCACTTCGTCCACGGCAAAGCGGATGCACTGCCCGTTGGCGCTGGTCAGCAAGAACGTCGTCCTTTTCCGAGCATATTTCGACGTGGACGATTTCCTCGCCGTCGTCGAGCTTCATGGCGATCTTGCCGGACCGGCGCACGTCGGTGAAATCGGACAGCTTGTTACGCCGCACGGTGCCGCTGGTCGTGGCAAACATCAGATCGTAATTTTCCCATGCCTGTCCTCGTCCTCCGGCAACGGCATGATGGTGGTAATGCGCTCGCCCTGCTCGAGCGGCAGCATGTTGACCAGCGCCTTGCCACGCGCCTGCGGGGCGGCCAACGGCAAGCGCCAGACCTTTTCCTGTAAGCAATGCCGCGCGAGGAAAAGAACAGCACGGGCTGATGGGTCGACGCCACGAAGAGGCGCTGGACAAAATCCTCTTCCCGCGTCTGCATGCCCGAGCGGCCCTTGCCGCCACGGCGCTGCGCCCGGTATGTCGAGAGCGGCACGCGCTTGACATAGCCTGCGTGAGAAACGGTCACGACCATTTCCTCACGCTGAATGAGATCCTCGTCTTCCAGGTCCGCATCGCTCTCGGTGATGATCGTGCGGCGTGGCGTGGCAAACTTTGTTCTTTACTTCGGTCAGCTCGTCGCGGATGATGTTCATCACCCGCAGGCGCGACCGCAGAATATCGAGATAGTCGGCGATTTCTTCTGCCAGCTTGTTCAGGGCAGCGGCGATTTCCTCGCGGCCCAAGCCGGTCAAGACGTTGCAGACGCAAATCGAGAATGGCGCGCGCCTGCGCTTCCGAAAGGCGGTAGCGTGCCGTCTTCGTTCGAGTGTGTGGTTGGGATCGGCAATCAATTCGATCAGCGGCGCCATGTCGCGCGCCGGCCAGTTGCGGTCCATCAGAGCCGCGCGCGCAGTCGCTGCGTCCGGGGAGGTGCGGATCAGATGGATCACTTCGTCGATATTGGCGACCGCAATCGCCAGGCCAACCTGAACATGAGCGCTATCGCGCGCCTTGTTCAGCAGGAACTTCGTGCGCCGGGCAACAACTTCTTCGCGGAAATCTACGAAGCGCCTTCAGGAAGTCCTTGAGGTTGAGCATCTCCGGACTTGCCGCCATTCAGCGCGATCATGTTGCGCCGAAGGACGTCTGCATCTGCGTATAGCGCCAGAGCTGGTTCAGCACGACGTCCGCCACAGCGTCGCGCTTGATCTCGATGACAATACGCATGCCGTCGCGATCGCTCTCGTCGCGCAGATCCGAAATGCCTTCGACGCGCTTCTCGCGCACAAGTTCCGCGATCTTCTCGATCAGCAGTTTCTTGTTCACCTGATAGGGAATTTGCGTGACGATAATCGCCTGACGATCCTTGCGCATGTCCTCGATCTCGTACTTCGATCGCATCAGCATCGAGCCACGGCCCGTATGATAGGCCGAGCGGATACCGCCGCGGCCAAGGATTAGGCCGCCTGTCGGGAAGTCCGGACCCGGAATAATCTCGATCAGCTCGTCAACGCTGATCTCCGGCCGGTCCATCATGCGCGAACACGCCATCGATCACTTCGCCAAGGTTATGCGGCGGAATGTTCGTCGCCATGCCGACTGCAATACCGCCCGCGCCATTGACCAGCAGATTGGGAAACCGTGCCGGCAGCACCACCGGCTCCATGTCCTTGCCGTCATAGTTCGGCTGGAAATTGACCGTGTCCTGATCAATGTCCGTCAGCAGACGACAGCGCGACCTGGGCAAGCCGGGACTTCGGTGTAACGCATGGCTGCTGGCGGATCGCCGTCAACAGAGCCGAAAGTTGCCCTGCCCGTCGACCAGCGGCAAACGCATCGAAAACGTCTGCGCCATGCGCACCAGGGCGTCGTAAATCGATTGGTCGCCATGCGGGTGATATTTACCCATGGCATCGCCGACCGGACGTGCCGACTTTGACGAACGACTTGTCAGGCGTGAATCCGCTTTCCTGCATCGTGATAGAGAATGCGCCGATGCACCGGCTTGAGCCCATCGCGCACATCCGGCAAGCGCACGGCTGACGATCACGCTCATCGCGTAATCGAGATAGCTGCGCTTCATTTCATCGATGATCGAGACGGGCCGAATATCCGAGCCAGGCTGATCGGGATTGTCAGGCGTGTTCTCGTCGGCCAAGGAGGCTTGCTTCCGCTGTGCAAATTCAGGATGGAATCACGATCGCCTTTTTTACCGCATTCACGGCGTGAAAATTACCAATTGTACGCCTTGCATCCGGTGTTTCATTACCAACTGTTTTCAATATTTTAAGCTCACCGGTACGCATTGCGGATATCCCCAGCCGTCATGGCGCCGCAGGGCGGCAAACAGCTCTGGACAGCATGCGGCACGATCGGGACCATAATCGCCTTCGCTCGGCCCTGCGTAAGGGCGGCGATGCGCGCCATGATAAGACTTCGGCCAGTGGAGGAAGTTTACATGACGGAAGCAAGACCCATTCAACTGGAACTCGTGCAACCGGACCCAGCGCAGGCGCACAAAATGCCCTATGCGCCGGCCGTGCATATCGTCGGTGCGAGCCGACCTGATGTTCGTATCAGGCGCAACGCCCTCGCCGCTCTATCACAACCATCCCGCATGTCGACGAGCCGAGCACGATCATCCCTGCGACATCGACGAACAGGTGCACCGCGCGATGGCGAATGTAAAGCTGGTGCTGGACCACAAGGGTGCGACTGGCGCGATGTGGTCAAGATCACAAAATACCTGACTGACATGCGCGACTTCGACGGTCTGCATCGCACGCTTGCGCCCTATTTCGGTGACTGGCAACCGGCATCGACGACGATCTGCGTGAACCAGCTGTCATCGCCCGGAGCGCGGATCGAACTGGACATGATCGTCGCGCTGCCAAAATCAGCCTGAGGCGGCTGGCTGGCTCAGTTGAGCCGCGGCAGCTTCAGCGCCCGGCGCAAGTCCTGTCCGGTTTCAGCACCTGCAAGAGCGCGATAGTTCGCCACGGTCCATTGTCCATCAACAAGGCGAAAGTCGAACCTGCCGACCATGTTTCGCCCGAAGCTGACGAAGCGTGCTTCTATTTCGGCCCGGTCGCTGCCGCGCGAAATCTGGCGGACGTTGAATGACCGCACGTCAATGTCCTGCGCATTGAGAATGGGGTCGGCCTCCATTCCGTTGCGCCGCATGGCGCCACGCACTGCGGGCGACCATGGCACAGATGGCACTTTGTCCGCCTGGTACTGGCGGAAAATGCCCTGCACGATTGCAACCGGATCACTGCTCTGTGCAAGCACTGCGCATGGCACTGTCAACGTCATTGTCAACGTCAGCGCGCCTGCGCCGGCAAGACCTGCACGCAGAAGAAACGCACGCCTGCCAAACCTGTCCATAAAGAATCGACCCATTTCGACACCCTGCCCCGTTCTGCCAACGCGGACATTGATATCCGGGATCAAAGTCCCCGGCTAGAACGGAATATCGTCGTCGATCTCGGCGGCAACGCGCTCCGCCCGCTGGCCGCTGCCGGACCGCGCTCCATCGGCGAAGCCGATCCAAAGCCTTCGTCGCTGCCGTAAGACTGGCTATCGCCGCCACTGCCACGGCCATCGAGCATGGTCAGGTTACCGTTGAACCCCTGCAGAACAACCTCGGTCGTGTAGCGATCGTTGCCGTCCTTGTCCTGCCACTTGCGTGTCTGCAATTGGCCTTCAACGTAAACTTTCGAGCCCTTCTTCAAATATTGCTCGGCGACCTTGCACGAGCCCCTCATTGAAAATGGCTATGTTATGCCATTCGGTCTTTTCCTTGCGCTCGCCGGTCGTCTTGTCGCGCCAGCTTTCCGATGTGGCGATCGCAGAAGTTGCAAACCTTGCCGCCATTCGGGAACCGGTCCGGATCTTCAGGATCATGGCCCGAGATTGCCGACGAGAATTACCTTGTTCACACTGCCTGCCATAGCACTCTCCAAATCTGTCGAAAACTCGCCCGGCTGCATTTGCCGCGTCACCAAGCCCGCGATCGAATGGCCGGCAACCTACTCCCGCCACTCGTGGACCCTGCGACGGAACCGGACAGGCATTTCACTTGTCCACAGTCGCTGGACCACAACGGGCTGCACACGCTATGATGTTCTTTTTTGTTCTAGCAAAAACGCAATCATGCGCGAGCCCTTCGGCATCCCCCTGTGCAAAGTCTCGCCCGGGTCCTACCTAGGGATCTGCCGTCGCCGGCTCCCCTCCAGTTCATGCAGCTTTCGCGAATCACCATGGTCAAATCCGCTGCGAAAAAGCCGTCCGCCACATCGCAAGCGCGCCGCCGCATCCCAGGCGCTCCCAGCCCCGCATAATCCGACGCAGGCGAAACCTGCCGGGCGCGGCCGCGCAAACCGAGCGAAGCCTGTCGGACCGCGTCAGCGCCCCGGCCCTGCCTTTCGCCGACCATCGCACGATCGCGATCCGCGGCGCGCGCGAGCACAATCTCAAGAATGTCGACCTGACGATCCCGCGCGACAAGCTGGTGGTTTTCACCGGCCTGTCGGGTTCGGGCAAATCCTCGCTGGCCTTCGACACGATCTACGCCGAGGGCCAGCGCCGCTATGTCGAATCCCTGTCGGCCTATGCGCGGCAATTTCTCGAAATGATGCAAAAGCCCGACGTCGACCAGATCGACGGGCTGTCGCCCGCCATCTCCATCGAACAGAAGACGACCTCGCGCAATCCGCGCTCGACCGTCGGCACGGTGACGGAAATCTACGACTACATGCGCCTGCTGTGGGCGCGCGCCGGCATTCCCTATTCGCCGGCGACCGGCCTGCCGATCGAAAGCCAGACCGTCAGCCAGATGGTCGATCGAATTCTGGAACTTGCCGGAAAAAACGCGGCTTTATCTGCTGGCGCCGGTCGTGCGCGGGCGCAAGGGCGAATACCGCAAGGAAATCGCCGAATTCATGAAGAAGGGCTTCCAGCGCCTCAAGGTCGATGGAACCTATTACGAGATCGCCGATGCGCCCGGTGCTCGACAAGAAGTTCAACCACAACATCGACGTGGTCGTGGACCGCATCGTCGTGCGTCGCCGACATTGGCGGCGCGGCTGGCCGAGATCCATCGAGACCGCGCTCGATCTGGCGGACGGCATAGCCATTGCCGAATATGCCGACGAGAAGGAAGAGACGGGCGAGGCCAGACGCATCGTCTTCTCCTCGAAATTCGCCTGCCCGGTCTCCGGCTTCACCATTCCCGAAATCGAGCCGCGCCTGTTCTCGTTCAACAATCCCTTCGGCGCCTGCCCGTCCTGCGGCGGCCTTGGCTTCGAACAGAAGGTCGATGCCGACCTTGTCGTGCCCGATCCAAAGGCCACCCTGCGCAAGGGCGCGATCGCGCCATGGGCGAAATCGTCCTCGCCCTATTACCTGCAAACGCTGGAAGCGCTCGGCAAGCATTACAAGTTCCGGCTCGATACGCCGTTTGGCGAACTGCCCAAGAAGGCGCGCGACGCCATCCTGTTCGGTTCGGGCAGCGAGGAAATCAACTTTTCCTACGACGACGGCCTGCGCGCCTACGACGTGAAAAAGCCCTTCGAGGGCGTGGTCAGCAATCTCGAACGGCGCTATCTCGAAACCGAAAGCGAATGGGCGCGCGAAGACATCGGCCGCTACATGTCGGCAACGCCCTGCAAGGCCTGCGAAGGCTATCGCCTGAAGCCCGAAGCGCTGGCGGTCAAGATCGACGGCAAGCATATCGGCGACATTTCGCAGCTCTCGGTGCAGCGATGCGGCGGACTGGGCGCGAGGCGCTGCCGAAAAAGCTCGACAAGAAGCGCAACGAAATCGCCGGACGCATCCTGAAGGAAATCCGCGACCGGCTGATCTTCCTGGTCGATGTCGGTCTCGAATATCTCACCCTGTCGCGCTGCGTCCGGCACGTTGTCGGGCGGCGAAAGCCAGCGCATCCGCCTTGCCTCGCAGATCGGCTCCGGCCTGACGGGCGTGCTCTATGTTCTCGACGAGCCCAGCATCGGCCTGCACCAGCGCGACAATGCGCGGCTGCTGGAAACGCTGCGACGCCTGCGCGATCTCGGCAACACGGTCATCGTGGTCGAGCATGACGAGGACGCGATCCGCACCGCCGACTATGTGGTGGATGTGGGACCCGGCGCGGGCATTCATGGCGGGCAGCATCGTTGCCGAAGGCACGCCGCACAGACATCATCGCCAATCCGAAGTCGCTCACCGGCGATTATCTGTCCGGACGCAAATGCGGTGCCTGTGCCGGCAAAGCGGCGCAAGGCGCAGCCTGCGCGCAAGCTGAAGATCGTCGACGCGCACGGCAACAATCTGAAGAACGTCACGGCGGAGATCCCGCTCGGCACATTCACCTGCGTCACCGGCGTATCGGGCGGCGGCAAATCGACGCTCGTCATCGACACGCTCTACAACGCGTCGCGCGGCGGCTGAACGGCGCGCATGAGAACCCGGCCGCGCATGACCAGATCGAGGGCATCGAACATCTCGACAAGGTGATCGACATCGACCAGTCGCCCATCGGCCGCACGCCGCGCTCGAACCCCGCGACCTATACCGGCGCTTTCACGCCGATCCGCGAATGGTTCGCGCAATTGCCGGAAGCCAAGGCGCGCGGCTATGCGCCGGGACGCTTCTCGTTCAACGTCAAGGGCGGGCGCTGCGAGGCCTGCCAGGGCGACGGCGTCATCAAGATCGAGATGCACTTTCTGCCGGACGTCTACGTCACCTGCGACGTGTGCAAGGGCAAGCGCTACGACCGCGAAACGCTGGAAGTGAAATACCGCGACAAGTCCATCGCCGACGTGCTCGACATGACGGTGGAGGAGGCGCGCGACCTGTTCAAGGCCGTGCCGGCGATCCGCGACAAGATGGAAACGCTGCAGCCGCGTCGGCCTCGACTACATCCATGTCGGCCAGCAGGCGACGACGCTGTCGGGCGGCGAGGCGCAGCGCGTGAAGCTGTCGAAGGAACTGTCGCGCCGCTCGACCGGGCGCACGCTCTACATTCTCGACGAGCCGACCACGGGCCTGCACTTCCACGACGTGAAGAAACTGCTGGAAGTGCTGCACGAACTGGTCGACCAGGGCAATACGGTCGTCGTGATCGAGCACAATCTCGAAGTCATCAAGACCGCCGACTGGATCATCGACCTCGGCCCCGAAGGCGGCGACGGCGGCGGCGAAATCGTCGCGCAGGGCACGCCCGAAGACATCGTGAAAAACCCGCGCAGCCACACCGGCACGTTCCTCAAGGAAATTCTGCAGCGCCCGGCTGCGCCGCAGGAAAAACCGCTAGGCAAGACGCGCAAAGAAGCTGCGGAGTGAGGGGGTGTGGGGATGAAGCCCGCCTGGCCGGTTTCGGTTAATTCCGTATGAGATATTATGCGAATCGATAGACAGACAGGACTGATCAGTCTGACCACAAGGGCGAGATTTATCCGAACGGCAATGAAATGGATAAGATCAAAGATTTATTGAACCCTGGATGGATCGGCGCAAGCATTGGCCTTGCTGCCATATTGATTTCCCTCATTTTACACTGGATTGGAAGAACAAGAAATAAGGGTTTGATCTGTCAGTCTTCCGAGACGCCTTTGGTCGACTACAGCAAATCAAGCGTCCCGAACGAAAAGATTTTCATCACTTTTGATGGGATTATCGTTCCTCGAGTTTCGGCCTGTGAAATGGTGATCTGGAACAACGGAGGGGCGGCGATCCGAGATACGGATATTCCAAGCACTTTGCCAATCGCGTTCACTTTCGGTGACGACACCAAAATTCTGGAGGCAAATATTTTAAAGTCGTCTCGCGAAGGAAATTTATCTCGAATCGAGATTGATCCAATATCACCGAATAAGATCAGATACAGTTTTGAATTTCTTGATAAACACGATGGGGTTTGGCTTCGTATTTTGCACACGGGCAAATCAGAAAAACCTAAACTCGATGGGGCAATAATTGATGCGCCTGACGGTATCAAAATGAAATATTTTCGAAAATCTATCTCCTATGATAAGCGAATGAAAATGTTTACCCAACCGATGATGATGTTGGCCATCGGTATGATTGCTGTTGGAACGACGCTTGAAACGGGAATGTATTTCAGTTCAGAAAAATTACCACTTTTCATCAAATGGATGTCCGCGTTCACGAGTATTGTTGCCATAGCCGTTTTTTTTGGGATTACCCGTAGCCCAGAGTTGAAAATTCCTGAAAGTTTGTTCCCAGTTTGTGATGAAGACAATTCTAAAATGAATTGATCTCGGTGCAAAACCGATGGGTTTTGCACCGCTAATTACGGTTCAATAAAATCAATCACTTCGCAGTCGCAAAATCTTGCTGCAAAAATCTTTGTACATTTTCTCCCCTCCCTCCGGACGCCCCTATCCTGCGCCCGTCCCGTGTTTACGAAAAGGGGTTTGGTACGCATAGACCAGGCCGGCATGGGAGCGGAGGCTGTGTGGTGGCGATTTATGCCCGGCGCCTTGCAGCGGCGTGCGAAATGTCACTGCATTGTTGGGATCAATGCTTCAGAGGTTGCAGTACAACTGGTTCTCCAAGGAACTTTGCAATGTCGATGGCCATTTCTGCCGGTGCGCCGCGGTCCATGTTCCAGCAAGTCTTGCGGGTGCTGCTCTGGACGTTCGTTGCCACCATCGTACTCGGCGCGACGATCTTTGCAGTTGTTTATGTGAAGACCCTGCCTGCAGTATCCGTCGCGGACCGGTTTCATACCCATCTCGCAAACGGCAACGTTGCCGCCGCTTTTGAATTGACGTCTGTAAAGTTTCGGAAGACCACCAACATCGAAGCTTTAAATCGTGCTGTGTCCGATCACCAGCTTGATAAATTCAAATCCGTCTTCTGGTACGAGCGTTATATCAACGGCACCGGCGATGCCGCAGTCGTGCGTTTGGCTGGCACTTTGTCCAGGCTTGACGGAAGCAGTACCCCGGTCGCCATGCGGTTTGTGTGGATCGGCAATTGGGTCATAGATGAGGTCGAAGGCGCGGGATTTGGCGTGGCGCGCAAGGACCGTCCGGCCAATCGGTAAAACGCGCCACGCGAAACCCGGCAAACCGACCGAATATCCCGGACAGGCCTGCGCCTTGTTCCTGCCGCGGCGAGACACTAGTTTGTGACGGTCTCGGCAATCCGCCGTACCGGCTGCCCGGAGCAATCATGCAAAAGATGAGTTCGCCTGCGAAACTTGCAGCACTCCTGTTCGCGGGGTTGCTGCTCCCGGCCAGCGGGTCGGCCCAGACCGTCCTGCGCTACACAGATCACGAGCCGTTGGGCGGCATGCGCACGCGCTTCATCAAGGACGTGTTCTTCGCCGCTGTCGAAAAGGAATCTGCCGGCCGGCTTAAAATCAAGGACCAGTGGAACAGCGAATTGTCCACCGGCTACAACGCATTGGCGACAATCGGCGCGGGCAAGGTGGCGGACATCGGCATTGTCGTGCCGGAGTACAAGGACGAAGCCATGCCGCTGCACCAGATTTTCAAGAGCTTCCCCGTCGGGCCGACGGGCGCCAGGCAGGTGGCATTTTTCCGCGAGGTCTATGGCAAGGTTCCGGCATTTGCGGCAGAGCTCGACAGAAACAATGTCGTCAACATCCTGTTCACGACCGGCTATCCGGTTGCCTTCTTCAGCACCAAGCCTTTCAAAAATCTGGCGGACATAAAGGGCAACAGGTGGCGTTCCGCCAGTTTCTGGCACAAGGATTTTCTGGCCAATGCCGGAGCAATCCCTGTCACCATGCGCTGGGGACCGGAGGTTTTCAACGCGATGAAGGCGCGGACCCTGGACGGGCTTATGGTCAATGTGGACAGCGGCTACATGCTGAAAGTGCACGAGGTCGCGCCGCAGGTGCTGGCGTCAAAGGATTTGTGGCTCGGCCACGTCTATCTGCTGACCATGAACAAGAACGTCTGGAACGGGCTCGCCCGGCAGGACAAAGACGCCATTGGGCGAGCCGCCGAGGCATCCTACAAGTTGTTGGGTCCGATCATGGACAAGGCCTATGACGAGCAGATGGCAGACCTGAAAAAGGCCGGTGTCGGTGTGCGCCAGCTTTCGGCGACGGAAGTGACGGCATTTGCCAGGGCCGCAAAATATGAAGACGTGCAGGCTGCCTGGGTGAAAAAACAGGAAGCCAGGGGCGTGAAAGACGCCGGGGCGGTGATGAGCCAGGTGCACGGCCTCATCAACGCCAGCCTGAAGTAAACCCCGGCCCGCCTCCGGACAAAAGGGCAGCGGACTAGCTGCCCTGCCCCGATCCTGTGCTAATCTTAAATCCTGCCATCCGGAATCAGGAACCGTTGCCCCATGCCTCTCGACCTAGACAATCTTGTTGCCATCGATGTTCACACCCATGCAGAGGCCCCTTGCGGCTGTCCGGCCTGGGAGGATGCACGCGAATTGCAGGAAGGCATGGCCAAGTATTTCAAGAAGGAATTCCAGCAACCGACGATTCCCGAAATGGCCGATTATTACCGGGAGCGGAAAATTGCGGTGGTGATCTTCACGGTCGACAGCGAGCACAATCTCGGACACCGGCGCTATTCCAATGAAGACGTCGCCGAACAGGCCAACGCCAATTCCGACATCATGATCCCGTTCGCATCGATTGATCCACACAAGGGCAAACTTGGCGCACGCGAAGCCCGGCGGCTCGTGGAGCATTTCGGGGTACAGGGCTTCAAGTTTCACCCCTCAACTCAAGGGTTCCACCCGTCCGACCGGATGGCCTATCCGCTGTACGAGGCGATTCAGGAGAGCGGCAAGCCTGCCCTGTTCCATACCGGGCAGACGGGCGTCGGCTCGGGCATGCGCGGGGGTTTTGGCATCAAGCTGGAATATTCCAACCCGATGTATCTGGATGCCGTTGCCGCCGATTTCCCGGACATGCCGATCATCATGGCCCATCCCTCCTTTCCCTGGCAGGAGGAGGCGCTGGCCGTCGCCCAGCACAAGCCGAATGTCTATATCGACCTGTCAGGCTGGTCGCCGAAATATTTCCCCGAGATCCTGGTGCGCTATTCGAACACCCTGCTCAAGCATAAGGTTTTGTTTGGATCGGATTTTCCGGCCATCACGCCGGATCGCTGGCTGAAGGATTTTGAGGCCGCCCCCTTCCGCGATGAAGTTCGTCCGCTCATTCTTAAAGAGAACGCCATCAAGCTGCTCAAGCTGCGGCCGTAGGTATTCGTGAGGTATTTTGCGCTGCAGTCATGCGTTTTTCACATTTTTGTAACATTTTAGCGGCGGCTTTTATGCAGAAACAGGCTGAAACCCGATAGTCAAATTCGGCAGAGGTTAGTTTGCTGCTATTTTATCCTCATTCTTTCGCCACACTCTTTAATGCTATGCAATTTTTGCATTGCTGCCCTTCCTATTTACCACTTTTATTGTGCGATGCAGCACAGTATATATGTGATCAAGTTGATACGGTCACTACGATTGGATTAGCCAAGTGTTAGCCAAGTGACTGAAGGGACAAGTACATGAAGACTATTGGAAATTTCATCACCCGCGTTCGCAGGTATTATGTTGCAGTGCGGGAACTTTCGCAGCTTTCGGATCGGGAACTCTCGGATCTCGGCATTCGCCGCGACCAGATCACCAAGATTGCATACGAGACCGCCACGATCTGACTTGGTACTACCAGCGGCCGCCCTCCCTCCATTAAGGTCGCTGCCAACGCCCGCCAGACCCTCCCCTGGCGGGCGTTTTATTTGGTCTGCGAATTGGAAATTCCCGGAGAATCAGTTAATTGTTCATGGACAAGCCGGAGCTAGTGTATTCTTTTCGCAACAGCCGAAAAAAATATCACCCGGTTGGGTTCAAGGTGACATGAAATGGTCTTGATCCGCATGCATTTGTGGTTCACGAGCATTGTCAGCGTGAAAGTCTTAATTGGGTCGATTCGCTCGTGTAAGGCTGAAATCGGTTGTTAACTGGCAGAATGCTATATTGTTGGCGAATTCGCCAGAATTTTAAAGGAGTTGTCATGCGGCAAGCTATTGTTGGGTGTGTAACGGCGGTTGCATTTGCTACACTCTCAGTGTCCGGCGCATTTGCTGGTGTTGAATTGCGCGGCGCAAAAGGCGGCGTGCTGGTGAACAAGGGCGCTGGATATCAGCAGACCCGCGGCTCGGCTTCGCTGGTTCCTGGCGATCGCGTGATGGTTTCGGCCAATTCGCAGGCCACATTGGTTTATGGCGATGGTTGCAAGGTTCCTGTGAACCCCGGCAGTGTCGTGACGATCGGTGAAAAGTCGCCTTGCGAACTCGAAGGCTCAGTTCGGCGGACTCGGTGGGGGCGCACCTCTTATCATCGGTGGGGCTGGCCTTGGATTTGTGGGCTTCATCGCGATCAAAGGGATACAGGATACCAAGAGCGGCTTTGTCAGCCCCTGATTGCGGCTGGATTGCTGCCATTTCATAAACAATGAGAATTCGAGCCCGCCACTTTTAGTCGGCGGGCTTTTTCTTGACGTCGGTCCGTTCTCGCCGCAATAGACGCCATGCATTCATCCAGCAATTCTGATAATTCGAACGCCGTTCACATCGTCGGAGGTGGGCTCGCCGGATCCGAGGCTGCCTGGCAAGTGGCGCAAGCAGGCATGCCGGTCATCCTGCATGAAATGCGCCCGGTGAAGAAAACCGAGGTCCATCAAACCGGTGATCTGGCGGAGCTTGTCTGCTCCAATTCCTTCCGCTCGGACGATTCCGACCAAAATGCTGTCGGGCTGATCCACCATGAGATGCGACAGCTCAATTCGCTCATCCTGCGATGCGCAGACGCAAACAAGGTGCCTGCCGGCAGCGCGCTGGCGGTGGATCGCAACGGATTTTCTGCAGCAGTGACCTCCGCAATTGAGGCCCACCCGCTCATTGAAGTAGTTCATGAAGAAGTTCCAGACCTTCTGACATCTGATTGGAATAATGTACTAATTTGTACGGGACCTCTGACATCGGAGAAACTCGCGCAGGCCATTGCCGAAAAGACCGGCGAGGGACACCTCGCCTTCTTCGACGCCATCGCCCCGATTGCCTATCGCGACAGCGTGGATTTCTCGAAGGCCTGGTACCAGTCCAGATACGACAAGCCAGGCCCCGGCGGCGGGGTGGCCGATTACATCAATTGCCCGCTCTCGAAGGAACAATACGAGGCTTTCGTCGATGCGTTGCTGAGCGGTGAAAAAGTCGAGTTCAAGCAATGGGAAGGCACACCTTATTTCGACGGCTGCCTGCCGATTGAGGTCATGGCAGCGCGCGGTCGCGAAACGCTGCGCCATGGGCCGATGAAGCCGTTCGGCCTGACCAATCCGCACGCCACGGGCGAACCTGGAAGTCCCAATCCCAAGGCCTATGCCATTATCCAGCTCCGGCAGGACAATGCGCTGGGGACGTTGTACAATATGGTCGGGTTCCAGACCAAGCTGCGGCATGCCGAGCAGGTGCGGATTTTCCGTACCATTCCGGGACTTGAGAACGCGGAATTTGCCCGGCTCGGGGGACTGCATCGCAATACATTCTTGAACTCACCGCGTCCTGCTCGATGAGCAGCTCCGGCTGAAATCCGAACCCCGACTGCGTTTCGCCGGCCAGATCACCGGCTGTGAAGGCTACGTGGAAAGTGCCGCAACCGGGCTGATAGCCGGGCGCATGGCGGCGGCGCAGGCCTGCGGGAAACTGCTCACTCCGCCTCCGGCCACCACCGCATTGGGCGCCCTGCTCAACCATATCACCGGCGGCCATATCGAAACGATAGACGCCGGCCCTCCGAGCTATCAGCCGATGAATGTCAATTTTGGTCTGTTCCCACCGGTCGAATTTGCGAAAAACTCACCGGAGGGCAAGCGATTGCGCGGACCGGAGAAAGGCGTCGCCAGAAAGCGTGCCCTGACGGCTCGTGCCAAGGCCGCTATGGCCGAATGGATATCTGCCAGTCAGCGGGAAGCGGCCGAATGAGGCAGTGCACCCCGCCGATTGCTGCAGGACCATATGGGCCCCGCCCATCCGCCCCAATCCGTAAACCAGCGCGAAGGCGGCGATTGTCGGCAACAAGACGAGCCAGTTCTCGTGCCCAAGCCACAGGGTTGAACTGCCGACCGCAAGGGCACAGGCCAGCAGGCACAGCCCAATGCCCTTTTCAGCCAGCCCCGGCTGGCCGATATGGAAAGATGCCTGCGCCAGAACCAATGCCGCCGCGAGTATCGAAGTTACTGCCAGAAAAATAGCCGTGTACGTCCCATCAAGCAGGATCGCAGGATTGAACACCCAGAAAAACGGCAGGAGATAGGCCGTGGAGGCGAGTAATACACCGACAATACCGGTGCGCCACATGTCGGCGCCCGCCAGTCCAGCCGCTACCATGCTTGCCACCGCCACGGGAGGGGTCAGCATGCTCAGCAATCCAAAGTAAAACAGGAAGAGATGGGCCGCCATCGGCTTGATATTCATGTCCACCAGTGCCGGGGCCACCACGGTTGCCAGAATGATATAGATGGCAGCGGTGGGCATTCCCATTCCCAGTATGATGGCAATCACACCGGTCAGGAGCAGCATGACAACCACGCCCTGCGCCTTGCCGATGGCCGTGAGTATCAGTGAAAGCTGAAATGCCAGTCCCGTCGCGTTCAGGACGCCAATGACCACCCCTGCCCCAGCGGAAATCAGGATCAGGGGCAACAGGCTCTCCCCGCCACCGAATATATAGTCCTTCCATTCGCTTACATTGGGCAGACGGCGTAACCGGTAGATGCCCAGCAGGAAAAGGGCAAAAGCTGAAAAAAGCGCGGACTTGCCGGGATTATACCCGAGCCCGAAGAGGAAATAGATCAGGATTGCAAGTGGCGCGAGAAATATCCAGCCATCGGAAAGTACGGCGCCTGCCTTTGGCAGTTCCTCCCTGGGCAGACCCGAAAGCCCATATCGCTTGGCAATGGAATCCACCTGAAGGAACAATACGAGGTAATACATGAACGCTGGCACGGCCGCGGCTATTACGACGTCCGAATACGGCACCTCAAGAAATTCGGCGATAATGAAAGCTGTCGCTCCCATTACTGGCGGTGCAAACTGGCCCCCGTTCGAGGCTACCGCTTCGATCGCCGCAGCATATCTCGGCTGAAACCCCGTGCGTTTCATGAGCGGAATCGTCACGATGCCAGTGGACATGATGTTGCCCACCGTCGAACCGCTAATCGTCCCGAACGCCGAGGATGCGAGTACCGCCACCTTGGCAGGACCGCCACGCCGGTGACCCATCAGGGCCAACGACAGATCGGTAAAAAACCTGGTTGCGCCGCTCACCTCCATCACCTTGCCCAGAACGATGAAAGCGACCACCATTTCCACGACAACGCGCAAGACCAGACCGGGAATACCGTTGTTGTCTGCGTATAGAAACAGGATGACTTTGGTCGGCGGGAAGACTTCCGCTTCCAGGACGCCCGGCAGATGATTGCCGAAAAACGCGTATAATATCGTGATCCAGACCAGGAGGGTTATCGCCCGCCCAGTGGTTTTGCGCAGGGCTTCCATCATCAAAAGGATCGCCACAACACCTGGTACCCATTTGTCCGGAGTCCGGTCGGCCATGCCGACGACCCAGGCGTCGAAATTCCAGGCCATCCAGAACCAGGCCAGGAATGCCGCGATCGCCAGAGCCAGATCCAGCAAGCCGGCTTTTTCGCCATAGGGATGGTGCAGAAGCGCCGCGGCGACTGCCAGGCCCAGAACGACCGCCAGCACCTCCTGAAAGGTGAAGGCCATGTCCAGATAGTCCGGCACAGACATGATCCAGCCGACGCTGAGCAGAAGAACTGCGGCCAGAAACGCGTTTCGAATTATCGCAATCGTGCTGCTGACATTCGCGTTCATCTTTCCCCCTGGAGGACTGGCTACCCCTTGATGGCGCCCCAGACCATTATTCTTGGTACGAAGTAAAGCTACCCCAGCCACCTGAAGCAATCAACCTGATCACCTTACCGCGAGGAGTTTCATCCAGCTGTGATTGCAGGCTTGCCAGTCAAATCCGGGCCTTGACCTTCCACGGGTTCCGGCACAGTCTCGCAACAGACCGGCGCATCGGCTACTGCCCACGTTTCGCGAGGGCGTGGATGCGAAAACCGTCGCGGGAGGAGCTGTCTCTTGAAGCCAACCGATCTTTCGGACCCGAATTACTTTCACAAGGTCGTCGACTGCCAATGGGCCTGCCCCGCCCATACGCCCGTACCGGAATACATCCGCCTGATCGCGGCGCGGCGTTACAGCGATGCTTACATGATCAACTGGAAGTCCAACGTGTTTCCCGGTGTTCTGGGGCGCACATGCGACAGGCCTTGCGAACCGGCCTGCCGCCGCGGGCGGGTCGAGGAAGAGCCTGTTGCCATTTGCAGACTCAAACGCGTTGCTGCCGACTACAAGGACGACATTCGCCACCGGCTGCCAAAACCGCCAAGCCAGAAAAACGGCAAGCGTATCGCGCTGGTGGGCTGTGGTCCAGCATCGCTGACAGTCGCCCGCGATCTCGCACCAATAGGTTATCAAATCACGATCTTCGATCAGGATCCGCGCGCAGGCGGAATGATGCGCACGCAGATTCCCAAGTTCCGCCTGCCCGAACACGTACTTGATGAAGAATGCAATTATATCCTCGATCTGGGTGTGGAGCTGCGCGGTGGCGTCCGCATTGACTCGCTGAAAAGACTTCTCGCCGATGGCTATGATGCGGTTTTTGTCGGTAGCGGCGCCCCGCGTGGACGCGATCTCGACGACGTTCCGGGACGCGCGGAAGCTGGCGCCAATGTACACATCGGTATCGATTGGCTTTCCAGCGTTTCCTTCGGTCATATCGACAAGATCGGCGAGAGGGTCATTGTTCTGGGTGGCGGCAACACCGCGATGGATTGCTGCCGTTCGGCGGTTCGACTTGGCGGCAAGGACGTGAAGGTTGTTGTGCGCTCGGGCTTTGAAGAAATGAAAGCCTCACCGTGGGAAAAAGAAGATGCCATGTATGAAGGCATCCCGATCATGAATTTTCTGGTGCCGAAGGAATTCACTCACGACAAGGGCAAACTGACCGGCGTTATTTTTGAAAAAGTGAAAGCCGAATTCGACGAGCGCGGCCGGCGCAAACTCGTTCATGCAGGCGAAGCCGACGTGCATATTCCCTGCGACGATGTGCTGATGGCCGTCGGCCAGGAGAATTCGTTTCCCTGGATCGAGCGCGACCTTGGAATCGAGTTCGACAAGTGGGACATGCCCATTATCGATCCTGCAACATTCCAATCAACCCGTCCGGGTGTATTCTTCGGTGGTGATGCCGCCTTCGGCCCGAAGAACATTATCTGGGCCGTGGCGCACGGGCATGATGCAGCCGTCTCCATTCACAAGCATTGCCAGGGCGAGGACATCTCGATCAGGCCGCCGCCGGGCACCGATCTTGTCAGCCAGAAAATGGGCATCCACGAATGGAGCTATGACAACCAGATCGAACTCGACAAACGCTACCGCGTGCCGCATCGCGACGCCACGGAATCGCTCAAGAACATCATGCTTGAGGTCGAGTTGGGATTTGATGAAAAGCTTGGATTCGATGAGGCGCAGCGCTGTCTGAACTGCGATATACAGACCGTATTCTCGGCCAATATCTGTATCGAATGCGATGCCTGCGTTGACATCTGTCCGATGGACTGCATCACCTTCACGCAAAATCGGGAAGAACAGGACCTGCGCCATCACTTGCTGGCGCCGGCAAAAAACACCGAACAGGATCTCTACGTGTCCGACGATCTCAATACCGGACGCGTCATGGTCAAGGATGAGGACGTATGTCTCCACTGCGGTCTGTGCGCCGAGCGCTGCCCGACAGGTGCATGGGACATGCAGAAATTCTCTCTCAACATCACTCATGCGGAGGAAGCATGCCGATCCAGAGAGTTAACGACTTCGTAGTCCGGTTTGCCAACGTCAATGGCTCCGGATCGGCAAGCGCCAACCTGTTGTTTGCGCGTTCGATCATGCGTATGGGTATTCCGGTTTCTCCGCGTAATATTTTCCCCTCCAACATCCAGGGATTACCAACCTGGTATGAAGTGCGGGTAAGCGGCAAGGGGCACTACGGTGCACGTGGCGGAACGGATCTGCTTGTTGCGATGAATCCGGAAACCTGGGCGCAGGATGTCGATGACATCGAACAGGGAGGATACCTGTTTTATGATTCTTCGCGCCCTATTCCCGCTTCCCGCTTTCGCGATGACGTCACGGTCATCGGAATTCCACTGACCGAAATCTGCAACCGCGTCTATACCGATCCGCGCCAACGCCAGTTGTTCAAGAACATCATCTATGTCGGCGCGCTAGCAGCCTTGCTCGACATGGACATGGATGTCATCCGGAAACTGATTGGCGAACAGTTCCGCGGCAAGGACAAGTTAATCGCACCCAACCACGAAGCCCTGCAAATGGGATTCGACAAGGCGCGCGAGATGTTCGATTGCCCGATTGGCTTGCGGCTGCAGGCCTCCGATGCAGCAGGCGATCAGATATTCATCGAAGGAAATGCAGCGGCGGCTTTGGGCGCAGTCTACGGCGGGGCAACTGTTTGCGCATGGTATCCGATAACCCCGTCAACTTCCCTGGCTGAATCTTTCACAGCATTTTGCAGGCGCATGCGTGTCGACAAGGAAACCGGCAAGAACAAATTCGCAATTGTGCAGGCCGAAGACGAACTGTCTTCCATTGGCATGGTCATCGGCGCGGCATGGAACGGTGCGCGCGCTTTCACTGCAACGTCAGGCCCGGGTATCTCACTGATGCAGGAATTTCTGGGCCTGGCCTATTTTGCCGAAATTCCCGCTGTCATTTTCGATGTGCAGCGAGGCGGACCCTCCACGGGACTGCCAACACGAACGCAGCAGTCGGACGTATTACTTGCCGCCTATGCGTCGCACGGCGATACCAAGCATGTGCTTTTGTTTCCTGAAGATCCGCACGAAGCATTTGAATTCGGCGCCCTGTCTTTCGATCTGGCTGACCGATTGCAAACGCCCGTATTTGTGATGCTCGATCTCGATATCGGATCGAACCACCGCATGTGCAAACCATTCAAATGGGACGTGGCGCGCAAACTCGATCGCGGCAAGGTGATGACCTACGAGGAGCTGGAAGCCGGCAAGGAGTTCGGACGTTATCTGGATGTGGATGGCGACGGGATTCCATTTCGCACCTATCCTGGCACGCATCCCAAACGCGGGGCTTACTTTACGCGCGGCACCACCAAGGATGCCTACGCACGTTATACAGAACTCGGCAAGCCATATGTCGAGAACATGGAGCGTCTGCTACGCAAATTTGAAACGGCGAAACTTCTGGTGCCAGCACCCGTTCGCAAGGACAGCAGGCAGAAGACCAAAATCGGCGTCGTCTACTATGGCTCGACATCGCCTTCGATGGATGAGGCGCTGGAGCAGCTGGAAACAGACGGCGTACATGTCAATGCCTTGCGCATACGGGCGTTCCCATTTGCTCATTCGCTTGACACCTTTGTTGCCGAGCATGACAAGGTTTTTGTTGTCGAGCAAAATCGCGATGGACAGCTGCGCACGCTCATGCTGGCCGAGCATGGCCTGGACCCGTCCAAAGTTATCTCCATAGTGCATTATGACGGCACACCGATCACCGCACGGTTTATCCGCGGCGCGGTCTGCAAGGCATTGGGCATCATGGCAGAACCATCAACACATCAAACCGCTGGCGAGGTCGTACAATGACCTATCTTCCCAAACCCAAATTTCGGCACCCCGAAATAGAGACCAACAAGCTGGGTTTCAGCCACCGTGACTATGAAGGGGCGATTTCGACATTGTGCGCTGGCTGCGGACACGATTCCATTTCCGCAGCCATCATGCGTGCATGTTTCGAACTGAGCCTGCCACCGCACAGAATTGCGAAACTTTCCGGCATAGGCTGCTCTTCCAAAACGCCAACTTATTTTCTTGGACAAAGCCACGGATTTAATTCCGTGCACGGGCGCATGCCATCGGTGTTGACCGGCGCCAATCTGGCCAATCGCGAACTGATCTACATGGGCGTTTCTGGCGATGGCGATTCAGCTTCGATCGGATTTGGCCAGTTCGCCCACGCCATACGTCGCGGCGTCAACATGGTCTACATCGTCGAGAACAACGGCGTGTACGGCCTGACAAAAGGCCAATTCTCGGCGACGTCCGACAAGGGTTCGAAAAGCAAGCGCGGCGTAATCAATACCGATTCATCGATCGACATGGTCGCCGTCGCCCTGGAGCTTGGTGCAACATTTGTCGCGCGTTCATTTTCCGGCGACAAGGATCAGCTGGTACCATTGATAAAAGCAGCAATCGAACATCAGGGCGCAGCATTCATTGACTGCATATCGCCTTGCGTTGCCTTCAACAATCATGAAGGCTCGACCAAGAGCTTCGATTATGTACGCGCGCATAACGCGGCGCTGAACGCGCTGGACTTCATTACACCCCAGGCGCCAATCACGGCTGACTATGAAGCGGGGTCGAGCGAAATCATAAAACTGCATGACGGCTCATCCATGCGGTTGCGCAAGATTGCACGCGATCATGATGTTGCCGATCGCAGTGCGGCCATCGCGGTCCTGAACCGCCACAAGGCTGTGGGTGAAATTGTTACCGGGCTGCTTTATCTGGATCCCGAGCCGGAAGATCTGCACAATCATCTTGGCTCAATCGACACGCCGCTTAACGCATTGAACGAGACCGAACTGTGCCCTGGCCAGGAACTGCTGGACAAGATGAACGCGGCCCTGCGCTAGCGCTGCCCGGTTAGAAACGCCACATCGCCCATTGCATCCGCCATTGCGGAAGGGCAATCACATCGGCGAATGGATCGTAGTTGCGTGTCTCCATCCGTCGCAACAACGGCGCGACCTGCGACAGTTGAACAAATGCCGGCCGCGCGCGGATATCCATATCCGGCAGAAGTGCGAGTGCTGTGTTCAGATGGTCACGCGCAATTGAACGCATTTCTGCCAGCGCCGCCAGCAGCGGATCACTGACCACGCCCGCCCCGACGGCTTGCGGCAATGCGCCATGCCGCAACAAGACATCACCGGGAACATAGCAACGTCCACGCGCAGCGTGTTGCGGCAGGCTTGCGAGTTTCTCCGTGATCCCGAGCGCTACACCGGCATGCCCGCAAGCATCGGCTCCGCCAGGCTCGGCACCTGCACACAAGATGATGCTGGCAAGACGGAACAGTATAGAGACAGTTTCGCCGCAATAGCCTTCGAGGTCATTGAGCGTGGGCATGGGATCGGCATACAAATCGAAACGGCGGGCTTCCAGCAAGGCCAGCAAGGCTGACGCGGGCAACTTGCAGTCTCCGATTGTTTGCAGCAATGCCTGCGCAACCGGATTGGCATTTGCTTCCCCTGCCCGTTCACCTTGCAATGCCTCGCGCCACCATTGCAGCCGTATTTCGCCCAAGGCCGGCTCGGAGACGATTGCGCTGATCCGCTCAACTTCATGCGCAAAGGCATACAAGGCGTGAAGATGCCTGCGTTGCGCCTGGGGTGCGAACATGCACGCGAACCAGGTGCTGCGAGCCTGTTCGCGTAGCGTTTGTTCGCAATATCCATATGCGCTTTCGTACGATGCGTGCTCACTCATGGCTCGCCTCCTGGCACTACATGGTCGCAATCAGCGCAGCAGCAACCTTGCGCTTCTCGCCGAGCAATATGTTGTAGGTGGAAACAGCATGGGTGGTGGCCATCGGATCAACCCGTATCGAATGTGCCAGCAGGGCCGCGCGAATGTCCTTCGGAACTGGACGCAAATGATCGCCCGTCCCCACCAGAAGAATATCTATTGCGCCAGCGGGCTCGAGAAAAACCGGATTGAAATCACCGATGGTCAGGCTGTCAAATCCCTCAATCCGCCAGGCGGAAATTCCCCCAGGCAGTGCAAGGATAGATCCCTTGTGGGACATGCCTGCAAATACAAATCCACCCGCGCCATAGGCTTCAATGACATGTTGACCTGGAATGAAGCCGTCATATTTCGGACGTTCCACGGCCATTTGCGCAGCTATATCATTCGGCCGGCGAGGCGCTGCTTGCCGGCGCTGACGACAACAAATCGCCGCGCATACCCAGATAGATCAGGATGGGCGAGCAGATGAAAATCGACGAATAAACGCCTGCGATTATGCCGAACATCATGGCGTAAGAGAATGACTGGATGACATGGCCACCAAATATCACCAGCGCCAGAAGGGCCAACAACGTTGTTGAGGTTGTCATGATTGTTCGCGCCAGGACGGCGTTGATCGAGGTGTCGATCAATTCATCGATTGGCATGCGACGGTACTTGCGCATCATTTCCCTGATGCGGTCCAGCACAACGACCGTTTCGTTCAGGGACACACCGACAATCGTCAAAATCGCTGCAATGGACGTGATGTTGAATTCTAGCTGCGTGAGCGAAAAGAAGCCCAGTGTCATCAGCAAGTCATGCATGGTCGCAATGACGGCTGCGATGGCCAATTGCCATTCGTAACGGAACCACAGGTAGATCAGCACTGCAATAATCGACAGGACGACGCCGATGGTTCCGGCCTGCACAAGTTCACCCGATACACGCGGCCCAACAACTTCGGTGCGGCGAATTTCATATTTGTCGCTGACAGCGCCCTGGATTTTGCGAACAGCAGCCTGCTGCCCTTCATCGCCACCTGGCTGCAGGCGCACACGCAGCGACACGTCACTGCCGTTGCCAAAAGCCTGAACTTCCACTTCGCCCAATTGCAACTTGTCGCCCAATGCACGCAATTCGGTCAGGTCTGCCGTACCTTGTTTGGCGCGAACTTCCATCAGAGTGCCGCCGGCAAAGTCGATGCCGTAATTCAGGCCGATAAACAAAAACAGCACGACCGATATAATCGACATCATTGCCGAGAACGGATAGCTGAAGCGCCGGAAGCGCATGAAGCTGAAGCTCAGATTGTCGGGTGCAAGGCGGATGCGGAACATGTGTTGCGGTCCTGTCAGATCGGCAGCTTGGTGGGCCGCTTCCACGCATACCAGAGCGCAATCATCATGCGCGTCATGGTCACAGCGGTGACGATGGTTGTAACGATGCCGAGGCCCAGCGTTACGGCAAAACCGCGAACCGGACCCGAGCCCATGAAATAAAGGATGATCGCAACGACCATTGTTGTCGATTGCGCGTCGATGATTGTCGAGAATGCACGCTGGAAACCGGCATCAAGAGCGGAAATGATCGACCGTCCCAATTTGTGCTCTTCCCGTATTCGTTCGTAGATCAGCACGTTCGAATCCACCGCCATACCGATGGTGAGCACGATGCCTGCGATGCCCGGAAGCGTAAGGGTTGCATTCAGAAGAACAAGGCCCGCGAAGACCATGGCAATATGAATGGCAAGTGCGATATTGGCGAATACGCCAAACATGCCGTAGGTCGCCAGCATGTAGACGATGACGAGTGCACCGGCGATATAGGACGCAAGCTTGCCAGCATCGATGGAGTCCTGACCAAGCCCAGGTCCAACAGTCCGTTCCTCGACGATGGTCAGTTTTGCCGGCAAGGCGCCTGCACGCAACAGCACCGAAAGATCGTTGGCACCCTGTACCGTAAACTGGCCCGATATCTGGCCAGAACCACCGGTGATCGGCGTCAGAATTCGCGGTGCGGAAATCACCTTGCCGTCGAGAACGATGGCGAACAACTTGCCGACATTCAGCGTCGTGACTTCTCCAAAGCGTTTGCCGCCGCGGATGTTGAAGCGGAAGTTGACGATTGGCTCATTGGTGCGCGAGTCGAAGCCGGGCTGCGCATCGGTCAGGTCTTCGCCCTGCACCATCACACGCTTTTCAACCGAATACTGGCCGGTGACAGTCTTGTTGTCCTTGCCATATTCGAGGAGCGTGTCGACTTCAGCAGGGTTGGCGCCCGGATCTGCGACAAGGCGGAATTCCAGCTTTGCTGTCGTACCGAGAATGTCCTTCAGCCTTTGTGTATCCTGCAAGCCAGGCACCTGGACGAGTACGCGGTCGGCGCCCTGACGCTGGATATTCGGCTCGGTGGTGCCAAGCGCGTCAACGCGCTTTCGTAGCACTTCGATTGTCTGGTCCACCGCGCGACGGATGCGCTCGTTAATGGCCGGTTCGGAAACCGTCATCCGCAAAACGCCATTCGCGCCCTCGACAATATCAAAATTTGATGGCGTGGCGGTGCCAAGCGCGGTGATGCCGCCACCTTGCGCCATCTCCCGCAAGCGCCGCAGCGCCTTGGTGCGGCCTTCTGCGTCAGGCACGCGCACCTGCACGGTCTTGCCGCTCGCCCCAATGCCGCCAGCCACGCGGACTTTTTCCTCGCGCAACATGCGCCGGACGTCATCGCGCAGATTCAGCAATTGCGTCCGGGTTACGTCCTTGGAATCGACCTGCAAAACTATGTGCGCCCCACCCTGCAAATCCAGACCCAGCACAACGGGCTTCAACTTGAACCAGGACGGCAGGTAATTCTGCGCGGATTTACGCGTGCTTTCAGAAAGAAAACTCGGAATGATGATCAAGAAGGCCAGGATTGACATGGCCAAAATCGAAATCACCTTCCATCGGGAAAATCTTTGCATTGCTTTGCAGTCTCTCGAAGGTTCCGTACTCGGGTTTTTCGCCCCGACCAGGTGAAGGTGGGGACGCCGGATTATGAATCAACGCCATAGCACGGGCGGAAGCGGGGGCGAAATCGCAATTTCGGCAGATGTTGCCCCCGCGCCACAAACATTGGCTGGCAGTAGCGCCTATTCCTTGGCGGGCTCGCCCTTTGTGCGGACTTCAGAGATCATGGCGCGCACCAGACGAACCCTTGTGTCCGTGGCAATTTCGACCTCGATCTCGTTATCATCGATCACTTTGGTGACCTTGCCGATAAAGCCACCGGATGTGACCACCGTATCGCCACGCCGCACATTGCTGATCATTTCCCTGTGCATTTTGGCCCGCTTTTGCTGCGGTCGCAGGATGAGGAAATACATGATCACCAGAATGATCACAAAAGGCGCCAGCTGCATGAACATTTCCGGCTGACCTCCGGCCTGGGCATAGGCTGGGGTAATGAAGGACATCGCGATTAACTCCACAGAAAACACAGCCCCGTTCACAGGCGGGGCTTCAAAGTCGCGCGGAATATAGCCGTGGCAGCGTCGAAAGCAATGGCAAGGCGGGCGAATTATCGGGTTTCGGGCAATCCTGTGCCAATGAAACAGGGTCCGGCATAGACGGGCAAGCCACTTCGCGGTAAAGGCCGGGCTCCCTGTCACCTCGCATGGTTCCCATTCTGAAATGGCAAAATCCAAGCCCTTCACCCCCGTCAAGGCCAAACCCAAGGCCACGGTCAAAACCAAGGCCAAAGCTACGACCAAGCCTGATAACGGCATCAAGGCCAAGGCAAAGGTTGTTGCCGGCTCAGGCAAGGGCGGCGACGATCTCGCTGCGCTGGTCGCCAGAATAGCCTCGGCTCTCGAGCGGCTCGCTCCGCCTGCCACCAGCGCGCCGGACTTTGCCTCCGCCGATGCGTTTGTCTGGCATGCAGCAGAGCGGGAATTGTCGCCCGTCGCGTCGGTCAACCGCGTCGACATGGCACTTGCTGAAGGGTATCGACCGGGCTCCGCGACACCTTGTTCGAAAACACCGAGCGGTTTGCCAATGGTCTTCCGGCCAATAATGCCCTGCTCTGGGGCGCACGGGGTATGGGCAAATCCTCGCTGGTGAAGGCCGTTCACGCGAGCATAAATTCCCGCCGGGCACGCAAGGGCACGCCGGCACTTAAACTCGTCGAAATACATCGCGAAGACATCGAAAGCCTTCCATTGCTGATGGCTATGGTGCGCGATGCGCCCTACCCGTTCATCGTATTTTGCGACGACCTGTCGTTCGACTCGGACGACACATCCTACAAATCGCTAAAGGCTGTTCTGGAAGGAGGCATTGAAGGCCGCCCGGCAAATGTCATCTTCTACGCCACGTCCAACCGGCGGCATCTGCTGCCGCGCGACATGATGGACAACGAAAGATCCACAGCGATAAACCCCGGCGAAGCGGTCGAAGAAAAAGTGTCACTGTCCGACCGGTTCGGATCTGTGGCTCGGCTTTCATCGCTGCAGCCAGGACGATTATCTCGATATGGTGCATGGCTATGCCAGGCATTTCGGGCTTGATACGAAGGCTCAGGACATGCGCGCCGAAGCAATCGAATGGGCTGCGACACGCGGGGCCAGATCAGGCCGCACTGCCTGGCAATTCATTCAGGATCTGGCCGGACGGCAGGGCAAGAAAACAAATTGACGCGTAATGTTGCGTCTTCGCAGATCGGAAATCGGATCATGACCATTGATTGGACGACGGCCTTGCCCGTGGCAGCGGTGTTCCTCACCGCGGGTTTTGTCAAAGGCATTGTCGGAATTGGTCTTCCGATATTTGCAGTATCGCTTCTGTCGCACATCCTTGGTATTCGCGAGGCGATCTACATCACGCTTGCGCCAGCCATGTTGACGAGCCTTGCGCAAGCCATTGCCGGTCCAGCGCTCAAATCGTCGATCCAGCGGCTATGGCCATTACTTCTTGTTGGCGGCATCGCGATCGGCTTTGCAACGCAGATTGGAATGAAGGGCGACAAAAGATTGCTGGCATTCATCGTTGGCTCGTTGATCATGATCTATTCGATTGTGTCGCTGGCAAATATTCGGCTGTCCAGCCCCGGCAAGATACGAAATTTCTGGTCGCCCGTACTCGGCCTGATTGGCGGCACCGTTGGGCGGCATGAGCGGCATGTTCGCCATGCCGGTCGTTCCCTATCTGCAGACACTGGGGCTTAACCGCAACGAACTGATTCAGTCGATTGCCATCTGGTTTGTCGCCGGCGCGCTTCATCATGCTGACCGTCGTCGGCCTCAACGAGCACCTTCACATCAGCCTTGATCGTGCTGACGATAATCGCTTCGATCACATCCTTGTTCGGTATCTGGGTCGGCGGCAAGGCGCGCGGCCGCATGTCTGAAAAGGTCTTCGTAAAGACGTTCCTGTTGCGTTTCTGTTCCTCGGCGCAGGGATCATTTATCGCGCATTCTAGGGGCCTTCACCTGTTCGATGAATCAGGAAACGCATCCGGGTTCTTGCTCGGGCGGTTCGGCTGGCGGTTGACCAGAACGATCCCAGGCCGCCACCAGTGCCACGGCAGCAACGAAGCGGGACTCATCGCATCGCCCATGACAAGCCAACCGGCCAGCAACGCCAAGTACCGGTGTCAGGAAGCTGAATGCTGCAATCTCCGCTGCGCGATATTTGCTGACCAGCCAGATCCAGCCGACAAAGGTGAAAGCGCCGACCCAGACGCTCTGATAAGCAAGACTGATTGCCGGAATGGCCGTGATGGCAACGGGCCATTGCTCGCCCTTGATCCACGCTGCCGCCGTCAGGAAAACTGCCGAAAAAGCCAGTTGATACAGCATCGACTTTGCAGGCGGTGCCTGACGCAGGCTCGTGACGCGTACAAGCACCGTAGTCGCGCCCCACAATGCAGCGGCAACAAGAATGAAAATATCGCCTAGCAAAACCTTTCCGGAAATCCCGCCCGCAATGCGCAGAACAAAAGCCACGCCCGCAAACGACAACGCCAGCCCCAACCACTGGATCGGGCGCAACCTTTCGTCCGGCACGAGAAGCGTGATCCGCCAATGCAACGAAGAACGGCGAGGTATATAAAAACAGAACCGCGTGACTGGCAGACGTCCACTGCAATCCGAGAAACAGCAACAGAAACTCGAGCGAGAAACAGCAGGCCTGCTGCAAGCCCCGGCCAGAGCGTCCCGTCGGCGCGAAAGACGCCGGGCTCACGAAGCCAGCACCACAACCCTACCAAAACGCTGGCAACAATCGAACGGACTGCAGCCTGGGTAAGGGCGGGAAACTCCGGGAGCGCCAGTTTCACCGCGACCTGTTGCAACGACCAGCTGATACAAAATATCAGCAGCAGGAATATTGCTAGTCTGTCGAGGGAACGGGAGGCAGTGCTGGACATGATGCTGGCTTAGCCCGGAACCGCCTGCCGCGCATGTTTTATTTCGGCTGCCGGGACATTTCGACCAAGCGGCCATTGCGAAATCCCAGCACCGCTACTTCCCGCCGACCGATGACCGGGATGATAATTTCGGCAGGCGCCCTGGGCCTGCGGACTATTCTGGCCTCATCCAGATCACGAGATCCGATAGCGTGGTTTGTATATCCGGACCGTGAGCCAATCTCTTGCAAGGCTCGTCCGGTAAAAGTGAACACGCGGACAATGCCGGACAGATGTGGCGTCTGGCAATAAGCAATGTCCATGCGTCCATCACCATTGAAATCCGCCACGCCGATAATGTTCAGCCAACGATGGGAGCGGCCGATGGCAGGCCCTTCAACCAATGGTGTAATCCCGCGCGGGCCAATGCTGAAGACAGCGACCGCAGATCCCTTGCGCACGTATGATTTTATGACGATAGCCTCGGGCCGGCCGTCCCCATCGATATCTGCCAGGCGTACGCGTCTGTCTTCAAACACGGCATCCTTGCCCAGGCGGTAAGACAATACTCGCCCGCCGGGTGTGCGAACCGAAAACCCGCCGGCCTCGATGGCATCACCGAGAACGCCGTGATTGTAGCGCTGTGTTGGATCAATTAGCCAGGCACTGTAACCGGACGCGGAAGTCTCTTCGCCATCAGGCAGACGCGGTGCAGTTTGCGCATGCGCCTGCGAAGCCGCAAGCATCGCAAGCAGCAGGACAATCGCAATTTTTTTCAGGGTACAGACCATGCTTTGCATAACGCGGCACTAGCACTGCCAACACGCGATGAAAATTCACGAATGCGTCATGCCTCGGATAGTTCAAAAAAATAAAAGGCGGCAAGGCCTTTCCTGGGACCCGCCGCCTTTTCGATTTGCCCTGATTTACGTGTCTCGCGGAAATCCGGGCAAACTGAACTTGTACTCTGAACGCTAGTTGGAACCCAGGTGACCGACCGGATTGACCGGATTTGCACCCTTGCGCAATTCGAAATGCAGTTGCGGTGTTGACACATTGCCCGTGCGGCCTGCCGCTGCGATTGTCTGGCCGCGACGAACCTGATCTCCGCGCTTCACTTTCAACTGGCTGTTGTGTGCATAGGCAGAGACGAAACCGTTAGGATGGCGAATGAGCACCAGATTGCCGTAGCCTTTCAATTCGCTACCAGCATAGGCAACTACGCCGCCTTCGGCCGCCTTGATCGCAGTCCCTTCCGGCACAGCTATGTTGATGCCGTCATTCTGGCCCTTGCGGTAGCCCTGAATGATGCGCCCTTTGGTAGGCCAGCGGAAATTCGCACCGGACCCCTCGTCTTCAGACTTCTCCGGCTTGGTTATGCTTGCAACAGGTTTGCTATCGGTTTTCTCAACATGCGGCTTGCCGGGCGACACGGAAGCAACTTTTTCCGGCTTTGCGCTTGCTTTTCTGGCAGCCAATGCTTCGCGCTTCTTGCGCGCCTCTTCGGCTGCTTCCTTGCGCGCCAGATTACGCTTGGCGAGTTTGGACTGCTGCTCTTCCTTCAGGCGGGCACGGCGCTCGGCAGATGTTTCTTTCGGCTCGGTAGCGACCTTCGGGCGCGCGACATTAGCCTCAAGCTTGCCAGCACTGGCCACACGCTTCTGGTTTTTCTGCAATGCCGCCGGGCGCGCACTTGGCATCGGCGCTGCAGACGCTATCGGTGCGGCTTTCTTCACTGCCGCTGTTGCCGCGACCCGGCCTGGCTGGCGAATGGATGCGGTGGTATCGCCTTTCGAGGCGGTCCTGGCTGTAATCTTGCCGCTGGCGTCATAGACCGGGATTGTCAGACGGGTGCCGGGCACAACCTGCGAGGCTGAGCGCAGGCCATTGACTTTCAACAACGTATCGGTCGGCACGCCATAGCGGCGCTCAATCATTCCGAGAGACTCGCCCTTGGCAACAACAATCGGCGTGCCGCCCGCCGGCGTCCAGTTTCCTGCGCGCGCCAGATTGCGGGCAGTACCTGTCGGCACCGAGGCTGCGATAGCGGCCGACTGGGCGGGCGTAGATCTAAGGATTGGACTTTGGGCCGCTGGAGCAGCGAATTTGGCGCCACCGGGCGGAAGAAGAGGGCTCGAGGTAATGCTCGACATGCGGCCGAGCGGGCGAATGGCAGGTGTCGCAGCGTTTGCCACGGCTGCCCCACCGCCGATACCACTCGGTGGAACCAGCATGTTTCCACCGCGTGTGGAGTTGGTGACGTCAGGGCTGACACTGGCAAATCGTTCCATTTCGGAAGAGCAGGCCCCAAGCAGACCAGCCGCAAGGGCGACAACTGCGGTGCGGACGTAAACCCGGCTTCCGAATGGTAAGGATGAACGCATAACTCAAACTCACACTGAGTGGCCGGAGCAACAGCAAAACGCTGAATACGACAGCCGGCGAATGAACCGATCCGGGGTATCAAACCAAAGAAACCTGACTTCAGGCTTGCTCCCCTGAGCATTTCGACCTGCCCATTAGAACTCCGTCAGAGTTAAGGGAGAGTTTATGATGAACAATTTCTTCCGCTTGACGTGCGGAATTTTTCCAAATGCGATTTTTAACAAGCCGATTTTTAACTTGCCGATTCTGACCAGCCGGCATCCTGCGGGCAATCTGTTGAGAAAGTGAATCCGGAAATGCCCGCAGGCAATTGAAAAATAGCTCAAATCCGGATTTCCTACAGAGCTTCGGAAATGCCGGCGATGGCTGGCGTCAATCGCGCTTCCGCTATGATCGCCGCCGCCTGGGGCGCCCCGGTAGGAGCGCCAAACATCGCCAGACATGGCGGTCGGCCAGGTGCTGCGCTCAAGCCGCACAGCAATCGCCCACCCGGCGCCAACTGCCCTAGCAAGTCGGCAGGTGGGGCATCCAGGGCCAGATGGACGAGTATCCTGTCAAACTGGCCCAGCTTCCCGGCCGCTTCAAAGCCATCGCCCCATTCCAGCGCGACGTTAGTTGTGCCAGATGCTTTCAGCCGCTCCTGCGCTTCCAATGCCAGCGACCGGTATCGCTCGAAAGAGACAATAGTTCCGGCCAGACGGGCAAGAATGGCAGTTGCATAGCCGGACCCTGCCCCGATCTCCAGAACCCGATGTCGGTCGTTCAGCGCCAGGGCCTCCATCACGCGGGCGACCACGAATGCGTCCGGCATGATCTGGCCACAGGCGATCGGCAAGGAGAGGTCTCGCCAGGCGAGATCCGCATAGCGCCTGGGAACGAATGTCTCTCGCGGAACCATTTCCAAAGCGCGCAGGACGTTGACGTCCGCTATACCCCGCTCGCGCAGACGCAGCACAAATGCCATACGCGCCTGATCTGCGGCGGATGCGTCCGGTGACCCCCTGTCTCCCGCCGCCGCACCCATCAGCCGAAGACCTCTCGAAGTCTTTGCTGCAAATCGAAAGCCGTCAGATTGACCTGTAATGGCGTAACCGAAATTCGGTTGTCGGCCAGCGCGGCAAGGTCTGTACCATTGGCTGGCGTCCCCTGCAGGCGCTGAAAACCAATCCAGTAATACGGGTTGCGGCGGCCATCGAAGCGTTCTTCGATGCGCAGCAGGGTGTCGCGTTTACCCTGGCTGGTGATGGAGATGCCGCGCACCTCCTCCGCCGGGCAGCGCGGGAAGTTCACATTGATAAGCGTGTCGGCCGGTATGCCCGCCTTCAGGACCTTGCGGATCAGGTCAGGGGCATGGTTCCGGGCGCAATCAAACGGCACCTCGTTATGACCGCCCGGTGCATAGGACTGGGACAGCGCAATCGACGGTATGCCCAAGATCGTCCCCTCCATGGCCCCCGCCACAGTGCCGGAATAGGTGACATCTTCGGCAACATTATGCCCGCGATTGACACCGGACAGGACAAGGTCCGGCTTGCGGCCTTCCAGTATCCTGTGCACAGCCATGATCACGCAATCTGTGGGCGTGCCCTTCACTGCAAAATGCGACGGTGAGATTTCCCGCAAGCGCAAGGGATCGTTCAGCGTCAGGGAATGGGCGACCCCGGACTGGTCCATCTCGGGAGCGACAATTGTGACCTCATCGCCGATTTCGCGCGCTATACCTTCCAGCACCGCCAATCCGGGGGCATGGATTCCATCGTCGTTCGTAATGAGAATATGCATGAACACTCATCTAGCACGATTCACGCATGGCGATAGCTGGATACAGAAAACCCGGCCCATAGGCCGGGTCAGAATTCTGCTGCGGAAAGACGAGGCTAGAAGACGGGGCTATTTGAACGCCATTGCGGCCTTTTCGACTACTGCCTTGGGTGTCTGCACAATGGCATCGGACGTTGCCTGCACATCCTTGCCGGAAATCGGATTCAGGATCAGCCCACGCTTTTTTGCCATGGCTATGATTTCCGGATCCTGGACGACCTTGTCGAAGACGGCACGCAGGTAGGCGATGCGGCTTTCCGGCACGCCCGGAGGAGCGCTAAGCGCACGACCGATTGCGGTGCCACCGCTGATGAACTCAATCGCCTTCTTTGTGTCCGCGTCGGTCACCAGTTCCTGAAGCAGCGGAACGTTGGCCAGTTCGGCGTCGCGTTTCAACCCGATCTGGAAGATCGGTGCATATTCGCCGCTCGCAATACGGTCGCGATGAGACACACGCCATGCTGTCCACCCCAGTCCGCCGATGTAGGCCTCCTTGCGTTCGAGCGCGAGTTTGATGCCGCGCGCGCCACGGTAACCTGCAACGATTTTGAAATTGAAGCCTGCCAGCGCCTTGGCCGCAGCAGGAAACTGATAGCTCTGGGCGCTCTTGCCGGATGCAGCAACAATCGTTTCTTTCGCGCGCAGCTCATCAATGGTCTTCGCTTCGGAATCGCCGCGGCGCAAAATCAGCGAATTAATCGGTGTCATCGAACCAATGTAGCGCAGCTTGCGAACATCCCATTGGGCTTTTGCCGGATCCATCAATTGAAAATTTGCGATGGTGTCGGGAAGCACGCCAAGCGCCGTGCCATCCTTGGCGCCCTGATTGTAAAAGAATGTCGTTGCAATGAGACCGCCGCCACCCGGCTTGTTCTCAACGATCACATTCTCCAGGCCGGGAATACCCTTCTTCAATATCTCTGCAGCAAAGCGGGCATAGAGATCGTATGAGCCACCTGTCGGAAAACCGGACATGATGCGGATTGTCTTGCCCTTGTAAAAAGCGGCTTCATCCTGCGCCAGCGCAGGTGGCGCTTGCAGCGCAAGTCCGCTCGCGATCGTTACAATAGATGCCAGGATTATCCTTCGCATTGTGTCCCCTCTTTTGATTTTGCAGCTAAGCGCCACTGATGACGTGACCGGCCCCGGAAGGCTGGTCGGCGGTATCGCGGCATTGATCGCCGAAACATGGCAGAGAGGTATATCATATTACGATATTATCAAATCAGCGCTGAAAAACACGCGATACGGACGATAAACAACGAAAAAGCCGCAAACCTTCCGATTTGCAGCTTGTTGTCGAGAACCCATTCTCTATTGGGCGCAGTGAAATACAGCTACTTGAAAGCCACGCTGGCCTTGTCAACAATCGCCTTTGGCGTCTCAACGATGGCATTGGAAATCTGCTGAATTTCCTTGCCTGCAACCGGATTGAACACGAGCTTGCGCTTGTCGGCCAGTGCTTTCATTGCCGGATCTTTCGCAATTTTATCGAAGACTTCGCGCAAGAATGCGATGCGCGCAGCGGGCACACCTGGAGGGGCTGACAATGCCCGGCCAATGGCCGTGCCGCCGCTGATGAATTCAATAGCCTTTTTCTGCTCCGGATCGTCCGTCAACTCCTGCAGTAGCGGCACATTCTGCAGCTCGACATCGCGCTTGAGGCCGATCTGGAAAACCGGCACGACATCGCCCTTTTCAAGCTGTTGCTTGTGCGAGACGCGCCATGCGCTCCAGCCCGCACCGGCAATATCGATCTCCTTGCGCTCCAGCGCTAAAGAAATGCCGCCTGTTCCGCGATAACCGCAAACCATCTTGAAATTGAAACCTGCGAGCATCTTGGCTGCGGCCGGAAACTGATAGCTCTGCGCACTCTTGCCTGAACAACCGACTGTGCTTTCCTTGCTCTTCAATTCCGCAATTGTCTTTGCCGGCGCATCGCCACGCCGCAGGATCAGAGAATTGATGGGCGTGAACGATCCGATGAAATTCAATTTTCTGACATCGAATTTGACCTTGGAAGGATCAATCAACTGGAAGGTTGCAATCGTGTCCGGCAATACTGCCAATGCCGTTCCGTCTTTGGCGCTGATATTGGAAAAATAGTTTGCGGCAATCAGACCGCCTGCGCCCGGCTTGTTCTCAACGACTACGGCATCAATTCCCGGGATCGCTATCTTGAGAGCTTCACCGGCAAAGCGCGCATAAAGATCATAGGAGCCGCCTGGTGGAAATCCCGACATGATGCGAATTGTCTTACCCTTGAAAAATGCAGCTTCGTCCTGCGCATTGGCAAGGCCCGAGCTGCCCATCAAACCTGTAAGGGCAATTGCGCCAGCAACAGCGATTGGCCGGCAATTCATGTTCCTCATGTGTTACTCCTGTGTGTGTTACAAAATGTCATTCTGCGTCCGCGCCAAGCAGGCTGCGAGCATCGGCAAAAAGCTCATCCAGACTGAATTTCTGCGGTATCAATTTCTGGTGATAGGCCAGATCGACCACTACCTGTAGCGAAGGCGATATTGCCTTGATCCCCAATGGCCGCAAATCAGGTTGTCCTGCACTTGCGGGCGCATTCATTTTGCTTTCACGAAACAGACGAAAGATTTCGCGCACCAGATCTGGCCGCCTGTCTGCAAGTTCTTTCGTTACAACCAGCATGTGATTGATCGGGATCAGGCCGGTCTTGTCGAAATAGGCCCGGCCTGCCGTTTTGGCATTGGGAATGACAGCCTTGATTTTCGGATCGTCCGGCAAGTCATTGCCAAGAATTCCTGCATCCACGCCGCCGGACATCAACATGGGTAAAAGTTTCTCACCTGCCGGTGCACGCTGAACGAATGATGGCTCGCTATATTCCGCCAGATGGCCGCCTTCAAATGTTATCCACTTGATCAACTCCAAATCAAGACCATGTTCTGTCGCTAAAATATTGCGTACCCAAGCGCCTGTGGTCTGCGAATATGCGCGCACGCCAACTTTCTTGCCCGGCAGCATTTCCGGGGTCAGTTCTTTGTGAAAGTCGGTGTTGTAAACGATGCAGGGATGCTGAAACCGCGCGGCCAGTACAACCGGCAAAAGCACCAACGGCTTTGCGTAGGTACGCGCCTGCAAATAGGTGAACACAGCCATTTCACTTGCATCGAAAACCTGGCGTTGCGCCATCGGCTTGAATGCATCGTGGATCGGTTCCACTTCATGCCAGTCGAACGTCATGAGCGGCGATGTCAATTTGCCCGACAACAGCGCGTCGGTTGTCGGATAGCGCTTGAGAGCGACTTTTAATTGCGGGACGGATTCGGTCATTGCACTCCTCACGCTAGCGATGGATAAAGACGTTTTGCCGTGCCGGACAAAATCTGCACCTGTTCGTCTGCGCTGGCATGGCCAATGACCTGCTTCGCATCGCGCAGGATATTCGCCAGGGTGTCGTCGTGCGCGGGAAAGTTGGAGCCCCACAACATACGTTGTGCGCCAAAATGTTTCAGGATCATTTCCATGAAAGACTTTGCATCAGCCTTGCCTTCGTGGGTCTGTTCGACGGTGCGGCTGGTGAGCTTCAGATAGACGTTGGGATATTTGGCCAGTGTCAGAAGCGGTGCGCCGGCGGCATAGGGAGGGCCATCGTCAAGCGTGATGCGCGCAAGGTGATCGAGCAGGAAATTGGTCTGCGGAAAGTTCTGCACGATCTTCTCCAGCAGCGGCACGCCCTTCAACGTCATCTGCATCGCAACCGGCAGCTTTCGTTTTCCGGCAGCTTCCCAGACCTTGTAGGCTGCCTCATCGGCCAGCCATGTCTGCTGCCCCGGCATCGTCGTACCGGTTGTGAACACACGCATACCGGTCATGCCGCGAGACGTCCAGTGATCGATGTGGTTGAGCGCATCGGCATCGAGTGGATCGATCGAAAAGACGCCCGTCAGCCGATCCGGAAACCGAACGATGGAATCGGCGACGTAGGACAAGTCATGCCCATAGGCCGTTGAAGCCTGCACCACAGCCGCCTTGCTCACGCCCGGCTTCGTCCATGGCCGCTATCAATTGCTCCGGCGTCAGCGAGCGCTCCGAAGACCAGTCGCTCTGCTTGCCGCCCAATCGGCGCCAGCGGATATTTTTCGCGATCCGGCGAAATAACATGACAATGAACGTCGATTGCTTCGATCTGCGCCATACGGCAATGCCTCCCTTTATTTCAGTTTCGACCTGCTTCAGCGCAATGGATGCGCTCGACAAACGCCGGATGTTTCACGCTGCAACTATACGGTCCTTGCCGCCCATATATCCGCGCAGGGCTTCGGGAATTGTCACCGAACCATCGGCGTTCTGATAGTTTTCCAGAATCGCGACCAGCGCGCGGCCGACTGCCACGCCGGACCCGTTCAGCGTATGGACGAATCGCGGGCCCTTTTCGGTGCGGTAGCGGGCGTTCATTCGCCGGGCCTGAAAATCACCACAGACCGAGCAGGAGGATATTTCGCGGTATCTGCCCCTGCCCCGGCAGCCAGACCTCAAGGTCGTAGGTCTTCTGCGACGCGAAACCCATGTCGCCGGTGCACAGGAGCATGACGCGATACGGCAGGCCGAACCGCTTCAGCACTTCCTCGGCGCATGCGGTCATGCGCTCGTGTTCTTCGATAGCCTGTTCGGGTGTCGTAATCGAAACCAGCTCGACCTTGTGAAACTGGTGCTGGCGGATCATGCCGCGCGTGTCGCGGCCGGCGGCTCCCGGCCTCGGCACGGAAGCAATAGGTGCCGGCAGTCATGCGCATCGGCAAGGATGCTTCGTCGACGATGCTTTCGCGCACGAGATTGGTCAGCGGTACTTCGGCCGTGGGGATGAGCCAGTGATGTTCGGTTCGACGCTGTCTGCCTGATTGACCAGCCCTGCATAGGTTGCGAACTGATCGTCTCGCGAACTTCGGTAATTGCGCTGTACCAAACATGGCAGCGTCGCGCACGAGCAATGGCGGATCGACTTCCGTGTAGCCGTGACGTCCATGTGCAGGTCGAGCATGAACTGCATCAACGACGCGCTCCAGCCGGGCCATCTGCCCCTTCAGCACGACGAAGCGGGAGCCGCGAGACTTTGGCGCGGTCTCGAAATCCATCAGGCCGAGAGCTTCGCCGATATCGAAATGCTCCTTCGGCTCGAAGTCGAACTTCGGCGAGCGTGCCGACCTTGCGCACTTCGACATTGCCCTTCCTCGTCCGCCCCTCCGGCACATCCGCCAGCGGCGTATTGGGAATTTCGGAAAGAGCGGCTTTCAGCTTGGCGATCGCCGTCCTTTTCCTGCCGCCTCGACGACGCTCATCCCGGACTTCAGGCGCCGCGACTTCGGCCTTCAGCGCTTCGGCCTTGTCCTTGTCGCCAGCCTTCATGGCGGCGCCGATTTCCTTCGAGGCCGCGTTGCGGCGTTCCTGCTGCGCCTGCGACCTTGCCGATCGCCTCGCGGCGATCGATCGTCCAGCGCCAGCAGTTCAGCGCCCAGTGGAGCAAGCCCGCGAGCGGCGGCGGCCTTCGTCAAACGGTGTCCAGATTGTCGCGGATCCAGCGGATATCGTACATTGTGCAATCTCGGGTCGTTCGTGCCAAGGCCCGGGCAGGCGCGGCCAGAACAGGACGCAGGCGAGCCCTGCCATTACCAGTGAACCGCCCACCAGTTCAATGACGCCGATCCGCTCACCGAGGAAAATCGCCCCGGCGATCAGCCCCGACCAGCGGCACGAGCAGGGCGAAAGGGGCAACGCTGGCCGCCGGATAGCGGCTGAGCAAATGGCTCCACATGCCGAAACAGAACAAGGTCGACGGCCATGCCAGGACCAGGACAATCCGCCATGATCGTCCAGGATGGCGGCAACAGCGCGTCGATCCCGGCCTGCCCGTCGATCAGCAGCGACAACAGAACCAGTGGCACCGGCGATGCCAGGCTGGACCAGACGACGAATGACAGCATGTCGATGCGTCCCCGCCGTCTTCCCGATGACATTTGCGCTGCCCCAGCAGAAGGCAGCCGCAATCACCATCAGGAACGGCACGAAGATCACATCACCGAGCTTGTTCTGTCCGACGAGCACAACACCTGCAAAGGCGATCAGGCTTCCTGCAATCTGATGGGCCAGCGGCCGCTCGCGAAAGACAATCACTGTCAGAATGATCGTGAAAAAAACCTGGGTCTGAACAACGATCGACGTGAGACCAACAGAAATGCCCATGGCCATGGCCGTAAACACAAATCCGAATTGCCCGACGCCCAGCACAAGCCCGTAGGCGATCACCACGGAAACCTTGGCACGCGGCGGTGCGATGAAAAAGATTGCGGGAAAGGCCGTGAAGAAAAATCGTGCGGCTGTCAGCATCAACGGCGGCAGTTCCGCAACGCCCCATTTTACCGGGATAAAGGCAATGCCCCAGATGAATGCGACAAGCACGGCATAAAACTGGTCGCGGAGAGGCATGAAAATTCCGGGGCGAGAAAACTGTTCCGGGAATCGGAAAGCGCTTCTGCAATATCCTCTTTTATCCCATCGAGGGCCTCGAGGCGACGTGGAATCCGGCTCGCAATAGAAAACCGCCCGCGTTTTGGCGCGGGCGGTTTGTTTTCTCCGGATTACTGTCCTGCAGCGGGCTCCGCCCCCGGCTCTTCCGGTTTGGGCTCCTCTGCACGCTTCTTCTCGATCATCTTCACCGAAATAATCGAAGCTTCGTAGAGAAGGATCGCTGGTACAGCCAGTGCGAACTGGCTGAACACATCAGGAGGCGTCAACACCGCCGCAACCACAAAGGCCAGAAAGATCGCGATGCGTCTTTTCGCCTTCAGGAAGTCGGAGCTGATCACACCGACCTTGCCGAGCAACGTGAGAACCACCGGAAGCTGGAACGTGATGCCGAAGGCAAAAATCAGCGTCATGATCAGCGACAGATATTCACTCACACGCGGTAGCAGTTCGATCTGTGCCTTGCCTGCACCCTGCGTCTGCTGCATCGACAGGAAGAACTTCAGCAGGTTCGGCATGACGAGGAAATAAACCATCGCGCACCAAGCGCGAAGAAGATCGGCGTTGCTACCAGATAGGGCGCAAAAGCCGACTTCTCATGCTTGTACAAACCTGGCGCAACGAATGCATAGATCTGGCCGAAGATCACCGGACAGGCTGCAAAAGCAGCAGCAAACATTGCCACCTTGATCTGCGTGAAGAAAAATTCCTGCGGCGCAGTGTAGATGAGCTTGGCATCCGGCCCGGCGACGGCAGTGAACGGCACAACCAAGATGTTGTAGATGTCCTTCGCGAAAAAGAAGAACACGACAAACATGATGAAGAAGGCCGCCACAGCCTTGACCAAACGCGAACGCAATTCGATCAAGTGCTCGATCAACGGCGCTTTCGAGTTTTCAATGTCCTGGTCACTCATGGCAGTGGTCAGCCCTTCACAGAAGTCGGTTTGCCGTCTGGGTCGGTATTGCCGGTCGCGACGGATTCGACCGGAGTTTCAGTGCCGGTAGTTACCGGCAGGCGCTTGCCTGCCGAACGCGGCGTGGAAGGTTCACGAACAATCGCATTGTCCTTGCCTGACGGCTTTGCAGCCGTTTGGCTGGCGCGTTTGGAATCACCCTCGCCCGCAGGTTTTGCAGCCGCAGTCTTCTCCGCATCGGCGGAGGGAAACTCAACCAGCGCATCGTCCGGGTCATTGCCGTAATCGGGATTCTTGGATCTTCGCGGGTTTCGTGCCTTGCACGGCTTCGCGAATTTCCCGCTCGGCATCGACGGCCGGGTCGTAGTCCACTTCAATGCGCGCCTTGTCGGCAACATCCTTCAGGTCCTTCTTGATCTCCTGAACCTCGGAATGCTCCACCGCATTGTTCAATTGTTCCTGGAATTCGCTGGCCATGCGACGCACCTTACCGACCATCTGGCCGAACTGGCGCAACAGGCCCGGCAATTCGCGCGGTCCAATCACGATCAATGCGACAAGGGCGATAACAAGAAATTCCGTCGCGCTAAAGTCGAACATGGGAGTGGTACGTCCATAGTAAGTTGGTTTGCACCAGAAGCAGCCGGCGAAACTGAGGCGAGCGTCGCCTGATGTGAGCCATGTACCTTTGTATCCGTTGCCGGAACGGGTCGAGGGGATCCGCGCTCGCCGGCGCGGGATATCCCAGGTCTGAACGGGTGGGTATGGAGCAAGTCCAGTTTGGTTTCACCCACCCGCCGGGCAGTCTCGCGAAGGAGAAGCTTGCCCGGCCACTTTCCGTCAGACCGGTCCTGGTGCGGCAGGCTGACCTGCCGCCTGCCTTAGCTGGCCTTCTGGCTCTGGGGCTGGGGCTGCTCTTCGGCGACTTTGGCAGTTGCAGCCTGCTCGATCGTCTTAGGATCGGCCTTCGGCAGTCTTTGCCTTCTCTTCGTCTTCCTGCATGCCCTTCTTGAACGACTTGATGCCCTTGGCCACGTCGCCCATGATATCCGAAATCTTGCCCTTGCCGCCGAACAGCAACAGAGCAATTGCACCTACAACAAGCCAGTGCCAAATCGACATCGAGCCCATAGAAACCTCCTTCGCGTTGCGTCCGGGGCTCTCCCCGTCCGGTCTGCTCAGAAAGTATGGGAGCGGCGCGGCAAAAACAAGGAGACAAAAAGGGGGACTTAGTGAGTTCAGGGGCCAAAAGCCCCCGATTTATGAACATTTTGACAGGAAACTTGCTAATTTCCAGCTTGCCCGAGGCAGATGTTTTACCCCAGCTATTTTTTCGCGTCAGATTTCGCCTGCGTCGGCCCTGGCCTGCGGGACCACATCATCCGGATCCGCATCGAATTCTTCATCGGCAGACACCGCTTCAGCCTCGGCTTCGGCCTCAGCTGCCATCTCCTCGGCATCCGACCCGTCTGCATCTGCTTCGGCAAGCGCCAGCAAGTCCTGGTCTTCCAGCGGATCCTCGTCTTCGGTCAGCTCGGTCGCATCATTGGGCGTGGGAACACCGAAACCTTGCGGCAGGCGGCCATCGAAGAGGCCTGCGCCCTTGAGTTCGTCGAGACCGGGAAGGTCGGTAATCTGCTCCAGCCCGAAATGCAGCAGGAAATCCTCGGTAGTGCCATAGGTGACCGGACGGCCTGGTGTCTTGCGCCGGCCACGCAGGCGCACCCAGCCGGTTTCGATCAGCACATCGAGTGTGCCCTTGGAAATAGCTACACCGCGAATTTCCTCAATGTCGGCGCGGGTCACCGGCTGGTGATAGGCGACGATTGCGAGCGTTTCGAGGGCGGCTCGCGACAGCTTTTTCTGCTGTGTGGTTTCGCGCGACAAGAGCCAGCCGAGATCGGCTGCCGTCCGGAAGGTCCACTTTTTGGCAACGCGAACCAGATTGATGCCGCGGCCTTCGTAATGGGAACGCAGTTCCTGCATCACGGCTTCGAGTTCCAGACCATCGGGCAGACGTTTTGCCAGATCGCCTTCCTCTACCGGCGCGGTCGAGGCGAATATCAAGGCCTCGACGATGCGGCAGGCTTCCCTCAGGTCTTCCTCGCGCACGTCTGCCGTCCCGTTTTCATCCCGGTCTTCGTCTTGATCTTCAATTATACGCGCCGCCTCTGCCACAACCAGTCCTTTCGGAATTGTATTTCATCACGGCGAACGGCTCACGCCGCTTCGCCACTCTGCGTGCTCTTTACCCAAATCGGCGCGAACGCCTTGTCCTGACGAATGGATATGCGTCCTTCACGAACAAGCTCCAGCGAAGCGCTGAAACCCGAAGCCCGCACTGTCCGCCGCATACGCGGGTCCATCGTGTATTCGGTGAGATATTGGTCGAGAACCGTCCATTCGAACGTGTGACCGGCCAGCCGCTCCAATGCCGCGCGAGCTTCGGGCAAGGTCCAGACGATGCGCTTTTTCAGCACTACACGCGATAGCGCCTGCACCTGTCTTTGCTGGGCATAGGCCGTCAGCAGATCGAAAAGCTTGGCCTGATATTGCGAATGCCGGATGACCGAAATGCCCTCCGGCTCGCCGCGCATGAACATGTCGCGGCCCATTTGCGGCCGGTCCATCAGCTTTTGCGAAGCCGCCCGGATTGCCTCCAGATGGCGCAGTCGGCGTGCCAGTGCGGCGGCCAGATCGGCAGCAGCGGGCTCGTCGCCTTCCTTGGGTTCTTCGGGTAGCAGCAACCGCGATTTCAGGTAGGCCAGCCAGGCTGCCATGACCAGATAGTCGGCAGCCAGTTCCAGCCGCATCTTGCGGGCCTGCTCGATGAAACCGAGATATTGTTCGGCAAGCGCCAATACCGAAATCTTCGCAAGATCAACCTTTTGACGGCGGGCCAGTTCGAGCAAAAGGTCCAGCGGACCTTCAAAGCCGTCCACGTCGACAAGGAACGCAGGCTCGCTGTCGCCGCGCTCTACTTCCTCAACGTCTTCGAATGGCAGATCGGCCATCGGCGAATCACTCCTCGCTCACCGATCATAGTGACCGGGACGGCCGGAATGTGATCGCTCTAGGCCACCAGAGCAAGGGCTGAGGCCAATCTGGCCGAAGCTTCCACAGAATCAATTGGCTCTGGCTCGAAGGCTATCCTGTCAAGGGCTCTGAGCGCGCGCGCTGCACGATTTTCCCTCCAGCCATGGAGCGTTCTGGCTTACCTGACGGGCCTCGGCGAGGTCGCCACTGCAATGCAGGGCCATATCAAGCCCGGCAGCGAAAAGTGCCGCCGTTTTCTCGGCAAACGAGCCTGAAAGTGCCTTCATCGACAAATCATCGCTCATTACAAGACCGTCATAACCTATGAATCCGCGAATAATGCGGTCAACAACAATCGGTGAAACGGTCGCGGGCCTTTCGCCGTCAATGGCCGAATAGATCACATGGGCACTCATGGCCAAAGGCAGGTCGCTCAGGGCCCGGAATGGAATGAAGTCGCTTTTTTTCAACTCATCGAGCGGGGCATCGACGCGGGGAAGCTCGAGATGGCTATCGGCCCCTGCCCGCCCGTGACCGGGTATATGCTTGATCACCGGCAGAACGCCGCCGTCCAGCAGTCCACCGCAAGCAGCCCGGCCCAGCCGCGCGACCTCATAGGGATCCTCCGAATAGGCGCGATCGCCGATCACCTGGTGGCTGCCGGGAACCGGCACATCCAGAACCGGCAGGCAATCCACGTTTATGCCGCACTGGCGCAAATCATCGGCGATCAGGCGCGCTCCAGTCCGGATCAACATTTCCTGCCGATCCCTGTCGCCATTCGCCATGGCATGGAACTTTGCTGCTGCCGGATAAGCCCGCCATTGGGGCGGACCCATGCGCTGCACCCTGCCGCCTTCCTGATCAATCAGTACGGGAGCATTTTCGCGCCCAACCAATTCCCGGAACGATGCGGTCAGCCGGGCCAGTTGCTCCCGGTCCGCAACATTGCGTTTGAACAGGATCAATCCCCAGGGCTGGGCATTGGCGATGAAGGTGCGCTCATCTGCGGTCAGTTCAGTAGTTGCGCAGCCAATCGTAAATGCGCGCGCGGCCTTATCCATGCGGTCGGTCCTGAAATAAAAAAGGCTCCGGACGGGAATCGTCCGGAGCCTGATGCTAGCGGATGGGACTAGTTACGGGCAACGAAGCACTTGCCGCCCCGCGATTGCAATGACGAGCACATCTTGCCCGCATCGCCACGGCTAAGACCTGTAATCCGGACCCGGTAAACCGTGCGCGATCCGACCACAGCCTTTTGCACGGAAGGTGAGCGTCCGCCCATGATCGAACCGTATTGGGCCTTCATTTTTCCGGCAACAGAACGTGCTGCGCTCTCGCTGGCAGGAGCAGCGAGCTGAACCGCAAAGCCACCTCCCCGCGACGCCGGCGTTGCGCGTTCGACGCGAGGCTTGCGCTCAACCGCAGCAGTCCGGGTGCGGCTTTCGGCTGGCTTGGCCGCCGGACGGCGCGCTTCAACGCGTGCAGGTTTCGGTGCGGCCCGCTCAACAATCCTTGGCGCGGGAGCCGATGGAATTGGCTGCGCATCGTTAGCCTCGGGAGCCGGCGCGGCGCGCGCTGCAGAGACAACCCTTGGAGCAGCCGGCTTGGCAATCGACGCAGTGGGATCGATCAGCGTTCCGTCCGGACGGACCATGACGGTGCGAACCCTGCGAGGTTCAGGGAAATAGCCTGAAGCTGAACGCTTTTCCTTGATCGCCGGGACGATCGTTGCAATCGGGCGTGTCAGGTTCCTGTCGCCGAGATTCAACTTCCGGCTCAATTCCTCTTCGCGCTTGCGCAGATCCTGTTTCGGCTCTGCCGGAACCTGGGCCAGATCAATAGGCTGTTCGTCGCGCGTGACGACCTTGCTACCCACTGGTTTGGAGGATGTGTTCTGCAGAATCGAAACGTTACGCACCGGACGCGCCGCGGCAGATTCGTCTGCCTTCACTTTAAGCTTTTCATTGGAGGCAGTGATTGTAGGTACACCGCCCTTCCGGGTACCGCCATCACGCATCGCAAGGGTCACACCGATGCCTGCGATGAGCACAGCCAGGGCACCGCCCATCAAAAACACGGGCTTGCGCGAACGCCGGTCTTCCGACGCATAATCGGCATAAGGCGGCGGCGGTGGCACATCGGCATCGCCCGCCCATTCAGGAGGGGCTGCCGGACGTCTGGCAGGTTCGGCCGTCAGACCGCGCAATGGTGGAGGCGCAACGGGCTCCTCGTGCCATTGCTGATGACCGGCGTATTGATCGGCCTGTTCCTGGCCATGATAGGCCTGTGCTTCAGCGACATCGTCGTATGCGTAGTCCGAAGTGTCGGACGCAGCGGGCGCAAGGCTGGCTTGACCGCGAGCGGCAACGAGATCGGCAACACTGCGTTCGAATTCGTCCAGCGGATCAGAGGCCGGTGGAAGCGTCCCACGCAATGCAGGCGCAGAAGGAGCAGCTGCAGCAACAGGTGCAGCGCGAGTCTGGGGCGGCAAGTCGGGGAGTGGCACACGCGAGCGTGCAGGGACAACCGGCAGCGATGGGGCTTGCGGTGGCGGAGCAAATGCCGCTGCAGGCTCTGGCGCATGCGCGAGGGGAGCCACAGGCGCTGCGGGCGCACGTGGCGCGGTCGCATTGATCGATGGAATTCCGTAAAAATCATCCTCGGATGGAATCTCCCCGGCCTGCACGGGGACGGCGGGTGCACGCATTTTCTGCGCATATTCACGCAACATATCCGGGGGCTGTGTCGGCTGAGCCCATTGATCGTCACCCAGATGGGATGGCGGAACAACCGGCCTTCGCCGTTGGGGAGGCGGCGCAAGAGGCGCGACGGCGGTGCCAGCAGCTACAGGCGCCCTCGAAGGCTCGGCAAACAGATCGCGAAAAGGATCTTCAGCCGAATTAACCAGCGTCGCCAGTTCGGCAAGCGGATCATGTCCGGGTGGACGAGGCTGATCACCGCGCAGACGCTGCTCGAATTCATTCAGATCGATTGCCTGGCTGCCTCGGGCAGCGAAGGACTTGGCCGCGGATTCATTCATCATCCACCTCAACTCGTGGCGGCAATCGGAATGGAGCGTTCGGTACAAAACGCATCAGGGCCGACTACCGGTGCGCAACAGCGCCGCTGAACTAAATGAACTGCTACCCAGCAGATCGAGATTGCGGCGCGTCTTAACGCATTTCCTCCGGGGCGCTTACACCAAGAATACCAAGCCCCGACGCCAGAACCGTTGTTAACGAAATAACCAAAGCAACCCTGGCGCGTGTCAAATCTCGTATTTCTTGATTAACAAAGCGTAATTGTGGCTGATCTTTGCCCTTGTTCCAATGCGAATGGAACAAACTTGCCAATTCGTGAACATAAAATGCAATCCGGTGTGGCTCATGCGCCGCAGCGGCGGCATCTATCTGCCGCGGAAACTGGGCAATATACCGGATGAGATCCACTTCTCCGGGGTCGACAAGCTGATCAAGCGGCGCTGCTGCCAGGGCTGCAGCACTGAAGTCCACATCCGGGAAAGCGGCCTTGGCCTGACGCACGACGGAGGCTGCGCGGGCGTGCGCATATTGCACGTAAAAGACCGGATTTTCGCGGGACTGCTCGATGACTTTCGCCATATCAAAATCCAGCGGGGCGTCGTTCTTGCGGAACAGCATCATGAACCGCACGGCATCAACACCAACCTCATCCACTACTTCACGTAATGTAACGAAGTCACCGGCCCGCTTGGACATTTTGACTTCAACGCCATCCCGGACAAGCTTCACGAGCTGACACAGTTTCACGTCCAGGACGGCCTTGCCCCCGGACAGAGCCTTGACCGCAGCGGCCATGCGCTTGACATACCCGCCATGGTCGGCGCCCCACACATCAATGAGCGTGCGGAACCCGCGGTCCAGCTTGGATTTGTGGTAGGCGATGTCGGAGGCAAAATAGGTGTAGGAGCCATCCGATTTCATCAGCGGGCGATCCACATCGTCGCCAAACCGGGTGGAGCGGAACAGGGTCTGTTCGCGGTCTTCCCAGTCATCGGGAAGCTGGCCCTTGGGCGGAGGCAAACGCCCCTCGTAGATCAGGTCGTCCTTGCGCAAACTGTCCACAACGGCTGCCACGGCGTCCAGATTTCCGGTCCGATCGGTCAGGGAGCGCTCTGAAAAAAATATTTCATGGCGGATGTTGATGGCGGCCAAATCAGCCCGGATCATGTCCATCATGGCATCGATGGCGATGGAACGGACGTCGGCCAGCCATTCGCTTTCCGGTTTCCCGACGAGGCTGTTGCCGTATTTTTCCTTGAGCAGCTGGCCGACCGGCTTCAGATAATCGCCCGGGTAAAGGCCCTCGGGTATCTCGCCGATGTTCTCGCCGAGAGCTTCGCGGTAACGTAAGTGCGCCGAACGGGCCAGAACATCGACCTGCGCGCCAGCGTCATTGATATAATATTCGCGCGTTACTTCGTGACCGGCAAACTCCAGCAGGCTGGCAAGCGCATCTCCGAATACGGCGCCACGGCCATGCCCGACGTGCATCGGACCTGTGGGATTGGCCGAAACATATTCCACGTTGACCGGCCCGTCGCCTGCTCCGTGATCGCGCCCGCCATCCCGGCCAAAATTCGGATCGGTGAGAACCGCACGCAGCACCTCGTGGAACGAAAACGGCCGCAGGCGAATGTTTATGAACCCCGGTCCCGCCACCTCGGCCTGATCGACATCCGGCTGCTCGGCCAGCGCATAGGCGATTTCGGTCGCAAGTTGGCGCGGATTGGCAAAATGCTCCTTGGCCTCACGTGCAAAGACCATGGCAACATTGGTTGCAAGATCGCCATGCGTGGCATCGCGCGGCGGCTCGACGACAAAGCGTGAAATATCGAGATCGCGCGGGAGCCGGCCATCGGCGCAGATCGCTTCGAGAATTTCGGCCACCCGGGCATGGAATTGGGCAAAGATGTTCATGGCGCGGGGTATAGCCGGAAGAGCGGTAAAGGCAAATGGGCATTGCGGCCGGACCCAAGTAATCCCCGCGACCCTTGGCCAACTGGACGCGCGGCTGGGCTGGCGTTACTTGTCGTGTGGACATTTGTGGGAGAACGCTTTCGCTGCGGCCTTTACGGCGTGGACCAGCCAGGCAGCAAGCTCAATCAACAGGAACATACTTCCGTGCAGGACAAATCAGCCAAATCGAACAAGCTGCGGGCCATCATTGTCGGCGGCGGCATGGGCGGCCTGGCCGCGGCCAACGCGCTGCTGCAAAAGGGCATAAACGTCACCGTGTATGAACAGGCCCCCGCACTGGGAGAAGTCGGCGCGGGCATTTTCATCTATCCCAACAGCCTGCGGCAGATGGAACGCATGGGCTTCAAGGAGGCGCTGGCAAAGGTCGGCGCGAAAGTCGGCGCAGGCTCGACCTATCGCCGGATGGACGGCTCGGAAGTTGGCCCCATCGTGATGGCCGATTCCAGCGGCTGGAACGGCTTCTACGGCATGCACCGGGCCGACATCCTGGACGCATTTGCCGCCGCCCTGCCGCCCGATACCGTGCGCTGCGGGCATCGCTGCACCGGATTTTCACAAACCGCTGACGCTGCAACTGTGACCTTTGAAAACGGAAATTCGGACACAGCCGACATTGTAATTGCTGCTGACGGCCTGCGTTCGGTGTTGCAACCTTTTGCGACCGAGCCCTCCCCGCCCGAATATTCCGGCTTTCGCGCCTATCGCGGCCTCGTCGAGCGCAACAAGCTCGATAGCTGGCAGGATGAAACCCATCAGGTCTGGATGGGCGACGGCAAGCATTTCATGGTTTTCCCTGTGCGCCGCGGCGAAATGCTGAACTACGTGGGTTTTGTGCCTATGGACATTGCAACGGTCGAAATCCTGGTCAGCCGAAGGCAACCCGGCCGAACTGGCTGCCGACTTTGCCGGCTGGGACCCGATGATCGGCAAACTGCTCGACAAGGTGGACTATTGCTTCTGGTGGGGCCTCAACGACCGCCGCCCGCTGAAAAGCTGGAGCAACGGACGCCTGACGCTATTGGGCGATGCCGCCCACCCCATGCTGCCGCATCTTGGGCAGGGTGTGAACCAGGCCATCGAGGATGGTGTCGCCCTGTCGATCCTGCTGGAAGGCCGGACCACCGCCGACGTCCCCCGGACGCTGCAGGCCTATGAGCGCCTGCGCAAGCCGCGCACGGACATGGTGCAGACCGAAGCGCGCAAGAACGGCATGCGCTACGATTCCCTGTACGACAGTCTGGAAGAACGGGACAAGGAGATCCGCAACATCGCGGGCCTGCGGCTGAGCCTGTATGATTACGATGTGGAGAATAGCGGCCAAGGAAGCCGTCCTCGAATTGGCCTGAGGCTTTGAATAACACTGCGCGGATTTCGGCATCATGATTGCCGGTGTCTGCACTTGCGCCTACACTTGACCCAAGTACACTTTGGCCAAAGAGCGAAACGCATCCAAGAGGCAATAATGTCCAGCCGGTCCGACCGTATGCATCTCGGCGTATTCTTCAAGAATACCGGCCACCACATTGCTGCATGGCGGCATCCGCAATCGCAGCACGATGCCGGGATTAACATCCGTCATTATATCGAATGCGCGCAGGCCTCCGAGAATGCCGGCATGGACTTCCTGTTCTTTGCCGATAGCGCCGCCGTGCGCGAAGCAGACATCGACCCGTTGAGCCGCTCATCGCAATATACTGCCTATTTCGAACCGACGACCTTGCTCTCGGCGCTGGCGATGATGACCAAGCACATTGGCCTCGTCGCCACCCAGACCTCCAGCTACAACGAACCCTATAATATCGCCCGCCGCTTTGCCTCACTCGATCATCTGTCTGGTGGGCGCGCCGGGTGGAATTGCGTCACGTCGGGCAATCACGCCGAGGCCTATAACTTTGGCCGTGACGAGCATTACGAGCATGACGAGCGCTACAGGATGGCGCATGAATTCGTGGAAGTGGTCAAAGGCCTGTGGGATTCCTGGGACGACGACGCCTTCATTTACGACCGCGACGGCGGACGCTTCTTCCGGCCCGATGGCCTGCACCGCCTCAATCACGAGGGAAAATACTTCAAATCGCGCGGCCCGCTGAATGTGCCGCGTGCGCCACAGGGCTATCCGGTGATCTTCCAGGCCGGTATTTCAGATGCAGGAAAGGAACTGGCGGCAGCCACAGCCGAAGGCGTGTTCTCCGGCGAGCTGACGATCGAAGGCTCGCAAAAACACTATGGCGACATCAAACAGCGCATGGGCAAATATGGCCGTCACACCGATGATCTGAAAGTCATGCCCGGCCTGACGGCAATTGTCGGGCGCACGACAGCCGAGGCCCGCGACAAGGAAGAAGAGCTGGCGCGGCTGATCCATCCCGTCGTCGGCCGCGAATATATCGGCACATTGCTCGGGCTCGATCTGAATGACTGCGATGTCGATGGCCCCCTGCCGGACCGGCAAAGCAAGACGCGCGGCAATGCAGGTATCGCCATGTCGGTAAAGGCGCTGGCTGCGCGCGAGAACCTGACGATCCGCCAGCTCTACGAGCGGCTTGCCGGCTCGCATGGCAAACTCACCATGCGCGGCTCGGTGATGGAAGTCGCCGACGAAATGCAGCGCTGGTTTGAAGGCCATGCCTGCGATGGATTTATCTTCCAGCCACTGACCATGCCCGGCGACATGAACGACATCTATCGCCCTGCTCGTGCCGGAACTGCAGAACCGCGGCCTGATTCGGGTCGGCTACGACGGCAATACATTGCGGGACAACCTGGAATTAAAACGCCCTGCCAGCCGCTATGCGGGAAAGCCGACAGATCTTGCGCAGCCTCGCCAAACAGGGATTTGAATGATGGCCGTTGAACTTTACCACTTCTGGAGTTCGGTATGTTCCGTCCGCTGTCGCATGGCGCTTGAGGAAAAAGGCGTCGCGTGGGAAAGCCGTTACATCGACCTGTTCGCCTTCGACCAGATGAAGCCTGCGTATCTCGCCATCAATCCCGGTGGCATCGTTCCGACGCTGGTGCATGACGGCGAGGTGGTTACGGAATCCACCATCATCAACGAATATATCGACGAGGCGTTCGACGGCCCGGCCCTGCAACCGTCCGATCCGCTGCAGCGTGCGCGCATGCGCGAATTCATCCGCAAATGCGAGGACGATTTTGACGGCATCGTCAAACTGACCGCTGTGAAATACCTGATCCCGAAACTGCGCAACCGCTGGTCCGACGAGGAACTGACGAAACAGGCCGAGCGCAGGCCGCTGAAATTCTATCGCGACATCCACGGCCGGGCGCTGCGCGGCGAAATCGGCGAAATCGGAACTACAGGAATCGCAGGGCAAGATAGCCGGCCTGCTCGACCGGCTGGAGAAGTCCCTTGATGGCCATGACTGGATTGCCGGTGATGCCTTGTCTCTGGCCGACATTGCAATTGCACCGTACCTCTTTCGCCTCAATGCAATTGGCGCAAGCCAGTTCTGGCCCGTTGATAAACGGCCGAACGTCAATGCCTATTATCAACGTCTTTCCGCGCGCCCCTCGTTCCAGACGGCTGTTTCTTGGCCGGATGAGACAGGTGGCGGATACGAGGAAGTTGGACTTGGAAAAAAACTGACGTCCTAGAAACGACTGTCAGCGCAGACATTTCATTTTTCCGCATCCGCCTTGCGTTCGCCGCCACGGTCATATGTCTTGGCCTGTATGGAATCTTCCTCGGCGAATTTCTGGAGATATTCCACGCTGCGCAATTTGCTGCGATCATAGCGTTCGAAATGCACCATGCTCTCGATTGGCCGCCGGCTTTTGGGAGTGGGAACAACCTCGCAATAACCAACGGGAATGATGTGGTAGACGCGCAATTCTTGCGGGATGTCGAGTATGTGCTTCAGCATGAGCGAAAAATAAGGCGAAGCTGCATCGCTGACATATTGGGTGGACAGCCCCATGCTTTCGGCCATCAGCATGATTTGCAAGGTGGCATTGGCAAGGCCGGTGTGGAAATGGGAATCTGCCTTGTCTTCTGCGGTGCGAAGCGGAAAGCAAAGCGATGTCCTGGGATCGCCAAGCACCAGTATGAGAACCGGCGCGTTGCGCCAGCCCACGCCGCTAACGCTAGACGTGCCGCGAATTTCGCGTTCCAGTTCCAGCTTGTCGCGCAATTGGTGCTTGTAGAGGTCGGCGATGCGATTGCGCATCTCCTTGTCGCGAATGACGATGAACTCCCACGGCTGGGCATTGCCGCCGGAAGGAGCCGAGCGCGCCGCCTCGAGCAATTGCGTCAGATCAGCATCAGACAGGGGCTTGTCCGCGATAAAGCCTGTTCGCGACGAACGCCTGTGGCGCATCAGGGCAAGTAATGCTCCGGGATCGATTTCAAGCGTTGCAGCTTTGGTCATTTCGATTTCTCCACACATCGCTGGACCATGTGTGGCGTGACCCAAAGCCGAAAGCAAGGCGGCAGGTCTTTGTTTCAGGCTTCCAAAGGGCCAAAAATATTTAGCCCCTCGTTTATCCCCCTCCCCCAACATGGACTTACCTTTGGCGCGAATTTGTTCGCCAATGGAGAATGACATGACGGCGGGAAACATCCCCGGCACAGCCGCAGCATCGAACATGCGCGGCCTCGACCTGATTGAATTGCAAACCCGGCTCAGCAAGCTGCCACTTTATAGTGCTGCCATCGATGGCGTGTATGGAACAGACTGCAAGCGCGGATTTCAGGCTTTGCTCACGGCCCGTGGCGAAACAGGATGGCAGCGCTGGTCACAGGCCCGCCTGTTGATTGCGGCAAAACAGGCGCTCTGCCAAAGCGATGGTATTGATGCTGGGCCGATAGACGGTTTCGATGGCCCGCAGACGCGGCAGGCCATCGCCGTTTATGAAGCGCGGCTTCGGGGGGACAGCGAACCGGAAACCTGGCGCGATGCAGCAGAAAAAAATGCCCCGCTCGCTGGTCCGCCAGTCACAGCCACAAACTGGCCGCGCCAGAAAGATTGCCTGACCCATTTTGGCGAACCGGGCAAGAACCAGACACGGCTGAAATTCCCCTATCCCATGCGCCTTGCCTGGAACAAGAAAACCATCGTGCGTTCTACCCTTTGCCACGAGAAGGTTCACGACGCCGCCCAGCGGATATTCGACCGGGTTCTCGCTCATTATGGCGAAGAGCAAATCCGCGAACTCGGTCTTGATCTCTTCGGCGGCTGCCTGAACGTGCGCAAGATGCGCGGCGGAAGCGCCTGGTCGATGCATTCCTGGGGCATTGCCTTCGACTTCGATCCGGAGCGCAACCAGTTGCGCTGGGGTCGCGACCGGGCGGAAATGGCCAAGACCCCCTATGCCAAATGGTTCGATCTTTGGGAGGAGGAAGGTGCGGTTTCGCTCGGGCGGGCTCGCAACTACGACTGGATGCACGTGCAGTTTGCGCGCCTGTAAGCGCGTCGTATCCGCCATTTCCCAATCCGGCAAACTGTGCCATCCTCCTGAAAAATTACAGGAGGAAGCACAGATGTTTTCAAGCTGGCGCGGAATTATCGGCGTTGTTCACCCAACATTGCGGCCAGGCTCCAACGAGGAGCTGATCCGCATGTTGCCGGAAGGCATTGGCGTGCTGGCCCTGCATGTGAATATCAAGCGCGGCACACCTGACGAATTCAAACAGATGAAGACTGCTTTTGAAAAAGAGCTCGATCTGTTGAAGGAAGCCGGCTGCGATGTGATCCATCCCTCTGGCGCGCCGCCTTTCATGGTGCATGGACGCAAGGGTGAAGCAAAGATCATCAAGGATTGGGAGAAGCGCTACGGCATTCCGATGTTTACGTCTGGGCAAAACCACGTAAACGCGCTGCGTGCGATGAAGGCCAAGTCCATCGTGGGCGCAACCTATTTCCCGGAGAAGACCAACGAGATATTCAGCCAGTATTTCAAGGATGCAGGCTTCAAGGTCAAAGCCATGGCCGGTGTGGATGTGCCCTTCAACAAGGTGCAGGAACTATCGGGCGAAGTTGTCTACGCCCATATCAAGAAAGCGTTTCTGAGCGGCCAAGGGCGCAGATGCCATCTACATGCTGGGTTCCGGATGGCGTACCTTGCACATCATCGAAATGCTGGAGCAGGATCTGGGCGTTCCCGTCATTCATCCCGTTCCCGCACGCGTGTGGGAATTCCAGAAACGCCTGCACATCAACGAAAAGAATCGAGGGTGTCGGACCAGTTGGTGGCAACCATGCCGGCTATGGTGTGAACAGCTGAAACGGGAGGCTAACATGTCTGGATTGATCCCGCGATCGTACGCCCCGGCTTTATGTTGTGCGATGATTGCCGCAACTGCCCTGCTACCGGCAGGGCGCAAAGCGTTGCCGATTTCTACAAGGGAAAGACGATTCGCGTTTCCGTCGGCACATCACCGGGCGGCGTTAACGACATTACCGCAAGGCTCGTTTCTCGCCACATCGGCAAGCATATCCCCGGCAGTCCGGCCTTGTCGGTTCAGAACATGCCGGGAGCTGGCGGCATTGTCGGGGCCAACCGCATCGCAAACACCGCGCCGAAGGACGGGACGGAGCTTGCGATCATGGAGCGCGCGGTTCCGCAATTTGCCATTGCAGGCGATCCCAACGCGCGGTTCGACCCGATGAAGCTGACGTGGCTTGGCTCCGTATCTTCCTATGGCAACGACGCCTACATGTTTCTCGTCATGGCCCAGCACCCGGCCAAGACAGCTGCCGATTTGCGCAAGCCCGGCATCAAGGCCGTTATGGGCGGCAACCGCATGGGCTCCACCAACCTGACATTTGCCTGGGTCGCAGAGCGTATTCTCAAACTGAATGTGAAAGCCATTCCTGGTTATCGCGGCGCCGCCAAGATTGCCGTCTTGCCATGCAATCGGGCGAAGTGGATGGACAGATCATCGGACTTTGCCTCCTTCCAGGCCGGACAGCGGGACATGTGGGACAAAAATTCACGTTCGCCCGCTCATCCAGTTCGGCCGCGTCACACGCGCATCCGGCCTCGAAGAATGTGCCGACGGGCCGGGAGCTCGCCCCCAATGCCGAGGCCCTGCAATTGATAGAATTTCTCGAATTGCCGTTCTTCATGGCGCTGCCTTTCGTCGCTCCACCAGGACTTCCGGCTGACCGGGCAGACGCGCTGCGCAGCGCCTTCATGGCCACGATGAAGGACAAGGCGTTCCTTGCGGAGGCTGACAAGCTGCGTCTGGATGTCAGCCCCATCGACCACAACCGTATCCTGGAATTGTTGACGGAGGCCAAAAAGGCGTCTCCCAAGGTACTGGCTGAGTTCAAGGAGCTGGTGTCAAAACCCAAAAAATAGGCGAAGAAGATCGCCTGTTTTCCACAATATTACGCCTTATCAATGCCTTATGCACGAAACGCGGCACGCGGCCTTGTTTCGCGCACGACAATGCGGATATACTTCGTATAGCGATATATTAAGTCGCGCCCGGGGTAATCATGCCTTCCGGGCACTGCGTTCGTAAAGAACGCTTTGGACAGAGGGAGAACCGCATGAGGCTGAATATCAGACGCGTATATGGCGCGACCGCAGCAGGCCTGTTGGCGCTGACAGCAGGCCCATCGCTGGCAGCCGACGCAGTTGCTGATTTTTACAAAGGCAAGCAGATCACCGTTTTCGTCGGGTTCAGCCCCGGTGGCGGCTACGACCTGTATGCGAGAATCTTGGCCCAACACATGGGCAAACATATTCCCGGCAACCCGACCCTCGTTGTCAAGAACATGACCGGCGCCGGATCGATTACATTGAGCAACGCTCTCTATTCAACTCTGCCCAAGGACGGCACGGTATTCGGAGAAATAGGCCGCGGTATCCCGACAGAGCCGTTGTTCGGCAACAAGAAAGCCCAGTTCGAACCAACAAAGTTTACGTGGCTGGGTTCGATGAACAACGAAGTCTCGACCTGCGTCGCCTGGCATAAGACCCCCGTGAATACCTGGGAGGATATGGTCTCGCGCGGCATGGTGGTGGGTGGCGTTGGGCGTGGCACGGACACCGATGCCTTCCCCATCGTGCTCAACAACGTGCTTGGCACAAAGTTGAGGCTCATTACCGGATATCCCGGCGGCGCCGACATCAACATTGCCTATCAGCGTGGCGAAGTGGAAGGACGTTGCGGCTGGTCCTGGTCGTCGGTTGTGTCAACGCGGTCACAATGGCTGAAGGAAAAGAAGATCAAGGTACTGATCCAGATGGCGACGACCAAGCATCCGGATCTGCCGACTGTTCCATTTGTCATGGATCTGGCAAAATCCGACAAGGACAAGAAGATTCTGAAACTGATTTTCTCTCGTCAGTTATGGGGACGCCCTTTCCTGGCGCCTCCGGGTATTCCAGCCGATCGCGCAAAAGCTTTGCGTGCAGCATTCATGGCGACACTGAAGGACAAGGAATTTCTTGCAGCCGCCGACAAGATCAAGCTGGAGATCAATGCAATCGATGGCGATACCGTTCAAAAGGAGATCGGCGAACTCTATGAATATCCGAAGGATATTGTGGACGCGGCCAAAACGGCCCTCACCTATGAAGGCAATATAAAAATCTCCAAGGCGGTTATTCCAGTGGAAGACATGAGCGGGAAAATAACCGCCATCACCGGCGGCGGACGCAGGGTCACGTTTGAAGGTGGCGGCAAGAAAAAGCGTGCGACCGTTTCCGGCCGCAACACTGTCATCATGGTGGCAGGCAAGGAAGCAAAACGCAAAGCACTGAAGGAAGGGCTTCAATGCAAACTGACCTATCAGGGATCTGCTGCCAAGAAAATCGATTGCAACTGATCAAATCGAGCCAATGGCTAAAGACAAAGGGCGCGTCCACCGGTCGCGCCCTTTTCTATCTTCTGCAGAGAAACAAAAACCTATTTCTTTTTCGGCGCGAGCACATCCTTGTACTCGCCATAGAACTTCAGCATCTTCGCAACTTGCTGGTTCGTCGCATCGGCGCCGAGCGGCTTGATGACCTGATCAGTCTGCTTGGCCCATTCCTGAATGGCTGCAGATGCGCCAGCCTTCATGATTGCATCTTCCAGAATCTTGACGATCTCTTTCGGCATGCCCGGAGGACCACCGACCAGACGCTCGGTCGCCAGCGCAGTCAGATCCGGTTTGCCGATATCCTTTACTGTTGGCATGCCCTTGATCGGGCTCACATCTTCCAGCGACAGGACACCCTTCACGTCACCGCCCTTGGCATATTTCGCAAAGGAATTGTCGGCGAACAGCGATAGCTGCGTATCGCCACGAATGAGCGATAGCGAAATTGCGGAAGACCCCTTGTAGCCGGGCAAAAACGTCACATCCAGACCCGTCGCCTTGGCAAGAATTTTGCCGGCAACATATGATGTTGAACTGGGACTGGTGACTGCATATTTCAGCCCCTTGGCTGATTGCAGATCCTTGAACGACTGGTATTTGCCCTTTGCGCCAACTGCCAGCACGTAGGGCGAATGGCCAATCTTCGATATCCAGGTAAATTTCCCGATGTCGAAGTTCGCTTTTTTGCCGAGGATTTTATCGAGCGCCATGCCGGGCATGTTGAAAATGGCAATCGTGTAGCCATCGGGTTTTGCACGCCACACCTGGCTGAGCGCCTTGCGACCACCGCCACCGGGAATGTTCTTGGGAACGACGTTCACCTTGTTCGGCAGGAACTTTTCGATCTCCGGCGCGAATTTGCGGACATATGTATCGAAGCCCCCGCCTGGACCATAAGGAATGATGAACTCGATTGTCTTTTCCGGAAATCCGGCAGCGTTTGCACCGGTAGCGGCCATCAGGCCTGAAGCCAGTACTACACCCAGTGTGACTGAGTTTCTTGTCATGAAGGTCTCCCTCTGTCGTCGTCTTCATTTTCCGATGTCCACACAGTGCAATCGGATAATTGCAAAGCTGACAGCGCTGGAGCAATTATATCGTAATAGGATAAAAATATCCAGTTCGGCGGATTTATCGCCGATTCAGCCCTTGATCAACTCCCAGAGCCAACCGCGATACAGTTCGTAGCGCAGGATCAATTCGAACAAACCCCAGACGAAGAGGAATGCACCCGCCCCGGTCCCCGCGGTGACTGCAATGGATTTGCCTCCGGCAATTCGCATCCACAACATGACGACAAGCGGTGTGGCAACGAGAAATCCAAACAGATAGATCGCAACGACAATGCCGCACATGCACACCAGAACAATCAATTCACGCGCCAGCGTGCGCCCTTCAAGGTTCTTCGGATCGAAAGCCCTGCCAAACATTCCGGTAACAAATGCGCCAGCCCGACCATTCGTTAGACTGAGAACATCCAGCACACACAGAATGATACCCATGTAACCAACGAGCAATGGAAACAGCCGGACCCTGCCCTCGTACTCATAGGTTTCATCCACAAAAAACAGGAAGAACCCAAGGAGAGCGAAAGCAAACCAGAAGGCAGACATCGACCGGCGGTCCACCAACGGGCGCACGGCAATTATGCCTGCGAGCCAGGCAATACCCGCTGCAATTGCGAACACATGACGATGGGATCCCTGATACATCAGAACGAAAAACGTCACCGTGGACAGCAACACAACGATACTGCCTGCAACGGTCGCCAATGGTAGCTTCTGCGTATTCATGCGGCAGCTCCTTCGTTGATGGCGCGTCTTTTTTTCATCAGCGACCTGAAGCCGGGGATGGCCAGAGAAATCACGATCATTGCAATCAGGATTTGCGATACACCGCGGTTGAAGAAAATTCCGTAGGACCCATCGGACAAACCCAATGCCTGAAAGAAACTGCGTTCGGTTATTTCGCCCAGCACCAGCGCGATGGTGAATGTAATCCTCGGATACTGGAAACGTATCAGCAGGTAACCGAGTATGCCGAATGCCAACGCCATAATGACATGGGCGAATTCGTTCTCCAATGCATAGGCTCCCACAAGGGACACGACCGTAACCACCGGCACAAGCACATGCGCATCCAGCAATGTCAGATAAGCCATCGGACGCGCCAGCATCAAAACAATCAGCGTCGCGAGCACACAGGCAAATGTGAGTGACAGGACGAGCGTGAATACAACGTCCTCATGATCGTTGAGCAATGTCGGTCCCGGCTCGAGGCCATGCAAAACCATGGCGCCAAGAAAAACTGCAGTTTCCGCGCTGCCGGGAATGCCGAATGCAAGCGTCGGGATGATCGAGCCGCCGTCCTTGGCGTTGTTCGCAGATTCAGGTGCTATGACGCCGCGAATATTTCCCTTGCCATAGGGTACTTCTGGCTTTGGATCGCGCTGCACCTGTGTCGAATAGCTCAGGAAACCGGCGACAGTGCCACCGACACCGGGAACCGCGCCGATGAATGTTCCAATGCCCGAACCCACCAGCATCGTCGACCAGTTCCTGAAGACTGCGATCACGCCGCTGCCGACACTCTGGATTTTCACCGCAGCCGGGTTGTCGGCGATAGAGCCACCTCTCACCGCCAGGTCGATCATCTGGGAAATGGCAAAAATACCGATCAGCGCCGGGACGAGCTTGATACCGTCCTGCAATGCTTCGACATCATATGTGTAGCGGATGGTTGCACTGATAAGATCCTCGCCGACGAAGGCGCAGATGAAACCCAGCAGACCCGCGATCAGCGCCTGCAAGGTGCGTTCCCCTGTGGAAACTGCCACGGCAACCAGACCAAAAACCGCAAGCAGGAAAAACTCTGGTGGTGAAAACAGCAGCACGATCTGTTTTGCGATGGGAATGACTGCGATAAGGGTGATCACACCGATCAGGCCGCCCAGCGCGGAAGCTGTTGCAGCCGCCCCGATCGCTTCGCCGGCCCTGCCCTGCTGGGCCAGAGGGAAGCCGTCAAAGGTTGTCGCCGCATTGGGGGCCGTGCCCGGTGTATTGAGCAAAATAGCCGAAACCGAACCGCCGGTGGACGTGGCCGCCATCGACCCACCCATCAGCATGATCGCATTGGCCTGATCCATGCCGAATGTAAGGGGAATCAAGAGAGCCAGGGCCGTCGTGCCGCCAAGTCCCGGCACCGCGCCAAACAACAGGCCGATGCAGGTTCCAGCCAGCAGGAACACCAAAGCCTGAACACTCAAGAAATGCGTTGAAGCGGTACCAAGGGCGCCGATCAACTCGCCTACTGCCTCGAACATCAATCCCCCTCCCGGACAGCCTGAACCTGCTCCTGCGCAAGCTGGAACCTGTTCGGAGAGGTCTCCTTGGGCCTGCGCTGGCAGTCTGGCTGCATCGCGCCCTTGTGCCATGTATCGTATTACGAATTCAACTCCTGTCTTCCCTGCCGCCTATCGCCTGTTTTGACCTTTTTTCAACGATCAGGGTCTTCGGTTGTATTCCGGGTTCGCATACATCTAAAATCCATCAACTGCGGTCCTGTGATATCTGTTCTGCAGCAAGCAAAACTCCTGCTCGGTGGCGCGCCTTGTTTTCCTGATTATTCCATAAATCGTCAGTGTTCGCCGGCAGGCAGTCCATCCGAACGAAAGGAAACTCTCATGGGTCGCAGAATTGTCGACATTTCGGTGCCGCTGAAGGCAGGCATCAAATCAGACCCTCCGGAGATGCTCCCGCAGATCCAGTACATCGACCATCAACAGACGGCGGAGAAAATCGCCGGTTATTTCCCGGGCCTGTCCATCAAGGATTTGCCGGGCAGCGAAGGCTGGGCAATCGAGCAGGTGAACATCACGACGCACAACGGCACACATCTGGATGCGCCCTGGCATTTTGCTACGACGCAGGATGGCGGCAAGCCGGCGATGACAATCGACGAAGTGCCTCTCGAATGGTGTTTTCAACCGGGTGTAAAGCTGGACTTTCGCCACTTCGAAAACGGTTATGTTGCCACAGCAGCGGACGTGGAAGCCGAACTCAAGCGCATCGGACACACTCTGAAACCGCTGGATATTGTCATCGTCAACACTGCGGCAGGCAAACGGTATGGCCAGGATGACTACGTGCCCACAGGTTGCGGCATGGGCCGTGAGGCAACGCTATACCTTACCTCGCGTGGCGTGCGCGTCACCGGCACTGACGCGTGGTCATGGGACGCGCCGTTTGTCTACACGGCAAAACGATTCACCGAGACCGGCGATGCAAGCATCATCTGGGAAGGGCACAAGGCCGGGCGCGACATCGGTTATTGCCACATCGAGAAGTTGCACAATCTTGAGGAACTGCCCTCCACCGGCTTCATGATTTCTTGCTTTCCGGTCAAGATTCACAAGGCCTCCGCAGGCTGGACCCGCGCAGTGGCCATATTCGACACGTGAAGCGGCAAGAGACCAGCGCGCCTGAAATTGGTCTTTGCGCCCATTTTAATTTAATGTGCTGTCGATATGTTTGAGCAAGGCCTCAGCAGATTCGTCAGGACACAGATTGAACCGGGAATCACAATCAGAACCATATGTTCCGGGTCAGGATAATGTCCGCCTGCTTGGCCTGGACGTGCATAATCCGGTGTTCTTTATCTCGGCGCTTGCAATCATTGCTTTCGTTATCGCGTCACTGTTGTTCCAATCGGAAACCGTTGCTGCATTTGGCGCCCTTCGCAAATGGCTGACCTCAGCGTTCGACTGGTGGTTCATGATCGCCGGCAACATCTTTGTGTTGTTCTGTGTGCTTGTGATGCTCAGCCCGCTAGGAAAAATCCGATTGGGCGGTGCGGACGCCCGGCCCGACTATTCCTACGCGGGATGGTTTGCGATGTTGTTTGCAGCAGGCATGGGCATAGGCCTGATGTTCTACGGCGTGCTTGAACCGGTCAATCATTTCCGGTCGCCGCCTCTGGGTGTCGATCCGAAAAACGAGCAACTTGCCATTCGCGCTGCCATGTCAGCGACAATATTCCACTGGGGACTGCACGCTTGGGCAATCTATGCAGCGGTCGCGTTGTCGCTGGCGTATTTCCATTTCAACCGTGGTTTGCCGCTCGCCTTGCGTTCGGCTTTCCATCCGTTCTTTGGAAGACACACATGGCGTTGGCCAGGGCATGTCGTGGATATTCTGGCGGTTTTCGCCACGCTGTTTGGCCTGGCGACATCTCTGGGTCTGGGAGCTGGACAGGCGAACGCCGGGTTAAACTATCTCTTCGGCATCGCCATCAGCGATGCGAACAAGATAATGCTCATCATCGCCATCACTGCACTGGCAACGATGTCTGTCATTGCCGGTCTTGATGCTGGAATCAAACGCCTGAGTACTTTCAACATGTGGCTGGCAGGCGCTTTGCTATTGTTTGTATTTTGCACGGGGCCTACAATTGAAATAGCAAAGAGTTTGGTGCTGAACGCCATCAATTATGCGCGCGACCTTCCTGCCCTGAGCAACTGGATTGGCCGGACGGATACCAAATTCCTGCATGGCTGGACGACTTTCTACTGGGCCTGGTGGATATCGTGGTCACCGTTTGTTGGCATGTTCATCGCGCGCATTTCGAGAGGCCGCACGATACGGGAATTTGTGTTCTATGTGCTGGTCGTCCCTACCCTCATCAGCATTGTCTGGATGAGTGTTTTTGGCGGGACTGCCATCCACCAGGTAACCGCCTCTGGCTATCAGGGTGTGGTCGAGACCATCACGCGCTGGCAACCCGAACTTGCCCTGTTCAAGATGCTCGAACAATTGCCGCTGGCGAAACTTTCTTCGACGATTGGCATCATTCTGGTTGTCGTATTTTTCGTCACGTCTTCGGACTCAGCCTCATTGGTCATCGACACAATCGCGGCTGGCGGAAAGATTGACACGCCCGTCGGGCAACGGGCGTTCTGGTGTTTATTCCAGGGCGTCGTCGCAATTGTTCTGCTGCTTGGCGGGGGACTTGGCGCATTGCAAGCCATGGCAATTGCCATGGGATTTCCATTTGCGCTTGTCCTCGTCCTCATGTGCGCGGCAACCTTGAAGGCGCTGTCTGAAGAGCACATGAGCGCACAAACGCGTTGAGTGTTCAAGCCTTGAGCCTGAAGGTCATGATCCCCCAGGCAAGCCAGCCCTTGTCTGCACCATCAACCCAATGCTTAAGACCCTTGTCCATGTTGGCAACGTAAGCCTCGCCCGACCAGTGAACCGCCTGTTTCCGGTTTTTCAAAAGCTCCTCACGCACGCGGTTGTAGTGGTTACGCAACTGCGGCGTCAGATCCTGGACGCGAACATCCTCGAAGCCGCGCTTTGCCAGCTCCTGGCGATAGAAGCTGAACGAGCCAAGCGTGGACAATTGAATCCGGTCAAGAATTGGCTGCAAGACGCCATCCGGACAATCGTCAGATTGCATGGGATCCGTGAACACGAACAGACCACCCGGCTTCAAGAGGCGTCGCACCTGATCCAGCACACGGGGCCTGTTACCACTATGCAGGATAGCGTCTTGCGACCAGATAAAGTCGAAACTCGCATCCTCAAATCCGGACTCTTCAAAATCGCCATAGACCACGGATACAAGATGATCCAGTTGAGCTTGCTTGTTGAGCAGACGGTTTCGCTCGTTCTGCGTTTCGCTCAGGTTCAGGCAGACAACTTCACAGCCATGGTGTTGCGCCAGATAACGGGCCGAACCGCCGTAGCCGGCGCCAAGATCCAGGACACGGCTGGCAGGGCCGAGACCTGCCAATTCACGCGTCATGGTTTCAACAGTCCTGCGACTGGCCGGAGCTATTTCTTCGCCCGGCGTCGCATACAACCCGATATGGATGTCCTCGCCGCCCCAGATGTTCTTGTAGAATTCATCGGCAGCGCCACTGTCATAATAATCTTCCGCCCGCTCGACGGCTGCGGTTTTACTCTTCATGATAATTTTTCTCCGCAACATGAACATAAAAGTCGGTGTCGTTGTCGTCATATTTTTTCTCAAAATCGCCATAGGTGGTGATTTGTTGAAACCCGACGTCGCGCATCAACTTGCGTGTGTAATTCTTGCGGATGGGAAACATGTTGAGATGGTAATTGGAACCATCCGGAAATGAGTATTTAAAACGCGCAAGTGACTCATCGACATATTCCGGTGCGGCCGTAACCTTGTCGCCGCAGTAGTAGTATTTATGTTTTGAGGAAAAACCGTTGTCGAGAATTCCGTCGTAGTTGCGCTGATCAAGGATCAAAATCCCGTCATATTTCAACGCGGCGTAAAACTCTGCCAAGGCGCGACGCCGGTCATTTTCCTTGAACAGATGCGTGAACGAGTTACCCAAACAGACGATAGCATCGAATTTTCCATTCACATCCTTGTTCAGCCATCGCCAATCCGCATGAACCGTCTTCAGGATAAAGTCCTGCTCGCGCGCGTTTTCGAACGCCTTGATCAGCATGGCCGCATTGCCGTCAACGCTGGTGACGTCGAATCCGGCTTTCAGCAATTGCACAGAATGGAAGCCCGTACCGGTGGCCACGTCCAATATTTTCAGCTTGCTGCGCGCGGATTTTCTTTTCTTGTCCAGCAATATGTCGATGAAAAACTGACCCTCGCTCGCAGCGCGGGCATCCCAGTCTATCAATTGATCCCACTTCTCGACAAAACCCTGAACGTATTCCTTTTGGTAGTGTTCTGTTTCGCGAACTTTCAGGGGATCTTTTCCGAACTCCTGACCGCTCGCTACTGACATATCGTTCATTTTTGTTCCCTCTTTGGGTGTCTGGGCGCGCGATGATCGCGGCGCGGGTCCGGCGCTTGCGGCGCAATGGCATCTGGCTGGCAACGCCCGTGATCGTGCGAATCTGCAGGCAGATAACGTCAGCCCGGCGAGTCACCGCAATGTGTGGGTATCCCGGGACTTGAGCGGCTTCGCTGAATACGCAAAAAGGCCTCGATTTATTTTTTTAGGCCTAACCGCTCAAAAAGAGCTTTAATGGGTTGGGGGGTAAAACACAAGAACAAACGCCCAACTGCGACAAATTGCGGAATTATGGGATATTGCCCACAGCATTCGTGCCGGTATTCCGGCCAAACATGTGCTCTCTGCATACGCCATGTGCGGTATCGCACATTCACTGAAACTGTGGCCGAATACGAACGCAGGTATATCTACCTTAACTGGGCTGACGCATCGGAGGTAAAAATGTCGAATAATAATTCCGGCGACGACTGGGGCAATACGTCTGACAACTGGGATAATTCAAACTCCGGGGATGATTGGGGCGGCGACAACAATGGAGATTTCAGCGAAACCGAAAACAAGTCGTGGCTGCAGCGCATTGGCGAGAGCATCAAGGGTGTTCTGTTCGGCCTGGTCCTCGTGATCGGCGCAGGTTCCATGCTGTTCTGGAACGAGGGACGGGCCGCAAAAACTGCTGCCGCACTGACCGAAGGCGCCGGGGTCGTTCAAACCGTTGCGAATAACAAAGTCGAGGATGGCAACAACGGCAAACTCGTGCATGTCAGTGGCGACACCACCGCGAGCGGGCAAGCAACCGACACGGACCTTGGCTTCTCGGCCAAGGGATTGAAACTGACCCGCGCGGTTGAAATGTTTCAATGGAAAGAAGAAAAGCGCACGGAGACCAGACAGAAACTGGGCGGTGGCGAAGAACGCGTGACCACCTATAGCTACAATAAGGAATGGTCTGACAGACGTATCGATTAAGCCGTTTCCGCCGACAGAACGGGCATCAAAATCCGTCTTGGCCTTCAACAGGCTCACGTTCATTCGCTGCCAGTGGCGCAAAGCTGGGCGCGTTCTCCATCGGCGACAATGTCGTTAACCGGCTGGGGAGCGGCGAACGCATTGACGTACCCGAGACCCTGCAATTGAACGTCCAGCGCAAACTGGGCGATAAAGCCAAAATTCAGGGTGGCGGAATCTACGTCGGTTACAATGCAGATTCACCGCAGGTTGGTGATGTTCGTATCACCTACAAGCTCTTGCCTCTGCAGGACGTCAGCGTTGTAGGGAAACAGACGAGCGGGTCCTTTTCCACCTATACGGCCAAGAATGGCAGACAGATATTGCTCGCCACGACAGGGACCAAAGACGCTGCTGCGATGTTCCAGACAGCGCAGGACGAAAACACATTGCTGACATGGGGCCTGCGGGTGTTGGGAATTTTCCTGATGTTTGCCGGCTTCAGCATGATCCTTGCGCCAATTGCTGTATTGGCCAGCGTCATACCGCTTCTCGGCAATATTGCAGGTTTTGGCACCGGCCTGATTGCCATGATTGCAACAGCAGTCACAGCACCCGTGATCATCGCAATTGCCTGGTTCTTCTACAGGCCAATTCTGTCCGTGATCATTCTGCTAGTGGGAGCGGCCATCGTTTTCGGCCTGAAATACCTCGGACAGCAAAGAGCTGCGGCAAAAGCGCAAATGCGACATACCTGAAGTTGCAACTATGCGCTCCTGCGCAGACCAATACGTTCAAGAAGGCCCGCCAATCCGCGGGCCTTCTTTTTGATCCCCTTCGCCCGCAACGCTGCCTCCCAGCGGTCTGTGCGCCGCTCCAGTTCTGCATTCAGCTCGATACCAACCAGTATCACCAGAGCTGAAAGCCAAAGCCAGAGCATGAGGCCGATAATCGCTGCGAGCGAGCCATAAGTGGCAGCAAGATTTCCCAGCCGCGTCACATAGAACGAGAATGCGAGCGAAACAACGAGCCACATGATTGCGCCAAGTGCGCTTCCCCATATCGCCCATCTGGCGCGCGATGAGTGTCGGCTGGGTCCATACCTGTTGAGAAAAGTCAGATAGGCGATCGTGATCAATAACAACGACGGCCAACGCAGATAATAAAACAATGTTTTGAAGTATGTGCCCAGATTCAACATCGTGAATGCCAGCGGCAGTACAATCAACATACCCATTGTCGCGAGGAAGATGGTCAGCCCTGCGAGAGTAAAAAGCATGGAGTGCAAATTCAACACAAGGAAACTTCGCCGCTCGTCTTCCTTGTAGATCAGGTTCATCGCGTCGATCATGGATTTCATACCGGCGTTGGCGCTCCAGATTGCGATCAACACGGTGGCAACGACGACCCAGGAAAAACCGGCACGGGTGCTGGTAATTGCATCCAGCTGTGATTTCAAAAGCGCGAGCGCTTCACCGGGCAGCACGAATGCAATGTCCTGCAGCATCTGCCCAATGACGACAGGATCAGCGAAGAGCCCGAAAATCCAGACCAGCACGGTCAGGGCTGGAAAGATCGACAGCAAGACGTAAAACGCGACGCCTGCCGCGACCAGCATCAGCCGGTCTCGTTCGACCTCTTTCCAAACCATCAAGGCGACTTCACCCCACCCCTGGCGTGTCAGATGCTGCGGTTTTTCAGCGACATGCCGACGTCCGGGTTCCGGTGGCGATTCAGGCTGGGCGGGCGGAGCAGAAAGACCAATCCCTTCAGATACGCGCTTGCCGGCCTCACGCGCAGACCGGGCGGCGCGGGACTGCGCCACCTTGTCCTTGGTCTTGCGTGCGAGGTCCAGAAATTTTCCAAGCATCTTTTTCTCTGTGGGTACAGGTTTGCTATCGATAGCGTTGAAACATTATCGCAACGACGGCGCATTGCCGAATAATCTGCGATGTTCGGCCAAAGCATACCTGTCCGTCATACCAGCGATATAATCGGCAGATCAGCCGCTGAAGCCTTGCTTCGTCGTCAAGCACCCTTGCGGCACCGGTACCCCACTCACCGGTCATATCCTGCGGGTGGCGCAAGAAATGCGCATAAAGTCTCGCCACGATTGCAGCAGCCTCACCACGCACCTTCATCACTTTTGGATGGCGATACATGCTGGGATAGAGGAACGCCTTCAGGGATCGATCCGTTTGCGCCATAGCCTGCGAAAACCCGACCAATGTTCTACCCGCCCTTCGAACCGATTTGCATCCGGGATCGATTGCAGATTTTTCCCGCCTTCACGGATCACATCCTCAACCAATCTGGTAATTACGCGGCGGACGATCTCGTGGATCACCCGTGCAGGCTCAAGACCGGGATGCAGCGCATCAATCTCGTCCACGATATCTGCCAGAAATTCGACCTGGCGCAGATCCGCAATAGAAAACAGTCCGGCGCGCAATCCGTCATCTATATCGTGGGCGTTGTAGGCGATATCGTCGGCCACAGCAGCGGCCTGAGCTTCGGCGCTTGCGTATCCGGCCAGATCCAGCGGCCATTCGGTATCGAACTCCACGATTGCGCCGGGCAACACCTTGCCCTCGTATTTGCCTGCCGGCTGCCCGGATGCATCGCGCAAGGGACCATTATGTTTGACCAGCCCCTCAAGGGTTTCCCACGTCAGGTTTAATCCATCATAGCGCGCATAGCGCCTTTCAAGGCGCGTAACGACCCGCAAGGCCTGGGCATTGTGGTCGAACCCGCCATGTTCGGCCAGGGCGCGATCGAGAACCTCCTCACCAGTGTGGCCAAAACAGGTGTGTCCAAGATCGTGGGCAAGAGCTACTGCCTCGGCCAGATCTTCGTCCAGGCCCAGTGAACGCGAAATCGCGCGTGCAATCTGCCCAACTTCTATCGTGTGAGTCAGGCGCGTTCGGAAGTGGTCGCCCTCGTGCGGCACGAAAACCTGGGTTTTGTGCGCCAGTCGTCGAAAAGCGGTAGAATGAATAATGCGGTCACGGTCACGCTGAAACTGAGAACGCGTCGGGGACGCACCTTCGTCAAAAAGACGCCCGCGGCTGGTTACCGGATCTGACGCCCAGGGCGCCCGAAACTTGTTGTATTCGTGTGGCATCAGGTCCCCTGCCAACGCTTCCAAGAGCCCCAACCTGACGCCGCCACGCCAGTTGATATTGAATGGAGCCTCTCCGAGGCCTATATTTTCCTGATAGAGTCTAACAAGGCCTGTCCCCGGATCTGGCCATCGGAAGCGACATGAGCACAGCTGAACTTCAAGATCTGCCGGAAGTGACCGAACGTGCGGCCAAGCGGATCGCAAAAATTCTCACCACGGAACCGCCCGGCTCCATGCTCCGGGTTGCGGTCAACGGAGGTGGCTGTTCGGGTTTTCAGTACGCTTTCGAAATAGAAAAACAGATCGGTCCCGATGACGTCATGATCGAGAAGGATGGTGTTGTCGTTCTGATTGACACAATTTCCATGGACTTCCTGAAAGGCGCGAGGATCGACTTTGTCGATGATCTGATCGGGCAATCCTTCAAGATCGAAAACCCGAATGCGACAGCATCGTGTGGTTGCGGCACAAGTTTCTCGCTGTGATCGCATTTGCCCGTCTTATGAGCTGATAGGACTTGCCCATTAGCTGCGCATTATGACCTCTTTCAGGTATTTCTCGCCTTCAAAGCATGGAAATGATTGACGCCAGAGCAGTGCCGCATAGTTTACGCAAGCTGGAATCAAAAAAAACCATCACTACAATCAAAATTGAAAAATCCGGGGCTGAACAATGCAGGCGCTGTTTATCGGCCAATCCTATATCGACGTGACCATGCTCGCTGACGAAGTGCCCAAGGGCGACGACAAGGCGGTCGCGACTGACTATGCGGTTTCGTTCGGTGGCAATGCCGTCACCGCAGCTTTTGCCTGCGCAAAACTTGGCACCATTCCCGATCTGCTGGCAAGCGTCGCCGATGATTGGCTGGGACACATGTTTCTCGACATGGCCCAGCAATACCGCCTCCCGATACATGCCCGCAAGGTCCAGCGTTCATCGCTGTCTTTTATCATGCCGAAGGATGGCAAGCGCGCTATCCTGCGTGCCCGTGATGATGCTTATCTTCATCCCATGCCAAATCTTTCGCTGGCCGGCTGCAGGGCACTGCATCTGGATGGCCACCAGCAAGATGCCGCACTGCATTACGCAGAAGAGTGCCGCGCACGTGGGATACTTACATCTCTGGATGGCGGCAGTCTGCGACCAGGCACCCATGAATTGTTGTCCAACATCGATATTGCCATTGTCGCAGAACGCCTGTGCGAACAGATGAACCTGACGTCGACGCAGATGCTGGAATACCTCAAATCCCGTGGCTGCAAGATTGGTGGGGTGACCGAAGGCGAGCGCGGCATGCTCTGGTACGATGAAGCGGGCAAAGTCACGCGACTGCCCGCGCTGCCTGTCTCTCGCGAATTGATCATTGATACATCCGGCGCAGGCGATGTCTTTCACGGCGCCTATGTCGCGTCCTATCTCGCAAGACCCACGGACCCCTGGCTGGAGCATTTTCTGTTCGCAAGGGCAGCTTCGGCCTGGAAAATCCAGCACCTAGGCAACGAAGCGGGCCTGCCAACGACCGAAAACGTTGCACAGATGCGCGCGCGCTACGAAACTCCCGAGACTATCCCCGACCACTAGGCTTTGGCGGGCGAAGGATTATTCTTGCTATCGTGCCTCGTCAGTAGCAAGCTGCTTCCAGAAGGGCCGGGCTGGAAAAAAACGCCCGGCCTTGCGCAAAGGGAGGCGTATATGAGCCATAAACGAAATCAATTCGCGCGGAACAGACATCAGACAAATCTGCACCGCGCAGGACGTGTCGCGACAGGCGTTGCGATAACTCTCGCACTTGGCCTTGCGGCAGCCCAGGCCCAGGATGCGGCGAAATTTTATACCGGCAAGACAATCAAAATCATAACCAGCGCAGGCGCTGCCAGTACTTACACAAGCTACCCACAACTTGTTGCGCAACATCTTGGCCGCTTCATACCGGGCAAGCCCAATGTCATCGTGCAGACAATGCCTGGTGCCGGCGGCGTGGTCGCAGCCAATTACATGGCTGCTATCGCGCCGCGCGACGGCACCGTATTGGCGACCGTGCATGATACCTTGCCGGTGACGCAGGTGCTGACGCCGAACAAGGTCAAATACGACATGAGCAAGTTCAACTGGATCGGCGTGATGACGCGCATGACCAGTACGCTCACCGTATCTGCCAAGGCTCCTGCTACAACGATAGATGGCGCAAAGCAGAAAGAAGTCATCGTTGGCTCCACGGGACCGGGATCCATCACGTTCATTCTGCCGACCTTGCTCAACACCATGTATGGCACGAAATACAAACTGGTCGGCGGATACAAGAGCATGGGTCAGATGAACCTCGCCATAGAGAGCGGCGAGATACACGGCCGTGGGGGCTCGCTGACAAGCTGGACGCAGACGAAGGCCAAAGAAGTTGCAGACGGAAAATTCGTGCATGTTGTGCAGGTAAACATGCAAAAAGATCCATCGTTGCCGAACGTGCCGCTTTTGACGGATCTGGCTCGCAATGATCGCGAGAAGGCAATGCTGGAATTCATGTCTTCGTCGGGCATCGTTGGCCGGTCCCTGTTTGCTCCCGAAGGTGTTCCAGCCGATCGCATCACGGTACTGCGTGCAGCATTCGACAAGATGATTGCCGATCCGGTATTTCTGGCCGACGCCAAGAAACGCCAGCATGACATCGACCCTGTAAAGGGTGCGGAGGTCGAAGCAGCCGTCAAGAAGACCGTGGCATTGCCGGCAGAAGATGCTGCAAGCCTGCGCAAGGCATTGGGAATAAAATAAGAGACTGGCAGGCGGTGGCTATTTGCCACCGCTCTTGCTGCCACCTTCTATCAACTGCTTCGCAATTGCCAGAATGTCCGGCTTTGTCTCGACAATCTGAACCGCGGCGGACCTGGCTTCATCGGCAGTTGTCGCTGTGATTTCCATTTGCGACTTGTCTGCCTCGGCCAGTAAAGCCTTGTCCGCCAGCGTTGCCTCGAACGCCTTTCGCAGAGCTGCAACCCGCCCCGCGTCCGTTCCCGGCGTTGTCACGTAAGCCCGATTGAGCGCAACATCCAGAGACAGAAAACGCATCAGCGCCTTGCCTTCAGGACTATCCGTTGCCTCGATCATGGTCGGAACATCTGGCAAATCCGGTTCCCGCTTCAGGGCAACCTGGACGAGAATATGAATCTTCTTTTCCTTCAGCCATTGAGGCCGCGTCGATTTCCACGACGACCAGGAATTCGATCCCCGCCCACCAACCTCCCCGCTCTCCATAGCGAGATTCATGTTGTTTCCGCCACGGTATCCGCCGACAATTTTGAATTTGGTCCCCGCGTACATGTTCAACGCAGTCGGATAATTCCAGGTGCCATTTCCCCGCCCGGTTGATCCGACGATCAGTTCGCGCTTGCGTGCATCATCGAGCGTGGTGATGCCGGTCGTGTGCCAGGAGTTTATGACGTTGGGACTGGTCGAGGAATTTCCCAACCAGTTGAACTTGCGCACATCGAACTTGACGCCCTTCACACCAAGGGCCTGCGCAATAGGCATCGCCTGCGCCAAAACGTGAATGATCGTGCCATCGCGAGGTGCAACATTCATCAGCCAGTTGGCCGCCACAACGCCACCACCGCCGGGCATGTTGCGCGTCACGATTGTCGGATTGCCGGGAATGTGCTTGCCCATATATTGCGCAATGAGACGCGAGCGGCGATCGTAATCGCCGCCCGGCGAATACGGCACGATCATGGAAAGCGTCTTGCCCTTGTAGAAATCGGCTACAGGATCGGCCGAGGCCCAATTGTGCACTCGACAAAAGCACCATAGTTACGGCAATGCCGGTAAAGACCTGCTTCATGCCCACTTCCTCCCTGCTTTTGCGGCTATTCTAACCACAGGAGGGAGGAAGGCAATCGCAACCTCAGGCAGGATCCCAATCACTGAGCTGCGCCTGCGCCTCGGCAACAGCGATCGCGGTCATATTCACGATGCCGCGTGCCGTGACCGATGGCGACAGGATATGAGCCGGCTTGGCTGGACCCATGAGAATTGGCCCCACCGGAAGCGCATCCGCCATTACCTTGACCATCTGATAGGCAATATTAGCCGAGTCGAGATTTGGCAGGATCAAAACATTGGCAGATCCGCGCAACGTCGAGTGGGGAAGGACGCGGTCGCGAATGATCTGCGACAGGGCCGTGTCGGCCTGCATTTCCCCGTCGACCTGCAATGTCGGATTGAGCGTGCGGATCATCCCGAGCGCTTCGCGCATCTTTCGTGCTGTTGCTGAATCACCGCTGCCGAAATCGGAATCTGCAAGCAATGCAATCTTTGGCTCGATGCCGAACCGGCGCACGTGTTCGGCACACTGCAAAGTCATATCCGCAAGTTCAGCAGCCGTGGGGTCAGTGCGTACATGGGTATCGGCCAGGAAGTAATCGCCCCGGCCGGTAATCAGCAGGCTCAGTGCGGAACATTGGCGTACACCCGGCGCAAGGCCAATTATATCGCGAATGGTCCGCAACCGCGACTGGAAGCGCCCGACAAGTCCACACAACATGGCGTCCGCTTCACCACGATAGACTGCAACGGCTGCTATCGCCGTGGTGTTGGTACGCAACAATGTCCGCGCGGTTTCCGGGGTGATACCCTTTCGGCCGCCAATACGAACCAGCGTATCGACATAGTCGCGATATCGATGATCGCTTTGCGGATTCACAAGCTCGAAATCACGATCCGGCTGAATCGCCAGACCGAAGCGTTCGATGCGCGCCTTGATGACATCGGGCCTCCCGATCAATATCGGCACGGCGAGTTTTTCCTCGCCGATAACCTGCGTCGCGCGCAATACACGTTCGTCTTCACCGTCAGCAAATATGATCCGGCGCGGCGCTGACTTTGCCTGGGCAAAAACCGGTTTCATGATGAAGCCGGACCGGAACACAAACCGGTTCAGCACTTCCGTGTAGGCATCAAAGTCCTCGATTGGTTTGCGTGCCACACCTGTTTCCATCGCGGCGCGGGCCACGGCGGGAGCAATGCGCAAGATCAATCTCGGGTCGAACGGCGCAGGGATCAATGAACTTGCGCCGAAAATCGGAGCTGCTCCGCCATAGGCATTTGCAACCACATCGGATGGCGCCTCGCGCGCCAGCGTTGCGATGGCCTCGACGGCGGCCAGCTTCATTTCTTCGTTGATGGTCGTTGCGTGCACGTCCAGTGCGCCACGGAAGATATAAGGAAAGCACAGGACATTGTTGACCTGATTGGGATAGTCGGACCGGCCCGTGCAAATCATCGCATCAGGCTTTGCTTTCAATGCATCGTCCGGATTTATTTCCGGATTCGGGTTGGCGAGCGCCAGGATCAATGGCCGCTCGGCCATGCGCGCAACCATTTCACTCTTCAGGACGCCGCCTGCCGACAGGCCCAGAAATATATCGGCATTGTCGATGACCTCGGCCAGGGTACGCGCACTTGTGTCCTGCGCGTAAACAGCTTTCCAGCGATCCATCAGCGATTGCCTGCCGGTGTAGACAACGCCTTCAATATCCGTAACGAAAATATTCTTGAGCTGGGCGCCCAGTGAAACGAGAAGGTTGAGACAGGCGAGCGCGGCAGCGCCCGCTCCGGACACGACAATCTTCACGCTGGAAATGTCCTTGCCGGCAAGCTTCAGCGCATTTGTGACTGCAGCGGCAACGATGATCGCCGTGCCGTGCTGATCGTCATGAAATACCGGGATGGACATGCGCGCGCGCAGCGCTGCCTCGATCTCGAAGCACTCCGGCCCCTTGATGTCTTCGAGGTTGATGCCTCCGAATGTCGGCTCAAGGGCAGCGACCACTTCAACGAATTTTTCCGGATCCTGTTGTTCAATCTCGATATCGAAGACATCAATGCCGGCAAACTTCTTGAACAGGACCGCCTTGCCTTCCATCACAGGTTTGGCAGCCAGCGGGCCGATATTCCCTAGCCCCAATACTGCCGTCCCGTTGGTAATAACGGCAACGAGATTCTGGCGCGCCGTGACGGTTGCAGCTTCTGCCGGATCGTCCACGATCGCTTCGCAGGCAGCCGCCACACCGGGCGAATAGGCCAGCGCAAGATCTCGCTGGTTACCCAGTGGCTTGGTTGCCTTGATTTCCAGTTTTCCCGGTCTGGGTAGGCGATGGTAGATCAGCGCACCAGAGCGCATATCACCCGACATTTCAGATGCCATGATTTTTAGTCCGTTTTCCAGAAACTGCTTGAGACAACTTTTCTACCAATAGCACCTAATGCGCTCAGCGGCCCATCAATATCGCAAGCCTGACCCAGCGCAAAAAGGCAATCAACGCAGAGACCTGCAATCCATACCACCCGCCGAAGACATGTCCGCGAACAAAGTAAAATTTCAGAAACTGCAATGGCCATTCTACAAACATTCGAAGGCCCAACCATATCCTGTTTTTCTTCAGCTCTTTCTTTTGCTGGCGGTAATAGTCCAGTTCCTTGCGGATGATGTGGTCGAAGTCGCGGAAGCTCTGGTGATAGGCCGGAGCCCCAAACTGCGGGCTTCCTGCAGGTGCCTGAATGGCGTCGTGGACGGTACTTTCCGGGAAGCGCACCGCGCGGCGGTCGTAAAAGCGTATGTAATCGTGATAGTCCGCAAAGAGCGTCGGTACATCGCGATGCGGATAGACCATGGTCATGCGCATGCGCCATGCCTTATCCGCAGGTTGCCCCTTTTCGAGCAAGGCTCTCAATTCGGCGCGAAGGTCATCACTCAACCATTCATCGGCGTCCAGATTGAGAATATAGTCGTTGCGGCATGCGTCCTCGGCAAATCGCTTTTGCGGGCCAAAGCCCGGCCAGTCATTCTCAATGACGCGTGCGCCCAGCTTGCGACAAAGCTCCTGCGTTCCATCGCAGGAGCCAGAATCCACGACCACGATCTCGTCGACGAGATCCCTGACGCTGGCGATTGTCCGCCCGATGCGATCGGCTTCATTCTTGGCGATTATGGCGCAACTGACCGGATAAAGCTGTGTCATCGGTAGAGGCCATCACACATGATTTTCGCCGGACGGGCCGTATTATTCCGGCAGGTTGAGACGGATATGCAATTCGCGCAACTGGCGCGGGGTTGCATCGGCCGGTCCGCCCATCAAGATATCCTCGGCGCGCTGGTTCATCGGGAACAAGGCGACTTCGCGCAAGTTCTGTTCGCCCGCCAGAAGCATGATGACACGGTCAACGCCTGCAGCCATGCCGCCATGGGGTGGCGCGCCATACTGGAACGCGCGGTACATGCCGCCAAAGCGCTCTTTCACGGTATCTTCCGAATAGCCGGCGATTTCAAATGCCTTGACCATCGCCTCAGGACGATGGTTTCGGATTCCGCCGGACGCAATCTCGAAGCCATTGCAGACAAGGTCGTACTGGAAGGCCTTGATGGTCAGGGGATCCTGCGTTTGCAGTGCTTCCAAACCACCTTGCGGCATGGAGAACGGGTTATGCGAGAATTCAACCTTCTTCTCGTCCTCGTCCCATTCGTACATCGGGAAATCTATGATCCATGCAAGATCATAGCGGCTTTCGTCGACGAGCTTCAATTCACTGCCAGCACGCGCGCGCGCAGCGCCCGCAAAGCCTGCAAACTTGGCCGGGTCACCGGCTGCAAAAAACACCGCATCGCCCGCCCCCACGCCAAGTTGTACGCGAATGGCTTCGGTGCGTTCCGGTCCGATGTTGTTGGCGATCGGCCCTGCTGCTTCGGTCTTGCCGTCAGCATCGCGCCAGAAAATATAACCAAGGCCAGGCTGCCCCTCCCCCTGCGCCCATGAATTCATGCGGTCGCAGAAGGTGCGCTGGCCGCCACCCGGCGCGGGGATGGCCCACACGCGGTTCGTTGCGTTTTCAAGCAGGCGCGCGAAAACCTTGAAGTTCGACCCGCGGAAATGTTCGCTGACATCTGCCATTTCCAATGGCTCGCCGGTTTTTGGATTGCGGATACGCAGGTCCGGCTTGTCACTGCCATATTTCTGGATCGCATCTGCGTAGGCAATACGCGGAAAATTCTGCGTTACCTGCTTTTCGCCGGCGAATTGTTCAAACACGCCACGCAACACGGGCTCCATCGTGTTGAACACGTCTTCTTGCGTGACGAAACTCATTTCCAGATCGAGCTGATAAAATTCGCCAGGCAAGCGGTCGGCACGCGGATCCTCGTCGCGGAAACAGGGCGCTATCTGAAAATAACGATCGAAGCCGGCCATCATCAACAATTGTTTATATTGCTGCGGCGCCTGTGGCAGAGCGTAGAACTTGCCCGGGTGAATACGCGAAGGCACAAGAAAATCGCGTGCACCTTCCGGGCTCGAAGCGGTCAGGATTGGTGTCTGGAATTCGTTGAACCCGGCGGCTTTCATTCGCGTGCGCATGGCGTCCACGACAGCAGCCCGCAACATGATGTTCTTGTGCAGACGCTCCCGTCGCAGATCGAGAAAGCGATACCGCAACCGGGTTTCTTCCGGATAGTCCTGATCGCCGAACACCGGCAGCGGCAATTCCGCAGATGGACCCAGAACCTCGGCTTCCGTGATGAAGACTTCGATCATGCCCGTTGGCAGTTCCGGATTGGTGGTGCCGTTGGGCCGGATGCGCACCTTGCCGTCGAGCCGGACGCACCACTCGGAGCGAAAGGTTTCGACAAGCTTGAAAGCCGGCGAATCCGGGTCGGCCACACATTGCGTAACGCCATGGTGATCGCGCAGATCGATAAACAGGACGCCACCATGGTCGCGAATTCTGTGACACCAGCCCGAAAGGCGCACGGTTGTGCCGTCATCGGATTCGCGAAGCTGGCCGCAAGTATGGGAACGATAACGATGCATGTCTGGTCCTGAATTCATTGAGGCGGCCACGCCCGTCGGGCGAGGCGCGGCGTTGTGTTACGGGAAAACGGTCGATGGGGGAAGCCCGTCCGGCGGGCCCCCTACCCTTGCACGATCAGGCGCATCGACCCGGCAGAATGGCCTATTGCCCCAGTCGCTCCAGCGCCTTCTTGGCGCCTTCCAGATCGGGATTATATTTCAGCGCAAGCTTGTAGTTCATGATTGCGACGCGCGGCGAGCCCAAAGCCTCATAGGCGATTGCACGATTATGATAGGCGTCCGCGTCGGTGATATCCAAAACAAGTGCCTGATTATAATACTGAATCGCATCCTGAAACATTTGCTGGCGGAGCGCGACATTGCCCCGATTGCGGTAAGAGGAGGCGAATTTGGGATCCACCTTGATTGCCTGGTCGAAGTCCTTTGCCGCACCCTCAAGGTCATTTTTCAGCATCAGCGAGATACCGCGGCCAATGTACCCCAGAATATATTTTGGATCGATTTCAATGGTCTTTGAAAAATCATTGAGCGCATCGTCGTTGCGACCAGCCAGCCGCAAGGAGATTCCCCGGTTGTTATAGGCGTGAATCAACTTTGGATTGAGCTTGATCGCCACATCGAAATCACTGATGGCCGCCCTGAGGTTTTGAAGCCGCGCGAACGCAAAGCCGCGATCATTATAGGCCTCCGCCGAACGTGGATTCTTGTCGAGATAATCGCTGCAAGCCGTGACCTGCTTTTCCGGATCGGGATTTTGCGAACAGGCTTCGGGCACTTGCGCCCCGGCCGGGCCGGCCGCAACCATCAACGGCGTTGCGAGAGCCAGGCAGATAAGCAATCTTCTCATCAGATTCTCCTTCGCGCCGTTCCTACCACAGAGTTTCCGGCGATTTGTATCGGTATTTTGACAGATCGGAGAAAGACCTGAACTGGTGGGGTTGCGAAGCGCGTGTTTGGTTATATTGTCGCGCCCGGTATCGGAAATGCGGTCGAAATGCTCAAATTACCCTCCAATTCAGATGTTTCAAGCGGCAAGTCCGGCGCTACTTCACTATGGACCCAGGATTTCGACTGGCCCTTCGGTGCTCCGCCACCCACGCACGATTTTCTGGCAAGCCAGGGGCTTGACCCAGACAATATGCAACTGCTGGGCCTGAATGAATGCCCTCTCCCGCCGGAACCGGCGGTCATTGAGGCCGTCACCCGGTCTGCACATTTGCTCAACCGCTATCCAGACAACGTGTTAACGCCACTGGTGGAAGCTGTAGCCAGACAGACGGGGACAGATGCAGACCTGCAGGTCTGGGGTAGCGGGGCTGGCGAACTGATCCACCGGGCCGTCGCCATAGCTGCCGGGGCAGATCTGCATATCGTATCGCCATCGCCGACTTTTTGGGGCTATGAGCGAATTTTCGCGCTATTTCGCGCCGATGTGACGCGTACGCCTCTTCTGCCTGACTGCCGGATGGATATGGATGCCATTCTCGCCGCGATCACACCGCGCACCGGGATCGTCACCTTCGCTACCCCTGGCAATCCCAGCGGGATCAGCCTGAGTTCGGAGGAAATAGAGGAAATCGCCCGCAAGACGCCGGACAACGTCCTCCTGATGGTCGACGAGGTCTATCATGAGTTTTGCGCCTTCGAAGGCGGCCCGGACGCATTGGACATATTGCGCCGGTGCCGGAGCGCTCCATGGGTCATATTGCGGTCTTTCTCCAAGGCCTACAGGCTTGCCGGAGCCCGGGTCGGCTATGGGCTGGCCAGCGATGCTGCCACGGCCAGGCGCCTGCGCGAACATTCGCTGAACTTTACAGTTTCCAGTCCCGGATTTGCTGCGTCCCTTGCTTCCTATGAAGACCGGCAGTCGCTTTCTGCCTATCTGGCATTTAACCGCGACCAAAAACCCGCGATTTACGAGAAATTGCGGCAGGCTGGAGCCATCCCGCTTGAGTCGCATGCAAATTTCATTTCTGCGCGATTACCGGTGGCTGCCGCACAGGTCCTTCCGCGGTTGCGCGAAAGCGGGATTATTTGTGCCGGCTGGAACCATCCCGATTTTCCGGACATGATCCGGATCGGCATAGGCTCGCCGCACGCAAATGACGCTGCGGCGGACATGCTTAACAAGGTGCTAGCGGCCTTGACGTAGAGCGTACCCAGCCTTTGGTGCATTTTTACCGATCAGGTTTTGAAGTCTTTAACCTACCCTGTTGAAAGGCTGCCCTGAATTCGTTGGCAGTTACATCTCTTTAGTTACCTAGAGGTCACTTAGCTCCATGCAATTTGTGGGGCATGTATGACCAAAGGTGTATTTCGCAGGCGAGCGATAAAGATTGCAGCATTGCTGTTGGCGACCATGCTGACCGCGATGCTCACTACGATACTCGCCCGCTATGCCACTGACATGATCATCACAATGGATACCGGCTCCGTCAGCCAGACGCTGGCTCGGAACCTGACGGCTTCAGAAGCCGACACCAAACTGATTGCAGCCGGCAAGGATCCCGGACCAGAATTCAAGAAGACAATTGAACGGGCCGTTTCCGGCAAGACCATCGCAGGGTATCGATTGTTCAGCCCGAACGGTGATCTCAAACTCGAAATCAGCCGTCTTTCAGCAGAACGCCAGGCATTTGGAAAAGCTGTCGAAGCTGCTGTTCGCACACAAACGCTGGTGACACGTTCAGGGTGGACAACAGCCGGATCAGACTCCCTCTATGTTTCCTATGCATTCGTGCCCGTTCAGCTCGGCGGCAAAACTGTTGCTGTGCAAGCCATTTTGCTCGACCAGACAGAACGCTGGAACAATTACTTTCATCGCATCTTGCTGTTGATGTGGATCGCGTGCTGCATCGCCATAGCCAGCGTCAGCATCCCGGTGCTTTTCTGGTACAGACAAAACAGAACGCTCCTGTACCATGAAGCTGAGATGCACAACATGCTCATGCGGTTCAAGGCAGTGTTCGACAACATGCCGCAAGGCGTGACCCTGTTTGACCGTGACAGCAAACTTGTCATTGCGAATGACCAATATGTGAAATTCTATCAATTGAGGTCCGACGCAGTTAAGTCCGGCACGTCGCTGGAAGCCTTGCGCGAACATCGCCTGGCGCGCGGCGCGCCGGAGAATATCCTGGATATCTACGAAAAGCCCGACCCGGAAAAACTGACTGGTGAGCATCGGGCAAAACGCTGGCACCTAGACGACGGACGCATTCTGGAAACACAGCGCTATTCGGTTCCCGGTGGCGGTTGGGTTACCATGCATACCGACATCACGCAGCGGGTTGCACGTGAAAATGACCTGCACCGCACGCAGAACTTCCTCAACTCTGTCATTGAGCACATGCCCGGTGCAGTGATCGTCAAGAAACCGGAAACGCTTGAATATGTGTTGATCAACAAGAAGGCGGAAGAGATTTTGGGGCTCCCTGCACGGAAAGTCATTGGCAAGACTGCCTCCGAACTTTTTGATGGCAATCAGAGCACAGACATCGACCGGCGCGATCTTGAAGTGCTTCGGCAGAAGAACTCCAGCGCAATCAGTGATGAGCAAATCGTCCAGACGCCAGGCAATGGCGAACGCCGCATTGCCACGAAACGCATCGTTCTACGCAATCAGGCCAATGAACCGCAATCCCTGATCACGATGATTGACGACGTTACGGAACAGCGCAAGGCGGAACAGAAAGTCCGCTACCTGGCCATGCACGATGCGCTGACCGGCTTGTATAACCGGGCCTATTTCAACGAAGAAATCGAGCGGCATATCGAGCGCACAAGGGATGGCGGCGATCTGGCGCTCATGTTGATCGACCTGGACGGATTCAAGGAAGTCAACGACACATTCGGACATCCGGCTGGTGACGAAGTGTTGCGTGTCACCGCACAACGGTTGCGAAGCATTTTCTGCGACATAGACCTTATCGCGCGGCTTGGCGGCGATGAATTTGCCGTGCTGTGCCGCTCCACCAATTGCCAGCTCGATCTGCAGGTGCTGGCCAGCCGGATGATCAAGGAAATTCAATCGGTCATTGCTTTCGATGACCGGGAGATCAAGGTTGGCGCTACCGTCGGCATCGCGGTGCTGGATTCTGGCTCGGTGGACGCTCCGACGCTGCTGCGCCATGCCGATGTTGCCATGTATGAAGCCAAGGAATCGGGAAAATCCAATTTTTGCTTCTTCGATCTGGGCATGATGCTGAAGCGGCTGCATCGCAAGCAGCTTGAAGCAGACATGGTTTTTGCCATCGAGAGAAACCAGTTCGAACTTGTCTATCAGCCCATCGTAAGTCCGCGCACAAATTCGGTTCGCAGTTTCGAAGCGCTGTTACGCTGGCGTCACCACGAACGCGGCATGATCTCGCCAGTCGAGTTTATTCCCGTTGCCGAGGAAACCGGTCTTATCGTCCCCATTGGTGAATATGTTCTGGAAAAAGCCTGTGCGGCTGCCAAACTCTGGCCGGATGATATCCGCATTTCGGTGAATTTGTCTCCGGTGCAGTTCCGTGACCGAAAGCTCGCAGCGAAGGTTCTCGAAATCCTGCAGCGTAGCGGGATCGATCCCAAACGCCTGGAACTTGAAATCACCGAAGCTGCCCTGCTTCAAGAGAATGAAGACAACATGACCATTCTCGAAGAGCTGCGTAATACCGGCGTGCGGATCGTCATGGACGACTTCGGCACGGGTTATTCATCCTTGAATTATCTGCGCAGCTTCCCGTTCGACAAGATCAAGATCGACCGGTCGTACATCAAGGATCTGGTGAGCAAGAACGGCAACTCGCTTACGATCGTTCACGCTGTGCTGGCACTGGCGGCCGGATTAAGTCTGGCGACAACGGCTGAAGGTGTCGAGACGAAGGAACAGCTCGATATCCTGAATGCTGCAGGGTGCGATGAAATCCAGGGATTTTACTTCTCAAAACCACTGCCGCCAGCGGATATCCCTGCGCTCATCCAGCGCATATGTCAGCTTTCGCTGAAAGCGGCATGAGACAGGCCAGCCCTTTCACGCAACGCTGAGATCAGCACACACGTCCTTCAATGCCGGCATGACATCGCTCGCGAACAAATTTATCGAGCGTGTCATCTCGGCCAGTGACTGATCGCCGAACGCAATCTGCACGACGCAATAATTGCATTGGGCCGTGGTCAATTGCTCGCGCAGGAATTTTGCCACCGTCGCAGGCGATCCGGCGATGCCCTTGCCCTGACCATTCAGCTTGTCCCACGTATCTGGCCGGGGATGGCTCATCATGCGGCCCAGAATACGGAACAGATGTGTAAAGCCGGTATGCCAGTGCGGATAGGCCCGCCGGGCAATAGCAAGGGCCTCTTCATCCGTGGGGGCAACCACGACAAAACGGCCCAGACCCATTAGCGGCAGTGGCTTGCCCGCCTGTTCCTGCGCCCAGATGCGACGGAACGCGATGTTGCACTCCTGCGCTTCATAATCCATGTCGAGATTGACGGTAGCCCAGCCGTTGCGCGCCGCCCGTTCTGCGCTTTCGACCGTGTGCACGCCGTACCAGACGGGCGGATATGGCTTTTGATACGGCGTCACTTTCAGCACGGGCGCGTTGTAGGGCTCTTCCAGATGATCGTTGGGCAGAACTCCAGTTTCGAGCGCTTCCAGAATGCGCGGCAAGAGCGCCTGATAGGATTGCTCGCGCACCTCGGGATCGACGCCGAAATAGGCGATTTCGGTAGGCGAGGAACCTCTGCCGAAGCCGATGTCCAGCCGTCCGCGCGACATCTGGTCGATCATGGCGATTTCTTCGGCCAGCCGCATGGGATGGTAGAGCGGCAATGCATAGACCATGGGACCGAAACGCAATCTCTTCGTGCGCTGGCTTGCGGCGGCCAGGAACACATTGGGCGAAGGAGCCATACCCAAGGTCGTGGCATGATGTTCGGCCACGTGCCAGCCATGAAATCCATGCCTGTCATAAAGCTCCATCAATTTCAGGCGCTCTTCGAAAAAATCCGCCAGCGGCAAATGGTCGTTGTCCATATGGTCGAAGACGCCAAAATGCATATTTCCACCCTTTGATTTGTTTCCGGCAAACTGCCACCGGCGAACCGCGCGGGCAAGAAGATTGCGCACTCTGCACATGCATGGCGGATCTGCTGTCCGGGGTCTTAATTTTTCCTGCCCATAATGGTATCGTTGCGCCAAATCGCAACCAGCAAGCCACCGGGAACGCCATGACGCCCTTTACCGTCCACACCCTTCATCCTTTTACCGGCGCAGAAATCCGCGGCATCGATATTTCCGTCCCGCTTGATGCGGACACTTTGGGCGCGATGCGTAAAGCCTGGCTCGATCATTGCGTGCTGGTATGGCGCGGACAGAATCTCGACAAGGACCAGCAAAAGCAATTCGTCTCGTGCTGGGGCGAAGTCGGCGGACGGGCAAACCGCCTGCCAGCAAAAAATCCCAATCGGCAGCCCGGCCCCGACTATAATTCTGAGGAAATGCTCGTCTCCAACATCCGCAAGGACGGCAAGCCAATCGGGGTATTGCCGGACGGCGAACTCTGGTTTCACCACGACATGTGTTATTCGGAAAAGCCGAACCGGGCGAGCTTTCTGTATTGCATCGAAACGCCATCGACCGGCGGCCATACCAAGTTCGCCAACATGTACCAGGCCTATGACAATCTTCCGCAACGCCTGAAGGATCGCATTCAGGGCCGCAAGGTGTTGCAGGTGTTCGACGCCATTCAGGATTCCCGTATCGATCTGGCCGTACGCGATCTCGAAGACCTGATGCATTATTGGCAACCGGCGGTTATCCGCCATCCCGAGACCGGCCGCGCGGCGCTCTACGTCAACCGCTTGATGAGTCACATTGTCGAAGGACTGGATCAGGCCGAAAGCGATGCCCTTCTGGAAGAACTCTATCAATATACCGAAGATACCAGCCTCGTGTACGAACACGTCTGGAAACCCGGCGACCTGTTGATGTGGGATAATCTGTGCTCGATCCATGCCCGCACGGATTTTCCACCGACCGAACGCCGCTTGATGCGCAGGATGACAATTTCCGGCGAGCCCGTCACTGCCGCATGGGAACAGGCCAGCGCTGCGGAATAGGTTATCGCGAACGAAACTTCTGATCCTCGACACATCATTACTGCGGTAGATCACGCAGGATATTGCAGGCTGGCAGCCCGTGCCGCCTTTAGACGCAACAACATGCCTCGCAGCGAACTACTTGGTTGCTTCGCGCGCGCGTTCCACAAGCGGCTTAGGCGTTGCGTAGACGTCCTTGACGATCTTTTCCAGCGCCGAGCCGGACATCGGACTCATGTCCATGCTGGCCTTCTTAGTTTCGGCCAGCAAAGCCTTGTCGGCCATTGTATCCATGAAAGCCTTTTGCAAAGCAGCACCGCGTTCGGCCGGGACACCCGCAGGGCCGATGAAGGCGCGCCCCAATGCCTGAATACCAAAAATCAGGTCGAAAACTTTTTTGTCTTCCTCCGATTTTGCGTAGGAATAGACATGCGGCACGCCCTTGAGGCTGGGGTCAATTTCCTTGCCTGCCTGCAATACCAGTTTGAAGTCGCCGGAATTTGTCAGCTCCTGAAAGGCAGCGCGCACTGCAGAAATGGTAACGCCGCAAGCGCCGTTGACTTCACCCCGCAAGATGGCCTGACGAACTGCGACCGATCCCTTGTAACCCGGTACGACATTCAGCTTTATGCCAAGCAGTCTTTGCAATGCGACGGAGGTTGTCCGGAACGGCCCGGTCTGACCGGTCGCACCGACCGTCACCTGCTTCTTGAACAGGTCGTCAAAGCCCGCAATGCCCGCCTTGCGCGAAACGCCGCACACGGCAACGCTGGAATCCATGTTGCCCACCCACAACATTTTCGTTGCGTCAAACTTCCCCTTGCCGGCGCCCAGCAGCGGCTCAAAAGGTGCGGTGAACACCATCGTCGCCATTTCCGTTCCGTCCTTGGGCGCAGCATTGGCCATGTAGTTCATCGACCGGATGCCGCTTGCGCCATTCATATTCTGAACGACAAAATTCGGGTTTCCGGGAATGTATTTTCCAAAGTGACGGGCAAGCACGCGGGCGTACAGATCGAGATCCGGTTCCCGGCTGATGCCCGACGATGATCTTCACCGTCTTGCCCTTGTAAAAATCAGCAACGGCATCTGCTTTCGCGCTTGCTGCAGAGAAACTGGTCAACAAAATTGTGGCAATTGCAAACTTGGTGCGCGGATTCATGACTTCCCCCGGGGTGGCGGCGCGTTTTGAACTGCGCCGCTCATTTCAAGATTTTTATCCCGGAATAATAAACCGCCCATACAGCCGGTGCAACCCTGCCGGCGGCCTGCCATATCCCCTGCGCCATTGGCTAAGAGGCGGTTATTTCATCGCTTCGCGCGCCTTGTCTGCCAGATGCTTCGGCGATGCGTAGATGCGCTGCACGAGCGCGGCGACTTGCGCGCCGGACTCCGGATCAAGTTCCAGATTTGCCTTTTTTGCCTCGGCCAGAAAGCCATTGTCCTTGACCGCATCGACAAAGGCCTGCTGCAGCGCCCTGCCCCGTTCGGGAGGAATTCCCGCAGCGCCCATATAGGGACGGCCAAGACTTTGCATCCCGAAGATCATGTCGAAGATTTTCTTCGTGTCGTCGGATTTCGCGTAGCTATAGATATGCGGCACGCCCTTCAGCGCCGGATCTGGATGCGGCACAACGCCGGCCTGCAGGATGATCTTGAAGTCGCCAGCTTTCCACAAATCCGCAAAATTCGCCCGCACCGTTGACATCGTTGGCCCGCAGGCTCCACCCAGTTCACCAGTCTGGATCGCCAGCTTCACGCTCATGGATCCCTTGTAGCCGGAGATAATTTTCAGTCCGGGAATACCAAGCAGGTTTTTCAGTGCCGTAGGCACGGTGCGGAATGGTCCGGTCTGTCCTGTACCTCCGACCACAAGCTCCTTGCCTTCAAACAGGTCTTCGAGGCGCGTGACGCCGGATTTGCGCGAGGCGCCACAAACCGCGACGCTGGAATCCAGATTTCCGACCCAGAGAAATTTCGTGGCGTCGAACAATCCCTTGCCAGATCCGAACAATGGCTCGAACGGCGCCGTGAAGACCATTGTGGCCAGTACGGTTCCATCTTTCGGGGCCTTGTTTGCCATCCAGTTGAGCGCGGCAAGGCCGCTGGCCCCGTTCATGTTCTGAACGATCACGTTCGGATTGCCGGGAATATACTTGCCATAAAAACGGGCGAGCGTTCGCGCGTAAAGATCGTAGCCTGTACCGGACTGGTGCCCGACTATGATCGAAAGATTTTTTCCGCGATAAAAGTCAGCTACCGGATCAGCATGTGCATGGTGCACGCATGCGATGATCGACAGGAACAACAGAACAAAAGCGCCCGCGAATTTAATTCTCAACGCCGCCTCCCCGCAGGGCCCAGTTGATGCCGGCACCCTGCAGAAAAGTCTAACAGCAAAAACAAGCCGCGATAAGTCTCATCGCGGTCCATTTCCTGGAGCTATCGAACCCGGCTCAACAAACTGGAAAGCGGAGCATAGGCGCTGAACTGGGCAGGCAGAACCGGATAAGCGCCGGTGATGATTTTCGGCAGCGCGGGAGGCCCTTTCTTGTCGCTGCCTGCATCGGCAACAACCACGTTTGCAGGTGCTTGCGAAGCCGGACCGGCAGCGGGCTTTCCGCCGGCCAGTTGCATGGGTTGACTGGCGGAGGTTGGCTCTGCGGCCAAATCTTCTGGACGCTGCGGTGGCAGCGGGCCGAATTCGGGAAGGCCTGTATAGGCGGCAGCTACGCGGGTGCGCGTTTCGCCCGAAGGCTGGCCCTTGGGTTCATTTTTGGCGATACGTGTTCCGGAATTCTTGCCGATCGTGGCGGTGGGTGTGTGATCGGCACCAGAGCCAAACAGGTTGCCCGCGACCTTGCTGAGAAACTTGGCGACAGGCCCCTCGCCCGGCGGCACATATTTTGGCGCATTGCGCCTGGCAATCATGATCTGCGGCTGGCGGTCGCGCGGGCCATTGCAATCGCGCACGCCAAGGCGGATCAGTTCCGCACCGGTCAAGGATTTGTACTTGCGCGTCAGGTAACCAAGGCGGGCACGCACTGCTGGCGGATAGGACTGGAACAATTCGTCCGAGACGCCATAGTCCACTTGCTTACTGGTCTGGTCATAGGCCTGATGGAAACGCAGAATACTGGTCTTGTAGACACAGACATTCGGCAAGCTCAGTGCCAGCGTGCAGGCAGAACGGCATTCATGCAGGCGCACTTCGCGGTTCTGTGCGCGATAGACAGCGGTCTGACGGCGATAATCGGAAACAAAGCCACCGATGTCACGCACCACCACTACGGGCGCGGGCTCCGGCGGCGGAGCTAGATAACCCAAAACACTACCCTCTACGCAACTTCAACACCCTGATCATAGAGTGTTAAGGTTATGGAGCGCTTAACGCTGTTACGATTTTTTGCTGCCCAAATCGTGCCAAAGCAGGGCGAGAGTTTGACGAATTCCAGATATTGCGCCTATGCGGTTGCCATACGCAGACGATAACCGCTGCGCACATCCAGTTGCCGGGACAGATGAGCCTTTTCGCCAACGCCGACCACAACCGCCTGCAAGTGCATACGGGTCTGCGGCAATTGTCCGATGCCATAGGCGCGGCCTTTATCGGCGCCTACCTATTGCGCCTGGGCTTCACCGCCACCCAGGTTTTCCTCGTCTATTCGGCTATGGCCATTGGCCGGCTGCTGCTGCGCTGGCTGGTTGTCCGGGTGGCGGCCAGGGCTGGCCTGCGCCGGGCGCTGATTGCCGGAACGAGCCTGTATTTCCTGCAATTTCTGGCAATTGCGACCGTGTCCCGTCCGGACATATGGCTGGTGGCCTATATCTGCCAGGCAGCGCTCGCCAATTCGTTTTACTGGACGGCCTATCACGCTGCCTATGCCCATGCGGGACAGGAGCATGATCGGGGCCGCCAGCTTGGTGCGCGCGAGATCATCGCCCAGATGGCCAGCATTCTGGGCCCGGCCACCGGCGGCATCGCGCTGACCTGGGGCGGTCCGTGGGTAGCCTTCGGTCTTGCTGCATTCTGCGGACTGCTGTCGATCCTGCCCCTACTGAAACTTGCCAACGTCCACATCGAACCCTTGCAGCCACTCTCGCTCTGGTTTCAGGCGCGGCAGAGCTTTGTCCTGTTTGCGGCAGATGGCTGGTTCATGCGCGGCGCGCAAACGGCCTGGACGCTGGTCGTGTTTCAGGCTTTCGGCCAGCAGTTCGACGCTTTCGGTATCGCCTTGTCGGGCGCGGCTCTTGCCGGAGCACTTGCCGCATTTGCGCTTGGAGGGCTGATCGACCGTGGCAAGGGGCGCAGCGCGGTGCTTACAGGTGGGTTTTTGCTGGCTCTGCTGCTTTGCGTCGAAGCCTCAATTGGCAACGATCCATGGCGCGCCGGTCTGGTACTCGTAGCTGGCGCAGCGGTCGGCAATCTCTACATGCCCGGGCTGATGACAACCATCTATAACAAGGCCAAGGCAAGTCCCTGCCCGTTGCGCTTCATGTACTACGTCGAGGGCGGCTGGGATTGCGGAGCAGCTGGCGGATGCCTCGTCAGCGCTGGCATCTGCGCTCTGGGCTGGCCCCTGCAGATTGCAATATTGGTGGGCATTCCAGCCGTCCTTCTGCAAACGTGGCTCCTGCTTCCCGGCTTTTCACGCCGGCGGGCGGTGCCTGTCTGAGGCGGACTTTTTTCACTAATCCTCAGGCCAAGGTGCGAACCTTCTCATGCCCGGCAATCTCGAGGATGAGCTTGCGTTGAATGGCGTCGGCAAATTTCTCGTAACTGGCAGCAGGAATGGAAAAAGATCCCGGCCCGCCGATAACCTCTTCGGCAAAGTGCCGGTCGAGATCCATCTCAAGAGACAGAATCGGCAGACCATTGATAATAACGCCTGCCTTTACCGCTTCATCACGCGCCGAGCGTACACCGCGGCCCGATGAATTATAGCCATCGCCGGAAATATCGATGACCTGACGCCGGGTTTTCCACGGCGCCTTGGCGAGCAGCTCGCGCGAATAGTCGATTGCACCACTGATGGACGTACCGCCACCGAACAGCTCGCGGGGCGATTTTTCGATCTTGTCGGCAAGCGCCATCACCGAAGCCTTGTCGTCGACACGCGTCCATGGCACGACAACCACATGCAGGTGCGGCCCGGTCCACTGGACCATCGTCACCCCAATTGCGCCAAACACTCCCGAACGGATAGCCTGATACACGCGCGGATGCCGGAATGCCTGGGCATAGCCCTGTCTTTGCAGCGAAAACCGCTCCTGACTGACTGACCCCGATGCATCGACGGCCAGCACCAGGGTCAGGTCCACACCGGCCGGCCCGGACGTCTGGGCAGCGGCCTCGCCGGCTCCCCCGATCACAAGACCGGCCAGGGCAGCGAGCGTCTGCCGGCGCGTTGGCGCTATTGCGGTTACGGACTGGCCTGCGATCAACTTGCTGGACATGGGCGGCTCCCGGCAAGCAGCTTAGCAAGATCGGCAGTTTGCGCCATCGGTAAAACTGACCTGTGTGCAACCCCGGCAAAAAATCTCGCACCCGCGACAAGATTCGGCTATATGGGCGCCAGCATGAGCCTGATTACCTCCTCCGAAGAACTGCGTGCGACCTGTGACAGGTTGGCCCGCCACTCTTTCGTAACCGTCGATACCGAGTTTCTCCGCGAAACCACCTTCTGGCCGAAGGTGTGTGTCGTCCAGATTGCGTCCGACGATGAGGCTGTTGCCGTTGATACTCTGGCAGACAATCTGGACCTTGGCCCGTTCTTCGACCTGATGGCCAATGAGCGCGTCGTGAAGGTCTTTCACGCAGCAAGGCAGGACGTGGAAATCATGTGGCACCGAGCCCGCATGGTTCCGTCGCCGATGTTCGACACCCAGGTTGCTGCCATGGTCTGCGGATTTGGCGATCAGGTTTCCTATCAGGAACTGGTCAGTTCGATCTGCCGGGTCACCGTTGACAAGTCTTCGCGCTTTACCGACTGGTCACGCCGGCCATTGTCCGAAGCACAGATTTCCTACGCTCTGGCGGATGTCACGCATTTGCGGCAGATCTACAAAAGCCTGCGTACACGCGTTGAAAAAGCCGATCGCCAAAGCTGGCTCGCCGATGAGATGGCCGTTCTCACATCGCCATCGACTTACGAACAAAAGCCCGAGGATGCCTGGCAGCGCTACCGCCACCGCGCTCGCAAGCCGCGTGATCTTGCAATGCTGATGGAACTTGCCGCCTGGCGCGAACGCGAAGCACAAAGTCGCGATGTCCCGCGCTCCCGCATTCTAAAAGACGACGTACTGGTCGAAGTTGCACTCAGTGCACCCACCAGCGTGGAAGCTCTCGGGCAGTTGCGTTCATTGCCGCGCGGGATGGAACGATCCAAATCAGCCACCGACATTCTGGCCGCCGTCGAACGGGCGATGGAAATCGACACCAAGGCCTTGCCGAAAATTCAGCGCGAACGTCGCAACAATGGTGGCAATGGCGCGACAGTGGAACTTCTGAAAGTCCTGTTGCGTCAGGTTTCCGAACGACACGCGGTCGCAGCAAAGATGATTGCGACTGTCGATGACCTTGAGGCCATAGCTGCAGATGACAATGCGGACGTTGGCGCGCTGCAAGGCTGGCGCAAGCGTATTTTCGGTGACAAGGCGCTGGAACTCAAACATGGCAGGCTTGCGCTGACCATCGAAAACGGTCGCGTGGTCACACTTGAATGGCAGGACGTTCCAGGTAACGAAGCCCAGGCTTCCTGAACACCACGGCATCGCCTGAACTTTACAACATCGGCTGTACGTTGCGCCGTCTTGCCAATTATCCGTTTGTGATTTTTATTTCCGGCGTCCGGCCGATCAATCGTCCCAGATTACGCATTCTGGCAAGTACACGCGCGCTTCCAAGTGGCGCAAGGTCTGCGGGCAGGGTCAAAACGAGTTTGTCCTTGCGGCACACCATCGGCGAATGCGGTAGCACATTGGGCATGGCAGCAGACAGGACATAGGCCACGCGCATCGTCGCACCGAGAATATGCGCACGATCCAGCAGGCGCGCATTGGCAAGCTGGCGCAGGCTGATGCTCAGATCCGATTCACCCGTGTGGCGGAAGAAATTTGCAATCGCAAGAAACGCCCTGCCCGGATGATCAATACCGGCAAAGGCAGCATTGGCTATGATGTTCAACGATTGCTCGCCACGATAATCAGGATGCGCACGCCAGCCAATATCGGCCAGCAGGCACGCTGCGTGCCGAAGGCGTTTTTCGTCCGGCGTTTCTTCAAGGCCGGTAGAACGCATGAATGTATCCGTCCACCCGCACAATTCCTCGCCATGCTGGGGAGAGCGCGACCGCAGCACGTTCAGGTCGCGCGCAGCTTCAATTAGCGCGTCCCGTTTCTTCATCGTGGGGCTGAGCCGGTCGTACAAAACGCCCTCGCGCAAGCCGAGCGCCGAGATGATGACGCTCGAGGGTTTGGCAACCCGCATGATCTGCTCAAGCACCACCGCACCATAGGCCAGCAACGGCCGGCGACCGGACGAAATGGTTTCGATCCCCACCAGCGCATCCGCGTTGACGCGTTCTACAAGCGCCGCGAAGTCCGATGCGTCACGCGCCGCCATTTCGTACCCATGCATCACGTTCAGCGGATAATTCCGCTGCCGCATGTGCAATTGTGCAAGCGAACGCCAGGTGCCTCCAACAGCATAAAACGGTTTGCCGCGAATTTGGTCCAGCCAGCCAACCTGTTCGAGATGCTTGCGCACGATGCGCATTGCCTTCTTGGGTGAATCTCCCGTCATATCGATCAGGGACAAGCCACCCAATGGCAGGGAAACTCCGCGGCCGACCTTGCCATTTTGAACGCGATTGAGTTCGAGCGACCCGCCGCCAAGATCGCCTACAACACCATTGGGATTGTGAAATCCACAGACGACGCCGTAAGCGGCCAATTCTGATTCACGTTCGCCGGACAGCAATTCAATTTTGGCGCCCATGGCCTTGCGCGCAGCCTTCAGGAAGGCCGGACCGTTGCTTGCATCACGGGCCGCTGCCGTTGCGACAACGTTGATGTCGGTAATTTCCATGGCCTCGCACAAGGTGCGGAACCGCTCGAGGGCCTGAAGCGCGCGGCCTACGCCATCTTCGTTCAATTTGCCGGTAGTCGCCACTCCGCGGCCCAGCGCGCACATCGCCTTGTCGTTGAAGATCGGCGTCGGCGTGCGGCTCAAGCCCTCATAGGCAACCAGGCGGACAGAGTTCGAGCCAATATCGACAACTGCAATGGGTTTGAGCGCAGCCAGCCGGCCAGGCGCGTGAAACTGCTGTAAAGCCATTCGAAATCCAGCCATTGCTTCAAGGGTCTGACAGACCAACCAGTATCAGCGAGCGCCTAACCGGTTGAACAGCGTCCTTGGGCTGGAGTCTTTAAGCGATTTGCCGCGACCCGACAACGACGGATTCGTCATAAAATAGTCATGGGCATTAAATGGTTCTTCGCCGGGGCGTGGCTCGATGCGTTCGCTGCTGCCGTCGGGAAGCACACGATAACTTTGCCGGTTATCAATCAGGTTTGCGACCATGATCTGGTCCAGCACCTGCTCGTGCACTGCGGGCGTCGTCAGTGGCGCCAGCACCTCGACCCGGCGGTCGAGGTTGCGCGGCATAAGGTCTGCCGACGACAGATAGACCACGGCATTGGCATGCGGCAGACCATAACCGTTGCCAAACGCGTAGATGCGGGCGTGTTCGAGAAAGCGGCCGATGATGGATTTGACCCGAATATTGTCGGACAGCCCCGGCACTCCCGGCCGCAGACAACAAATGCCCCGCACAACCAGATCGATGCTGACGCCTGCCGCGCTAGCCCGGTACATGGCGTCAATAATCACCGGATCGACAAGCGCGTTGCACTTGGCCCAGATAGCTGCCTGCCGACCTGCCTTGGCATGGGCAATTTCTTTTTCGATGTGACCCAGCAGCGTCGATTTCAGTGATACCGGAGAAACGGCCATGGCTTCCAGATCGCCCGGCGCTGCATAACCGGTGATGAAATTGAATATCCTGGCCACGTCGCGGGCTATCTGGATATCGGCGGTGAACAGCGACACGTCGGTATAGATGCGCGCCGTCACGGGGTGATAATTGCCCGTCCCGACATGACAATAGGTGGCAAGTTGTGAACCTTCACGGCGCACGACCATCGAAAGTTTGGCGTGCGTTTTCAATTCGATGAAACCGAAGACAACTTGCGCGCCGGCGCGTTCCAGATCCCGCGCCCAGCGAATATTGGCTTCCTCGTCAAACCGCGCCTTGAGTTCGACGAGCGCCGTGACAGCCTTGCCTGCCTCAGCAGCCTCAATCAGGGCACGCACGATGGGACTGTCGTTTGATGTGCGGTAGAGTGTCTGCTTTATCGCGATGACGTTCGGATCGCGCGCTGCCTGATTAAGAAACTGCACGACAACGTCGAAGGATTCATACGGGTGGTGAACGATGAAGTCCTTCTGCTTGATGGCAGCAAGGCAATCGCCACCGTTTTCGCGAACACGTTCGGGAAAACGCGGATTGTAAGGACGGAACTTGAGATCTGCCCTTTCGATAGACACAATTTCCGACAATTCATTGAGCGCAAGCATGCCATCGAGAACAAAAGTCTCATCCGGCAACAGATCGAGATGGCTGCTCACGAATTGCTGCAGGTTCTCCGGCATGTCCGCATCCAGCTCGAGCCGGATCGCGCGGCCCCGCCGGCGACGCTTCAACGCGCTTTCGAAAAACCGTACGAGATCTTCCGCCTCTTCCTCGATTTCCATGTCGCTGTCGCGGATGACACGAAAGTGCCCCTGCGCGGCAACCAGATAACCGGGAAACAGCCGGTCGTGCTGATGTTCGACAATTTCTTCCAGCAAAACGAAGCGCGCGGTATTACCGCCCAACTCGGATGGAATCCGCACAAAACGGTCCGCCTTGGTGGGCAATCGCACCAGCCCGTTGAGCTTGCGCCCGTCGTGTTTCTGCACCAGCTCCAGGGCTACAGAAAACCCGAGGTTTGGAATGAACGGAAATGGATGGGCCGGATCGATCGCCAGCGGCGTCAGGATCGGAAAAATATGCGTAGTAAAATGTGCATCGAGCCAGGCTGCAGCCTCCGCGTCCAGTTCGGCCGGCTTGACGATGAGGATTTTTTCCTTCGCCAGGTCCTCGCGCAATTCGCCCCAGCGGCTTTGCTGATCGGCAGTAAGTTGGCGCACCCGCGCACGGATTTCCGCAAGCTGTTCGGCAGGCGACAGGCCATCGTCGGACGGCGCTGTAACGCCTGAGCGCAATTGTCCGCGCAGGCCTGCAACGCGCACCATGAAAAATTCGTCCAGATTGTTGGCGGAGATCGACAGGAACCGCACCTGCTCCAGCAACGGATGGCTGGGGTTGGATGCTTCCTCGAGAACGCGGCCGTTAAACTCAAGCCAGGACAATTCGCGATTGATGAAACGCGACGGGGATGCAGCCATGTCCGCATCAAGCCCGCCAGGGGGAACGGTAACCGGCGCTTTCTCGACCGCGTGCAGGCATAGCGGACTTTCGCCCTGCCCCGTTTCCTCGTCAGCGGGGATTGGCTCCATTGGAGCTTCGTCGCCAGTCTTGATCTTGCTTTGCTTGTTCATCGGTCTTCCGCGCTGCGGTCAGGATGTCCGGCACCTGTCGCCGAAGCTGCTTTCTGCTCACCAAATGTAACAATACCATGACTTTTCCGGCGGAAGCGCCGGAATTGCAGCATCTGGTAAAGGAATTGGTAACCGTGGAAGCCCGGAGCAGGCTTCAGCCGCAGCGCCGGTCAGGTTTCGGGGGCAAAATCACGCATGATCGCCGCCACAGTTGGTCGCGTTATCGACCGCCCGCGCGCCAGTGCTTCCCTGTCGATCAGGTCGACAATGGTACGGGCTGCGCCCAGCGAGCGCTCGATGCGCATCGCGACATATTCGATGACACTTGTATCAACCGTCAATTGCCTGTCCAGGAACAGCTTGACCAAAACAGCACGCACAAGCGCGTCGTCCGGGGCAGCTATTTCCACAACCGGGGCGACCCGCAGACGCGACAGCAAGTCCGGCAGGTTGATGGCCCAATGCCCCGGAGCCGCGCGGGCCGTTATCAATATACTGCCCTGACTTGCCTTCATCATGTTGATGAGATGAAACAATTCCCGCTCCGGCACCTGCCCCGCGCCAGCGTCTTCAACCAGAACGGCGGGCCGCCGCCCAAGCTCATCCAGACGATCCAGAGCAAGATCTCGGGACCTTATGACCGCCGCCCCGCTACGGCGCCCCCAGATCGCAGCCAGATGGCTTTTGCCTGCCCCTTCGGGACCAGACAGGATGATGACCGGCGCAGGCCATTGCGGCCATGCCTCGATCATCTCCCATGCGGATTCATTGCTGGGCGAAACCAGAAAATCTTCCCGGCCAAAGCGCGGCTCAGCCGACAGTGTCAGGGGAATTTGCCTGGGTCTTTGACCGGTATGGCCCGGAAGGTCGTCGGAATCGGCTGGCGCGTTCATTCTCCCTCCACCGGCTGGTTGCCGCCATGATAGAGCGGGCTACTCATGTATTGCCGGATGGCAAAGCGCAACAACACGCCAATTGTTGCTGCGACGGGAACAGCGATGATGAGGCCCGTAAAGCCAAACAACGAACCAAAGGCAATCAGCGCGAACATTAGCCAGACCGGATGAAGGCCAACCGATTTTCCCACCCAACGTGGCGTGAGAAAATTGCCTTCGAGAAACTGGCCAATACCGACCACGGCGAGCGCTGCGAACAGAAGAAAAAAGCTCGGCCAGCCCTGAACGATGGCAACGGCCACAGCCAGCACCAGCGCTGTAAGCGAGCCGACATAGGGTATGAAGCTGAGGAACCCCGCCGCTACACCAATCAGGAATCCGAAGTTCAATCCAATTGCCCACAGGCCAATGCCGTACCAAAGGCCCAGAAACAGGCAGACCAGGGTCTGCCCGCGAATAAATCCGGCAATTGCGGTGTCGATCTGGTTGGCGAGGTCGCGCACGGTCTCGCGGTGATCGAGCGGCACCCAGGAGTCGACGGTTTTGATCATCTTGTCCCAGTCGACGAGCATATAGAAGGCGACCACCGGCGTGATTACGAGCAGCGAGATGATGCCGAGCAGAGCCTGTCCACCACTCAGCAGGCCGGAGGCAATACTGGCCAGCCATTGGCCGCCCTTGGCAATCATTTCGCCAATAGCCTTGGACGCATCGCCCGATGCCCCCTTCCCGATGCCGATCTTTTCAAGGATGTTGATGCCGAACTTGTTCGCCAGAATGCTGCCTTGCTCGGTCGCCAAAACCTGAAGTTTAGAGACATAGCCAGGCAGTTTCTCGATGAAACCGCCCATTTGCGACGCCAGAACCGGCACAATCGCCAATATTACGACTATGAACGTCAGCAGGGCCAGACCGATGATGAGTGTTGTCGCCAGCAGCCGGTTCATGCCCCAGCGTTCCAGCCGGTCGGCTACCGGGTCAAGCAGATAAGCCAGAACCAGCCCGGCAGCGAAGGGCATCAATACGCCGCTCAGGAGCCACAGTAACGCGATCAGCGCCGCAAGGGCGCCCAACCAAAAGGCAAGCTGCTTTTCCAGCCGCATAATTCCACTCCGCTACGCGTGACGCCAGCAATCGGGTGCAATTCACTAGATATCCATGTGCCGAAGCCATTGCACAAAATAGACCCCGAGCGAGGCCAGCGTAAGGACGGCAACGGCCCCGTAGAGTGAATAATTCACCCAATCCCCGATATTCAAGTCAAATGCCCTGACCGCCAGAACCGTGGCAGCAAGGCCGATTTGCGCGGTGGTGTTGGCTTTCGACACGATATGGGGATGAATTTCCATCCGGTTGTCCATCACCCAGGCGATGATAAAGGCGCCGACGATCATAACGTCACGGGAAACCACCAGAATGGCAATGAACGGCGGAATGATTTTCAGCACCGCCAATGTCACGTAAATCGAAATCAGAAGCGCCTTGTCCGCGATTGGATCGAGGAAAGCTCCCAGTTCGCTCTGCAAATTAAAGCGTTTGGCCAAAAAGCCATCGACCGCGTCCGATACGCCCGCGGCCAGAAACAGCAGAAACGCAATCTGCCAATTGTTCTGCACGATCATGATAATTACGGCAGGCACCAGAACGAGCCGGCCGATGGTAATCAGGTTGGGCAGACTGGCGAACAGGAAATAAGAACTCATATAGCCCCGGGCAGCCGGCTTTCACCATTATACACGCCGCAGCCGGGCGTCGGCAGGCACACGCATTCAGCACTGTTACCCAAAGCAACTCATAGTACGCCGTAGCCTGCCGGAAAAGTCCAAATCAAGGCCAGACCGCGAGGTGCATAAACCGTAAGCTTCAGCTTTAGAAAGGAGCACGCCTGCGGACTGCGGCGGATCAGCCCCGGTTCTTGCTGATCCGATGGTCGACCGACAAAACACCGGCCCCACGTGCCATGAGATAGAGCAGGATTGCCATCCAGGTTCCGTGCAGCGCATAGGCGCCGGGATAAACAAAAATCTGGATCACCAGCGTCATGATCAGCAATGCGAGGGCGGAAAAACGCGTTGCAAGACCAATCAGAATGAGGAAGGGGAACAGATGTTCGGAAAACGCGGCCAATGGCGCCATCAGTTCCGGCAATGGCATCTTGTACTCTTCCTTGAAGAGCTCGATCGCAGAATCGGACAGTTTCGGAATACCCAGCTTGAATTCGCCTGCGACGAAATCCAGAGTGAAATTCTGGACTTTGGTCTGCCCTGATTTCCAGAATACAGCGGCGATGGAAAACCGCGCCACAATAGCGATAAAGCCATGTGGTATTTTTTCGAACAGGCCAATTGCCCAGGCCACCAGACCGGCGATTCCGCCTGGCTCTGCAATCGGTTGTGACTGTGCGCTCATGGTGCGTTTCCCTTGTTGGTGTTTGTGCGTGTCAATTTCTTAATTAAATGCAGTGACGAAACCCGATTGCATCAGCACACCAAGGTTAGCCGTCAAATCGAATTCGCCGTCGCGAGATAGCGCGATTGAAGCAGCTTCGCCCAATGTATCGCCCTGCCCCAACGCTCCCAGGAAAACGCCGCCCCCGGCAGGCAATGCCGTCACCATAACATCCAGCTCCGGCCGGATGACGAGCGCTGCTTCCGGTTCAGCGAGGTCAATTTCCTCCAGTCCCGCATTGTCCTGATGAGCCGCCCAAATCGAAACGAAAGGATAGGGCGAGGCCAGCACTTGTGCGGACGGATGCACCCGCACCCGAAGATGCTGTAGCTCATCCATCGCAAGCTGTTGCCAGCTTTCCAACGCAATAGAATTTGCATCCGCGGCATGATAAGCCGTGACGCGCGCCTGTTCGAGACGGGCAACATCTGCAAGATAAGGAACATCCGAAGCAGGTTCGAATGCTGCAATGAAGTCTGCGAATGAGCGGCCATATTCAGCCAGTATCCGGCTCTGCGGCGGGTGCTTGTGTACATAGACATGCGCCATGGCGCGGAAAAACTCTTCGCCGACAATTTGCTGGCATACGTTGAAGGTTTTACACAGCCCGTCCACCAGATTGACGGCCATGTTGTTTCGATAAACAGCGAAACGCTTCCCGGCAGACGAGCCGTTCCATGCTTTCAAGCCTGCAGGAACAGGCGCCTGCGGATCCATGAGCGCCGCAGCAAAATCGGGCTGCCAATTTTGTGTCAGGTTTTCGCGGTTCATGGCTCAGCCCGCAAGCCAGGATGATCGCACGCACAAAGCAGTTTTTCGGCGCGCCACGCTTCCCGTGACAATGTATCAAAGTCCGGGATGTCATTGTCCCATTCAATCAGCGTTGCGACAGGTCCGCATTTTTCAATTGCATGGGCATACAGCGCCCATACTTCATCGAAAACAGCGCAGCCATGGGAATCAATCAGCAAGGGATCGCCTGCTGCGTCCTTGTCGAACGCAAATCCCGCCAGATGTATCTCGCCAACGGAGCAATGCGGAAACAGATCGATATATCGATAGGGATTTGTGTTGTGATTGCTGCAACTGACGAAGACATTGTTCACATCAAGCAACAATCCGCATCCGGTCCGCGCGACGACTTCGATCAGAAAATCCACTTCAGCCATGGAAGTGGATTCAAACTCCACATAGGTAGAAGGGTTTTCAAGCAGTAGCGGACGTTTGAGAAAATCCTGCACCTGGCCCACGTGCTGGCAGACAACCGCCAGCGTTTTATCGTCGTATGGCAATGGCAACAGATCGGCGAAATAATGATCGCCGTGACTGGACCAGGCCAGATGCTCGGAAAAACTCTGCGGTTCGTAACGCTGCAACAAGTTGCGCAGGCGTTCGAGATGGAGTTTGTCGAGAGGTGCATCAGCGCCTATCGACAGCCCGACGCCATGTATGGAAAGTGCATGGTCGCGGCGAATTCGTTCCAGATAATGATGCGGCGGACCTCCCGCCCCCATATAATTTTCCGCGTGAACCTCGAAAAAACCGATATCCGGCTCACCTTCGATGACATCGCGATAATGCTCGTGCTTCAGGCCCACGCCGGCGCGCATTGGAAGTTGCGCGCCGGAACGGGTATCCAGAGGACGTAACGGAGTTTGTGCCTGCGCACTCATGCTCTCGCCAGCCCCTTGTCGAGGAAGGCCAATCAGGCCTTTTTCTCCTTGAAGACCTTCAGTTGACCAAAGCCGGTCGGCGATTTGGGCGAAGACATCTTGGCGCAGGTTCCTGCGGCGACATATTTCCAGGCATTGCCCTGATAGTCGACTTTCGAGGTTCCCGCGCAAGTGGTGCCCGGCCCGGCTGCGCAATCGTTCTTGCCTTTCAGGGAGACGCCGTAGCACTTCTCCTTGCTTTGGGCGTTGGCAGGCGCGGTCGCAGCTATGGTCATGGCAGTCGCAAACGCACTGGCCATGGCAACGGCAGAAATCGTCTTAACTGAACTCATAATTCCCTCCATCTGATGTTGAGCCTGCGCGATGACAGGACTGGCTTTTTAATGCGTCAGCGGTTGTTTCAGCTCAATTCACGCTTCTTGAGATCGCTTCACGATGGCGCGAGCCTTGCGTGAGGCCACGCCGGGGCTGGAGAAGCAAATTCAGGTGAGTAAGCGGCGAAAACCTGCACGCCAATCTTGCCACGCCGGACTGCACGGGGTACGCCCCTGTCATGACCGAAGCCACGCCCAAAACGCCCGGCAAGGGGCTCACCTATGCGGACGCCGGTGTCGATATCGACGCCGGTAACAGCATGGTCGACAAGATCAAACCGCTGGTGCGCGCAACACGGCGGCCGGGCGCGGATTCGGAAATCGGCGGCTTCGGTGGCCTGTTCGATCTGAAGGCAGCCGGATTTCGCGACCCCATTCTCGTTGCCGCCAACGATGGTGTTGGCACCAAGGTCAAAATCGCCATCGACAGCGGCCGGCACGACACAGTAGGCATCGATCTGGTTGCCATGTGCGTAAACGATCTGGTGGTTCAGGGAGCCGAACCGCTGTTCTTCCTTGACTATTACGCGACAGGAAAGCTCGACCCGAATGCTGGCGCCGCCATCGTCAAGGGCATTGCAGAAGGCTGTCTGCAAGCCGGTTGCGCGCTCATCGGCGGGGAAACTGCGGAAATGCCGGGTCTTTATTCCGGCAACGACTACGACCTGGCCGGCTTTGCCGTGGGTGCTGCCGAGCGTGGTACGCTGCTGCCGCGCAGCGATATAGCCGCAGGTGATGTCCTGTTGGGACTCGCCTCTTCCGGCGTTCACTCCAACGGATTTTCACTGGTCCGGCGCGTCGTCGAACGCACCGGCCTTGCCTGGGATGCGCCCTGCCCGTTTGCGCCCGGAAAGACACTGGCCGAAGCGCTGCTCACGCCGACCCGGATTTATGTGAAACAGCTGCTCGCCGTGCATCGCACGACCGGTGGCATCAAGGCTCTCGCGCATATCACCGGCGGTGGCTTCCCGGACAATATCCCGCGCGTCCTGCCTGATGCGCTGGCCGCCACGATCGATCTGGCAAACATTCCCGTACCTCGGGTGTTTTCATGGCTCTCGCAACAGGGCGGGATCGCCGAGCGGGAAATGCTGCGGACCTTCAACTGCGGTATCGGCATGATTGTCGTCGTTGGCGAAGCCGACGCTGACAAGGTCACCGCAGCGTTGCAGCACGAAGGCGAAACCGTTGTTCGCATTGGCAATCTGGCAGCGCGTACCGACGACGCAGTTGTCTATAACGGAAAGCTCGCCCTGTGAGCGGCGCACGTAAACGCACAGCCATACTTATATCCGGACGTGGCTCGAACATGGCCAGCCTGATCGCTGCCGCCAAATCGCCGGACTATCCAGCCGAAATCGCGCTGGTCTTGTCGAACAATCCCGATGCTGCCGGTCTGACAAGCGCCCGCAATCAGGGAATAGCTGTTGCTGCCATCGACCACCGGCCTTTTGGCAAGGACCGGCAGGCTTTCGAAGCAGCGTTGCAGGCCGAACTGGAAAAACACCATATCGATTTCATCTGCCTTGCCGGTTTCATGCGCATTCTCACCGGCAGTTTCGTGCAATCGTGGTGGGGAAGGCTCATCAATATCCACCCTGCCCTCTTGCCATCCTACAAGGGGCTGCACACGCACGAACGCGCATTGGCGGACGGGGTGAAGATCCACGGATGCACTGTGCATTACGTGGCGCCGGAAATGGATTCCGGTCCGATTATCATCCAGGCCGCCGTTGCCGTTCTTGATACCGATACGCCAGACACGCTTGGCGCGCGTGTTCTGGAACAGGAACACAGGATTTATCCGAAAGCGCTGGAATGGGCTGCAGGCGGCAGTGCGCGCATCGATGGACAGGGCGTGACCGGGCATGGTCTTGCAGGCAATCCTGCACTGGTTCAGCCGCCGATCCCTATTTGAGTATGTCCGCCGGGTGAACGGTCCGGAGCGCCGGATATTCTTCCTTTTCCCATCGCCGCATGAGAACGGCCCGCCGCTCGGGATAGCGCGGCCCGGTTTGCAACGAGACAATCCGGTCGGTTCGGAAATGGCGAAAACTCTCACGCAGTTCACACCAGGCCATGACAACGCGAATGGATTCAAAATACGCCAGCCCAAACGGCCAGATCGTTCGCCGGGATGGGTTCCCTTCCCCGTCGCGATAATCCATTTCGACTTTGAGATTTTTGCGAATGGCTTCGCGCAGGGGTGAGACATCGATTGCTTCGCGCACAACGGAATCGCAATAGGAAGGGGCATACAACCCGCCATCGAACAGGACCGGTTGCAGGCCGGACGGCAGTACTGCCCCCACCTTGGCAATCACATCGTCTGCGGCTCGCGAAAGGATGGGATCGCCCCGGCTGCGCACAAATCGCATTCCTATGAGAATGGCCTCGATTTCGTCGGGCGTAAGCATCATCGGTGGAAGATCAAAGCCGGGCTCCAGCACGTAGCCAATGCCGGCTTCGCCGCGAATGGGAACCCTGCTGCCAACCAGAACTCCAATGTCGCGATAAATCGTGCGAACCGATACCTCCAGCTCGCGCGCCAATTCCCCGGCCGTCACCGGTTGGCGGCGGCGGCGCAGGGTTTGCACCAGGGAGAGCAGGCGATCGGAGCGCGGCATGACTATTGTTTGAAACGAGAATGCTGACAGGAATTGTCAGTAGTATGGCAGCAGGATGGGTGAGAGCCAATCGCAACCTGTGATGCCGCACACACTCCAGGAAACAAGGATCCAGCCATGATAGTTCTGCACGTATTCGGGCCCGGATTTGGGTTGGCCGACCCCAGCCCGTTCGTGTCCAAGGCGCTGATGCTGCTCAAGATAGCCGGTCTGGAGTTTACCGTTCATCGCGCTGACGTGCGCAAGTCGCCCAAGCACAAGCTGCCCGTGGTCATCGACGATGGCGAAACGATTGCCGATTCAACGTTCATTCGTTTTCACATCGAAAAGAAATACGGCTTTGATTACGACGCCGGTCTTACATCCGAGCAGAAGGCGATTTGCTGGGCAGCAGAAAAGCTTTGTGAAGACCACTTGTACTGGATGGCCATGCGCGAGCGATGGCTGGATGACGATAATTTCGAGAACGGACCGGCACGTTTCTTCGATATTGTGCCCGGCCTGCTGCGACCGCTCGTAAAGTCCATGGTGCGAAAGCAGGTTCGCAAGAGCCTGCATGCGCAAGGAACCGGCCGCCACAGCAAGGAAGAGAATGCTATACTTGCCCGGCGCGCGATCGATACTGTTGCGACCCTTCTGGGAGACAAGACCTACTTCATGGGAGACAAACCATGCGGCGCTGACGCCACCATCTATTCATTCATGGCAGGCGGCGCCTGTCCGGTATTTCAATCCGACATCAGAAATGCAATCGAAACGCATCGAAATCTTCTCGACTACATCGATCGCATGAACAAGCAGTATTTCCCGGAGCTGGCAAAAGCTGCGTAGTCGATCATTCGGCCGTGCGTATCCAAACCTTGTTGTCGTGAAAGGCTCCGCCGCCGTAAGGTGCCGGCGCGTCCGATCCCGTCAATGTGTTGATGCCTTTGCCATCTGCAAAGGCATGGTTGTTGAACAGCCCTTCGGAGATGACGACGCCGCGTTGCAGGCCGTCAAAGATTTCCGCGTGCAGCTGCACCTGACCGCGCGTGTTCCCGACCAGCAATAGGTCTGCATCCTGAATGCCGAGCATTTCAGCATCTTGGGGATGCAGCAGAAGGGTCGGACGCTTCTCGCGCTGCAGGGATGTAGGCGTCTGGTTGAAGCTGGAATTGAGAAAAGAACGCGCCGGGCTGGTCGCCAGCCGGAACGGATGTTCATCATCTGCGTCCTCGATGGCGTTCCAGTGATCTGGAAGAGACGGCATGTCGCGCCAGCGTCCCATGAGGGTTCCGGAAAACGGCGTATTCTTCCAGTCAGCCCGGAAGCGAAACTTGCCATCAGGCCATGCAAAGCCATTCAGGAAATGCGCATCTTCAAACGATGGCTGCACATCGCGCCAGTTTTCGCTGGCAAGTTCATCGAAGGAGCACCAACCCGATTCCCTGAGCGCGGCATCGATCAATTCACGCGGCTGTTTTTCAAAGCCGGGATGCTGCGCATCCAGCCCCTTGGCCATCGCGCAAATCACGTCATGGTTGGACCGGCATTCTCCGGGAGGATCGATCAGCTTCTGCGCCAGCGATAAATACTGATGCGCCCCACCTGTATAGATATCGTCATGTTCCAGAAACATGGTCGCAGGCAAAACGATATCCGCCATCTCTGCGGTTTCCGTCATGAATTGTTCATGCACGACGGTGAACAGGTCCTCGCGCGCAAAACCGCGCCGAACTTTCTCCTGTTCAGGAGCAACAGACATCGGATTCGTATTCTGGATGAACAGGCATTTCACGGGTGGGCCGCCCTGAAGCGCTGCCTCGTCCCCGAGCAGAATGTCCCCGACCTTGCATTGATCAAGTGCGCGCGTGGAGCGATCCATGACATCGGCTCCGACAATCATCGACTGTTTCCACTTGTAAACAGCCGCATTGTTATGAAACGCGCCGCCGCCTTCGTATTTCCATGCTCCTGTCACCGCTGCAATACAGGTTGCGGCATGCATGTTTGCCGAGCCATTGCGCTGACGGGAAAAACCGTAACCGAGGCGGAAATACGTGCGTTTTATCGTGCCTACCAGCGTCGCAAACTCTTCAATCTGCGCAACGCTCAATCCGGTAATTTTCGAGGCCCATTGTGGATCGCGCGACTTCAAATGCGCTTCCAGTTCGCGCGGCGCATCCGTGAACTGGTGCAGATAATCCCAATCTGCAAGACCATCGCGAAACAGCACGTGCATCACCGCGCAGGCAAGCGCACCATCGGTTCCGGGCTTCAGGATCAGCGGCATGTCGGCCTGCTTCACCGTGTCGTTGTTATAGATATCGATTACCACAATCTTTGCGCCACGATCCTTGCGCGCGCGCATGGCATGGGTCATCAGGTTAACCTGGGTCGCCACAGCGTTGGTGCCCCAGATCACAACGCAATCGGCTTTTGCCATTTCGCGCGGATCGGGACCGATCATCTTGCCTGTCCCAGCCAGAAATCCTGGCCAGGCCAGATTGACGCAAATTGTGCCGTTGTGACGGGAATATTTTTTCACATGCGCAAGGCGGTTGATCCCGTCGCGCATCACTTTCCCCATGGTGCCGGCATAGTAATTCAGCCAGATCGATTGAGCGCCGTGTATGCGTTCGGCTTCCAGAAATCGCGCCGTGATTTCATTCAGCGCATCTTCCCATGATATGCGCTCGAACTGCCCGGAACCTTTTGGCCCAATTCTGCGGAGCGGATACAGGAGGCGGTCGGGATGATGAATCCGCTCGGCATACCGGGCGACCTTGGCGCAGACCACGCCTGCGGTGTAGCTCTGCGTCTTTGCCCCGTGAACCCTTCCGATTGTCTTTCCGTCGATCACCTCGACATCAAGTGCGCAAACAGAGGGACAGTCGTGCGGGCAAACGGACGGATGGCGTTCAATCTTGGGTTGGATGGTCATGGGACTCGCGCTTTCATAATGCGCGGATCATGCCGACACAGGCGCGTAACAGCAAGATGCAACACACGCAAAAAAGGGCAGCCCAGGCTGCCCTTTTTTATTCGAATGCCGAAAATTGTAGCGTTCAGCCGACGATCTCGTTGCCGGCAAAAAATTGCGCGATTTCCTGCGCAGCAGTTTCCGGAGCGTCGGAACCGTGAACGGAATTCTCACCGACAGACTGGGCAAACAGCTTGCGGATTGTGCCGTCGGCAGCCTTTGCCGGATCCGTTGCACCCATCACTTCGCGATATTTTGCGATAGCGTTGGCGCCTTCCAGAACCTGCACCACGACTGGTTCGGAAACCATGAAATCAACGAGTTCGCCAAAGAAGGGGCGCTCACGATGGACACCATAAAATGTTTCAGCCTGACCACGGGTCATATGAATCCGCTTCTGGGCAATAATGCGCAGTCCAGCTTCTTCGATTTTCGCGTTGACGGCGCCGGTCAGGTTGCGGCGGGTGACATCAGGCTTCAGGATGGAAAAAGTACGTTCGGTCGCCATAAAATTCAGGCCTCGGTGTTTGTTGGAGGGCCCGCGCTTATAGCCTTGTGCATCGCAACATGACAAGCCCGGATCGGCGCAAGTTTCCGCCAATATCCATGGTTAACGGCCTTTCCCGGATTTTAACCTGCAGGTGCGATTAATTCTAAACGAATTCTCCTTAGTCTCGTCCGATTAAGAATCGGCGGAAGTGGTTTCCGCTGTCCGGGTTTTTAGCCATGGATATTGCAAGGATCGTTCGACACGGGATCAAACACGGATTGGCCCTGATTGCCCTCGCGGCGGCAGGCGTTGTGCTGCTGCAGGCTGTAAAGCCGGAAGCAACCGCCACACTTTTCGGGACCGAGTACGCGCCCGAGACGTCCGGCCCCCTTGCCGGCAAAATTATCGAAGGCATGTTTTCAGGTGGCAATGGCCAAGTCACGCAGGATTCCCGAGGCTACAAGGGATTTGATACCAGCGCCCTGTTTTCCGGTGGCAGGCCCCACAATGTCAGCGCAGGCGGCTCGCCGCCTTCTGTGTCTTCCATCTTTGCGCGGATCGCCCAGAGTGGCGTTGGATCGGTTACGCAGGCGGGAACGAGCGGGACACTCCTGACCTTCAATGAATTTGCATCTGTTCAGGCAAATTCGGATGCCACCCCAGCATCTGCGGAGAAAGCTGCCCCAGTCAACAAACGGACTGCTGTTGAATTTGCGGCGCCATCCAGCAAATCCGCACAGCACGCGCCCAGGGCGCCTGCCTTCGCCAGCCCTCCTGCTGCTACCCCCGTTCAGCCTGCAATGGCGCTCCCAGCAGAAGTCAAATCGAATCCGGAGCCAGCTGCAGTTCTGGAACGCAGCCCACAAGAAACACCGGCTGCGCAGGAGCAGGCGCGTAAGGAAACACCGAAGGTCTTGCCCAAGAATACCTCGGTCAAAAATACACTGGCTGAAGATGTTCGTGTCGCGCAAGCGCTTATCGCTAACGCCCGTCTCGACGTCAGGACCGTTCCGTATGCAGTTGCAGCCGTACGGGCAATTACTCAAGCCTATCCGAATGCACCGGAAAGCGGGGCGGTTTCACGGTCGCTTGCCGAGCTGAGGGAGCAATTGAAAGACGAGATTCGCCAGCGCAGTCAGGCAGAAATGGGCGCGACACTTATTCCGGCGGATTTCAGTGCGGCTATGCGTGCAGGCATGAAACGTTGTCTTGGCGAAATTTCCGGACTCACGCGCCTGCATGTAGCGCAACGGCTCTTGCAACCGTATTCGCCGGTGCCAGCATATTTTGTCGTAGCCGATATCGCAAACAGCGAGCGGCAAACAGCGCACTTGCATACCTGTTTGCGACCAATGTTCACCGCGGGCACTGTGGCAATCTTTTTGGACCGGTCAAAAAAGGACACGTCTACCGTTGAGGCCATCATGAAACGCGCGGAAACGAAATTCTTCGCCCGCGGACTATCGGCTGCTGTAACAGGGAAAAAACTGTAACCACTTCGGCGCGCTCGTCATCGGGCCACGCCGAGTGACCGGCGCCGGTTACTCAACAATAACCGCTGTTCCTGTAGCAGATACCATCAACATGCCAGCTCGTATCGTTTCATAATCAATATCGACACCGACTATGGCATTGCCACCAAGTGCCCGCGCCCTGTCCATCATTTCCGCCACTGCCGTTTCCCGCGCATCGTTCAACACCCGTTCGTACGCCCTCGCCCGGCCACCAACGATATCGCGAACCGAGGCGAAGAAATCCCGGAACACGTTGGCGCCGAGGATCGTCTCGCCTGCGACCAGGCCGCGGTATTCGCGAATTTTGTGGCCTTCGATGTTGGGCGTGGTTGTGACAAGCATTGGGTTCTCCTCAAACTCAGGGCAAACCGCAAAGCTAAACGTTTTTTGCCCTCCGAGAAGCCCAATTCCGGGATCATACATATTGATATTGCCGATATGAATGTATATTTCCATCGTTCTAACCGATTGAAAGAACCATGAACCTCCGCGACCTCCAATATATTATCGCCATCGACGAGCTTGGCCATTTTGGCCGGGCTGCGGAATCCTGCAACGTTAGCCAGCCGACCCTCAGTGGTCAGGTTGCAAAGCTCGAAGCAGAGCTGGATGTGCAGATATTCCAGCGTGCGGGACGCAAGGTAGTAGCCACCGATGCCGGCAAGGCCATTCTGGAACATGCCCGGCGTGCGGTTGCGGCGGCTGCGGACATAACGGCGGCTGCACGCGCGCACCGTGATCCACTCAACGGCAAATTGCGCATCGGTGTTATTCCGACGCTTGGACCGTATCTGATGCCATATGTTCTGCCATTGGCCAGCGAGAAACTGCCGGAAGCGCCGCTGGTTCTGGTGGAAGACCTGACGGCGAATATCATTCCACTGGTGGTCGAAGGCAAACTGGATGCCGCCCTGATCGCGACCGACCCTGATCCCGCACACGTGCGCTCGATCGATCTGTTCGACGAGGCATTCTGGGTGGTAACCCCGCCCAATGACAGGCTCGCAGCCAAAAAAACTGTCCGGAAATCGGACCTCGATCCGCAATCCCTTTTGCTTTTGACCGATGGTCATTGTTTGCGCGACCAGACGCTGGATCTGTGCCAGCAGCCGCTAACTGGCGAAAAATCCATGGCGGACATGCGGGCTACAAGTCTGGAGACCCTGTTGCATCTGACTGCCGCCGGATATGGAGTAACGCTTGTGCCGCAGCTCGTTATTGAATGCGGACGCGCGGCCGCCGGACAGTTGGTGATCCGGCCCCTGGTTGGCGAAGGTACGACGCGCCGTGTGCGTATGATCTACCGGGCCAATTCGCCGCGTGCCAAAGCGCTGATCGAACTCGCGCGAACAATTCGGCAATCGCTTCCTGAAGGCATACGGCAGTCATCGCGGCAGTTTGCCGAAGCCTAGACGACGGCACCGAATACTTTGCCGACAATTGCGGTTACCGCCATCGCAACCGCTCCCCAGAATGTTACCCGCATGACCGCTTTCCATACGGGCGCCCCGCCAGCCCGCGCGCCAAGCCCGCCCAGAACTGCCAGAAATATCAGGGATGCGATGGTTACCGCATAAGCCATCCACTGCAACGAGGTCAGAGCGGCCACGAGCAAGGGCGCTGCTGCGCCTACAGAAAATGTCAGGGCCGATGTCCAAGCTGCCTGAAGCGGCTGTGCCGAGGTAAGGTCGGAAATTCCCAGTTCCTCGCGTGCATGGGCTGACAGGGCGTCATGAGCCGTCAACTCACGCGCGACCTGCAAGGCCGTTTCGGTCGTTACGCCGCGCACGACGAAGGTCTGCGCCAGTTCCTCGAGTTCGAATTGTGGCTGCTCTTTCAGCTCGCGGCGTTCGCGCGCAAGGTCTGCCGCCTCGGTATCGGATTGGGAGCTGACCGAGACATATTCGCCAGCGGCCATGGACAGGGCGCCAGCGGCCAGCCCGGCCATGCCGGCAATCAGAACCTCGCTCCGGCCGGCGCTGGCAGCCGCGACGCCGACGATCAGGCTGGCTGTTGAGACGATGCCATCGTTTGCGCCCAGAACAGCTGCGCGCAGCCAGCCAATGCGTTCAACAGCGTGATTTTCGTGGTGTAGACGGATCATGGCGCACCTGAATTCTGAGCATGTCTTCTAGCATCCGAACGGCACAATATCTTGATTTACAACAAATTCACCGATTTTCAGGTGCTTAGCTACCATCGCTGCTGCCTATCGGATCGATAGTCGAAGCCGATCCCTTCTGCGGCATTTTGGAACAATTCCAAAAAAAAGAGGCTGGCCCGGCGAAGCTCCCGTTGACAATCGCCGCCCGGCTCACCATTCCAACTACAGCCCGGCCGCAATCGGCCAGGAGCACATCCGTTCCCGTGGCCACGGGAACGGGTCATTTGTCCGAAAGGGAGCAAAGCCATGGCACTCAAAGGCAGCAAGACCGAAGACAACCTGAAGGATGCATTCGCTGGCGAATCGCAGGCGAACCGCCGTTATCTCTATTTCGCCCAGAAGGCCGACGTGGAAGGCTACAACGACGTTGCAGCAGTGTTCCGTTCGACCGCAGAAGGCGAGACCGGCCATGCCCATGGCCATCTGGAATTCCTGGAAGAATGCGGCGACCCGGCAACCGGCCTGCCGATCGGTTCGACCAGCAACAACCTGAAGGCAGCCGTCGCCGGCGAAACGCACGAATACACCGACATGTATCCGGGCATGGCTCGCACTGCGCGCGAAGAAGGCCACGACGAAATCGCCGACTGGTTCGAAACACTCGCCAAGGCCGAGCGTTCGCATGCCGGCCGTTTCCAGCGCGCACTGGACGAACTGGCTTAAGCCATCGTCCCCAGTGACGTTTCACCGGCCGGGGCATCATTCTCCGGCCGGAACTTTTAGAGGCCCCGGCGAAACGCCCGGCAAGCGGGCCTGCGACTGATCAAAGCGGACAGGCCTGGCGCCTGTCAGATAGAACCGGCGGCTCAGCCGCCGCCCGATTGCGGAGACTTGTATCGATGAGAGAAGGCAGCCTCGAAGCACCGACCCGTCACCCGATCGACTGGCAGAACCCGGATTTCTACGACGAGGAAAAGCTCAACGCCGAATTGCATCGCGTGTTCGATATCTGTCACGGCTGCCGCCGCTGCTTCAATCTCTGCGATTCTTTCCCGATCCTGTTCGATCTCGTCGATGAATCGCCAACAGGCGAACTGGATGGCGTCGATACGAAAGACTTACAAGAAGGTCGTCGACAAGTGCACGCTCTGCGACATGTGCTTCCTGACGAAGTGCCCCTATGTGCCGCCGCATGAATTCAATCTCGATTTCCCGCACCTGATGCTGCGCTATCGCGCCGTCGAAGCCAAAAAGGGCGATGTGCCATTCGCCGACCGGCAGATCGCAGCAGACCGACCGCAACGCCAAGCTGGCTGGCCCGTTGGCGCCGGTCGCCAATTGGGCAACGCGTACAAAGAACAAGTTCACCCGCGCCATTATGGAAAAGACCGCCGGGCTCGACGCGCGCGCCGAGCTGCCGACCTATGCGTCGGCCAGCCTCGAAAATGCAGCAGCAGCAGATACGCCGGTCATCAACAAGGACGCTCCGGCCTTCGGCCGCAAGGCCGTTTTGTATGCAACATGTTTTACACAATTACAACGATCCCGATGTCGGCCTTGATGTCCGCGACATTCTGACAAAGAACGGCGTTGAAACCGTGGTGGTTCACCCCCATTGCTGTGGCATGCCACTGCTGGAACAAGGCCGGATCGCCGAGGTCGCAGAAAACGCGAAGCTGGTTTCCAAGGCGCTGCTTCCCTGGATAGAAAAGGGCTATGACATCATCGCGCTGGTTCCCTCCTGCGCCTTGATGGTCAAATTCGAATGGCCGCTGATCCTGCCCGACGATGCAGACGTCAAGAAACTGGCACAGTCCACGTTCGATGTTGCCGAGTACATTGTCGGCATTGCGAAGAAAGAAGGTCTTGCTCCCGGCTTGCAAGCCGTTCCCGGTGGCGTCAGCCTGCACATGGCCTGCCATTCACGCGCGCAGAACATCGGCCAGAAGGCAGCAGAAATGCTGCGCCTTATTCCAGAGGCCGATGTTCAGGTGATCGAACGCTGTTCAGGACATGGCGGCGCCTGGGGTTTCAAGAAGCCCCATTTCGATACGGCACTGAAAGTCGGCAAGCCAGTCGCACGCACTACCGCCAATAGCGGCAAGGCATTTGTAACGTCGGAATGCCCGCTTGCAGGCGTTCATATTTCACAAGGCATAGATGCCCTGGGAACCGACAAGCCAAAACCGGAGCTGGTCAAACATCCAGTGCAGATATTGGCGCGCGCATACGGTATCCGGCGCTGACCGAAACCTGGTCGCCACTGATTGCACGTCTTTAATGTCCGACAAAACACAGGGTGAGTATTATGGCTGCAAAACATGAAATCCGCCGCGAAGACGTGATGGCGCTGCCCGAATATGTGAAGGTGCGAGCCGAAAAGCGCCGTGCTATGGCCCAGCGCAAGAAGAACAGGCGTGTCGACGTCGGCCCGCATGTCACATTCTATTTCGAGAACTTCGACACGATGTGGCTGCAGGTTCACGAGATGCTGTATATCGAACGCGGCGGCGAAGAACAGATCGCAGATGAAATCAACGCCTATAATCCGCTCGTACCACAGGGTCGCGAACTTGTTGCGACCTTCATGATCGAAATTGACGATCCGGTCCGCCGGAAGAATGTCCTCAGCCGTCTGGGCGGTGTCGAGGATACAGCCTTTGTCATGGTCAACGGCGAAAAGATCCCTGCCCGGCCTGAAGAAGACCAGGACCGCACCACCGCCGAAGGCAAGGCCTCCTCGGTGCAATTCGTGCACTTTCCGCTGACAGATGCGCAAGCTGCCGCTGCAAAGAAGGAAGGTGCGCAGATTATCGTGGGTCTTGGACACGAGAACTACAATCACATGGCAGTCCTGCCTGAACATGTCCGCGCCGAACTGGCTGCCGATCTCGACTAACAAGCAATCCTGAAAAAACAAAACCCGCGGACCACAAGTCCGCGGGTTACTTGTTGATGGGCTTGTGCGCGAGGCATTAGCCGCTCGGCACCCAGGTCTTCCAGAACGGGATGTATTCCCCGAGCAGAGAACCGGGCCATGGAATTGTCAGCAACTGGTCGAACAACAGGTAGATACCGAGTGTCATGACGAGGGCCATTGGTATGACAATGCGCCAGGGCTCCTGACCTTCAACCCGCATCAGCAGGATGATGAAAATTGGAACCGTTGGAATCAAGCCGATCAGCGCCATCGAAATCAGGAAGAAGATCATCCATCCGAAAAAGATAGCGCCACGCAGAATGATCTGCGATGGCGGCATGTGGGAGATATTGCTGGCAATATCCATATGCATCTTTTCGGCCCGCTCGCCTTTTGCAGCAAGTTCGTCTTCGCGCGCCTTGTGTATGTCGCCCTTGAATATATCATTGCCAAGCGAGATCGCGCAGAACAGAAATGCTCCACATCCCACGATCAGCGGGATGATCGCAGCAGCTGCATTCCATGTGAAGGCCTCGGCCAGCATCACTGCAAACAACACAAGCAGGGATGCGGGGAAGAGGTTGCTCCAGGAATACTTCGGCTTGTGAAAGTCGAGCAACATCGCCCTGAGGCCACCGTGCGCCCGTACGTCCTTGATGAAAGGACCCACAAGCGTCAAGGCTGCCATGGCAAACAACAGCAACACCAATGGACGTGCCATCCAGTCTGCGTTGTAGCGCTGAATGGAGATGAACATGTACCGCTCGATGATTTCGCCAAGAATGTAGCCCAGCACCAATGGCGGACGTGGCCATTTGAAATGCTTTGCGCCCCAGGCGAATATGCCGAAGAACAACAGCGAAAACAGATCGCCCCAGTTGCGATGTCCCTCGAAGGCGCCGATATAAACCAGCGAGAGAACGACCGGAAGGATCAGCGTGTAGCGAAGACTCGCAGCCTTCGCGAACTGGCTGGAGAAGATGTAGCACAATCCCGAACCGAGGATGTTGGCGATCGCAATCGACCACACCATCGAATAGGTAATGTTCAGATTCTTCGTCAGCATTTCCGGACCCGGAACCAGGCCGTGCATCATGAATGCACCCAGTAGCAGGGCCATGCCTGCAGAACCGGGAACTCCGAAGACGATGGTCGGCACCAGTGCCCCACCTTCGCGCGAACAGGTCGAAGCTTCAGCCGCGATGACGCCACGAACATCACCTGTACCGAAGGTCTGCTGCGCGCCCTTTTCCGTCTTCAGTGCGTGACCATAGGCAATCCAGTCGATGACCGAAGCGCTGATACCCGGCAGCGCACCAATGACCGAACCGATCCATGAACAGCGCAGCACCAGCCACCAATGGATGAAACAATCCTTGCTGCCTTGCCACAGGCCCTTCCAGTTGTCCTGTTGGGCATCAGGTGCAACAACCGAAGAGCGGGCAACAAGAAGATCGCACAATTCCGGCAGCGCAAAGATGCCCAGTGTCAGCGGCACCAGCGGCAGACCTTCCCACAGATACAACGTATCCATGGTCCAGCGCAGCGTGCCGGTTTGCGGATCGGACCCGATCATCGACAACATTACGCCGAAACATGCCATCGTGAGCCCGCGCAAGGGAGCGTTGCCGGACAGCACTGCAACCATCGAGATACCGAAAACCGAAAGCGCCAACAGTTCGGGTGAACCGACGTAAAGGATCAACGGTCTAACGATAGGCAGAGCCACCGCCATCAGTACTGCACCAAACAAACCACCCATCAGCGCAGACATATAGGCTGCACCGAGTGCCCGCGCGCCCTCGCCGCGCTTGGTCATGGGATAACCGTCGAGCGTTGTCGCTGCCGAAGCAGCATGACCTGGCGCGCCAAGAACAATGGCCGATATAGGATCGCCATGGGTCGTTGTTGCAGCCAGTCCCAGCAACAGCGCTATGGCTGCTGCAGGGTCCATCGAGAATGTAAACGGCAGCAGCAGTGCGATACCCGCCAAGCCGCCAATACCGGGCAAGATGCCCAATGCAAGTCCACATAAAACACCGCCCCAGAGCAACGCCATTCGATGCGGCTCCAGCACGATAAACAGACCTGCTTTCAGTGCCTCCACTATTTCCATTGGAATAACCTTCAAAACTTATCCGGAATGCGTCATGCCAATGGTTCGCCAGCACACAGCTATTGCTGCTGCTTGCCGCCAGCATTTGGACATGACGAGGAAGTGCGCGTTTCAGTTGAATACGCGCTGTCTATACGAAGGTTATGCGAGCGGAGGGCCGCGGGCGCGCAAGCGCGCCAATGTCCGTTTCGGGACCTTTTCGATGTGCGCAGCAACAACTTGCTTGATCCGATATGCGCACGAAGGCAGGATCACAGTTAAAGGAACCAGACAGACTTCCGGTTCCATCGGTATATCGGCCTCGGCCAGATCGGCTTCGCCAATGGTCAAGACATATTTTGAATTGTTTTGAAAATCGATCTGGGTCTGTGAAAGCGGCAATAGCAGACAGGCCGCAATAGCCATCGCCGGAATGCGCGCAACTAGCGCCGCGACCACTCGCGCGAGCCAGCCATAGTATTCCAGTGTTGGGAAAACCTTGCGCACTGCTGTCGATATCCACCAACGGATTCGCGATGATCGCGACGCACGGATTGGCGCTTAACCCTTAACACAGTCATAATTTAGAAACAGGGATATTCGACTCCTGCGCAATATTTTTCTATTAGCTCGTACGGCAAATCAATCGCACCACTCTGCATCACCTCATCGGGCAGCTTTCGTTTCATGTTGCATATCAATGACCTGACCTACCGTATTGGCGACCGCATATTGCTGGATGGCGCAACGGCCGCCCTTCCTGAGCGAGGGCGCACGGGTTTGGTCGGCCGCAATGGAGTGGGTAAAAGTACTCTGTTTCGTATCATAGCGGGCGATATCGCAGCCGAAGGCGGCAATGTCTCCCTGCCCCGCCGGGCCCGGCTTGGGCGTGTGGAGCAGGAGGCGCCGGGCGGATCACAGGCGCTGCATGACTTCGTGCTGGCAGCTGATTCCGAGCGCAACGCATTGCTTGCAGAAGCCGATAGCGCAACCGACCCCATGCGGATCGCGGAAGTGCAGACCCGCCTTGCCGACATTGGCGCACATGCAGCGCCGGCGCGGGCGGCAGAAATTCTCGCCGGTCTTGGCTTCAATCATGATGCGCAACAACGGCCCCTGTCAGAGTTTTCCGGTGGCTGGCGCATGCGCGTGGCCCTGGCCGCAATCCTTTTCTCGCGGCCCGATGTGCTCCTTCTTGATGAACCGACAAACTATCTCGATCTGGAAGGCACTCTCTGGCTGACAGATTACCTTACGCGGTATCCGGCGACGATCCTGCTCATCAGCCATGATCGCGATTTGCTCGACAACGTGTGCGACCACATTCTTCACCTGGACCGCGGGCGCATGAACTTGTGGCGTGGCAATTATTCTTCCTTCGAGCGACAGCGGGCCGAGCAAATGCAGGTCGAGCAACGCTTCCAGAAAAAGCAGGAGGACCGGCGCAAGCATTTACAGGCATTCGTCGATCGCTTTCGCGCCAAGGCTACGAAAGCCCGTCAGGCTCAATCTCGCCTGAAGATGCTGGAGAAAATGGAAGTCGCCGAAACGGTGGCTGCCGAATCCGTTCTGCCCTTCCGTTTTCCTTCACCGGAGAAACCAATTGCCCCGCCGATTGTTGCGATGGAAAATGCCAGCGTCGGCTATGACGGACGAACCATTCTCTCCCGCCTCTCGCTGACGATTTCCGACGACGACCGTATTGGCCTGCTTGGTGCAAACGGCAATGGCAAATCGACATTTGCCAAACTGGTTGCCGGACGCATGGAGGTGATGAGCGGCGCCATCAAACGTCCCTCGCGGCTGGATACCGGCTTTTTTGCACAACACCAGATCGACGATCTCAATACAAACGGTACGGCATACGATCATGTCGCCCCCCTCAGTCCGGGAGCCAGTGAAGCAGCCATTCGCGCACGCTGTGCGCAGATCGGTTTTCCCGGCGACAAGGCGAATACGAAAGTCTCGCATCTGTCCGGCGGAGAGAAGGCCCGTCTGCTGATGGGCCTAGCAACGTTCAATGGTCCGCATCTGCTCATTCTGGACGAGCCTACAAACCATCTGGATATCGACAGCCGGACGGCCCTAATATCCGCGATCAATGATTACGCGGGCGCGATCATACTGGTTTCCCATGACCGGTATCTGCTGGATGCTTGCGCTGACCGGCTCTGGGTGGTCGAGAACGGCGGCGTTCAGCCTTTCGACGGCGACCTTTCCGAATACAGCCGCTACGTACTGGACAAATCGCGCAACGAGAACAAGGCAGCACGCGCGGCAGAAGCAGACAATCCCCAGTCCTATGCCGGACAACGCAGAAGTGCCGCCGAAGCACGCAAGATGGCCGGGCCGCTCCGTAAAAAAATCGAAGCTGCCGAAACACGTATGGAAAAATTCCAGACGCTGATGGCCAAGATTGATGGAGCGCTTTCCGCACCAGATGCTTTCACGCGCGATGCTGCAAAGGCCGGCGAACTTGCGCGCCAGCGCGCCGAACTGGAAAAAGCCCTCGCGACTGCGGAAGAAGAATGGCTTGCCCTGAGTGCCGAATATGAGACGATCACCGGCTAGGCTGCTTATTTACGTTCTGCTGGCGAACGCAACACAAACACTGCCATGACGAGCGTTAGGCCCAGACCTATGGCCGCCCACATCCATTCCGGCGCGGCATAACCCCACTTGCCGATCAACCATGCCTGCGGCCAGGGCAATGCGTATATGCCAACATAAAAACAGGCATTGTTGACAGCTTGCGGTGCGGCACGTTGAGAAGGCTCGATGCCCTCGCCTACCCAGGCAGCGACAACCGGGAACATCAGTGAATTGCCGATACCGAAAAATATTCCGCCAATCGCCATGAGTACCGGCCCTTTCGCCGGCGCCATAAACAGATAACCTATGCCATAGGTCAGCAAGCTCAAGGTGACGAGTATGCGTGGATTGAGTTTGCCCAGAAACCAGATGCCGCCCAGGCGAACGACGACAAGTGAAATCGAAGACGGAATAAAAAAGGCCGCGAGCAATATTGCGCGCTCCTGCATGCTGGCCGCAAGATAGTTCACCGAATAGCCGTAGAGCCCGCCACCTGCCAGCACGATGACATAGGGCCAGTAAAGATGGGGCTGAAACGCGCCCGTCAGATTGAGGCCACCTGAATTCTTCGGGCGCGGCGCATCGCGCAGGCCGATCGTCAATAGCAAGCCAAGCGCAGCAGGTACGGCAGCTTCCAGAAAGAGCGCGGTTTCACCATAACGCGCAAGTGTCCACTCCCCCAAAGGCGGGGCAATTGCTGCAGCCAACGGGATGAATGCCGAAAAGCCTGTTACCAGAATAACGAAGCGTTCGCGCGTGATGCAGTTTTGAATATACACCATGGCGACCGGAACCAGCAGGCCTACGCCAATGCCCTGCACCAGCCGCGAGATGAGAGCTAGCGGGAAGGAATGGCGTGTCAGTGCAAAGCTCGCCATGCTGATGCATGTAAGCGCGATAGCCAGCCTGATCGTGGCGAGCACACCAAATCGCGCACTGATCGCACTCGACAATAACGAGCCTGCGATGGCTGTTATTGCAAACAGCGACAATAACAATCCAGTTGCCTGCAACGAATGACCGGACCGTTCCAACACAATCGCCAGCAAGGCCGAATAATTATGCGAAATCGAAAACAGAAACGCTGCCAGCGTGATGAAAAAATACTCGTTTCGTGCGCCAACATCGCGAAATCCGGCGGGAGGGGATGAGCGCATCAGGCTTTCTTTTCCCAACCGCCATTTTCACGCTGCTGCCAGTATTGCAGCGGATGCCCCGCATCTTTCAGAGCTTTCCATTGAATTCTTGCCGCTGCCAATTGGTCGTCATCATTGCCGTCGAACATTAAAACTGCACGTTCGTAGCTCTCCGGTTGCGTTGAGAGCACTGGTTGCATGTCCACGCCATCGACAAAAAAGCGCACATGCGCCTTGTTCGGATTGGCATCGTCGCTTGCAAGCACTACGGGCTGCACCGCAGCATCCTTGTCGCCGGCCTTGCCGTGCGCCAGAAAGCTGTCGTCTTTCCAGGTCCAGAGCAGATCATCAAGCATGGCGATACGCTCGGTAGTTTGCAGTCTGCACGACGGCACGCCAGTTTCGCTCCAGCGTCTTTTCGATCAATTGCGGCAGCGCCCGTTCCAGCGGTGCATGCATCAGGTGATAGAACATCACTTCGGTTTGCGGCACGCTCGCAGTCTCCGTTTGCCTCAGGGCCGAAATTCGACAAGGATGAACGTGCGGTCCAGACGTGTCCACACAAGCGCAACATCGCCGGCCTCCCCGGCATGCTCTTCCACCTTGCCGGAAATGAATACATCGCCACGCTCGGCGGAAGCGCGCATGTATTCGGCTGCTTCCTGACGCATGCGACGTAACGTGCTGCCAGTTTTACCATCCGGCCATTGCAGTTTGAAAGCGGCAGCGATCAGCTGCACCCTGTCAAAACCACGTTGCAGCGCGACATCGAATGGCGCGTGGATCTTCGCCTCAAAGCGCACGAACCGGTCACCGTCGCAAAACAATTGCCCGTCGATGCGCAGTTTGGTGATCAGGTCGCGCACCTCCGCACCCGGCGCAAGGTTACCGCGCGAGACAACCACAGGACGCACGAACTGCACCCCGAGATCAGGCGCCGCGCGCGCCAGGTGCTTCATGAACGCCTCGCACGAGACGGCGATTGCATGAGCCGGGCTGCTGGCTGCAAGAAACAAAAGAGCCGCCAACGCTGCACCAAACAGGGCTACAGATTTTTTCACACTCGAACTCCATTGCCCATCATTCGGGTGCGGGCGCTATTTCTCGTAGTGGTCGGCGACCAGGCGATCGAGCAGGCGAACGCCCCAACCCGAACCCCAGCTCTGATTGGTCTCGGTCTGGTTGGCTGCCATGCCCGTGCCGGCGATATCCAGATGTGACCACGGTACCTTGTTGACGAAACGCTGCAGAAATTGTGCGGCCGTGATTGAACCGGCGTGACGTCCACCGATATTTTTCATGTCGGCAAATTTGGAATCGAGCATCTTGTCGTATGCATCGCCCAGAGGCATGCGCCAGACTTTCTCGCCGGTTGCCTCTCCCACAGCCCGCAACTTTTCTGCGAGAGCGTCATCGTTGCAGAACATGCCGGCGTATTCCTTGCCGAGAGCGATCAGAATCGCTCCAGTCAGCGTCGCAAGATTGACCATGAACTGCGGCTTGTACTTGTCCTGAATGTACCAGAGCACATCGGCCAGCACGAGACGCCCTTCGGCGTCCGTGTTGATAACTTCCACTGTCTGGCCCGACATGGTTGTCACAATGTCGCCAGGGCGCTGCGCTTTGCCATCGGGCATGTTCTCGACAAGGCCGATGGCTCCGATTGCATTGACCTTTGCCTTGCGGGCCGCAAGGGCATGCATCAAACCGACGACGCAAGCAGAGCCTGCCATGTCGCCCTTCATGTCTTCCATGCCACCGGCTGGCTTGATGGAAATACCACCGGTATCGAACGTCACGCCCTTGCCGATGAAAGCAACTGGCTGCTCTTTTGCTCCAGCGCCGTTCCAGCGCATGACTACCATGCGAGAAGGATTTTCCGATCCCTGACCGACGCCGAGCAGCGCTCCCATGCCCAGGCGTTTCATGGCGCGCTCGTCCAGAATTTCGACTTTCACGCCCAGTTTCGTCAGCGCCTTGCAACGCTCGGCGTAAGTGACCGGATAGAGAATATTGGCTGGCTCGTTGACAAGATCGCGCGCCAGATTGACGCCCGTTGCGATGGCTTCGCCGCGCACAAACGCCTTGCGGGCTGCAGCCGGATCGGCCACCGCAATCGCGATGTCGAAATCGCCATCACCATTGCTGTTGCCGTTTTCCTTCTTTTTGGTTTTGTAATTCTCGAACGAATAGGCACGCAGACGCAGTCCCATTGCGAAATCGGCTGCCGCCTCGGCTGCTGTCCCGTCGTATTCAGGCAAATCGAAGAACACCGTCACTGCGCCGCCGCGCTTACCCAGCTTGCCCATGACCGAGCCGCCCAGGACCGAATAATCGGCGGGCGGCTCATCGGTGCTGGCGGATTTGGCCTTTGAAGGATTGGCTACAGCCGTTTTGGCTTTGCCCTTTGCAAGGACGTCTGCGACCGGCTTCTTTTTGCCGGTCCCCATGACGATTATCCGGTCTGCGCTCGTACCCTCGGCAGCGAGCAATTCCATGCTGGATTTTACCCCGCCCTTGAAAGCCGCAGCCTTTACAGCGCGGTCGTAAGCTGTCGACGCAGCACCAAGTTGCTGGCGGCCAGCCTTGGTGAGCGCAGCATCGTTGCCGGCAAACAGCACCAATGCACTGGCCGGGGCTGAGGCTGTCGATTTAGCGGTCTTGCGCCGAGCTGGTGCACTTGCCTTGCCTGCTTCGGAAAAAGATATGAATCTGATCTTCAACGCATTGGCCATGGATTGTCCTTGAAGCGTGGCCGGACGCCGGCCATTAGCGGAAAACGAGAGAGTTGATTCCATCATGGTCATCCCGTGGCATGTGTGCAAGGGATCAGCCAGAAAGTTGGTTGACTTTCACCGTCTAACTGCCGCTGAAATGGCATGGTTTCAAGAATTGGCCGTGTAAAAAGTCTCAAGGCTTGCGTAATGGGCAATTTCGTTGGAAACGCCTGAAGCGGGCGTTCGAACGCACTGCCGCAGTTCAAAGTTTTAAAGGAATGTTCCCGTGTCCAGCACAAACCGGAAATACAAGATCGCAGTCATCGCTGGCGATGGAATCGGCAAGGAAGTCATGCCCGAAGGGGTTCGCGCCCTTGAGAAAGCTGCCAGCCGTTTCAATTTCGAGTTGCAACTGGATACATTCGATTTTGCTTCGTGCGATTATTACGAAAAACACGGGACCATGATGCCCGAGGACTGGCAGAGCCAGATCGGCGGCCACGATGCGATCTTCTTTGGCGCTGTCGGCTGGCCGGAGCGGGTGCCGGACCACATATCGCTCTGGGGCTCTTTGCTGCTGATGCGGCGCAACTTCGATCAATACATCAATCTTCGCCCGGTACGGCTCATGCCCGGCGTGCCCTCGCCGCTTGCGGGCCGCAAACCCGGCGATATCGACTTCTTCGTGGTGCGGGAAAATACCGAGGGTGAATATTCTTCGATAGGCGGGCGCATATTCGAAGGCACCGAACGGGAAACCGTCATGCAGAACACGGTGATGACCCGGACCGGCGTCGACCGGGTTTTGCGTTATGCCTTCGATCTGGCCCAATCGCGGCCAAAAAAGCATCTGACCTCGGCAACCAAGTCCAACGGTATTTCCATCACCATGCCATATTGGGACGAGCGCGTGGCGGAAATGGCGAAGGCCTACCCGGGCGTCCGCGTCGACAAATACCATATCGACATTCTGACGGCGTTTTTCGTGCTGCATCCCGACTGGTTCGACGTCGTGGTAGGATCCAACCTGTTTGGCGACATACTTTCCGATCTTGGCCCGGCCTGTACGGGGACCATCGGCATAGCGCCATCGGGCAATATCAACCCGCCAGGTGACTTCCCGTCGCTTTTCGAACCGGTACACGGCTCGGCGCCCGATATTGCGGGCAAGGGGATCGCCAATCCGGTCGGCCAGATATGGTCGGCAGCCATGATGCTGGACCATCTGGGGGAGAGCGAAGCTGCGGCCGCCATTGTGGCATCGATCGAGCGCACGCTTGCCACCGCCGCCAGCAGGACGGGCGACCTCGGTGGCAAGGCAAACACGGTCGAAGCCGGCCGCCTGATTGCGGCCGAGATCTAGCTGATCGCCCTGAATTCGTCAGGATTCTGTGTGTACCTGCCTGACGCAGGTGGAGCGCGTTGGAGTCGTGGTCGATCCATTGCACAATGGGCCGAATGAATTGGCTATCATTCCGGTGCGGACGCCGCTCAGCCAGCCAGGTCAAATGCCAGTAATCGAACGATATATTTTCCGCGACGCCCTGATCGCTTTTCTGGCAGCCCTGCTCGTGTTCACAGCCACGATCTGGGTCACGCAGGCATTGCGCGAGGTCGATCTGTTGACCACCAAGGGCCAGACGCTGCTGGTCTTCCTCACACTGACCTTGCTGACCATCCCTTCCCTCGTCATGATCCTGACGCCCGTCGCTGCTTTTGCCGCGGTGATCTTCACGCTCAACCGGCTGAACAGTGACAGCGAGCTTGTTGTCATGAACTCGGCAGGTTTGTCGCCTGCGCGCGTGCTTCGACCTTTTGCCCTGCTGGGGTTGATCGCCACCATTGTCGTGGCGCTGATGTCCGTATGGATCATGCCGCAGAGTTTCCGGACGATCCGCGATCTGGTGTCCAAGATACGAACCGACGTGCTGACGCGCATCGTACGCGAAGGCCAGTTTATCTCGCTGGAAAAGGGCTTTGTATTCCACTACCGCGAGCGCGGGAGCGACGGCTCTTTGCGCGGTATTTTCATTCAGGATCGCAGAGAGCCCCAGCGCATCAACACCTATATCGCCGAAAACGGCCGAACCATCGAACAGAACGACCAGAATTATCTCATTCTCGAAAAGGGAAGTGTCCAGCGCCAGTCGCCGGGCGACCGCGATCCGGCCATCGTCCAGTTCGAGCGCTACGCCATCGATCTGGCGCAGTTCGCGTCCGAGGCAGCGACAACCTACAAGCCGCGCGAAATGCTCACCAGCGAGCTGTTCAATTTCGATCGGCGTAATCCCGCGCTAAGGGCGGCGGCCGGACGATACAGGGTCGAGCTGCATGACAGACTGGCCAGCCCGCTCTATGCGTTTGCCTTTGCCCTGATCGCTTTTGCCGCGCTTGGCCAACCGCGCACTACCCGCCAGGGGCGCGGCCTGGCGATTTTTCAGGCTGTCGGCACCGTCGCTGCTGTTCGTATCGCCGGCTTTGGCGTGTCCGCGCTGGCTGCGCGATCAGCGTGGGCAATCATCCTGATTTACGGCATTCCGCTGCTCGCGATGGCGCTCGCATGCCTCACGGCATTAAAGCCCGGCTGGACAAGCGGGCTGTCGCCCTGGAAAGCCCGACCGCTGCGGGCGGCGACGAGTCCAGCATGAGCATATCAGGCTTCATGCCATCAACCCTCAGCCGATATATAGCTTGGCGCTTCCTGCGCACGCTGCTGTACGTCTTCGCGGGCATTCTTGCGCTGATTTACATTCTCGATTTCGTCGAACTCCTTCGCCGGCGGGGCGACAGCGGCGAGGGAACAATCATTCTGGCGTGGATTTCGCTGTTGCGAACTCCTTCCATCGCCGAGCGGATTCTGCCGTTCGTCGTGCTCGGTGCGGCGATGATCGCCCTGGTAGGGCTGACCCGGCGCCTCGAGCTGGTCGTGGCACGCACCGCTGGAGTGTCGGTCTGGCAGTTTTTGACGCCGGTCTTGATAGTGGCGCTCCTCACAGGAATATTTTCCGTCGCCGTGTACAACCCGGTCTCCACAAGCCTCAAGTTCGAGGCCGACCGCATTGAAACGTCTTTGACCGGCAAGTCTTTGACAGCCGAGGCCGAGGGTGGATTCTGGCTTCGGCAGCGCAGTGTCGATGGCCAATCCATCCTGCGGGCCGAAAAATCCGGCAATGCAGGAACCACGCTCGCGCTGGTTACCGCATTTGTTTATGACGCCGACGGGAGATTTCTGGAACGCGTCGAGGCCAAGAGCGGCGAGTTGACGCCTGGCGCCTGGAAACTGACGGACGCCAGGATCAACACCACTGGCAGTGCGCCACGGGTCGAGCCGACCTATCTGCTTGCGACGAACCTGACCAGCGACCAGGTGACCCAATCCTTCATCGCACCCGATGCCGTTTCATTCTGGGACTTGCGACCGCTGGCCAAGCGAACGGAGGCTGCCGGCCTCGACGCCGGGCGCTATTATCTCCGATTTCAGGAGCTTTTAGCCCGACCTTTGCTGTTGATTGCAATGGTTTTTATTTCTGCTTGCTTTTCGTTAAGATTCTTCCGGTTTGGTGGAATAGCGACCGCTGTTTCGGGTGGCGTGGCTTCGGGCTTCGTGCTTTATGTGGCCACCAAGCTCGCGACCGATTTGGGTGGTGCGGGCTTGCTCAATGCTCCCGCAGCAGCCTGGTCGCCGGCACTTGTTGGTACCATGCTGGGAGTACTCGTCCTGTTGCATCAGGAGGACGGTTGAATGGGGCGGCGTTTAGGCCCCGAAGGACGTGCTAGAGCCCATGAAGGGTTTCTGGCACGGACAAAGAACAGGGTGGCGCTCGGAATCATGGCGATTCCGGCGGCGATATTGTTTTGCCTTTTTTCCCAACCGCAGATTTCCCACGCCCAGACACTGGGCGACCGCCTCGCCCAACGCTCGGCCAAGAACAAGACCGGCAAACCGGACCAGATGGTCGTCGATGCCCGGGAACTGGTTTACGACAAGGACAAGGATACGGTCAGCGCCAGCGGATCGGTCCAGATCTATTACCGCGGCAGAATTCTGCAGGCCGACCGGGTCATCTACAATCGCGACACCAAGCGGGTGTTCGCAGAAGGTAATGTCAAGCTAACAGAAACCGATGGCAGCGTGGCCTATGGCACACGCACCGAACTGACCGACGATTTCCGCGAGGGCTTTGTCGACAGCTTGCGAAGCAAGAGCGCCGACAACACCCATTTTACCGCCAATCGCAGCGAGCGGACGGGTGGCGACCAGACTGTCTTCTTCAACGGCACCTACACCGCCTGCGAGGCCTGTAAAAAAGACCCGTCGCGGCCTCCGCTCTGGCGTATCCGTGCCAAGCGGATCATCCACAAAAACGAAGAACAGATGATCTATTACGATGATGCTGTCTTCGAATTATGGGGCTACCCGATTGCCTACCTGCCTTATTTCTCGACGCCTGACCCATCGGTGAAGCGCAAGAGCGGCTTTCTTGTTCCCAGTTACATCGCCCGCAGCAAGCTTGGTTTCGGCGCATCCGTGCCGTATTTCTGGGCGCTGGCTCCCCATTACGACTTGACGATCACACCCACGGTGTTGACGCGGCAAGGTTTCCTCGGGCAGGTCGAATGGCGTCATCGCCTCGTCAACGGCGCCTACCGTGTCCTTGCTACAGGTATCTTCCAGAACGACCCGGGCGCATTCCTGGCAACGCCGTACGGACCGGGACAGAAATCGGCGCGTGGATCGTTGGAAACTCAAGGCCAGTTTCACATCAATACACGCTGGAAGATGGGCTGGGACATCACGATGATGAGCGACCGCTGGTTCCGGCAGGACTACAAGTTGCCGGCCCAGACGCTGTCGCAGAACTATTTCCGCGACTCGATTTCGACGGTCTATATCACCGGTCAAGGGCCGCGCGGTTTTCTTGATTTACGCGGCTATTATTTCCAGGGTCTGTCCCGCACCGATATTCAGGCGCAACAGCCGATCGTCACACCGATCCTCGACTACAACAAGACCATCGACCTGGCGCCATCGCGCACGGCCGGCATTGGTGGTCAGATCGAGCTTGATTTCAACTTCGTGAATATCAGCCGTGAGCTGGCGTCCTACGAGGCCATCGGCGGTCGCAAACTCGACCGCGCCTACGGCCTGTATGATGTTTGCGAAACCGCGGCAGGTGCGCCCAATTACAATCGTACATCCTGTCTCGTGCGCGGCATGGCAGGCAATTACGCCCGTGCATCATTCAAGGTTGAATGGAAACGCAAATTCATCGACCCAATCGGTCAGGTCTGGACACCGTTTGCTTTTGCCAATCTCAACGGCAGCTGGCTCAACCTGAATGCCACCGGAGCGAAATATTACGCTAACCCGCTGTGCACCAATCCTGTAACTGCCGGTCCGTATACCGGTTTGTGTGCCTCGGAAATTTCGAACACGTTTCAGAACACGTTTTTCAATAACACAGGCACCACCTTCCGCGGCTCTGCCACGCCGGGCGTCGGCCTGGAATACCGTTTCCCCTTCATCGCTGCGACCGACGCCATTGTGCATGTGCTTGAGCCTATCGCTCAACTTGTTGTGCGCCCGAACGAGAAACGCGACAGCTTCCGCGTCAACGAAGATGCGCAGAGCCTGGTGTTCGACGATACGACCTTGTTCAACCCCTCGAAGTTTTCCGGGTACGACAGGCTGGAAGGCGGAACGCGTCTGAACTACGGCGTCAAATACACAGCCACATTCACCAAGGGAGGCTATGCCGACCTCATGGTGGGCCAGTCATTCCAGGTTGCCGGGCGCAATTCATATACGACAGCAGATGCAGCCAATGTCGGCCTTGGATCGGGTTTGGACAAAAAATATTCGGACATTGTAGCGCGCGCCTCTTTTGCCCCAAATTCATATTTCAATTTCGTTGCCAAGACCCGTCTCGATCCGGACACAATGAAGATGCGCCGCGTCGATCTGCTGGCAAATCTCAATTTCGGCAAATTTGAGGGAACGCTTCACTACGCACGTTACGAAGCACAGCCTTTGATCGGGTTCGACAAGCGGCGGGAAGGCCTGCTGGCCGGAGCCAAAATGCACCTGACACCCAATTGGTCCGTCAACGGAAGCGTCATTTTCGATCTGTCCCGCCACCTCTACAACAACCCGGCAACCTTCCCGACGCTGGGCAAGGCGCCACTGTTTTCCGTTGCGGGTCTGGGCCTGGGTGCAGCCTATAATGATGAGTGCACCACATTGGCCGTGCGCTACACGTCGATTCTGGAGAGTAACGGCGCTGGCGCGACTGTCCGCAACCAGACAGTCCTTCTATCCCTGCAATTGCGGACGGTTGGCGATACCCGCGTTCGCTCCAACCTTGGCAGCACGGCCATTCCTGGTGGTGCTTTCAACCCATAGTTGAGGCCCGGCTCTTTGTTTGCCCGGCGCGCATGTGGCCGAATGCCTATTTCTCGCTATATTTTAATGGCATCGAAGCGCTCGCCCGGGCTTGGCGTGCTTGTCCGCCCATACCCGAGCGTGTAGATACGCATGCATGATTGCGGGAGCGCCCAAAGGGGCCGACCGCCGCGCAGACGGTTCACGGGCGAGCGGCGCCAGTACACGAGCCAAACAGGCAGGGAAACAATGGTCCTTTTCACGACACAAGGCGGAAGATGGCTGGCACGGTGCGGCGGCGCCCTGCTCATGCTGACTGCAATCCTGGCAGCACCGGCACAGGCCCAGCGGCTGGTTGCTACTGTCAATGACGCGCCAATCACCAATTACGATGTGGGACAGCGCATGAAACTGTTGCGCGCCTTGCGGATGAAATCATCGCCTGCCACCGCAATGGAAAGCCTGATTGAGGACCGCCTGAAGGCTTCCGAAGCCAAAAAATACTCGATCAAACCCAATGACCAGCAGATCATTCAATATGCCGTCCGCGAAGCCCAGAAGCGCAAGATCCCGCAGCAACAGATCGCCCATTCGCTACAGCGTGGAGGCATCGACGAGGCACACTGGAAAGAATATTTTTCCAACCATCTGGCCTGGGATACGCTGATTGGCGCGCTCTACAAATCGGTCAACGTCGGTGTTGGCGAAATCAACTCGGAATTGGCCAAACGCGGAAAAACAACCAACCGTACTGAATATCAATTGCGCCAGATCACCTTGATCGTTCCACAGTCAGCAGGCGCAGGCGGTTTTCAGGCAAGAATGCGGGAAGCAAGCGGCCTGCGGTCGCGCTTTACCAATTGTCAGCAAGGTATCGCTTTAGCGCGCGCGCTTCGCGATGTCGCAGTGCAAGGTATTGTCACACGATCAGCCGCAGACCTCGACGAGAAGATTGTGAAGCTCTTCGAGAACACACCCGTCGGACGGACGACGCCTCCTTCGCGCGGCGCAACAGGTGTGGAGCTGATAGCGGTTTGCGGCAAAAAGAACCTCAGCGGGCAAGTCGCCGCCGGTTCCAGTATTCGCGAAGAACTGCTGGCGAAGAAACTGGAGATCCATTCCGCTCGCCGGTATCAGGAAATCCGGAAAACTGCAGTGATCGTGCGCCGTTAACGGGCGCACGTTGCTCTTACATCAGGCAGTATTGCAAGTCGCCGAGGCGGGCGTATTTTCGGAGTGACGGTCGCATCCTCTCATCGCTATGGACCAGAAGAGCAATTGCAGCACGATCGACCCATAGCACTTACGCAAGGCGATCCCTCCGGCATCGGGCCGGAAATAACCTTGCGCGCCTGGCTGCAGCGCAGAACCGGCGATACACCTTTCTATGTGCTGGCTGACTCCGACCATTTGCGGCGAAGCGCAAAGGCCCTGAAGCTCGATGTGCCAATTGAAAGCTGTCACCCGGAAGATGCGCCAGCCGTCTTCGCGCGAGCCCTGCCCGTAGCCGCCATTGGTGGCGCTATTCGCGGCGAACCGGGCGCACCTGACCCGGCAGATGCGTCATTGACGATTGCATCGATCGACATGGCGGTGCGCGATGTGCACGCGGGCCTGGCGTGTGCAGTTGCAACCAATCCGATCACCAAGGCAAGCCTTTACAAGGCCGGCTTCAAACACCCTGGACACACCGAGTTTCTCGGCGAGCTGGCCAGGAAATATTTCGACGTGGATGCAACACCCGTAATGATGTTGTGGTCGCCCGAGCTGGCGGTAGTCCCCATCACCATACATGTGCCCCTGGCGCAGGTTCTGCGAATGATCGATGAAGACCTGATCATCTCGACAGGAAAAATTGTCGCCAAAGCCATGCGTGAACAATTTGGTATCGCAAATCCGCGTCTGGCTTTCAGCGGGCTCAACCCTCACGCAGGCGAACAGGGCGCGCTCGGCAGCGAGGAAAACGAAATCATAGGACCAGCGCTAGCAAAGCTGCGCACGCAAGGGATCAACGCATTGGGTCCCTTCCCGGGCGATACGATGTTTCATGCGCAAGCACGCAAAGGCTACGATGCCGCATTGTGCATGTATCACGACCAGGCGCTGATACCGATCAAGACGATCAGTTTCGACACTGCGGTCAATGTCACCCTCGGCCTGCCGTTTGTGCGTACATCGCCCGACCATGGCACGGCCTATGATATCGCAGGCAAGGGTATTGCAAGACCCGACAGTCTGATCGCGGCTCTGGCGCTTGCTGCCAAACTTGGCGCGCAGGACATGGCTCACCGGGTTCAAAGGGCATGATGGCAAGCGACGAACTCCCGCCGCTGCGCGACGTCGTTCGCGAACACGGGCTTGATGCAAAAAAATCACTTGGACAGAATTTCCTGTTCGATCTGAACCTCACCGGCCGCATTGCCCGCGCTGCTGGTCCGCTGGAAGGCGTACATGTGGTGGAGGTTGGCCCAGGCCCCGGCGGTTTGACGCGCGCATTGCTGGCAGGAGGCGCCGCTCATGTTACAGCCATCGAGCGTGATGAGCGATGCGCGGCTGCACTGGAGCAAATTTCCGCTCACTATCCTGGCCGTCTTACAATTGTGCAAGGCGATGCGCTGACGTTTGACGTCGCCGAACTTGTTACCAATGGCGCATCGAAGGGACCAATGCGCATTGTTGCAAACCTGCCCTACAATATCGGCACCGCCCTCTTGACGCGTTGGATCGAAAGCGCGCAATGGCCGCCCGTCTGGGACAGGCTTGTTCTGATGTTCCAGAAAGAAGTGGCGTTGCGCATTGTCGCCACGCCCGGGCAGCGCGCCGATTATGGCCGGCTTGGCGTGCTTTGCGGCTGGCGTACGCAGGCACAAATCCTGTTCGATGTTCCGCCCGAGGCATTCACGCCTCCGCCGAAAGTAACCTCTTCTGTTGTGGAACTTGTTCCGCGTGCAGACCCCCTGCCCTGCGATCTGGCGACATTGTCGGCGGTGACGAAGGTCGCCTTCGGACAGAGACGAAAAATGCTGCGGCAATCGCTGAAGGGATTGCATTCAGGCGGGCATGCCATCAATGCGCAGGATCTGTTGCGGGCGGCAGATGTAAACGAACAGGCACGGGCAGAAGAAATCGACGTCGCCGGTTATGTGCGGCTTGCAAATTGCGCGCGCGCGCAGGCCTGACGCCAACCACACGCACTTCGCTTTCCGGTCAACTATTCTTCCGCCAGCAGGTGTTTTACAAAATCACCGATCGATGCTTCCGAACGTGAGCGCTTCAGCCGTTCGGCGATAAGAATCGATCGCACCTGCGTCAGCGCTTCCTGAACATCGCGATTGACGATGACGTAATCATACATGGTCCAGCGCGGAATTTCCGTTGACCTTGCGGCCTCCAGCCGGCGCGCGATCACATCATCCGCGTCCTCGGCACGCCGTTCCAGACGCGCGGCAAGCTCGCGCATTGAGGGCGGCAGAATAAATATCGTGACGGCATCAGCGCGCGCGCGGCTCAATACCTGCTTTGTGCCCTGATAGTCGATATCAAAAATCATGTCGCGGCCGGCCGCGAGTGTAGCCTCCACCGGTGGACGGGGCGTTCCGTAATAATTGCCGTGCACTTCCGCCCACTCCAGCAATTCATCGCGGGTGCGCATGGTTTCGAAATCCTTGCGCGACTTGAAATGGTAATGCCGGCCATCAACCTCGCTGGAACGCCGTGCGCGGGTTGTCACCGAGATCGACAGTTCCAGGTCCAGCGCATGATCGTCGAGCAGATTGCGCGTCAGCGTGCTTTTGCCCGCACCTGACGGCGACGACAGGATCAGCATGAAGCCCCTGCGCCTGATCATGTCCGGGCGTGCGCCTGTATCACTCATGGCCTGTCAGTCCATTTCCGTTCGTCATTCGATATTCTGCACCTGTTCGCGAAACTGCTCGACCAACACGCGCAGTTCCATGCCGATCGCCGTGAGGTCCTTGTCGTTAGATTTGGAACACAGGGTATTGGCTTCGCGCCCAAGTTCCTGCGCAAGAAAATCAAGACGGCGACCGACGGCTCCTGCGCCGGCGATCAGCTCGCGCGCGGCAGCAACATGTGCGACCAGCCTGTCGAGTTCTTCCCGCACGTCAGCCTTGCCGGCCAGCAGCAACGCCTCCTGATGCAAGCGCACAGGATCAAGCGCGGGAGAGGCGCCCACAAGTTCGGCAATGGATTTTTCAAGCCTTGCCTGGATCGCAGGCGCCTGCCGTCCGGGACATTCCTCTGCACGTGCAGTCAGCTTCGCGATGGAGTCGAGTTTTTCTGCAAGTACTGAAGTCAGCGCCGCGCCTTCCCTGTTGCGCATTGCTGTCAATTCGCTTGCAGCATGGTCGAGACTCTCCAGCATGGCTGCCGCCACCGCGGCAATTGCGACCTCGTCGTCCGCTGTTTCGGCGACTTCGACGATGCCGCGAATGTTGAGCAATCCATCCATGGAAGCGGGCCGAAGATTTTCGCTTGATGGCAAGCGGGCAACCAGTTGTTGCAAAGCCAGCAATGCCGGCTCGTTTATCCGGACCTGGGGTGCTGCAGTATCACGCTGCGCCGTGAGGTTGGCGTATACGGCTCCACGGGCGAGCATGCCTGCAAGCTTCTTGCGCGCTTCTGCCTCCACAGCATCAAAGCCTGGCGGCACACGCAAGCGCAGATCGAGCCCGCGAGAATTGACCGACTTCAACTCCCAGGCCCAACGCCACGGGGCGTGTGATCCTGCAGCGCGGGCAAAACCGGTCATGCTTGTAAGCGTCATTGCAGGCGACCCCGGACAGATGCCAGACCTTCCCGGCCCGGCTTGCCCGACCCATAGCGCGATTCCTTGCGAGCGGAAAACCAGCGAAAGCCGCTGCAGTGACTAACGCAGGGAGGGAATCGACTGGGTCGCGTTAAGATCCCACTTTTTCGCCTTCAACGGATCGTAGCGCGTGCCTTCCGACGCATCGTAAATGCGGCGGCGTCCAGCGCCCAGACCGGCGGTTTTCGTTGGCGCCTTGCGCTCTGCATCCGCATCGGGAATTGCTTCGGGCGCGCTGCGAGGCAATACGGTGCTCCCGGCAGGAGAAGGTTTTGCCCCGGCGAATTTCTCTGCGCGCGCTTCGAGTTCGGCCCGCTTGGCTGCCGACATGGGAACCGAGGCAATACTGGATGGATCGATGCCGGGCCGGTCATCGTCATCATCACTCAATGGCCCATCAAGCGGTGAATCCGTGACATCGGGCGTGACGCCGACGATTTTCAAATTCAATGCTTCAAGTCCCGGCGCTACAGCGAACTTTCCTGTGGCGGGCTTTTGCTCGACAGGAGATTGCACCGGGGCGCTGGCTGCAATGTTGGACTTATCCGGCGCAACAGCCACTGCTTTTGCGATCGCCTTTTGCGCAGGCGTCGATGCGGCTGCAGCCGGCTGCGCAACCGGCGCCAAGGCCAGCGCCGCTGAAGGGGTGGCCGCAGGTTCGCTCGGGAATGCAGCATTCAGTTTCTGGCGCAGCATCGCGGTCGCGCGTTCGCGATTGGCCCGCAACTCTGCTTCGCGCGCTGCCTTGTTGGGTTCCGATGCCGGTTGTTTGGCTGGCGTTAGCCCGCCAAGCACGCCGAACGGGCCGACGCCCAGCGAAGCGCCGCGACCGCGCCTTCCGCGTGCCGGCGCAGCGGGCGGAGCCTCTGCTTCCGGTTCTGCCCTGTCCACGCTCGGTTCGGAGGCAGCGGGCGCACCGTTGCCCGGCTGGGCTCCCTGCTTTGCAGCCTCAGCCTGTTCCTTCTCGATCTGCCGCCAGCGAGCCACGTTGCGGTTGTGATCAGCCAGCAATTCTGCAAAGGCATGGCCGCCGGTCCCATTTGCAACAAAGAACAGATCGTTGGTCTGGGAAGGATTGGCGGCAGCTTCAAGGGCAGCGCGGCCGGGATTGGCAATGGGTCCGGGCGGCAACGCCGGAATGACATAGGTATTGTAGGGCGTTGGCTTGCGGATTTCGTCCCGCTGGATAGGCCTGCCAAGCGTACCCTTGCCGCCAACCAGACCGTACACGATGGTCGGATCGGACTGCAGCCGCATTCCCTTGCGCAAGCGATTGTAGAACACGGCGGCAACGCGGGTGCGTTCATCTGCCCGGCCGGTTTCCTTTTCGATGATAGCTGCAAGAGTGAGCAGTTCGTATTTGGATTTGAGCGGAATCAGCTTGGATCTCTTCGCCCATATTTGCTCAAGAACCCGGTCCTGCTCGCGCCGCATTTTGCGGACCAGTAACGCCCGGGAACTACCGCGCGCGACCTTGTAGGTGTCCGGAAGAAGGGTGCCTTCAGGCGGAGTGTCCTTGATGTCACCGGCCAGCACTTCATTGGCGCGCAGGCGTTCGACAATCTGTTCACTCGTAAGACCTTCAGGAATGGTGACCGAGTGCAGCAATTGCTTGCCGGACACCAGAATGTTGATCACTTCCTTCGGTGTAATATGCGCCTTGAAAAGATATTCGCCAGCCTTGACCTTCGACCAGTTCCGCTGCGCCCACAGCGATGCCTTCAGCATCGTGGCGTTGTCGATCACTTTCTCTTTTTCCAGCTTGTCGATGATCTGCACGACTTCGGTGCCGGGTGCGATGAAAATCACCTTGTCGGATGCCAGGGGACCGGGTTGGCCCAGATTCCGAATGGCAAACGACGTCGCGGCCAGCGCGACGAGTGCGACAACCAGAGCCAGGGAAAACGCACCGCTCATAGCCGAAAGAATCGGGCGGCGCTCGCTGTTCGGTTTGCCGGGAGGCGGCGGGGGCGCTTCCTGTGGATGCAGGGCTTCCGCCGGAGTCTGGAGATTGATCCGGCGACCGAAAAACCGCGCAGAGCCGCGTGCTTGCGGCTGCGATGGCGCATCGCGGTTATCGTTCGGTCCGCTCATAAATCCTGCCCGGTATGGCGGCACGCTGAAATCCAACGCGCCGGATTAACAAATTCAGGCCCGCCGGATCAGTGATCCAGCGAGCAGTGACGTTACCCTATACGGCAATGTGGCGAAATATGGTTCTGCCCTTGCACACCGGTTTTCACCGTTGTTCAGTCCTGAGCGCCTGCGCTGCTGCCTGAGCAGGACTTCAGGCAACCTTGCGAAACACAAGCGACGCATTTGTGCCGCCAAAACCGAAGGAATTCGACAAAACGGTGTTGATTTCCCGCGGACGCGCCTTGTGCGGGACGAGGTCAATTGCGGTTTCAACGGAAGGGTTATCGAGGTTCAGCGTCGGCGGCGCAATCTGGTCACGCATGGCGAGCAGGCAGAAGATGGCTTCCACCGCACCGGCAGCACCCAACAGATGGCCGATGGCCGATTTCGTGGATGACATGGAGATCTTGCTGGCGGCATTGCCGACCACGCGCTCGACGGCGCCCAGTTCGATTTCGTCGCCCAGCGGCGTCGAAGTGCCATGGGCATTCACATAGTCAAGGTCGGAAGCGGAAATACCGGCGCGCTTGAGCGCCATGCTCATGCAACGGAACGCTCCGTCGCCGTCCGAAGATGGCGCAGTAATGTGATAGGCGTCGCCCGACAGGCCATAGCCAACCAGTTCACCATAGATTTTGGCGCCACGGGCCTTGGCGTGCTCGTATTCCTCGAGCACGACACATCCGGCCCCCTCACCCATCACGAAGCCGTCGCGATCCTTGTCGTAGGGCCGCGAACCTTTTTCCGGCGTGTCATTAAAACCTGTGGACAGGGCACGGCATGCGGCAAATCCGGCAAGCCCAAGACGGTTGATCGCCGATTCGGCGCCACCTGCCACCATCACGTCTGCATCTCCCAGGGCGATGAGGCGTCCGGCATCGCCGATGGCATGCGCACCCGTGGAACATGCTGTGACGACAGAATGATTCGGTCCCTTCAGCCCATGCTCAATAGAAACATAGCCCGAGACCAGATTGATCAAACGGCCAGGAATGAAGAACGGAGAAACGCGGCGCGGCCCCCGCTCCTTCAGAATGATCGAGGTGTCGTAGATACCGCCAATGCCGCCGATGCCAGAGCCGATCAGCACACCGGTTGCGCACTGGTCCTCATAGGTCTTTGGCGCCCAGCCAGCGTCTGCCAGGGCCTGCGTGGCTGCGGCAACGCCAAAAATGATGAACGTATCGACCTTGCGTTGTTCCTTGGCGTCCATCCACAAGTCTGCGTTGAACGTTCCGTCGGTGCCGTCGCCGCGAGGGACTTCTGCTGCGATCTGGCAGGGCAGATCCGTGACTTCGCATTGCTGGACGCGACCGAGGCCACTCTTGCCTGCCAGCATCCGCTTCCAGGTCTCTTCGATGCCCGAGGCAAGCGGTGAGACAATTCCCAAACCGGTGACTACAACCCGTCTCAATGCACCCTCCAATAATGTCTGTTCGCGGGGCGCGCTGCGCTCGACCGTTCAAGGTCCGCGCTGCGCCCAAGTTTCCGGACGATCATATACCAGATTTGCCCATCAGAAAGGCACGGTCGTGGAATTGCTGAATTTCTACCAGACCGACAAAAAAGGGCCGGCATAAAGCCGACCCAAAGAGTGTTGTTTGCACCCGGCTGACCAGAGCGCCGAGACCTCGGAGCTTCCGCCCAATCGCGGCGGGCCCGGGTCCGCTACCGCATCAGGCCTTGGCGGCGTTGTCGAGAAACTTGATTGCGTCGCCGACCGTTACGATGGTTTCGGCTGCGTCATCGGGAATTTCAACACTGAATTCTTCTTCGAACGCCATCACCAGCTCGACGGTATCGAGAGAATCCGCGCCCAGGTCGTCAATGAAATTGGCGTTATCGGTCACCTTCTCGGCATCAACGCCGAGATGTTCCACGACGATTTTCTTCACGCGTTCAGCGACATCGCTCATATTGTCTGTCCTTATCTTATGCCGGGAACCCCGGAAACAGCCATTTGCCAGAAATCCGCAAATAGCCAGAACTTCAATCCGCCGTCCGATCAAGCCTTTCAGGCCGGATGTCAACAAGATTCGTCCCGGATTGCATTGGCGCGATCCGGATTGGGCGCGCTCGTACCATAATTGCCGGTGGCTGGCGAGGGGCCATTTTGCCCGACTTAGTGGCCGCCAATGGCAGGATGGCAATATCAAACCATCGCAATACCGCCGCCCACGTTGAGCGTGTGACCGGTGACATAGGAGGCTTCGCGGCTTGCCAGATAAACCACCGCAGCAGCCACTTCGGTGCTCTCACCAAACCTGCCGACGGGTATTCGCGACAGGCTCGCCTCACGCTGGGCGTCGTTCAGCGCGTCCGTCATCGGGCTGGATATGAAGCCCGGCGCCACGCAATTGACTGTAATGGAACGGCTTGCGACTTCCGCTGCCAGCGACTTTGTCATCCCGATCATGCCGGCCTTGGAGGCGGCATAATTGCCCTGCCCCGGGTTGCCGGTAAGTCCGACAACCGAGGTAATGGACACGATCCGGCCGAATCGGCGCTTCATCATGCCGCGCAGACAGGCGCGCGACAGGCGGAAGGCCGAAGTCAGATTGACCTTGAGAACCTCATCCCAATCTTCGTCCTTCATGCGCATGAACAGGCCGTCGCGCGTGATGCCGGCATTATTCACAAGAATATCCACCTGGCCCATCGCCTTTTCGGCGGCGGGAACGAGCCCCTCGACCGAATCCTTGTCGGACAGGTTGCACGGCAGGACATGGACGCGCCCGCCAAGCTCTGCGGCCAAGGCCTCCAGTGCTTCCGTCCGGGTCCCCGAAATGGAAACATCCGCGCCTTGAGCATGCAGGGACCGGGCAATGGCGCCGCCAAGTCCGCCGGTTGCGCCGGTCACCAGCGCCTTCATTCCTGTCAAATCGAACATGGGTTCCCGTTCCTTTCAGAATGCCGCTGCGAAAGCGGCAGCGTCATCCGGCCTTGTAGGTGGCGATATCGGCGGGCGTTCCGACTGCCGTGCCGGTCGCCTCAGAAGCTATTCTTTTTCACGAGTCCTGACAGGACTTTACCCGAGCCAAGCTCATAAAACGATTTAATCCCCTGCCCGGCCATGAATGCCATGCATTCGGCCCAGCGGACGGTTCCGGTGACCTGCGCTACCAGATTGTCCCGGATTTTCGCCGGATCGGATTCCGGAGCAGCCGTGACATTGGTGACGAGCGGGACTTTCGGCGCGCGAATATCAACCTGGCCCAGCGCCTCGGCCATGGCTCTGGCCGCGGGCTCCATGAGCGCGCAGTGGAACGGCGCCGATACCGGAAGCAGGATGGCGCGACGGGCGCCTTTTGTCTTGGCCAATTCCGCCGCACGCTCGACCGCCGCCTTGGCGCCCGACAGAACAACCTGGCCGCCGCCATTATCGTTGGCGACCTGACAGACCTGGCCCTGGGCAGCTTCGGCAGCAACCACAGCGGCGGCGTCCTTCTCCATGCCCAGCAACGCGGCCATTGCGCCTTCGCCGACTGGCACGGCCTTCTGCATGGCTTCACCACGCAGTCGCAAGAGCCTCGCCGTATCCGCCAGAGTAAACGCTCCGGCAGCGGCAAGCGCGGAATATTCCCCCAGCGAATGACCGGCGACGAATTTTGCATCGCGCGCCAGATCGAGCCCTGCTTCGGCTTCCAGCACGCGCACGACCGCCAGGCTGACGGCCATAAGCGCGGGCTGGGCATTGGCGGTAAGGGTCAATTCCTCGGATGGCCCCTCGAACATCAGGGCAGACAGTTTTTGCCCCAGCGCTTCGTCCACCTCGTCGAATACTGCCTGCGCCTGCGCAAATGCGCCTGCCAGATCCTTGCCCATGCCAACGGCTTGCGAGCCCTGACCGGGAAAAATGAAAGCTTTGCCCATGGTGCCTCCCTTTGCCCAGCGAGTGACATTCGGTCCGCGAGGAGTTAAGGCAAGGCGACCCAAGGTGGTTCTGCATGTGCACATCTTGCCCGCATCGGCTGCAACCGGTGACGCGGGCCGCTGTTTCATGCTAGCGCCTGACCCTGCACCGCGTGGCGATTCCCGCGGCAAAAGGAATTCCAACAGGATTTCTGAGAAGATTGCCAAAAAGGATTTGACTGTGGCGATACCCGGCAAGGAATGCGGACCCTGCACCATGTGCTGCAAAATCCTCGTCATTGAGGAGTTGAAGAAAGACGCCGGCCCGCTGTGCGAGAACTGCGTCATCGGCAAGGGTTGCCAGATCTACAAAAAACGGCCTGAAACCTGCCGCGACTATGAATGCGAATGGATGCAGGACCGGACCCTCAGCCCGCAATTGCGTCCGGACAAGACAGGCACCATTCTGCAGACGGACCCCGATACGGACGAATTTCAGGCCGTATGCGATCCGGCAACTCCGATGCAATGGCGCAAGAACCCGCAATTGTTCAAGGTGCTGGTTGCCAAAGCCAAACAGGGCCACGTCGTCGTTGCAAAGTCCGGCCTGAAGTCCTGGCAGATTTTCGAAGACGGCACCTGGGGACCGACGACCTGATCCTCATTCCATTTGTAGTTGCATTGGCCTGACGCTGCGTCCTTTATGTCGCAAACACAATCGAATGCGACCCAGGGAGACGACCATGTCCGCACATCTTGAAGCCCTGCCCGGCAGAAACCGGCTCGCCGGAAAAATCGTCCTTGTGGTAGGCGGCGGTTCCATCGGTCCGGGATGGGGTAACGGAAAAGCGGCAGCCGTCGTCTACGCACGTGAGGGCGCAAAGGTTGCCGTCACGGATTGGCGCATGGAAGCGGCGCAAGAAACCGCAGACATCATCAGCGCCAACGGTGGAACAGCCATCGCACTTTCGGGCGATGCAACCAAGGAAGCCGATGTTGACAGAATGGTTGCCGAAACGATCAAAGCGTTCGGACGCATCGACGTATTACACAATAATGTCGGCGGATCAGGTACCGGCAAACACCTCGGCGACATGACTCTCGATGACTGGAATGCAACGCTCGCGCGCAATGTCACATCGGCCATGCTGACCTGCCGTGCCGTTGTTCCACACATGGAGAAGCAAGGCGGCGGTTCGATCGTAAACATTTCCTCGATCTCCTCCTTGCGTCATCTGAATACACCGACTGCTGTTTATTCTTCGGCAAAGGGCGCCTTGAACGAATTGACCAAAAACATCGCACTGCACTACGCAGACAAGAACATCCGCGCCAATTGTGTACTGCCTGGATATATCGATACGCCTTTCATTCGCCGCGACATCGGCGGCAAGCCGAGCTACACCTACAAGGGATATACGAACGCAGAAGATTATGCGGCTGATCGCGGCAAGATTATTCCGATGCAGCGCATGGGTACGGGCTGGGATGTTGCCTATGCATCGCTGTTTTTTGCCAGCGATGAAAGCGCATATGTCACCGCGCAAATGCTGGTCGTCGATGGCGGCGTTACGTCCACCTGTCCGGGGGTTTGATTGCCTGAGACCAGGCAAAGACCAGACCCGCAGCCGGCGCTATCCGGAATCCAAAAGGTATTTGCACCAATTGGAAGTTTCTGGGCTGGATTGACACCATATGTGCGTGGCGCGATTTTCGTTTCCTGCGGCGCGCTGACGCTCACCATTATGGCTATCTTCGTCAAACAGCTCGGCCGCGCCGGCATGTCGCCGCTGCAGATACAGTTCTTTCGCGCAATTGTCGGCCTCGCTGTTGTCATACCATTGTTCCGGCATGATCTGGGTGAACCATTCCGGACGAAGCGTCCATACCTGCACATGATGCGCGGATTTCTCGGTGCATCGGCTAACGCGTGCCTGTTCTGGGGCATCACGCATCTGCTGCTTGCCGATGCAATGGCGCTGCAATTTGCCAGACCGCTTTGGACAATTCCGGTGGCGATGATCTTTCTGAAAGAGTTTGCAGGATTGCGCCGGACAGCGATCGCATTGATAGGCTTTTTGGGCATATTGATCTATGCACGGCCTTTCACATCCGGCTTTGATCCCAACGCCATGATTGCGGCGCTTGGCGGAATTCTTCGGCGCACTGGTAATCATCTCGATCAAAAAACTTGCGACCACCGAAAACACCAAGACGATTGTTTTCTTCTTTGCCTTCTGGGGCGTGATTTTCGCCACGCCACCTTTGTTCTTTGTCTGGACAATGCCGGATGCAAACCAGCTCTTGTTGTTGCTCGTGGTTGGCATTCTGGGGATTGGTGGCCAGTTCATGCTAACGCACGGATTTGCCCGCGGCGATGCCACGGCGCTTGTGCCGCTGGATTATGCGCGCATTGCCTACGGCGCATTTCTGGGATGGATCCTGTTTGGCGAAGTGCCGGGCTTCTGGAGCTGGATCGGCATTTTGCTGATTGTCGGCACGTCGATCTATCTGGTGCTGACCGAGCGGCGCAGCCGCAGGCCTGTCTGATTTAAGGATATGTTCCGCCCTTGATGTAGAACAATGGCACTCGACCTGTCCCTGTCTAGCCTGTCCTGAGAGCAAAAGCTCGCAAGGCAACAAAAATCAGGAGGAGGAAGCGATGCAATCACGGACAATACGTCTCAATGCAAAGCTGAATGTCGCAAGTATCGTCTGCGGATTTTCCGCACTTTTGTTGACAACCCTGCCCCTGGCCGCGATGGGCAGGCCTGCCAAGGGCGAACAGCTGGCGGCGCAACACTGCAACTCCTGCCATTCGGTTTCACGCAGCGACAGCGTCCGCATGGCCGATGCAGGCCCGCAATTTGCCGAACTCGCAAAAAAGCCGGCAGGCTACCTGCATGTGGCAATCAACAAGCCGCATGACTTCATGCCGAAGTTCCCTCAGCTCTCCAAACAGGATAAGGATGACCTGATCGCCTATATTCGAAATGTGAAGTGACCGGCCGCAAAACCGGAATTCCTGACGAACCCGGCGATCACGCCGGGTTTTTCTGTTCAGGACAGCCGATTTGTCGACAACGCACTGGTCTAGCCATATTCCGTTCAAGCCCAAGTTCGACAGCTGGTGGCTAGCCCAGTCAGGTCTGGCGCGCGGCGCGTTCCTGGTATCGGCGGGTTCTATCGGCCTTGTGCTGATGGCCGCGCTGGTGAAATACCTCGGCGGCAGGCTGCCCCCATTCGAAATCCTGTTTTTCCGCTCGTTCATTGGGCTGATCTGCGTGCTCTGGGTGTTCCGGCACGACCTCATGGAGCCCTTGCGCACCAAACGGCAGGGAGCACACCTGTTCCGCGGGATCGTTGGCGCGGGTGGCAATGCCTGCTTTTTCTGGACCATCACCCACATGATGCTGGCCGACTCGCTGGCGCTGCAGTTTTCGCGCCCGCTTTGGATGATCCCGCTGGCCCTTTGCTTCCTGTCCGAGGTCGTCGGTTTTCGCCGCATCGCAGTGGCGACCGTGGGATTTTGCGGCATCCTTCTATACGCGCGCCCGTTCACGGAAGGATTCGATCCCAATGCGCTTGTGGGCGCGCTTGGCGGGCTGTTCGCGGCACTCGTGGTTGTTGCAATCAAGAACCTGCAGACGACCGAATCCACCCGCGTCATCATGTTCTACTACGCCTTCTGGAACGCCTTCTTTGCCCTGTTGCCGGCAATCTTCACGTGGATCACGCCGACGGCCTACGAACTTGTCCTGCTGACACTGGTCGGGATCATGGGCATCGGAGGTCAGGCCCTCATCACCCACGGGCTTGGCATGGGCGATGCAACGGCGCTGGTGCCGCTGGATTACCTGCGCATCGTTTATGCGGCGATTCTGGGTTTCATCCTGTTTGCCGAGGTTCCCGGTATTTACAGTCTTGCCGGCATGGCGCTGATTATCGGAACTTCTCTCTACCTCGTCCTGAGCGAGAGGAAGCGCAAACAAGTCAAACCGGCTCCATCCATGGAAAAGGCCGGGGAAACTGCCAAGTAGATTGCGGAGCAGCCCATGGCCCATCCACCGGTAACGCACGTCGCCTCCAGCCTGCCGCTTGATCGGGCAGAAGCCATCGCCTCGGGCGTTCTGGCGGCCGGGCGCAAGGTGATGGCCCTGCCCCTGTGCGTGGCAGTGCTGGATTCCGGCGGACACCTGGTCGTCTACAAGCGCGAGGACGGCTGCGGCGTCGCGCGTTTCAACATAGCCTTCGGCAAGGCCTATGGCGCGCTCGGCATGGGAATGTCGAGCCGGACCCTGCGCGATGCCCTTGGTGACCGCCCCGCCTTCCAGGGCGCCATTGCGGCCGCAACCGAAGGCCGTTTCATCCCCGTGCCCGGCGGCGTCCTGATCCTGAACGCAAAAGGCATCGCCATTGGCGCGGCAGGTGTCAGCGGGGATTCCTCCGAATGTGACGAATTTGCCGCCATAACCGCGATCAAACAGGCCGGGCTGGGCAGCCTGCCGTCAGAGCCTGACGCAAACTGGCAGGCCTGAAGGCGAAAAGTGCCCTTGCTGCCTTGCATCGCACAAAAAACCGCGTATAAGCCGTCACTTCACGTTCTGGCCGGTGGCTGAACGGAGGGTTTCTGGTTTCAGGAACAGGTCCGGTTGGACCGGCCTCCCGTGTCTCCGCCTTAGATCGCACTGTCGGGCCTTTCTCGCCACCTTGTGGAGACGGCTCTTTGGGCTTTGCGCCAGAACGCGAACGGTTTCACCGCCAACGGTGCCGCCGCGACACAGAGAAAGGTAAGACATGGCTTTATACGAGCACGTTTACCTCGCCCGCCAGGACGTTAGCGCCCAGCAGGTGGAGGCTATTACCGAGCAGCTGAAAGGCGTCATAACCGGCGCTGGCGGCAAGATCGGCAAAGTGGAATATTGGGGCGTGAAGTCCCTCGCCTACCGCATCAACGAAGAATCGCAAGGCGCATTTCACACTCATCAATATCGAAGCTGAACCCGCAGCCGTTACCGAAATGGAACGCCAGATGGGTATCAACGAAGACATTCTGCGTTTCATGACCCTGAAGGTCGAGGCGCATGAGGAAACTCCGTCCGTCATGATGCGCAAGCGCGATGACGACGATCGGCGTGGTCCAAGAGGTGATCGCGGAGACCGTGGTGATCGTGGAGACCGTGGCGACCGCGGAGACCGTGGCGATCGTGGCCCTCGCCGCCCACGTGGCGATGATGCCGGCATGAACGACAGTGAAGGAGACGAATAATGGCTACTGCTCCCCGTCGCCCTTTCATGCGCCGCCGCAAGTCCTGCCCGTTCTCTGGCGCCGGTGCGCCAAAGATCGACCACAAGGACACACGTTTGCTGTCACGCTACATCTCGGAACGCGGCAAGATCGTGCCTTCGCGCATCACGGCCGTTTCTGCCAAGAAGCAACGTGAACTGGCCCAGGCCATCAAGCGCGCGCGCTTCCTGGGCCTGCTGCCCTACGTAATCAAGTAAATCGACTGCCGGCCCATGGGCCGGCCAAGTTGGCCGGGGCGCAATCGGGCGACCCCGGTCTAACCGGACTTCCGGGACAGCGAAAATGGTACAAAATCTCGTCGTAGCCATAGGTGCGGGCCTTGCCGCCGCGCTTCTCTTCATCATCCCGGTGAAGGGCTCGATGATGGCCATGATGCTGGCCATGTTCGCACCGCTTCCGATCATGATCGCCGGCCTCGCATTCAACCCGACCACAGCCCTGTTCGCGGCCCTTGCCGGCATGGCTGGCACCGCTATCGTGCTGCATCCGTTTCCCGCAATCGTCTTTGGGCTTTGGGCTGCCATACCGGCCTGGTGGCTTACGCGTCTGGCCTGGCTCGCCCGCCCGGCCGGCGAAGGCGAGACACCTGGCCCCGATGGCATGGTCTGGTATCCCACAGGCCGGCTCGTGGCCTGGGGCGCAGTCTTCGGCGCGGCAGCCACGCTGGCTATTATCGTTGCCGGCGTGATGCGCTTTGGAACCTATGCCGAGTTCATGGCGGCGACCGCCAAGGCGCTGACCGGCATGTTCGAGCAATTGCTGAAGTCGTCCAATGCACCGAAAATTCCGCAAGGCATGAGCCCTGCGGATCTGGCGGCATTTTTCCTGCGTTCCATTCTGCCGCAACTCGCTGCATGGGGCTGCCTGATGCTGGCGTTCAATCTCTGGCTCGGAGGGCGGATAGCTGTTGCCTCCCAGCGATTGAAGCGTCCCTGGCCGGACGTAACGATGGAATTGCGTCTGCCGCAAGCCGTCGCGATTGTTCTGGCGCTGGCTCTTGCCGCTTCGCTCACAACCGGTCTGGTGCGCATGATCGCGGCCATTGTAGTTGCTGCAACCGGCATGGCATTTGCCCTGCAGGGCTTTGCGGTGATGCACGTCGTGTCGCGCGGGCTGCGTAACCGCACAATGCATCTGACCCTGATCTACATGCTGAATTTCTTCATGTTTCCGGTGCCGCTCATTCTGACTGCCCTGGTCGGCATCGCAGATAGCTTTTTCGATTTGCGCAAGCGGTTCGGCAAACCACCCGCACAGCCCCCGCAACAGCGCTCACCGTGGCCACCGCCACCTGCCAATTCCAACTGAAGTCAAAACCAAAATTCGAACAACCAAATGTAAAAGGAGACCATCATGGAAGTTATTCTGCTCGAACGCGTACCCAAGCTCGGCCAGATGGGCCAAACCGTCCGCGTCAAGGACGGCTATGCCCGCAATTTTCTGCTGCCGCGCGGCAAAGCCCTGCGCGCAACCGAAAACAACAAGAAGCGTTTTGAATCCCAGCGTTCGCAGCTTGAAGCCCGGGATCTGGAAAAGCGCAGCGAGGCCGAACAGGTTCGCGAGAGCCTTGATGGCAAGCAATTCGTCATCATCCGTCAGGCCGGTGAAACCGGTCAGCTCTACGGCTCGGTCAATACGCGCGATATCGCTGAAAGCGTTTCGGGTGGCGGTGTCAGCATTACCCGTAACCAGGTTGAGCTTACCTCACCGATCAAGAACATCGGCATGCACAAGATCGCCATCTCGCTGTACGGCGATGTCGAATCTTCCATCATCATCAACGTCGCACGTTCGGAAGAAGAAGCTGATCGTCAGGCTCGCGGTGAAACGCTCGTGACTCGCGAAGAGACCAACATGGACGATCTTGGCCTGGAAGTCGGCGCAGCACTGGCTGAAGCCGGCGGCGACGACGACAGATAAGATTTACGACTTGTTTTCAACGCATCGACGGCCGCCAGAACCATCTGGCGGCCGCTTCCATATCGTAAGTTAAGCGTCAAGCAGTTTGCGGAAAATTCACATGCCCTTGTGAACAACGGCAACGGAAGACGAAAAAATAGCGGCATCCAAAATTCGCCCTTTTGTCGCGCGAAAACGCGTGGCACAAACAGTCATACCGCAGCTGCACATGCGTTCCCGTACAGCGGCTGCTGCGTTCGGCGTTCACCGAATATTCAAGGGCATTTGCCGGAAAAATGGTCTTCCGTTTTTCCAGCCGCAAATGTTCCAAACCAATACAATCGGGTACCGGTTCGATTCGCATGAATCGCTCCGTTCCCGAAGAGTGGATTTATGGCTGCTGCAGTATCCAACGCCGCCCGGCAAATGATCGCCCAGGGCAATGAAGGACAGGATCCTTCCTACCGGCTTGCCCCGAACAATGTTGAGGCAGAGCAGGCGTTGCTGGGCGCGGTGCTTGTCAACAATGATGCATTCGACCGGATTTCCGACTTCCTCAAGCCGGAACATTTCCACGAAGAATTGCACCGGCGCATATTCGAGGTTGCATCGCAGCTGATCCGTGCAGGCAAAGTTGCGTCCCCCGTCACACTCAAGACATTCCTGGGTGAGGAGGATCTTGGCGGAATGACCATTCCGCAATATCTGGCGCGTCTCGCCAGTGAAGCGACCAGCATCATCAATGCGGAAGACTATGGCCGCACGATCTACGATCTGGCGTTGCGCCGGAACCTGATCGGCATCGGCGAAGATATCGTCAATACAGCCTATGACTCGCCCGTCGACGCCAGCCCCGGCTCACAGATCGAAGAGGCCGAACGCCGGCTGTACGAAATCGCCGAGCAAGGCCGCTACGACGGTGGCTTCCAGCGGTTTTCCGATGCCCTGACAACCGCCATCGATCTGGCCGCCAAAGCCTATGAACGCGACGGCAAATTGTCTGGTGTGTCTACCGGCCTCACCGATCTCGACCAGCGCATGGGCGGCCTGCAACAATCGGACCTGATCATCCTGGCCGGCCGTCCCGGCATGGGAAAAACCGCGCTGGCTACCAACATCGCCTTCAATATCGCCAAGGCGCATGACTTCCGCATCAAGCCGGATGGCAATCAGGAAACGATCAACGGCGGCATCGTTGGCTTCTTCTCGCTCGAAATGTCGGCCGAACAATTGGCAACGCGTATCATTGCCGAGCAATCTGGCGTGCCGTCCTATCGTATCCGGCGCGGCGATATTCAGGATCACGAATTCCACCAGATTTCAGAAGCGGCACGGGACATGCAGACGATCCCGTTCTTTATCGATCAGACCGGCGGCATTTCGATTGCACAACTCACCGCGCGTGCGCGGCGCCTGAAACGCCAGCGCGGCCTCGACGTGCTGGTCGTAGACTACCTGCAATTGCTGTCCGGATCGAAATCGCGCGGCGAAAACCGCGTGCAGGAACTGACCGAAATCACGACGGGCCTCAAGGCCCTGGCAAAAGAGCTGAAAGCCCCCATTGTCGCGCTGTCGCAATTGTCGCGTCAGGTGGAAAACCGCGACGACAAGCGTCCGCAATTATCGGACTTGCGTGAATCCGGCTCCATCGAGCAGGACGCCGACGTGGTGCTCTTTGTTTATCGTGAAGAATATTACCTGAAGAACCGCGAGCCGCGTCCAGGCACGGAAGAGCATCTGACCTGGATGAATGAGATGGAGCGCGCGCACGGTCGCGCGGAAGTCATCATCGGCAAACAGCGTCACGGCCCGACCGGCACGATCGAACTGGCCTTCGAGGCGGAAGTCACCCGCTTCAGCAATCTGGCCAAGGACGACGCAATGCCCGAGCAATTGCGCTAGCCCGAAGCATTTGACTAGGGTTTGACGAAATAGGGCTGCTCCGGATCTGGCGGCACGCCAAATTCCATACGTGCAAAATGCCCGTAATTTATGTCGGCATTCAGGCTGACGTGCATGGAGGCGAAATGAATGTCGCGCCATGCGCGCTGAATGGGATTTGTTTCGCCAAACCCTGCAGTACCGCTGATGGCTACAAGGCCATCGATGGCCTGGACGATAATTTCGGTGGCGCGCGTGTAATCGCGAACACTCCGGGCAAGCAAAGCTCCGACATCGCCATCAAGGGCGCGTGGTGTGGCAATGGCGCGGTCTATCAGCATTTGTGCGGCATCGAGATCGGCAGCAGCCCGTGCCATGCCCGTCTGGATCGACGAAAGTTCCGCTGCGCGACCGCGCCGCGCCACGGATCGGTCCTTCGTCCAGTCCCGGAAATACGCATAGGCGCCCTGTGCGGCACCCAGCATCGGCAGAACGAAAGTCAGGGGCGCATAGAAGAAAAAGGGCGTCCGATAGATATAGCTTTCATCCCGTGGAGACCCTGGCGCATTTCCGTCACGCAGCGCCATCAGTTCCAGAACGTGCGTGTCCGGTACGAAGACATCATCCGTTACGATCGTATTGCTGCCCGTCGCCCGCATACCCGAAGTAAACCAGCAATCGCGAATGGCGTAGTCATTCGATGGCACCAGAAAAAATCTCCAGTCATGGGCCTGCGGATCACCGACAAAGCCTCCGAGGATCGCCCAGGTGCTGTGGTTCACGCCGCTGGCGAAGGAGGAATTCTCGCCGGAAACACGGTATCCACCAGCCACGCGCTCGACTTTCAATGCGGGAGCGATGGAAGCTGCAATGGAAACATCCGGACCCTGCGCCCACACAGCCTCCTGCGCTGCGCGCGGAAATTGCGAGACCATATGGGCATGATGGGTAAGGATGCTGGCGCACCAGCCATGCGAAGCATCCGCACTGGCGACCAGTCGTGCCGTTTCCAGCCAGACCTCGAAGCCCATTGCGTAACCGCCGAAACTTTTCGGAACGAGAATGCGCGCCAGCCCTGCAGCAAACATGTCGCGAACGGATTCTACCGGAATTGTCCTGTGTGTTTCCGCCTGTGCGGCCCGCGCGGCAAATTCGGGCACAAACCCCTTCAGGCTGGAAAAGATCCGAGCAGCATCCATGTGCACCTCCGCACGACCGGTCAGGCCCCAGTATTGCACACGCTGGATTTTTGCCAATCGCAACGCCCGCTGGCAGGTATTCGGCTGGCAATGCACGTGCTAAACCGCGCGCCATGAAGACCGAATCCGGCCCCGCGCGCCACCTCGCCCAGGCTGTTCTTACCATCGACCTTGATGCGGTCGTGGCGAACTGGCGGCTGCTTGCCGCGCGCGCAGGGCCAGCCGAGTGCAGCGCAGTGGTCAAAGCCGATGCCTACGGGACCGGGATCGCGCATGTCGCCCCTGCCCTTGCAAAAGCCGGTTGCCGGACATTTTTTGTGGCACACGCCAGCGAAGCAATGACCCTGCGAAAGCTGCTGCCTGAACCTGCCATCCGGATCTATGTTCTCAATGGCATAGCAAATGGCAGCGAAACCGTTGACAGCCTGCGGGCAGCAAGTGTCAGCCCGGTTCTTGCCGGCCCGGAGGACCTCGCCCTCTGGCAGCAAGGAAACAGTGGATCACAGGCGATCGGCGCCGCATTGCAATTTTCGACGGGCATGAACCGGCTGGGTTTTGCCCCGAAAGATGCCGCCTCGCTTGCCGCCTCATTTGAAGGCAAGGATAGCCTGCAACTCGATTTCGTGATGAGCCATTTCGTAGCTTCAGAAGTTGCGGACGACCCGCTTAACCGGCTGCAGGTTGAGGCCTTCGAATCCATTCGGGCACATTTCCCGGGCGTGGCTGCGAGCATGGCCAATTCTTCGGGAATTTTTCTGCCTCACCCTGCCGCCTATGACCTCGTACGTCCCGGCTACGCACTGTACGGCGGCAATCCGACACCCGGCGCAGCCAATCCCATGCAAAGGGTTGTTTCACTCGAGGCGCCCGTTTTGCAGGTGCGCGATGCCGCAGCGGGCGAGACCTGCGGCTATAACGCCACCTGGCAGGCCAAGCGTCCGTCACGCCTTGCCACCATCGGCATTGGATATGCGGATGGCTTGCTCAGGGCCGCAGCTGCGAACTCCGGCAAGGCTGGCGCCGTAGCCATGGTCGGCGGAGTGGCCTGCCCTTATGCCGGACGGGTGTCGATGGACCTGATCATCATCGACGTTACGGACGCGCCATCCAGTGCCATTTACCGGGGCGCACCGGTCGAAATCCTGGGTGACCGGATTTCTGTCGACGACCTTGCGGCACATGCTGGAACGATCGGCTACGAAATATTGACCGGCCTGGGGCCACGCTATCATCGCGAGTATCGCCAGACTTGAGAAATTGAATCCGAAAACTGTTCCAGTGATCTGTTTTAATTTACTTTTTATTCCTGTCCGTAGAAACAGAATCCGCCTGACAACACGCGGCAGTGCCACTGGCCGCAGCCTCATGAACCGGTGGACAAGGCATGTCCGCATAAGAAGCGAAGACGCAGCAATCGCCTGCCTTGGGTTTGAGCAGGGTCCCGCAAGCCTTACACTCATGGAAGAACTGGAAGGCCCCCACGGGCATGGTTTCGCGTCTGCGCACTCCACCTGCCGGGCAGGTGATCGTCGATTCCAGCTGCATTGATTTCCCATATCAAACGCGACCCCGACCCGACGAGTACAAAATGAGAACATGGCTGGACGAATCGAATTTGTTCCTGTAATGTTCTTGTCACTTGAACGGGAGCCAATCATGCTGGTCGTACGCGAAAAGAACCTTCCTTCTTTCATTCCTGTGTCGTTTGAATCTTCAGCAGAAAATCCGGCTGTCAGACAGGCCGGACGCAAACCTGCCTTGCACGCTGTGCCCGTCACCCTGGACGAGCGGGAGTTTTTTGTTCCCCGCGAGCCTGTTCGCCTGCCGGCAGCGCGGCAATTGTCAGATTGTGAAGCGCTGGCGCAGGCACGTGCAGGTGTGAGCGCGGCTCTTGACGAGCTTTGCCGTGCCGAGGCCGCCCTCGAGAGCCAGCTGGCCGACATGCAGGCATTCCTGGAAGGTCGCGCGGGGAAGAGTGTTTCTCGCGAAATCGGCGCAATTGTTGCGCAAGCTGCCTGAACCCGGAGATTTTCGTGGCCAAAGCCCGTTCCAATTTTGTCTGCCAGAGCTGTGGCGCTGTCAGCCCGCGCTGGTCGGGCCGCTGTGAGGATTGCAATTCCTGGAACTCCTTTGCCGAAGAAGGCGCCACGGCGGGCATCGGCGCCCGGGCGGCGGTCGGAAAGGGCCGGATATTTTCCCTGGAGGGACTGGGCGGCGACTCTCCTGATGCACCACGGATCGGCTCGGGAATTAGCGAACTCGACCGGGTAACCGGTGGCGGCTTTGTCCCGGGATCAGTCATCCTGCTCGGCGGCGAACCGGGCATCGGCAAATCCACATTGCTGATCCAGGCTTGCGCAGCGCTTGCCTCGCGCGGCCAGCGGGTTGTCTACATTTCCGGTGAGGAAGCCGTTGCCCAGGTGCGGTTGCGCGCCAAGCGGCTCGGGCTTGCCGACGCGCCAGTCGAACTGGCGGCAGAAACCAGCATCGAAGACATTGTCGCCACCCTGCAGGATGGCAGACCTCCTGCCCTGCTGATCATCGACTCGATCCAGACCATGTGGACGGCTGGCGCTGACTTCTGCGCCCGGTACCGTCACCCAGGTCCGCGCAGCCGCACAGGGGTTGATCCGCTATGCCAAGACGACCGGGGCATGTGTCATCCTCGTGGGCCATGTAACCAAGGACGGACAGATCGCCGGGCCACGTGTGGTCGAACATATGGTGGATGCTGTGGCCTCGTTCGAAGGCGACAGCGGTCATCAATTCCGCATCTTGCGCGCGGTCAAGAACCGCTTCGGACCGACCGACGAGATCGGTGTATTCGAAATGACCGGCGGGGGCCTGCGCGAAGTCAGCAATCCCTCGGCGCTGTTCCTGTCCGGCAGGGACGGATCGGCGCCCGGCACTGCGGTATTTGCCGGTATGGAGGGCACGCGTCCGCTGCTGGTGGAGATTCAGGCGCTGGTATCGCCGACATCGTTCGGCACACCGCGCAGGGCCGTCGTGGGTTGGGATCCCAACCGGCTTGCCATGGTTCTTGCCGTGCTGGAGGCCCATGGGGGCCTCCGGTTTGGCCAGCATGACGTCTATCTCAATATTGCAGGTGGCCTGCGGATTGCCGAACCGGCGGCGGATCTGGCGGTGGCTGCGGCGCTGGTTTCCTCTCTGGCAGGGGTCGAACTGCCTCGCCAGACGGTGTTTTTTGGCGAACTGGGCCTGTCGGGCGCGGTGCGTCCGGTCGCCCACAGCGCGGCGCGGCTGAAGGAAGCCGTCAAACTGGGATTCGAGAGCGCGATTGCCCCCGCATCGGAGGCGAATGCTGGCGCAGCGACACGTGTTTCGAGCATTGGCCACGTGGCGGCGCTGGTTGCCGATATCGCGGCTGCCAGCACCGGCGGACGCAGTGGGCGGCGCGGCAGTTCCCGACCTGAGGCAACGCCTGCGCTTGCGGCCGAATAAGGTTTCCTGCTAACGGATCGCACGCTGGCGCTGTGCAGAAACAGGTGTTTAGTCTGGTTCGCAGGGGTGACGGCGCTGTGGCGCTCGGCTATAAGTCTTGCGCGTCTGCTAGCGGCGGCAAGGCGCTTTGCCGGATTTGGCCGCGCTGCATTTCGCGAGTACCTATAAATGCCTTCCTATCTTGATCTCGGTCTCATCGTGGTAGTCCTTGTTTCCGCGCTGCTTTCCATGCTGCGCGGCTTTACCCGCGAAGTACTGGCGATTGCATCCTGGGGTATTGCGGCGGCAGCCGCCTATTACCTGTACCCGGTTGGCGTGCCCTATCTGAAGCCATACATCCCGAAGGAAGAGTTTCTTCCCTACATCTCGGCGGGTATCATCTTTTTCCTGACGCTGATTATCGTCTCGATCATCACGGTCAAAGTTTCGGACGCCATTCTGGATTCCAAAGTCGGCGCACTGGATCGCTCGCTGGGATTCCTGTTTGGCGCAGGCCGCGGCCTCCTGCTTTGCGTTGTCGCATTTCTGTTTTTCAACTGGCTGGTTCCCGAAAAGTCCCAACCGGGCTGGGTGAAGGAAGCCAAGACCCGCCCGCTGCTGCAAAGCACCGGTGAGACTTTGATGGCATTGCTGCCCGATGATCCGGAAAGCGCGCTGAAGGGCCTGCGAAAATCCAAGCCGCCGGAACCGGGCAACGACGGTGCACCGGCACAGCCTGCAACGCCAGGTAATCGTACCTGAGCCTTTGCGTAATGCCCTATGAGTTTGGTAACGGCGTTGCGAGTTTTGTGTTGACGAGCCGCGTTTTGCCACGCAAGCGGTTTCACCTGTTCGACGACGGGAGTATGGTGTGCTCTTGCACCTGGCCGGAGATTCGCCACGCATCTGGCAGCGCGCGCCGGTCGATCATATATAACGCAAATTGGATGGCTCCAGCATGCAGGGCACGGATATGAACGAGCCGGACAGCGAACACCAATTCCACGATCTGGATCTGGAAGCCGACCGGTTGCATGAAGAATGCGGCGTGTTCGGTATTTTCGGGCATCCCGAGGCTTCCGCCATTGCCGCCCTTGGCCTGCATGCCCTGCAGCACCGTGGCCAGGAAGCCGCGGGCATTGTCAGCTTCGATGGCCAGCATTTTCGCTCAGAGCGCCGCATGGGTCTGGTCGGCGATCATTTCTCGCGCAAGGAAACAATCGACCGGCTGCCAGGCTCTGCCGCGATCGGCCACGTGCGATATTCGACCCAGGGGGAAACAGTGCTGCGCAATGTGCAGCCGCTGTTTTCCGAACTGAATTCAGGTGGCTTTGCCGTCGCGCACAATGGCAATCTTACCAATGCGCAGGCATTGCGGCGCGAGCTGATCAGCGCTGGCGCAATTTTCCAGTCGACCTCGGATACGGAAGTCATCCTTCACCTGGTGGCGCGCAGCCGCAAGGGGCGCGTGCTGGAACGGTTCATCGAAGCCGTACGGCAACTCGAAGGCGCTTATTCGCTTGTTGCGATCACCAACAAGAAGCTGATCGGCATGCGTGATCCGCTGGGCATTCGCCCCCTCGTCCTTGGACAATTGAACGGCCATTATATTTTCGCTTCCGAGACATGTGCGCTGGACATGATCGGCGCACGCTTTGTTCGCGATATCGAGAATGGCGAGATCGTCGTCATCAGCGAGGATGGTGTCGAAAGCCACAAGCCGTTTCCGCCGCAAAAAGAGCGGCCCTGCATATTCGAGTTCATTTATTTCGCGCGGCCCGACTCGGTCGTGCAAGGACGCCCGGTCTATGACGTGCGCAAGCAGATGGGCGCGCAGCTGGCGCGAGAATCCCATGTGGACGCCGACGTGGTCGTGCCCGTTCCCGATTCCGGAGTGCCCGCGGCCATCGGCTATGCGCAACAATCAGGTATTGCCTTTGAGCTTGGCATCATCCGCAATCACTATGTAGGCCGCACGTTCATCCAGCCGACGCAGGCCGTGCGCGAACTCGGCGTACGCCTGAAGCATAGCGCGAACAAATGCGTCGTTGCGGGTAAACGCATTGTGCTGATCGACGATTCAATCGTTCGCGGCACGACGTCTGTGAAGATCGTGCGCATGATGCGCGATGCAGGTGCGCGTGAAGTGCATTTCCGCATCTCGTCACCGCCGATCACACATCCCGATTACTACGGCATAGACACGCCCGCACGTGACAAACTGCTCGCCGCTACCCATGACCTGGAGGCCATGCGCGAATTCATAGGATGCGATTCCCTTGCGTTCCTGTCGATCGACGGCATTTATCGCGCCATGGGCTTTGACAATCGCGACGAGACGAAACCGCAATTTACTGATCATTGTTTCACCGGCGATTACCCGACGATGTTGACAGATCTCGGCGGAACACCTGTGCAACGTCAATTGTCATTGCTGACGGAAGTTGTGTGACGTGTTGCCCGCAGTCAGCGATCATCGACCGATCTCCCTGCCGCTCGCCCATCTCTGCCACGCCATGTGCGCTGGATCCATCGCCTGACGCTTCCGGATTTCGTTTATGAGCCTGCCACTGAAAAACCGTATCGCACTTGTAACTGGCGCATCGCGCGGTATCGGCCGCGGCCTGGCGCTGGAACTTGCCCGGCAGGGCGCACATGTGATTGCGCTGGCGCGCACGCAGGGCGCGCTGGAAGAACTGGACGATGAAATTCGCGCGCTTGGTCAGGAAGCCACGCTTGTACCGTGCGACCTGAAGGACTTTGAAGCACTCGACCGCCTCGGCCAGGCCATTCACGAGCGTTGGGGCAAACTCGACATTCTGGTCGCCAATGCCGGTGTGCTTGGACCGATCACGCCAACATCCCATGTCGACCCTGCCGTCTGGGAAGAAGGCTATGCGATCAACGTCACAGCCAACTTCAGACTGATCCGTTCGCTTGATGTGCTGCTGCGCAATTCCGATGCCGGCCGCGTAGTGCTGATCTCATCGGGCAATGCACATAATGCGGTGATGCGGCCCTATCGCGCTTTGTACGCTTCCACAAAGGCGGCGATGGAAGCCATCATGCGTACCTATGCTGCAGAAACGGCAACCACTTCGAATGTGAAAGTGATGATGGTAACGCCCGGGCATGTGCGCACGAAAATGCGTGCGGACCTGATGCCGGGCGAAGACCCGCTGACCTTGCGCACACCTGCAGACATTGCCCCGGCCATTGTGCAATTGTGCCTGCCGTCGTGGGAGCGCACGGGTCTGCTCTACGACCTGAAAGACAATTCCATCAAGCAGTTTCGCGAACCGGCCTGACGGGCCCGGACTGGCGAACCTTCACAGCCCCTGCAATTACTTGATTTTGCGCTTGCCCTTGTTCTTGTCGAACGGGTTTGCGCCGGAATGTTTGGTAATGCGCAGGGGCACGCCGGGCAGATCGAATGTATCGCGCAAGCCGTTGATGAGATAGCGCTCGTAGCTCGTCGGCAATGCCGTCAGCTGATTGCCGAAAATCGTGAAATGCGGCGGGCGCGCCTTCGGCTGGGTGATGTAGCGAATCTTGATGCGGCGGCCAGATACTGCAGGCGGCGGAGAGCGTTGCAAAACGTCAGCTAGCCAGCGATTGAGACGCGCGGTCGAAATACGTTTGTTCCAGGTTTCATGCACTGCAACGATGGCAGCCATCAACCGGTCGATCCCGGCGCCCGTCATGCCGGACACCGGAACGACGGGCGCGCCGCGCATTTGCGGCAGCAGGCGCCCGGCCCGTTCGCGCAATTCGGCAAGGCGCGCATTGCGGATCGTCGACAAGATCCCATTTGTTGACTGCAATCACGATGGCCCTGCCCTCGCGCGAGACGAGATCGGCGATGGTCAGGTCCTGCTTCTCGAATGGTATGGTTGCATCGAGCAAGCACCACAGCCACTTCGCAGAAGCGGATGGCGCGCAAGGCATCGGCGACTGCCAGCTTTTCGAGTTTTTCCTGCACGTTCGCGCGCCGGCGCATGCCTGCGGTATCGAACAGTTTCATGTGCCGCACGCCGCCACCGGGCAGTGAGGATTCGAAATCAACGCCGATGGAATCGCGCGTAATGCCTGCTTCCGGGCCGGTCAGCAGCCGTTCCTCGCCCAGAATGCGATTGATCAGCGTGGACTTGCCGGCATTCGGCCGCCCGACAATCGCGATGCGCAACGGCTTGGTCGGATCCAGTTCGCTGCCGTCTTCCTCATCGTCCAGAACCAGCGGCTTGTATTCATCCTCGTCGACCGCATGGCCCTTGGCCGTCTCGACAGGCAAGGCTTCGCGAATGGCGTCGTAAAGATCGGCGAATCCATCGCCGTGCTCGGCAGACAAAGGCACCGGATCGCCCAGCCCCAGGTTGAATGCTTCCCACAAACCGGCCTCGCCGGCCTTTCCTTCTGCCTTGTTGGCGATGAGGATCACGGGCTTGTCGGCGCGGCGCACGAGATCAGCGAAATGGCGGTCTTCCGGTGTCAGCCCCGTGCGTGCATCCACCATGAACATGATGGCGTCGGCGCCACCGATAGCTGTTTCCGTCTGCGCGCGCATCCGCCCCGTCAGGCTTTCCGATGCGCTCGTCTCCAGCCCCGCCGTGTCGATGATCGTGAAGCGAAGATCGCCGAGCTTTGCCTCGCCCTCGCGACGGTCGCGTGTCACGCCCGGCTGATCGTCGACCAGCGCCAGCTTCTTGCCAACCAGACGGTTGAACAAGGTCGATTTGCCGACATTCGGCCGGCCGATGATTGCCAATGAAAAAGACATGGTTCCAAACCGGTGCAGTGTTCGCCCGCCCCGATGGCGCGGCGAAAGTTACACCTATTTCTTTGCTTCGCGGCTGCCTGCGATCAATCCCTGCATGGCATTGGCGCGGCGGCGCACGCTTTCGGGCGCAGCAGGCGCTGCAACCAGGACATCGAGCCAGCCGGAGGCAGCGTCGTAGTCCTTGGCCTTCATGGCGGATATGGCCAGCAGCTCCAGAGCCGAGAAGCGGAAACTGCTGTCTGTCTTGCTCAGTGGCTCAAGACGCTTTTTCATCTCGTCCAGACTTGCAGTGTCCACGGCCAACATGGCGGCACGAATTTGCGCAGCCTGCTTCAACACGGGATCTGCCGTAGCTGTCGCGGCGATGGCGTCAAAGGCCTTGATGGCGTCCGGCTTGTCGCGTGAGGCAATTTCGCTGGCAGCGCGCATTTTCGCCAGCAACGCATATCCCGAAGGTCCGTTCTTGGCGATTTTCTCGAAAGCCTCCTGGGCTTCCTTTGATTTTCCTGCACCAGCCAAGGCAATAGCGTCCTGGAATTCCAGTCCGGCTGCCTCGGAGGCCGTGCGCGTATGATACTGATAATAGCGCCAGCCACCGGCGGCAGCGACGATCAGGACCGCCAGCGCGATAATCGCGTTCTGGTATTTGCTCCAAAATACCGCAGCCTTCTCGCGGCGGACCTCTTCATCGACTTCGCGAAATATGTCTGACATCTGCTGACCCATGCCACAGGTGGGCCAGTTGCCCTGAGTGACGATTACCTGAAACGGATATATGGCGTGCCGGTAGCACGGCACGCCGCAAAATGCGAGCTATTTGGATATTTTGTCCCGCCGCGTCCTATTTGGCGGGGGGCGACACATTCATCATGGGCAAGGCAGCCCCCGGGACCATAGTCGTGGGAAGCTGGCCGTTCCACTTTTCTGCCTGCACCAGACCGATCAGGGCCGGATTGTCGCGCAAGGCGGCGCCCCTGGCCCGGATGGCGGACGCTTCAGCTTCACCAGCCAGGCGCGTGGCATCGGCCTGCGCCTGGGCGCGCGCCCGGACGGCATCGGCTTCGGCCTTGGCCTTGGTTACGGTGATCTGGGCCTGAACCTTCTCCCGTTCCGCGTTCTGGCGCAGGCGCTGAACCTCGACCTCGGCCTGCATCCGCTGCTCGACCGAGCGGATATATTCAGGCGAGAAATCGATGCTTTCGATTTGCAGGCTCAACAGCATCAGCGCTTCGTTATGCAGCGCCTTTTCAACCGCTGCGCGCGCTTCGACATTGAGCTTGCCGCGTTCCTGGATCGCGCGAACCGCGGAATATCCGCCAAACACGACCTTGACGTCGCGATTGACGATCGGGCTTACAATTCGCGTGACCGCATTGGGCACGCTACCAAACCGCGTGTAGAGTTCGCCAACCTTTGCAGGGTCGACGCGAAACGTCACCGACAATTTAAGATCGGCCGGCTGCTGGTCGGCGGAATAGGAATTGACCTTGTTCCAGGTATAGGTCTGGGTCTGGACCGAGACTTTCACGATCTGGTCGATAAACGGTATCTTGAAGCCCAGACCGGGATCGGCAGTGCCGACGACTTTACCGGTCCGCAAAATGACGCCGCGCTCGCCGGAGTCGATGGTGTAAAACGAGCCGCCAACAATCATCAGACCGAAAAGAACGGCGATCGCGATCACGATCCGCGCAAAATTTAACATCGGAAATCCCCATTTTCTCGGTTGCGTTGGCGGCGGCGGGTTCGATCCGCCCGAAGCGTTGCCTGAAAGTACTGCCTTCCAGGGCGATACGTCCTGATTTTTGCGGCGCCTCTGGCGGCGGTGATCGCCATTATCGTCTGTCATGGCTGCCCTTTGCTTTCGCATGAACGCAGAGGCTGCGTCTGCGCGGTGCAGAATCGGGTGGCATGCCCGATTCCGGAATCACTTTTACAGTGTAGCGCTTTGGCTGCGTAACGCACGTGCGCTTTCGCACATTATGCTTGAGGGCCTTCTTTTTGCCCGAATATCAGCCAGATAGTCACGACCCAGCATCCTGAAGCCCTGACGGGATGTGTTTTTGACTTTCCCGCGTGCCCCGGCAGGCGCTATTGTATGCCAGATGTCCAAAGCCGATCAGGAGACGTTGATTTATGGCTGGTCCCGACTGGAGGATCCCTTCGGCGCTGCAACCGGCAGCCGAGGATTACACTTACGATCTGGACAAAGTGCTGGACTGCATGGTCGCCGTTTCAGCGCGCATTCCCGAGGATGCCTTCACCGCTGAAACTCTCGGCACTGAACGTGCAGGCAATGGTGTCGTCATCAGCGAACGCGGAGTCGTGCTGACGATTGGATATCTGATCAGCGAGGCAGAGGAAGTCTGGATACGTGCCAATGACGGCCAGTTGTTCCCCGCACATGTGCTGGCCTACGATCAGGAAACCGGCTTCGGGCTGGTTCAGGCACTGGCGCAGATGAATTTACCAGTCGCAAAAATCGGCGATTCCGACACGGCGGCAGTTGGCGATGCCGTGCTGGTTGCAGGCGCTGGCGGCGGACAGCGATCGATCGCAGCCAGTATCGTGGCGCGGCAGGAGTTTGCAGGCTATTGGGAATATGTGCTGGACGATGCTTTCTTCAGCGCGCCAGCTCATCCCAATTGGGGTGGAACGGGCATGTTCAACGAGGCGGGCGAGCTGATCGGCATCGGGTCTCTGCATCTGGAACAAGGTTCGGAAAAAGATGAAAGCGGCCACATCAACATGGTCGTGCCGACAGCCCATCTGATGCCGATACTCAACGACCTGCTTAAATATGGCCGCCGCAAAGGCGCGCCCAAGCCATGGCTGGGACTCTACGCGACCGAACTGGACGACCGGATCGTGGTCGTCGGGCGCAGCCAGCGCGGCCCTGCTCGCAAGGCAAACCTGCGCAATGGCGACATTGTCGCGCGCGTGGGAAATCGCGAGGTCACGACACTGGCCAGCCTCTACCGCCTTATCCAGGCGCAAGGCGAGGCTGGCGCAATCATTCCATTGACCATTTTGCGTGACGGAAAAACATTGCAGATTGACGTGAAATCAGACGACCGCACACGGATGTTCCGGACACCAAAACTGCACTGAGGCAAACTGCCAGCAATGATTATGTCTTCCGTGCAACCACCCACTGGCGCGCGGCGGTGCTTATGAGATAAGAAAAGATCAATCAGGGAAAACGCATCAACAGGGATGGGCTGCACAATCATGAGCGATATTCTGACTTCCGTAAAAAACGAGGTTCTCACCGTTACCCTCAACCGGGCCGACGACGGCAATGCTTCGACCGATCACATGGCCGTGGAGCTGACAGAGATCATGCGCACGGCCCATGAAAAGGCCAGGCTCGTTGTGCTGACCGGTGCGGGCGACACGTTCTGCCGTGGCCGCGCCGCGCACGGGCGCATTCCCGCTGAAAGCGATGATGCCTATGACCGCCGCACGAATTCGGACATCGTGTTCGATTGCTACGCATCCATCCGTTATTGCAAGGTTCCCGTGATTGCAAAGGTTCGCGGCAAGGCGATTGGTTTTGGCTGCTCGCTTGCATCCGTTGCGGACATCACCATCGCCGCCGATGACGCACAGTTCCAGATCAACGAAATGGATCACGGCATCCTGCCGACGATGGTCCTGTCCTCGCTGATCGACCGGGGCAGCCGCAAAGGCATCAACTACATGGTTTATTCCGTCGCGACGGTATCAGCCGAACGCGCCATTGCCTATGGCATCTGCAGCGACACCGCACCGGCAAAAGATCTCGATGCGAAAGTCGATACACTGTGCGCACAAATGCTGAAGGCGCCGGCCATAGCTACCGAAGGGGCCAAGGAATATCTCATTCGCGCTATGACAATGGACGTGCCGTCCGCCGTTGATTATGCCCGCAACCTGCATGCGGTATTCAATTCATCCAGCAAGATGAAGCGCAAATAATCCAAAACAAAAAGGGCGGCCTTGAAGCCGCCCTTTCAGATACTGCGTGAAACTTTTTTCCTAGCGGCAACCAGGCAATTTGCTGCCCGCAGGCACTTGCGGCAGCGGGCCAAGCTGCGCGTTGGCAAACTTGATATACTCGTCGGTGTAAATCTTTTCCGCCGGGCTGGCCGATTTCACCAGTTTGTTCTCGACATAATATTTCTGCATGTCCATGACGCTTGGCATGTTCACATGCCCATCAAGATTGCGCGACGTCCAGGGGAAGCGATCCATATTGGCTGCATTGCGTTCGAGCTTGTTCTTCAAAGCAATGTCGATAACTTCCTTGCGGTTCGGACCACCGTGGTAGGCCATGCAGTAATCGCGCGTGGCGCGCAGATAGGCGATGTAAAATTTCCGCACAAGATCCTTGTTCTTGGCCGCCCAATCCGTGTTGATGAACGTAACAGCTATCGTCATCGGCGAGGGCTGGACCAGATCGTCTGGAGCGGCCAGTTTGTAGCCCAGACCCTGATCGACAAAGTTGGCGGCGAAGGGTGGTATGATCAGCGTCGCATCCAGTGCGCCATTTTGCATGGCGGCGCCCATCTGCGGGAAAGCAACAACCTTGATCTCCACATCCTTGAGAGTGATTCCGGCAGTATTGAGCATCTTGCCGACTTCATATGTCGTGACAGAGCCCAAGGCATTGCTGCCGATTGATTTGCCCTTGAGATCGGTCAGCTTGGTAATCTTGCCCTTGTGTCTGGTCGCAACCAGCAATTGATGGTGGATCGGCGTGGATACGCGATCACTGGCGATGATCATCGGCAGGCCCTTTTCCACGGCATTGTAGAAGCCGACAGAAATTCCGCCTTCCAGAATATGCATGTCTCCCTTGGCGAAAACGGCCATGACATTTGCCGAGGAGTTCATCAGGATGAAGTCCACATCAATGCCCGCGGCTTTGTAATAGCCTTTGTCCCGCGCGATGTACGACACGATGGAACCAAGCGACTGGACGGTTCCGATGTTTATCTTTGTCTGGGCCTGAGCTGCAGCGCCAAACCCCAGAACAGCAGCCAAGACACCAGCTGCCAGTTTAAACGTTTTCATGAAAGACCCCTGTATGATGGCGTGAGTTAGCGGCATCCCGGCGCATTGCTGGATGCCGGAATGGCAGGCAGTGGACCAAGCACCTTGTTTGCATGATCGATGTATTCGCTGGTGTACAATTTCTCGCCCGGGACGATTGTTTTCATCAGCTTGTTGGCGACATAGAATTTCTGCATGTCCATAAGGCTGGGAACATTTACCCGGCCATCCAGATTGCGCCCGGTCCATGGCGTTTTTTCCATCGCCGCAGCATTGGCTACAAGCCCGTTCTTCACGGCGATCGCAACGATTTCCGGACGGTTTGGACCGCGATGATAGGCCAGGCAATAATCGCGGGTGGCACGCAAATATGCGACAAAGAACTTGCGCACGACTTCCTTGTTCTTCGCAGCCCAGTCCGTATTCAAAATCGCCACCGAAATTGTCATCGGCGATGGCTGTACCAGATCGTCCGCATTGGCGACGGAATAACCAAGTCCCTGCTGTTCAAAACGGGTCGTGAAAGGTTCGATCACAAGAGCTGCTTCAATTGCGCCGTTCTTGAGGGCAATACCCATCTGCGGGAATGGTACGGCTTTCAGCTGAACATCGCTCAAGCCCATGCCGGCGCTGGCCAGCATCTTGCCCAGCTCATAGGTCGTCACGGCGCCCGTCGCAACATTGCCGATGGACTTGCCTTTCAAGTCCGTGATTTTCGTTATCTTGCCCTTGTGCTGAGTGCCCACGAGCAGACGATGCATGATCGGGGAGGAAACACGGTCACTTGCGATGATCATCGGCAGCTTCTTTGCCACAGCATTGAAGAACCCGACCGCTATGCCGCCTTCGAGAATATTGAGATCGCCTTTGGCAAACACACCGACCGCATTGGCAGTCGAGTTCATCATCACCAGATCGACCTGAAGTCCCTGTTCCTTGAAGTAGCCCTTGTCCTCTGCAATGTAGGACGCAATGGCGCCCAGCGATTTGACTGTACCGATGGTAATTTTTGTCTGCGCCTGCGCCAGTGGTGCAGAGGTGCAGCCAGCCAGCACTGCGAGAATTGCCGACGCCTTGCGAACAGACAGCATGCTTCCACCTCCCCCGATTTTATTTGGCGTTTAACTGCCCGACAAAACCTGTTGGTGTTGCCGGACCTGTTTCAGCGTTGCTGCTTCCACGGTACCAGCCACCGTTCGATCTCGTTCAGCATGATTGAAAACAGCACGCCCAGGATAGCGATCACGATCAGGCCGACGTACATGGTTTCAACCGAGAGAATTTCCCAGGCGTTCCACATCATGAAACCCAGACCCGATTTGGCGCCGATCATTTCGGCGATCGAAATCAGGATCAGGCCAAGGCCGACGCCCAGCTTCAAGCCAGTCATGATGAGCGGCAGAGCGCCGGGAATCGCGATTGTCCGGAAGGTCTGCCAACGGCTCGCCTTGAAGTTCGTGCCAACGTCAAAATACATCTTTGGTATTTCACGCACGCCGGCAATTGTGTTGATCAGGATCGGGTAGAACAATCCGATTGCCACCATCGCGATTTTCGATGCCTCGCCCAAACCGAAGATCAGGAGGATAAGCGGCAGGATCGCGCTTTTCGGAATGGGATACGTCGCCTGGACCAGCGGATCGACAATCGCATTGAGCGATTTGTTGAGACCCATGCCGATACCCAACACAAGCGCAGGGATCGAGCCGATCACAAATCCCCAGAACAGCCGATAGAGACTGGCCATCAGGTGCACCCACAATTCGCCCGATGCCATCAGCGCAAACATCGTCTCGAATATCTTGGATGGCGCCGGGAAGAAGCGAATGTCGATGAAGCCGACGCGTGCTGCAAGTTCCCACAGTCCCAGGAGGACCACGGGCGAAGCAATACTCATCAGGCGCTCAACATTGGCGCCACCGATGTCGAAAGACGATTTGGTACGGGTTGGTTTTGCTGCAACGTCGGTCATCACTTAATGTCCTCGTCCAGTGCGCGGGCACGTTCGACTTCCTCGCGCAGATAGCTCCAGATATTGTACACAAACTCGCCATAGGCTGGCGTCGCACGCAGTTCCAGAACCTTGCGGGGCCGCTCGAACGGCACATCGAGAATGGCTTTTGCGCGTCCGGGATGGGCGGTCATCACCATGATCTTGTCGCCCAGCGTCACCGCTTCATCCACGCTGTGTGTAATGAAGAGGACGGTCTTGCGGCTTTCTTCCCAGATGCGCAGCAATTCTTCCTGCAACAGAAGTTTGTTCTGTTCGTCGAGCGCCGAGAACGGCTCGTCCATCAGCAGAATGTCCGGATCATTGGCGAAGGCGCGGCAGATCGAAACACGCTGGCGCATGCCGCCGGACAATTGATGCGGATACAGGTCCCTGAAGCGCAGCAGGCCGGTGCGCGAAAGGTAATGGCTGACAATATCGTTGGTCTCGCCCCTGGGACGATTGCGCATGTTCAGGCCATAGGCCGCATTGTCCCATACAGTCATCCAGGGGAACAATGAATTGCCCTGAAAGACCATGGAATTGGCGGGACGGTTGTCGGCCGGATTGGACACATGCATCGATCCACCGGAATGGGATTCAAGACCGGCGAGAATGCGCAGCAGGGTCGTCTTGCCACATCCTGATGGTCCGACGATCATGAAAAAGCACCCGGTCGGAATATCCAGGGTCAGCTTGTCCAGAGCCGTAAACGGTCCTTTTGCAGTTTCGAATATCTTGTTCAATCCGCGCAGGCTGACTTTCGTCCCTGCCGGAGCATCGACATCACGCGTTGGCGCAAGCATTTCTTCTACCTGAAAGGGTTCCCTCACAGAACTCCACCAGCCTACCCTCTAAGTCGCGTGGCGAAGCCCTCCGGAGGCGTATGTGCGCCAGCCAACGACATAAAACAAGACACATTGGCTTTGAATTTGGAAATTTAATCTGCTGCGACCGGCGCGATACCTGATTATCATATTACGATATAAATTATATCGCAGACAACGAACCCTAATTGGGTTCATGTGCGCGAAATGATAAACAACAACCCACCTATAACCGCGCAATTGTTGAACAGAAACTGTCTATGGGTATCGTAGCGGTACGGATCGCCCATCTGCCAGAAACGATGGAATATCGCTGCTGCGAGCAATGTAAACCCGATCAGAATGTAAGCCCCAATACGGGCATTCCAATCCAGCAGAATCATGAAGCCGCCGACGAATTGCATGACAAACCCGATGTAAAGCGACAACCGTGGCAACGGCGTGCCCAATTGTGCCATGCGCGGGATGATATTGGACTGCCTCCATCCTGCATTGATGATACCCGTCCCAATAAACAGGATCGCAATCATGATCTGCGCAATAATCTCGATCGGCGGCCGTCCTGCATAAAACAATAGCCTACTCTCCCTTGTCTGCACTCACATCAACAGCAGCAACGCGCCTATGATTGCCGCGTTCGAGAACAGTGTCGAAACGTGGAAATGGCGCTGCAGTGGATTCTCCACCTCCCAGAAGCGGTGAAACAACACACATGCGGCCAGCGTGAATACGATCAATATCATCGCGCCCCAGCGCGTGTGCCAGTTCAGCGCCACCATCACGCCGCCCACAAGTTGCATGGCAAAGCCTGCATACAAAACCGGCCATGCGAACGGCACACCCGATGCGGCCATGCGGTCCGCATGCTGTTTCTGTTTCCAGCCAAAATTCATCACAAGCGTTCCAAGAAAAAGAAACGCAATCAACAATTGCCCAATGATCTTGAGCGCCGGCATATCCGCGTACATCATGTCCCCCGAAGCTGGGCGATCGCGCCGGCATGTTTGGCGCTTTCAGCATGTGGATCGAGCGCAACCTGCGCTGCATCGTATTGGTAGACCCAATCTGCCCGCAAGGTCGACTTGTCAGTGCCAAAGCGGATGCGGATGGCCATTTTCAGGTCGCGCCACATGCGCGCGAATGCGGAGGACAAATGATATTCGCGGGCCCGGGCGCGCGAGGCCAGAACAACACGGGTTGTGCGCGGACGACGCACTTCCTCATAGAGCCGCAAACCGGCGTGGGCATCGTCGCGATTGGCATCGAGCGCACGCGCCAGGATACAGGCGTCTTCCAGGGCCATTGCTGCACCCTGACCGAGATAGGGCAACATGGGATGCACCGCATCGCCAAGAAGCGTAACGCTGTCCCTGCCCCAGACATCAAGCGGATCGCGATCGTACAGCGCCCATTTATAATGTTTCTCGCCCAACGCGATAAGCTGCAGCAGATTGTCATTCCAGCCCTTGAAGGTCTGCAGGATCTCTTCCTTTGAACACTCACGTGTCCAGGATTCCTCTGTCCAGGCATCGCTGTCGAAATGCGCCACAAGATTTACCAGATCGCCGCCGCGCACCCTGTACTGGACCACGTGACCGGATGGGCCCCACCAGCCGGTCATTTCAGTGGCATGGGGAATGTGCTTGACCTGATCGAGCGGCACCAGTCCGCGAAAACAAATGCAGCCGGTAAAACGTGGCGGCTGTTTGCCGAACAGGCTATCGCGGACACTGGAATGAATGCCATCGGCGCCGATAACGATGCCGGCGTCAATGACGCTCCCATCGGCGAACGTCACGCGTGCGCCGCTCCCTGTATTTTCAACACGTGTGCAGGCCTTGCCCAGATGCAGGACCTCCGCCGGCAGGCGATTGCGCAGGATGTTCTGTACGTCGGCGCGGTGCACGGTGAGAAACGATGCGCCATATTTCTCCAACACACCCGCGCGGCGCGGCTGCTGCGCCATGATGGCGCCCGTCTGGCCATTGCGCGTCGTCTGGAATTCATCCTGATACCCGGCCGTAATGACCTCGTCTTCGACCCCCAGCATCCGGAATGCCTTCAGTGCATTCGGGCTGAGGTTCAGTCCGGCGCCAATTTCGCTAAGCTGCGGCGCCTGTTCGTAAACGGAGCAATCAAAACCACGCTGGCGTAAAGCCAGCGCTGCGGCCAGGCCGCCAATTCCCCCGCCGATGATGGCAATGTGTCCTGCTTGCGTCATTCCCCTGCCCGGTATTCCTAGGTGAAGTATGGTTGTTTCCAATCAACGGCTTTGGGCGAGACTGATTTGGCAATGGCCCTGGCCGCGCCGAAGCCCGCAATTTCGCCGGTCTGCGTGCACCACGGGAAATTCCGCATCACCATGAAAATCGTCTCATAGGTGAAGGCCATGGACGCGCCAGTCAGAATGAGATTGTCGATGCCTTTCGGCAGGAAAGATCGCCACGGAACCTGGAATGTGTGTTTGCGATAGCCATCCCAAAAAAAGGTTTTGGTCATCGGCGCAGTCACCGCATCGCGAAACACGCGCGAGTGTTGTGCATCATCCAGCGAAAACACATGTTCCCCAACAGGATGACGGCCATCGCGAATTCCGACATAGCGACCGACATTGCGCAGCACCGCATTTTCAAATCCCGGCACGTATTTCTTCAAAAACCGCGCCTCCGCATCGACGAACATCCGCAGGGCTGCTGTTGCCCTGGCATTGTCGGCTGCGCTTTCGTCCATGTGCAGCGCCCATTCGTAAGGCACGTTCTGCCAGATGATGTATGTGCCGTCCTCAAGCATGGGACTGCATGTCGAGTGTCGGATGACCGATATAATGTTCGCCATATACATTCTTGCCGGCCATCTTCGGACGATACAGGCCGGCAGGAATGTCTCCGGCAGCGCTCGCCTCGGCGATCACTTTCTCCAGCTTCGGATCATTCGCTGCTTTCTGGTGTCTGGCCGTTTGCGCAAAATCGATACCGCTCATGATCCACAAAAGGCCGCCGGGAATTGGCCGCTTCACGCCATCCCAATCAGCGCCTTCAGGCTGCCCGCCGCCACCGGTCACAAAAGGCGCACCGGAACGCGCCACCAGTTCTGCCGTACCCGACCCATCGATGAATATCTTTCCGGCAATGACCTGCCGCCCGGATGCGGTTTCCACCACGATGGCCTTGATCGTATTGTCCGTCCCACCTCCCCTGGCGACGATGCAATCGCAAAACCGCGCGCCATACCAGGTATCGACGCCCGCTTCCTCCAGCATGGCCGCCATGACGGAGCCCGCGCCTTCGGGATTGAAACTGGCGCGTGCAAAACTCGCATCGGGCTTGTGCATGCGCTCGTAATGCGAGAGCGGATTGCCTGCCCAGTCAGGATGGGTCTTGTCCGTGGCGGTATAAATGTATCCGGCGTCCGCGAAGCGCTGCATCAACTCGCTGTGTATGCCACCAACGCCCTCATTGGCTGATCCTTGCAGGCCAGAGGTGTGCACGCCACCGGGCATGTCGAACTTCTCAACGAGAATGACCTTGCAGCCCATGCGCGCTGCCTGCAGGGCAGCAGCAAAACCACCGGGCCCCGCGCCCGCCACGACCACATCGGCCGAAGCCGTCGCGGCAATACCTGCAATTTCAGCCTCGATCATGTTTCCCCGCCATGGCGTATGCGCCGCCCCTGCCCGTGGCTTTTGCGCAGGTTCTTTATGTCCATTTTTCACAGGTTCGCAAAGCCGCCGGCACCAACAAAAAACCGGCCGCGCGAACGGCCGGTTGATCTGGTGTATTGGTTACGACTGGCCTCACGCCTGAACGGAACGGACCTGTTGTTCCAGATGGGCAATGAAATCATCGGAAATGCCGAGGTTCTCGGCCAGTTCTGCCAGATAAGCCTTTTCGGAGCGCTCGTCCGGATTGATGGCAAGGCGCGACATCAGATAAATCTGCGCGCCCTGCTCGGGACCGTCCGCCAGATTGGCAATCTGTGCAGCGCTCGCGGGATTGCGCAGGGCCTCCTGAATGACGGCGTTGCCATCTTCGCCCAGATCCATCTTTTCAAGCTGGGCAGAAATGGCCTGCTGCTCGCCTTCGTCAATCATGCCGTCTGCAGCGGCTGCGGAAATCATCGCGCGAACGAGGGTGAATGCGAACGGATTGCCATCGCTGCTGGGGGCTGCCAGCATCTTGCGCGGATCGGGCGCTTCCTGCGGCACGGCCTGCGCCTGTCCAGCCTGGCCACCCTGCCAGCTTTTCAGAGCGTTGTGCGCGAGATAGCCAAGCGCTGCCACGCCGCCGATCTTGGCCAGGCCACCAAGGCCACCGCGACCTGCCAGCATACCCATGAGGCCACCGGCAGCCAGGCCGCCAAGCCCGCCTCCAGCACTGTTGAGTTTGCCGAGCATGTCGGAAAGCCCACCACCGCCTGCCTGTTGTTGTGATGGCGTTGCAGCTGCCGAAGGCTGGCCGCCGCCAAGCGCACCTGCCAAACCACCAAGCAGACCGCCGAGCCCGCCGCCGGAAGCCTGCTGGCCGCCCTGAGGCTGTCCCTGACCGCCGAGCGCCCCAGCCAGCCCGCCGAGCAACCCGCCAAGGCCGCCACCGGAGCCCTGCTGGCCGCCCTGCTGTCCACCAGCGCCTGCCAACAAGGATTCAATCAATTTCGAAGCGTCCATAATTCCCTCCCTCACTCAAACCAAAGCGTCCAACGAATTTGCGGAAATGCATGTCCGTCTGAAACCGGCGCGATAATGCCCGGCAAAACCGGCGGGGGCAATGCCACAAGGCCAAGTCCCGGAATATCCTTTACATTGCTCAATTCTGGCCGACAGCCTTGCTGTATTCGCCCTCTTTGAAGCCCACCAGGATTTGACCGCCTATATCCAGAACCGGACGCTTGATCATGGACGGCTGGGCGATCATCAACTTGATTGCCTTGTCTTCGCCCATCCCGGCCTTGTCCTTCTCGGGCAGTTTGCGGAAGGTAGTTCCTGCCCTGTTGAGCAAGGTCTCCCAGCCCGCCTGGCGGCACCAGCCCTCCAACATCTGCGATGTAACGCCGTTCAGTTTGTAATCGTAGAAATCGTATTCCACACCCTGGTCATCCAGCCAGCGCCGCGCCTTCTTCATCGTGTCGCAATTCTTGATGCCGTAAATCGTGATTTCGCGCGTCATGAAATGATCCCCCGCAAACATTGCAATTCAAAGGCGATACCTGCGCACAAATGCCCGCGCTTGTAAAAATGCGGCTAGCCAAAGGGGGCAAAAGCGGCAAAAGTCGACGCTATCAGAGGGACGGCTCCAAGGGCCGCACAGGGAGGATCTACCATGACCATCGACACGACGATCGATCGCCGCAGCCTGCTCAAATTTGCCGGAGCCGCCGCTTCCGCACCGCTGCTGCCGGGCATTGCCGCAGCCCAGTCCGGCCCATGGCCGAACCGGTTGATCAAGGCGATGGTCCCGTTCACCGCGGGCAGCTCCGTCGATGTAATCGGCCGCATCGTGCTGGATGAATTGTCCCGGCGGCTTGGCCAGTCGGTCGTCATTGAAAACCGCGGCGGTGCCGGCGGCACCATAGGCACCGCAGCCGTGGCGCGCGCGGAGCCCGACGGATACACGATCCTTATCAACGCTTCGGCCCATTCGGCAGCGCCTGCGGCATATCCGAAAATTGCCTACGATCCTGCCGCGGATTTTGCCTCGGTAATTTCGCTCGGCAGCATCCCCAACGTAGTGATCGTCAACCCGTCCAAGGGCTACAACACGCTGCAGGATCTGGTGGACAAGGGCCGCAAGGAAGAATTGTTCTACTCGTCCGCCGGTGTTGGCAGCGCGACCCATTGGGCCGCCGAACGCCTGCGCATTTCCTCAGGCATCAAGGGCAAGCACGTACCGTTCCGTGGCGGCCCGGCAGCAACGATGGAAGTGGTCGCCGGCCGTGTCGACTTTGCCTGCATGGGCATGTCGTCCGCACTGCCGCTGGTCGCCGACAACAAGGTGAAGGCGCTGGCCGTGTGCACACCCAAGCGCTCGTCTGCCATGCCCAACCTGCCGACAACCACCGAAGCCGGTTTCAAGAATTCCGACTACACGTTCTGGAACGCCATGTTCGTGCATGCCAAGACGCCGCGCCCGATCATCGACCGGCTCTACAAGGAAATGAAAGAAATTTTGGCCCTGCCGTCGATCGTCGCCAAACTGAAGCCGCAAGGCGTCGAACCAATGGACATGACGCCACAGCAATTCGATGAACTGATCAAGCAGGAAATCGCGCTCAACAAGGCATTGGTGAAAGCGGCTGGACTGAAGTTCAACTGACAGCTTGCCCGGCGCAATGATTACAACCGATGGCGTGCGGTGAGCGCAATCTCTCCGCATGCAGTGCTGGCGGTGAGGCACGCATGAGCGAGGCGAAGGACATCGCCAGCGCCGCGACCTTCCTGTGTTCGGATGCAGCATCGGCCATCACCGGTGTGAGACCTCAATGCAGATCGGTAAAAGCCTGAGCTCCCTTGATCCGCGAATTCGACGTCCAATCTTCAACCGCACACTGCACGCCAGAAATATGCTCAATAGTCGAATGTATGGAGAAAATGCGTTTTATGCGTAAAGGTAAGCATACGATGATTACCAGGTCCGCCTTTCGCAGCACTGATCCTAGTAGGTCAATATATCCAGAAGCGAAAACAGGCCGCTCCCCCCCGACAATTTGTCTTCTGGTCGTGCCGGAGACCAACTTCGATCGCTGCCGAGGAAAGACGCCGGATCCAGCTCCAGCAACCCGATAATTGTTTCAGCCACGATCCTGCCGCCGGTTGGCCCCAGGCCTTCACCCTTGTCGAATTGACCAGGAGTGGTCTCTCTGCCGATCTCGCCAGCTTCCAGCAGGATGTACAACCAAAGCGGCGTCCCCGACGACAGATCAACAGTATTATCCAGCGTCTTGGCCTTCGCTGATACCTTTGCGATTTCCGTGTTCAGTCTTCCACATTTTGCAGCGACGCTTTCGCCCGATGGCAACCGGAAGGCTTGTCCGCGCAAAAGGTTGCGAACTGCAAGAGATTTTTCTCCTGAGTCGACAAATGGCAAATTCAACAAATCTTTCGCCATTAGCGCGTCGAGTTTGTCACAACGATCAACAGTCGCATTGGTCAAATCTAGCAATTGCGGCCATTGCACCACCGACTGGAGATTGGGAAGCGGGGAGAACCCGAAACCCAATGACGGACCGAAAAGATCAACGGCCGGATTGCCCGCCTGTATCTGGATACGTTGCGGGATCATAGAGTGCCCGAAGCGATAACCGGCTACAGAAAACTCAACTGGTATGAAGGGTGAAGCACCGTAGTGCGGGCCGAACCCGCAGTTCTCCGGCCGATATATCTTGCGGCCGTTACCAAGTATGTCGTCCACAAGTGCGTTACCGACAATTGTTCTCAAGAAATCGTTTACGACTGTCCACTGGTAGTGCCACGTCACCACTCTACGTGCCTCGGCGAACAATATTTGGCCAGGCACATTTTTGGCGTCGAGCGCATCGACGACCTTGTTATGGAACCGAATAATTCCCAATTGAAGTTGGGATATAATCCTGTTCTCGTCGTTACGCGGATCCCCGATCACGGCACGCCCATGCGGCGAACGAAAAAGATCTTGTTGTTGCTCAACAGTAGCACCGGGCATGTCGGCACCCACCAGCAATTTAATGCCGTTGAATTTGTGCGCGACATTGCTCTTGGGAAAATTCCAGTACATGAACGGTGAGCCTTCGTGCCCATCTCCGTAAATGCAATCGAGGTCCAATGTCGGTGTGCGAAAATTGGTAGTATCTTCTGGCCGATCCAGACGTGCAAAGCTGCTCGTCAAGTCCAGTGTTACATCGTGATCCACAAACTGTCCGAAAAAAATATGACCGACGGCAACGCTTGCGGTTTTCTTTGCTGCACCGGTTGATTCCATTTTGCCGCCTGGTCTACCGATTTTGGCAAGCGCACGCGGGTCAATGTATAACGGCGGTAAATCGGGAAACATCCTGCCAAATCGATCACTTCGATTTATATTGGGGCTGCATAATTCGTGCATACCCTTCAAAGATTTCATGCCATGATGTGTAGACATCGGCTTACTCTCAATAAATGTGACATATTATAATTTGCACTATTGATGATATAGATAGAATGAATTTTTCTATTAAGTCAAGTTAGTTTTTGAGTAGCCCGCTTGTATCAAGCATCAGCAAAAAGCAAGATGCAGCATCGGCCATCACTGGCGCAGTGCTGGCCGTGGATGCAGGCATGGGTGCGATGTAACCAAGCGCGGCCGCAGATGCGTGGGAATTTTTGCGTCTTAAGTGAACCAACGGCGCACACCAAGCGTTTAAGACGCATGAAAACAATCCCGCCCCACTTATGTCGTCGCCCCGTTGCACGCCTGTCATATATCGCCGCACTTGCCGTGCAGCTTCTGGCGCTGCCGCTTGTTGTCATGCCCGTGACAGCTTCGGCTGCACCGTCAAGCATAGTTGTCATTGGCGACAGCAATGTGGAAGGGCGTGCGGTTGCTCCCGGAGCACGGTTTCCAGCGCAGCTTGAAGCGGCGCTGCGTTCGCGCGGCTATGACATAACGGTGGCAAACCGCGGCATCTACGGCGACCGCATCGCTGGCGTGCTGCGCAGGCTGGAGCAACAGGTTCCACAAGGCACCAAACTTGCGGTTGTGTGGGTTGGAATCAACGATATGCGACGTGGCGCAACGCTACAGCAAGTGCGTGCGGGACTGGCCGAAATCCAGCGCCGGCTGAAAACGCGCGGCGTGGCAAGCTATGTTATCGCCCCGCCTGCCTATGACGTTGCGCTGCATAGAAATCCACAAACGCGGGTGTCATTTATCGACCCGCACCTCAATGCGCTTGGATATTCCATCATGCTGCGGCGAACCTATGACGCGATTGAGCGCCGGCTGCGCGCTGCGGGGGTGAAGCCGCAGCGCAACCGCAATGCGGGACGTTAAGGGGCGATGAGCCGGGCGAACGCAAGGGTGGCGGCTGAGACGGGAGCGGTGCTCCCAGTGCACGGCGACGTGGGAGCGATGTGAGGTCCGTTACTATGTGAAGTGCAGGATTACCGGCTGCGCGCTACAAATCAAACGTGCAAGATATTTTCCCGATGCCGATAGTCGATGCTCTTCACTCCCACTCGATCGTTCCCGGCGGCTTGCTCGTCACGTCATAGACAACGCGGTTGATGCCCTGTCACCTCGTTGATGATGCGCGTTGCGGCACGGCCCAGCACGTTCATGTCGAAGGGGAAGAAATCTGCCGTCATGCCATCGACGGAGGTCACCGCGCGCAGGGCGCAGACGTGATCGTAGGTGCGGCCGTCGCCCATCACGCCGACGGTGCGCACCGGCAACAGCACGGCAAAGGCCTGCCAGATGTCGTCGTACAATCCTGCTTTCCGGATTTCGTCGAGATAGATGCGCATCGGCCTTGCGCAGGATGTCGAGTTTTTCCTTCGTGATTGCGCCGGGAATGCGGATCGCAAGTCCGGGACCGGGGAACGGATGGCGGCCGACGAAGGCTTCCGGCAGGCCGAGCTCGCGGCCCAGCGCGCGCACTTCGTCCTTGAAGAGTTCGCGCAGGGGCTCGACCAGTTTCATGTTCATGCGTTCGGGCAGGCCGCCGACATTGTGGTGGCTCTTGATCGTGACGCTCGGCCCGCCGGTGAAGGAGACGCTCTCGATCACGTCCGGATACAGCGTGCCCTGCGCGAGAAATTCCGGCGCGCCCTTTCCGTCCGAGGCGATCTGTCTTTGCTTCTGCCTCGAACACATCGATGAACAGACTTGCCGATGGTCTTGCGCTTCATCTCCGGATCGCTCACGCCATCGAGCGCGGTCGAGAAACATGCTCGCTGGCGTCCACATGCACGAGCGGAATGTTGTAGTGATCGCGGAACAGGGTCACGACCTGGTCCGCCTCGCCCAGACGCATCAGGCCGTGATCGACGAAAACGCAGGTGAGCCGGTCGCCGATTGCCTCGTGCAGCAAGCACGGCCGCGACGGAGGAATCCACGCCGCCCGACAGGCCGCACAGCACCCTGCCCTCGCCCACCTGATGACGGATCGCGGCGATCGCCTCGGCGCGGAAGGCGGCCATGGTCCAGTCGTTCTTCAGACCGGCGACCTTGTGCACGAAATTGGAAATCAGTTTTGCCGCCGTCCGGCGTATGCACCACTTCGGGGTGGAACATGGTGGTGAAGATGCGGCGCTTCTCATCGGTCGCAACCGCGAAAGGCGCATTGGGGCTGGTCGCCTTCACAGTGAAGCCGGCGGGCAGCCGCGTGACGCGGTCGCCGTGGCTCATCCAGACCGGGTATTTCTTGCCCTTCTGCCATATGCCCTCGAACAGGGCGGAATCTTCCAGCACTTCGACATCGGCGCGGCCGAATTCTGCCGCATGGCCACCTTCGACCTGCGCCGCCAAGCTGCACGGCGGTCGTCTGCTGGCCGTAGCAGATGGAAAGGACCGGCAAGCCGGCGTCGAAAGATCGCCTGCGGCGCGCGGGGCGAACCTTCTTTGGTCACCGAGGCCGGGCCGCCGGACAGGATGACGGCCTTCGGGCCAAGCTCGGCAAAGGCCTTTTCGGCGTTCTGGAACGGCGCGATTTCGCAATAGACGCCGGCTTCGCGCACGCGGCGGGCGATGAGCTGGGTCACCTGCGAGCCGAAATCGACGATCAGAACCTTGTCGTGATGGCTAACGATTTCTGTATGGGCCGCTGTCAGCGAAGCTGCCGCGGAATTGGTGTTTTTAGCCGGATTGGCTGCGGTCATGGCGCATATTTCCCGGATTTGCAACCTTCCGATTAGGCCATGGGCCGGACCGGCGCAACGTTGGCGCGTGCCTCAGCGCGGACTATGAACGGTTTTTAACGGACATTTGAATGTTTCCCGCAAACCGGCTGCAAGTTCGCGGCGGTAGGGTCTGGAACAATTACCGCAAGGGTAAGGGAGAGCCCCGTATGCTCAGGAATTACAGAACCAGCCAGTTTGGCAGCCTTTTTTCCGAAGGTGTGGAAGACGAACCGCGCCAACATACGAGGAATGGCTGGCCAAACGCCGGACCGCTATCGACGAGGATTTCTTGTTGCCGTGTTGCGCTGGGGCTCCGATGTGTTTCATCTGGCCCACCCGCGCCGGATTCGGCCGCTGGCCCGAAACGCTGAGAGCCCTGACGCGGCCCGGAACGCCATTCACGCCAGCGGCCCGCCAGACACCCGTTTCATGCGGCCCGGCAGACACCGGCTTTGTAGCGGCGGCAAGCGACATTTCAGCCCGGCGGCCCTTCTGGACGCATATGGCCGTGGCCTCATCCTGCGCTGGATATTTGGCCGGGCGACCTGGTGGGCGCCGGCGCAGCGGATCGGCGGCGACCCCCGTCTGGTGTCCGAACCCGCAGGCGCGCTGGCGCTTGCTGGCAACAGGGTGATCTCCGCGTTACGCTGGACCGGCAGTTTGAGACCGTTGTAAGCGCCCATTGCGCCCGGAAGGCCATTTTGCGCGGACAGGCGTTTCAGCCTTGCAGGAGTGGCCTGGCGGCGCTGGCGCAATTGCACGATGCCGGCTTTGCGCCATTCGGTGGAAATCTGGGATGAAAACAACAAGCTTGTCGGTGGATGTCATGGCATCGCGACCGGGCGGGTGTTTGTCACGCAATCCCGCTTCGGGCTCAGTCAAGGCATGCCAGCGATCTGGCCCTTGTGATGCTCAACCGGCATCTGGCCTATTGGGACTATGCCTACCACGATCTGTGCGCGGACTGGGGCGGGCTCGGCTTTCGCCTTTCCCGTGTTGTCGCGCGATCGATCCCAAGCCTGCCTCAACGGCTATCTTGCCGGCGACCGGCGCGGCCGCTGGCTTGTTGAGCCATCATTGTCTTCGGCAGCCCGGCAAAGCGCAACCCGGTTCAGGACAGCCGCGACAGAACCGCAATGTAAAAACCATCCGTTCCGCTGCGTGCTGGCGACAGGCGGATGCCTGCGCCATGCGCGTGAGGCAAAGCCGGCAAGCGCCGGAACGCCGCAGGAATGCAGCCAGTGCGCCTGGGATCGACGGGGGCAAACCCGCTGTGGCTTTCCAGAAATCGCCGCCATGCGGTCTTCGTTTTCCTCGCACAGCACCGAACATGTGACGTAAACGAGCCGCCCGCCCGGCCGTACGTATTGAGCCGCTGCAGTGAGAACTTCGTCCTGATCCTTGATCCGCTGATCCAGAGCGCCTGGCCGGATACGCCATTTTGCATCCGGGTTTCGCCGCCAGGTGCCAGAACCGGTGCATGGCGCATCGACGAACACCAGATGGCAGTGCTCTTCCAGATCGGCACAGGATGTCACGCGTCCCCTTGGGCGCACGTACCTGCACCGTGCGCACACCGGAATTTTCCAACCGCTTGTAGATCGGCATCAGGCGGCGGCCGTCACTGTCGGTCGCATAAATCTGGCCGCGATTGTCCATCATCGACGCCAGTGCCAGTGTCTTGCCACCAGCGCCGGCGCAATAGTCCAGCACCTGCCAGCCTGGCTCGACCCCGGCAAACAATACCGATAGCTGCGACCCCTCGTCCTGAAGCTCGACCTGTCCCTTGGTGAACAGCGGCTCGGCTGCAAGTGCCGGTCCGCGCCCGTCTTCTCCGGTGGCAATACGCAGGCCCCAGGGTGACAGCGGCGTGGGCTGTGGATCCAGATGCGATAGTCCCGCAAGGGCTTTCTCGCGCGACATCTTGAGCAGATTGACCCGCAAATCGACGGGCGCACGCCGCGCCATTGCCTGACCTTCGGTGAGAAGCTCCTCACCAAATGCGCGTTCAAAATATGGAGCCAGCCATTCGGGAATGTCTGCGCGGACATTGGCCGGCGCGCCATCGAGTGTGGGGGCCTGTAATTTTTCGCGCTCGCCATCCGATAATTGCATGGGTGCATATTTTTCGCCGGTGCAGAGCGCGGCGATGGTCTCACAATCCATGTTCCTGACCAGCGCCAGCGCACCCAACACCAGGGCCCGGGCTGTCTCCGCCCCCATGACCCAGCCGGCGGAGGCCCGCACCCGCAGTGCATCATAAACAATGCTGGAAATTGCAGAACGATCCTTCGACCCGGCGTAGCGATTGCGGGCGCCCCATTCCTTGACGACCTGTGCCGCAGGTTGACGCAAATCCATGATCGCATCGAGAATTTCGATCGCGGCGGACAGTCTGGCAGCAGGTGTCATGATAAAGCCTTGCAGGTTTCGGACTTTTGATTGCCACAGTTTCAGATAAACCTGCGCGGGATCGTCGTTCCATGTATCGCGACGGTATGCAAGACCAATAAAGATTCCCGCGTTTTTGATTCCCAAAACCCGCTGGCATCCGACAATGAGGCAGTTATGAAGAAACTCGTCCATTTATTCACAATCGGAATATTCGCCCTGACAATCGCTGCTTGCGCACGGCCGGCTCCGCCCCCGGAAGGTGATCTGACTCCACCGCCGCGCAAGGCATATGATGCCAAGACCGCGCTTGAGACCGGCCGGGCCCGCTAAACAATTTCTGTTGCCAACGGCGGGGCAGCCGCCCCGCTGCTCTTTGTAAATATCCGTCCAGACGATCCTGTTGGAATTTGGCGCCAATCCAGAACCCCGCGCTGGCAAAGCTTGCGCCAGATGCTACGATCAGGCAACGCATCCGGCCAAATCGCCGATATTCAGGAACGGGAACGTCTTTCATGCCAATTCAGGCTGGCGCAGCCGCGCCACGCAAGACCATCAGCGTATTTGATGGCGTAGCCTTCACTGCCGGTATCGTCATTGGCATTGGCATTTTCCGGATGCCACCGCTGGTCGCAATGAACACGCCTAACGAAACCGCATTCATGCTTGCATGGCTGGCAGGGGGAGTGGGAATGCTGATCGGCATGCTCTGCTACACGGAACTTGCGACAGCACATCCCGATGCGGGCGGTGAATATTCCTTCCTGCGCAAGGCCTATGGCGCCCGGCTGGCCGTATTGTTTGCCTGGGCACGCGGCACGGTAATTCAGACCGGGGCCATCGCCTATGTTGCATTCGTGTTTGGCGATTATGCCAACCAGGTCTTGTCGCTGGGAAGAAACGGGCCCTCCATATGGGCGGCGATCAGCGTGCTCGCTTTCACCGGTGTCAATCTCTCCGGAACGCAGCCGGGCAAGAAAACACAGGTCTTCTTTTCGCTAGTAACTGTTGCGGCGCTGGTTGCGGTTATTCTTGCAGGCCTGACGGTCAGCGCACCGGCACAGGCTGCTCCTGCTTCTAGTGGCAATCACGCGATTGGGCTGGCGATGGTTTTCGTCCTGCTCACCTATGGCGGCTGGAACGAAGTTGCATATCTGTCGGGCGAGATGAAAGATCCGAAGCGTGAATTCATTCGTGTCGCCATCATCGGAACGGCAGTGGTGACAGCGATTTATCTGGCCATCAACTTTGCCTATCTGAAGGCCTTCGGCTTTGCTGGCTTGCGTGAAAGCAAGGCTGTCGGAGCCGACCTGATGCGTCTGGCCGCCGGGGACAAGGGTGCGATGATTGTCGCACTTGTTGTATGCTGTGCGGCACTTTCAACCTTGAACGCCACGATTTTCACCGGCGCCCGTGTATATTATGCCCTTGGGCGCGACATGCCAGCCATCCGCAAACTAGGTGTCTGGGATGAACGCGGCGGCAATCCTGCCAACGCTTTCCTCCTGCAAGGGGCGATTGCAATTGTGCTGGTTATCTTTGGCGCCTTCACCCGTGACGGATTTGCAGCGATGGTCGATTATACGGCGCCGGTTTTCTGGTTTTTCCTTTTGCTGGTATCGCTGTCGCTCTTCATATTCCGCATTCGCAATGGCAAGGCGCCGGATACGTTTTCGACACCGCTTTATCCGATAACGCCTGCAATATTCAGCCTGCTCTGCGCCTACCTTCTGTATTCAAGCCTGGCCTACACCGGCTACGGCGCGATGTTTGGAATTGCCGTTCTAGCACTGGGTCTGCCACTGGCCTTTCTTGGGAAGATCAGCACAGACCCGCAAGCCGGGTGAGGCGTGCAGACAGGCCGCAAGGCTCATCGCATGTCGATGGCTATGCAATGACCGCTTGCAATGGCGAACAGCGCAGGGCCTTGCGCCGTGGCAAGTTCGCGATAAGCTATTCGCGGGCAAGGGCTGGAACAGAGGCTGGCCGGCTCCAAACATTTGTGGAGGTAATTTCATGTTCGGTACGATAACGCGCCGCGGAGCACTTTGCCTGTCAGCGGGATTCCTGATGCTGACCAGCCTGGCATTTGCCCAGGATGCCAAGCAATTCGAGCCGCGCGAAGGACAGGAAGGCAAGGATGTAATATGGCTTCCGACCCATACCGAATTGGTCAATCGCATGCTCAACATGGCGCGTGTTACGCCGGACGATTACCTGATCGACCTCGGCTCCGGTGATGGACGCACCGTCATTGCAGCCGCATTGCGCGATACCAAAGCGCTGGGTATCGAGTTCAATCCGAACATGGTTGAACATTCCAAACGCCGTGCAGCCCAGGCAGAGGTCGCAGGCCGCGCGAATTTCGTCAAGGCTGACATTTTCGAGAGCGATTTTTCCAAGGCCACGGTCATCACCATGTTCTTGTTGCCCGAACTCAACATGCGCCTTCGACCGAAACTGCTTGCCCTGAAGCCGGGCACCCGTATCGTATCGAACAGTTTCGACATGGAAGACTGGCAACCCGACGAGGTGACCCAGGCAGGCAATGGCTGTGTCAATCATTGCGATGCATTTCTCTGGATCATTCCCGCCAATTTCTCAGGGACATGGAAGTTGCCGGAAGGCGAATTGAAACTGCAGCAAAAGTTTCAGGTTGCCACCGGAACATTGAGCACCGGCAATGTTGTTGCGCCTATCTCAAACGGCAAGATTCATGGAACACGTATCAGTTTCAGTGCAGGTGGAAAGAATTATTCGCTGACCATGAACAAGGACGCACTTGAAGGGACGGTCAGCCTGATTTCATCGGTCAAGGGCAATCGCTCGGCAAATTAAACGACAAGCACAACGGCCGGCTGCATTCACGACTTGCGGCCGGCAGTATCCTTGTCATTTCTGCAATAAAACCAAATGGCGACACAAAGCGCGCCGAGCATGATGGAAATCATGTATGGGCCGAAAAGCCCCAGAACGATGACTGCGCCAATGAAGACTTTCATGGCAAGAGGTCCCCAAGTCATAACCAAACTCCCTGCGTGATGGCGGGTAATGGTGCGCAGTATCTCAAATGCAACATGAACTCAGCGACAACAATTATCCTTAGCAAATTATTAAAGCTGCAGATACAGGCATTTATCTCAATACAATGTTGATCGTGCAGAATCTTGGTTAGCAAACCGCTAACTATGCAGTGGCTCAGCAATGGCAAGCGATCGAATGGCCCGCCAGTTGAGCATCTCGGCCAGGGGGCCAACCGAAGGCAGGACAATCTCGCCGTCCGCGAATGAAAGTGGATCTGTAATCAGATCATGCGGCAGGTTTAGAAAGAACGTTTCCTCACAGGGCATCGCCCGCCAGCCGATTGGCAATGCGGCATACAACGAGAGGGAAAAAATGGCCGACAACGAGGTTGATGCACATATGCCGATTGTAACGGCCGCCCCTTTTTGAGCTGCGGCGCTGGCAATTTGCATCGACTTACCCAGGCCGGTTTTCATGACCTTGATCGATAGACCTTGCGCTCCCAGCCCCAGAAATGCATCGGCAGCAACAAGCGACCGGCAAGCATTGTCTACAAGAACCGGCACACGACTATGTTCCATTGCCCGGCTGAAACCGTCATCAGCCTGCAGGCGGCAGGGGTCTTCAAACCAACGCACGTCGTGTTCGTGCAACATGTCCGACATCGCAGCGACCAGTTCAGGCGGACCGGCGCTGTTGGAATCCGCGCTGATGAATGCGTCTGAAGCAATGGCACGGATTGCGGCCATGGCGTCACTGTCGCGCTCATATCCCTGACCGGTCTTGATCTTGAATGCCCGCGCGCCGACTCGTTCGATCATGCACGCAGTCTCCCGCGCCATTGCTTCGGGCGTTGATCGCGTAATCGTGCAGGAGAATGCAGAGCGCAAAGGCGCAGCCACTTGCGCGGGCTTTCCCGTGATTGATTGCGCCATCCATTGGGCCAGAGAAACCGACTGGACTTGCGCCATGACATCGGCGTGCGCCATGTCGGCCAGTGCCCGCGCCAGCGGCGATACAGTTGCAGTGCGCAGTGTCTCATAAAATGATGTCTGCGATTGGTCGCCGCGCGCCAGCGCAGGCAGTAGCTGACCGTTCAGCGCAGCAACGACGCCGGCAACGCCTTCACCATGCCATTTCTCCCGCACGGCCATTTCGGAAACGCCGCGCAACCCGTCCAGGGTTTCCACTTCGAGGAGAATGACATCCACCCCCTCTTCGCTATGTGCGGCCCAATGAACACGACCGTGAAACGGTACGCGTAAAACATGAATGCGCCAGTTCTTGAGGCCGAACCCCATCCTTCAACCCGAAGCAAGAATGCGAAATGCGAAGATGATCCACATAACGACCAGCACCGTCACGCCCACGATGAAGGCGTAAAACCTACCCGGCATACGATTGGTCGTGACATGAATGAAGGCATGAACATAGCGCGATGCAACGAACACCCAGGCCATGACGACAAATGCCAGGTCCGCCTTTTTTGTTATCAACGCGAGTATCGTCAAGACATAGAACAACACCGGGAACTGAAACTGGTTGTTGAAGGAATTGGACGCGAGTGTGGCCTGCTTGGGCCATGCAGACGCATCTCCAGTAACGGCAGGTCCCATTTTGACAAGACCTGCTTTGACCGCATCGGCCCGGCGCTTGCCAAGTACAATGCTCAAAATGGCAACAAGAAGTATCTGCGCAAACAATGGCGCGAAGAATCGAGGCAATGCTCATAAGTTCAACTTTCCTGCGTGCTTACAACTGCCACACCGATCATCGTGTCGCGTGTCACCAGATCGCGCAGCTGTTGCTCGCTCATGGCGTCAGTTCCGCCCGGCCGCTGCGGCACAACGAGATAACGAATATCCGCGGTCGAGTTATGCACGCGCACTTCCATGTCGTCCGGTATCTCGGTTCCGAACTCCTCCAGCACCTTGCGCGGCTCGTGCACAACGCGGGAGCGATATGCCGAACTCTTGTACCAGGCCGGCGGCAATCCCAACAGATCGCGCGGATAACAGGAACACAGCGTGCATACGACAACGTTGTGGACATCAGCCGTGTTCTCAACCGCTACCAGATGGGTTGTCGGCATATCGATACCAAACTCGGCGACCGCAGCATTGGCGTTTTCGAACAGACGCTTCTTGTATTCGGGATCGGTCCATGCCCGTGCAACGACCTTGGCGCCATTGGCAGGCGTGATGGAATCGCGCCGTTCGACAGCAGAGCGCACTTCATCGGCTGTAACGATGCCCTTTTCGATCAGCAATTCCTTTAACGCCACGCCCAGTATCTGGTAATAGGAATGCACCTTGTCATCAGGTTGATGATCATGATCATGATCGTGATGATCGTGTGCGTGGTCATGGTGGTGATGGTGATCGTCCGGCGAGTGTGTGGACATGGTTTACGCCTTTTCGAGCCAGTGTTCGTAGATATCGAGTTCTACGCAGTCTTTTTCATTACCCTTGTAGTGGGGCCACAAATCGGCTTGCCGAAAACGAACCTTGTACAGGGGCCGTTCGTCGCTTGGCAGACAATAGGCAAGCGTTTCGGGATTGCCGAAGTCGCCAAAGTATTTTTCGATACTGCCTATCTTGCCGCGAATATACACAGGCGTGCGGATATGCCCGATCGGATAATCGTTGCGAACCCTAACCACCTGCCCCGGACTGAATTGCGCGCTCATGAACGCAACTCCAGCTCGCCTGTGTCAGCCAGTCTCTTGCGCACCTCGGCAATGCGTTGATCGATCTCGTCCTGGGTAAGTATGCCCTTGTCGACCATCTGGCGTTGCAAGGAAGCTGTCCAACGCTCGTAATAATTCAACGTGTCGTAGATATCGTGTCCCATCTGTTCGATGGTTCGGCGATTTTCATGGGTCGTTACAATTCCCTTGGCGCCGATGACGGCCCGTATGGCGTCGATCTGCTTCTCCCAAAAAGTCAAAGTATGGTCGGCAGGTTCTATTGGCCCGAGGTCCAATCCCCCCACATCGTGCGGTCCGCGCATGGTCATCTCCCTGAATGACTACATTCTGCCGATTGAGCAGGCTCCGGGCAAGACACAAATGCACCACCCTCCCCGCCAGGCAGTTTCGTGACTATATGCCTGATGTCGTATCATCTCGACGGGAGCCAGTCATGACAGCCAATCGCATGTTCACCCGCTTTGCCAATGCCACAGCCCGCCTGGCCGGCAAGCCCATGAGCTTCGTGCTGTGCTGCGCGATCATCGCAATCTGGGCCATCACCGGACCTCTCTTCAAGTTTTCCGATACCTGGCAACTGGTCATCAATACCGGCACAACGATTGTGACGTTTCTTATGGTGTTTCTTATTCAGAACCAGCAAAACCGCGATGGCGCTGCCATTCAGGCCAAGCTGGATGAGCTTATTCGCGCATTGAATGGCGCCCGCAACGATCTTGTGGGTATCGAACACCTGACCGACGATGAAGTGGATGAAATCCTCAAGGGGCTTGAGAAGGATGCCGTCGGTGAAAATTCCGGAAGCGAAAGTGATAGCGACCGCAAGCTGGAAACCTTGCGCGCCAGCTTCGGAAGGCTGAGCCAGTCGCTGGACTGACTTTGCTCTCTACCCGCCCATCGGATAGTTCGGACTTTCGCGCGTAATGGTCACATCGTGCGCGTGGCTTTCGCGAAGCCCGGCGCTTGAAATACGCACAAACCGGGCGCGGGCCTGCAATTCGGGAATGTTCGGCGCGCCGACGTAACCCATGGCGGCTCTCAATCCGCCAGCCAGTTGATGCAGAACAGCTCCGACCGGTCCCTTGTACGGCACCTGGCCTTCGATCCCTTCGGGCACCAGCTTCAATGTGTCCTTGATATCCTGCTGGAAATAGCGATCGGCCGAGCCACGCGCCATGGCCCCCACCGAGCCCATGCCGCGATAGGCCTTGAATGACCGGCCCTGATACAGGAACACTTCGCCGGGGCTTTCGTCCGTGCCGGCCAGAAGCGAGCCGATCATGGCGCAATCGGCGCCCGCGGCAATCGCCTTGGCCAGATCGCCGGAAAACTTTATGCCGCCGTCGGCGATCACCGGCACGCCATGTTTGTGCGCCTCTTCGGCTGAATCCAGAACCGCAGTCAGCTGTGGCACGCCCACGCCTGCAACGATCCGTGTCGTGCAGATGGAGCCCGGACCGATACCGACCTTGACGGCATCCGCGCCCGCATCGATCAACGCCTTTGTTCCCTCTTTCGTTGCAACATTACCTGCAATCACGGCAACGGCGTTGGAATGTCGCTTGATACGGGTGACCTGATCGAGCACGTTCTGGGAATGGCCATGGGCCGTATCGACGACGATGCAATCCACGCCGGCATCGATCAGCATCATTGCACGGTCGTAACCCTTGTCGCCAATGGTGGAGGCAGCAGCCACGCGCAGCCGGCCTTCCGAATCCTTGCAGGCGTTGGGGTGGAGGGTTGCCTTCTCCATGTCCTTGACTGTCACAAGGCCAACGCAACGGCCATCGTCATCGACCACGACCAGTTTCTCGATACGATGGGAATGCAGCAGGCGCCGCGCCTCATCCTGTCCCACGCCTTCACGAACAGTGATGACTTTCCGGGTCATCAATTCTGAGACCGGCGTCAGCTTGTTGTCGGCAAAGCGCACATCGCGGTGGGTCAGAATGCCGACAAGTTTGCCGGGCTTGGCAGATGCTTCGCGTTCGACCACGGGTATGCCCGAGATATTGTAGCGTTCCATGAGCGCCAGGGCATCGGCCAGCGTATCATCGGGAAAGATGGTGATTGGATTGACCACCATGCCACTCTCGAAGCGCTTGACGCGCCGCACTTCTTCAGCCTGCTGTTCGGGATCGAGATTGCGGTGAATGACCCCCATGCCGCCCGCCTGCGCCATGGCGATGGCAAGGCGCGCTTCGGTGACGGTGTCCATCGCCGATGAGAGGATCGGCAGGTTGAGCCGGATCGACCGGGTGAGAAGTGTCGAAATGTCGGCTGCCGATGGCAGGATCTCGGAATGACCGGGCTTCAGCAGCACGTCGTCGAAGGTCAGCGCTTCGGCGAAAGTCGGTTGCATGATCTGGGCCATTGCCTGCTCCGTATGCGGCGCAACCGCTGCGCCGGTGGTGGGCGAACCTCTGGGTAAGGAATCGCCGGAAATTGCGGAATTGGCAGCGGCTCTTAGCACGAGCGCGGGTCATGGCAAAGGACTGGAGGCCCGAGCTTCGGGCTGAATGGCTTTTCCCCAGAAATTGCCCACTGCTCAGCGCCCAATCCCACAGGCGTGCGCCCGGAAGGCCCAAATCGGGCACCCCCGCTCCGCGCATCAGATCTCACGTCAAAAAACCCCGCCCGTTGTTGCATCTTGCCGCCAGACCGCTTTATTTGGCTCCCTGGAAAACGCAAAGGACGGGAAACGGTATGAAAATCGGATTTATTGGCCTTGGCGATATGGGATCCTTGATTGTTCCACGCCTCATTGCTGCCGGCCACACGGTCAAGGGCTGGAACCGGACGAAAGCCAAGGCAGAGGAACTTATCGCTGGCGGAATGACCTGGGCCGCAACGCCCCGCGAAGCTGCGACCGATGTGGATGTGTCGTTTTCTGTCGTCACCGATGGAACTGCAGTGAAAGCAGTAACCCTTGGCGAAGACGGTGTCCTGCAGGGGCTGGCAAAGGGCGCGATCCATATCGACATGTCCACGATCAACCCCGAAGTCACCAGAGAGGTCGCGGCGGCGTTTCATGCGGCGGGACGGTTTTTCCTCGACGGACCAATTTCCGGAAGTCCCGTCACGGTCAAGGCCGGGCAGGCATCATTGATGATCGGTGGTGACCAGGAGGCCTTCGAGCGCGTGAAAGACATGCTCGGCGCCATTGGCCCGAAGGTGAGCTACATCGGGCCGTCCAGCATGGCCACGACCATGAAGATTGCCGTGAATCTGTTGTTGATGGTGGAGATCATCTGTTTCGGCGAAGCCGTGGCGCTTGCCGAAAAAGGCGGCGTGGACCGCTCTGTCGCCGTGGATGCGGTGATGAAGAGTGTGGCCGCTTCGCCGGTGATCGGTTACCGCGGTCCGTTCGTGATCGACGGCCAGATGCCGGAAAAGCCACTGGCCGATGTCACCTTGCAGCAAAAGGACATGCTGCTGGCGCTCGATCTTGGCCGCAAACTCGGCTCGCCTGTTCCGCTGGCAGCCGCAGCGAATGAACTCATGAATGCATGCCGCGGGCTTGGCATCGACCACAATGACTTTGTGGTGGCACATCAGGTTTACAGACGTCTTGGAGGTTTCCAGAAATGAGCAACATGTATCGCACCAATCTGAAGGATGTGCCGAAAGTCGAAGGCCTGAAGCGCAAGGACGGCTGGATCGACATGCAGGTGCAATTCCTGATCGACAAGAAAACAGCAGGCACCGACAATGTCGTCGGCTGGACCGTGCTGAAACCGGGCGCCAGTCACGAAGCGCATTTGCACCGCAATTGCGATGAATTCTTCATCGTGCTGAAGGGCGAAGGCATGATCCGTACCGAAAATGGCGATACACCATCGGTCGAGGGTGATGTCGTGTTCTCGCCGCGCGGAGTATATCACGGCTTCGCCAATACATCGCAGGAAGACGTCGTGCTGGTGTGGGGCTGGATGGGCGCTGGATCGATAGAGGATTCCGGCTACGAAGTTCTCCCTGATACACACTGACAATTAATAACCGGGAAGCGGGCACACCATGACTTCGCAGACACTCTCCGACACGCGCGTGCTCGCCGGGATGGGATCGCAACTTGCCAAGCGCAAGGCAAAACTTGCCAGCGGAGGCAAGGCGATCGGATGGAAGGCAGGCTTTGGTGCGCCTGCAGCCCTCAAGACATTCGCGCTGCCCGGCCCGCTTGCCGGCTTCATGATGCAGGAAAACGTTCTTGCCGCAGGAGCAGAAGCCTCGTTGAAGGGCTGGATCAAGCCTGTGGCAGAACCGGAAGTCGCCATATGGTTCGGCAGGGACCTTGCGGACGGCGTCGATCCGGCAGCAGTGAAGTCTGCGATCAAGGGCCTGGGTCCAGCCATCGAACTGGCCGACATGGAGTTCGCGCCTGAAGACATCACGCGCATTCTCGACGCCAACATCTATCACCGCCATGTGATCCTGGGTCCATGCGACGAGACGCGCGCTGGCGCTGCACTGGATGGGCTTGTGTCCAGGGTCACGCGCAACGGGAAAGACTTTGCGTCGGTCACCGAGATTGAATCCAACACCGGGCGCGTGCTTGATGTCGCGGCCCATGTTGCTTCGACGCTCGCTGCGTGCGGAGAGAAAATCCGCGCAGGTGATGTTTTGATCTGCGGCTCGATCACACCGCCGATTTTCCTGGACGCGAACGACACGCAACTCAAACACGGTTTCGGCGGAATTGGATCGGTGTCCGTGCGCCTCTCAAGCAGCTAGCCGGTCAAAGCTCGGCCCGACCTATAGCCGCAACAATTGTGCGGCTGTGCCACCCAGCACTTTCGCTTCGTCATCAGGCGAGAAACCGGCGTCGCGCACCACATCGATAGACTTCTGTTTCATTGTCAGAAGCATGGGTGCGTCCGATCCCATGACCAGACGATCCGCCCCAATTGTCTCGGCGGCGCATTTGATGGCCGGTGTGTGATAGCTTGTTGTATCCATCCACATCATCTTCAGATATTCGGACGGCTTTCTGGAAATGAGCATCGGTTCGTAGTCGCCCAGAAAATATGCATCGTCACCCATGGAATAGGCGTAATCCATCCGCCCGATGATTTCGCTGATGCCGCCACCCAGATGCGAGGCGACGATTTTCAATTTCGGGAAACGCTCATAAATGCCGCGCACGATCAGGCGCGAGAGCGCAAGACAATTGTCGAACGGACGACCTACGCTCGACGCCAGCCGGTAGATGTTTACCCTCTCCTCGCCAAAGCCAACCGCCGGCGGGTGAATGAATACCGGAATATCCAGCTCACAACAGGCCTGAAAGAAATCCAGCGCGTCGTCGTCATCAGGATATGCTCCGCGATGACTGGAAGAAATCAGCACGCCGCGCATGTCATCCTGTTTTACCGCGCGTTCCAGTTCGCGAATATGCGCTGCGCCGCCGCCGGGAATGGAAGTCGCCAGCGCAACCACCTTGTCCGGATGCTCATCGCGCAATCCTGCAAGAAACCGGTTTGATTCTTCGAGCAGCGGCAAACCTTCCTCGCGCGTGTGATTGCGCAAATATTGTGCGGCCGAGGAAATCACACTCCAGCGCAGGCCGGCCTCATCATGCAGGCGCAGCACGTTTTCGATCGTCGCAGGGCACCTGCCTTGCCACACGGGCCGGGCAGCTTCACGCGGCGGATGCACATGGGTATGAAAATCGATGATCATGATAGTTCCGCCCCAAACGAAGGTTTCAAGTTTCGCCTGCTCAACAGAAGCGATGAACATGCAAACAAACAACAGTGATAAACATTTCACATCCCGTCAATTCTGTCATCGGTACGTGCAAACTCGATCAAACTGCAGGTTTTTGAGGCTGATTTAGTAGAATCTGTCTAATTGTGCTAGCTGTATCGGCAAGGAAAGCGATGCCCATGGCGCGCTGAAAAAGCATTGAGAGGCACAGTGTGAACCGGCCAATAGTAAAAATCACGAACACAAAATTGAAAGCACCTAAACAAAGTTCGAAAAAAGCACCCGAGAAATCCGGACGAAGCGTGAAACCAAAATCAAGTTCGCGCGGCATGCCGGCTGCATTGCTCGTACGCAATGCAGAACTCAAGGACATTCCGGAGATTTCTGCTCTCGCTGATCGGGTCTATCCAGGCATGCCGCCATATACAAACGGCATGTTGCGCGGACAGATCACACGCTTTCCCGAAGGTCAGTTTGTCGTCGAATACGAAGGCACGATTGTCGGCTATGCGGCGACGTTCCGTATTTCGGAATCCATTGCCATGGCGCCGCACCTGGAGCCAGATAACCGGCGGCGGTTATGCTTCACGGCACGACCCGAACGGCGACTGGCTGTATGGCATGGAAGTATGCGTTGACCCGAACTATCGCAGGTTGCGGATCGGTCAGCGCCTGTACGAAGCACGCACCTATCTGGTCATCAATGAGGAAATAAAGGGTATTGTTTTCGGCGGACGCCTGCCCGGCTATGCGCGCCGGAGAAAATCCTATCCAGACCCGCGCGATTACATGCACGCGGTTTCAGAACGCAAGATCCGCGATCCAGTGGTCGCGTTCCATCTTCGCTCGGGCTTTGAGCCGATTGGCATTATGGAAAACTACCTTGCTTCGGACAAGCAATCGGCCGGCTATGCCTCGCACATGGTCTGGCGCAACCCCTATGTCAGTCCGGAAAATCCGAAAAACCGTACGCATCACCCGCCGAAGGAATGGATACGAGTGGCCACGGTGCAATTCCAGCAGCGCGCCATCAAGAGCTTTGACGAGTTCATCTGCAACATCGAATATTTCGTCGATGTTGTATCCGATTACAAATCGGACTTCGTGGTGTTTCCGGAACTGTTCACGCTGCAATTGCTGGCCTTCGAAAAGCGCAAGCTGGGCCCGGCTGAAGCCATTGAGGCGCTGACCGAATTCACACCGCGTTTTGTGAAGGCAATGCGCGAGCTGGCGATTGGCTACAACATCAATATCATCGGCGGTTCGCATCCAACGCGCACCGACGACGGCGAAATCCAGAACATCGCCTATGTATTCCTGCGCGACGGTTCGGTTCACGAACAGGAGAAAATCCACCCGACGCCAAACGAACGTCGCTGGTGGAATATTCAAGGTGGCGACCGGGTACATGCAATCGAAACGGACTGCGGGCCTATCGGCGTGCTGATCTGCTACGATTGCGAATTTCCCGAACTTGCCCGCCGCCTCGCCGACGAAGGTGCACACATTCTGTTTGTTCCGTTCTGTACGGATAACCGTCAGGGCTATCTGCGCGTGCGCTATTGTTGTCAGGCGCGCGCCATCGAGAACCAGTGCTACGTCGTCATGTCCGGCAACGTCGGTAACCTGCCGAATGTCGAGAACATGGACATCCAATACGCCCAGTCCTGCATTCTCACGCCGTGCGATTTTCCGTTTGCCCGCGATGGCATAGCCGCCGATACAAGCGAGAACGTGGAAACCGTGGCGGTGGCCGACCTCGACCTGTCGGATCTGGCATGGGCGCGCGCGGAAGGCACGGTGCGTAACCTGCGAGACCGTCGCTTCGACCTTTATAAACTCGTGTGGTCTGACGGGGGCTAACACCTGACCTGCTTGCCCGAAACGGGAAAATAAATCCGTTTCGGACACCCTGTTGCCTGAGATGCAAAAGACAGCTTCAATCTGCGCAAGCATCAAAGGCAGCGCCCGTCCGGGCAGCAGGGAGGCAGACATGTCCAGATTTTTCGCCAGCGCGACTACGTCAACCGATACGCTGGAATGCACAGGCCCATGTTGCGGCCTCTCGCGGCGCGGCTTCTTGGCAGGGCTTGCTGCAGCAGGCGCCGCCCTTGGAGCCTCGGCAACAGGAATTGCGCCGGCCAGGGCGCAGACGAAACGCCGGGTCATCGACGTTCACCACCATTATTTTCCCGATGCCTTCAAACAATCTTCTGGCCGCACGGGCCGGTTGCCGCCCTTCGTTCAGAAATGGTCTCCGGCCATGATGCTGGAGGAAATGGACAAGAACAACATTGAGCAAAGCGTCCTGTCGCTGGCAACAGTTCCGAACAGCTGGTTCAAAATGCCCTTCGAAGAATTGCGCCCGCTCATTCGCGGCATAAACGAATACGGCGCCAAACTGGTGCAGGACCACAAGGGACGGCACGGCCTGTTTGCCTACATCTCCGGTCTCGATGTCGAGGGCTCCCTGAAGGAAATCGAATATGCCTTCGACACATTGAAGGCCGACGGCATAGAAATGTCGACAAGCTTCGGCGACAAATGGCCGGGCGATGCGCCCTACGATCCCGTGTTTGCCGAACTCAACCGGCGCAAGGCGATTGTCTATTTCCATCCGATGGCGCCCGATTGCTGTGGCAGCCTCAACAAGGCGGTTGGGCCATCGTGGCTTGAATATCCTTATGATACCGGCCGCACGATCACCAACCTGCTGTTCACGGGTACGCTCGCCAAATACCGGGACATCAAGTGGATATTCTCACACTCTGGCGGCGCCCTGCCCTATCTGGCCAATCGCATCGACTGGCAATCGCGTCCTGTCCTGAAAAAGAATCCTTCGCTTGCGCCTGAAGGCGTGCTCAAGGAAATGCAGCGGCTGTATTATGAAACCGCGAACGCAGCCTCCGCGCCGACCATGGCCGCCCTCATGAAATTCGTGCCCCCATCGCAGATCATGTACGGCTCGGACTTTCCCTATGTCACGTCGGAATACAATCTGGGTAACCTGCGCGGCCAGGGCATCAGCGAGGCGGACGTCAAGGCGATTGAATATCTCAATGCGGAAGCGATGATGCCGCGGCTCAAGAAGGCCTGACACGAACGCTTGGCGCCGATGCCATTTGGTATTGGCGTCAGCGTGGCAGGTTTTTCCAGCCAGAACGCTAGTGCGTATTGCCGCGAAATCCGGTGGCAAGCACGTATAGCTCAGCGGAATCCGCGCGGCTTGCCTTTGGCTTTATGTGGCGCACGGTGGTGAAATCCCGTTTGAGCATGGCCAGCAATTCGCCCTCGGTGCCACCCTGAAAAACCTTCGACAGGAAGAAACCGCCCGGCGCAAGCACCTGGCGCGCAAAGTCCACGGCAAGTTCGGCCAGATACATGATGCGCAGGTGATCGGTTTTCTTGTGGCCGGTGGTATTGGCCGCCATATCCGAAAGAACCGCATCGGCGAGCGACTGACCGCCGGCAGCGCCGGCCAACATGGTGCGCAGACGCTCGGGAGCATCGTCATCGGTAAAGTCCATGACGGCAAATTCGACGCCGGCAATCGGATCAATCTCGAGCAGATCGATTCCGATCACGCAGCCCCTGCCCTCTTCGGATTTTACTTTCTTCGCGGCTACCTGCGCCCAGCCTCCGGGCGCAGCGCCAAGATCGACAACTTTCATGCCCGGCTTCAACAATTTGAAGCGCTCTTCGATTTCGATGAACTTGTAGGCCGCGCGCGAGCGGTATCCTTCGAGCTTGGCGCGCGCGACATAAGGGTCATTGAGCTGGCGCTCCAGCCACAAGGTGGAAGAGTGCGACCGTTTGCGCGCTGTCTTGACGTGAACTTTCAGGCCGTGGCCATCGGACGATTTCTTGCCGGGTTTTTTCTTGCCGGGGGCCTGCTTGCCGGGCACTTTTGGCGCGGCCGCCACAGCAACAGTCTTTTTGGCGGCCTTTTTTGCGGCCGCTTTTTTTGCCGTCGCATTTTTTACGTGCGTTTTTCTGGCTGGCTTCTTCGACATCAGCGTGGCCCCGATCCACGCCCGGAATTGCGCCACGCGCCATCTGCACTCATCAATTGCATCAGGATGCCTTCGCGCAAACCGCGATCGGCAATGCGCACGCGCTCGCTCGGAAATGCCTGTCGGATGGCCTCGAGAATTGCGCATCCGGCGAGCACGAGATCGGCGCGCTCGTGGCCTATGCAGCCATTTGCCGCCCGCTGGTCGTAGGTCATGCCACGCAGGGCGTTGACCGCATCGTCCACTTCCGAACTTACCATCCACAATCCATCGACCCTGCGGCGGTCGTACCGCGCAAGATTGAGATGAACGCCGGCAACCGTTGTCACCGTTCCCGATGTCCCCAACAGGTGGAAGCGGTCGCAACGGGTCTCATTTGCAACGCCGTCAACGAAAGGCGCCAATTGCCCGGCAACATGGGCAATCATGGCCTCGAAAGTCTCGGCATCGACTTCATGTCCGCCAAACTTTTCAGCCAGGGTCACCACACCAAGCGGCAACGATGTCCACAACCGGACCCGTTCGCGCAATTGGTCGGTCCGGCCATTCGGATCGGTCCGGCTGAGCCAGACGATTTCGGTTGACCCGCCGCCGATGTCAAAAAGCAAAATGGCTTGCGCATCCTCGTCGGCCAAAATCGAACAGCCGGCGGCTGCCAGATGTGCTTCGGTTTCCCGGTCGACTATTTCGAGATCCAGCCCGACCTCGTTGCGAACGCGGTCCAGAAAGGCCAGGCCATTGCTGGCAGCCCGGCAGGCCTCGGTAGCAATCAGGCGGGCACGGTTGACCCCGCGCGCTTCCATCTTGTCCCGGCAGATTGCCAGAGCCGACAAAGTGCGCGCTATGGCGTTTTCACCGAGCGCACCTGTACGGGTAAGGCCCTCGCCAAGCCGGACAATGCGGGAAAAGGCATCGACTATGCGAAACCCCTCGCGATTGGGACGGGCAATCAGCAAACGGCAATTATTGGTGCCAAGGTCGAGCGCAGCATAAGTACCCCGGCGCCCATAGGGGCCCGAGGCTTGACTATACTGGCCGCGTGCAGCGCTGTCGCCGTCCGGCGCAGCCGACCATGCGGCGCCGCGGGCGCTGTCTCCGAACCGTTGCACTATCAACTCCATGACGCCAGGGCGCGAAAACGCCGGCGCGCGTTGCAACGACTCTACCAAGCTTGCCAACGCATTCCAAGGGTGGCGCGCGGTAATTCGGGCAGGGATCGCGGCAAGGATCGTGCCAAGGAACGTGCCAAGGATCGCGCCAGCCGGCGCATACTGGCGCAAAAATCGCTTCAGCAGGGCCGCGGCACTTGAACTAGCCCGCCCGCTCGGTTATCTGGATCGCCGTGACCCGGCGCCACGCCCGTTGGGGGATAGTTCAATGGTAGAACTGCGGACTCTGACTCCGTCAATCTAGGTTCGAATCCTAGTCCCCCAGCCAACACAATCAATAAGTTATAAATCGGCGCAGGTTCCACGGCACATTTACGGCACAATTTTTGTATCGACGCTGATTATGCCAGCCGATATGGCCGTTGGAGCAGCAGAAATCATAATCCGCGTGTCGGGGGTTCAAGTCCCTCCTCCGCTACCAACAAAATTCAATAACTTATCTAAACTTCATCTCCTCGTTAGTCGCTTATTAGTCGCTCAGAACTGGCGCGAGCAGTGTGTTGGTGGCCGCGGAGGGCTCCCACTCTCATTGATTTCTTCATCCCGACGCGTGAGCGGGTGATGCCAAAGCGCACTTTGTGAAGGAAACTTGATCGCGGATCTTCCGCCATCCCTGACGGTTGTATCCCAGCGCAATGCGTGACCTTCAGCCACCCTCGTTATCCCCATTCCTTTTCTTAATCGTAACAATATCTATAATGATATCTACTATGTATACTAATATGTATAAACGACATTTTTGTCGGCAGGTGGCGACATATCTGTCGGGAGCTGCCGACAATTTTGTCGCCAGCTCGCGACAATCCCCACGTTATCTACAGCTTGAATTTGGAAATCAAGCTCGCTGCGCAGCGCCTCCAGGTTGGCCATCTCCTCCTTGTCCAGATGACGGAACTTGCCAGAACCCGGATGGTGCGGCTGTCATTGCGCTTGTCAATCTCGACTGAGATCAACCCCATGTCCGCCAGCTTCTTGATCTCACGCTGCACCTTGCGGTCGTTCTTCCAGCCGAACATCTGCATGAAATGCTCATTGCTCGCGATACAGCCGAAATCATTATCGAGGGCATAGATTTCTCCCCAGACCAGTTTGGCGTCGCCATCAAGTTCGGGATTGCACCAAATCTCCTTGGGAATAAAAGCCCCTTTGAAATCTCGCTGATGATCGTCTCCTCGCATACTCGTGTTGGAATTATACACTAAAGGTTGAGCTGAGGGGGTGGTGGATTGTCCCCCTCCCCGCGATCGTTCGCACCAAATTCCTCTTGCCGCTGTTTTGGTCCTGTCAGCACCCCGCGCAAGGCGATGTTCTGGATCGTGTCGAGTGCCTTGTCGCCCATGGCCTTCACTTCCTTTTGCAACTCCCGATTGAATACCCGCTCGTCGGTCAGCAATTGCCGGTAGTGCCGCTTGTCGTCGCGGAGCTCGTCGATCACCTCCTTCTGAGCTTCGAGCTTGGCGCGCAGCTCTGCTTTCTCGATCAGGATCAGAACATCTGGAGACTGACTGATTTCCCTGCCGCCATTGGCGACGCCAGGATCGAATGGCGGCATGGTGACGTCCGGCTTCGTTTCAAGCTTTTCGCTGAAATTGTCTTCTTCGATGGCGACGCCAGTCACAGGTGGCGACGCCATGTCATCGGCATGCTTCATCGCTGACGTCCGGTTCGGTTGAGCTATTTCTCGGCTCGGAAACCAACTCGCTGGCGACGCCAGGATCGGATGGCGGCGCCGGTGGCGCCGCCACGCCCTCGACTGTCGTCACGCATCAGCTCAAACTTCCGGACATGCTCCAACAGGGCAGTACCATTGACCAGCCATTCGGTAACCGGCTGTCCAGAACGGGTCGTCTGCAAGCGATAACAATCGACTTTTCCGTCCGCACACAACCGCTGCACCTTTCGCTCGGAGTGGTACTTGCAACCCGCTTCCTGCATCAGGCGGGAAGCCTCCGGCACTGTGTGGGTGTAGCCGGATAGATCAGGTAGCAGGGAAGTGGCGGCAGGCTGTGAGGCATCGCCAGGCGGAGAAAAAGCGTCATCTTCAGATTTGGCGTCGCCACTATAGTCTGGCGTCGCCACACCAAATTGTGGTGGCAGACGGCGACCGAAACGGGGTTGGTTGTTCATAATCAAATAATAGCACATCGACGAATTGTTCAGTTTCTGTAATGATGTCTTGGTGTTTGCCGTCGCGACAATCGCATTGGCGTGGTGCGGCAATATGGGAGAATATAGATTCTTGAATTTTGCGATAGACGCTAATGGCCAATGAAGTCGCATCCGAAGATCGGGTTATCCAACTTGGACCGGGGCTAGCAGCGATACCAGAGCGTCTGCTGCTGGCGCATGCGCGCGGCGAAGTGCTTTTCATCTGCGGTGCCGGCATATCGCGTCCCGCTGGTCTTCCCGATTTTCGGCAGCTTGTTCTGGAAGTTTACGCACAACTTGATACTTCGACGCATAGCGTCTTGGCAGCATTGCCACGCGAAGCATGCAATCGATGGCAAACCGATTGTGCTGAATTGACCGATCAGCAGGCTGCCGAAGTTAAGCGATTCATTGTCGGCGACTATGATGTCGTCCTCGGCATGCTTGAGCGTCGACTCGATGATCAAACGCGGGGTGATAGTCAGGTTAGACAGACAGTCGCGATGATACTGCGTTCAGGAGCCGCAAGCCCCACCGCAATCCACAAGGCACTCATAGCCCTTGCGGACCGCGGCGGCGCAAAGACTATCGTAACAACAAACTTCGACCTGCTGCTTCAGAGCGCTGCTCAACGCCTTCGGTCACCCGTTGAGACCTATTCTCTGGGTTCGATTCCAAGGCCATCGCGATATTCAGACTTCTCGGGCGTGCTTCATATCCATGGTGCGCTCGACAAGAGTCCAGCTAGAACATCTGAGCTTGGGAATGTCTGATTTATTCGGGACGTTTATTCAGAACACTTGGCGAATCGCGTTGATTTTGATTCTTTCGTTTGATCGGATTGAATCATCGACGAACGGGTTCCATGCGACAGAAGACGTTTTCAAGCATCGGATTTGAAGTCCATCACAAATCGACGCGGCGGGAGAAGTTCCTGGCCGAGATGGATGCGGTCGTTCCGTGGGCATCATTATGCGCCTTGATCGAACCGCACTATCCGTCCGGCGAGCGTGGGCGGCCCCCGATTGGGATCGATCGGATGCTCAGGATCTACTTTCTGCAGCAATGGTTCAACATGTCTGATCCGCAGGCCGAGGACAGCCTCTACGACAGCGTTGCAATGCGGAACTTTGTTGGCATTGATCTTGGGCGCGAGGCAGCCCCGGACGAGACGACAATTTGCAAGTTCCGCCATCTGATCGAGGAAAAGGGACTGGGCAAGATGATGCTGACGGCCGTCAACGATCATCTGAAGGCCAAGGGCATCAAGATCGGAACAGGCACGATTATGGATGCCACCCTGATCTCCGCGCCGTCGTCGACCAAGAACAAGAAGGGCGAGCGCGATCCTGAGATGCGTCAGACGAAAAAGGGCAATCAATGGTATTTTGGCATGAAGGGCCATGTCGGCGTCGACAGCAGGGAAAAGATTATCCATTCCGTCGAGGTGACTTCGGCCAACGTTCATGACAGCCAGATGGTGTCTGAACTGCTACACGGCGAGGAGACGAAGGTTTGGGGCGATAGCGCCTATCAGGGCCAGAAGGAAACGATCAGGACCGCTGCTCCTGCTGCCAGGGACATGACCAACCGGAGAGCCGCACGGGGACGCCCGCTCTCGGACGGAGAGCGCTCAAAGAACGCCACCAAATCGAAAGTCCGGGCGAAAGGCGAACATCCCTTCCTGATCATCAAGCGGATTTTCGGCTTCACCCATGTCCGCTATCGCGGGCTGGCCAAGAACAGGAACCGCTTCGAGGTCGCCTGCGCGCTCGCCAATCTCTACATCAAGCGCCACACTCTATTGCGACGATGCCTGGCTTGACAGCCGAATTGCGTCTGCAATCCGGAAATCAACCATCAATCGGCCGATAGCAGGCGCCAAAATCAAAGAAACTACAGCAAGACACGCCTCCGATCATAACAACACAGACCGGATCAATATAATTAGCAATTGATCAGACCTTCCCTTGTTCTTTCAGATCAGGATTTTGGCGAATTTTACTTGCGGCGGCGTGTTGTTCCAGATTTCATCTACGATGCCGCCCGCCTTTATCATCTGGTACTGGTCGGCTACAGCGTGAACGATCCACCTATGCGTTACCTCCTAAATGCGGTCGCGGCGGACGGCAAGCGTTTCGATGACTTGAAAGAGCGCTTTACTTTTTTCGGCACGAAATCACCGGACGCAGTCGCACTTGCGGACTGGAATGGGCGTGGGATCACGCCGATCCATTACGAATCAGCAAAAGGGCACGACGCTCTTAGGGCAACCCTCGAACGATGGGCGACGTTGTCAGCGATCAATGGGAATAAGAAGATAGTTGATGGGGAGCTGCGAAGGATCATTAAAACATCGTCGTCTGCGGCCAAAACATCGGATCGCGATCTCTTCGAGCACTTTTTCCGGCGTGGAAACGCAAGCGAACGTGTGCGTCTATCGGCGCTTGTTTCGGACGCAAAAGCTGAGATTGGTTGGCTTGACGCTATTGTAAAGGTTTGCGCTGAAGCCGACCGGGGACGGGCATCATGATCCGACCCTGGGGCTACCTTGACCAACACGACCGTGCAACTTTCCGGACAATAATTGCTTTTCTGAACAAGCGCCTTGCTGAGCAAAAAACAATCGACTGGGCGCTGCAACTCGGACCTGGGCAGCGGATCGAGCGCATTGCGATTGAGGAGTTGCTGAGCGGGCCAGGCGCGCGCGATCTTTTGGAGCCATGGGCCTCTGCATGGCGTTTGATCGAGGAAAGCTGGTCACAACCTCAATCAGAGGGACGCGACGGAACTGCGATTTACGGCATACAGAAGCGGCTACGGGCGGGCGATCGATCCGGTGCCGTGGTTAACGCCATTGTCGATCTAGTCGCACCACGTCTCAAAGTCGAGAAAATTGAACACTGGCGCTGGACCGTCATCAAGAAACCGCGCACCCCAAAAAAGGTCGAAGATATCCTATCAGCCAGGTTGTCCAGCGGAGACCTCATTGATCTAACTGTGCTCGAACTTGCGAACATCGATGACATTGCGTTTCTCACATCGCTCGCCAACGTGTTGGAAGCAACTGTCAATCGCGGGCTCGATATTGCTCGCAGGCTGGGATGGAATGACGCGCGATCCTTCATAGGCCTGGGCCTCCTCGACAGGGTTTACTACACACAGCCAACGCTGCAGGGCGGCGAAGATAGAGAACCTGATGCATATCACCATGGTATAGCGCCGTCCGTAAAACTGCTGCATGCGGTTGTGGTGCGGCTCTCAGAGCTACAGCCCAACGCGGCGCAATCGTTTGCTCGACGGTGGAGCGCTAACGGCTCATCTGTCTTTGCTCGACTGTGGGCAGCAATGGCCCGTAGCAGTCAGTTTGTTGCAGCCGACGATGCCGCGCTTTTTCTTCAATCCCTCGATAATGAGCGATTTTGGAATCTTCACTCATTTCCCGAGATAGCGGAACTTCGCGCCGTTCGATTTGGTGAATTCGCCCGCTCTTTGCAGAACCAGTTGGTGTCTCGTATCCGGAAGGGGCCACCGCGCAATCGCTGGCCAAGGAATGCTGATCCGGCGAAAGTCGCGGATGCACGGCAGTACTGGGCTGTTCGCGAATTGAGGCGCATTGAGGTCGCAGGGGGTGAGCTCCCAGCGCGTGCAAAGAATTGGCTAGATGCGCAACTGCAGCAGTTTGACGATTTGGCGCAGATGACCATTGAGACAGGCTTTCCGGAAGGCGTAACCGTTCGATCTATCCCTCCTGATTCCGATAACCGGTTCAACGACATGCAAGGCGTTGCTCGTCTTCAAGCGCTCGAAACTGCGCTGGCTGCCAGTCGCAGCGGGTGGGACGATGATCCAGCAGAACGCGCCAATGGCTGGCTAAATCAGCAGGGCAATGCCGTGAAGATGATTGCCGATTTTGAGACCACCAACAACGGTGGAGACGACTTCCCACGGGTATGGAACCGATTCGGCTGGGCGCACAGGCCGCACCAACAGGATGGCGAAGCAGCACAAGAACGGAACCTAAATGGAGAGGCCGGCAGAGTTATCGGGCTAATGAACCAGCTATCCGACGCAACGCTGTCAAGTGCAATTGAGGGTATTTGCGCTTGGTTGGATTCCTGGGAGAAACAAAGCGTTAGATCGCCTCTGGTTTTGCCGATCTGGCTGCGTCTTTGGCCGATAGCTGTTGAGGCCACGAACCGAAGGCCCGAAAATACTGAAGATGAAGATCTCAGCGTTACCGCGCGCGCAGTGGATGATGACCGTGAGCCGATGGACCTCGATACGCTTAACACGCCCGCTGGCAAGCTCGTCGGTGTCTTTCTTGCTGCCTGTCCAAGCTTGTCGGCGGGCACGATAGCGTTCCCCGAGGACTCAATGGAAAGGCAGATGCGCGACATCGTAATTGTTACGGAAGGTCGGAGCGGGCTGATCGCCAAACACCGGATGATTGAAGCGTTACCCTATTTTCTGCACGCAGACCGTGGCTGGGCGCAGGAGCATCTCATTGCGCCATTGCTCAAGGATGACGGCGCGGCGCTGGCACTTTGGCGAGCCGTTGCGCGGCGCACCCACTTCACCAAAGTATTGGAAAGTATCGGCGGTGCGATGGCCCAGCGCGCCAACGATCGCAGACTTGGCCGGGAAACGCGCAGGCGGCTTGTCTTCAGTCTTGTGATAGAGTTCTTCATGCATTCCGAGAAAGTCGCGATCCCGCAGTGCCCAACCCGCGTATTCAGCAAATGCTGAGAACGCTGGATGATGAGGTCCGCGCATCCGCTGCCAATGCGATCCAGCGATTTGTCCGCGACCTTTCAGCGAAACCACCCCAAGATCAGCTCAGTAGCACGCAAGACGGAATCTTTCGTGCCGCGGCAGCTCCATTCCTCCGTGTGGTCTGGCCGCAAGAGCGATCTCTGGCGACGCCTGGCGTCAGCGGAGCACTTGCTGATCTTCCTGCAACTTCGGGCGAGGCATTCGCCGAAGCCGTGGACACAATCGCGCGCTTCCTTGTCCCGTTCGAATGCTGGTCGATGCTGGACTTCGGCCTCTATGGCGAAGAAGGTGAGGTAAAGAAGCTTTCGATGATTGACGATGAGGAAAAAGCAAAAGCGCTGCTAACGCTTTTGGATTTAACGGTTGGGCAGTATGAGGGAGCGATCATTCCATATGACCTTACTGATGCTCTCGACCAAATTTCTTCCGTAGCTCCAAGCTTGAAGGATTCAGTTACATATCGTCGCCTCGAAACCGCTGCTCGTCGCTGATCGCATTTGACTTTGTGCAGCCCCATCCGAAACTGGAAAAGCCTAGAACAGCGACAATTGCCGCTCCCGCTGCCATTTCCTGTCCTTCGCCGCCTCATCCAGCCAGGCCAGAACCAACGCGACCGGCCCTCCGGCTGCTTCGACCGCACCGTGAGGCGGAAAAGCCGACCGGTAGCCGGTCTCCGTGATCGACAGGGGAGCCCTCGCAGGCTGAATGCTTTCCACCTCAATGTGGTCCCGACCCATGCCGAGAAAATTCGCGTCATGGCGGATTTCAATCTCAATGGCCTGCCAGACGGCACGGTACGTAGGCGAATGTCCGGACATATTCGCCTGTCTCTGGATCAATCATAAAACACTCTCCTCTTTGCCAATCGGACGCAGCTGCTGCTGCAACCGTTGGCCCTCGCCGAGAGCGGGGGTAGCAAGGCCAGGGAATAGCGCGGCGGGCGCAACCGGAGCTCGGGCAAAGCCCGTTCCGGCGAGCCTCGGGAGACCGCGCCCTTGGCCGCGCGAGGGGCGGCGCCCCTGAGCCCCACGTCTGCCGACACGCGGACCAATTAACCCATGAACAAAGGTCTCTGGGCGGGAACGAGCGATCTACTCGCGGAGACCAGTGACCAGCCGCGAGACCGGTTGCCCCTTTCCGGCAGGGAAGGGGCAGGCAGCCACAGGAGCATCAGCATAGCGCCGGCGATCCTGCCAAGGGTGGACGGGATGCGGGACTGACTGCCTCCGGCGAGGGGTGCCTTATTGGATGCGGCAGGGATTGAAGCCGAAGGGCGGAGACGCTGCGAGGCTCCGTTCACGAAAGCCCGGCCCGGCAGGGGGCGCCCTGACAATGCGAAGATCGCTCCGATCAAATCCGAAGAGAACCCAAGCAATTTTCAAAGTCACCGAAACCGCACCGGACCAAGGGTCGTAAAAAGAAAATTGCACTAAACCGCTGCGCGGTAGGGGCACCAAGACCAACCGTTTGGAAGATACGGCTCTGTTGAGCCACGGATGAAGCGTCGCACAAGATAACCTCTGCGACCCTTGATGGAGTTGGACGGGTCGCCGTTACTCGCTGGGCCTGTCACGATTGGCTGTTCGTTCAGTCAGTCAGACAGGAGTTCAGCTATGAGTAAACCGATTTCGCCCCTTCGCCAGCGCATGATCGACGACATGATCTTGCGCAATATGGCTACCGGCACCCAGAAGGCTATGTCCCCGCCGTTGCAAACTTTGCTGCCTTTCATGGGAAGTCGCCGGATAAGCTAACGCTGGAAGATGTCCGCCACCTATCAGCTCCATCTTAGCGCCCGCTCCCTATCTCCAGCGACAATCAATCCGCTCATGGGCGCCTTGCGATTCTTTTACGGTGTGACGCTCGGCAATAAGGCACTCGCCGACCAGATTGTCTATGCCCGGCTTGACGACTCCCTGCCCGCGGTAATGTCGCAGGACGAAGTCGAGCGGTTTCTTCAGGCCGTCCGGAGCCCCAAGATGCGGACGCTGTTTGCAACCATCTATGCGACTGGGATGCGCGTGTCCGAAGTAACAAGGCTCGCGGTCGAAGACATCGACAGCGCACGTATGGTGATCCGCATTAATCACGGAAAGGGAAAGAAGATCGCTTTGTCATGCTCTCCGAACAACTACTGGCAATCCTGCGCGCCCATTGGAAACGCACACGGCCAGAGCATTGGCTTTTTCCTGGGGCTGATCCTGATCATCCAGTCACTCCAAGAGCGGTCCAACGCAATTGCCAGAAAGCCGTCAACGCTGCCGGTCTGGACAAACGGATAACGGTTCACACGCTGCGGCATAGCTTTCGCTACGCACCTGCTGGAGCAAAAGGTCGATATTCGGATCATTCAGGACTTGCTTGGCCACCGCAATATCGTGTCGACGACGCGTTATACGCGTGTCGCTCTGGATACGATCCGGCAAGTCCGCAGCCCGCTAGAACTGGTGAACTTCGAGCCAAGACCCTCGGCCTGATCTCGGCTCATGTCTCACCAAAGACTGGAGGTGGCGGACATTTTTCGCCGCCACGGGGCGATCTGGCGCGCCAAAAATAAGGGCCATGTGAACCTGGCCCAGAAACGGGTCATGACCGCCATCGAGATTTGCCGCACGGCGGCGCTCGGCGGGCACGTCGAGCGTTGCGACGACTGCGCCCATACTCGGGTCGCCTATAACTCCTGCCGCAACCGCCATTGCCCAAAGTGTCAGTGGCGGACGGCGGAGCGTTGGCTGGAAGCGCGGCGCAAGGAGCTGCTGCCGGTCAGCTACTTCCATGTCGTGTTTACGCTTCCCAGCGAGCTGGGGGCAATTGCCTATCAGAACAAGGCAGCAGTCTATGGCCTATTGTTCAAGTCTGCGGCGAAGGCCCTGACGACGATTGCAGCAGACCCCAGGCATCTCGGCGCCGATATTGGCCTTACCGCTGTCCTGCATACGTGGGGGCAAAATCTCGATCATCATCCCCATGTCCACTGCATCGTTCCCGGTGGCGGTATCTCAACCGACGGAAAGCGCTGGATATCATGCCGGCCAAACTTCTTTCTGCCCGTCCGGGTCCTATCCCGGTTGTTCCGGCGGATGTTCCTGGAAGGGCTGGAGGCCCTATACCGAAGCGGTAAGCTGGCGTTCTTCAACGATCTGGCGAAACTGACTGATTCCGCATCGTTTGCCGCCCATCTTCGCGCGGTAAGATCCCGTGAGTGGGTAGTCTACGCCAAGCGGCCGTTTGCTGGACCTGAGCAGGTTCTATCCTACCTGGCCCGCTATACGCACCGCGTTGCCATCAGCAACCGCCGTCTGGTCGCCATGGAGGGCGACAGGGTCAGTTATCGATGGAAAGATTACCGCCAAACCGGTCGGACAAAGCACAAGATCATGACCTTGAATGCTGGAGAGTTCATTCGCCGGTTTTTGCTGCATGTTCTACCGGATGGGTTCAACCGCATCCGCCATTATGGCTTATTCGCCAACGGTCATCGCGCCGACAAGATTGCCTTGTGCCGCTCGCTCTTGAACGTTCATGATCACGAGCTCAGTACAGGCCACACCGAAGGCTCCACCGGCAAACCTTGCTCGACCGACGTACCTCCATCCTGCCCGTGTTGCGGCGGCCCCATGCGCATCGTCGAGACCTTTGAAGGTCGCTATCCGGCTCGACGCCCAGTCTGGAAGGTCGACACGTCATGATGGCAGCCATTGTAAAAACCAAAATACAAGAACGCAGACTTGGCCAGGCGACTAAAACCCGAAGCGCCGTCGCTTGCTCTGAGCCCATGCAGGCAAGTACTTCGACACGCGAAAAATACCGTAACGCCGCTTCGCGTAGGTGAAGTAATGTGACCAAAGACCCGTACCGGATCGCGGAAAACGGTATTACCGCACCACGATGCCCATTTGCCCGCCCGACCGTCCATCCAGATAACCAAATCACCATAGCCCTACCGCGCAGCAGTTTCGTGCAATGAGGTTTCTGCAACGCGCTCAACCACCGCATGGCAAGCGTCATCTGCTTGCCTTGCGCATCGCAGAAACCTCACAATTGTGAGACGCTTAAGCGATCGCTCAACAAAGCCATATCTTCAAAACTGGAGATTCCCAGCTATTTGCTGAAACGCATCAGCTGGCTGAAACTCAACTCTATGGTACACTACATCATATGAAAAATTCAAAATTCAACGAAGTCATTACACGCGCAAAACACTGGCCGGAAACCCGCCAAATCGATGCAGCCAACTTGCTCGAAATATTCGAAGCGCAAGCGACTTGCCCATTGCGATTGAACGACGAACAAGTCGCCGAGATCCAACGCCGTTTGACGTTATCGGCACCACGGTTGTTCACTATCGAAACTGCACGTCGACGTGTTCTTGGATAGGTATGAAAATCCGTGTCCGCCAAGAAGCGATCAATGACCTTGCTGCCATTCATGCCTGGATTGCTACAGACAGACCGATAGTGGCCGAAAAGATCATCGACCAAATCATGCACAACGTGGAGACGATTGCCCTCTTCCCCCGCCTTGGCCGCTCGGGCGACGCTCGCAATACCCTGGAATGGGTTACGCCCGGACTTCCCTACATAATCACCTATCAACTGGACACCAAGTCAAAGCTTTTAACTGTACTCGCGGTCTTTCACAGTTCGCAAAATCGTAGCGCATAAGACGGAAGCATAGCTCCCTATCCCCTTCCCCGCGCCGTTCGGCTCGCCATCCCGGTTGGCCGATAGCAAGGAGAAGAAGATGGCAGACGACAAAACCGTTCGAATTCGCGAGCTGAATGATGCCTTTCGCAAAACCATGCCCCGCGATGTCTACTTGACGGCCGGAGTATCTGCTTTGCCGGACGAAATTCAAACCGAGGCAATCTGGCGTGTCAAAACATTCGAAAAGTTCGATGCCGACAGCGATCCGCACGGCGAACATGACTTCGGCGCGTTCGATATCGAAGGGAAAAAGTTCTTTTGGAAAATCGATGCGTATGACCTGGATCTGAAATACGGGTCAGAAGATCCAGCCGACGAGCAGAAGACGCGTCGCGTCTTAACAATAATGCGCGCCGAGGAGTATTGAACGCCCCAAAAAGTAGCAACCTTCCCCGCTTCCAGCGGGGATTTTCATTGCCCTTTCAAAAAATCGGTCGCGCTTAATCCCCTGTCCGGGGCACCAACCGTCCGAAGTTGTCCACAGATCGGGATAGGGGGACGCCTCGCAGCGCCGCCCCTCCCACACCACCGGGCATACGGGTCACGTACCACGGCGGTTCGATTGTGTTGTGCAATCAGCCGGGACGTGGAGACGAGGAAGACCGAGTGAATCGAAGACGTGGTTGCGCAGTGCCTTTTGTACCGCCGGGTGTCCTGACATGCGCCAGAATCCCGTCGGCGAACCGGCAGCAACCGCAGCATGGAACTTCGTGACGCCTCTGCGCCGTAGTTCTTTGAAGCGATTGCGCCCGTTCTGCCACTGCCGCCAAAGATAAGATCGCAATCTTCGGCGGATCCACGCTTCCAGGTTCGTGAGCACCCGCGGGGTCTGGCAGAAACCGAAGTAGCTGCGCCATCCAATCAGGTATGGCCTCAGTTCTTCGATCATCTGCAGCAGAGATTTTCCCCGTGTCCGGCGGGTGAGTTCTCGGATTCGCGTCTTGAACTTCTTGAGGGCTTGCGGCGCAATGCGCCGTTCGCTCCCGTCGTTCGAGATGCTGAACCCCAGAAACTTGCGCTCCTCCGGTTGCGCCACCGCACTCTTGGCCTCGTTGACCTTCAGCCTGAGCTTGCCGGTCAGGAACCGGCTCACCGATGCCATCACCCGTTCACCGGCACGATGGCTGCGAACATAGATGTTGCAGTCGTCCGCGTAGCGGCAGAAGTGATGGCCCCGTCTCTCCAGTTCCTTGTCGAGATCGTCGAGCACGAGGTTGCTTAGCAGCGGCGAAAGCGGGCCACCTTGCGGTGTCCCCTCATCCACCGGATGGACCAGACCGTCTTCCATCACTCCGGCCTTGAGAAAGGCCCGGATGAGTTTGAGCACGCGTTTATCGGCTACCCGTGCGGCGACACGCGCCATCAGCATGTCGTGATTGACCCGGTCGAAAAACTTTTCGAGATCGAGATCAACCACAATGGCGTAGCCCTCCGCAACATAGCGCTGCGCCTGGGCTACCGCCTGATGGGCCGAGCGTCCCGGCCGGAAGCCGTAACTGTGCTCGGAAAACGTCGGATCCCAACGCTTTTGGAGAACCTGCAGCAAGGCTTGCTGGATCAGTCTGTCGACGACGCAAGGCACGCCGAGTTTTCTGACCCCGCCGTCCGGTTTGGGGATTTCCACCCGTTTAACCGGCTGCGGCTGGTAGGTTCCCTTGAGCAGCTGAGATCGAATGTCTGGCCAGTGCTCACGCAGGTAGCCCCTGGCGTCATCGATGGTCATTCCATCCACGCCGGGACCGCCTTTGTTCCTGCGAACGCGTTGCCACGCACGTTTCAGATTCTCTCGGTCGCACATCTCCTCCATTGTCTGTCTGGTTGAAGCCGGGCTTTCGGGTTCTGCCGTCGCCACGAGTGGTTCGGCCCCATGGCGACCGCGGAGCGGGGCTTCACCCCGGCTCATCGGTTTCTGGGCCAGCACGTGCTGGTTGTTCTGCCGCTTTCCACTCATGAGTTGCCAGTCCTACTTGCCGCTCCCAATCGTTCGGGCCTTCGTCCATCGTTTCCGGCTCGGCCTATCCGTTGCTCCGCCTTTCGGCCTTGGAGTGCCTCAATAGCCTTGCCGACAGCATGACCTACTATGCCCTCTGCTGACTTCTGCGTCGCGATCAGGGTCCCTTTCGGTTCCCTCAGTTCCGATTCGGAACACGACGCAGGTCTCCCGAGGTAAGTTCGATCGCCTTCCCCGCACACCTGCCGGATCTACAGCCCTGGCCCTTGATGGATATGGACTTCGCGATTAGTCGCCCGCTCGTCCGGCCAGGCTGCCTCATATCCGGTTTCTGTTCGTCAGGTCGCGGTTTTGCTCCACGCTTCCTTCAGACGCCACCTCGCGATGACGCCCTTGTGCTTCGCTAATCCTTCACCTCCATCAGGTTGGACAGGAGACTTTCACCCCCAAGCTATCGAACATGCTCGGCACACAACGAACCCGCTCGCGCGGGAGAGCGCTGCGCGCATTGGGGTATGTGGCGGGGTACGGGTTAACCAATTGATATTTTGAGATTGGCGGGCGGATCGTCCTGTCCTGAGGATCGGGTTGCAACCTTACCTCAAGACAGGAGTGAGTTATGAGTAAGCAGCCCATCAGCGCGTTGCGCACCCGCATGATTGAAGACATGACCATCCGCGGGTTCACTGCCGATACGCAGCGCAATTATATCCTCAGCGTGAAGTCCCTGGCCGCGTTTATCGGTCGTTCACCCGACACCGCGACGCAGGAAGATATTCGGCGCTTTCAGTTCAACCTCCGCGATGAAGGCGCCACGCCGGCGAAGATCAACGCCTTTGTTACCGGCCTGCGGTTTTTCTTCAAGATCACTCTCGGGCGGCCCGAGATTGAACGCTGGACGCAGTTCGTCCGTGAGCCGCGGAGGCTGCCGGTCATTCTGAGCCCGGAAGAGATCGCCCGTCTGATCGATTGTGCACCGGGACCAGGCCTCAAATACAAGGCTGCGCTGAGCATCGCCTATGGCGCGGGCTTGCGCGCTGCCGAAGTCGTCAGCCTGCAGGTCCACGATATCGACAGCGAACGCATGCTCATCCGGGTCGATCAGGGCAAGGGCCGTAAAGACCGCTATGTCATGTTGTCGCCGAACCTGCTTGTGCTGCTACGCGCCTGGTGGAAACAATCACGCTCGCAGGCCTGGTTGTTTCCCGGACGCGATCCGGCCCAGCCGATCTCCACACGCCAACTCAATCGCGCCTTTCACGCCGCCGCCGATATGGCTGGCATCGACAAGAAGATATCCCTGCACACCTTGCGCCACAGCTTCGCCACCCATCGGCTCGAACAGAATATCGATGTGCGCGTTATCCAGGTACTGCTCGGTCATGCCAAGCTAGAGCATCGGGCGTAAAAGCTGACGCATGCTTTTGCGAAATACGATGCTCTGATTTGCTTTGTCGATCAACTTTGTACAATTTGATGATTCCATCAAATCGCACGTCGATCTAGACACCACCGCGCTCTATACAAGGGTCGCCACCAGCACCATTCGCCAGGTCATGAGCCCGCTAGACCGGATCGTGCAGGGTCGATCCCACAGCACCGCCGCCCGGATAGACGGCGCCCGCCGTGCCCCGGCCGGCTCTGGAGGTTGCGGATATCTTCCGCGACCATGGCGCTGCATGGCGAGCGACCAACCGCGGACACATCAGCCTTGATCAGATGAAGGTGATGAACGCCATCACCGCTGCCGCACATCGGCTCTCGGCGGCCATGTGGCGCGTTGCGAGGACTGCGCCCATACGGTCCATGCCTATAACTCCTGCCGCAACCGCCATTGTCCGAAGTGCCAAGGCGTGGCGGCGCGCGACTGGCTGGCAGACGCGCCAGAGCGAACTGCTGCCGGTCGGCTATTATCACGTCGTCTTCACCCTGCCGGCTGAGATCGCCGCCATCGCCTATCAGAACAAGCAGGTCGTCTATGACCTGTTGTTCAAGGCGAGTGCGCAAACCATGCTGACCCAAACCATGCTGACCATTGCCGCCGATCCCAAGCATCTGGGCGCAAAAATCGCCATCACCGCCGTGCTCCATACCTGGGGCTCGGCCCTGACCCATCATCCCCATGTGCACATGATCGTGCCGGGCGGCGGCCTGTCGGAGGACGGGAAGCGCTGGATCGCCTGCCGCCGCGGCTTCTTCCTGCCGGTGCGGGTGCTGGCTCAAACTGTTCCGGCGGCTGTTCATCGAAAAGCTCGTTGCCGCCCATACGGCCGGAAGGCTGCCTGACCTTCTATGGCGATCACTGGCCCATCTGGCTGATGCCGCAACATTCAACGATATCTCGCCGCCCGCGCAAGACGGCGAAAATGGTTCGTCTACGCCAAACAGCCCTTCGCAGGTCCGCAAGCTGTTCTAGCCTATCTGGCCCGCTACACCCACCGCGTCGCCATCTCGAACCGGCGATTGATCGCTGCAGATGACAAGACCGTCACCTTCAAATACAAAGACTACCGGCGGCAGGGCAAGGCCCGCTACACGACCATGACACTCTCAACCCACGAGTTCATCCGGCGCTTCCTGATCCATGTCCTGCCCAGGGGCGCCCATCGCATCCGCCATTACGGGCTATTCGCCAACGGCGTGCGCGCCGCCAATCTGCAAACGATGCGCGCCTTGCTCGGCGTTGCGCTGTCCGATATCAGCCGCAATGAAGGCGACGACGCAAACGCTAAAGACCCTGACGCCCTGCGCCAGCCATGCCCGTGCTGTGGCGGAACCATGCGTATCATCGAAACATTCGAGGCCGGCACAAAGCCGCGCTTCACGGCGCAACCAGAGGGTATCGATAGTTCATGAAACGATCGCCATCTCGAAAATCGAGAACCGACCATGCTGCATCACGGCAGTCCACCGCGACCAAACCGTTCGACGCCACCAACGCGCTATCATCTATGCTTCGCCCGGCTGCACTTTCCCCATAGTCCTTGAGGCCCGTCCGCACGACACATCCCGCGGGTTCCTTCCCTGATGGCTTGCCGACGCCAGCCAGCAACGCCGCCGCCTGCCGAAATCCGCACACCATCGGCGTCCGCAACCCTTCACACAACCTGAGATGGCTTAGCAATATTGGAATGTCGGCTGTTCGATGCATTCCGGAAGCAGATTGCGGCAAGTTTCATTTCATCCGGCACAAAAGAAAAACCCCGCCGAAGCGGGGTCAGGGTTTAGGCTTCGATGCCGTATTTTTTGTAGCGGCGGTTACCTTTGACGACCTTCTTGTATTGTCGATTTGTCAGGCCGCCGTATTTTCGGACCTTGCGCCGGTGCGAGCCTGTTGCAAGAGTCCAGCCATCACGGCGACGGACACGTGGTTTTCTGCCAAGCCAAGCCATCAGCGCCTCCTCTTTGCGCCCAACAGGACTTTTAGTTCATCCTCGCTGATCCGGATGGCTGCTTTTCCCTGTTGCTTACCGAAGCCAAAGAGTTCTTTGCCGAATGTGGCGAAGGCTTCGCCCCATTCCCTTCGCTCACGTCTGATAAAGTCTTCTGCCTTCATCAAGCGGCCGGTATTTGGGTCACGGAAAAATCCTGGTGCTTTCATCTGTCATCTCCTTTTCGATTGACCAGGCGATGATAGACAGCTGATTTTGCAAGTAACCGTTTGGTATGAGTACAAAAACGCCCCCCCTGCGAGAGCATGAGGGACGGTGAGAAGCGATCACTTTTTGCCGCAAAATGCTTTTTTGTATCTCAAGCGCTCTGCCCCGAGTGCGTACTCAAGGCCGACGATCTCCGTGAGCAGTAATTCGATTGCGTCATCGAAAGATAGTGCACGCCCATTTTCTTTTTCGCAATCGGCCTTGTATTCCAATAAATCCTGGTAATTTTCTGCGCTGATGCGGATGTTTTTGTAATTTTTCACATGCATACATGTGTATACGCTGTGCGCATATAGTCAAGGTATTGGCGTGGTCGGATCACACATCTTGGCGCATGTCAAACCCGCGGGAACAAAACAAAAGCCCCCGTGGGGGCTGAGAAGTTCTACGCCGTCTTCCTATTAATTGGTACGACATTGGTCTGGAAGTCGTCGGGTACGAAGGTCATCTCCTGGCAGCCGATGTAGCCGATAAGACTTCCCTCTCCGTCGCGGACGGGAATGACGATGTTGCCGCGGGCGATGCCCTTGGTCGCCCAGCCGATACCAAGGCCTTCGGCAATGGCTGGATCGATCCCCTGGGCGGTCAGAGCCGGATGATCGTATTCCAAATGGGAAAGCGGCTGGAGCTTCTTGTGCAGCTTTGTGGCTGTGGCTCCATTTTGTTGCGCCGCCTTCTCTTCGGGAACGGTAAGGGAATGGTGGATAAAGCCGGCCGCTTCTTTCATGGCTTCGCCGCGTATGTGGGCGGCAAGAGCAATCAGGTCACCACCCTGCTTGTCGGCAAAGCAATAGAAGGCGCCACGCTCTGGCGTAATGACCAGGGCCCGGTCTCCCCCTTCGTTACAGGCCGGGCACGGCCCGCGTAGCTGCTTGCCAAATGGCTTCATCTGCAGGCCAAGTAGATCAGCAACCTGATCAATCGTGACGCGTTCCTTCAACTCGGCAAAGTCGACATAGGACATGGGTTTTACCTCCGTTTGTACTTATCCGGATTTATTGTACCATAGTTAAGCTTATCGCCTGATGGGGCTGCAGTTGAGATCAATAAATTGAAGATCGTCAGCGCGGCCCCACCAGCCTGTGAGCTGGAGAAAGGAAGGTGCGTGATGGCGAAGAAGAACGCGCCGGTTCAAAAGTTCCGTATCGGCTTTGTCGAGGCTGCCATATGGGAGAATGACAGTTTTTACTCGGTGACCCTGTCGAAGAGCTACAAGGATGGCGATGAGTATAAATCGACCGATAATCTCAATGCCGGCGATCTACTCAATGCCGCCAAGGTGCTGATGCGGGCGGAAGCCTGGATCGCTGAACAGGACAAATAGATCTTTTTGCTGATGGGCCGCCCCTCATTCGGGGCGGTCTTATTCTTTCCGATAAGGGTCGCCGGCTCATGCCCTACCCTGGCCCAGGGATTGGCGATTAACGATGGAAACGGTTTTGGAGCTTTCAGTAGCTCTTCCTGCACCGGCACCGGCACGGTCTGCATTTGGTTTGCGCGATGGCTTGGATCAAATGACGACACGCCCTAGCAAAATACCAAGCGCGCTATATCCGGTTTCGTTCAGAATCGGACGTCTTGGACGATCCGCCGGCACGGTACGACAAAGCCGTCACGAACGCCTCCAGATTGTGCCGCTCAATGGCGATTGACCGAAACTTGTGGTTGAGACTAGCCGCCAGGATATCTGATCCGAAATAACGACGGGATAATTGGAGCTATTTTCAAGCGCCAATTATGCGCGATGGGCATTCCAGATCGACCGACAGCACTCTGGTCACATGCCAAAACGGCTAGGCGGAAACACTGATCCGATCAATCAGAAGGGTATGCCTCGACCGTGTCATCGTGTTTGGCGGGCGGCACCAAATTGGCAGTCACCGGCTTGGACACAATAAAAAGGCGTCATCCCTACCAAAGACCGATAGGCTTCACCTGCGTGCGCAATAGCGCCTGCCCGAACGTGTGTATCGAACACGGCAGGTTGAGCGGCCAACGATAGCCCCACCGACGCCGCCGATCACCGCCCCGGCAAGTGCTCCACCGGCACGCCCGGTGACTGCTGCACCGAGGGCAGCACCAGTACCCGCACCAACTAAAGCGCCGCTTCCCGTCCGTTCTCCGGGCGTACGGCCACAAGCTGTCAACGCCACAGCACACGCCAAAATTACAGATATTGCATAAAACTTATTCATCGCTCTTTCCTTCATCCAGTTCAATTTCAGGCTAGCTTGATCCATCAGTGAAATTCCGAAAGCTGACACGCGACACCCCTGTTGAAAGAGGATACCGCCTGCTGGCCACAAAAATACAGATTATCACAATAACAAAAAACCGCAGCAGCACAATAACAATTACGAATTGTATCGATAAATCCGTCGCCTGAATGCATTGCAAGGCGTTCCCACCTTGCACTGAGATTGCCAAAAATACGAACCTAAAACAACTAGCTTTTACTTAACCTATACACTTTCTCCAAATTCTGTGCCTCACTAAGCCCGCATTCACCGGATGACGCATTAATTTGAAGGTAAGCGTCCGGTCTGACCGACCTGCCGGGGAGAGCGGGTTCGTAGTATTCATCTTTGTTGTTTGCTGGAAAGAGGGCGTTGCCGCGGGATATTATGTAATCTTTACAAAACCAACATTGCGGGTAATCTTCAGCGAAACAATAAATTCAGTCCAGGAAAGGAGTTAGCAATGGCCCTAGGCCCGAACCAAGAAGAGCGCCATCTCCGGACTGACGTTTTCAACCACATACGGCTTTCCCTGATATTGTCGACGATACTGTTCCCTGGGTAACAGCGGACAACTTCTTCAAAAAGGTAGGGTGTACTCAACGGTCGAATGGTTCGATCCGTCAACACAATGGCCTAACAGGAATGAAGGACCAACATCATGCTGACCAAAAAGACCTCTTCAATGACTGCTACCGCTGCTGCCATGCTTGGTGAGCCATGCTCGCCATGTCAACCGTCCATGTGCAGGCCCTGTCTCTCAGAGGCGATCAACTGCCGCCGGGCCCTCAAATACAAGATCGCAAGCCGGATAATGGCTTTAATCGGATTGGACAATCTGTCGACCGGTTTGGACGAAATGTTTTCCGTGGCAAGGTTGGAAGGTCGGTCAATAGATTTGGGAAAAAGCTTTTCCGCGGCTTCCGGTTTTAATCCGATTGCCGTGGGCATCGGAGCGTTTTCAAGTGAAGTGGGATCCCGGTTCACGTGAAGAGAACGCGCCCCAAAAAAGATGCTGGAGCCGTTCAGCGGTTCCGTGAAATACCAAACGGCTCGAGCGGCCAGACACTGTCCGCCATGAGGTGAGTATGAAACAGGGCCCCGGGCTTAGCTTGGGGCCTAGTTGATTCCCGATACAATTGGTGACTTTAAAAACTGTTTGGTCAACAGGTTCACACATTCGCGTAGTGTTCCCCAGGGAACAGCCACCAAAAGCGCCGGGAAGTAGGGTGGCTCCATCAGGCGATCGGTTCGACCCGCCATGAGACCCAACCCACACCAAAGCAAAGGACTACAACCATGTTGCACAAGAAGACAACCTCGCTACTCACGCTCGCGGCCATCCTGGGGGCAGCGATTGTCAGCGCATCAAGCGCACAAGCCTATGTCGCAGAAAGTTTGGGCGGTGTTGTTCGCGCCGGCCCCAGCATGCAATCGGCCCAGATCACTTCACTTCGAGAATCTGAGCCAATTACCCACGCCCGTAACACCGGGATCATGATGAATGGTTACCCCTGGTTTTCCATTCGCTTTCGTGGCGGACAGGTTGGTTATCAATGGGGCGATATCATGTGCACGCGTTTCGAAGGATTGAACGGGATGCACAAATATTGTCCCAGCCTGTTCAACAGCATGTCCGCCAAAGCCAATGGCTTTAATGCAGGATCAGTTTTTTATCCGGGGGGCCGCTTCGTGAATACCAGCCAGGGAGTTTGGATTGAAACCAATCGAGACGGAAACCATTATTTCAAGGAAGCAGGAAGAGATGAATGGTCGGTTTATCTCTATGATCAGAACCGTTCTGTTCGAATTCAACTGGACTTGTTCAAACGCGAAATTTTCTATTCCGCACCCAACGTAAACAGAAGAGTGCTCTATGGGATAACCGGGGCAAAGATAGCCCGTCAATCAGGTGCAATGTAGATGTTTGAGCAATTCAAATGAATTCTAAATCGAATTGTCATCCCTGAAATATGGGGTTCTCACTCACCATTATGCGTATTGAGCCGTATGGCGGTACGCATGTGAGCGTCCGGCCAACCCGCCCTTCGTGGGCAGTCCTTCACGGATTACGCTGCGTTTGCAGCGTAATGCCAGGGCAGAAGTTCGTCCAACCGGGTTATTTTGTGATCGGAGATACGGGCCATGACATCCGTCAGCCAGGCCTGGGGATCAACGCCGTTGAGTTTGGCTGTCTCGATGAGGGTATAGGCAATGGCTGCGGATTTACCGCCGGCTTCTGATCCCATGAAAAGATAATTCTTCCTGCCCAGGCCTATCGGTCGCATCGATCGTTCCGCCGAGTTGTTATCGATCTCCAGAAACCCATTGTCGAGATACGGACGGGCCTTGGGAAGGCGATCCAGAGCATAGCGGATGGCCTCGGCCAGGGGCGACTTTCCGGGAAGTTTCGGCAATTGTTTGCGCAGCCATGCCTCCAGATCGTCGAAGACCGGCTTTGCGTAAGACTGTCGAAGGATGACACGGTCTTCGGGAGGCTGACCTCGCGCCTGCTTTTCGACGGAATAAAGCTCGGCGATGCGTTTGATCGCTTCTTCGGCAATGGGCGAACCCTGCGATTTGTAGATATCGACGAACTTGCGCCGGACGTGGGCCATGCAGGCCATCTCGGAGGCTTTGTCCGGTCCGAACATACCGTTGAACCCGGTATACCCGTCAGCATGGATCCAGCCCTTGTAGCCGGACAGATGGCTGACCGGATTGTGGCCCTTGCGGTCTCTTGTGAACTGGTACCAGGCGCAAGGTGGCGCCTGCTCTTTTCCTTTTCCTTGCCAGGACCTCTCATCGCGGACATAGGCCCAGACCCGCGCAGTTTTGGTGCGCTTGTTTCCCGGCGACAGCAGTTTTACCGGCGTATCGTCGGCAAACAGCGCCGGGCCTTGCAGGACATGGCGGCCAATCAGATCGGCCAGGGGCTCCAACAAGGCGGTCGCCTTGCCGACCCAATCGGTAAGGGTCGAGCGTTCCAGATCGATGCCCTCGCGGGCGTAAATCTGGCTCTGGCGGTAGAGCGGACAGTGATCGGCATATTTGCTGACGAGCACATGCGCCAGCAATCCCGGGCCGGGGCCGACCTCGCTCTATTGGTCGTGATGGCAAGGGCGCTTGCTGGATTTTCTCACAACAGGAACACGCCATGCGCGGACGGACGATCCGGTTGACGACGAAACGGCCGGGCAACATATTCCAGTTCTTCGGTGACATCCTCGCCAAGGTGCTTCAAGCGGCCGCCGCAGACGCCGCAAGCATCCCCCGGCGTCAGCACCGTCTCGTTGCGCGGCAGGTGATCGGGTAGCGGCTTGCGTTTGGGCTTTCTCTTGGAGGTATCCGGCGCAGGGGTTTTGGCAGCGGCATCCTCGACCGGCGTTTCCGCCGCCCTCGCGATCTCCTCTTCTTCGAGGGTCAGTTCGAGCTGATCGAGGGCCTCGGACGACGAGCCAAACCGATGGCGGCGCATACCCGCCAGCTGATGCTTCAACTTCTCGATGAGCAAATCCCGGCCGCGCAATTGCTCCTGAACAGCGGCTATCTGCTGATCACGAACCGCAATCTCCGCTTCCTTTTCGGCCAGCAAAGCCTGAAGGGTTGCAACGTCGATCTGCGATTTTGCAGGGGCCTGTTTCATCGATCATTATGTAGCAAACAATGCGATTCATGGGAATCCCGACAGAGCCCAGCAAGCCCGTTTTTATTGGTTTTCTCGCCTTATCCTGCCGTCAATGGCCGCCATGTCTTTTGTGGCGCTCGCCAGTCTATCGCCTCAAGCAACATCGCCAGTTGCGCCGGCGACATCGACACCTTGCCATCTTTTGCTGACGGCCATACGAACGTGCCGCGCTCCAGACGCTTGGAAAACAGGCAGGCTCCCTGCTGATCCCACCAGATGATCTTCAACAGATCACCCTTGCGCCCGCGGAACACGAAGAGATGACCGCAGAACGGGTCTTCCGCCAGGCATGCCTGCACCTGCGCCGCCAGGGTGTTGAAGCCGCGCCGCATGTCCGTCACCCCCGCAGCCAGCCAAACCCGTGTGTTGCTCGGTACCGGGATCATGCAATCAATCCCTTGACCAGACGGGCCAGCTCATCCCCGTCGAAACTGCCCTCAACTTTCAAACGGAGGCCATCTGGCAGGGTAATTTCCAATCTTCCGGCACGCTCGCCACAAGCAGCGACGGGAACATCAATCAATGGAGTGCTATCAACCGGTGCGTCTGGTTTAATCTCAACCGGCAAGAAGGACAGAGCAGCACAATTATCACCGTCTGGTGAAAACCGGGGATCGTTCAGCCATTTAAAAATCAGGTTCGCGTTCATTGCGTATCGCCGAGCGACTTGTGCTACCGAAACCCCAGGCGCTAAAGTCTGAGAACAAATAGAACGCTTTTCTTCGTCGCTCCAATGTCGATGCTTGCGGGGCCGTGCCATCAAAGAGTGCTCCAAGGTGTCCACCATTAAAGGCGGACACTACTGAAACTCTCCCACGCGCGTTAGGTCAGTCAGGCCGTACGCTTGTCAATGGCGGAGACAAAATGTGCCAGATGGCGGGTTTAAAGTGTACCAGTCTGGTTGATTGAAAAGGGCCTGAAAGCCCTGGTTTGTTGTCTTGTGCCGCGTGTATTGAGAGGCGCGGAGCGTAGCGTAGCGCGGCTTAATACACGCGGCGGCGACTTATGTTTTGGGCTTGGCGTCTCCTTGCGTTGATGTGTTCGTTGTTTGGTTGGGTCCTCGCCGGGCTTTCTTGCTGGTGGCCAGGCGGAAGCTTTCGCCGTTCATCTCCAGAATGTGGACGTGGTGGGTGAGCCGGTCGAGCAGCGCACCGGTCAGGCGCTCTGAGCCGAAGACGGAAGTCCACTCATCGAATGGCAGGTTGCTTGTGACGAGGGTTGATCCGCGTTCGTATCGCTGGCTGAACACCTCGAAGAGCAGTTCGGAGCCCACGGCTGTGAATGGCACGTAGCCCAGTTCATCGACGATCAGCAGTTTGACGTTGTTGAGATGCTTTTGAAGTATCCGCAAACGCCGTTCGTCGCGCGCTTCCATAAGTTCGTGCACGAGGGCCGCAGCGGTCGTGAAGGCGACAGTGTATCCCTTCTGACAAGCGGCCAGACCCAGTGCCAGGGCAACATGGGTTTTTCCGGTGCCCGAGGGTCCAAGCGCTATACAGTTCTGCCGCTTCTCGATCCATTCACAGCGGGCCAGTTCAAGAACCAGCGTCTTGTTGAGCGATGGCTGGGCGTTGAAGTCGAATGTGTCGAAGCTTTTGGTCTGCGGAAAGTGCGCCTGCCGGATACGCCGTTCCATGGTGCGCCGTTCCCGATCAATCCGCTCCAACTCGCATAGACGCAGCAGATAGCGCGGATAATCTGCACGATCCTGGGTGGATTCTATCGCCACCTTCTCATACTCACGGGCGAATGTCGGAAGCTTCAGGGCCTTGAGGTGATTACTCAGAAGAACCTGCGCTGGCACTGTTGTGGTGTCGGGGCTTGTTGTCATGCTGGTACTCCTTCTGTCACAGAAGCTGAGCCAGGGCTGGCAACCAGGCCAAGATAAGCGCGTGGGTCTGTTGTTCCTACGGTGGCAGCTGGCAGATAAGGATAGAAGGTCAGATCCAGCCGGGCCGGCCGGTGCTCCAATCTCGCCAACAGCAGCATCTTGACCGCATCAAAACTGATGGCGCCAAGCCGCAGCGCCTCGGTGGCGGCCTGTTCAACCTGATGCTGATGGAAGGTCTCCATTAGCCGCAGGACCTGAATGAACTCACGCCGTCCCGCATTGCCCATTCGCACTTCCATCAGCCTCCGCAGGTGATGGATGCTTTCGGCAAGGTTCCAGCCGTCCAGAGGAGCCGCCTGATCAAGCGCTTTG